>QBLS01000004.1 GCA_003249015.1 Pseudanabaena sp. | reverse complement strand
ACGTATACTGCTGGCTGAGCGAAGTCGAAGCCCTAACTCTTATTTGAAACAGCTATAAAACTTAAAGATTAATGAAGTGGCGCTTCGCGCCACTTCATTAATCGCCATAATTGCTTTACAAAAAACAGATGCTAAAACCCTATCAAGCCATTCCTATTGAAGAGTGCAATCAGCCCCTAACAGAAATTTCAGGGTTGATCACTATTGACCCTCACCCTTATATGTCATTGGGAGCGCCCTATGGCGATCGCTCACCTTTTTTTGTGCGCCAAGGAATTTTAGAAAAACTGCGAACTGCCCAAGCTTACCTACAAGAGATTCGTCCTGAATATCAACTTGCAGTTTTTGATGCCTATCGTCCGATCGCGGTGCAGCAGTTTATGGTGGACTATAGTCTAGCTCAGCTCGCTGAGGGTAAAGGTTTAGAGCTAAATCAAATGACCGAAACTGAAAAAACTGCGTTGATGTCAGAGGTGTTAAAGTTTTGGGCTTTACCAAGCCATGACCCGAAAACGCCGCCGCCCCACAGTACGGGAGCCGCGATCGATGTGACGTTTTATGATGCTAATACCCATACAGAAGTAAATATGGGTGCACCGATTGATGAAATTAGCGATCGCTCTTTGCCAGATTATTTTGCAAGTTTTCGTAATGCTCAGGCAGTAGGATTTAATCGAGATCGGCAATTGTTAAATCAAGTGATGAGCCAGAGCGGATTTCAGCGCCATCCTAACGAATGGTGGCATTTTTCCTATGGAGACCAGATGTGGGCTTGGCTAAGCGATCGGAAAATGGCAATTTATGGTGGTTTGGAATCTCTATAGCTTTGAGATTATGGCTTCGACTTCGCTCAGCCAACACCTATTGCTGGCTGAGCGAAGTCGAAGCCCGCCTTTACTTGAGTAAATCGATCGCTGATTCAGCGGCAGCTATTCCTGAATGGTAGGCGGCTTCGATGGTTTTACCTGCACACCAATCCCCCGCACAGACCAGAGGAATGGGAATCTTAGTAGATAGGCATGAAACGCCCAAGGACTCTTCCACAAGGGCATAGCGCCAACGATGGACTTGCCACCATTCTGGACTAGCTAGCCAAGGTGCAAGTAAGCGTCCTGACTGATTGAGTAAAGGTTTACCCGCGATTTCCAGATCGGCTTCATCCATGGATTGTCTGGCAAAGGGGGCAGTACTTTGAAATACAAATACTGGCTGACTCGAAGTATCAGGATGTTTGCTGCTGTTGTGGCTAATCCAACTCAAAATCGGGTCATTCACACAGGCGATCGCTTGCCATTCTTCGGGAACTTCATAGCTAGAATTATAGCCAGCCATAATCGTGACACTGGGGGCAAACTTCACCGATTGCAATGCTTGCAAGAAGCTAGGGGCTGGCGCAAGGACTTCTTCAAATAGGGGTAAAAATTGCGGGGCAGGAATGGTCGAGACGATCGCCCGCGTTTCCATTAATTCTTGGCGATCGCTCAGTAGTTGCCACTTTTGATCCCTATGGTTGACGCTGACGATCCGCGCATTATTGATAATTTCTAACTCACTGGCGAGATACTTGGCGATCGCGGTCATGCCATGGGGACAGCAATAGCGCTGATGTCGTTCATTAGCCGCAGGGGGGGTTAGCCCATTGCTGGATAGTTGGTAAACATTGCGCGTCCATTCCTTGACTATGCTTTTGTCCTGTAGCTTGCGGACAAATCTACCAAAATCATCGCTTTTAACCGATATTAGCTGTGCGCCGTGATCGACCCAAGTTCCCTGCAAGCGCCTAGTTGCCATGCGCCCACCCACACCTGCCGACTTCTCGACAATGGTGACATCTAGCCCCGCTTGTTTTAGTTGTTGGGCGCAGGTCAAACCTGCCATACCTGCACCGATCACGATTACATCTTTCATATGCTTCTAATTTACGCCTCCTGAAAAGCTTAGCTCATGTTCATTGAGTAGTAACATCTCCAAGTAATTCTTACTGCAATATGCGGCAAAAGTTCTGCAATTTTGGACAGATGAGCAGCGCTGCTGCTCATCTGAGGAATAACGCCGAAGGTGCTATAGCAAAGCATGAGTTAGTTAGTACAAATCAAAACCCAAGAAGCGAGTAGCGGCGCGGCGCGGCGCCACTCGCCTTCTGGTTTTATGTCCTAAGCAAAACTTTTTTTGCTGTATTCCATAAGTTTTTATAGTGTGTCTTGCATTTTTTCGCCATCATGGTACGCGGCAAACAAAACAGGGCAGGTCTTACCCCAAGCGATCGCCCCTGTTGCATCTAAACAAATGGCTCCAAAATCGCGATCGCGGCTTTTTGCTTCATCAATGGACTTGGCAACTGCTTGCTCAAGTGTCAGCCCATCCGTAACCCGCACCACGACTCTCGTGGCAAATCCTTCATCCAGAATATCTTCACCCACACCCGTGCAGCTCACTCCTGCAAACTTAGTGGCATAGTTTCCCGCAGGGGTTGCCGAGTCACTGACTCGACCAATCCGCTCAAAGCCTCGTCCGCCCGTAGAAGTCCCCGCGCAAATACTGCCATATTGATCAAGCACTACTGCGCCAATCGTTCCCATGGCTACATCTGCCATTTTGCGGGTGAAGTTGGTTTTCCGTTCTTCCACCCATTCCGCCAGACGCTCATCGGTAAGTGGGTTATAGATAGGAATAGCGAGTTCGCGAGTGAGTTCGGCTGCGCCATAGTCCGACAGAACGCGATCGTCGCTAGTTTGCAAATGTTGAGCCAAATTAATCGGATTTTTAACCCTTGAAGTATTAATCACACCGCTAAAGCTTTGGAGATCGCCATCCATGATTGAGGCACTCATCCGCACTTGACCATCGGACTGCAATACCGAGCCAGTCCCCGCGTTAAAACGTGGATCGTCTTCCAGCATTTGACAAGCTTTAACAACCGCATCGATCGCCTTAGTGCCATTGAGCAACATTGGGTAAACGGTCTCTAAAACCGCAAATAGTGATTTGCGAACAGGCTCATATCCACCTTTGCTTTCTACGGTGCTGCCTGCGCCGCCATGAATGATTATTTTGGGTTGCATTTTCTTGATTTATGGTGTGTCCTAAGCAAAGCTTGCTTTGCTATACAACGAGATTTGTTGCAATTGTTCAAGCTTACCCCAAACCCAGAAATATTTTTGAAAGCGTTGCTTCGCAACGCTTTCAAAAATATTTTCAACAAATCCCAAGAAACGAGTGGTGGCGCTTCGCGCCACCACTCGTCTTCTGTTACTGCTTTGGTTTGTCCTGCTCTTTGCAGCGAAATCTTTGGGCTACGGAAGTGGCTGCGTGCTTAGTCTTGCGACCACTGACCCGTTCTCGCCACATCAAAAACGAAGTCCGCTTCATCGACTTCCTCATGATCTTGATTACCTGAGCTTCAGAAATGCCAAATTGATCGTAAATCGTGTCGAAGGTAGTGCGGTCTTCCCACGCCATTTCCACAATGCGATCAATATCCGCAGCAGTTAAAGCTTTGAGAGCATCTTTGTCCATATCAATAAAATTATCAATAAATTAGTTTTGAGTATCCTTCTATAGCTGTAGTCATTCTTAAACCCAGAAGACGAGTGACGACGCGAAGCGTCGTCACTCGTCATTGGTGAAACTAAGGCTTCAATAAGTTGGCTGAGCGAAGTCGAAGCCAACTTGTTGAAGCCATTCTCATTAACCCTGCTTCCAATGGCGGGCTAGTTGCTTTGCTTTTAGCCCTGACTCAATCACTTCGAGTAGTCGGGTCATACCTGTAGTATTGACAATTTCATAGGTTTTATTGGCTCGCCGACAAGCTTCGATCGCTCTTTCTGTAAGCGAGTGGCTCGCATAGCCCGTCACGATAATAATTAAGTCACCACCAGAGATTTGGCTTTCGCCTTGGGCAGCAAGCTGCAATCCATCCTGCTCGGTGTACCACATCAAATTGATTGCTGAATCGCGCAATCGATTTTTGACAGCAGTTTGTAAGCGATCGTGTCCACCAAATACCAATACCTTACCGCTGAGATCGGTGTATAGAGCTGGGCGTTTCTCAGACTTACGATGTCTGGTGGTTGGCTGGACATCAGGAGCACGATCCACACGGGAGCGATTTTCGAGAGCCTTATTGTAAATAAAAGTCAGGGTTTGCTCGTGGCTACCGCGCAAACGGGCTACGGGGCCTTCTTCGCTGTGAGAATTTATTTGATTGATCAAGGCTTCGACCACTTCTTCTAGAGAGCCGATCGCTTTTAAATCATTGGCATATCCTCGAACAGCGATCGAGGCATCGGTAGCACTAAAGAAATCTTGCTGTTCTTCAATCATTTCCAAGAGGTCAGCCTTTAGCTCTTGTCGCCATTGTGCGGTTTGTTCAGTTATGCGTTCATCTAATAATCTTTCTTCGCTCAAAATTAGTTGGCGATCGGCGAGCTGAGCCGCTAGGTTGGGTGCTTCGGCTATTTCCTGCCGAATGTCAGCAGCCTTTTTTTCTAGTCGTTGCCTTGTCTCGCTGTTGGGGTTGCCGCCCTCACGGTCATACTCCTGCAACATCTGCTCAACTTTGGCAAGCAATGGTTTTAAGCGTCCTTCAATTTGAGATACTGCCTCTTGAATTTGGCGATCGCGTTGTTGTTGGAGTCGATTTTGTTCTAACTCAACCTTTGCGAGCATCAGCAAATCACTGACTGAGGCTTCTAGTTCATCTAACTCGGAAATATGCATATTTAACTTATGTTTAATTTGTATTTAACTTATATTTAGCGGATAGCTTATAGGCTAAGCACAAAGGCGTGGCGATACTTGTCACCAACAAACGATGGTGTTACAAAGAGCCGCCACTCGTTTACTGGGTTTTGATTTGTACCAGCTACCCCTTGCTTTGCCATAGGAAACCGTAAAGAAACATCTTAGTCATTATGTCGTGGATGCAGAGCGCCCTCAACTAGCTTGATATTGTTAGACAGCTTGTTCTTAGCTTATTACTAGGAATAATTTGTCAGAATAGACCTTGGATAAGTAATTATAAGAAGTTATCGTCACTAATCTCCAATGTAACCTCTGGCTAGTCCAAGTGTGTATAGTTTTATGCTCCAAACTGATATCAATCCTGCCGCCTATATCGATTACGCCCTACTAGATCCTGCTGCTGTTAACGAACAAGTAGATCGAGTTTGTGATGAAGCCGATCGCTTAGGCTTTGCAAGTGTTTGTCTATACCCTTGCAACATCAAGCGGGCTAGGGAAAGGCTCTTAAAAAGTAGGGTAGAAATTTGCACGGTGATTGGGTTTCCCAGTGGGGCAACCACATCGGCTGTTAAGCTTTATGAAGCGATGGAGGCGGTGGAGAATGGCGCAACTGAATTAGATGTGGTCATCAATCTCGGTTGGCTCAAGTCTGGGCAGACAAATTTACTACATCAAGACATTGCCCAAATCTGTGAGGAGTCGGGCAAACCTGTCAAAGCAATTCTTGAGCTAAGTATGCTTACTCCTGAAGAACAGGAGCTTGCTGCTGAGGTTTGCATGGATGCTGGAGTTGCCTTTTTAAAGACTGGCACGGGCTGGGCAGGTGGCGCAACGGTAGAGATGGTCAAGTTTTTGAAGGAGATATCTAACGGTAAGGTGGGAGTCAAGGCTTCAGGGGGTATCAGAACGCGAGAGCAGGCGATCGCGTTGATCAATGCAGGGGCAGATCGCATCGGTACTTCCCATGGTGTAGCTATTTCTCGCCACGATTAAGGGTTTCAGCGCTTTGCGCTTTCTTTGAACCTTTAAAAAGCTGGCTACGCCAGCTTTTTAAAAAATTTCTTGGGTAGGCGAAGCTTTGCACTCACACCAAGAATAATTTTGCAAGCGTTGCGAAGCAACGCTTGCAAAATTCCCAAATAGAGAAATGGCGTAGCCACTTCTCTATTTGGGATAAATCACGGGAAAATCTTGGACATATTCACCATCGCACTCATACTTAGCCCGAAATTCCTGTAAAACTAGGCGATCGCCTTCCAATTTATAGAGAGCCGATGAGCCGCAATCACCGATACCGCGAAACTTGGTGAAGTTGGTAATAGTCTGCGATCGCACATTCACTCTGGGGATACCTGCGATCGTGCGATTGGTGACTTTTAGTGGGTTCTGACCGTCCTTTGACTCTTGAAAGCTATCAAACTGTAGGGGTATTACCCTAGGCTGCGGAGAGTCGTTAATCCAGAGAACATACTCAAAGGCTCCTTGGTAAGCCGCCAGAAAACATTGAATCTGAACTATGTATTTTTCGTCGGATATTTTAAATGCTCTTGACCCTTGCCCTGCATTGATATCATCTGAGCTGTATTCGTCCTTACAGATACCCAGTTCTTGCCGTTTTTGCAATACATACGCTAAAGGAGCTACTGCTTTAGCGGAGTGATTAGCAGAACTATCGTTTTTAGCCAGATATCGCAATAGCGGTTCTTCCGTTAATTTGCCATCAGGAAAAGTGACTCGCAGTACAGGCTCAGAATTTTGGCTAGTTGGTGCTTCGAGGGTATACACATAGCCACTATTATCAAAGGCGATCGCCCCATCTTTTTGAGGATTGTAGTTACTCGCTTCTAGGTTTAATCCCCCACTACCATCCTTATTACGACTGATGTAGTACTTGGGTAAGTTTGGCTCATCAGCATCGGCGCAAATATAAACCTGATAATTTAATGTTTCTCCATAGGCATAGTTGACTCTATTGTCGCCACACATACTATTGGAGATTTCTTGGATGTTGCCTTGAATAACTTTTGGAGCTTTGGGCGTACCTGTCGTTAAAGGCTGTGTCGGCGGAGTTTTAGTTATGGTCTTATTAACGTTCGTTTCTTTAACCGTGACCGTTGTCGAACCAGAAGTTGCCGAAGGTGGGGTAACAGTGGGAGGATTTTCATCAGAGCATCCACTAATGACATAGCAGCCCAAACAGGCGATCGCTAGTATTAGAGGTGATTGGTAGGTTTGCAACATAAATATGTCTCCTAGTTAAATTTCTAAATCTCACTTTGTGCCTCACGTTACTTGTATCAAACCACAATCTTCTCTGACTACGAAGGCATTTAAGAATTACTTTCGACAGCTTCCAAATCCAGTAAGGGCTTTTAAACCAAGTAGTTAAGCATATGTAGACTAAAACCCTAAAGACTTGTTCCGCCCGCTATGCGGGCGGAACAAGTCTTTACCCAAGACCAATGGCGCACGCTCAGCGTGCGCCATTGGTCTTGGGGTTTGATAGCGCTGTTTACTAAAAGACGAGGCTGTTGCTGACACCAGCAATACCAGTATTGTTGACAGTTACTAGGTTCACCAAATTATTGCCCAAAGCATTGGTTGAGACTTGAACAACGGTATTGGTTCCGAGTTGTTGGAATTGGAGAATGCCATCAGCGATCGCATTAGTACCTCTGTAATTAATTGAGCTAAATACACCTCTCAGATTGATTGTATCGCCAGTCGCGAAGTCAAGAATTGTGTCCCCAGCCTCATTGACATTATTAAACTGGAAGGTGTCGTTACCTGATCCACCGACAAGAATATCATTACCCCTGCCACCAATCAGAATGTCATTACCCGCGCCACCAGAGATAAATTCACTCGCGTTAGTTCCTTGCAATGTATCGCTCCAGCTAAAGCCGAAAATTGATTGAGTGGTGGTGGCGGCTGTGGGGTTGCTGGCATAGTCGATTAGGGCTTTACCCATGTCGGTCGATCGCCAATCTTTGTTAGCAGCCATGACTCGATCCAAGGTATCGGCAGCAATGGAAGCATCACCTTTAACACGGAAGATAATATCGTTGTAATCGCGATCGCTGGCTCCATCAAGGCGTTGATCTTCAAGGGAGACCACAAACGAGCCATTACCAACATTGGTTTTACCCATTTGGAAGCTGCGACTAGGATTATTGTCTAGCATGGAGAACAAAGGACGCTTAGTGCCGTCGATGGCAGGGTTAGCGATTACTTCATTAATTGTGCCGTTAGGAACTTGGATGACTCCGTAGGAAGTATTGGGAGCAAGATTGAGGGCTTTCGTGCCTTTGTAGGTTCCCGAATTAAAGTTAGATTCCCAATCTAAACCACTAGTGAATTTGGCAGCATCGGTAGTATCGCTGAGCAATACATAGCCTTGGGTCGAGTTACTGGCTGCACGGCGAGCTGCTTCCGCGATAAAAGCCGCCGATCCAGCAGCATAGATCTCCATGCCATCCAGATTAAAAATACCAACATCGCCTCTATAAGCGCCACCATCGTAGAGAAATTCCACTTCGAGGCTGCCAGATTTCCCAGATGCAATTACACCTTTGTCATATTCAGAACGATTGGCATAATTGAGTAACTGTTGTCCAGCAGTAGAACCACGCCAGTCGCGATCGGGATTGACCAAGCTATTCATCAGAGGTACATCACTAGTTGCGCCCTTGACTTGAATCACGATGTCGTTATAGTCGCGATCGGAAATGTTGGGCAAGTCTAGACGATTATCTTCAAAGGCATAGGTGTTTTTGCCATCAACATTGACCATTTGCCCGAACGCTGTGCCAAAGGGATTGGCTTCGGGAATTGAGAAGATGGGCAGGTTGCCAGTTTGATTAATGAGGCTGATGTCATTGGCGATCGCCGCTACGGTATTATTTTGCACCAACATGAAGGCAAAATGTCCGCGAGGAGCCATGTTGAAGGTTTGAGCGCCTTTATATGCACCAGCGTTAAAGTCTGCTTCCCATGCAACTTTGTCAGAGAATTTAGCCGCATCGGTGCGATCCTTAGTAACGACATAGCCGAGATTGGAGTCACTGAGAGCGCGGCGGGATGCTTCTTGAATGAATTCTGTCGAGCCAGCCTTGAAATTTTCCATGCCATCAAGACTGAAAATTGCTAATTCACTCTGAAACCACCCACCATCATAGAGAAAGTCAACGCGAACCATGCCCGATTCGCCTGTGTCAAAAATGCCGCCGCTATAGTCAGGGCGGGTGGCATACTGCACCAACTCTCGACCAACGGAAGAATCGCGCCAATCGCGATCGCGGTTCACATTGCTATCCATCAGAGGAGCCGTTCCTGTCGCACCTGTGAAACGGAAAACCATATCGTTGTAATCGCGATCGGAAGTAGTTCCCCAGTCAGTCCGCACATCTTCCATCCCAAAGGTATCGCCCTTGCCCGTGACATCAACGATTTGGCGAACGCTGCTAGGTGCGCCGATATTAGCTTGGGGAATTGAGAAAATCGGTAAGCGATTGCCTGACCACATTTTCGTCACATCATTGGCAAGTTCTTGGACAGTGCTGTTTTGGATCAGCATGACCGCAAAGTCTTCACCCGCATTCATCGCATAGGTTTTGACACCTTGATAAGCTCCACCATTAAATCCATCTTCCCATGCAAACTTAGCAGTATATTTTGCACCCTCGTTGCGATCCTTGATCACAACATGACCCTGCGTAGAGTTGCTCAGGGCGCGGCGAGTTGCTTCTTGGACAAACTCATTAGAGTCAACCTTTAATCCTTCCATTCCCTTGAGGCTAAAGATTGCCATTTCCCCTTGATACCAACCACCATCATAGAGATAGTCCACACCGACTTGACCCGACGCATCCACACGAAATACCCCAGACTCAAAGGTAGAACGGCTAGCATAATCAATGATTTGCTTACCGATCGCGGTATCTACCCAATCTTTAGTGGATGCACCGATATCCTCAAGGGCAGGAATACCATTACCTTCGGCTCCCGTTAATTGGAATACCACATCGTTATAGTCATAGTCAGAGCCACCCTTGAGGCGGACATCTTCCATCGCGAAGAGATTACCTTTGCCAGCAACATCAGTAACTTGAGAAAACTGATTGCTGAGATCAGGGTTAGCAGCACTAATCGAGAATAAAGGTTTTTTTAGTCCTAGATCCAGCCCAGTAGCTAGAGTATTAAAGGTTTGGCTAACAGTTCCATTAGAAATCAGCATGAAGGCAACGCGATCGCCTGCTTGCATGGAGAAATTTCTAATTCCTTTGTAAGCGCCGCTGTTATAATTTGCTTCCCAATCTAGTTCAGCGCTAAATTTTGCACCTTCAGAACTATCGGCAACCAGAATGCGACCTTGGGTGGAATTGGTCAAGGCTCGGCGAGCTGCCTCTTGATTAAATGCATCGGAACCAACTTCTAAATTTTCCATTCCCTTCAAGCTGAATATGGCAAGCTCTCCTTGAAACTGACCGCCATCAAATAGAAAATCAAAACTTAATTTACCTGTTGCCCCAACCGTGAATGTTCCCTGTGATGTTGCTTGTAGTGACATGATTGCCTATCCTTAATTAGCGCTTAAATCTCTGCTGGTCTGTTTTCCATCGCTTTTGGCGATCGCTCATCCCATGACAGTTAGGTTAGGGCTTGCAGCTAACTGCAAGGTCAAGATCCCTAAAACCAAATATCCTATTAAAAAAACTTATCAATCCTTTTATGGAATCCAGTATGGAATCTAGCGAACCCGTTCAAAATAGCGCCCGTGGTTGGCTGATTGGTGAGCTTAGCCGCTTAATCGAGATTCCGTCCCCAACCATTCGCTATTACGAACGTTTAGGTTTGCTGCTTACCCCATTACGATCGCCACAGGGTTATCGGCTTTATGCCACCGATGCCCTCGAGCGTCTGTTATTTATTCAAAGTGCCAAAGCCTTTGGGTTATCCCTTGAGGAAATCAAACAGTTATTGGATTTACAATCCGCCCAAACTATCCCCTACGCCACTTTTAAACAAATGGTGCAGCAACATCTCCGCAAACTTGATCTACAAATCCAAGAACTGATGACCCAGCGCCAAAATGTTGCCCAGCGGCTTGATCGCATTGTCGAGTCGCTTCCCGATCGCGATTTTAGTAGTGCGGAGTTAACCCAAAATCCTCTACTCAACCTGATCAGCGAAGCTACCGATGCTGTGACTCTGGAAGAATTAGCCGATCAAGGCGATCGCCCCAATTTCGGCAATCTATTTAGTAATCGCAGTCAGGAAGTTTTGTATCTATACTCGGTGGGTAAACGCAACTTTAGACTGATGAATTTGGTGAGCGCGAAACTTAATGGCGCAAATTTGAGTGGTGCGGACTTTACCAATGCCAAATTAATGCTGGCGGACTTATGTGAGTTGTCAGCGATCGAGACAAAGTTTGTCGGCGCAAATTTAGCTGGAGCGATCATTAGTGAGGCTTGTTTGCAAAAGGCTAATTTTACAGAAGCCTTGTTACTGGGTGCGGATCTCAGTGGAGCAAATCTGGAAGGTGCTAATTTTACTGCCGCGAATTTAGGTGGTGTAAATTTTACGGGGGCAAATTTGCGGGGTGCGAATTTTAATGAGGCAGTTCTAGCGGATGCCGACTTTACCAATACCAATACCTAAATTAAATCCCAAGAAGACTGTTCTGCCCGCGTAGCAGGTTCTTAAATATAGCAATCCTAAATGAGTCGAAGCCCTCTCTTTCTCGTAGACGATTCAGGACTGCTATAGGTTCTCAGGCTGGGTAAAGCCCAACTTTTTTATAAGTAATTGAAGACGGTAATGCCAATCCTGAAACCATATTTTAGTTTTCATTTCGCCTTGGACAAAATGAAAACTAAAATATATTTCTAATCTCTTCTTCGTAATAAGTTAAAAATTGATAACATTATTTTCCAATCTACAGCAAATCAATTTTCACTGAGGTTATGAAAATCAAGAAGTGCATGGCAGTAAATTTTACTGCCATGCACTTCTTGATTTTTGTTTATACTCACGTCTCTTTGATTTGTAGAGGAAAACCTTACTGGGTATAGTATTCAATCGGCAATGTTGCACCTGCACTTTTGGGAATTGATATTAGTTAAAAATCAACAGTAAGTAAAGTTTGAACACTTAAATTAGGGATGTCTTTTTTTCTTCTATCCATTAAACCTTATAGTTAAGTATCAGCGATCCCCGCTATAGAAATCTTAAAAAAGATGTATAAATCACATAGAATTTCGACTTTCTCATATAGAGTTGTGAAGTCAGAAGTAAAAGAAACTAATTATAGCGACAGGAACAAATCGTAACTTTATGGTATCAACTCCTATCAAAATGGCTAATTTGGAATCTTCAAATAAAGCAATCAGTTGCTACGGCGCTGCCCGCTCCACCGTTGCTGGAAGCCCTCTCAGTAGCGAAGAATTGCGTAAAATCGATGCTTACTGGCGAGCTTGTAACTACCTCGCGATCGGAATGATTTATCTGCGTGAAAATCCTCTGTTGCGCGAACCTTTAAAATCAGAACACGTTAAAAACCGCTTATTAGGACATTGGGGATCAAGTCCTGGAATGAGCTTTGTCTATGTTCATCTGAATCGTTTAATCAAAAAATACGATCTGAATACCATCTTTTTAGCAGGACCAGGACATGGTGCACCAGGAATTTTGGGTCCTGTATATTTAGAAGGAACCTATTCAGAGATCTATCACGATATCAGTGAAGACGAAGAAGGAATGAAACTCTTCTTCAAACAATTTTCTTTTCCTGGTGGCATTGGCAGCCACTGTACACCTGAAACCCCTGGATCGATTCATGAAGGCGGCGAACTTGGTTACAGCGTTTCCCATGCCTATGGAACTGTGTTTGACAATCCCGATCTCATCTCCATAGTAATGGTCGGTGATGGTGAATCAGAGACAGGACCTCTCGCCACAGCTTGGCACTCTAACAAATTCATCAACCCAATTCGCGATGGTGCAGTCTTACCAATTCTGCATTTGAATGGTTACAAGATTAATAATCCGACGGTACTATCTCGTATCAGCCACGAAGAGCTAGAAAGTCTGTTTATCGGCTATGGCTATCAACCTTACTTTGTGGAAGGTTCAGATCCAGAATCGATGCATCAGGCGATCGCGGCAACCCTTGAGCATTGCATTAATGAGATCAGAAGTATTCAAGCAGAGTCTCGCAGTACAGGTATTCCCACTAGAGCCAAGTTCCCGATGATTGTGTTGAGGACTCCTAAGGGCTGGACTGGCCCAACAGAAGTTGATGGGCATAAGGTTGAAGGATTCTGGAGAGCGCACCAAGTTCCCCTTTCAGGGATGCACTCTAATCCTGAGCATCTGCAAATGCTGGAAGATTGGATGCGGAGCTACAAACCAGAAGAATTATTTGATGCTTCAGGTAAGCTGATCCCTGAGTTGAAGGATCTCGCCCCATCTGGCGATCGCCGTATGAGCGCGAATCCGATCGCTAATGGTGGATTACTTCGCCGTGGATTGAGAATGCCCGATTTCCGCAACTACGGGATCAATATTGCTAAGGCTGGCACAACTGAAGCAGAGAACACCAAGCCTTTAGGGGTTTTCCTGCGTGATGTGATGCGTCAAAATATGGAAAATTTCCGTGTTTTTGGTCCCGATGAAAACACATCCAATAAACTGCAAGCAATCTATGAAGTTAGTAAGAAGTTCTGGATTGCCGAATATCTTCCTGAAGATGCTGACGGTGGTGAACTGTCTACCGATGGAAGGGTAATGGAAATCCTCAGCGAACATACCTTGGAAGGTTGGCTTGAGGGCTATTTGCTCACAGGAAGACATGGATTCTTTTCTACCTATGAATCCTTTGTCCATGTGATCGACTCGATGATTAACCAGCATTGCAAATGGTTGGAAATCAGTAGAGAGATTCCTTGGCGATCGCCGATTGCTTCCCTAAACTTGTTGATCACTTCAACGGTATGGCGGCAAGACCACAATGGTTTTACCCATCAAGACCCAGGCTTTTTAGATGTAGTTGTGAATAAGAGTGCGGAAGTTACCCGCATCTATTTACCACCTGATGTCAATACCTTACTATCGGTGTCTGACCATTGTTTGCGGAGTACGGACTATGTGAATGTGATTGTTTGTGACAAGCAGTCTCACTTGCAATACTTGACGATGGATGAAGCGGTTAAGCATTGCACCAAAGGTTTGGGCATTTGGGATTGGGCAAGTAACGACCAAGGCGTTGAGCCTGATGTGGTGATGGTAGGTTGTGGTGATATTCTCACTCAAGAGGCTTTAGCTGCCACAATTCTCTTATGGGAGCATTTCCCAGAGTTGAAGATTCGCTTTATCAATGTTGTGGATTTATTCAAACTGCAACCAGATACAGAACACCCCCATGGTTTAAGCGATCGCGATTTTGATTCGTTATTCACCACTGATAAGCCAATCATTTTCAACTTCCACGGCTATCCTTGGCTAATTCACCGTCTCGCCTATCGCCGCAACAACCACAAAAATCTCCATGTACGCGGCTACAAGGAGAAGGGTAATATTAATACACCTTTGGAGTTGGCGATCAATAACCAAGTTGACCGCTTTAGTCTCGCGATCGACGTGATTGATCGTGTGCCGAAGCTCAAAAATATTGGCGCTCACGCGAAGGAAGCTCTGCTCAATCAGCAAATTGAATGTCGTCGATATGCCTATGAGCATGGTATTGACATGCCTGAGATTGTAAACTGGCGTTATCCCCACTAAATAAATGCTGCAAGGCGGCGCACCGCGCCGCCTTGCAGCTAAACGAAAATTATGAGCCTAAAACTGTATTTGCTTCGTCATGGTGAAACCGCTTACAGTCGCACAGGCGGCTATTGCGGTGAGCTTGATCCTGAGTTAACTGATAATGGTCAAAGAATGGCAACCGCCTTTGCCGATGCCCACAAAGCGATCGCATGGGACGCTGTGTTTGTCAGCCCGATGAAACGCACGATCGCCACGGCTACGCCCCTCTGTAATGCGATTGGCATGGAGATGCAATTTCGAGATGGCTTGAAGGAATTACGCTATGGCAAATGGGAAGGACTAACCAATGAGTTTGTCAAAGAAAATTATACTGATGATTATCTCCGATGGTTAACAGAACCTGCATGGAACCCTCCCACAGGTGGGGAAACAGCCGTACAACTGGCAAGTCGAGCTTCATTTGTAGTTGCCGAAATTCAAGAGATGTATCCATCAGGTAATGTCTTAGTCGTTTCGCATAAGGCAACAATTCGCGTCATTCTCTGCGGTTTATTGGGAATCGACATGGGTAGATATCGCGATCGCATTGATGTCCCCGCTGCCTCGCTGAGCATAGTCCAGTTTGGCGCATTGGGCCCAATGCTCAAAGTTTTAGGCGATCGCAGTTTTATGGATGCCGATCTGCGATCGCTTTCAGGAACTTAAAATTTGCATTGCACAATCAAAAAATGAAGATATTAATTCTCAATGCGGGATCGAGTAGTCAAAAAAGCTGTTTATATGACTTAGAAGGTGAATTACCCGATACGCCACCAAAACCAATTTGGGAAGCAAGTATCGACTGGACACATCATGATGGATTTGCAGAAATAAGGGTTAAACCACAACATGGGCAGGTTTTAGAAGAAGAAATTGCCGCAACCTCCCGTCCTGAAATCATTGCCCATATGCTGGAAACCCTGTGGAGTGGCGAAGCCCCAGTCCTGCAAAGTCCCGCTGAAGTAGATATGGTTGGTCATCGGGTCGTGCATGGTGGTGCAGAATATCGCCACAGTACAATCATCAATGACGAAGTAAAAGAGGCGATCGCTAAATTAGCCATATTTGCACCAGTGCATAATCCTGCCAATTTAGAAGGGATTAATGCGGCGGAGAAAGTATTTGGGAACATTCCTCAAGTAGCGGTATTTGACACAGCCTTTCACGCCCACTTAGCACCAGCCGCCTATACCTATGCAATCCCGACCAAATATACGCAGCAAGGAATCCGCCGCTATGGGTTTCACGGCATTAGTCATCAATATTGTCGCGATCGCGCCGCCAGCATTCTCAATCGCAAAGTCAAAGATTTACGCCTGATCACCTGTCATTTAGGAAATGGCTGCTCACTAGCAGCCATTCAGAATGGAAAGAGCATCGACACAACCATGGGATTTACTCCCCTTGAAGGCTTAGTAATGGGGAGTCGATCTGGTTCCATTGACGCAGGAATTCTCATCCACTTATTACGTCAACCTGAAATGGATGTAGAAAAGCTAGATCGCTTACTCAATCGTGAATCTGGGCTACTAGGTATTTCAGGGATTTCTGGGGATTTACGCCCGATCTTACAAGCTAGTGCTGCTGGTAACTCCCAAGCCCAACTAGCCTTTGATGTCTATGTGCATAGTTTGCGATCGCATATTGGCTCTATGCTAGCTAGTCTTGGCGGATTAGATGCCTTGATTTTTACCGCAGGCGTTGGGGAAAATGCTGCCGCAGTCAGAGCCGCAGCTTGTAATGGCTTTGAGTTTCTAGGATTGGAGCTAGACTTAGAGAAAAACAATCAAAGGCTGCTTGATGTCGATATTGCTACACCCAATTCCGCTGTGAGGGTTTTGGTGATTCACACCCAAGAAGACTGGGAAATAGCCCGCGAATGTTGGAATTTAAAGTAATACCATACGTTATTCTGCCCGCTACGCGGGCGGAATAACCTCTACTTATGTCAACTACTTACTGAGTAAAGTACTAATACAGATATGCGATCGCAATGGGAATGTTTATTACAAAATCTTGGTAACTGGCAAGGTTCTTTCGCGCAACTTAATCCCCAAGGAGAAATATTAGAAGATATTCCTAGTGAGACAATTTTAGAATTGCAGGAAGATCGGCAAACCATGCGCCAGACTGTGCGCCGTTTTATTAATGGTCAGCCTGAAGACTTGGTTTTAGAATATCGAAGTCTCAATAAAAGTACGACTTTTTTTGAAAATGGGGCTTTTTGCCAAGGTTCGCTCCAATTTGCACCTTACACAGAGTTTGGTGCAGAAATGGGATTGATTCATGGCGATCGCCGTTTGCGCCTCGTCCCGCTGTATAACAAGGCAGCCCAATTAGATCGCATTACCCTAATTCGAGAACATTTGCAGCATCGCCCTAACTCACAAAGACCTATTCTCACCCTCAATGATCTATTAGGTAAATGGGAAGGTGAGGCAATTACGATCGCGGCGGATTGGTTAGAGCCAGAAGTAACCGCAACTAAGACGGAATGGCAGCAAGAAGGCGATCGCGTCACGATGTCTTTGCAAATGGGAACACAATCCTTCACGTCAATCGCGATCGCTAGCTCTCTTCAGCCGCAGATTTTGACTTTCTCGCAGGATCAAGTGCAGACGTTATTTTTGCCTGATGGTGCATCCTTGACCTGTCCTGTGGCGATCGCCCCTCGTCAACCCTTTCGCCTATCGGTGTCATGGTTATTGGAACCAAATCTCCATCAGCGCATGGTGCGAGCCTATGACGCTAAAGGCGCGTGGCTGAGCTTAAGCCTTGTAACTGAACGTAAAGCGCTATAATCTCCTCAAAAGCAAGTGGCGGCGCGAAGCGCCGCCACTCAACCCAATATACTCACCCTTACCTATGTCATTACCGCCAGTTATTGAGCAGATGCTCTTGCCTGAGTTTTATCCCCATCCTGTTACGGAGCCAATCAAGCTTTTACAAACCCATATTTCCTTTGTGTTGCTCACGGGTGACTATGCGTACAAAGTCAAGAAGCCGATGAATTTTGGCTTTTTAGATTTTTCCACCCTCGAAAAGCGCAAATATTTTTGTGAAGAAGAGCTGCGTCTCAATCGCCGTCTTGCCCCTGATCTTTATCTATCGGTTCTATCGATCATTGAGCAAGATGGGAAATATAGCTTTGACCAAACGGGAAAAAAAACTCCTGTGGAATATGCGATCTTAATGCCTGAATTTTCTCAAGAGGATCTCTTGATTGAGATGTTTGCGGCTGGTCGTCTGACGGCGGAGCACGTTAAGCAAATTGGTGAACAGTTAGCCGATTTCCACCAAACGGCGCTGACCAATGATCATATTAATAGCTTCGGCACAATGGAAGCGGTGCGATCAGTTGCCAATGACAACTATGCTTCTACAGAAAAGTATGTTGGTATCGCCCAAACGGAAGAGCAGCTTACGCAAACTCGCGACTATACCAATCAATTTTTTGCGGAGAATGCGTCTCTATTTAGCGATCGCATTGCGGCGGGGAAGGTTCGGGAATGTCATGGTGATGTGCATTTAAAAAATATTTGTCTATACCAGTACCAAATCCAGATTTTTGATTGTATTGAATTTAATGAACCGTTCCGCAATAGTGATGTCATCTATGATGCGGCTTTTCTGTTGATGGATTTACAGTTTCGGGGTAGAAGGGATCTCGCTAATATTTTCTTAAATACCTATCTAGAGCGCACTGGCGACTATACAGGTGTAGTAATGCTGCCTCTCTATTGCAGTATGCGTGCTTATATTCGCGCTAAGGTCACTTCTTTCTTATTGGATGATCCCAATATCCCTGCGGATGTCAAGGCAAATGCTCAAACGGAAGCTGCGGCATACTACAAACTGGCATGGGAATACACACAACCCAAGCAGGGCAAGTTAATCATCATGTCTGGGGTATCAGGCTCTGGCAAAAGCACCACCGCAAAGGCGATCGCCTCTGAGCAAGATGCTATCTATCTGCGATCGGATGCGATTCGTAAACAGATTGCGGGAATTGACCTCATGGAGCGGGGCAGTGATGCGATCTATACCCCAGAAATGACTGCGAAAACCTATACCAGACTCGCTGAGTTGGGTACTTTGCTAGCAATTAAGGGTTTCACGGTGATTTTAGATGCGAAGTACGATCGCGTTAGTTTGCGAAGTCAGGCGATCTCGGCGGCTCAGGCACAAAGTATTCCTGTGGAAATTGTCTATTGTTCTGCACCTGTGGATGTGTTGGAGCAGCGTTTACGTGATCGCGCGATCGCGAATAATGACATTGCTGATGCCACAGTTGAGCTGTTAACCAGTCAGTTGGCTGCTTTTGAAGACTTTACCTCTGAGGAGTTAGCCTTAGTTAAAAAAGCTCAATAATTGACTAGTTCGATACTTTATAGCTGTTTCAAATAAGAGTTAGGGCTTCGACTTCGCTCAGCCAGCAGTATACGTTGGCTGAGCGAAGCGACGCACTGAGCCTGTCGAAGTGTCGAAGCCTCTTCTAAATATTTAAAATTCCTATAGCTTGAATAATTTAAGTCCAGCTCAATTTCACCTAAAAATATGATCGCCCTTAACTTTCACAGAGCTTAAAAAGGCAATTCTAGAAGCTGAACAACAATAGGAAAAGCTGCACTCAGTGCAGCTTTTCCTATTGTTGTTCAGCTTCTAGAATTGCCTTATCGCGAATGCGACAGGAATCACAGACCCCGCAAGGAACCTCACCACCCTGATAGCATGACCATGTAAGTTCAATCGGTACACCCAAACGCTTGGCACGTCTGACAATATCAACTTTAGAATCCATTACCAAAGGCGCAACTAGCTGAGGTGCATGACCTTCCACTCCCGCTTTAGAAGAAAGCGCGGCTAACTTCTGAAAAGCCTCTAAATAATCGGGACGACAGTCGGGATAGCCTGAATAATCCACAGCATTAATCCCCAAATAAATCGCCTCGGCTCCCTTTGACTCGGCGAGAGATAGGGCGATCGCAATGAATACTGTATTCCTTCCTGGTACATAGGTAATCGGAATTTCATCGATTTGCACACCACCTGTAGGAATATCAAGATTGGCATCGGTCAAGGCTGAGCCGCCCCACTGCCCCAGATTTACATCAACAATAAAATGCTCTTGAATTTTTAGGAAACTAGCAACCTGCTTCGCTGCCAATATTTCCCTTTCATGGCGCTGACCATAACGGAAGGAGAGGGCGATCGCCTCATAACCATCAGCGATCGCTTGAGCCGCCACCGTTGATGAATCTAAACCACCCGATAGCAATATAACTGCCTTTTTTAAACCTTGTATCATCATCTCACTCCTAGTAATTTATGGGTTTGCATACTCACGCGCCAATCTTGATGTCCTAATACATACTGCATTACGAGTTCCTTACTGCTAATTGCTGACCATTCCGCTTGCAGATATTTCAAGACATCAGCTTTCAGCATTTTCGCATTCTGCTCAGCCCATTCCAAATCCAAAGATTCCTGAATAACCACCTTAAGTTCGCTTACATGACTGTAAATGCTGCTATGGGGATGTTTATAGCGCTTGGGCGAAAAAGTGACCCAATCGAAACTACCAGTGAAAGGATGCGCCCCTGAAGTTTCTAAATGCACTCGTAATCCTTGTTTTTTTAATTGCTGTGTTAATTCTGTTAAGTCATGCATTAATGGCTCCCCTCCTGTAATCACCACGATCGCAGGTCTTGCGGCTAACGCTTGCTCGACTAGATTCGCGATCGCCACTTGCGGATGTTTTTTGACATTCCAAGAAATTTTGGTGTCACACCAAGGACAGCCCACATCGCAACCTGCAAGACGAATAAAAAATGCACTTGCACCCATCCAAGCCCCTTCCCCTTGCATGGAATGGAATGTTTCGACAATCGGCAATGAAGGCTGGGAATTAGGAGAGTTTGCAAGCATTTTTGAGCAGTCTAGTAGTGATTTACAATTAGTCGAAAGCCGTCTAAAACGGCAAATGCAACAGAGCTATGGGTCAGAGTTAGTATGAAATTGTCCTCTATGCTGGATGTTAAAGCAAATCTAGACATAATTTCTTAGGCAACTCTGTTATTACCCTTTGAAAAATCTTTGGGTCGTTCAATCCCTGAGTTAGAATCAGCGACCCTTGAATGGCGATCGCCGCGTCCTCAGCCCTTCTTTTGGCTAGCTCTTGATCTAAACCAGCACTTTGGAAAACGCCCACCATTGCATCTATCCATGCTTGAAAGATCCATTTCACTTGATCGTGGAAGGTATCTCTAGCAGAACCCATTAGCAAAATAGCAAATAAGCAAGGCTGATCTCCATTTTCATAGACATAACTTAAGCGATCGCACATCCTCTCAAACTTTGCCAAAGGCTCGCTCTCACCAGTCAAAGTCGCTAGAATCTGCTCTTCCATGAAGACTTGAAGCGAAGTCAATACAGTGTTGACCATTTCATCTTTGCCATTGGGGAAATGGTGATAGAGACTTGCTTTGCCTAGCCCTGTAGCCTCAGAGATCCTAGCTAGAGTCGCTCCATCATACCCATGCTGACGAAATAGGCTGAGTAAGCATGGAATATATTTGGCTTTAGACATAGCAGAAAGTCTTTAGTTGATCTCTTGACATTATACCAAACAGTCGGTACATTACTTTTATACCGAACGTACAGTACATAAATAATAAAAAAATGATAAAAATCTACGGGCACGAAGTTTCTGGTAATGCCTATAAAGTTCAGCTTTTAGCATCCCTTTTAGGGGTTGAGTACGAATGGGTCAGAGTCGATCTTATGAAAGGAGAGCATAAGTCTCCCAAATATCTCGCCCGCAATCCCTTTGGGCAAATTCCGATCCTTGAAGATGGGGATGTGACTTTAGCTGATGCTCAGGCAATCTTGGTTTATCTAGCAAGAACCTATGGTGGTGACGAGTGGTTGCCAACGGATGCTGTTGGACTAGCTCAGGTGGTGCGTTGGCTTTCGATCGCGGCAGGCGAAGTACGGCAAGGTGTAGAAAACGCGCGTCTTTTTCATCTCTTTGGCGAAGGCACTAAAATCAATATAGAAAGGGCTACGCTCAAATCGCAGTTTATTCTCAATCAACTCAACCAGCATCTCCGCGATCGCCTTTGGTTAGAATTTGAGCGTCCCACGATTGCCGATGTAGCAGTATTTCCCTATGTTGCCCTTGCCAAAGATGGGAAGATTGAACTCGATAATTATCCCCATGTTTTGAGTTGGATTGAGCGCGTTAAGCAACTGCCAAACTTTGTTGGCATGAAAGGAATTTAGATCTGAGGAATTAAACCTATGCCCCGTCAGTTTGGTACGATCGCCTTTACACCCGCAGTCAAAGCGATGCAAGAGAAAATGGGTTCCCGTGAGAACTACGAACGCTTTGTAGAAAAAGGGGCAGACAATAATACTGTCACGCCTGAACTAGCCCAATTCATCTCCGCAATGGATGGATTTTATCTGGGAACAGTTACTTCTAATGGCTATCCTTATATTCAGTTTCGTGGCGGCAAAGCAGGATTCTTAAAAATTCTGAACCCAAGAACTTTGGGGTTTGCTGATTTTCGGGGTAATGTGCAGTATATTTCTGTGGGTAATCTCTCAGAAAGCGATCGGGCGTTTTTATTTTTGATGGATTACCGCAATCGCCGCCGCCTCAAAATTTTGGGTCGCGCAAGAATCGTTGAAGATGATCCAGCGATTATCGAGCAAGTTCAGGATCGAGATTATAATGCAACGGTGGAACGAGCGATCGTATTTGAAATTGAAGGCTGGGATTGGAATTGCCCTCAGCATATCCCCATCCGCTATTCAGAAGCGGAAATGGAAATAGCACAAGCCAAAATCAGAGAACTTGAGACGCTTTTGGCTGAACGAGGAAAACAGTAAATCTAATCTGAATTGTTAATAAATTATAATTAAAACCCTAAACTAGAAAGCTATACCGCTTCTAGTTTTAGGGTTTTAATTATGGTGAGCTACTTAGTGATTTTAAATCTTGAGAAGAGGCTTTGACGCTTCGACAAGCTCAGTGCATCGCTTCGCTTAGCCATCGATGTGAGTCGGCTGAGCGGAGTCAAAACCCTAACTCTTATTTGAAACAGCTATAGTTGTCGGAAGTATTGTTATTACTTACCATACCAATCTTTGCGCCATGCTTGCATCTGTTCAATTTCTGCTTTTTGAGAATCAAGAATCTCTTGAGCGAGTTTCTGTATTTCAGGACGTTTAGATTTAGCGATCGCATCCTTTGCCATTACCAAAGCCCCTTCGTGATGAGGAATCATAGCTTCGATAAAGCGCAAATCAAATTGATCATCAGCACCTCCCAAATCTATAGTCATCATCATATTTTTGCGAAAGTCTGGACTCATTTCCATGGAGTGCTTCATGTCTTTATGCCACATCACTAACTTGTCTCCTGCTTTGGGATACCAAGCTTTGCGCCATTCACCCATCTGAGCGATCTCTTTTTCTTGGGCGGCAATAATTTCGTTGGCTAACTTCCGTAATTCGGCACGTTGCGAATTTTTTAAAACATCCTGTGCCATCGCGATCGCGCCTTGATGATGGGGGGTCATGCCATCAATAAACCGTAAGTCATATTCTGCATCAGCCACTCCCAAATCCATGGAATCATGGGACATCATGCCACCAGAATGATTCATTGACGATGGTTTATCTGCTTGTTTTTCAGGCTTTATGGTTTCGGGATTTGCTGTTGCCGTCTCTGCTGATGTTTGAGTACTAGCCGTGCAAGCTGCTAAATTGCCACTTGCCACTGCTAAAATCAGTAAAGTTGAGGCTAGTCGTCTCTTTTCAGGAAATAATGCAGTAAATAACATAGTCATATCTTAAACAGTATATAGGATTCTTACACTGTAGTGTTTCGCAAGAAAATGAAATGAGCATGAAAAGGTAAGTTTTAGAAGTACAGCTTATTGAGGCTTTAATTAGTACAGAGAGATTTTGAAAAGCAGATGGGAACAACACTTCCCAAAATCTCTCTGGGTTTTAATTAATTACTGATGTTACGTGGAACTCAGATAATGAACCTCTTGCTGCTAGCATAACAGGGCAACCACGGGGGGATTGCCCCTACCTGTAAATTTTAGATCTTGTAGGGGCTGTGCCCCCGTGCCAGCCCTAGACTTACGCCATCGCAAGAATTCCTTCCACGTAACATCAGTTAATTACAAAGCGCTGTAATAATTAACTTACTTCACTATCAAAGGGATCATTCCTGATATGAGGAGTTTAGAAGTGATAGCTTGGGGAGGGATTGCTATTTCTACAAATTTCTGAGATTGGCATACCAGCCGATCCCTTTTATTGGTTTTCCTGTGTGTCCTTTGTAAAGAAGAAATATCAACTTCTAACTTCTGCTTTAATTGCCACTATTATTGGTTTTATAGGAACTATATCCACTGTCTATGAATGAAAAAAAGAAAAGTATCCATAAATTGTTAATTTCATATGCGGCGATTATTTTATCTTTACTAGTTTTTGAAGATAAAGCGATCGCGCAATCTGCTGATGTACCAAAACCTAATCCTAATGGAGACTTTAACAGCATATTTGTACAGGGAAATCGTGGTTACTATGCCGTTAAAAAATGGCTAGTTATTCAGTTTGTACAATCAGAAGTGAATGGTGGCACTCTAAATTGTCGCTACACCCCCAATGGAGAGATCAGATCGCGCATTCCCAGAGGGGCGATTCTTACAGCAGTTTTTAATCAAACCGCCAATGGTCGCGTCCCCAATCCTCATACCACCGCCGATGATGCGATCGTTCTAGATAGTAGTGGTTCCCCTTGGTTACGGGTTATCGGTACACAGGAAGAGCTAGCATATCCTGTCCGCCCTCTAAAATTTAGTGATTTGGGAGAATGCTATGTGAGAGCTAACTTGAAATATATTGCTCCCATTAATCCCGATGCGATCAATTATTACGATCAAAAAACTTCTACTTTTTACTGTATTAACAAATCTTTGTATTGCTTGCCTATCATTTCGCGATCGCTATCCTTGCGATAGTCGTTGTCAGCATCTCTAATTAATCAATAACATTAACAACATAATGCCCGACCTAACTTCACCAGCCATAATTGAACCCACCACTATTGAAATTGGCGGTAGAAGATATATTCCAATTGATAAAAATCTAATTTCTCCTTGGAGTTGTGTCATTGGGGAGCATCCAATTGCCACCTTGACTTTAAAGGATGACGATTTATTTCTAATTACAGATACATTAGGCAATATCTCGGATCTAAGCTGTCGCCTTGGTGGTATCGAAGACAGTATGGGCTTGTTCTGTCGTGACACCAGATTTCTCAGCCGTCTAGAATTGCAAATTAATGGTCGATCACCCGTATCCTTCAGCAGCACAGCTCGTAAAGGCTTTGCAATGACCGTCTTAAGTGCAAATCCCGAAATTGAGAATGGAAAGGGTGGTCAGATTAAAGCCGAAACCATTGATATTCATCGGGAAATTGTGATTAAGGGTGGTTTTTTTGAGCGTATCCAAGTAACTAACTACAATACCCATCCAGTCAGCTTTACCCTAAGTTTGAGTTTAGATGCTGATTTTCTTGATATATTTGAAGTCAGAGGAACTAGGCGAGAAAAGAGAGGTAACTATCTCAGCTATTTGCCAAATCAAGATCAAAAAACCTTGGAAATCGCACTTAAGGAAATTGTGCTTGCCTATGAGGGTTTAGATGGTTCTTTGATGGAATCGCGAATTCAATTTGACTCATTTCAGCCCCAAGAGATTCAAGGTTATACAGCCATCTGGCAATTGGATTTGGAAGCCCACGAATCGGTAAATATCGAATATCGAATTCACTTATTTACTGACAATTGTTCTACATCGATTGTTAGTGTCCCCGAAAATTTTGCTCAAGCAAAGACCGAAGAGCTATTGGAAGAGAAACTCTGGACAGAGCAAATCACAAAAATTCAAACTGATAATAAATCCCTAAATCAAGTAATTGATCGGGCTGTACAGGATATTTATTTACTAAGACAGACTTCGGAAAAGCATAATTTTCTATCAGCGGGAGTTCCTTGGTTTTCCACTTTGTTTGGGAGAGATTCGATCATTGCTGCATCCCAAACCTTGGTTTTAGATCCGATGATTGCCCGCGACACTCTCTCTATTTTGGCTCACTTTCAAGGCAAAGCAGATAATGAATGGCAAGAAGAACAAAAGGGGAAAATTCTCCATGAAATCAGGCTCGGAGAGATGGCGCGTTGTCGTGAAATTCCCCATACTCCTTACTATGGCACGGTCGATGCCACCCCTCTTTGGTTAATGCTCTATGCTGAATATTATGCATGGACGGCTGACCAGCCAACATTAGATCATTTATGGCCAAATGCGCTCTCTGCGATGGCATGGATTGATCGCAACTGTCAAGAAACGGGATATCTTCACTACTATCGATCTTCATCAAAAGGTTTGCTTAATCAGGGCTGGAAAGATTCCGACAACTGTATTGTCAATAGTAAGGGAGAGATCGCCGAGGGCGCGATCGCTTTGTGTGAAGTACAGGGATATGTCTATGCTGCCAAAATCCGCATGAGTGAACTAGCTACCAAAAGACAGCTACATGATCTCGCTGAACTTTGGCGATCGCAAGCACAGGATTTAAAAGTGCGGTTCAACCATGATTTTTGGATGCCTGACCAAGGCTATTACGCCCTAGCCCTAGATGGCGCAGGCAAACCTGTGGATAGCATCACTTCCAATGCTGGGCACTGCTTGAACTTAGGTATTTGCGATTATGAAAAAGCTTTAAGTGTAGCCTCCCGTTTAAATGCTCCTGATATGTTTAATGGTTGGGGGATTCGCACTCTGAGCAGTCTCAGTCCTGCTTACAATCCAATGGGCTACCACATTGGTTCGGTCTGGCCCCACGATAATAGTTTGATTGCGGTCGGGATGCGATCGCATAGTTTGGTCAAACAGTCCTTGAGAATTGCTCAAGGATTAATCGACATGACAATCGCTCAGCCCTATCAAAGACCTCCAGAGCTATTGTGTGGCTATGAACATGATGGTTTTAAATTCCCCGTGCAGTATCCTGTCGCCTGTTCACCCCAAGCTTGGGCAACGGGAAGTATTTTTCAATTGATTTCGGTGATGGCAAACTTTGTACCTGATGCAACCACCAATCAGCTTCGGATCATCGATCCTTGTTTACTTACTTCCATTAATCGTCTATCGATTCAAAACTTACGGATTGGACAAACCCTATTAGATCTAGAATTTGAGCGATCGGGAGATACGACAGCCTGTCGAGTCAATAAAAAGCGCGGCAATGTCCGCGTGATTATTGAAGCTTAAATATAGCTATCACCCAAAAGATGAGTGGCGGCGCTTCGCGCCGCCACTCATCTTTTGGATTAATTTTTAGGTTGAAAAGGGGTGAATTTACCTCCCAATCCCTCCACAATTGTACGGGTGTTCGCTATCAGCATTCCTGCATAGGTGGCAGCTTCACTCCCCTGAGCGCCCAATCCATCTGCATAGAGTTCCCGTTCTGACACTTTGACATTCGCTTCCTTAGCTACAGTGTTAATCAATTTGGGATTGATCGATACTTCTGCAAAAATAGTAGGAACTTGACTGGATTTAATGACATCGACCAGTTCTTTGACTCTAGTGGGTGTGGGTTGCTCATCGGTACTTAGTCCATTTAAAGCGCCTTCGATAGTGATTCCATAGGCTTGAGCATAGTAACCAAGAGCATCATGGGTGGTAATCAGCTTCCGTGAACCTTCAGGAATTGTGGCAATTTGAGTCTTAATCCACGCATCAATTTGAGTCAGTTCATCGACCAATTTGGCAGTATTGGTGCTGTACATTGCCGCTTGGTCGGGACGCAATTCACTTAGACTTTTGCTGATCGATTGCGTAATCTTGATACCATTTTCCGCATCGTTCCACACATGGGGATCAGCCGCCTTCGTTTCACCTTCGGACTTCTTCTCGTCTTTATCATGATCATGATCACCTTCGTGGCTATGGGAATGTCCATCGGCAGTCATAATCGGATTAGGGACAGCTACTTCATTGATTGCAATTTTTGGTGCTGGGTTAGAACTTGCTTGAATCAATTTGATCAAGCTTGGCTCAAAGTCATAACCACCATAGAGAATTAGCTGCGCGGAATCGATCGCTTTGCGATCGTCAGGATTGGGCTGATATATATGGGGATCTGTACCTGCCGCAATCAGACATTTGAGATTAATCGTATTACCCGCAATCTGTTCAGCGAGTCCACAGGCTACCGAGTTGGTCGCTACGACTAGGGGGAGATTTTCTGTCTTGGCGACAGGCGAAGAGGTGGGAGTTTGGGCAGTAGAACTGACAGGTGAGTTAGTGTCTGAGGTGACAGAACAGGCTCCAAGGCTAGTTGCGATCGCCGCTAAAGTTGCGACTGAGAACCTACTCAGTCCTCTATGTTTTGACAGGTCTAGAGCTAACACTGATTTTGCAAGTTTTTCAAGAAGCATACTTAACACTTTGAACAAAGAATGATAATCGTTATCATAGTCTTTTTAATACAAAAAAGCCAAGAAGGTTGTTTCGCCCGCATAGTGGGCGGAACAACCTTCTTGGCTTTTTTGTGCTAAGTTAGAAAATCAGCAAACCCTCGAAAGCTATACATTCGAGGGTTTCTCTGTCTTAACCAAGAGTGGCAATTGAAAAGGATTAACTAATGATTGAGCCGTTTGAAGAGGCGATCGCGCTATTTAATAGCGGCAACTATTATGCCTGCCATGATGTTTTTGAGGAGATTTGGCATAACGCTTGGCAAAGCGATCGCGCTTTTTATCAAGGAATTATCCAAATAGCGGTGGGACTCTATCACTTAAATAATCAAAATTGGCATGGAGCAACGATTTTATTGGGTGAGGGTACAAGTCGCTTACCCAAATATCTTCCCGATTACCAGACGGTAGATGTAGAATCCCTGCTAGAAGATAGTCTGCATATTCTTAAATCTGTACAAGTAGGGGGGGAAGATGGCTTGCCTAGGATTTTAAAAAGCCTAGAGAATGGGGACTTAAAGGTTCCCAAAATAAATAGAATTTTTGGACAATCAATCTAAATGACTTGGGAACTTTCTGATCTATTGAGGGCGATCGCCACAACCATCGTAATCGCCATCCATGCTTCCCATCACTGGTGGTTTGGCGTGAATGATACCGTTAACCTCAGCCCGACAATTTTTATTAACACAGCGTTCAACCAGATTGGACGCTTTACAGTACCAGTTTTTGTAATGCTTTCTGGCTTTGCCCTAGTTAAAACTGAACAAAAACGTCCATTTAATTTAATTACATTTTTTCAGCGCCGCCTAGGACGAATTTTGCCACCTTACCTTCTATTTAGCCTGTTAAATCTGGTCGGTCAGCCTAAAATTAATCAATCAAGTTGGAACGAATGTATCTTTCAAATTTGGCAAGCCTTAATTACTGGGATGGCTGACTATCACCTCTATTTTTTGGGGATTATTTTTCAATGCTATGTTTTCTATCCATTAGTTCGTCATATAGTTTTTACGCCACATAACCTCTATTTCTTGATTGGTTCCACTTTTACGCTTTTTAGTTGGGCGTGGCTAACTAGAACGTTAGGTCTATTTCCCAATATGCAGATTATGCTCCCTGACGGCAATCACTTAATCTATTGGTTGCCCTATTTTGTAATTGGGGTGTGGTTAGCTAAAGATAATCACTGGATAGAAAAGCTGGTCAATAGATGGGATTCGCGATGGTGGGGATATCTATTTGCGATCGCGGCGACCATAGAACTTAGCGAATTTTACTATGCGGCGGTATCTAAAAACGCTGCGGAAGCGGTCGGACATTACACCAGACCATCAGTATTTGTCATGTCTTTGATGTTTCTCCTGTGGTCAATTTCTTGGCAAACTTGGCAGGAACAAGATTTTCCCCAATCCATCCAGTTTTTATGGCGGAAGGCTCAACCCTATATCCAAACATTTGCCCAAGCTAGTTTTACGACCTATCTGGTTCATGTATGGATTTTAAGAGTTTTGGATCCTTTGGAGGAATTGGGAGATCTGATATTTTTACCCTTGGCAATTTGCCTTTCTTGGCTAGGCGGAGTGATCTCATGGCAGGTCAATCAAAAATTCAAAAACATTGCTTCACAACGTTTTTGAATTTTTGATAAAACCAGAAGGTGAGTGGCGGCGCGGAGCGCCGCCACTCGCTTCTAGGGTTTTGATTTTTGCTATAGCTGTTTCAAATAAGAGTTAGGGCTTCGACTTCGCTCAGCCAATGTATACTTCTGTCTGAGCGAAGCGATGCATTGAGCTTGTCGAAGCGTCGAAGCCTCTCCTAAATATTTAAACTTAATCAACCTCGCCCACATAAGTTCCTAAACCGATCGCAGTACGAACCAAAGTGCCATGGATATCAACGGCGCTGTACTGAGCGATCGCATCAGCAATTGGCACATCGATTACTTCCCGATTTACCCAAGCCACCATGCGATCGTATTTATCTTGTGCAACCAAATCCACCGCTGCGACTCCAAAAGCTGCACCAAGAATGCGATCAAGGGGGGATGGCGTGCTACCTCTCTGCACATGACCCAAAACGCTGACGCGGCTTTCCATGCCTGTGCGTGTGCTGATCTGATCGCCAAGATATTGACCGATGCCACCATAGAGGGTCTGACCGAGGCTATTGGTATACTTGACTGGCTCGCCTGTGGGAGTTTTTACCGCCTCCGCGACTACCATTATGCTGAAATTAAATCCACGTAAGGCTCGATTCATCAAGCGATCGCATACTTCATCAAGGTCATAGGGGATCTCTGGGATCAAAACCACATGAGCGCCGCCAGCAATGCCAGCACTGACGGCGATATGTCCCGCATCTCGCCCCATTACTTCTAAAATCATCACGCGACTGTGACTGATGGCGGTGTAGGTGAGGCGATCTAGAGCCTCCACTGCCACACTCACCGCTGTGTTAAATCCGATCGAGTTCTCGGTTGCGCCCAAATCGTTATCAATCGTCTTTGGTACAGCGACGAGGTTCATCTGCCCCTGTTGAGCAAGGCGGCGCAAAATCGCTAAGCTGCCATCTCCACCGATACCAATCAGTCCATCCAGTCCCAGCTTATGGTATCCCTCAATCACTTCTTCCGAGCGATCGAGAATTGAGCCGTCGGGCTGTGGATAGGCAAAGGGATTGCCTTTGTTTACAGTCCCCAAAATTGTGCCACCGTAGCGCAAAATTCCTGAAACTTTTTTCATGTCCAGTAGTTCTGCTTCCACAGGACGATTCATCAATCCTTGAGTTGCGCCTTTAATGCCATAAATCTCAATATCATAGTCACGGGCGCGGCGCACAACCGCCCGAATTACGGCGTTCAGTCCGCCACAGTCACCACCACTTGTCAAAATACCAATACGTTTCGGCTTTGTCATAAATCTTGCTAATAATTTCTCAAGGTTGATTTGGTATAGCCTTAGTCACTTGTATTAGGACAAAATCAAAACCCAAGTAGCGAGTGGCGGCGCTTCTCGCCGCCACTCGTCTTCTGGGTTTTATGCCCTAGCAAGAATGAGTACAGCTATATCAATCGCTTTTCTTTAATTATGATTATGTTGGGTCCCAATTCTTTGTTTAGGTTGGTCTTATACCATCTGAGTAACAAGGCGCAATTAAATATAAAACCCTAAAACCTATGGTGCACGCTGCGCGTGCGCCACAGGTTCATGGTGATTGGAGTAACTGCAATAGCTCCTCTTCAGAGATACAAGTCACACCCAAAGACTGCGCTTTGTCTAGCTTAGATCCTGCTTCCTCGCCGACAACTAAGTAATTTGTCTTCTTACTCACTGAGTCTGTAACTTTACCGCCAGCAGCCTTGATCATGTCCTTAGCTTGATCGCGCTTGAGGGTGGGTAATGTCCCCGTAACCACAAAAGTTTGCCCCGCAATATTAGGGTTCACCGCGATCGCAGATTGCTCCTTTGCCGTAGCCACAAACTGCAACCCTGCCTCTTGCAGTCGCTGGATCAAGTTCTGATTTGCCTCTTGGCGAAACCATCGGTAAATAGATTGAGCGATTTCTTCGCCAATGCCAAAGATAGAAGCGATCGCTTCAGGGCTAGCGCTTGCCAATAAATCCACATTGGGGAAGTTATCAGCAATATTTTGAGCATTGACACTGCCAACGTGCCTGATTCCCAGACCATAGAGTACCCGCGCCCAAGGCTTACTTTTTGACTGGGCGATCGCGGCAATAATTTTATCCGCTGACTTCTGCCCCATGCGCTCAAGGGTTTGCAATTGTTCGCTGGTGAGGTCATAAAGATCAGCGATCGCCGTTACATGATTTTCAGTAACTAATTGTTTGACCAATCGCTCGCCCACACCATTGATATCCAGTGCATCGCGGCTCACCCAATGCTCGATCGCCCCCCGCACAATCGCAGGACATTGGCAATTGACGCAGCGTGTTGCCGCTTCGTCTTCAGGTTTGTGGACGGGCTGACCGCACTCAGGGCAGTGGCTAGGCATCACAAATTTGATTGCTTCCTTGGGGCGCAGTTCTGGCAAAATCCGTACCACTTCAGGAATGATCTCGCCAGCTTTACGGACAATCGCCGTATCACCGATATGCAGATCCAGCTCCGCGAGGCGATCGCTATTGTGTAGAGTCGCCCTAGCGACAGTTGTGCCAGCGAGCAAGATCGGACGCAACTCTGCAACAGGGGTAAGTGTCCCCGTGCGTCCCACCTGCACCGTCACAGATTCAATAATTGTCGGCACTTCTTCGGCGGGATATTTCCATGCGATCGCCCATCGTGGAGTTTTTTGGGTAAAGCCAAGATTTTCTTGATGGGAGAAATTATTTAACTTAATCACCATGCCATCGGTCATGTAGGGCAGTTTCAGCCGTTCCGTTGCCCAATGGTCATAGTATTCCTGTAATTCTTGGAGCGATTTGCAAAGTCTTTTATTGGGATTGACCCGAAAACCGACCTGTTGCAAAAACTCCAAAGCTTGCCATTGAGAAGACACGTCAGGAAGATTTTGCTTCGCAAAATCTTCCCGATTGATATGCACTGTATAGGCAAAAAAATCAAGGCGGCGCTTTGCCACAATCCGAGAATCAAGCTGTCGTAAGGTTCCAGCGGCGGCATTGCGGGGATTGGCAAATAGAGCTTCGTTCTGTTGCGATCGCTCTTGATTGATTTGTTCAAAAATAGCGATCGGCAAAAATGCTTCACCTCTAACCTCTAGGTGTTCGGGAGGGTTTTCTAAATTTAATCGTAAAGGAATAGCCCGAATAGTTTTGATATTGCTGGTAATATCTTCGCCTGAGATGCCATCACCTCTAGTCGCACCTCTAACTAAGATTCCTTCTTGATAAGTGAGCGCGATCGCCGAGCCATCGATTTTTAGCTCACAAACACTATCTAGAAATTCTGTTTTTTCTAATCCCTTTTGGCAACGCTCTTGCCATGCCTTGACATCGCCATCATCAAATGCATTTTCCAGACTAAAAAGGGGAATATTATGCTGAACTGAATTGAACTGACTAGCTGGTTTTTCGCCAACGCGCTGGGTGGGGCTATCCGCTGTAATTAGTTGAGGATACTTAGTTTCAAGATCTTGCAGTTCGCGATAAAGGGCATCATAAACTGAGTCCGCCATTGTTGGAGCGTCAAGCACATAGTATTCATAACTAGCTTTTTGCAATAGCTGGCGTAGTTCTACGACTCTTGACTCTTCAATTACAAAAGTTTCTGCCACGATATTTTTCCATTTGGTAAAGCTATAGCTGAGGTATTAATTAGGCGCAATATAGTTTCTAATTAACAAAAGTGTATCAACTCTTTCGTGAATTAATACCTCATCAGATTAATCCACCCGCTAAAGCCGTCAATGTCAATTTAACGCGATCGCACTCACACAAAAACTCATCCTTAATAATATTCATCTTGGTTAAATCTTTATCCGTCAAATCACTTAGAGATCTTTTCTCTATATTTCTGCAAATATCAGCTAACCGCATCGCTCCTAACGAAGCGCTAGAAGATTTAAGAGAATGACTCAACAGGTTTAGCAATTGCCAATCTCCTGATTCGATACTATGAGATATTTTTGCTTGAAAATTTTCGAGATCCCTTAAATAAGAATCAATTAGCATTGCAATCAAGTGGTCATCTTTTTGACAACCAACCATACGTTTAAAGCTTTCAAAAGTTTCTCTATCAATTGCCTCTTCTCTAATGTTTAAGTGTTCCTCTGCTGATTTAACGATACTTACAGGCTCTGAACTAGTCAAGACCTGCACCAACTCACTAACCCTTATTGGCTTAGAAATATAGCCATCCATAGACTCCTGCAAAAATCTCTGTCTACTACCCTCCATAGCGCTTGCGGTTACTGCAATAATTTTGGTGGGATGACTTCTGGTTACTTGAGATTTTTTCTCCATTTCCCGAATATGCCTAGTTGCCTCTAATCCATCCATTTCAGGCATCTGAATATCCATTAGTATCAGATCGTAGATACAATTCTGTACCGCTTTAATTGCATCGACCCCATCACTGACAATATCGCAACTGTAGCCAAGATTTTCTAGAATTAATCTTAGCAATTGCTGATTGACCAGATTATCTTCGGCAACCAAAATATTGAGAGGAAAGTGACTTGCCAAATCATGGGGAAACTGCTCAATTCTATTCCCTAATTGATTCAACCCCATAGGATTTTTAACTACAGTTTCAGATATGGAATTGGCTTTAATTGTGAAATAAAATGTGCAACCACAGGTGACATCGGGATTAGCCTGAAAACCTGTCAACCATTCATCAGAGGGAAATCCACCTATAGAACCATGACTTTCCACCCAGATTGTGCCCCCCAAAGCCTTGGCTAGTCTTTTGCAGATCACTAGCCCTAGTCCAGTCCCACCATAGTTGCGAGCCGTAGAGGCATCAACCTGTGTAAAAGCTTCAAATAATTTAGAAATACCACTTTCAGGAATACCTATCCCCGAATCACGAATGGAAAATAAAAGCTCGTAACTGTCAACTTCGCGATCGCTAATCTCCTGTGCTGATATACGTAAATGTATCCTCCCCTCATTCGTAAACTTGAGAGCATTTCCCACGAGATTAACTAAAATCTGCCTAATTCGCGTCTCATCGCTGACTAATATTGATGGAACTCTTGGGTCAATTTGATAAGTTAGCTCTAAATCTTTTTCAACAGCTTTGATACTCAACAAAGTTAGTGCGTCACTGACACAATCAAACAAATTAAATGGATAGTGTTCTAGTTCTAGTTTGCCTGACTCGATCTTTGAGAAATCAAGGATATCATTGATAATCGTTAACAAACTGTTGCTACTACCCTGCACGATGTTCACAAAGTTGCGCTGCTTGTCACTGAGTTTTGTATCTAGGAGCAGATTAGTCATACCAATAATGCCATTCATCGGAGTTCGGATTTCGTGACTCATCATTGCCAAGAAATCACTTTTTGCTTGATTGGCGGATTCTGCCTCATGTCGTGCTGACTCTAGAGCCTGATTTTGCAGATCAAGTTCTAAGGTTCGCTCCTGAACCCTTTGTTCCAATTCAACAACCAGAGATTGGTAGCGCTTTTCACTTTCTCGAAGAGCTATTTCTGTATTTCGGCGCTCGGTTATTTCTATTTCTAAAGCTTGGTTTGCCTCTAGTAACTCTTCGGCACTGGGCATCGATAAAGCCACTGGAATGATAAAAAACAGTTCAAAGGCTGTGTAAATGGAAACAATTGCCGTAATTGCTTTCAGAATTCCTGATAGCCAGTAAGCAGGATACCAAAGAGTCAAAATCGCCGATGTATGCGTTATCCCACAAGCAATAATGAATGCTCCAAACAAAAAAGAAACCCTTCTAAATTTCTCGACATCTCCGCGTTTACTGACAAAGTAAAACAGCATAGTTGGAATAGAAAAATAAGCTAAGGATATCAAGCTATCGGCAATAACGTGTAAACCAACTAGATTAGTTTGCCAAAGATAGCAATGTCCATGAGGCATATATCCGCTGGTGTCCAACAATTGCGAAATACCATTCAACATATACTTTTATTCCAACTATACTTGATACAACCCGTTTGGTCTTTCTGTAACTTAGACTGTAAAAGACTTAATTATTAAATATTTTTAAGATATATCTCTATAATGCATCATGAAAAGCCCCGATCGCATTAATATAAGAGGTGGCAGCAAGACGCTTAAGCATAAGCCTGATAAAGCATAATTTGAATCCAGCATTTGCATTCACCAGAGTTCTGTCAAAGTTCTTGACAAGGCTTTTACATCTCTCAAAGCTAAAATTGATTCTTTCCACAATCTAACGCATAGGAATAACAACAAAACCAGATATTCCTTGAGATTTTTTCATGCTTAGACATTTATTGTTATGCAATCGACCACGGAACCCACCTCAAAAAACATCGATTCCCATGCTGCTCCGTAATCTCTGCACCTAACCGAGAATAAAATCTAAGTCCACGAACGTTTCGCGCATCAGCATTCCAAGCAATATGAGTACAATCATTTTCCTGAGCAATTTGAGCGAGGCGCTGCATTAAAGCTGCTCCTGCACCTTGATTTCTTACTTCTTCGTCCACATACAGGTCATCAAGCCAAATGCTAGGCTGACCTGCAAACGATGAGTATCTGAACCCATACAATGCAAACCCAACGTCATATCCTGAAGACTCTGCAAACAAGACGTATGAAAAAGGAATCGCTTTAAAAAGTGTTTGACGTAGTTTGTCTTCAGATACTTGCAGTACGCCAGAAAATGCGCCAATTTTTCGGTCAAACTCTGATTTCTTCTGGATGAATGAGAAAATTGTGGGAACATCATCGGGAGTGGCAAATCTGACTTTCATTGATTCATTCGTAATTGCTTCAGTATGGTCTCTCTCAGTTTAACTTAATGAGACTCTTATCAAGTTCACACTCTTTGCGATCGCCAATAACTTCTCGTAACTAAACAACCAAGTGGATTTGTTATGCCCCGATCGCCTATCAATTCCTCAACATTGCGATCGCCAATAACTTCTCGGAACTCATCAACGAAGCAAGTCATTTTTTAGTGCCTATTCTTGGCTAAAAACAGACAACTTTAACGAATTCGCGGGTTTCGGAATAACGCCGTTCAACGGCTTGTCCGTTGCAATGCTTTGTTAACTTTATGTATCTAACATATCCCACTCATCACCTAGCACCCAACGTAGTGCCGATAACTTGCCATTAATCATCCCCCACTCAAAGTCACTCCATGGACCGGTGTCTTCATATTTACTCTCCACTAGCTTGGCTGATTTAATAGCACCTTTGAGGATATGTTCATGAATTACATTAGAACCGTAGCGTTCAGTTCCTTCAGGTATGACCTCTATTTCACCGCTTTTAATACCCCACATACGATTTTGGTGGCGGTTGTACCAGACTTTATCAACTAGCTCATCCATAGCATCTAATATTTCTCTTAATGCCCTAGTTTCTTCCGCAAAGTCATATTCAAACTCGATTTCAGAGAGCGAATCTGGACTAATATGGTCGATAGCTGAAGCTAGATTATTGAAATATAAAGCATTGGGAATAGCAAATATCTCGTCAAAATCTGAATGGGGCTTTCGATGATCTTTCGAGGAAAAGTCGTTATGGTTGTGAGTAACAAAAATACAAGCATGCAAGCTATTGTCAACACTGCTCAAAAACTCGAAAAACTGCTCAATAATAACAGCATCTGCAACAGAGTTTTTGCTGAGATGGAAAGGTGCTCTTTTGTCTAAACCACGTTGAACCGCTGCAACTTTTGAACGCTCACTAATTGAAAAGATTTCTGCTGATTCAATCAGCCTTTCAACTCTATGGATGGTTGCGTAATTTGCATCTGTCAAAAGAGGTAATCGTGCATTAATATCATTTAGAACTTCGATTGTCTCAGCTTGTTTTTCATTCGCAAATTCACTTACCATAGCCTTAACCTGCTTGAACTCATGAGATAGGCGTTTAGCTGTTTTTTTCGCCACATCCTCTTTATTTCGCTCGTATTCTTCAACAACTAGATCAACTAAGACTAGTTTTACATTGTTTGAGTCAATCAGTTCCTCTAGTGCAGATACGAGGGGAAGATCGCTCCTCTTTGTGGAAACATCCAACAAAACACATGTATCGAGGAATAGGTAATTCATATAGCTGTTATTTTTGTTGATCTCTTGCAAATTCTGCTGGATGAAGTTAACGGCTCAAATCAGTGGCGTAGATAACCTCGATTAGCACCAGTGGCTTTCAACCGTCCACTGCACTTGAATTGTTATGCTGTATTAGCTAATAACTTGGAGACTTCGCGTACAAGCATCATTTACTTATCAGAATTATCAACTATTGACTTATCTACACCCCACGACTTTATCAATGAGTTCCGAAGAGCACGAGCTAATTTCAAAGCTGCATCTTGTCCTGAGGTAAGATTTCCAAGCTCTGGATCAATTGCTTCAGCTAACTTTACCATGCGTAATTCTACCTCTCTTGACTCCACTAAGCTTAGTTCCCCAACATATAGTTCACGAAACCTCTTACGAGCTTTTGCTATTTCATCAGGGGTATGCTCTTCCAAATTAGACAATACTGCCGCAGCTTGAACAGCTTCTAAGTAGTACTTTTGCCGAAGCTCTAAGAAAGGTTTTGCCGCTTCATTTCTTCTTACTCTTGCTTGGTTGAACTGAGTAGCAGCGAAACCCAAGACACTAATCACGACTCCAACAACGACACTAACCACTTGAATTGTTTCTAGCATAGTTGCTGACTGATCAGAATTAGTTTGACTAGGAGAAGATCCTGTTTGAGCTTGAACTGGGAAAGTTAGGATTAGGCAAACGTACAAGCTCCAAAATAATGGTTTCATTTGCTCCACACCTTTACATACGTTGACTATGGTTCTGTTGACTGGTTGTACTGCATAACTATGTAATATCTTGCGGATTACAGGATAAATACCTGTACAAGATAAATATCACACAACTTGTAAGATAAAAAAACAATGAGTGTAATAACAAGTTTTTTATAGGGTAATATACCCTAATAGAGTTTTATCTAGCAAAGTTCAACTTTTTAGACTTCTTTCGTGGACTTTAACACACATATATAAAAATCCAGTTTATTAAGAAACTTTTGGATAGAGCCACTTAGCAAAAAGCTTAGTAACTCTTGGCATGATGATGTAAGTCATCACAAACACCATCAGCCCTGAAACCAGCAAAGTCGCTAGAGGTGGTGGCAAAAAAGAGAGGTTTGGGATTACCAATGTATTCATAAAATTTATTAAGATAAAGATAATTCCCCAAGTGAGAACGAACATCTTATAGCGTGGCGGCGGTAAAATCGCTTTACTGGTGGATAGAGTAAACCAAGTTTCCAATCCAGTGAGAACCTGAAGCTTACTTGCATCTACAAGCAATCGATTGAGCTTTTCGAGATAACCTTTGCGGATTTCCGAACTTTCCCATAGCCGATAATTACTAAGGCGATCAAATTTGAATACAATCCGATACTGAAGATTTGACGTATCATCGGGACGAAAGATATTTACTCCCAGATGACCATCAAACATTTCAGCAGCAGAAATCATTTCTGTTAAGATGCTCTCAAATTCCTGCTCACAAGAGGGCTTAACATTGAGAGCAACATCAACAGTTACGGGATTATCATCCGATTCCATGCGATCGCTTTGATTCATTTGTTTCGTCATTAGTGATTAGCAGGATTTAAACCAATGGCAGCCCAGCAATACCAACTTCAAGCCTTACCACCTTTCCTGACTCAACCCCTGTAGCAGGAGGGAAGGACATGCCGCCGTTGGTGGTGACATAGATGCTAGTGCGATCGCCTTCAGATTTCCCGAAAGCTAGAGCCGTGCTACCAGCCATGCCCTGCTCTAGTTGAGCAATAGTAGTGACAGCGCCATCTGGAGCGATCTTCACCACGCTGTTAAAAATGTGAGTCGTACCGTAGAGATTCCCTTCGATATCAAAGGCAAAATCGTCAATATTAACTCCAGTGAGAAATATCTCTGGTTCTCCTGCCAAACCATCAGCGAGAATGGGAATCTTCACAATCTGCTGTTTTTGTGTATTAGAGGCATAGAGAAAATTGTCGTAGATTTTTAAACCATTGACGGCAGGAGTGCCTTCTTCGGGAGAAGTGCGTGCGAGATCGGGATGTTCTAGCCAGATAGTAGCCGTTTTTGTTGGCACGTTCAATTTCCAGATCGCACCGCGATAGGAATCAGCAATCAAGTAATTATCACTATCTAATCCAGTCAATCCATTCAGAAATATAGCTTCGGGCAATTCTGTCAAAAGTTCAACCGTTCCATCGCCAGCAATAAGCCATACTACAGAAGTTTCCTTCTCATCCCAACCTGACACCAGCATTTTTCCATCTGATGTCAATGCCAAGCCAGTCGCTTTGCCTGCGATCGCTGCGTGGGTCGCGATCGCTCCATCTATACTAATGCGAAAGACCTTACCTTCATAATGACTAGTGATAAATAAAGTATTATCCGCATCGACAACAATGCTCTCTAGAAATGTATTAGCAGGAAATTCGGCGATCGCTTGGGCGGGGACTAGGGCGGTTAACGTTTCTATCATGATTATTTACCTTTGATTTTTCATCTTTAAGAGATAGGAGTACATAGTTCGACAAGCGTTCCATCAGGACACCTTACATAGGAAACAATCTGTCCCCAAGGTTTGGCTTTTGGAGCTGCTATTTCGATCGCACCAGCGGCAACCGCTTTTTGGTGGGCAGTTTCAATTTTATCGGTTATCAAGGCAATTTCCATGCCCAAAGGCTTTTCTGAGGAATCTGCGGCAACATAACCATGAGGAAGGTTGTCTTCTCCCAAGGAATGGGCGGCAAAAGATAAAGTGGTTTCGCCAGTGTCGAGTTCGCCGTAGGTTCCCGAATCATCTACAAACTTCTTGCGAAGTCCGAAGGCATTTTCAAAAAAAGCGATCGAACTAGGCACATCGGCAACATAAATGATCGTATATCCAAATTTCATTGGCTTGTCCTTATTCTGTAGGCTAATTAGTTTCAAAATCAGTAGCCGTCCTTCGCAAAAGCTCTGGCTAAGCCGATGCTAACACCTGCTCAAATCCAGCGATCGCGCATATAAGATTGGTTATATTTTCATCATTATTTTTCCAATAATTGGGATATACATTATTCTTAATAATCAATAACATCAAAGGTTATTAGTTACCAAATGGATACTATTACGTTGGCTAAGCGAAGCAATGCACTGAGCCTGTCGAAGTGTCGAAGCCTCTCTTAAATATTTAAAATTGCTACAGCGCTTTGCGCTTAGTTAGAACCCAAATAAGCTTAAGGAAGCGGCGCTCCGCGCTGCTTCCTCAAGTTTATTTGTACTACTCAAAGCCTTAATAGACTGTATATCCGAGCAACACAAATTCTAGTTTCAGATTTTAGGTATAGTGGGCTACTTATAATTCAGTTTCAAGCCTTAAATATTATTCTATTTCAATCAAATATTGCAAATTCCAATTTAAATTAACTCATTCATTAGGAGGATATTTGAGAAAAATTTTTTAATTTTACAAATACTCTTAAAATGTAATAGACGTTCTAAAACAGAAACGTAGAGACAATACTCTAGGCTCTTATAGTTATGGTCTACGTTTTACAATACGTCATTTGGAGAATTGTTCAAATCTGTTGTACTTTAAACTTAGATTAACCAGTTATGTCCAAAAAGAACCAGAAACCATTATATATCCTGCTTATCAGCATTCATGGATTGATCAGAGGTCATAATCTAGAACTGGGTCGAGATGCAGATACTGGAGGTCAAACAAAATATGTAGTGGAATTGGCTAAAGCTTTTGCCAAACAGACAAATGTAGAGCGGGTGGATTTAGTTACTAGATTGATAATTGACGATGCTGTAGATGCTGAATATAGCTTAGAGACTGAAGCTTTAGCCGAAAACACTCAGATTGTCAGGATTGAAGCAGGACATGAAGGCTATATTCCTAAAGAAGAGTTATGGAGTCATCTAGATGGCTTTACCGATCGCTTGTTTACTTATTTACTTAAACAGCCGCGTTTACCTGATATTATCCACACTCATTATGCCGATGCGGGATATGTGGGCGTGCGTCTTTCCCACTTAACGGGTTTACCTCTAATTCATACAGGGCATTCCTTGGGGCGTGATAAATTGCGAAGACTACTAGGTTCAGGAATGCCCCTAGAACAGATCGAAGAACGCTATCATATGTTCCAGAGGGTCAGTGCCGAAGAGGATACCTTAAGTACTGCGGACTTAGTGATTACTAGTACTCGTAATGAAATTGAAGATCAGTATGAACTTTATGACTATTACACGCCCGAAAAAATGGCAATTATTCCTCCAGGGACTGACTTGGAGCAGTTTTATCCGCCAACAGAAAATAATCAAGCGATCGCTTTTCAAGAAGTTCTAGCCAAGTTTCTCAATAATTCTGAGAAGCCAATCATTCTAGCTCTCTCTCGACCCGATCAGCGCAAAAATATCGTTACACTTTTAGAAGCCTATGGTCAATCTCCTCGTCTCCAAGAACTCGCTAATCTGGTCATCGTGGCTGGAAATCGACAGGATATTCGAGAACTAAATGAGGGGGCGCAAAATGTTTTAACAGAGTTATTGCTAGTGATGGATTGCTACGATCTCTATGGTCGCGTGGCTCTACCGAAACACCATAGCTCTAGTGAAGTTGCTGATATTTATCGATTAGCAGTGAAGTCTAAGGGCGTGTTTGTAAATCCTGCTCTCACTGAGCCTTTTGGACTAACACTATTAGAGGCGGCGGCAAGTGGATTGCCATTGGTTGCCACGGAAAATGGGGGGCCAGTGGATATTATTGGTAATTGTCAGAATGGGTTATTAGTCGATCCTCTGAATGAGAAGGCGATCGCTGAGGCTTTATTACAGATTCTTGAAGATGCCACACTCTGGCAGCAATTTTCTGAGAATGGATTAAAAAATGTTGCCAAATTCTATTCATGGGATGCTCACGCTCAAACCTATTTGCAAAGAATTCAACCACTCGTACTGCAACAGGAACCTTTACCCAAGCCAACATTTTCACCAAAGGCAGGACAATATCGCAAACGAGCGATTTTCACGGCGATCGACAATACCTTGTTGGGGGATGCGGAAGCATTGGCACAATTTATCCAACTTGTCCGCCAACAACACAGAAAATTTTTGTTTGGCATCGCCACAGGTCGGCGATTAGATTCTGTTCTCAAAATTTTAAAAACCTATGGAATTCCCACTCCCGATGTTTTGATTACCAGTCTAGGCACAGAGATTTACTATCCACCTCAATATACTGCCGATATTGCTTGGAACTACCATATCGATCGCTGGTGGACACCGCAGGTATTACGACGCATTATTGATCCATTACCAGGGATTGCCCCACAGCCAAAGGAGCAGCAAAGTCGGTTTAAAGTCTCCTATTACTACGATGCCAATCTTGCGCCGCCAATGGAGGAAATTTTGACTCTATTGCGTCAACAGGAATTGTCAGTAAATGCTACGCTTTCCTTTGGTCAATATCTAGACATTGTGCCTGCAAGAGCATCTAAGGGGCTTGCTCTGCGCTATGTCGCTAGACAATGGAACATTCCTTTAGAACAGGTTTTGGTGAATGGTGGATCGGGTGGCGATGAAGATATGCTCCGTGGCAATACTTTGGGCGTGGTCGTTGACAATCGTCACCGTGAAGAGCTGTTGAATCTGAGTGATAGCGATCGCGTATATTTTGCGGATAGCGCTCACGCTGGGGGCATCTTAGAGGCGATCGCCCATTATGACTTCTTTAATTTATAAACAGTGTTCCCATCTTCGGCGGGAACACTGTTTACATCAATAACTAATATAATCGTGACCTATGCAGAAATTATTGATTTGTACTGACCTTGACCGCACTCTATTACCCAATGGAACTCAACCAGAATCCCCTGAAGCGCGAGACATATTCTCCCGTCTAGTCAGCCGTCCTGAAGTCCACTTGGCATATGTAAGTGGTAGAAATCTGACCTTAGTTCAAGAAGCAATTCAAGAATATGATTTGCCTACACCCGATTGGGTGGTTGGCGATGTTGGTAGCACAATGTACCGATTTGAAGGCGATCGCTGGAAATCTTGGCAAAGCTGGACACAACAAATTGCAGTTGATTGGCGAGGTTTAAATGCTGTAGATTTAGAGCCTTGGTTTGCCGATTTAGCGGAAATATCGCATTTAGTTTTGCAAGAACCCGATCAACAGAGTCGATTTAAACTTAGTTATTATCTGCCCTTAGATGTCGAAAAAGATATTTTGCAGCAGTACATCAGCGATCGGCTTGAAGAACAAAACATTGCTGCAAGTTTAATTTACAGTGTTGATGAAGCAAAGGGAATTGGTTTGCTAGATATATTGCCCGCCAATGCCACCAAACTCCATGCAGTAGAGTTTTTGATGGATCAATTAGAATGCGATGCCACTAATACCGTTTTTGCAGGTGACAGTGGAAACGATCTACCATTGTTGATTAGTTCAGTACCTTCTGTTTTAGTTGCCAATGCCCATAGGGACATTATTGAACAGGCTCAACAGCAAGCTAAAGAACTAGGGAATGCCCATAGATTGTATTTAGCTCAGGGAGACTTTTTGGGTATGAATGGAAACTATAGCGCAGGGATTTTAGAAGGAGTTGTTCATTATTATCCAGATACACAAAAATGGATAGAATAATATGTCCCAGATTGCGCGGCACATCATTCTACAGGCAAGCATATTTTAGGGAAACTCTATGTACGAACAAATCTCTCATTCACTCTTAAATTCTATCCTTGATGATTTAAAACCTGAAATTCGTCGTCAAGATCTACGACACTTTTATACCCGTCTTGGTGCTAATTTCTACGCAATCCATTCGCTTTTTTATACTCTGTACGGGCATCGCGATGACTTCAAATTGCAGATGTTGCGCCTAGTGGAAACGATGGCAAAGGGCTATATCGATCGCTCTCCAGAATTAGAGCGTTTGGATATACAACGCGAACAGGATCACAACTGGTTTTTGTCACAAAAATGGGTAGGGATGGCTCTTTATTCCAATGGATTTGCTGACAATTTACGGGATCTTGTGAGCAAAACCAGCTATTTTCAAGAGCTAGGGATTAATATGGTGCATATTATGCCGATTTTGAAATGTCCTGAAGGAAAAAGTGATGGAGGCTATGCAATCAGTGATTTTCGACAAATTGATGATCGCGTTGGTGACTTAGAAGATGTGCGTCTGATTGCCGAAGATTTCCGCAAGCGCGATATTTTATTAGTGCTAGATATTGTTCTAAATCATACTTCTGACGAACATGAATGGGCTAAGAAAGCCATCAAAGGCGATCGCCGTTTTCAAGACTATTACTACATCTTTGAGGGTCGAGAAATACCTGATATGTTCGAGCAGAGTATGCCAGAAGTATTTCCCGAAACCGATCCTGGTAATTTTACTTGGAATCCTGAAATGGGAAAATGGGTCATGACAGTTTTCCATGATTATCAATGGGATTTGAACTACAGCAACCCTGCGGTATTTATTGAAATGCTGGATATCATTCTGTTTTGGGCAAATCAAGGTGTGGATATTTTGCGTCTTGATGCCGTGGCTTTTTTGTGGAAGAAGATTGGTACTTCTTGTCAAAATGAACGCAAAGCCCATCTAATCTTACAGTTGATGAAAGACTGTTGCCAAGTTTCTGCCCCAGGGGTACTGTTTATTGCCGAAGCGATTGTTGCACCTGTGGAAGTAATTAAGTATTTTGGTGAAGATGCGATCGCGGCTAAAGAATGTGAAATTGCCTATAACGCTACTCTGATGGCTCTGCTCTGGGATAGTGTAGCAACTAAAAATACGAAACTCCTCAGTCAAGGGATTAAAAGCTTGCCTAATAAATTGGAACGAGCGACTTGGCTAAATTATGTCCGTTGTCATGATGATATTGGTTTTGGCTTTGACGATAATGATATTCGCTTAGCAGGTTATGAACCCCATTCCCACCGACGCTTTTTGGTTGATTATTTTAGCGGCAAATTTGACGGCTCGCCTAGGGGTCTAGAATTCATGCATAATGAAGCTACAGGAGATGGAAGGATCTGTGGATCATTGGCTTCGTTAGTTGGTCTAGAGTCGGCTCTGGAATTGGGAGACAACAACTTAATTTCTGCTGCTATTAATAGAATTCTCTTACTACATGGCATTGTTCTATCCTTTGGGGGGATTCCTTTGATTTATAACGGTGATGCGATCGGTGTACTCAATGATTACAGCTTTAGTGAAGACCCTAGCAAAAGCAATGATAATCGTTGGGTTCATCGTCCAAAAATTGATTGGGAAAAAGCTGAACTACGCAAAAAACAAGGCACTGAACAATATGCGATCTTCACTGCCATGAAAAAGATGATTGCTATTCGCAAAGAAATTTCGGCGTTTGCCGATTTTAATAATCGTGAGTTGCTCCAATTAGACAACGAACATTTGCTTGGTTTTATTCGGTTCGATCATCTGCGTCCATCAGAAAAAGTGTTGGTACTAGCAAATTTTGATATAAATCCGCAATATTTAGACTTGTCAACATTGAGTAATAAGGGTTTTAGTGCGTATAGCCGATTTGTCGATCTGTATACTGGTAAAAGTCCATCTCAGCAAGATGAACGCATCATGCTTAATGGTTATCAGTTTTGTTGGTTGACCGAAATATAACATCGAAACAGAGGCGATCGCTTATCCAACCAACCTATAGGCATTAGCTGCGTGGGTAAGCGCCAAGGAATGACAAGCATCTTCGGTACAATTCGATCAGGCGCAAGCAATAATCCGATATTTATAGCACGACATAAAACCCAAGAAGCGAGTGGCGGCGCGGAGCGCCGCCACTCGCTTCTTGGGTTTTGATTTGTCCTAACGAACTCTTGCTTCGCTATACCTAGAAATCTATTATTCGCAGATACTCAATAAGTTAAGATACGATTTATAGCTGTTTCAAATAAGAGTAGGGGCTTCGACACTTCGACAGGCTCTTCTAAATATTTAAAATTGCTATACGACTGCTAATTCACCATATTCATGATTCTTTAGCCCTGACTTCTTGTTGATTTATATTTTTTCTGCAACACCAAAACTTTTTATTAAATCAATTAAGACCATGATTAATTCTGTAATGAATAAGTTGTTCACAAAAAAGCTGACAATTTATCAATTAGGAAATCCCCAACTGCGTGAAAAAGCGGAACCGATTACCAATGTGCAAGATCCCAAAATTCAAAAGCTAATTGATGAAATGCTTTTCACGCTCCGAGAAAGCAGAGGCGTAGGATTAGCGGCTCCCCAAATTGGGCGATCGCTACAGCTAATTATCATTGCATCCCATCCTAATAATCGCTATCCTCACGCGCCACTGATGGAGCCAACTGCAATGATTAATCCTCGGATTGTCTCCCATACTGAGGAAACTGAAAAAGGCTGGGAAGGATGCCTTTCTGTACCGATGATTCGCGGACTTGTACCACGCTATCGTCAAATTACGGTGGAGTATTGCGATCGCCAAGGCAATCAGCAAGTCAAGGAATTAGACGGCTTTGTGGCGCGGATATTTCAACATGAATATGACCATTTGGAAGGAAAGGTATTTCTAGATCGAGTAGAGAGCAATCTAGACTTAGTTTCTGAATCTGAGTACTACCGAAATAACCAAACCAACCCAAAAGATATTTGAGCGGCGCTTCGTGCGATCTAATACAGTCTATTAAGGACAAATAAACTTGAGGAAGCGGCGCGGAGCGCCGCTTCCTCAAGTTTATTTAGGTTCTAACTAAGCGCAAAGCGCTGTATCTTTTGGGTTTGTAAAAGCCAAAAGATACAGCGCTTTAAATCGTTCCTTGGCTTTTGCTTTGCGATACAATTTAGTTTGAATGGTTCGATCGCAGTAAATGTCAAACATAGAATCCCACGTTAAGAATAAAGCTGAAAAAGTCGTCGTTGGCTTGTCGGGTGGCGTTGATAGCTCCGTTGCGGCGGCGCTACTGCATCGTGCTGGCTACGACGTGACAGGGCTAACCCTGTGGCTCATGCGTGGCAAAGGACAATGCTGTTCCGAGGGCATGGTCGATGCCGCCAAACTTTGCGAAGAATTAGGAATACATCACGAAATAGTTGACAGTCGTGAAGTATTTGAACAAAGCATTATTAACTACTTAGTTACAGGCTACGCAGCGGGTTCCACACCACTGCCCTGTTCCCGTTGCAACAAGGCAGTCAAGTTCACGCCAATGATGAACTACGCAAGGGAAAATTTAGGAATCCATAAAATTGCCACAGGGCATTATGCCAAGCTGAATTTTAACAATGAGTCAGGTCGTTACGAGTTGCGCCGCGCTGTTGATCGCAATAAAGATCAATCCTATTTTCTCTATGAAGTTGGACAGGATGAATTAAGCTGCTGCATTTTTCCTCTCGGCGACACAACTAAGGTGGAGACTCGTAAAATCGCGGCTGAGTTTGGACTAGAAACTGCGGAAAAGCCTGAAAGTATGGATCTTTGCCTTGTGGAAGCAAATGGCTCCATGCGAGCCTTTTTAGATAAATATCTCACCCCTATTCAAGGGAAAATCGTTGATACGCAGGGCAATGTTTTGGGTGAGCATGATGGCACTTATCATTACACCATCGGTCAGCGTAAGGGTTTGGGAGTCGCGGCAGCCAATCCTTTGTATGTGGTGGCGCTTGATCCTATTAAGAATGAAGTCGTAGTTGGCGATCGCTCAGAAGCACAGGATCGAGAATGTACGATTAACCAAGTAAATTGGGTATCAATGGCTCCCACAGATGTTCCTTTTGCAGCGGAAGTGCAGGTGCGTTATCGGACTGCACCTGCGGCGGCAACTGTGATTCCCTTAGAAGGCGATCGCGCCCGCATTGTTTTTGATGAACCGCAATTTAGTATTACTCCTGGACAGGCTGCGGTATTTTATCGTGATGATCTATTGCTAGGCGGTGGCTTGATTGAAAAATAAAAAAGCGGCGCTTCGCGCCGCTTTTTTATTTTAATAATCGTAAGGATTCTTTGGCTCAGCGATCGTGGTGATGTTATTGGGAATAATCATGACTTGGCGATTGCCATTTTGGTTATAAACATCAGCTTGTCCTTGGATCTGTAGCCAACGATCAGGGGGATAGGCTGACCGACTTCCATTAATTTTGACAGGTAAACTGACGGGATAAACATCGGCAGCACAGCATGTAATCACAAATCTTGTGATTAAAAACATGTTGTCTGGAAGACTTGGGTCATGGACAACGAATCCCGAAAGATTGATTTTTTGACCTTTGTAAGCATCGGGTTCAGGATAGGCGCTAATGGTGCGAACCCATTCCACTAAATTTCTTTCTTCAGGTCGGTTGCTAGCTCGAAAGGATTGTGGAACAGTTCTCGTATCAGCAATATTATCAATTGCACCCCGATGAATTGCTTTTTCGCTAGTAAAGGCTCGAGGACTCACAAACAGCGCCACGATCGCTACAAACAAAAGTAAGCCGCTGCTCAAGGATGGCTTGAATAGATTGACGTGCTGTTGATTTTTTGAATAGTTGCGCCGACGCTTGCTGACCCGCCAAGCCTCAGCAAAGCCCACAAAGGTAAGTGTAAACCCCGCAATTATAGTTAGGGGGATGTAATTGGGATGTATTAACAAAAAAAGCTGATTAGATAACCATAGCCTTAGCAATGTAAAGCCCCAAGCAATAATTGCGGTGGACTCTAACCAAGGCTGAAACTTTTGCCAATATCCGACTAGGCGTGATGAGGTGACAGGACTAGAAGACATAGCAGAAGTTGACTCTATAAGATACTAGCAAAAATAGATGTTGCGCCAGTATAGCAAGTCGCGCTGTAAAATGGGAGCAAAATCGCCTAGCTCCAAAACTTTAAAAGCAATGCAAAATTTTGATTGGAAAAAGCTGCAAAATGGCTCTGACATAAGAGGCGTAGCAATCGCAGGAGTTCCCAATGAAGAGGTGAATCTTACCCCTGAAATTGCGAATATTCTTGGTAAGTCCTTTGCAATTTGGCTATCTCAACGATCAAATAAGTCAGGATCAGCGTTAACGATTTCAGTTGGGCGAGACAGTCGCTTGTCTGGTGCAGAATTAATGCAAGCCGTAATTGATGGGTTGAGTTTTTGCGGTGCTAGCGTATATGACTTTGCCATGGCATCCACTCCCGCCATGTTTATGAGTACGATTACTGAAGGTTTTAAATGCGATGGAGCAATTATGCTCACGGCAAGTCACTTACCTTTTAACCGCAATGGGTTGAAGTTTTTTACGCCTCAGGGTGGATTGGAAAAGCAGGATATCAGCGAGATTTTAGCGATCGCCGCTAATTCTATCTCTTCACCTACAGAAGCAGTGACTTCTACTCAAGACAAAGTGACTGAATATGATTTTATTTCTGTTTATGCAAATCAATTTGTAACGAAGATTCGCGAAGCTGTCAATCACCCTGAAAATTATGAACAGCCTTTGAAGGGACTGAAGATTATTGTCGATGCTGGGAATGGCGCAGGGGGATTCTATGCAGCTAAAGTATTGCAACCCTTGGGTGCGGATACGACGGGAAGTCAATTTCTAGAACCAGATGGCACATTTCCTAACCATGTTCCTAATCCTGAAGATAAAGCCGCCATGGCTTCGATTTGTGCAGCAGTTGTGAAGCATCAAGCAGACTTTGGGATTATTTTTGATACGGATGTCGATCGCAGCGCGGCTGTGGATAGCCAAGGCAATGAACTAAATCGTAATCGTTTAATTGCGCTGATTTCCGCAATTATTTTACAGGAACATCCTCATTCCACAATTGTTACTGATTCCATTACTTCCGATGGATTAACCAAATTTATTGAACAGGATCTCAAGGGAACGCATCATCGTTTTAAGCGAGGCTATAAAAATGTAATCAATGAATCAATTCGCTTAAACCAAGCAGGACAAGAATCTTGGCTAGCGATTGAAACTTCAGGACATGGCGCTCTCAAAGAAAATTATTTTTTAGATGATGGTGCTTATCTGGTGAGTAAGCTATTAATCGAACTCGCTAAATCTAAGCTGTCAAGTAAATCCATCACCGATCTGATTCTTAATCTGCAAGAACCTTGTGAAAGTGAAGAGTTTCGGATCAAGATTAAGACTCAAAATTTTAAGGAAATTGGCGATCGCGTCATTGCCGAACTACAAACCTATGCAGCAAGCCAAAGTGATTGGCAAGTAGTCCCCAACAATTACGAAGGTGTGCGGGTTTCATGTCAGGCTGATGGGGAGAAGGGATGGTTTCTGTTGCGTCTCTCATTGCACGATCCTGTCATGCCCTTAAATATTGAGTCGAATTGTGAGGGTGGAGTATCTCAGATTGCACGGCGGCTAATTACATTTTTGCAGTCTTGCCAAGCGATCGCCAGTCTAGACATATCCGCAATTACCACCTAAAAAATGAGTGGCGGTGCTTCGCACCGCCACTCATTTTTTGGGCTTTGCAGCGCAAAGCGCTGAAATTATAAATAACCAGCAGGGTCAATCGGTTCGCCATTGGCGCGTAATTCAAAATGTAAGTGCGGTCCCGTCGAGAACCCCGTAGAACCGACCGCAGCAATCGGTTGTCCCTTTACCACTGCATCTCCATCTTTTACATATAACTCACTACAATGAGCATACAAAGTCGTGATGCCATTGCCATGGTCAATGATCACAGAATTACCATAGCCGCCATACCAGTCAGAATAAATTACCCTCCCGCTTTCACTAGCGTAAATCAAAGTTCCATAATCTGCGCCGAAGTCAATGCCAGCATGAAAACGCTCCGTACCAAGGATGGGATGGGTGCGCCAGCCAAAATTGCTAGTGACAGGACCAATGGTGGGATACATCAGTTGCCCCGTCCCAGGAGGCAGAACTAGACCAGAATAGGGCTGCACCTTTGCCAAGATAATCTGTGACAGGCGGCGCGAGTCTTCAGCTAGTCGGTCTTCGGCTTGGGTAAGGGCTTGGCGATCGCTTTTGAGACGGTCGATCGCATTTTGTTGGGCAACCACCTCAGCTTCAATATTGGCTTTTTGATATTTTAGTTTTTGGGTTAATAGATCTAGCTCATTCCCCTGAGCAATTACTTGATTGCGTTGTTTTTCTACCCGCATTGACCGCTGCGTTAAATCTTCTAGGAGTAAGCGATCGCTGTCATAGATTCTCTCAATCTGGCGACGGCGATCGGCAAACTGATTTAGGTCGCGGCTACTTAACAGAGCTACCCACCACCGTTGCAACTGCTGCCTTTGTAAATAGCGCAGCCTCGCCGAAGTCGCATCCCTTCTCTTGTTAAGGTCGTACTCCAGTTCTTGGAGGCGCATACTTAATTTTTGCAACTGCTCCCTAGCAACGCGAATTTTTTTTTCGTTGTCTTTAATCTGTGTCTCAGTGACACGCACATTTCGTCTTAGTGCATCTAGTCGAGACTGTGCAGGTTTAGTTAACGAATTAATTTGTTCTTGCTGCTTTTGAATAATCTGGCGCTGCTGATCGACAAAGTTTTGATAGTTTTGCAGTTCTTCGACAGACTGCGCCATGACTGGCTCTTGATTATTTACACCCAGGTAAAAACAAATGGCAAACAGCATAGCGATCGCTATGCTTATTGATACCAATTTTTTCTGCCAGTTGCCGCGATCACCCATTCGATTCACTAAAAGTTCACAAAGTCTTAAATTGCAGCCCTGCACTGGATTTTGTTTTAGGTTCACAAAGGTATAAAAATACATTCGTGAATTGAAAGCCAGACCCAGCAAGGTTTTTTGAATCGAGAAAGGGTTACCCCATTTCTTGATTTGGTATTACACGAATTAGGGCAAAATTTTAGCGGCAATTGACCTCAACTCCACCAAAAACCAAAAAAAATTTTGAAGATTGGCATGATTTTAAATTTAAAGCAAATTTTAGAGTCCGTAGTACAAAATATGCTTCAACCTCTAAAACCTGCTTTACAAAACTTATAAAAGTGACTAATCGACTACGCTGATAGCGTTACAAGCATATTTATAAACGGGTAATTGCAACATCGATCACGTAGAAAAAACAATGTGACAAAAATTTGTAAAGAAAAGTTGAAATTTCTTATTTACCGTAGCTATAATAACAATGTTTTGTAATCCCGATCGCATTTCAGGGTCTAAATTAGGAGGTATTGATTTGGCAAGGAGACGTAAGCGGAAGAGTAGACGTCGCCAAGAAGGGCGCAAAATCCTAGAGCATATTCCTCAATTTAGTATCGACAGTGGTGAAGACAAACCAGTGACGGCTGCACGCAAGTACATCCACACACATGGCATTCTTCCTCCAGCATTGTTGCTTGTAAGACGTAACGAGCATACAACAGATCGATACTTCTGGGCAGAGAAAGGGCTGTTTGGGGCACAGTATGTAGAAGAAAATCACTTCTTATTCCCTAGTCTGAAGCCGCCTGAAGAAAGAGAAGTTGCAGTTGCTGGGTGTAGATAACTGCTTATTGCCTGAAATCAGGTTTATAAGCTTATCTCAAAAGCCAGTTATCTAGATGCAAATCAATAACTTATTAAAATATTTATTTCTAACTACTAGATACTTTTAAGGATTTAGCTAGCTATTACTGAATAGAAATAATATTTCTACGTGATAGATTGAGTATTTATGACTCAACTATATTAGCTTGTGAGCATTTATTGACAAACAATAATATAAATATCTCACTAGCGTTAAGTGATGTTAGCGTCTAATTTCTCTGATGGCATCATCCAGAAGTGACATATTATAGCTTTCGCCTGTTTTGTTAAGACATAAAGCCAGAAGACGAGTAGTGGCGCTTCGTACCGTCACCCGTTTCTTAGGTTTTAATTTGTTCTAGTTTAAGTGGTGATAGCTAAACTTCTGGGAAGCTGAGCTTGTTGAGTTGCATATGGATCAAAATCAGATCTTAAGCTTCCTACTTAATAGGAAAACTTTTGGGGTTGATTTTTATCTCTATGCTCAGCACAAATTTCCTAAAAACATAAAACTGCGCCCCCTAGGGAGCGCAGTTTTATGTTTTTAGAATTTCAAAGCGCTGTAAATAACTAATACCCAATAAAGAAATGGCAATGCCATTTCTTTATTGGGTATTAATAGGCTGTATTCACACAAAAAATGGAGTTGCGACATCAGTGTCACAACTCCATTTTTTATGTAAATACCATTGTAACGAAGCGAAAAGTCAAAAGATAATTGACAATAAGCTGTTACTTACTTCTTAAATTTTTGTTTTTCCAATTACAGTGGCTATGGATAGGCAAATAATTATTTGCTAGTATCTTGCTTCCAGCCTCTTGGCATTTTTAGATCATCAGGATCAACGTAGTGACAGGCATAGTCATCTAAACAGATTAAAGCCCAACCATTGCCGTCAATATTGATTAGCTTGTAGGAAGCTTCCAAGACAAAGAATCCCTTGTGATTACGAGTATCAGGCTTCACGCTAACGTTTTCTAAGATCATTTTATTAACTTCCTTCTGAATAAAAATTGATAATCGGCATTAATTAAAAAGTTAGCAACCTTAGTAATCTCGGTTACTTAATATGTATGTACAGTAACATTGTTATCAAGAATACACTGTTAAGTTTTCTTGGCAAATTTAAGCAAATTATAAAGTTGTGTAATCTTTGGTTAAGTTTACTGTTCTCTGATGAAATTTATTGGGAGTAGTTCTAACTTAAAACCCAATCTCTAACCTTTTCTAAGGCTTTCCAGTCTGGACGACGACGCAAACCTTCTTCAAAATTCTCAACAATTTCTGGCTTAATATCTTTCAAAATCATTAGCCAGTTTTGAGCAGCTTCAACTTGCTCACGAACACCCTTCTGCGAAAGCTCTAACATCGCGATCGCTAAGTTGATGCGACCTTGAGGATCTTCAGGCGCGATTTTGACAGCTTTTTGAGCAGCCTTGACCGCAAGTTTGGCATTGTTGTCTAGCAAATATAACCAAGATAGACAAATCCAGCCGCTAGCAATTTTGGGCTGGCGATCGCATACTTTTTCAAACACAGGAATTAAGGTCGCCGCAGATTCACCTTGTTTGTAGCGTTCTAAACCTTGAGTGAATAAATCTTCCGCAATTTCTGTATTCATCGAGCGAATCAAAACTCCAAAGCCGTGTTTTTTGCCTTCGTGATACTAGCATAAAGTGGCATCAAAACTTACTAGCCCAAAACTGTACCTATGAGCCAGCGTATATCGATTATTGATGTGGGGATTGACACGACTAGCTATGTAGATATTTGCGATCGCATTACATTGCTTGCTCAGCAAAATCAATCTAGTTATATTGTGGCGGCTAACGTCCATGTGGTAATGACGGCTTACTGGAATCGTGCTTATCGCCAAGTATTAGCTAATGCGGAAATCGTAACCCCTGACGGAATGCCTCTCGTATGGGGCTTGCGATCACTAGGAGTAAAAGATCAACAGCGAGTCTATGGACCAGATTTGATGCTGGCTCTATGCGATCGCGCCGCACAGGAAAATATATCTATTTATTTATTTGGTGCAACGGTTGAAACACTTCACAAATTAGAGCGGAATTTAAAATCTCGCTTTCCAGATTTGGCGATCGCGGGTAAACACGCGCCACCATATTTCGAGATTAATGATCCTAACTTTGAATCACAACTAACTGAAGATATGCAACTTATTGCTAAGTCGGGTGCAAAAGTTGTATTTATCGCGCTTGGTTGTCCTAAGCAGGAATTTTGGATGAGCCATGCCCATCATCGATTGGATGCAGTAATGATTGGGGTTGGCGCAGCCTTTGATTTTCATAGTGGCAAGATTTCCCAAGCTCCACGTTGGATGATGGCGATCGGCTTGGAGTGGCTATATCGCTTTAGCCAAGAGCCAGCGCGTTTATGGGAGCGTTATTTGATTAATAATCCCTGTTTTGTAATTTTGTTTTGCCTCCAGCACTTACGCCGAATTTTTCAAGCCTCCAAAAGATGAATGGCGGCGAGATGCGCCGCCATTCATCTTTTGGGCTTAGATTTTGTCTTAATATGCAAGAGGTGAGAGTAAGGGCAATTCATGAATTGCCCCTACTCTCACCTCTTGCGGGATTTCTATATATGTCCAAACTAATTCTGAGTTTGGGCAAGATAAATGAACTGAGACTTAATAAGAAAAATTTGTGATGCACAATCAGGTTAAGAGCAGAAGAGGGATATGAGAGTGAGTAGCGATCGCCAACCAACTAAGAAACAATCCGATAAGCACGTCAAAAAATATGACATTAGGGCTGGTAATCAGCGTAAATGGTCTATGGGCGAGTTCAACTGGTTGCGATCGCTATTACTAATTGCTAGCGATATCTTGGGTTTAGGCATAGCTTGGAGAGTATCTTGGAACCTTAATCAAGACTTCTCGCCATTACCGCCCGAACTGAATTGGGGAGAATTTGCAGGATTAACAGGGTTGTTTTGGGCTTTTGCGGCGGCGATCATCACAGTATTTGCTTATCACAACTTTTATCGTGGTGAGTCTCAATGGCGCAACTATGTAAAACAAGCGCAAGTTATTAGCGGCGTTTACATGGCTTCTTTAGTGATCAGCTATTTTCATGACCCTACAGTGGATGCCCCGCGATCGCTATTTTTTCCTGCTTGGATTGGTAGTGTGATCGTGATTATCGGATTACGATTGCTCTTGACCTTGATCTTCGACCAGTTTCCGATCGCCAGAATTCATACGCCTGTATTTATCATTGCACCTAGCGATCGCCTATCTTCCTTGGCTAGCATTATCGAAAAAAGGACGGGTTACAAAGTGGTCGGAGTGCTTACCTCTTCCCTCGCTAACACTTCACACTCCATGCAATGCATTATTAATTCTGGAGCAAAAGAAGTAATTGCAGAAGGATTACCCGAAACTCAACTGGCTTCTCAATTATATTGGCAGCTTCGCAACGCAGGGATAGGGCTAAGGTTAATACCATCTAGCTTAATGCTGCTCCATCGGCGCGGCACTCCAGAGATTTTTGCATCGATGCCGATGATTCGGATTGAGTCTTCACTGTTGGCAAACTGGGAATATATCTTTAAACGCTGTTTAGATATAGTCGCTTCATTTATCGGATTGATTGTCCTATCGCCTGTATTTATAGGAATCGCGATCGCCATTAAGATCAGTTCCAAAGGCAGCATATTCTACACTCAAGATCGCGTTGGTCTACAGGGACAATCATTTCGTATGTGGAAATTTCGGAGTATGTTTATGGATGCCGATCGCCGACAAGCTGAGCTAGAGCATCTTAATAAAAGTTCCGATGGTGTCATGTTCAAAATCGAACGTGATCCACGCATTATTCCCATTGGTCATTTTTTGCGCTGCACTAGTCTGGATGAGCTTCCCCAATTGTTTAATGTTTTACTTGGACAAATGAGTCTTGTGGGCCCTAGACCACTGCCCGTGCGTGATGTGGCGAGATTTACCAATTGGCATCATACGCGCCATCTAGTTATGCCAGGGATTACAGGGCTATGGCAAATTTCGGGGCGATCGGATTTAGATACGATTGATGATGTGGCAAAGTTAGATCTGTTTTACATAGATCGATGGTCACTAAACTTCGATTTGGAAATACTGGTTGAGACTGTACGTCTAGTTCTATTTGGGAAAGGTGCTTATTAGGACTTACAGCCCCAAAGGTTTGCCTTCCCAGCTTTTTTGGCTTAGCCAATGAGTTTTTGTTTAAGTTCTTCAGGATTTCTAAATCCAATGGCGATCGCTTTTTTATCTTTAACGAATAGCGGACGCTTTAAGAGCATTGAGTCTTTTGCATAGGCTTCAATCCATTGAATATGTGACCATGTTTCCTTTTCCGAGCCTAAAGCTCGGTAAGACTGTCCAGAAGTATTACGCATTGTCCTTTCCCCCAAAGTATTTACCCAATCAGCGATCATCGTTCTTGTCGGCGGATAATCCTTAGTATTAATGAACTCATAAGCGATATTTTGACTTTCTAACCAAGCGATCGCTTTTTTACAAGTTCCACAGTTGGGAATGCCATAAACTTGAATAGACATATTTTTTATGATTAGTTGATCTTGGTTATAGCCTATTGAGGCACTAAATTTAGTGTGAAAAGATTTTTATAGCTGTAGTCACCTATATTAGAACAAGATCGAAACCCTAGAAGTGAGTGGCGGCGCAAAGCGCCGCCACTCGCTTCTAGGGTTTTATGTCTAACTACAGCTATAAAAGCGTCTCTTAGCATTGCTTTTAATGATCTTTTCTAAGTTTTCAACTTAGGACATAAAACCAGAAGATGATTAGCGGCGCGAAGCGTCGCTAATCATCTTCTGGTTTTGGCTTATAAGTAACTCTTGCTTTACCATACAAAATTTTCTTGGATCTTACGGCAGTTGTCGAGTTTTCGATAGGTTGCAAGGGAGCGGATTATATGCTTAATTTAGCTTGAATCATTATGTAGTTCGCGCTGAACTTTAACTATGCTCTCTTGGCGATCGCTGTTACGCACTTTTCTTGGCATTATCATCGGCTTGGTGGCAACGATTTCTCTCCATGCTTGCCAAACTGAACCCAATGCACCTAGCAGTCCTAATGCTGCTGTGAACTCAGAAGCGAATAAGGTAGTCGTTCCTTCTAAACCCGAAGATGAGCCAAAAAAAGCCGTCGTATTGCCACCAGCGACCAAGGCGATCGTCGATCGCGTTGCCAATGGGCTATACAATCCGCCAAGGGGTGATGTCAGGTTGGCAGTAATTAGCGATTTGAATAGTGCCTATGGCTCCACCGATTACGAACCAGAAGTGGATAAAGCGATCAACTTACTTCCATTTTGGCAGCCCGATCTGGTGGCTTGTAGTGGCGATATGGTGGCGGGTCAATATCCATCGCTGACAGAAGAGCAGATGAAAGCGATGTGGGCTGCCTTTGATGATCATGTGGCATCTCCATTGCGGAAGGCAAAACTGCCCTATGGGTTTACAGTGGGCAACCATGACGCATCCAGTGCTAGAAGCGTTGCTGGTAAGTTTTTATTCTCGAAAGAGAGGGATGTTGCAGCAAAGTATTGGAATGATCCCGCCCACGATCCTGGGGTGGAATTTGTCGATCGCTTTGAGTTTCCTTTTTATTACACTTTTAAATATAAGGATGTCTTCTTTTTGAGTTGGGATGGTTCATCGGATTTGATTCCCAAAGATAAATTGGCATGGGTGGAGAAAGCGTTGCAAAGCCCTGAAGCAAAGGCGGCGAAAATCAAGATTTTAATAGGACATTTGCCGCTTTATGCGGTGACGGTGGGACGAGACAGCGCTGGGGAAGTGATGTCCAATACCGAAGAGTTACGCGCTATGCTAGAACGCAATAATGTCCATACCTACATTAGCGGACACCATCACGGATATTACCCCGCGCACAAGGGCAAACTGCAATTGCTGCATATGGGCATTCTCGGTGCGGGTCCACGCCCCTATCTTGAAGGTCGGATGCCGCCGCGCAAATCAATGACGATCCTAGATATCAACTTTGCCTCTCCCGAACTGACCACCTACACCACCTATGACATGAGAACGATGCAGCCGATCAAATATGACGAGTTGCCACGTTCGATCAATGGACATAATGGCATGGTGTTACGGCGGGATCTGAAAATGGAAGATCTGAGTACTTCTGAGCGAGCCACTTGTGAGAAGCAATTGGGAGAAAGTCTCTGTAGTGCCTAAGATTTCTGGTGATCAGGTTCTTAGTCGTCCGAGGCGATCGCTTTGGTTGGATGCCGTATTTCAGAAAATCGTCCAAGGTCTGGCGATCGCGATCCTGTTGTTAGTAGCGGCGATCGCAATTGAACTAGCGATCGCCGCAATTCCTGCGCTGAAGGAATTCGGCTTAGGCTTTCTCTTGACGATGGAATGGAATCCTGTTAAAAATGTCTATGGGATTTTGCCACAGATATATGGAACTGTCGTTAGTTCATTAGTGGCGATCGCCTTAGAGATGCCCTTGGGCGTTGGCATTGCAATTTTCCTCAATGAAGATATCGCTCCCAAAGTGGTTCGTGTACCGATTTCCTTTGCGATTGAGTTGCTGGCGGCGATTCCTAGCGTTGTTTATGGGTTGTGGGGGATTTTTGTATTGTTGCCAGCGCTGCGACCATTAATGCGCGGACTGCATCAAAACTTGGGATGGATTCCTTTTTTCAGTACCCTTCCTGCTAATCGATCGCTACTGCCAACAATTTTGGTGTTGACATTGATGATTTTGCCGATTGTGGTGGCACTATCACGGGAAGCGATCGCCGCAGTGCCGATGGAGTTGCGAATGGGAGCAATGGCGATCGGCGCGAATCGGTGGGAGTTTATTCTAGGAATCGCCATTCCTACGAGTATGTCGGGAATTGTCGGTGCGGCAGTACTGGCTCTAGGGAGAGCGATCGGCGAAACAATGGCGGCGGTAATGCTGATTGGCAATGCTAACCAAATTAATTGGTCTTGGTTGGCTCCCAGTTCCACGATCGCCGCCTTAATCGCCAATCAGTTTTCAGAAGCGAAAGGGCTTCAGTTATCGGCTCTGCTCTATGCGGCGTTGGTGTTGATGGCATTAACGTTAATTGTGAATATATTTGCCAATAGTTTTATTACTTCTTTTCATTCCTCACATTACGAAGAAAATCTCGATCCCCTTGTAGCGCAAGTTACTACTGATCTTCCTCAATCCCCCTTGGAAAGCGAGGAATCAGAAAACATTGCCAAGGATCGTCCCGAAGATAAATGGAAGCCAAATCCGACAAGGCGGAAAATTATATCTTTCCTTTTGACTTTGGGCATTTGCCTAGGAACAGCGATCGCTATTTTTGCTTTTAGCTCGATTCTATTTAGTCTGATCAACAAAGGAGCGTCACGGTTCGATCTTGCCGCCTTTACTGAACTACCACCACCACCCTTGGCTTCAGGCGGCGGCTTTCGCAATGCCATTACTGGCACATTGTTAATGGTGGGAATTGGCGCAGGAATCAGCGCTCCTATAGGACTGGGCGCTGCCATTTATTTGGTCGAGTTTGGCTCAGGAAAGCCTCTATCGTCATGGATACGTTTTTTTAATGGCGTATTAAGTGGAGTTCCCTCTATTCTTTGTGGCTTGTTTGCCTATGGATTGGTCGTTCTCACTTCGGGAACCTTTTCGGCGATCGCGGGAGGGGTTGCCCTTGCGGTGGTGATGCTACCGACGATCGCCAGAACTTCAGAAGAAGCCTTGAAAACAGTTGCTCCCGAACTACGCGAAGGCGCGATCGCGATCGGTGCGAGTCCCATTCAAGCAATTACTGCGATCGTCATTCCTGCCGCCACACCTGCGATCGTCACTGGGGTTGTACTAGCGATCGCCCGTGCCACTGGCGAAACTGCACCTTTACTATTTACGGCTCTCTTCAGTCAATATGGATTGAATGGATTGTGGAAACCCGTTGCTTCGATGTCGGTACTAATTTATAACTTTGCCCTATCGCCCTATCCCAACGATCAGGCTCTAGCATGGACGGCTGCCTTAGTAGTTGTCGCGCTGATTCTAAGCATCAGCGTCGCTGCCAGATTTTTGACCCGCGATCAGTTAAATTAACCCTATGTTTACCTTTTTGTTCTAATATTTCAGTACTAAATCATTCATGATAAAAATAGGGCTTTGACTTCGCTCAGCTAACGTTTTATATCGATGGCTGAGTGAAGTCGAAGCCCCAAACGTCCATAATGAGGTTATTTGTGTCATTGAGATCTGTTGCATCCCGCCGTAAGTTTTTGCTGATGTCCGCCGTTCCCCTTGCGATCGCCCTCAAAGCTTGCCAAGGCAATCCAGCCGATCCCAAAGCACCAGAGGCGACCGAAGGTACAACTCCTGCAAATCCTAGCGCCACTGTCGATTCTGCTCAAGTTTCCCTCTATGGTGCGGGTGCGACCTTTCCATCCTTCCTCTATTTGCGATGGTTTAAAGATTACAACCAACAAAACCCTAATATTCAAATCAGCTATCAACCCGTCGGCAGTGCTGCAGGAATTCAGCAATTTCTAGCAGGAACTGTGGATTTTGGCGCTAGTGAACTGGCGCTGACCGATCAAGAATTGATGCAAGTTACTCGCGGCGCAGCGATGATTCCTACGGCGGCGGGTAGCGTGGCGGTGGTTTACAACATTGCAGGAGTGGAGTCGGGACTAAAACTATCGCGAAAGATTCTACCTGACATCTTTTTAGGGAAGATTAAAAAATGGAACGATCCCGCGATCGCTTCTCTTAATCCTAATGTGACCCTTCCCGATCTGCCAATCACGGTAATCCATCGCTCCGATGGCAGTGGCACAACCGCCGCATTTACCGCTCACCTCAGCGCCACCAGTCCCGAATGGAAGAACGAAGTGGGAACAGGACTGAATGTGTCATGGAAGACTGGCACTGGCATCAAGGATAATGCGGGTATCAGCGCCCAAGTCCAACAAGGGGAAGGCGTTATCGGCTATGTGGAATATGCGTTTGCTAAGCAGTTAAACCTTGCCACAGCCGCCCTAGAGAACAAATCGGGACAGTTCGCGCTACCAACTGAAGATGGAACCGCCAAGGCGATCGCGACAATTAAGCTATCAGAAGATTTGCGTGGTTCCAATCCCGATCCTGACGCTACGGATGCCTATCCCATTGTTACTTACAGTTGGGTATTAGCCTATCAGCAATACGACGATCCTAAACAGGCTCAGGCGCTGAAAGATGTGCTGAAATGGGGTTTGACGCAGGGGCAGGCGATGGGCTTAGAGTTAGGTTATGTTCCGCTTCCAGAGGCGATCGTTAAAAAGGCGATCGCCGCTCTAGATAAAATCGGTAGTAGGAAGAAGTAAGCGATCAGATAGCAATGTCTAGTATTTGCTATTTTTTAGCATAGCCTTGGAAATTTTATGCTAGATAAAACTCTGTTTAGGCTTGTTATCCTTCAATAATAATGTTGTTATACTCACTGAGTGTATTATCTCTCAAGTTTTGTATTATTCATTTTATACAGGTATTATCTTGTAATCCGCAAGATAATACATAGTTAGGCGGCAAACAAACAAAAATGTTCAATGGTTAAATGGAGTCTCTATATAAATGGATCTTATTCAAATATTGGGTGTTTTTCTCGCAAGCGCTTTGGGTGCAGGTGCCTTTCTCAAGTTTTCTGCGGAGAAAATTATTGAAACGGGACTTCAAAAAGCTTTGCATAAGGAACAAATTCTAACGGAGGCAGATCTTGAGTTTAGAAAACGCCAAATAGAGGAGTTTTATGGACCAATTTATTCGTCGTTAAAATTAAGTTCTGAGATTTACCCTCTTTGGATTCAGGGAAAAGTTAAAGAAGTAAATCAAGATATCATTGCTTTGTTTAAAAGTCAGAATGACGAAATAACTACGATTCTCAAAACTAAGGCACATCTAATGGACGGAGGAGAATTTCCGCCAGAGTTTATCAAGTTTATGACATCGGCTACAATATGGGGCATGTATTGTAGCCGACAAGATCATCCCTTTATTCCTGAGCACGTTGCAAATATTGATCAAGTTAAATGGCCGAAAGAGTTTGAAAGTCATATTTTTTTAAAAACAGAAGAATTAAAGAAAAACTTAGATATTTTATTGCTGAAATACAGAGCCAAATAAAGTAGCCTAACAACCGTATAGTGCTAACGATACCCATGCATTCATTGATGAGCAGATTGAGAAGTCCGAAGAGAAGATTACCGAAGGTGACTACGATGGAGCTATAACCAATGCACGATCATTACTTGAACCGATAATGCGTGATATCGAGTTAGCCTGCGACCCAAATGCACCAGAGAAGTACGATGGCGACATGAACAGTCTGTATAAGCGAGTTCAAAAGGTTCTAAATCTTGAGGCAACTCGAGCAGATATCAATGGCTCGCTCAAGCAAGTGCTTTCAGGGTTGTCGTCCGTGGTTGCTGGTATTGCGTCTGCGCGAAATAGAATGAGCGACGCGCATGCACGTTCCTACAAGCCGTCAAAACATCACGCCGTTCTTGTCGTGAACTCAGCGAAGACCTTGGCGAACTTTCTGTATGACACAAAAGAATACCAATCGGCAAGAAAGCCAAATAACGTTACCAATGGAGACGAAGGTCACGCAAGTGACTCTAGTTGAGTCACTTGCGTGATGAGTATTATGAGTAATAAATTAGTAAAGAAATGAGTTAGCTAAATTGGCGATCGCAAAAGCTTGATACACTTCTTATCATGAGACTGAGAGGATTTAATGGGAATAGGCGATCGCTTTTTAGGTTGTGATGAACTTCGAGAAATTATAGGCAATAATGGATATCATAGACAATTTAGGGACATTCATTGAGATATAAAACCTATGGAAGTTAGAGAAATTAAAATCTGTGTTGATGCAGAGTCAGCAAAAATTTATGAGTCAGCTATATTTGCTGATCGTCAAAAGCTTGATGCTCTTCTTAGCTTGAGGCTGAAGGAATTTGCCAGAAAACGCCGCCCACTAGAGGCAGTGATGAGTGATATCAGTCGTAAAGCACAAGCTAGAGGACTAACTCCAGAAGTTTTGAATAATTTGCTAAATGAATAAAGTGCGATACGTTTTTGACACCAACGTGATTATTAGCTCTCTGTTGTTTGAAAGCAGCAAACCTAACTTAGCAATTAGGTAAGCGCTCCAAAACGGCAACATTTTATACTCATTAGAACTAATAGAAGAAATTGATGAAGTTCTCAGCCGCACAAAATTTAGAAGATATATCACAGATGCAGAAAGAGAAGAATTTTTAGATGGCTTCGTAGATAGAGGAATATTAATTGAAGTAGTGGATATTGTTAATGAGTGTCGAGATCCCAAGGACGACAAAATCTTAGAGTTAGCTCTTAGTGGTAAAGCTGACTTGATCATCAGTGGAGATAAAGACCTACTGGTACTCAATCCATTTCGCGCAATACAAATACAGTCTGTCGATCAGTTTCTAAAAAGCATCGGTTACTATCCACCGCAATGAAACTAGTCAATCAAAAAGGCTTTACTTCACAATATCGAGGCAATCAATCAACCGCGCTATAGCAAATACTCATTTTGTGAATATATTATGCCAAAGGCTTCTATAACAATTGTGTGGCAGCGATCGCATCTAGGGGTCTAGAGAGAAGATAGCCTTGCCCAAACCCACAGCCAAGCGATCGCAAAATTTGTTTCTGCTCCTCAGTTTCTATACCTTCAGCCACAACTTCCATACTTAGCCCAGCGGCAAGGTTAATAATTGTAGTCACGATACTGTTCTGGGTATTTACTTCTAATTCTTTAATAAAAGCTCGATCTATTTTTAATGTATGGATTGGCAATTCATGCAGACGACTGAGGGAAGAGTAACCCGTACCGAAGTCGTCAATACAGAGCTTAATGCCAAACTTTTTAAGCTGATCTAAAGCTGTAACTTCTGCATCTGTTGAGTCAAGCAGGCAACTTTCGGTAATTTCCAATTTTAGGCAACTAGTGGGAAGTCCAAAGTCATCTAAAGCTTGTTTTACTCCTTGGGCAAAGTCCATTTGTTTTAACTGAATTGGTGAAATATTGACATTGATCCACAGATGGCGATCGCGACATTGTTGATGCCAAGCCTGCATTTGGCCGAGGGATTGCTTTAAAATCCACCAACCCAATGTATTGATCAAACCAATTTCTTCAGCAATGGGAATAAATTTTGATGGGGGTATTTGCTTACCTGAGGGGTGAGTCCAGCGAATTAAAGATTCAAATCCATGTATTCTATTACTCTGTAAGCAAAAGATTGGCTGATAGTACATCGATAGCTCCTCAAGTTCCACGGCACGGCGCAGATCATTTTCCAGTTCTAATCTTGCGATCGCCTGATCGCGAATATGAGGATTAAATATCTCGTAGCGTCCCCGTCCCTTATGTTTTGCCTGATACATAGCAATGTCAGCATCCCTCAAAATATCTTCGGGCTTTTGATAGCTGTCATCGCTGATAGTAATGCCAATACTCGCACCAATAAATAACTGATAATTGTCTAGATGAAAGGGTGATTCTAGTTCTACTTGGATTAAGTCGGCAAGACTAACTGCTTCATAAATATTTTTGATTTCTTCAAATAGAATTACAAATTCGTCACCGCCAAATCGAGATACTGTCGCTCGATTTGGCATCACTTTTGTTAAGCGTTGTGTAGCTTGTTTCAGCAACTCATCGCCCACAAGATGACCGAGACTATCATTAATCACTTTAAATCGATCTAAGTCAATAAACAGAACAGCATAAAGATGCTTTTGTTTAGTCAAATAATGTAATCGCTGCTTGAGCCAAGCGCGATTGGGTAAGTCTGTCAGACTGTCGTGGGAAGCTTCGTAGGCTAATCGTTGTTCCCTTTCGAGCAGTTGGCTTTGGACTATTTGCAGATCAGCTAAGGTATTAGAGAGTTCGGTTGTGCGTGATTTGACACGCTCTTCTAATTCATGGGTAAAAATTTCCAATTGAAGATTTTTTTCCTTTACCTGCTTCGTTAAGAACCTGAGTTGTAAGTGAGTCTTAGCTCTGGCGATTACTTCATCGCGATCAAAGGGCTTAGTAATATAGTCAACTGCACCAAGTTCAAAGCCTTTGACTTTATCTAGAGTATCTGAAAGCGAAGTCATGAAAATGATAGGGATTTCACTGGTTGTGGGATCACTCTTTAGAATTTTACAAGCAGAAAAACCATCCATTATTGGCATCATGACATCTAGGAAAATCAAGTCTGGCTTTGTATATTGAGCTTGTTCGATCGCACTTTCCCCATCTACAGCAACTAAGATTTCCCAATCATCCCCATCTAGAGTTCGAGATAAAACCTTGAGATTGTTAGGATTATCATCAACTATCAAAATCTTATAATTATGGTTACTTACTTTACTCATGGCTTTAGCTTTGAATAGTTTTCTGCTGTTACGAGGAAGTTGTCAATCTCCTCATTGCTTAAATGTCGATATTGCTTAATAAATTCCTTAATCTTTTTAATTTGAAATTCGCTAGCTAATTTCTTTAACTCAGAACAGAAAGGAACAAGGCTAATATCTTGACTTTCTAAGTTCTCGATTTGAGTAGAAATCGCTTTAATGTTTCCCTGCATTGCTAAGTCAAATAATTGTTCGATCGCATCAGATGACGGAGGAACTGGAGTAGCTCCTAACCATGGAACAGCCTCAACTGCCTTGACATCTAATGTTTGACCTACTGTTGTTTCCCTCATGTCGATCTCCTCGTATATCCAATCTATTTTTAGATGAGTTTGAATTTTGGCTAGCAAATTTTCAAAATTGATCGGCTTGGGTATAAAGTCATTGCCCCCAGTCTCTAGACTCTGATTGGCATCTTTGCTAAAGGCGCTAGCAGAGGTGACAATAATAATTATATTCTGCACAAATGGCGATCGCCGAAATTGACGAATCATTTCAAAACCATCCATGACTGGCATAACGAGGTCGGTGATGATTAAGTCAGGATGATGCACATAGCCTAAATCCAATGCTTCGCGCCCATTACAGGCTTCAATAATTTCAAAACCGACTTCTTGTAATAACTTAACCAGTATGGTGCGATTTTCCCACTTATCATCGACCAAGAGAATTTTTCGTTTAGCGCCGCTAAATCCAATGATTTTACGTTGGCTTAACTTGCTATTGACGTGAGTCCAGTCGTTGGTTTCTTTGGCAGCTTTCAGATTCAACTCGATCCAGAACTTACTTCCCTGATTAGGCTTGCTACATACCTCAATCGAACTACCCATCACGCCTACAATTTTTTGGCTAATCGCCAAACCTAGCCCAGTCCCCTCTGCATTGACATGAGAGTTCCCTGCCTGCTCAAAAGCCGTAAAGATTTTTGCTAAATTTTCGGGGCTAATCCCGATTCCTGTATCTTCCACCTCAAATCGAATTTTATGCATTTTTAGAACTGATGGATCGTCAATGGTGGGGATATCTTCAAGATTTTCAGATGTCACTAGATTGGAGTAGGCATTATTTGTGGAGATAGCATCGACCCTAAAAGTCACGCCACCAATAGCCGTAAACTTAATTGCATTTCCCAGTAAATTCAGTAATACCTGTCTTAAGCGCTTCTCATCAGCATGGATACTTATGGGCAGATTTGCTGAAGGTAAATAAGTAAAGGTCAAGGCTTGCTGTTCAGCCCTGACTGCACATATTTCAACCACCCCCTGCAAAAAATTATGGAAGTGGAAATCATTTTCAATCAGTTCCAGCTTTCTCGCCTCTATTTTAGAGAGATCAAGAATATCCGCGATCAGGTTCAATAAGTGGGTTCCACATTGCTTAATCACATTTAGCCCCTCTACTTGCTTTGGTGTAAGATAGCGATCGCGTTCTAGGATCTGCACATAGCCAAGAATTCCATTTAGAGGTGTTCTTAGTTCATGGCTCATATTTGCTAAAAATTCGCTCTTAGCCCGATTGGCAAAATCCGCTGCTTCTTTAGCCAGAGACAGCTCGATTTCGGCTTGTTTCCGCTCAGTAATATCAGTGTGAGAACCAATCATGCGGGTGGGTGTATTTTTATCATTAAATAGAGCAATTCCTCTAGCTAAAACCCACTTATAGCTGCCATCTTTGCACTGAACGCGATGTTCGGCAATGTAGTGGGGAGTTTCCCTTGCCCAGTATTTTTCGACTATAGAGCGAACGCGATCAGAATCATGAGGATGAATTAGGTTAAGCCATGAGTCTACATCTGGCGTAAGCTCATCATCTCCATAACCAAGCATCGACTTGTACCTTGGCGAAAAGAATACTTCATTAGTTTGGCAATTCCAGTCCCAAATACCGTCGTTGTTGCCTTCTAGAGCTAACTGCCACCGTTCTTCACTATTTTTGAGTTGCTGCTCGGCTAGATTGCGATTGTAGGACTCGATCGCTAATATCACCAAATCGCCAACCGATCTCGCAAAGCTCTGTTCTTCTAGAATCCATTCCCGCTTTTCGCCAATATGCTCAATACATAGGACTCCAATTGTATTGAGATTCTGACGGATCGGAATCTCTAGCATCGAAGTGATGCCAAACTTAACTAGATAATTGTCCCTTAATTCGTGAGTACGCGGGTCTCGTAGCACATCAGTGGAGGCAATAACTAATTCTGTTTGCAAAGCCGCCAAATAGTTAGGAAGTGCCGCGATCGCCAGATCTGGTTCGGTGCAGTGACAATCAGAACTCAACAAATATTGGTTGAGACATTCCCAATAGACGCTATTGGGTTTACTCATCCAGATGCTTACCCTCTCTACATTTAAGGTTTTAGCAACTGTCTCTGTCAAAACTTGCATATTTTTATGGAGATCGCCTAATCGCAATTCTTCATCTCTTGCCAGTTTTGCCAGCACTTGATTATGGAGGCTCAAAGTGGCGGCTCTTTGCCGCAATTCTTCTTCATATTGTTTTCGTTCAGTGATATCGGTATGAGAACCAATTAATCTAATCGGTACACCATTTTTATTAAATAGCGCTTTTGCCCTAGCCAATATCCATTTATAACTACCATCTTTACAGCGCAGTCGATGTTCTAGAATGTAATGCGATGTCTTTCTATCTAAATAATCATTTGTTGTCCTTAGGGCTTTTTCTAGATCGTCAGGATGAATTAGTCCTTCCCAAGTAGAACCTACAGGAGCTAAATCTTCTTCACCATAGCCAAGCATGGCTTTATATCTGGTTGAATAAAAAGCATAATTGGTTTTGCAGTTCCAATCCCAGATGCCGTCATTGCTACCCTCTAGGGCTAGCTGCCAACGTTCTTCACTCTCCTTGAGTTGTTGTTCGGCAATCTTGCGATTATAGGACTCAAGGGAAAGGGCGATGAGATCACCGATGGAACGGGCAAGACTCTGTTCCATTAATGTCCAATTTCTAGGCTCACCCGTATGTTCAAGGTTGAGCAAGCCAATAATTTCATTGTTTTGACGTAAAGGAATTTCTAAAATTGAAGTAATTCCCAATTGGATTAGATAGTTCTCTGCAATCTCGGCTGTACGCTCGTCATTTAAAGCGTCACTCACAGCCACCGCCAGCTCTGTTTTGGGACTCCTAATGTATTTAGGCAAAAATTCAGTGGTAAATTCATGGGTGGTTAAATGCTTTTCAGAGCTTAATAAAAACAGATCTAGACAAGTCCAACCTGAATTTTCTTGACTAGTAAGCCAGACGCTACTCCTTTCAACTTGCAAAGTCCGCGCTACCGCATCGGTAAGTTTTTGAATACTTACCAATAAATCGCCCTGTCGCATCGACTCGTCCTTGGCAAGCTGATTGAGAACTTGATAATGTTGGCTGAGGATCACCGCTTTTTCCTGCAATTCATGTTGAATGGCAATGCGATCGCTAATTTCCTGTTCTAGCTCCTGAGTTCTCGCTTCAACCTTTAGCTCTAGCGATCGCGAGTATTCCTGAAGCTGCAAATTGGACTGCTTCAACTGATCGCGCATTTGGTTAAAGGAATTGGCAAGAATGCTCAACTCGTCAATCCAAGTTTCGCCAACTGGATGATCAAAATTTTGAGACGCGATCGCTAAACTAGCATCCCGTAGTTGAAAAATTGGCTTAACAATGCGCTGGGTAATCCGAAATCCAATGTATACCAGCAGACCGATTACCCCAACTCCAAACCAAATCAAAGTAATTACCCCTTGATTTACTTGCGATAAAAAATCCGTCTCAGGAATAACAATGAAGACATCCCAATTTAAACCTGCTTCGTCTTGATAGGAGAATGTTTCGACAAACTGCTTTTCTTTGACTTTTTTCCCTTCTACCTGCTGCTCAATTTCAATCTCAAACTTGTCTTGACCTTGGTTGAACTTAGCAATGGTCTGACTGATAAAAGGATTTTTACTATCAATGGCTTTAATTCGCTGAACCTTGCCTTCTTGATCAATCGTGAATGGTAAATCCTTAGTCGAGGTGGCGACTAGATAGCCTGATTTCTCGATAATAAAGGTGCGGCTCGATTGACTAAATTGCCGATCTTGTAGGAACTGGTTGATTTTGCTGAGGTTTGAACTCGCTGCGATCGCATAAAGTGGCTTGCCTTGCTTGTCAAAGATCGCTGAAGTCGCCGCCATGCCAATGTCAGGGCTATCCTCAAATGGATAAATATCTGTCCAAACTATTTTATTAGTTTCGTTACTGTTAGCGATCGCGCGCTGATACCAAGGACGGATACGCGGATCGTAGGACTCCTCTGATTTCAAAAGACTGCCCATATTACCTAACGAATCAAGACCATACCAATTGCGGCGAGGAAAATTTTCAGTAATTTTTACAGTAAGTGAACCATCTAACTGTCTTAAGACTCCCAAAAAACTTCCAGCCTGATCTGCTAAAAATACTTCTCTTACCGATTGAAATGTATTAACTTGGGCTTTAAAGTCGCGGATAATTTCGAGAGGTTTTTGAGTGTTGGGGGGTTGAGTTTTTTGCTCCTCAACATTGAGTTTCACAATCTCAATACTGGGTCGTAAGTACTCAGTGATATCTTCTTTTATGTGTGTAATCGCATCGCTAAGCAATACTTTGCTAAACTCGATAGAATTCCTCTGCTGACTTTGCACCGAAAAATAGCCGATCAACCAAACTGCCGCTGTCACTTGAATGATATAAGGGAAAGTAATTAGCGATCGAATCGAAACTTTCTTAAATTTTTGTTTTACTTGGTCAGCAATATCTGGCTTCATGGGACATCCTGAGCAGTTAAATTACGTTTTCTTCTAAGTAGCTAGGCATAAATACCCTAAAAATCAAGAAGGTTGCTCTGCCCGCTACGCGGGCGGAACAACCTTTGACTTTAGATTTTAATTACGCTGAACCACTTAAAAACTAACTTTGAGATTAGCAAAACCAAAGCCCCTCAAAATCTCAAATTCAGTTTTATAGTGAGAATTTCTGCATTTCCTAGTTATTGCTCTTATCATTTTGACAGTTAAGCCAAAATGTATAAGTTGTCTACGACACTTAAAAAAATATGCCTTCTTTTCAAGCCCGTACTGATCAAGATGAATTAATGGATGATTTTTCAATTCAGGATGAGCGCCTCACTGATGCCTTAGAACAATTGCGCCCCATTAATCAGTTATTGGGTGGCTATGCCACCACAATGGAAATCCTCGCCCCTTTCTTGCGGACTAAAGCGCGATCGCAGGGTGATCAACCAATTCGGATTTTGGACATCGGTACGGGCATCGGTGATTTTCCCGAATATATTGTGCGTTGGGCGGCGCAACAGTCCCCACCGATCGCGGTGGAAGTAGTGGCGATCGATGCTAATCCTGTAACTGTTGCCTATGCGCGGACAACTCTAGACAAGCGCTTACCAAAAGACCTGCAAACCAAAATTAAAGTAGAAGTTGCTGATGCCCTTGCCCTACCCTATGGGGACAATCAATTTGATATTGCGATCGCGGCGATGTTTTTGCATCACTTCGCCCATGCCAATGCTGTCAAGATCGTTAGTTCCATGCAGCGCGTAGCCAAGCAAGGAATTTTGATCAATGATTTACATCGCCACCCCCTCGCCTACTATGGGATCTACGCCCTCACTAGACTATTACCTGCTGCGCCCATGGTTCGTAATGACGCGCCCCTTTCAGTTTTGCGCGGCTTTCGATTGCCAGAGCTTAAAAGTATTGCCGAAGCAGCGTCTCTAACTGGATTTTCACTGCGCTGGCGTTATGCGTTCCGTTGGGTCTTGAGTACAATAGTTTCTTAATATGAGTGTCGGTGCAAAGCACCGCCACTCATAATCCTAATAATTAAAAACATCCTTGAGTTACAGTTCGCCATCTTCTAATTCCTTCTCCTCTGACTCCCTTTACGGCGAGTCCTCTTGTCCTGTCTGTATGCGCGGCACTATCGCCCCCATGCCGATGATGGAATCCTTGTCTTGCAATTTTTGCAATCATATTTTTGTGATCGAAGCTGACCCTCGGCTCAATCTAAGGGTTCTTAAAATGGCTGATACAATTTCCACTTTGCGATGGGTCTGGACAGGGCAAAGCTGGCAAAATGCGAATGCTATGCAGGTTTGGACAAGTCGTTGGCTCAGCATCTTGGGAGTTTTGTTAGTAATTATCCCTACCGCGATCGCTACGTCGGCAGTTTACTTGTTTCCCGTTGAGCCTGATGTTCCCCTAGCTTGGTTTCCCAAATTTTGGGCGATCGCTACTTTTTGCGGACATTTATTTGTATTGCTATCGATCACCCGCGACTATACGCAGTTCCCACTGAGAGCTTACTGGCAAGCAATGGAAAGATCGCTGCGGCGATCAATTTAAAAGGCTGGCTACGCCAGCCTTTTAAAAAATCTCTTACAGTATCAAATAGCAGCATAACCAGACCAACCCAATCCGTGAATAATAAAGCTCGCAAATCTCTCTCTAAGTCCTTTCGCAAAACCTTAAGCATTTTTCTCTACGGATTCAAAGCCCTAGGGCTAGTCTGGGATACTAGTAAAGTCTTAACGATCGCAATCGCCATACTCACGATTTTTTGTGGTTTATTACCAGGGGCGATCGCTTACATCGGCAAGTTGATTGTGGACAGCGTGATCTTGGCATCCCAAAATGGAACCATTGCCCAGCGTAATTTGGCTTTGAACTATGTGGCATTGGAAGCGATCGCCTTTGTGGCTTTAGCAGCTTGTCAAAAGGGCTTGGGAGTTTGTCAATCACTGTTAAGAGTTCTGCTTGCCTATGGCGTAAATGTACTGATTTTAGAAAAAGCGCTAACTCTGGATCTGGCTCATTTTGAAGATTCGGAATTTTACGACAAGATGACTCAAGCGCGATCGCAAGCATCCAGTCGTCCACTATCGTTGATCAGCCGCATTTTTGGGTTAGGTCAGTCAGCGCTGACCCTGCTAACTTTTAGTGGGCTATTACTCAGTTTTTCAACTTGGGCAGTAATCGTTTTAGTACTAGCGGCAATCCCTTCTTTTATTGCAGAAACTCGATTTTCCGAGCATTCCTTCCGTTTATTTAAGTGGCGATCGCCCGAAACCAGACAGAGCCACTATATCGAGACTTTACTAGCACGGGAAGACTACGCTAAAGAAGTCCAGCTCTATCAATTGGGATCGATGCTATTACAGCGTTATCGAGATATTTTTGATCGACTCTATGTTGAAGATCGCAACCTCACAATTCAAAAAGGCTTCTGGGGATATTTGCTGGGGCTGCTGAGTACGGGCGCATTTTACGCCACCTACGCATGGATTGTGATGGAGGCGATCGCAGGCAAAATTAGCCTTGGGGAAATGACCATGTATCTAGTCGTTTTCCGTCAAGGACAGACCACTTTTTCCGCCGCCCTCACTTCCATTGGCGGAATGTATGAAGATAATCTCTATCTCGCCAATCTCTATGAGTTTCTGGATGAACCTATTCCCCAATCCCAAGGATCGATCATCAAAGGCACGGTTGCTGATGGAATTCGCTTTGAAAATGTTTCCTTCTGCTATCCTGAAAGCCAACAGCCAGTTTTACATAATATTTCTCTCCATCTCCGCTATGGCGAAAAGCTAGCGATCGTTGGCGAAAATGGCTCTGGCAAAACAACTTTAATCAAACTCTTAACCAGACTCTATACACCCACTAGCGGCAGGATTTTACTAGATGGAGTGGACTTAAATGATTGGGATGTCGAGACTTTGCGCCATCGGATTGGCGTAATTTTTCAGAACTTTGTGCAGTATCAATTTATTGTCGGGGAGAATGTGGGCATTGGCGATGTGGAACAGATGAATGATTCGCAAAAATGGATCACCGCCACTGAAAAAGGAATGGCAAAACCCTTTATTGACAATATGCCCCTAGGGTTTCAAACCCAACTTGGCAAATGGTTTAAGGGGGGGCAGGAGCTGTCAGGCGGACAGTGGCAAAAGATTGCTCTGTCTCGTGCTTTTATGCGATCGCAAGCCGATATTCTCGTGCTAGATGAGCCAACGGCAGCGATGGATGCCGAAGCAGAAATGAATATTTTTAATCATTTCCACACACTCACCAAAGATCAGATGGTAGTCCTAATTTCCCATCGCTTCTCCACGGTTCGTATGGCAGAGCAGATCGTCGTCATGGGCGACGGCAAAATCATCGAACAGGGCAGCCATGAACAACTGTTAAAAGCGAATGGTCGCTACGCGCATCTATTCTCTCTTCAAGCCGCAGGTTATAAGTAGCGAGGTATATCAATTTTAAATATTTAGAAGAGGCTTCGACACTTCGACAGGCTCAGTGCATCGCTTCGCTCAGCCAGCATTATACGTTGGCTGAGCGAAGTCGAAGCCCTAACTCTTATTTGAAACAACTATAATTAAAGCCTAAAACCAGAAGCTGTCCCGCCCGCATAGCGGGCGGGACAGCTTCTGGTTTTAGGCTTTAATTATGGTGAGCTACTTAGCAAAGATACTCGGAGTTTAAATGTATCTTGGCTTACTTTATTTGTGTGCTAGATATTTATGATGGAGTTCAAACATTAAGCAAGCCACAATAGAAATTTTGCAAACGTTACTTAACAATGCTTGCAAAATTTCTATTGTGGTTTAAAACTGATTTTTATCTGTTTCTTTACATTAAGGCTTCCGTGAATCAACAGGCTATCCCCATTTCCGCAAATACCGTAAAGCACTTCACCTTTACGATTAACGGTACAACAACAATTGTTAGAGATGTTGCGCCCACGATGACCCTGCTGCAATATCTGCGACAGCAAGGCTATGTCGGCACAAAAGAAGGTTGTGGCGATGGTGACTGCGGTGCTTGTACTGTAGCGATCGCGGGTCAAGATGCCCAAGGCAAGCCCCAATATCAGGCGGCAAATAGTTGTCTGATTCCCATTGGTGCGGTGGCGGGACGGGATGTGATTACTGCCGAGGGATTAGCGCATGGGCAACCGCACGGATTAATTCAGGCGCAACCTTTGGAACAACTGCATCCCGTGCAGGCGGCAATGGTGGAGACCGCAGGCTCTCAATGTGGCTACTGCACCCCTGGATTTATCATGAGTATGTTTGCGGCTTACTATGATGGCGGATTGAAGGATGATGTCTGCATTGAAGGGAATCTCTGTCGCTGTACGGGCTATTTGCCAATTCGTAGGGCTGCTCAAAAATTATTAGCAGAATTGCAAGGGGAGTCACCATGCGATCGCTTTAGCGCGGTGCTTGCCGACAAAAATCCAGATTTAGAAGCGATCGCCTACACCAGCAAAGAACAGCAATTCTATCGCCCCACCGAATTAACGGAAGCTCTCCAACTATTAGAGGCTTATCCCGATGCGACTCTCGTGGCGGGAGCGACAGATTTAGGCTTAGAAATGAGTTGGCATCGGCGCAAATATCCTGTGCTGGTTTCCTTAGAAGGGATTGCGGCTCTAAAGCAGATTCACCAGACTGAGGAGTATGTGGAGATTGGTTCAGCCGTTCCCCTCAGTCACATTGAAGACTCGCTGCATGGGATCTTTCCGAGCCTTGATGAAATGCTGCATTGGTTCGCGGCGCGACAGGTTCGCAATCGCGCCACCCTTGGCGGCAATATTGGCACTGCCTCTCCCATTGGTGATTTGCCGCCTGTGCTATTAGCTCTCGATGCTACGGTGACGCTTGCGAGTATCAATGGTGATCGCACGTTACCCTTAGCCGATTTCTTTAAGGGCTATCGGCAAACGGAACTAAAACAGGGTGAAATTATTACGGCGGTAACGATTCCCAAAGCCATTACCAATGGTGCAACTAAGCGCCTTAGTTTCTCCTACAAAATCGGTAAGCGTGGCACAGATGACATCAGTATTGTGGCTGCGGCTTTTGCAATCGATCTCGATGCAAATCAAAACATTCTCCATGCAAGGCTTGCCTATGGTGGTGTAGCAGCAACACCAATCAGGGCGATCGCTGTGGAGCAGGCGTTAATCGGTCAGGCTTGGAATCTAGAAACTGTGCGATCGGTGAAACCAATGCTCCATGAAGCTTTTACACCCCTTAGCGATCTACGCGGCAGTGCCAACTATCGCAAGTTGCTAGTCGGCAATCTATTTGAGAAGTTCTTTATTGAGCAGACTAGTTAATGCGAAGCATTGGCTAGTTCAGAGCCTATTTGAGAAGTGTGGGCTATTCGCTAAAAATATTGATGATCCCCCCTAGCCCCCCTTGTGAAAGGGGGGAAAAGATTAAAAAAGTCCCCCTTTACAAGGGGAATTTAGGGGGATCAAAACTTCTCAAGTACACGCTAACTTTTTTATGACAGGAATCTCCCCATGACCATCACCGAACCCCAACTAGAAGCCCCAAATAAATCCCAGAAAACCCATGAAAGCGCGATCGCTCACGTTAGCGGCAAGGCAGTCTATACCGACGATCAGCGTTTACCTGTGGGAATGCTTTCCCTCTATCCCGTTCTATCGCCCCATGCCAGAGCCAAGATTACCAAGATTGACTGTAGCGCCGCCTATGCGGTTGAAGGCTTAGTGACCATCCTCACGGCGGATGATGTGCCTGGGGAAAATGATACAGGCGCAATCATTCATGATGAAGTGATGCTTCCCACCGATGAGGTGAGCTATTGGGGACAGGTAGTGGTGTGGGCAGTGGGCGAATCGGAAGATGCAGCCCGTGAAGGAGCCGCTAAGGTAGTTGTAGAATACGAACCTTTGCCAGCGATTCTCTCCATTGAGGCGGCGATCGCGGCAAATAGTTTCCATCTTGAGAAGAAAGTGATCAAACGAGGTGAACCTGATATGGCTCTGGAAAAGAGCGATCGCACAATCACTGGCGAATTGACCGTAGGTGGACAGGATCATTTCTATTTGGAAACCCAAACGAGTTGGGTTAGTCCCGACGGTGAAGGCGGTTATAAGGTCTATAGCTCCACTCAACACCCTAGCGAAACACAGGTAATTGTGGCAAGGGTTTTAGGCTTGCCCAATAGCTGTGTGGTGGTGACCTGTTTGCGAATGGGCGGCGCATTTGGTGGCAAAGAATCACAGGCAAATCCCTTTGCGGCGGCGGCTGCTGTGGCGGCTTATAAAACGGGTCGCCCTGCGCGGGTGAATCTGCGGCGGCATCACGACATGATCGTTACAGGCAAGCGCCATAATTTTCTGGGACGCTATCAGGTGGGTTTCACCAATAAAGGGATAATTACGGCACTCAAAGCAGAACTCTATGCTGAAGGTGGCTGGAGTCTTGACCTTACGCCACCCGTCCTGATGCGAGCGATGATGCATATCGACAATGCCTACTACATTCCCCATCTAGAAGTACAGGGCTGGATGGCAAAGACCAATCGCGTCTCCAATACTGCCTATCGTGGGTTTGGAGGTCCACAGGGCATGGTGATCTGTGAGGAAATCATCGATCGCATTGCCCGTACCCTCAACTTACCGCCCGAAATAGTGCGCGAACAGAACTTCTATCACGGCTCAGGGGAAACTAGTACCACCCATTACGGACAGGAAATAGTCCATAATCGAATCGCTAGGGTTTGGAATGAAGTAAAAGTCAATGCTAATTTTAGCGATCGCCAAACCGAAGTCTCCCAGTTCAATCAAACGAGTCCTTACAAAAAACGCGGTCTAGCAATTACCCCCGTCAAGTTCGGCATTTCCTTTAATAAAACCGAATATAACCAAGCAGGGGCGCTAGTGCTGATCTATACCGATGGCAGCATTCAGGTCAATCATGGTGGTACGGAAATGGGGCAGGGACTCCATACCAAAATGTTACAAGTGGCGGCGCAATCCCTCGGTGTAAAGATCGATCGCTTGCGGATCATGCACACCAGCACCGACAAAGTACCAAACACTTCCGCCACTGCCGCCTCCAGTGGTTCTGACCTCAACGGACAAGCGATTAGGGATGCCTGCGAAACCCTTCGCAAACGCCTCGCTATGGTGGCGGTAAAAATGCTCAATCTTGATGCTCCTGAAGATATGGTCTTTGAGGATGATTGGATCTATTGCCGCACCTATCCCAGCGCTAGAATTGGCTTTAATGAAGTGGTCAAACAGACCTACAGCGAGAGGATTAGCCTCTCCGCCAATGGCTTCTATCGCACACCTAACATCTATTGGGATGCCAAATTAAATCGGGGCAGACCCTTCTATTATTTTGCCTATGGTGCGGCAGTGAGTGAAGTGGAAGTGGATGGCTTTACAGGCACATTTAAACTGCGTCAGGTGGATATTGTCCATGATGTTGGTACTTCCATTAATCCCTTATTAGATAAAGGTCAAATCGAAGGAGCCTTTGTGCAGGGCATGGGTTGGCTGACAATGGAAGAATTAGTCTGGAACGAGCAGGGACGCTTGCTCACCTTTGCCCCTAGCACTTACAAAATCCCCACCGTGAGCGAAATTCCCGAACAATTCACGATTAACCTTTTAGAACGTGCCGCTCAAGATGGTGTAATTCTTGGCAGTAAAGCTGTGGGCGAACCACCTTTTATGTTAGCGATGTCTGTCCGCGAAGCCCTTCGTGAGGCAGTCGCCGCCTTTGGTGAAGGCAAGCACCCCGTAAACTTGGCAATTCCCGCCACGCCCGAAGCAATCCTCTGGGCGATCGAGTCTGTAAGAGCAACTTCTAGCCGTGCGGTGACAGCCTAGATGATCTATGAACATCTTTTAGGGTTACTCCATCAAGGATCTGTTGTCGTCGCCACCGTAATTAACGTCAGAGGCTCCGTACCGCGAGAAGTGGGAGCAAAGATGTTAATTACGGCTTCGGGATGTGTGGATACCATCGGCGGTGGCGCAGGTGAAGCAAAGGCGATCGCTAAGGCAAGGGAAGTATTAACCACAGGGGTGAAAACCCTCATAGAAATTGACTTAACGGGTACGCCTAATCATAATCGGGCAACGGAAGGCATCTGTGGCGGTTGGATGGAAGTTTTGCTAGAGCGTTGGCAAGGGGAACAGGCGATCGCTTTAGTAACTGAGATTATCGCCAATTTGCGATCAGGAAAAGAAATTACTTTAGTTACACCTTTAATTCAAAATGTGATGATAGATGGCGCTCCGCGCCATCTATCATCACAACAAACAGATTCTTTTATAGAAGTTCTCAAACCTGAGCCAATGCTCTTGATTGTCGGTGCGGGTCATGTGGGGGAACAACTGGCAAAAGTAGCACACTTAAGCGGCTTCCAGATCGCGATTCAGGACGATCGCTCTGAATGGGCAAATGGCGATCGCTACCCACAGGCGACATTTATCTATAGTTCCATTACCCAAGCCCTAACCGAATTAGCCCATCACCAAGAGCTATACGTTGCCCTCGTCACAAGGGGCTATCGCTATGATTTGGAAGCACTCACAGCTTTGTTAGATCGCCAAGTTGCTTGCGCCTATATCGGCATGATCGGCAGCGATCGCCGTGTTAAGCAGGTTTTAGCAGAGGTCAAACGCGAAGTTCCTATTAAAACTTTTCCTTCTATTTATGCTCCCATTGGCTTAGATATCGGTGCGTTAACCCCTGCGGAAATTGCCGTGAGCATCGTTGCGGAATTAATTATGGTGCGGCGCGGAGGTTCTGGGCGATCGCTATCTCAAGTTGTATAAGTAGCTAGGCATAAGTAACCTGAAAACCTAGAAAGCTGTTCCGCCCGCGCAGCGGGCGGAACAGCTTCTGGTTTTAGTTTTTAATTATGGTGAGCTACTTAGCTGTATGTTACGCTCAAGATTAATCACGCAAAAACTTTGAGGAAAAGCTGATGACACAGGCTTACTTAGAGACCCAGAATATCCACGAATCGGCGATCGCGAATACTTCCCTTGATGCGCTACCCAATCTCTATGAGAATGATTTTAACTTATGGGTTGAGGCAACAGCCCAATTATTGCGTGAGGGCAGATTAACAGAGCTAGATGTGGTGAATTTACTTGAAGAAGTGGAGTCAATGGGAAATAGTAACAAGCTCGCTTTAAGTAGTGATTTAGTAGTGGTTTTACTACATTTGCTCAAATGGCAATATCAACCAAATAAGCGCACCAGAAGTTGGGAAAAAAGTATCGCCGAACATCGTCGTCGGATTAGGAAAATTTTTCAAAATAGTCCTAGTTTAAGAAACTATTTTCAGCAGACTTTTAATGAGTGTTATGTGGATGCCAGAAAGCAAGCCAAAATTGAAACAAGATTGCCTTTAGATTATTTCCCTGAGATCTGTCCATTTACACCTCAGCAAGTGCTTGATGAGGAATTTTTGCCTGAATAGGCGATCGCTGATGAGGGCAAAGAAAAGTAGCGGCGGTACTTAGCTCCTTGGGATTTTAAGATATGATTTTTATAAGTCTTTGCTGCACTTAGAGGGGTTATGCCTGTAATTACGATTCGTGAAGAGCAACAGGTGGATGATGGCTTTCTTGCCAATTTGCGGATTGATGGGCGTGATTATCCAAATATCATGATTAGCGATCCTTTCTTGAAGTCGGAGGAGGATTCGCTAGAGTGGTACTTTGAGCGGTGGTTGCGGTTTCCGATGCTGGATACGACTAGGGCAGCGGATGTGGCGGCTAGTATCAGGGAATATGGCACGCGGTTGTTTGATCAGATTTTTGCAGACAGAAAGGCTTATGCTGACTATTTGCGATTAAGGGACAATTTAGGGCCGTTGCGGTTTGAGATTGAGGGGATAAACCCAGAGTTTCAGGCTTTGCATTGGGAAGCGTTGCGCGATGCGGAGTTGCCGTACCCCTTGGCGGTGGATTGTGTGATGGTGCGAAAAAGTACCAAGCCAACGGCGGTGATGGCGGAAGTTAAAGATTCGACGACGCTGAATGTGTTGATGGTGACAGCGCGACCTTCTAAAAATGATGTGGCTTATCGGGTGATTTCGCGTCCCTTGATTGAGGCTTTGGGAAATAGTCAGTTGCCTGTGAAGATCGATTTATTGCGTCCTGCCACATTTGAGGGTTTGTCAAGGCATTTGGAAGAGAAGGGGGCGGGGCATTATCACATGATTCATTTTGATTGTCATGGGGCTTTGTTGACCTATGAACAGTGCAATGTCGAGAATAAGGCGGGAGCGGATGCACTGACCTTTAAGCAACGGTATGGCAGGACGCAGATTGCGTCCTATAGCGGCGTGAAGGCTTTTTTAGTATTGGAGGGGAATGAGGATGGGGAAGAGGATTTGGTGGAGGCGACGGAGTTGGCGGATTTGCTGACGGGGAAGCGGATTCCTGTCTGTATGCTGAATGCTTGTCAGTCTGGGAAACAGTTGGGCACGGAGACGGGGTTAGTGGATGACTATCGCGAGACGAGTCTGGGTAGTCGGTTGATGGCGGCTGGTATGCAGATGGTGGTGGCGATGGGCTATAGCGTGACGGTGACGGCGGCGAAGGTGATGATGGCGGCGGTGTACGAGCAGATTTTTAATAAGAAGCTATTGGAAGATGCGGTGCGGTTAGGGCGGCGCGAGTTATTTAATCAAAAAGAACGGAGTGCTTATTTTAATTATGAGATTCCCTTGGAGGATTGGTTGTTGCCTGTGGTGTATGGCACGCAGCAGGTGAATTTGAATTTGCGAGAGTTTACGCCCCAAGAAGAGGAGGCTTATTTTGAGTCGTTGGGTCGGGCGTTTCAGTTTGTGCAGCCTGAGTATGAGTTTGTGGGGCGAGATTTGGATATTCTCAGGATTGAGAAGGCGTTGGCGCGGCACAATATGCTGCTGTTGCAGGGGATGGGCGGTACGGGTAAGACGACGCTGTTAAATTTTTTGCGGGAATGGTGGGAGAAGACGCATTTTGCGGATGGTGAGAAAGGGGAGCAGATTTTCTATTTTGGTTACGATGAGAGGGCTTGGACGCTAGAGCAGATTTTGTTTGAGTTGGGACAGAGGCTCTATGACCGCTTTGAGATGGGGCGGTTTCAGGCGATGAGTCAGACGGCGCAAGTGCCGAAAATGGTGGCGTTGTTGCGGGGTGCGGGGCATGTGTTGATCTTGGATAATTTGGAGTCGGTGACGGGGGAACCTTTGGCGATTCCGAATACTTTGCCGCAAGCTGAACAGGTGAAGTTGCGCGATTTTCTGAAGAAGTTAGCGGGGGGCAAGACGCGGGTGATTTTTGGGTCGCGCTGTGGTGAGGATTGGTTAAAGGCGGCGACTTTTCAGCAAAATGTGTATGGGTTGCGGGGGCTGGATCAAGAGGCGAGGACGTTATTGGCGCAAAAGATTTTGGCGCGTCATGTGCCGCAGAGGGTAAAGGCGATCGAAGCCGATCCAGAGTTTACAAGGTTAATGAAGGTGTTGGCGGGGTATCCGTTAGCGCTGGAGGTGGTGTTGCCAAATCTGAAAAGTCAATCACCATCGCAGATTTTGGTTGCCTTGCAGGCGGCGGATTTTGATTTGGATAATGGGAGTGAGGATAAAACCAAGAGTATTTTGAAGTGTGTGGAATATTCCCACAGTAATTTGTCGCCCGATGCTCAAAAGTTATTGATTTGTCTGGCTCCGTTTACGGGATTTATTAATCGAGCTGTTCTTCAACTTTATGCAGAAGAATTACGAAAGCTAAAACCGTTTCAGGATTACGATTTTGTGAATTTTGACGCAGCGATTCAGGAGGCGATTAATTGGGGTTTGTTGGAAGGGATGGATGAGTCAAACCGTCTGCTGACAATTCAACCGATTTTTCCCTATTTCTTGAAAACTAAGTTAGCGAGTTTGGATGAAGTGACTCGTAAGGCTCTGCAAGAAGGTTTTAAGAATCACTATCAAGGCTTGGCAATTTCCTACAATCAGTTAATGGAATCACAAGATCCGCAAAAACGTCAGACAGGAATCTTCTGGTGTCGATTGGAATACGAAAATCTCTACAATGCGCTGCAAACTTGTTTGGAGAATCGAGATAGTATTGAAGTCTTTTTTTACTTGTTTCGTTACTTAATTCATGTTAATGACACACAAAGTTTATTGAAACTATCAGAGTTTGTATACTATGAAATAAAAGCTTACCCATCAGAAATAAGTATTGGAAAGATTGGATTGCAAGTAGCAATGTTACTTGATCATCTAGCTTATTGTTATTCAGAAGTAAAAAACTATCAAGGCTCAAAAATAATTTATCAAGAACTTTTAAATATCTATCAAAATCTTACTGGCTTATCAGAAACTTATATTAAATCTGCTTTAGCTGTTACATTTCATCAGTTGGGCAATATTTCTCAAGACTTGAAAGAATATGTTGAAGCCCAGCAATACTATCATCAGGCTTTGGTTATTAAAATTGAAATTGAAGATCGCTATGCTCAATCTATTACACACGATCAATTGGGAAGAGTGAAACTAGCATTAGGGCAATATGTTGAATCTCGACAACATCTTCAAGAAGCTCTAGCTATCTATCGTGAATATCATGATATCCGATCTCAAGCCCGTGTTTATCACAATTTAGGCTCATTAGAACAGGGATTAAAAAAATATGATGAAGCTTATAAAAATTATCAACAGGCTTTAGATATCAAAATTCAATACAATGATCCTTGTTCCCAAATACTTACAATTAATAATTTAGGATGTATGGCGCTAGAACTTCAGAAATATGATGAGGCTAAACAAAGACATCAGCAAGCTTTAGCTATTTGTATTGAATATAAAGATAGATACAATCTAGCCTATGCTTACCAAAATTTAGGCTGTGTTGAAGAAAAATTAGAAAACTACCAAGAAGCCCAAAACAATTTCTTGCAGTCTCTAAATATTTGGTGGCTAGAATTTAAGGACGAGTATAATGTAAAAAATTTTGCTCTTCCAAGTCTTTATCGTATCTATGAAGCTACTCAAGATAAAAAACTATTAGAAACGATAGCTAAAGTTTTAGGAATAACTGTTGAAGAAGTTCGCCAGCCTCTAGAAGTAGAATAGAAGATGAAAAATTGCGAGAATATGGAGAAGCGCGGCAAAACTGTCAACAGGCGATCTTATCAAGGCAAAATTAAAAAGGAAAAAGGAAAAAATGGATGATGATATTTATCGCGATTTAGCTGAAGTATAATAAATTCAAGTGTTTAGCTGTCCAAAAACATGACCACCATCCCCGAAACGACCTTTACTAAAATCTTAGAAGCAGCCGATCGCCTTCAATTAGAAGATCAAGAAGACTTGATTCGGATTTTGCAAAATCGACTACGCGACAGACGTAGAGCCGAACTAATTCAAGATGTACAAGAAGCTCAACAAGAATTTGCACTAGGTGAATGCGAACCCGTCACACCAGCACAACTCATGGAGGAACTTCTCGCGTGAAGTTTGTATTATTGCGCTCCAACGCCTTTGTTCGTGCGGCTCGAAAAACCCTAAAAAGACAACCAGAATTAGCCTCAAACATTCAAAACACCCTAGAGCTACTATCCACCGATCCATTTCATCCTCGTTTAAGAACTCACAAACTAAATTGAATAGCAACTACTGAAATTTAGAAAAGCGATCGCGTTCTTTGTTAATCCGCGATTGAATATCTAGAAAAATATTCTTCACTTCTTCCAAATCAGAACCTAACAGAACTGGAGGCTTGAGCGGTTTTAACACTTCCGTAATAGTAACTGGATATTTTCTAAGCAATTGGGTAATATCTGACTCATACAAAGTTGCGCGATCGAACTGTCCTTGACGATACAAAGAAGGCAGCGCATAGAGTTTGAGAATTATTAAGCCTACAGGAGAAGCGATCGCAATATCCGTAGCATCTGCATAGGAAGTTCTAGAACTACAATTTTTCAACACATACTTAAATACCTTGTTGTTAGTCAATAACAAATCAATCTGAATATTCTCAAATTGAGCGCGACAAAAATCTTGATCTTTACTGATTACTTCCAGTCCGTCTACCCTAGAAATTTGCCCCTCATCAAATACTAGATCGATATCTTCCGTATTGCGTCCCTCAATATAATTAAGCATCGCAATACCCCCCACCAAAAGATAATCACCTATCTTCTGTAACTTAATCATCTCAAATAAGCGACGGACACTCTCTGAGTCAGGTAAATTCTGATTACTCGGTTGATTACTCAATGACACTTCTCTCCATTTCTTGATGTCAAAAACAGAAGCGTTTCTCAAGATTGTACTAATCGTTTGTCTTTGCATAGAGCTAAATTATATCTCTTTTAAAGCACATTGCTATAACTTAGACTATCATCAATATTGTGGGATAAATTTAGAGCAATGACTACTCAACTAACTGCAACCGAAATCCAAAATATTAGCCAACTTTTGCAAGACTATGCTCCTGCTCAAAAGACCTTAACCATCCTTAACGAGACTAATGGCGATCTGGAAAAAAGCTTTGAGGAGCTATGGACAGAACAACATGGCAAACAAGATTTCGACAAAATAAAACTTTGGCAATCCACAGTCACAGTCTTCCGTCAAGAACTATGCGGCAAAGAAGGCTTTCAAAATCAGGTCAAGGAATACAACAAAAATCCCTCCAGCACTCCATTACTCACAGGATTAATTGTTTCTGTCGTTCACTCAGTTGGCTTTCCCATTGATCCCGCGATCGCAACCGTCGTTGTTCTCTATATTCTCAAAGTAGGTATCAACATCTTTTGCGATTACATCAATCCAGAAGAAACCAAAAAGTAAAGTTTCTAGACATATTGAGAATATGGAGAAGCGCGGCAAAACTATCAACAGGCGATCGCTATTCACAGGCGACATTTATCTATACTTCCATTACCCATTCCTTGAATAGAATCAGAACACCATCAAAAGCTATAGGTTATCCTTGTCATGAGGGGCGATCGCTAGTCCAGCTTTAGCGAGCAATTGTATGAAATTTAGGGCTGTCGAGAAAGATATACAAACCAAAAGTCTAGATCCTTAAGAAATCTAAATCTTTAAGGGCTCCTTTACTAAATAAAATAAAAGTATGGATCTAGTAGCTATACTCAAAAATGTTAGAACAAAGCTGACTACCAAAGATCCTTGCTTCTAATCCTAAAAGTTCAGTACTAGGCAGGAATTATGTTTACTAATATTTTATTTCCTTTAAATAGAAGCCAAGAAACCAAACAAGCGATCGCCATTGTGATCGATTTGGTTCAAAAATATCAAGCTAAACTCTTCGCTTTGTCAGTGGTTGACACCACCATCCCCGAAAGCGATCGCGCTTCCGCCGAGGCTTTAATTACTGAAGTCGAATCTTATTTCGCTGAAGTTGGCATTTCCATAGCAACCAAAATTTTGGAAGGTAAGGCTGCTTTTGCGATCTGCGACTTTGCGGATGAAATCAATGCTGACCTAATTGTGATGGGTTCTAGGGGAGTGAGCCTTGTCGAAGAACATCCAGATGGGGACAGTGTCAGTCAAAAAGTAATCAACCTTTCGCCTTGTCCAGTTTTGGTAGTTCCTTAAGAGCATAGGGTGGCGCTTCGCGTCGCCCTATGCTCTTAAGGGCAAAGGATTTGATGCATTACTCTCGCAGTCCACTCAATATCTTCTTCATAGTTCGATTTGCCAAGAGTCAAGCGAATACTATTCTTTGCCTCAAATTCTGAATATCCCATCTTCAATAAAATTGGACTTGGCTCGATCGCCCCACTACTACAAGCTGAACCAGAGCTAATTGCAATCCCAGCTAAATTCATAGCACGGACAAAATTACGACCATCCATATTTTTATGATAAAAGCTCAAGTGATTGGGTAATCGTGTCTCCCCAGTTGCACCAGTGGGGATTAAATCAGGAATATCAGCTAGCAACCCGTAAAGGCGATCGCGTAATTTGGTTAAGCGGCTCGATTCAGCCTCTAACTCCTGTTCGGCTAGTTCAGCCGCCAATCCTAAACCTGCGATCGCGGCTACAGCCTGCGTTCCCGAACGATAGCCGCGCTCTTGACTACCACCAAGGGTTAAAGGGGCTAGTGATTTTCTCTGAGTAGTCAGAGGATTTAGATAAAGCGCTCCGATCCCCTGTGTGCCATAAAACTTATGCGCCGAAATCGAAAGCATATCCACTGGCAATGACTGCACATCAATCTTAATCTTGCCGATCGCTTGAACGGCATCAGTGTGAAATAGAACATTAGCATTGCGGCAAATTTGTCCTAGTTTCTCAATCGGTTGAATCGTGCCCACCTCATTTTGAGCCATGATTATTGAAACTAACACGGTGTTCTGACGTATCAACCTCTCCAAATCTCTGGGATTAACTAGCCCTTGACGATCCACCTCCAGATAAGTAATATCCCAACCCCGATCTTCTAAAAACTTAGCTGGCAACCGCACCGCCGAATGCTCAACCGCTGAAATAATCATGTGCTGTGGTGTGGGATATTGCCTTGCCACTCCCATCATCACCATATTGTCTGATTCTGTGCCGCCCGAAGTAAAAATCACACCTTCAGAATCGGCATTGATTAAACTGGCTACCTGTAAACGCGATCGCTCGATCACCATAGTTGAGCGTTCACCCCACCAGTGCAGACTAGATGGATTGCCCCAATGTGATCGCATCACATCTGCCACAAGGTCGATAACCTCTGGACGGGTGGGGGTCGTAGCGCCATGATCTAGGTATATTTGCATGAATCAATTTTATCGCATTTACCGCAAGCCCAAGAATTAGAGGTGAGGCGCTAAGCACCTCACCTCTAATTCTTGAGCTTGAAAAGCGCGATCGCATTACTTGTGGTTTGTGCAGCTAGCTCTGCTAACTCCACATTACGCAGCTTTGCCACACTCTCGGCAACGTGCAGCACATAGGCAGGTTCATTACGCTTGCCACGCCTGGGAACAGGCGCTAAAAACGGACAGTCGGTTTCTACCAAAAGGCGATCATTTGGCACAATTTTGGCAGATTCATGGAGATCGTGGGCATTTTTGAAGGTGACAACGCCGCTAAAGCTGATATACATTCCTAGATCCACAAACCACTGCGTTTCTTCTGGGTTGCCCGCCCAACAATGCATCACGCCACAAATGGGAGATTCTGGAACTTCAGCATTAACTTCTTGCAGCACGGCACGAGTCGCTTCCGAAGCTTCACGGGAGTGAATAATCACTGGTAAGTTTAGCGATCGCGCCGTGCGTAGTTGTGATTTGAAAGCCGCAATCTGGGCAGATTTGCTATCTGATTTAAAAAAATCTAATCCTGTTTCACCAATCGCCACTACTCTTTGATCGCTAAGCGCTAGGGATTTAATGCGATCGCCAACTTTTGGATTCCAACCATCTGCATTTAACTGCTTATCCAATGGGTGCAAACCAACGGCAAAGCTGACTTCGGGAAATTGATCAGCGATCGCTTGAATCTGAACAAACTCATCGGGACTCACGCAGGAATGCACTAATTTGGTAACACCATTGCTCAACCAGCGATCGCGAACCTGTTCAAGGTCAGTCTGAAAATCCTTGAAGTTAATATGCACATGAGTATCAACTAATTGCATGAGTAGAAATATCCAATAGATAAAAAGTAATCACTAAAATCCAAAGAAATACAAGAAAGCATGGCTTTGTCATGCTTTCTTGTATTTCTTTGGATTTTAAAACATCAATACAGTAGGGAAACAACAATTAATATTGTTAGTCTTCGCCCTGATCACTATTCAATTGAATCAGGTGAATATGCTTATATCCTAGCTTGATTTCAAACTCATCGCCTTCAGCCAATCCCATCGACTTGGTGTAGGTAGAACCGATTACAATCTGACCATTCTTGTGCACACTGACCCGAAAAGTTGGTTCACGTCCGTGACCATCTTTATTTTGTTCTGGATTGATGGCAAACCCTCTAGCAGCAAGCACTGCTTCATAAAACTCGGTCAAATTCACTCGGTCAACACCATCTTTTCCACGAGTAAAATAGCCACACTTTTTAGCTTGTTCACGCTTAGGCAGGTTATTTAGTTCTTTAGCTCGTTGAAGCAGCGCTTTTCCTGTTAAAGGAGTAGTTGAAGTATCTATCATAAAATTATTGAAAACTTAAGAGTCTGAGGGTTAGTAACTTATCGCTAAGACCACGGATAGGAATTGTAACACTACAAGTTTTAATATATCAAAACTATATTTCTATTGTTCTGATATTTTGGAATAAGTTTGAAAATATTACAGGTAAATCCTGCAATACTTAGACTATTTGTATAGGTAACTATTCAAATATAGCAACTTTAAACCGCTTATTGGGGATAAAAAACTCAAATTTTTTCAATGATGTCTAAATCTAGAAATGATTTCGGATCGATGAATATAAAAACTAAATCTTATAAATCTAATAAACAAGTAAAATTTACAACTAATATCAGCAGAGCTTAACTTTGAGGCTCACTTACAATTCATTGAAGTTCTATGTATAACTATAAATTTTTTAAGAAGAGTACTTAGTCCACCTTCCAGAAAACCTATTGAATATCAGAGATTTAAATTGTATTTTTAATCTTATATACAGCTTACTTCATTACAAAGTGATAATTCAGAATTCCTAAAACTTTTCAACGATTATTCAACCTTTACAGTTAAATTTTTGAGGCTAGTTAGCTCCGTAAATTAACATGAGCAGTTTTCAGAACATTGATGGAGTCAAGTATTAGTATTTCCTATGATATGAATAGTTACAAAGCGATGCATTAGTATTTGCCACCCATGTCCGTAAGACTTTGTAAGTAGTGATAAATCTAATGCAGCTTAAATTTGACATATTTTTAGCAATTCAATTGCTTCAATTAAGTTTAGATACCTATAAAATTTCATAGTAATTAAAGCTGTATTTCTTCACCCATATAGGTGATTTAGAGCAAGATAGTCACAATTGCGGTCTATTACGGCTTCGAGTAGTAGCAGATAAAGATTAAAAGGATATCAAAGCTAGCCTTTTAATCTTTATCTGGGATTTTAAAAAGATGGGAAGTGCTGGACATCCGTAACGTACTTATGAACCTAGACAGCTTGTCTAATTAACATGAACTTAATGGGACATTCTTCTCCCCAATTACCTACATCACACACCAAAAGCTAAAAGAGTCAAGTAGTATGGTAATCTGCCGCTACTTGACTCTTACAACTGATTGAGGACTTTGACACCAAGTCATAAAAGTGTGACTACAGCATTTTTGAATTGAAAAGCAAACCCAGCATGGTTTTTAAAATAAAGAAATGGCGTAGCCATTTCTTTATTCGGTACGAGTAGCCCATAGATGCTTTGGAAAGATTCCATGTTTTTTAAGTCAGCCCAAAGCGCTATATTTTGCTTCTCACTAAAAATGACAACACCTAGCTGTCAATACCAAATTTAGAATGCACTTTATGTATCTTGATAAGCGCAATAAGGTAACTAAAGTCATTAATATAGTCTACTGTGCTGTTTATTTGCCGAATTTGTCACCATGAAACATACTCTCTCCGTTGTCGTCCAAGATGAGGCAGGTGTGCTGACCCGCATTGCGAGCTTGTTTGCCCGCCGAGGTTTTAATATTGAGAGCCTCGCGGTTGGTACTGCTGAGCAAGACGGGTTTACGCGCATTACGATGGTTGTCTCAGGAGACGATCATACGATTGAGCAAATCACAAAGCAGTTACATAAACTGATTAATGTGATTACGATCCTTGATTTTACTGATATTCCCTGCGTAGAGCGTGAATTGATGCTCGTTAAGGTAAACGCGGCTCCAAGCGTGCGATCAGAAATAATTGAAATATCTCAAATTTTCCGCGCTCGCATTGTTGATGTAGCGGATGACTTTTTGACCATTGAAGTGGTGGGAGACCCAGGGAAGATGGTGGCTATTCTGAAGATGTTGAATAAGTTTGGTATCCGTGAAATTGCCCGTACCGGTAAGGTTTCACTCACCCGTGAGTCTGGGGTCAATACTGAATATCTCAAGATATCCAAAAACAGCCTAGGCAGTGCCATTTCCAATTTTTAATGGCACGGCTGTAAAACTGTTGGTGCGGCGCTAAGCGCTGCACCAAATAGTATGCCTCAACAGGCTGTAGCAAAAGCGGATACAATAAATGCAACCTTAGAGTTTCTGTAAAGAATTTGTAATAAATGGGGCAAATGGGTTTCTGGAAAAGCTTATTTGGTTCTGATACCCTCGAACCGACAAAAAAAACAAAACTTCGCCAAGTACCCAACCAAAGCGGACAAATTTTTTTTAGCACCGAAAAAGATATTGATCTTTACGAACTAGAAGAATTGTGTGATTCTGTGGGCTGGGCAAGACGACCGATTCGCAAGGTGCGTATCGCTTTACAGCATAGCTTTGTTGTTCTATCCATGTGGGAGCATCGTGGTACTTACAGGCGTTTAGTCGGATTTGCCCGTGCTACTTCCGATCATGCTTTTAACGCTACTCTCTGGGACGTAGTTATTCATCCTGACTTTCAAGGTAAGGGTTTAGGCAAGGCGATGATGGAAGAGATGATTCGGGAGTTGAGAAAACACGATATTAGTAATATCAGTTTGTTTGCTGATGCCCATGTGGTCAATTTTTACTCAATGCTTGGCTTTAATGTTGATCCTGAAGGAATTAAAGGAATGTTTTGGTATCCCTAGTGTTTGCTGCTAGGCATATAAAACCAAGAAATAGCGGTGTGCGGCGAAGCCACACACCGCTATTTCTTAGAGTAAAGGCGGCGCTTCGCGCCGCCTTTACTATTTTGGTTTATTAATCGTCGCTGTAGCTTATAGCCTGAAGGTCTGGCGAGAATTGCTTGGACTTTAGGCGATGCACTTCTGTTTGGATCGAGCCATCATCGTAAAGCCGTAAATGTCTAAAGGCAGGAGCTAGTGTATCAACTTGGAAAGTGGGAGTTTGTGGTCGAAACTGGACACAGGTTGAGGGGGACACTAGGCAGCGCACAGAATTATGGACTGTTTGATGGATCTGGTCAAAATCTTGGTGAGCGTGACCATTGATCACAACTTTGATCTGGGGGTAGCGATCGCATATTTCCCAAAACTGATCTTGATTAGTTAAGCAAATGCCATCCATCCAAGGTGAACCGATCGCTACGGCAGGATGGTGGAAGGCGATTAAAGTGGGGCGATCGCCTTCACTATTTAATTGCTCTTCTAGCCAAATTAACTCTGATTTTGCTAAGTATCCCTGTACGGCTTGGATAACTACAGAACTTAGCAATATGATTTTCCAATTACCAATGTTTAGCGATCGCGCCAAACTCACATATTCACTGGGTAAATGTTTTTGCATAACTGCCAAATCATCATGATTTCCCGCTAGACAATAGGTAGGAATTTGATGTCGATTAAGGGTATTTCGCATTCGTTGGTAAGATTCAATGCTGCTATCTTGAGATAAGTCTCCTGTTAAAAGTAACAAATCTACATTGGGTAAAGTTTGCTTTACTTCGGCTAGGACTGCCTGAAACGATGCATCTGTAGGAATGCCAACTAAAAGGCGATCGCTTTCTGCAAATAGATGAGTATCTGTTAGATGCGCGATCGAAATAAAATTACCAGTATCTAAAGATTTTTCCATTTAATTCTTTTATTTCTTGCTCAACGAATACAGCACTTTGGGTTTACTTAAACCCTATAGCAAAAAAAGTTTTGCTTAGGACATAAAACCAGAAGGCGAGTGGCGGCGCGGAGCGCCGCCATTTGCCTTCTGGGGTTTTGATTGGTACTAACTAGCTCTTGCTTTGCTATAGAAGAATTTTTGTGTATTGCGGCGGAGCTGCGACGCGCCGCCATTTATTTAAAGCCTGTGGCGTGCGCCACAGGCTTTAAGATTTCAAGAAAGTGTAATTAAAATTATGTTACTAGGTAAGTCTCGTACCTATCACGATCCCATTCATGGCGCGATTACCCTTGATGGCAAAGATGCCTCTGAATATTTGTTGATTCAATTAATTGATACGCCTGAATTTCAAAGGCTGCGCCGCATTCATCAGCTTGATATTGCCTATTTTACATTTCACGGAGCTGAGGGATCGCGGTTTACCCATTCCCTAGGAGTGATGGCAGTGACGCGCCGCGCCTTTGATGTGATCGCGATCAAATACCCCTATCTCAATGTCCATCGCACCGTAGTTTTAGTAGCGGCGCTGCTCCATGACCTTGGGCATGGTCCCTATAGCCACGCCTCAGAGGAGGTATTTGGTAGCAATCATGAAATATGGACGCGACGATTGCTCAGGTTTGGCAAAATCGGTGAGGTTTTAAATAACTTCTCTGAGAGCTTGATTACCGATTTAGAAAAGGTATTTACCAAAAAATATGATGTGCCTTTTATTTATCAACTTATTTCTAGTCAAATTGATTGCGATCGCCTTGACTACTTAGAGCGTGATAGCTATTTCACTGGCGCGAAGTATGGACAACTAGATTTAGATCGCATTTTGTTAGCGATGAAGTTTGATCCGATTACGCAATGCTTAGTGATTGGGCGAAAAGGGATGGTGGCGATCGAGCATTATTTAACAGTGCGGCATTTTATGTATTTGCAAATCTACAACCATCGCAAAAATTTAGCCGCCAGATTTCTATTGGAAAGAATTTTTCGCCGCGCTAAGACTTTAATTGCTGATGGTAAGACTGATTGTGTTTTTAGCGATCGCACTATGCTCAGTTGGCTGACCCAAGATCCGCAGTCACTTAGCTGTGAGGAATATTTTGCTTCTGACGATATTGTTTTTGCCTATCATTTACACCGTTGGCGCGATAGTGTAGACCCCACCCTGTCGGATCTGTGTAGCCGCTTTCTAGATCGCAATTTATTTCGAGTAACCGATATTTCCGACTTAGATGATGTGCAACAGCAGTCGAGTCTTGACGATTGGCGCGAGAAATTAGCTAGTCAAGGGTTAGAGTCTAAATACTATTGTGGGATCAGGGTGGCGCGGACTAAGGGCTACAGCATTTACAAACAGGGAATTGATGTACAGACAGAGCAGGGTTTGCAGGATATCGCCAAGTTGTCGCCATTGGTACAGGCGATCGTTAAGCCCACTCAAAAAACTTGGCTAGTCCATCCATAGCGAGTGGCGGCGCGAAGCGCCGCCACTCGTTTTTAGAGAACTCTAAGAATGGTGGGGATGCTGTGCATAGTTGGTAAGTCACGGATTGTAGCGATCGCTGCTTGTAGATTAAACTCGCTTACTTTTTGCGTCACCACTACTATCTCCGCGAGCCCGTCATGGACTGTCGTTTTTTGTAGGATCGCATTTAAACTTACAGAATGCTTACCAAACGCAGTTCCCAAGTCACCGATAACCCCAGGTTTGTCTTGGGTGAGCAGACGCACATAAAACTTGGCGACCGTATTGGCGATCGGTGCAACTTTGGCGTAATGCTCATGGGAACAGCCCATCAAACTGTTGATCTGGTTGGGCATCGATTTGAGTGCGGCGGCTACATTGATGATGTCAGCAACTACAGCACTTGCCGTTGCCCCAGAGCCAGCTCCGGGTCCTGAAAAAACAACTTCGCCAATGGGATCGCCTTCGATGCGGACGGCATTGGTAACGCCATTGATATTAGCTAGGGGATGTTGGATCGGGATGAGGGTGGGATGTACTCTAATTTCGAGGTTACTATCGGCATCGGTTTTGGGGCGTTTGGCGATGCCTAATAATTTGATCGTGAAACCAAGTTCCTTTGCATAACCAATATCGGCGCTGGTGATGGAGCGAATCCCTTCACGATAGATGTCTTCAACTTTGATGCGATCGCCAAAGGCAAGACTTGCCAAAATCGCCATTTTGTCTGCCGCGTCAAACCCATCAACATCGGCTGTGGGATCGGCTTCGGCATAGCCCAGTTGCTGCGCTTCGGCGAGGGTTGCTTCAAAGTCAGCACCTTCAAAATACATCCGACTGAGAATGTAGTTAGTCGTGCCATTAACGATCCCCGTCAGTTCACTAATCCGATTACCGCCAAGACTTTGCTTTAAAGCTTGAATTACGGGAATACCGCCACAAGCTGCGGCTTCTAGCATTACATATACGCCTTTTTGTTTAGCAACGGTAAAGATTTCACTACCATGTCTGGCAATTACTGCTTTGTTTGCCGTGACAATATGCTTGCCATTTGCGATCGCCTTAAGTATGAGACTTCGAGCTGGCTCAATGCCGCCGATCAGCTCCACCACAATATCAATGGTTGGATCGTCAACAATTGATTCCAAATTATCAGTGATCAAGTCAGGGGCGATCGCCACATCACGTTGCTTATTTAGCGATCTCACCCCCACCCGTGCAATTTTGATCTCAGGCAACAGGGAGTGACGACCCGTGGGATCTTGCAAAATTTTAGCGACACCTGTGCCAACTGTTCCTAATCCGAGAATTCCAACTTTATACGTCACAGTCTTATTTGTTCTGAGTATTTCAAATTCCGATAGCTTTACTAAATCTTTTACAGCAATGGGGCTTTACAGCGCTTTTCAATCAAGCGAAGTACAAAGGTTTGTTTCCCCGCCGAAGGCGGGGAAACAAACCCGTACTTCACCAAATTGATAAACGCTATGTATTCGCTCAGTCACCGATTAAGTAGCTAGGCGAAATTAAAACCTAGGGGTAAAACCTTTGACACAAGCGCAGCGTGCGCCAAAGGTTTTGGGGTTTTATATTTAATTGCGCCCTGTTACTTATCGATGACTGAGTGAAGGCAAAACCTCTATCAACTCGTTTAAGATTGCTATATAAGTCTCATTGTAGTTTTTTTGGTCACAATCCGAAACGGTACAGCACTTTTAAGATTTTCTTGATCTTAGATTTTCAAATAAAGAAATGGCTATGCCATTTCTTTATTTGAAAACCCAAGAAGCGTCAACACTCGGCTTCTAGGTTTTATGTCCTAACAAATATGAATATAGCTATAACTAAAACAACATAAAAGAATAGAGCATCGGCGCTTTGTGCCGATGCTCTATTCTTTTATGTGCAGCTATAAGAGCCACCAAAATCGCTGATATAAAAAGGATTGATAAATCTAAGCTATGGCAACCAGAATATCTCTTTGAATATAGCTAGAAGTATGGAGCCAATCCATTTCCGTGATTTCAAGGTGGGCGCATGGGATCATGTCACAACAAGTTACCACTGTCCCCTCACAGATCTGGAGCATCCCATCCTTGGGAGACATAAACTGAATACATTGATTAGGAAATACAGTTCTTTCTAAGAAAGATGTACTTGGCTGGGACAGGCGAACAATTTGAATAAATTCACTTTCATTACGGTAAAGGCAGACTATTTGATTGAACTGCTCTTCTAGATTTTGATGGTTAACTTTTTGTGAATTCGTTCTATACATATTTTTAAATTGCTTACAGCCTTATCAGTTCGTGATCCCAGATTACGGGATCGTCCCATGGCTAGCGGTGATATAGCGCACATATTCCAAGTTTCTTAACCTTTGCTAAGACTCAGAAGATAAATGGGGGCGCTTTGCGCCCCCATTTATCTTCTGAGGTTTGAGGTTGCACCTTCGCTGCAATCTCAAATTTTAGGCGGATGGGACAACTTGCTTGCGTAGAGAGACCAGTCTGCGGCTAGCGGTTTCGTTCTTTTCCTCTAGCTTGAGAACCTGCTCATACATTTCGATTGCCTGTGGTAATAACTTCTTTTTCTCATAGGCATGACCTAAATTATTGATTGCAGTTACATAACCATCTTGTAGGGCGATCGCTTCTTTGTAATTTTTAATTGCCAAGTCGTACTGCTCTTGGGAAAAATAGGAAAACCCCAAGGCATTGTAAACTTCAGGCATATTGTCACCACCTTCTTTGATCGCTTTGTTAAACAAAGTAATCGCTTGAGCAAACAGTTTTTTGCGGAGGTAAACACTACCAAGTTGGTAGTAGTCTTCGGGCGATCCCTTCTCTTTTTGGAGCTTGGGTTGAAGTTCCGAAATTACGTTTTCGAGGCTGCGAGCTTTCATGATCTGGCGAACCACTAGCCAACTAACCCCAGCCAGCAGTACAACTAAGGCTCCAAGGTATGCGATCGCTAATGTACTATCCATAGGTATTTCGTAAATTTTTTAATAACAGATTTATAGGTAAAGGATGGCGGCGCTTTGCGCTGCTATGCTTCACCTGCATCTATCATTACATCACGTTCAATTGTTTAGAGCCTTAAGACGTAATTTTTAACCATGAGTCATCCTGCTACAGAAATTTTTGATGCGATCGTGGTTGGTTCGGGAGCCAATGGTGGTATCGCCGCTAAGGAACTAGGTGAGCGCGGGCTGAAAGTCCTTGTTTTGGAAGCAGGTCGCGCTCCACAGCCCCATGAGATTGGCAATCAAGTCAGCGACATGGCAAAGCGAGGCTACAACCTTGCTATTTCTAAACGCCAGTCCTATCAGGCGATGCATCCTGGGTATTGGAAAGCTAATCCTGATTTTTTTATCGATGAAAAGGAAAATCCCTATACCACGCCGACTGACCAGCCTTTTTCTTGGATTAGAGGGCGGCAGGTGGGTGGCAAAAGCCTCACTTGGGGTGGGATCACTCTCAGGCTATCGGATTATGAGTTTAAGGCGGCTAGTCGCGATGGCTACGATCGCGATTGGCCGATCAACCATGCTGATCTTGCACCTTACTACAGCAAGCTAGAAAAATTTTTTGATGTGCGCGGCAGTCACGATGGACTCGCGCAACTACCCGATGGTGATTACCAGCCTCATGCACCGCTTACGCCCGCCGAGGAGCAGATCAAGCAAATTGTGAGGGCAAAGTGGGGCGATCGCCAATTGATTCCTTCTCGTGGATTTGGCTTGCATCAGCCCAGTTCCCAACAGCCTTGGCCCGCCTATTCCAGTCTGGGATCTTCACTTAAGGCGGCGATCGCGACGGGTAATGTCACTTTGCGATCGGATGCGGTAGTTAGTAATGTAATTTTTGATGAAAATCGCAGAGCCAAGGGAGTTGCCTATATTGATCGCAATACCAAAACTGCCCATGAAGCCTATGGGCGCACGGTGATCCTCTGCGCTTCTACCATTGAGTCAGTGCGAATTCTGTTGCACTCTACCGAACGCTATCAACCCGCAGGATTGACCAATCCGTCAGGAATGCTGGGACATTTTTTAATGGATCATGTTTCCACTTCCACTTTCTTCCTGCTGCCAAATGTTAAACCACCTGCTCAACCCTTTGCCCTATCGGGTTGCGACAGCTTTTTTATCCCTTGCTTTAGCAATCTCGAAGTTCAGCAAGAAAAGTTTTTACGGGGCTATGGCATTTGGGGGGGGGTGCAGCGCTTTGATTTGCCCAGTATTGTTCGTAAGCAATCGGGATCAATTGGCTTTTTAATTGCTCATGGGGAAGTACTACCCCGCCATAGTAATCGTGTGCAGCTAAGTTATGATGTCGTTGATGCGTGGGGTATTCCTGTGCCACATATTGAGTGTGCTTGGTCAGAAAATGAGCATTTGATGTTGGAACATATGCATCAACAGATCGATGAAATTATTAAGCTCTCAGGTGGCAAAGTGATGAAACTAACCGAGATGTTTCATGTGCCTATTTTTGGTGATTTTGTCGGTCGGATGGAAGAAACAATGGCTTTTTCTGCACCTCCTGGGTACTACATCCATGAAGTTGGCGGCGCGAGAATGGGAACCTCAGCATCTAATTCGGTGGTAAATATACATAACCAAGTTTGGGAATCGCCTAACCTGTTTGTCACCGATGGAGCCTGCTGGGTTTCTTCAGGCTGGCAAAGTCCAACGCTGACGGAAATGGCAATTACCGCAAGGGCTTGCGATTTTATTGCTGCTAATTTTTAGTGAGATGACGCGGAGCGTCATCTCACTAAAAAAAGGCGGCGCGATGCGCCGCCTTTTCTCTAAATACTGTGGTTCTCTAAATACTGTGGGTACTTTGCAGCAAAGCAATCACTTGCTGGCTGGATATGTGAGCAATGGGGATACTATCAACTCCCATCGCCACACAAAGTAATGCTAAATAAAGAATCGAATACTTAAATACAGAACGGGCAACATCGCGATCGCTAGGTTCTTTGAGCAACTGAACAGCTTTAAAAATAAATGCACCACCTAAAATAAGCGCCGATACCGCATAAACCATTCCCATCGCATTGCAAGGATAAACCAGCAGCAAGGACACAGGAACCATGAGTAAGGTATATAGCAAAATCTGATTTGCCGTCACCTCTGCGCCCTTAACCACGGGCAACATGGGTACACCCACCTTGGCATATTCATCACGAATCATCAGAGCTAAAGCCCAAAAGTGCGGTGGAGTCCACACAAAAATAATCGCAAATAAGACCCAAGCTGACCAGCTTAATTCCCCAGTTACTGCCGCCCAGCCAACTAAGGGAGGGATTGCGCCTGCCGCGCCACCAATCACAATATTTTGGGTGCTAGAACGCTTTAGCCAAATCGTGTAAACGCCCACATAGGTGGCGATCCCTGACATTGCTAGGCAAGCCGCTAGCAAATTAGCGTAAGCCGTAAGCAATGTGAAGGAAATTATGGCTAGGGCGATCGCAAAAACTAGGGCATCACGGGGCTGAATCCGACCCGATGGTAGTGGTCGCCAACTGGTGCGTTCCATCTTGGCATCAATGTCGCGATCATAGAGGCAGTTGATCGTGTTTGCCGAAGCTGCCGCGATCGCTCCACCCAAGACCGTAACAAACATTAAGAACAGATCGACCTCTCCCGCTGAGGCAATCCACATAGCTCCTGCGGTAGTAATCAATAGCAGCACAATGATGCGCGGCTTAGTTAGTTCGGTATAGTCTTGGATGACATCTCGCCAGCTACGCGCAGACGAAACTGATGGATTAACTTCCGCAAAAATAGCTTCTGAAGAAGTAATCTTTGGGTTTGCTATTTGTGGCATTGAGCGTGGCTCCTAAAGTACTTCGATCCTACAAAGTTAAGCAATGCCTTGCCACTGCTTAACTTAAAACCCTTAGTGGGTTTGGTTTTTAATCAATTCAATCCAGTGAATTAATTTAGTGAATGACAGACTGAGCTTGAACCTGCTGAACTTGAATTTTTTGGCTAGCTTTAAATGACAAGACCGTAAAACAAACCAGAGTTCCTAATAATGCAGAGCCAGTGGCTTGGTGAGCAATTGTGAGCGGTTCGACCTGTAAATGAAGTTTGTATGTGGCGTAGCCGATCGCAACTTGGGCAAATACGAGTAATCCCACAATTGAGCCAGTCCAGCGCTGTGAGGGAGAGATATTTTTGGTTAGCCATACAGATCCTAGTACCGCCAAGCTTGCGAGGGTGGCGGGAACAATACCAATCAGGTGGGCATTTAGAACGATGCACATATCCTGAGTGGCAAAGCACTGATGCAAAGCCCATTGGGAAGCCACTAAAGCGCCAAGAATACTCTGCAAATAAACTAGAGCAGATGCAGCTAAACCAAGCCAAGAAATTTTGGATAATGATGTCGGGACTTCTGCAAAATCAGCTTCTGTATTTAGGGATGCGATCGCGATCGCAAGCAAGCTCGAAAAGAATAGCAACCCCGTCCCCAAATGGGCTGTCACAATATCAAATCTGAGTAGCTGTGTAACCGTTAGTCCACCCAAAACTCCTTGAAAAACTACCAAAGACAAAGAACCTGACGTTGCCCAAGGTATCCATTTTGGTAAAGAGTTGCGAAAGTACCAGCCTGAACCGCACAAAACAATTGTGGCAAAACCGACCGTGGAAGCGACTAGGCGATGAAACCATTCCAAAAATACCTGTAGATTCATCTGCTCCGCAGGCAAGATCGAGCCATAGCAGAGGGGCCAGTCTGGACAAGCTAAACCTGCATTCATCACACGGGTAGCACTGCCGATCGCCATGACCATCCAAGTTGCGATCGCAATTCCAAAAGCCAAGCGGCGAATCAAGACAATTGGTTCAATAAAACTTTTACCTTTAGCAGGGCTTTGTGGTGCTTTTGTGTTTTTGTAAGAAGATAAAGAGTCAGTCATGTAAGTCAAATAATTTCATGATTTCTTCGTGAATCTTTTAAAAACTCAACTGAAGTATGGACAATAGGTAGAACTTATATTAGGAGCAGATTCATGATTGGTAGGGGGATTTAACAATTTCTTCTTTGTTAGGTATAAACACTGACTATAAAACCCAGAAGACGAGTAGCGGCGCTTCGCGCCGCCACTCGTCTTCTGGGTTTTATGTTTTAGGGAGACACTATCTCAAGTGCTAGAACGATTTTCAAATCTTTCCTTTAGGCGATCGCGCATTCCCTCACGCATACGAGAACGATTATTTTTCATAATTTCACTGAGTTGCGATCGCTGTTGGGGCGTTAATATTTCTCGCATGGCTAGAGTCCGCTCAAAATGCTGCCGCCGCAAATTTTGCTGAAGACTTAGCATCTCCTCATGCTTGGTGCGAATTACTGCCTTGTCTGTATCAGTTGCCAGTAGGTCGCGTAACTCCTTGCTAGTTTGGCGCGATCGCTGGATTAGATCGCCAATGTTAGCACTATCGCGATCGCGGATCTCTTTGATCTTTTGTAATTGTTCTGGTGAGAGGTTTAACTGGTTTAATATTCTGCCAGATGGCAAATCAGGATTTTTTTCACGGTTTGGGCGATTTGGTAACTGCGCTAAGATATCGGATTCTATTTCAGGATTTGGATCAAAATCTTTATTTGGTAAACTTCCTGACTTAACTTCTGATGGAGTTTGGGCTTCTGCTAAGTTTTTTGGCTGTGGTTTGAGGTTGGTATTAGCCCAGATCGCGCCGCTAGTAGCGACTACAGATAAGGCGATCGCACCGTACTGAAAGACTTTTGACTTAAACATATTATTTATATCCATTAAAAATAATTCATGGCATTTCAACTCGAAAGACTATTCCCCTTGCTATGTGGTCGGAATAGTCTTTATTCGTAATCAAGGGGAGCTAGCTCCGCCAAAAGCTGAGAGTCTAGGTTGTTAGCGGTTGAAACCGCTAAGTCTTCGGTCATACTCCAACTACTGATTAAAGACTTTTCTATTTCTGCCTTTTCTGCCTCAGTTATACCTACAGATGATTTAGTTGCCATTTGATACTGGGAGCGGTTTGTATATAACAGCCCAACTGCGACACCCATCGAAATTGGTACGGCAAGAATTACAGGCAGCCAGCGGCGAAAACTCGCTCGAAATGGCATGAGAGATCGCTGTGGATATTTACTAATTTCCGCGTATAGCTGCTCTTCAAAATTTACCGCAGGAGCAGGAACAGGCGGTTTATTTTGTTTCAGGAACGTCACTAAAGACGCATCAGCGTCACTATCAAAGTCTTGAGAATATTTATCGTTCATAGTTCAACTCCTTGCGCTTCTAAAAATTTTCTGATCGCACCACGGGCATGAAACAAACGCGATTTTACCGTGCCGATAGGAATGGATAAAATCTCCGCTATTTCCTTTTGCGGCAGCTCTTCCAAATCATGTAAAACCAATACTGATCGATGGTCTTCACTGAGTTTTTCTAAGCCACGTTTCATTAAGTCTTGATAGTGGATCTGCGTTAGTCCTCCCTGTTGATCATCAGTGCGTGCTGTCGCGTCATCAGAGAGATTTGCTAGTTGCTCATCTTCGACAGATACACTGCGCGATCGCATTTTGGCTAGTGCTTTACGGCGATCACTCGCCACATTAAAAGTGATGCGGTATAGCCATGTAGAAAACTGTGCAGATTGTTGAAACTTGGGCAGCCCCTTCCAAACTCGCAGAAATACATCCTGTTCCAAATCATCTAGTCCATCAGCACCACATAACTGATAAAGGGTTGAGCGTACCTTTTGATGATGACGCTGATACAGCTTCTTAAAACCCTGTGGATCATTCCGCAAGCAAGCTTGCACAATGATCAAATCTGGATCAGTTGTATTTGATCCCTTGACATCTACATTTACGGCTCTGAACATTTAAGGTGAATATCCATGAGAGCATCTATACCTAATCTCTGTAATAATTTTGACTGTCAAAGCTTTGGCTTGGTTCAATAAAATCGGTTCAATAAATCTATGTCTTTGGTTAGCTCGGCTCTAATTCCTATTATTAAACTATGGTTGCGATCGCAGGTCGAACATATTGATACGTTAGAGATCGAAGTATTTGGTAAGAGTCGCCAAATTTTGAGTGGGGATATTCCTAAAGCATCGGTAATTGGTTCAGGAATTAGATATCAAGGTTTGGCTATCACCAATGTTGATTTTTGTGCTGAAGCGATTCATCTCAATATTTCTCAAATCCTTAGAGGCGAAGCATTACGGTTGCTCGATCCCATTCGCGTTTTGATGAATGTGGAATTAACATCTGAAGATTTCCAAAACTGCCTCCAGTCACCAATTTTTTTAGAAGCGATAGCCTCTGACAAGCCGCCGATGGTCACTACCGATCCGCAAATTCGAGATCTACTAGAGATGCTGCTGCATAAGTTGGGCGATGAATTTACCCTGCATGAGCTAGTAATTGCCGATGGTGGTGCAAAGTGCCGTGGTGAGTTTTCGATCGCCGCGACTTAAACGTGGCTTAGCAACGCTTTCATTTTTGGGCTATTCACGCCGCTATTACTCTCTAAAAGTAGCTAGGTAAATCCTGTGGCACTAGTGCAGCGTGCGCCAAAAGTTTTAGGGTTTTATATTTAATTGCGCCTAGTTACTTAGCTGTAAGATTGGAGTTATTAAAAAAAGTAAAGATTATTAAATGTTCTTTGTCCGTTTTTTGGCTAGTCAGTGGTATCGATTGGGGTTACGCGATTTAATAAAAACCCAAAATTTTGCTGGCGCGGCGAAGCCGCGCCAGCAAAAATTTGGGTTTTACTTTACGGTAAAGTCATTATTTGTAATTCTGATTGTTAACTTAGCTTGTTTGGCGATCGCAACTCAGCCATTATGGGCGGCTTCATTTGCGGTTAGGGTCTTCGATGGTGACAATATCACCCTTGTTGAACGCGGCATCAAAACTAAGGTGCATCTTGCCTGTATTGATGCACCTGAGCTATTACAGTCTGGGGGAGAGCAAGCGCGTAAAATTTTACAAAATTTTCTTAACGATGAAGAGGTTTATGTAAGGGTCTTCAAAAAAGATAAGTTTGGTCGCTATACGGGCGAAGTCCTAGCGGGCGGTCAAGTTGCCAACAAAGTCATGCTATCTCTGGGGCTAGCCCACTACGATCGCCTGCAAGAAAGGGACTGTCAAGGCTATGAAGAGATTGAAGCCAAGGCTCAAGCTGAGCGTTTGGGAATTTGGGCAAATGGTACTGATGTCATGCTTCCTAGCCAATTTCGCAAAGAAAATAAATTGCTAGGTGTTGGATACTGATCACAGAAAAGCGCTGCTTTGCAGCGCTTTTCTCTAATAAAAAAGGAGCGCAATGCGCTCCTTTTTTATTTTTAGCTATCGCGACGACGGAAACGTCCGCGACGCTTGGCATTTTCAGCTTTACGCTTGCGTTTTTCGCCTGCTGTTTCGTGATACTGACAGCGACGAATATCTGCTAGTAAACCAGCCTTTTGGATTTTTTTCTTGAAACGACGCAAAGCCGATTCAATCCCTTCATTTTCACCAACGATTATTTGAGTCATGCTTATTTATGTAGCAAAGTATTGTTCTTAATTATGCTGTAGTTTGGCGCGAATTTAAGCGGCGAGTATCTAGGTTAGCAAATTTAACTCTGATCTGTAAAGCCCGTTTGTGATTTTCCAACAATTCTCATATTGAACATCAAAGTTTGTTTCCGCCCGCTTCGCGGGCGGAAACAAACTTCGACGCGTGGCTGCGGAGCTTCGCGCCACTACTTGCTTCTTGGGTTGTATTTGTCCTAATGCAATTAGTGGCTACAGCTTCGATTAACTAAGTAGTTGGACATAATTAAAACTTAAGCCCTGTGGTGCACGCTGCGCGTGCACCACAGGGCTTAGGGATTTATCTTTAAATTGCGCCTAGTTACTTAAAGAACAACACGCAGTATTGATCTTTACTCCTCAAATTAGTTAAACCAAACGACAAAGTTAAAGAGATCACTGCCGAAGGCACGAACCATTTCGTCCCACACTCTCATGTCTGTGACTTTGCCTTTTTCAAGGTAAGGTGTGGCGGCTGTACCTTGGAACCAGCCGATAAGGTCAAAGTTGCGTGGTTCTGTAAAGATACGGGCAAAATTGATACTTAACTGGGGATCGCGCCAAAAGGGTAGATTGTTCTTACCCGCTAAAATTGTATCAATCTCATTTAGGGATTTTTGCCAAGAACTAACCATCTCGCTCGTTACCCGCACATCGGGAATTACGGACAATTGCTTAGGATTGGGAATCCATTCGCGATCATTGTCAGTTTCGGCAAGAATCGATTTCCAAGACTCGCGGCTGAGACTGATAACTGACTTCATATGACTAAGGATCGTGGTCATCCGTTGCGGCTCGACTAGAGGAAACTTGGCGAGGTGAACGGCAGCAACGACATCTAAAATTTCAGGGAAATTAGGACTGTAGTCATCGGTCTTAGAGGGCTTGGTGGATAGCCATGCTTTATGTGGAGTATCTACCTTTTGGAAAAAGAGGTGAGCGCAGGCTGCAAATAGCTCCCGACTATCGTAGGCGCGTAAAAATTCGGCGATCGCTCCCAAAACGTGGGTATAGCCTTGCAACCACAACACATCACCGCGATCAAAGGCAATCAGAAATTGCTGGGCTTCTTTTTCAGTAACATTAGCCCCCGTAACTGCGTTAAAAACTCGCCATAGGGTATCGGTATTTTCTAGCTTACCGTTGCCATCGAGGTCGAGGCGGATCAGCCCTAACCTTAGTGTCAGCTTGAGATTTTGATCCTTGATCGGAGCGATCGTCGTGCGAACAGTCGCAAGATCGTCAATCCATGTTTGGAAAACCTGTTGTAACCCGTCATAGGTTAAAACTTCGGGTTTAGGATTTTGCGGGATCGGCAACCGTAATATGGGGATCGAGCTAGTCAGTGGGCTTGGGATCGTACCATAGCGATAAAGGGATTGTGAAAGCCTTTCGATACCGCGCATAAATTGGATCACTCCTAATCCAAAACGGGTCTTATCATCTTGGGCATTATTTTTGAGGTAATCGCTGAAGACTTTTTCGCCCTCTGCCAATTTGCCAGTGGTCAGGTAGGGGTCAGGTAGGGGCGCGATCCCTGCACTGGTGGGTTGAATGATAGTGATCGTAATAATTATCGCGGCGATCGCTATCCCTATTAGCGATCGCCCCCACCAAGAAAGATTCTTCAACGGGTTTTGGTTAAACATCGGCATTCACCGTAGATTTAAGTTACTTATTCTAAAACCGCTATGTAGCTATAGGTAGCCCTAATGTAAGAGGCGGAGCGAAGCGTCGCTTCTCGCTAGCGTAATCCTAGCCAAGTAATACCAAATGAAGAAATAGCAACTCCATTTCTTCATTTGGTATTACTTGCTTTGCTTAGGACATAAAACCAGAAGATGAGTGGCGGCGCTTCGCGCCGCCACTCATCTTCTAGGGAGCTTCTTGCTTTGCTATAACTCCGTGTGATGCTGATTTTCCAGCAATTCTAATTATGAAAAGCGCAAACCCCAAGAGTGAGTAGCGGCGTTACTCACTCTTGGGGTTTTATAAAAATTGTCAAACAAACCAAGAAACTTTTTGAAGGTGATGCTTTGCATCACCTTCAAAAAGTTTCTTGTTAGGGATTGAGGCTAACAGGACAATTTAGTTTCTCAGCAGTCTCAACTTTGGCTACGGGGTCAGGGGGGAGCAGCGCCACAATATGAGGGACAGGACGTGGCTCGTACTGCATCACTGACTTACCGCGATAGGCAAGGGCTGCACTGGCTCCAGAGTCCAGCATTACCGCTTCCCGCAATCCTGCTTTCGCTAAGATTTTACCTAGCCCTACCGAGTCAATCATTTCCATTGTCACGCCGATCGCAGGTCTACCTGAGCGATCAATCCCCCAAAAGGCGCGATCGCGTGAAGCATCAAAGCCGTAAAGCTTACCAAAGGATTCCGCAGGTTGGGGCTTACCGTCGCGAACTAGCCAACCCGCAGCCACAAAGGCATCGGTGACATCGGCAAGTTCGGCTCTAACTGCCTCAAGGGAGTTATGCTTAGCGGCGTTGTAAGGTACAAATTTAACGGTGGTGGGGCTGATTAATACTAGGGGACGACCATTTAAGAGAGGATTTTCGCCCTTGTTGCCATTATTAAAAATTCCTGCTTTACTCGAAAATTGGCTCAAAACAGGACCAATCATCGTATTACCATCAATCCGCTCAAGGGAGAAAAAGCCGCCATCTACAGCGGCGATCGCTTTGGGAGTCATGGTTAAGATCTCCTCAACTTGGGCGCGAGTATCGGCATGGGTTGTTACCACACGCCCACCATATACGAGGGTCAGCGGTAACTCATCAATGGTGACGGTGCGCTTTTCGACGGGGGTGGTGAAATTAATAGAGCCGTCACTTACAGTTGTGAGGAATGGTGATGGGCTGGAAGAATTTCCACTGGAGGCGACCGCGATCGCTTCATCAAAACGCGACTGTCCAAATCGCATGATCGACATTAAATCTTCTGATTCGTTTGCTGATCGCTCAATAGTGGGATCGAGACTCATCGCCAGCGCCGCCTTATAGCCAGCCTTCTTCAGCTTTTCCCTAGCGACATCGGTATAGTCACCTTCAGGGTAAGTAAAGTAAGCAATCTTCTCCCCCAATTCCTTTTCAATCACTTTCTTGGATTCAGTAACTTCTTTTTCGATCTGCTCATCAGTGAGATCCTTGAGATTGAGGTGATTAACCGTGTGGGAAGCGATCGTAATTAATCCACTCTTATGCATTTCTCGCAGTTGATTCCATGTTGCCTTTGGCTTTTGTCCACCAGTACCCACAAAGCGCGTATGCACTGACCAAACAGCAGGATAGTTATATTTTTGCAGCAGTGGAAATGCGTATTTGTATTGACCTACATAGTTGTCATCAAAGGTTAGCAAGACAGGCTTGTCGGGAAGTTGTGAACCTGTCCGCAAATGATTGACCATGGTATCCATTGAGATGGGCGTATAGCCGCCATCTTGCAAAGCTTGAAAATGTCTTTCTAGTTCTTCGGGAGTGACATCCCAACTTACATCTTTAGATTCGGTGATGTCGTGATACATGATGATAGGGATCTTTGCCGATCTGGCGCGATCGCTAATTTTGGGGAAATCTGCGGGGGTAAGGCTAGCAATAAAATCCGCATTAACTGTGCTGCTCAGTCCTGATAGTGTTGGCAATGGATCATTGGCGATCGCATTGAGGCTGCGGATTTGATATAGAGATTCAGTCACCGAATCCAGCGCATTGTATTGACAAAAAGACTTTCCTGCGGCTGAAGTACTACTGGGTGTTAGCAGAGGATTCTCAGCTTGAGATATTTCTTGATTGGCGGCAATGACTTCAGGGGTTGGTCGATATGTGACCAGTCGAGAGGCAATCAAAGCGCCTAGCCCTCCACCTAAGACAGCCAAACCCAGCACCACCCAAGCCATCGTCGCGACGCTGTTTTTTCCTTGTCCCCTGCTCATAAAAATTTATAAATTTTTTGAAATTACTAGGGCTTATTTAATCAGAGAGACTTCACAGATACAAGTGTTTACAATAAATGAACATTGCGCCTATGCCGCAAAGAGAAGTAAATAGCGGCGCTTCGCGCCGCTATTTACTACTTGGGTTTAATGTGCTCAGGGCTTCGGCTTCGCTCAGCCAACAAATAAGTTGGCTGAGCGAAGCCGAAGCCCTGAGCGAAGTCGAAGCCCCAACTTCCTCAAGCCCATCCCATCAATTGATAAACAATTAATCCTATATATTCTTTGATGGCGTTAGTTGTGTTTCTCAAAGCTTCAACATTAGGCAACAGGTCAATAACTATTCCCCAGCCTTTATTATTTTCATTCTGCACAGTCAAGAAGTCCGTTGGCGCAGCAATGCTCTCAATACCTACTTTCCGAAAAATTTCCATAGATCGGGGCATATGTAAAGCCGATGTCACCAGCAAAACCTTGCTGATTTTACGGTTAACCAAAATTGGTTTGATATTTGTGGCATTGTCACGGGTGTTAAAAGACTGTGACTCTTGAATGATGGCGCTACTGGGAACGCCCATCATTTCCGCGATCGCCGCCATATCTTCGGATTCAGGGTTGCCGCCTTCACCTAACCACTCCGCACGTCCACCTGTAACGATCATTACAGGTGCTTTTCCCTGTTTATATAGCCACGACCCGTACAGTATGCGATCGCCTGCTTCGTTAACTTCATACCAAGGTCGGGGGGCGATCCTTGGACGAGTTCCACCACCGAGAACCACGATCGCATCAGCTTGAGGCAGTTGAGCGGTTGGCAAATATTGCCATTCCAGCGATCGCACTAACCACTTAGAAAAGATCTCATTGCTGCTAACCAATAAAATCATTAGGGAGGTAGCAATCAGCGCTGAAGCAATGCGACTTTTACGAAATAGGATTATTGATTTGCTGACATTACTAATTTTGGGCGATCGCCCTGCGCGTCCAAAAATTGGTCGCCATATAAATATTCCTAAGACGATTACCATCAACAAAATTGATAGTCCTAGTGGATATATAAACAGCGGTAATAGCTTTGATAAAAATAGTGACACAATCTACCAATCTGTGAGGAAAAAATGACGGAAAGAAAAAATGATGATGCTTTAACTTAACGGTAATGTTTGTCTAGTTACTTAAAGTTATTATTTTTTGATATAGAGCATTACTTAGGTTATTTATGATAAGGATAGAGCTGTACTTAGGCTAGCCGTAGATATTAAGTTAGCTAAATTAAGTAAAGTAATATTATGATTAGAAAGTGTATGTTCACCTTGGATTGACCCTACCGAATATGCAGTATCTCAATTAATCATAAAAATGCTTTTTAAGCCAAAAGGCTTGAACCTTTTGGCTTTGTCAAATGTTATGAAGTAATATTCTCACATTAAGTATAAGTACAAGTTGAAATAGGCTTTTTATGGGTCTATTAAAACCCAATAAATTTTTTAAAAGGTCTAATTAAATTAGCTTTAAGAAAATTCTTGTTGTAAATTGAGCTTTGATGGGTAACATTTAACTAAAACATTTTGGGATGGCTTTGCATGATTGAGTGATTTTAGGGTTTTTAAGTCGGTAAATGGCAGCAACATTTTCTAACTTGGTATTCAAAGTTTCTGGCAGTCGATCCCAACGAGACACTCCTCTCCCCCCACTCAGATTGATGATTGTATGGATAAAGTTAAGCAAAATTCTGCCAAGGCTCTACTTAAAAGTTTAGAAGTTAGCAGAGATGGATGCATCTATGTGGTGCGTGATCTCGTCCGTTGGTCTTTTTACGTTGTCCAAGGGAAAATTGTCTATGCGGCTCATTCGCTAGATAGCTTTGAAAGAATCGAGAGGCACTTGCGAGCTTTGAGCCGTGAAGTACCAACCCTAAACGATAGGGTGCGATCGCAATTAAGGTTGATGTTTGACGACCCGTCGCCAGATAAGGCAAAGTACAAAGTTACTAGCGAGATGCTTTGCGTGGAGTATCTAGCAATCCTTTGGCTTGTTAACGAAAATCATCTACCAAAACAGATGGCTGGCAAGTTGATTGCCAGAATTATCCAAGAGGTAATTGAAGCTTTTTTATGCTTACCTGATGGCGATTTTAACGGAATTCATTACGAACATTTCTTACAGGAAACTTACTGTAGTTTGCCCGTAGATAGGATCTTAGGAGTAGTTACTCAGCGACTTGAAGCATGGTACAAGCTGGGGCCCCTAATTACCTCACCCTACCAATGCCCGTATTTGGTAAGCCAAAGGTCGGCAGAAAAAGTAATGTCTACGGAAGCTGTCCAGAAGTTAAGCAAAATTTTAAGAGGATTTAACTTTTGCCAACTTAGCGCCTTATTAGCTAAGGATTCTTTAGCAATCGCCAGACAAGTTAGTCCTTTGATTGCTAACGGCTCTATCCTTCTAAGAGATGCGTTACCTCCTTTTGATAACCTCCCTCGCACCTATTTAGCCCCTACTGAAGAGTTATTAGCAAAACGTTCTGAAGCTTTCTGTAATGAATCTGCGGAATTGGATGAAGATGACACCATCATTTCTCAAGCTTTCGCCAATAACTCATCAAAGGTATGGAAAATTGTTTGTATAGATGATAGTGAGTCGATGCTGAGCATTATCAGTAGCTACTTAGGGGACGAAGATTTTCAAGTAACTTTGATTCAAAATTCAATGAAAGCCTTGATGAAAATCAACTCTATCAAGCCAGATTTGATCTTGCTTGATATTGGAATGCCGAATGTTGATGGATATCAGATTTGCACCTTAATCCGTAAATCCTCAGCACTCAAAGACATCCCTATTGTGATGGTGACAGGCAACAAAGGCTTAATTGATCGTGCTAGAGCAAGGTTAGTGGGTGCAACTGATTACTTAACCAAGCCATTTATTCAAGCTGATCTTTTAAAGATGACGATGAGGCATTTAATGTGAGGTTATTAGCTAATTTGTCTGGCTTCAATTTTGCTAAGCCGATTTGTACTTGCTGGTTGGGCGCAGCTTCTTACAAATCATCCAGAGTTACTATATATATCCTTTGGAAAAATCTAGGAGTGCTAATGCGTTTTTATTAGAAATATTGAGATTATCTAGTCTTTTAGTCAAAAAATAAGGGTTAATAGAGTCAGGATTAATTAAGTAGAGAAAAACTTATGACAACTATTCTTGTAGTAGAAGATACAACGTCCGAGCAAGATTTGATTACCAGTTATTTAACTGAAGGTGGTTACACAGTCATCACCGCCAACAATGGTCAAGAAGCTCTGAAAAAAATTGAAAATCGCAAACCTGATGTCGTAATCACGGACTTAGTTATGCCAGGAATGAGCGGTTTAGAGCTATGTCGGAGCCTGAAAAAGAATGCCGAGACAAAGGATGTGCCGATCGTGGCTTGTACATCGAAAGATCAGGAATTAGATAGATTATGGGGGATGAAACAGGGAATTAATGTTTATATAACCAAACCATTTACACGAGAAGATATTTTGCGAGCTATACGTTCGGTCGCCTAAGAAATACATCTGTAAAGCACAAGTTTTACAAGCCGCAGTCTAAAATTATAAGGATTATGAGGATTTAAGAGATTGATTACCATATTAGTTGTTGAAGATACTACCTCCGAGCGAGAGTTAATCTGTGAGTATCTGCGTCAGGGCGGTTACTCCGTAGTGAGTGCTAACAATGGCAGTGAGGGGTTGGCAAAGTTTGTCGCGACTAACCCTAATGTAGTGATCACGGACTTAGTAATGCCAGGAATAAGTGGTTTAGAGTTATGTCGAGCCGTCAAAAAATCATCTATCAATAAAGTTCCTGTCATTGCCTGCACTTCTAAAAATCAGGAACTTGATCGTCTCTGGGGAATGAAGCAAGGTGTAGATGTATATCTCACTAAGCCTTTTAGTAAAGACGACATTTTGCAAGCGGTGCGATCGCTAAATGTGAGAGGTTGAGATGAATAGTCTACAGGTGGAGCTATACCAAGAAAGCTCTCAGACAGTTGTTGGCTTTCCCTATTTGAGTTTGCAGTTGGAGCCAAATGTGACAGTGGCTCTAAAGCTAAGTTACGTTCGCGAGACTTTGACCCTTGCCGCCGATCACTTTACCCAAATGCCTAATGTTCATCCTTGCTTGATGGGATTGATAGAACATCGCAGTAGTGTCTTTTGGGTGCTAGATTTACCGCAACTGCTTGGGTTTGCACCTATAGACTCGACAGTAATCGAAACTCACATCGCAGTTTTACAGATTGCCAATATGTTTCTGGGATTGGGGGTTTATCGAATTGGGCGCGTGAAGAGGATCATTGATGCGGAAATTCGATCGCCTGTAGGTCGAGAGTTGCCATCCGCAATCACGCCATTTTTGCAAGGTTTGGTTGAGGAGGAAATCGATCAAGAAAAAGTGTACGTGTTAGATGTTGAGGCTATCGCTAGATTCAGTTTTAGCGTGTAAGCGAATAAACAGGTCAGTTCTGTAAATAATCAAATTAAATTGAGGTTAAAGTCATGGTTCTTGAATCACCTTCTCGCATTGATAGCCCTGAGACAATCGACAGCAAAGAGCCTTCTCAAAATACAAACCCTCCAACAGGAGCTAACAGCTTCAGAACTCGTTCGACTAAAGATAAATCCATCGTGACATGGTGGCAATCTTTAGGTTTACGAACCAAGGCTACTACAATTTCATTGATAGCAATTGCTGTTCCACTGATCGCGATCGGTGGATTTACCTACTATTACGTTGGACAAAATATCTTTGACCTATCCAAGCAAGCCAAAACTTCAAGTACTAAGAGCATGGCTTTTCGGGTTGCCTACTTTATGCAGGAACGCTTTGGCGATATTCAAGTACTCTCTGAACTCCCGTTCTTGACCAATTCCAAACTATTATCAATCGCTGATCAGAAAGCAAGTTTAGATACTTTTCTTAAAAGTTCTAATGTTTATGACAGTATCGCAGTATATAGGTTAGATGGATCTTTGATAGTTGATGCTAGCTTAGAGCCAGCACCAGCTAATATTGCTAATCGTCCCTACTTTCAGACAGTGCTTAGCACCGACAAGCCATTCATTAGTCAACCTGAAGCATCTGTTGTCACCAAGAAGGTAAGTCTTTTCACCGCAGCTCCGATTAAGGATGCTACGGGAAAAACAATTGCCGTAGTACGTTCACGGGTACAAATTACTGCGCTTCAAGATATTCTTAAGGATTTCGGTGAAAATGGCGATCAGTTTCACTTGGCTGACTCTAGCGGTAAGTTTTTTGCAACTCTTGAAAAAGATCGTATTGGTCGTGACTTAAAAAATGATTTCCCTGGATTGGATTCTCTAATTGCTAAGAGAGAATCAAGTGCATCAAGAACAATTGATTTGTTATCTAGTAAAGAATCATTTGCTGGTTATGCCCCTCTACCTAAGCTAGAGGGACTGCCAGATCTGAATTGGGATACAGTCATTGAGGTGGATGCTGACATTGCGAATAGACCATTGCAACAACTTTTGGTGATCTTGGTGGCTGCAACTGGGACTATCAGTATATTAGGAGCGTTATTGGCGATCTTAATCGCCCGCCGCGCTACTCGCCCCATCATCGAAGCTACAGACGCAGTAGTCGAGTTAGGTAAGGGAAATCTTGACACACGGCTCACCGTAAAAGGTCAAGATGAACTAGCGCAATTGGGAGATAACATCAACTCAATGGCTGGGCAGTTGCAAGAATTTATCGCGTTACAAGAAGAACAAACTCAACAGTCTAGAATCATGGCTGACAAGGAACGTCAACGGAGTGAATCGATTCAGCGTGAGTTGATTACATTGCTATCTGACGTTGAAGGTGCGGCAAATGGAGACTTAACAGTTCGCGCTCAGATATCAGAGGGTGAAATTGGAATTGTTGCCGACTTCTTTAATGCAATTGTGGAGAGTTTGAGAGACATCGTAACTCAGGTAAAGCAGGCAGCCTTGCAAGTTAGCACATCGGTTAGCACTAACAACGATTCAATTCGTAATCTTGCTAAAGATGCAAGTTTACAAACAGAACAGCTTGAAGAAGCATTACAGTCGGTCGAGAATATGACCGAATCGATTCAACAGGTGGCAAGTAGCGCTCAAGAAGCTGCCGATGCTTCCAACGAAGCGGCGGCTACGGCTGAAGTAGGTAGCATCGCGATCGAGCAATCGGCAGACAGTATCTTGCAGCTCCGTCAAACTGTTTCAGAAACTGCCAAAAAAGTAAAACGTCTTGGGGAAGCTTCGCAGCAGATTTCTAAGGTTGTAGTTCTGATTGACCAGATTGCGCTAAAGACAAATATGTTGGCAGTAAATGCCAGTATTGAGGCAGCTCGCGCAGGGGAAGAAGGACGAGGTTTTGCGGTGGTTGCGGAAGAAGTCGGCTCACTGGCGGCGCAGTCAGCGACTGCTACTAAAGATATCGCTCGCATCGTGGAAAGCATCCAACAGGAAACCAGTGAAGTGGTGGAATCGATGGAAGCTAGTACTTTGCAGGTGGTTGAGGGTACTAATAAGGTGGAAGAAGCGCGGAAGAGCTTGAGTCAGATTGTGGAAGTAGCCCGTAAGGTAAACGAGTTGTTCCAAGGTATTTCTTTGGCAACGACTTCGCAGGTACAAACTTCGCAGTCGGTGAAATCGGTTATGGAAAGTATCTCTAGCCAATCGCAGAAGTCTTCGGAAACCTCTCGGGAAGTAGCGATCGCCCTCCAAGAAACCGCTAACGTAGCTAGTAAGTTACAGGCCTCAGTGGAGACATTTAAGGTTGAAGCTGCGTAATTAATTAAGTCTGTGCAAAGCACAGACTTAATTAAACAAATAGAAAATTTAATTTTGAGGTCGATATGGCAGCCAATATATCAGCAGATACTTTGAGCGATCGCGAATGGGATGTGCGATTGCTGTTTCTTGATGAGGCTAGGGACTTTTTGGCGGATATTGAATCAGAATTATTGGGATTAAGCGATCGCGGTTTACAAAAATCGGCGATTGATAAGATTTTACGGGCTGCCCACTCCATGAAAGGCGGCGCAGGGATGATGGGCTTTCATTCCTTAAGTGAAATGGCGCATCGATTAGAAGATTTTATTAAAATTTTGCAGGTTAATCAACAAACTGCGATCGCTTCGGAAGTGGAAAGCCTATTTTTAGGGGCGATCGATGGCATGAATAAGGTCGCCAATATCCATAAGCAGCGCAATAATCCTGAGGATCAATGGTTGGAGGAGTATATCCATCCACCTTTCAACCAATTGCATGAGATCTTAGGAGATCTATCGGCGCAGCAGGAGGCGAGTCTGCTCTCTGAGGAAGCGGGGCAGGATATGCGAGTCTTGATGTTTTCGACAGAAGTTGATGCTTGTCTCAATCGACTCGCCGAAGTAATCGCTGATCCTAACTCCAAAGTACTGCGAGAGGAGTTTGAACTGACCAGTCAAGAATTTGGCTGCTTGGGAGAGATGTTAGAATTGCCAGCCTTTACCACTCTATGCCAAGAGATTAATCAAGCCCTCGCTGATCCACAGGCTGATGTCTTGCAAGTAACCACAGCCGCCCTTGATGTATGGCGGCGATCGCAAGCATTAGTTTTGGTTAGCCAATTTCAATTACTTCCCGATCATTTTGAGGTATCTGAGAGCGTTCTGCCATTAAATAATTGGCAAGAAGATATAGGAGTAAAAGAAGTAAATATCGTTGTCGATTCAAGCGTAAAGATTGCTGAGGAAACTAGCGCTGAGTCCACAATTCGGATTCCCATTCGTCAACTAGAAGCTTTAAGCGATCGCTTTGGAGAACTAAATGCAGAACGGAGCGGATTGAAACTGCAACTAAAAAGAATGCGCGACCTAGTGCAGCTTTTAAACAACAGAATGCATGGACTAGAACAGTCTAATGCCCAGCTTCGGGAAGTCTATGATCGAGTGGCTACTTCTTCTGAGGTGTTTATTCCCACTGTGGCTATTGGGCAAAGCAAATTAAGCCCTGCAAATATTGCTAGTAACTCATTTCTGCCTGATACTAGCCGCTTTGACCTTTTGGAAATGGATCGTTACAGTGAGCTGCACGTACTTTCACGGGAAATTATGGACAGCGTGGTGCAGTTGCAGGAGGTTTCTAGCGATTTGGAAACAGCCTTGACCGATACTGAAGGCGTAGAACGCGAACTAGGACGTGCCTCGCGGCAAATGCAAGCAGCCCTTGAACAAGCCCGCATGAAAATGCTCAGTGAAGTACTCGGCAGGTTTCCTCGATTACTGCGTGATCTCTCCCTAACTCACAATAAACAGGTTGATCTAGTAATGCGAGGTAGCTCTACCCTCGTCGAGCGATCGGTTTTAGAAACATTAGAAGATCCATTACTGCACTTACTTCGCAATGCCTTTGATCACGGTATTGAGACTCCCGCAGCGCGTATTGCTGCGGGCAAGTCGCCTCAAGGAAAGATCGAAATTGCGGCTGGCTATCGGGGCAACCAGACCATAATCACGATCAGTGACGATGGCAATGGCATTAATTTTGCAAAATTACGCGATCGCGCCTTGCAGATGGGACTCAGTGAAGAGGAACTCCGTCAGTCAGATAAAGAAGAACTGCTCGATTTAATCTTTGAGCCAGGGTTCAGCACAGCCGACTATGTTACTGACTTGTCAGGACGGGGCGTGGGTTTAGATGTGGTGCGCTCTAACCTAGATCTAATTGGCGGTAGTGTTCGTATAGAAACAGAGTTAGGAAAGGGAACTAGCTTTATCCTCACTGTGCCAGTCTCTCTGTCAATCGCACGGGTTTTGATATTTGAAGTAAATGGCTTACAAATGGCAATTCCCACCAGTGCCGTTGAAGAAATACTCCTCAATCGAGATATTTCTATTCATACAATCGCTAATCAAGAAGTAATCGATTGGGAAGGTTATTCTGTACCCGTTTTAAAGCTAGGTGATCGCCTACGGTTTGCCCGTCCTCAGTTCCAATCGGAAACTGAAAATCGTCCGACCGTCGATGAACCTTTGCTACTGATTGTGGCTCAAAATAACGCTCCCTTTGGTCTACAAGTTGATCGCTACTGGGGTGAACAGGAAGTCACCATTCGCGATGTCCAGAGCCTAATTCCGATGCCTGTGGGATTTATGGGTTGCGCCATCTTGGGTGGTGGGAAGCTAGTGCCACTAGTGGATATTGATGGGCTGCTGACTTGGGCAGTTTCCAAAATCAACGAAATACCCAGTAAGAGCCTGACCTTGCCCTCCGAGCGTAGCGATCGCCGAGTCACGGTGTTGGTCGTTGATGATTCTATTAACGTGCGGAGATTTTTGGCAATGACTTTAGAAAAGTCTGGTTATCGAGTGGAACAGGCTAAGGATGGCATGGAAGCGATGGAGAAATTGAAGAAGCTGCAAACACTCTCGGAAAAGTCTAGAGTTAGTGCGGTGATCTGTGATATCGAAATGCCCAGACTCGATGGATTCGGCTTTTTAGCACAGTCTCGCAACGATGCTATTTGTAAAGATATTCCTGTAGTCATGCTCACTTCTCGAAGTGGCTCAAAACATCGCGATTTAGCAATCCGTCTGGGGGCTTCCGCATACTTTGCCAAGCCTTTTAAAGACAACGAACTTTTACAAACATTATCTGAACTTGTATCCCAACCTAAAGGCTAAGGTTTGCGCTTCGCGCAAACCTTAGCCTGAGAAAATCCAATAACCAGTGATTAAACTATGCCAGCTATCTCCTCTCTGCGATCGCAACGACTATCAGAATTTAAATCTGACACAGAAAAGCAATATATTGCATTCCGCTTACGTCTCGCTTGGTTTATTTTGCCAATAGATGCGATCTATCGCGTAATTCCCCTAGAAAAGCACATTCCTCAATTGACCTTCGCTGGGCAGAAGGTAGTGATTGTTGACCTTGGGAAACTATTATTTGGTCAAAGTAAAAACCAATCTGGCAAAATCCCTCAGCTTATTGCTAATGGCGCGGTTATCCCTTCAAAGCCATCTCTAATCGTAGTTCGTAGTGATACAGACAAATTGGTGGGTGTGTTGAGCAACTCTCAGCCAGCACTGCAAAAAATCACCCAAAATCAATTAGTTCCTTTACCGCTAACCTATAGCCAAAACTGGAAAGTTGATTACATTAATTACATGACACTTCCATCTCAAGATGCGCCCTCCCTATTTGCGATCGACAATAATCTTTTTGTCAACAGAATGATATCCTCCCAATAATTAATTAGCGGCGCTTCGCGCCGCTAATTAACTGATGTTACGTGGAAGTTTCTAAGACCCTCACCCCTAGCCCCTCTCCCAAAGGGCGAGGGGAACAAGAATTTTCTGGGTTTTTCTCCCCCTCTCCTCTCTGGGAGAGGGGGCTGGGGGGTGAGGGCAATCTTCATTCCACGTAACATCAGTAATTAATTAAGCGCAAAGCGCTTGATCAGTACTAGCGTACAAAGGCAGGCATCACTTCAGCAGCAGTCATCAAGCCGTAAATACGGCGTTGGTGAAATTGCTTGCCAGCTTTGAGATAGCCGAAAGCTGTCCCGCAAACATTGGCAGCCATGCTAGTCTCATCGCCAAGTGTAAAAGTATGCGTGGAAATTTTGCCCTCAAAGGTACGTCCTGTCAGCTTCATATTGGTGCTGAGGGGCTTTTTGGGGTTGCGAGTATCGACAACTCCGCCGACAGTAACGCGATCGCGATCGCAAATGCCCATGCGCTCTAGCATGATGTCATCGGCGTGTTCCATATTTTCCAAAGAGATCAATCCATTAGTCTTTTCTAATAAAGCTTCTACTTCGGCATCGGACATTGCCTGCGCGATATCGACGCTGTAGCCAGACATATGGGCGATATCTTCGCGGATGGTGGCGCGATAGGCATTCCAGTTGGCAATACCCACTCCAAAGGTAATCTCGACCTTGTGAACTTCGGCAAAGCTCTGGGCAGCGATCGCGGCGGCAGCGGTCAATAGTCCTGGAGTTGCACCACAACCCGACATATAGGTAATTCCTGCGGCTTCGAGTTCAGGGGATAGGGCGATCATTTGTTCCACGGCACTGGTGCGCTTAATCGCATCCACCAACACACCCTGCCAGCCTGAAGCAATAAATTGTTTGGCGACGCTTGCCATAAAGGTATTGGGCAGGTTGGGTAAAGCCAAGAAGTAGCCATCGACATCCTTGGAGATCGCCTCGGCGATGCTGTTTTGAGTGAGTTGACCAGAGTTTTTAAGATAGCCAAGGGAGCCTTGCTCCTGATAAGCAGCGATCGCTTCGAGAGCATTCAGCCCGTTTGCATCATAGGCAAAACCTTCTTTGTCTGCGGCTACAACTAGCTGCATTTCTTGCTTGGTACTGAGCAGTTTTGCGGCAGCTTGCCCCAGTCCACCAAACCCTAAAATTCCCACTTTTAATGTCATTTAAGTTTAACTTCGTGTATATATTTCTGATTCCAATCCCTTAATCTGCCATATTTTCGGACAAATTTATACATAGAATTATTTCTTTAGCTTTTATAGCAAAGCAAGGTTTGCTTAGGACATAAAACCAGAAGATGAGAGGCGGCGCGAAGCGCCGCCTCTCATCTTCTAGGGTTTTGATTTGTATTAGCTAACTCTTGCTTTGCTATACAGCGCTTTGCACTTAATTAAAGCCCAGAGAAATCTTGGTGAACGTTACTTCGCGCCGCTTCCCAAAATTTCTCCACACTACTCAAAACCTCAATAGGGAGTTTTCAGCGCCGTTGGCGTTGAAAAACCTAAATTTGTATTCGTCAAGAAATCGTAAAGCAAGGCTTCGTCACGCCTCGCGGTAGAGATGGCAGCGCATCACACCGCCACTCCTTGCTTTTTGTCATGGCTTGCTTACAATTGGGACTGAAATTTCAGCGATCGCGATCGCTGTAAATCTATGAATAGCGCTAACTGAAGCCCCTAAATGTTTAAATTTGGCGCGATCAGCCCAAAATAAGTCAAGTATGGTTACTAGCTATACTTATAGATTGCAAGATCTATGGGTAAACGCAGTGGTTAGTCAATTGCAGCAGACAAATTTAGGTTCTGGTCTAGATGTATCAAAATACGAGGAAAAGACTCAGGAAATCGCCAAAAAGATTTTAAGTGGAACAGAAAAGAGTTCTCTTTGGGCAAAGTTATCGCAACTTAAAGATGATTTGCGCCTCGACGACAAGCTGATGGCTTGGACAATGGAAAATGAAGGTCTACGGGTACAGCTATTTCGATTAATTGATTGCTTACCTGCATTGCAAAGCAAATCAGAAATTGCTAGCCATATGCATGAATATCTGGCAAGTAATGCTGTAGATGTACCTGCCCTGCGAGGGTTACTCAACTTCAGTACCGACAACCCTAATTCTCTAACAGCCACCGCCGCCGCCACAGCTCTCTCCACTTCCGTCGCTACCCTTGCCAAGCGCTACATCTGCGGCGAAAATTTGCAGGAGGCGACCAAATCCATTGAGAAATTGCGGCGCGATCGCTTTGGGTTCACAATGGACTTGCTCGGTGAAGCCGTAATCAGCGAAGTGGAAGCCGAAGGCTATCTCAATCGTTACATCAGCATGATGGAAGATTTGTCAGCTAAAGCCAAAAATTGGGGCTTGATTGATCAGATTGATAAAGCTGACAACGAACAGCTAAGGCGAGTTCAAGTTTCCGTGAAGCTCAGTGCTTTCTATTCTCAATTCGATCCCCTTGATCCTGTTAAAACCACTGAGAAAGTCAGTGAGCCAGCAAGGATTTTATTGCGAAAAGCTAAGGAACTTGGCTGTGGCATCCATTTTGATATGGAGCAGTATGAGTTTAAAACTCTCACATTGCAAATTCTTAAGCAAGTCTTGATGGAACCAGAATTTCGCGATCGCACCGATGTGGGAGTCACCATACAGGGTTACTTGCGCGATAGTGAGAATGATCTATGGGATCTAGTGCAGTGGGCAAAAGAGCGTGGTAAACCAGTCACAGTTCGCCTAGTGAAAGGAGCCTATTGGGATCGGGAAACGATTCGTTCCTATCAACAGGGTTGGTCTATTCCTGTATTTTCCGACAAGGTTTCTACTGATGCCAACTATGAGCGTCTAATTCAGATTCTTTTGGAAAATCATCAATATCTCTATGCCGCGATCGGTAGCCACAATGCGAGGTCTTTAGCCAAAGCGATCGCCATTGTTCAAACCCTGAATATTCCCAGTCGTGCCTTTGAAGCCCAATGTCTCTACGGCATGGGTGAAAAATTTGCTAAGGCGATCGCGGATATGGGCTATCGAGTGCGGGTGTACTGTCCCTTTGGCGATCTCATTCCTGGGATGTCCTATCTCATTCGCCGCTTGCTAGAAAATACCGCCAATAGTTCTTTTCTAAGAATTAGTGGTGAAAGCAGCGACATCAGTAAATTGATTGCGGCTCCAATTAAGACTGATCGCGATCTAAATCACAGCGGCGCACCTGTTCAAAATATTTTTGATGGTTTTGTCAATGCTAGCGATCGCGACTATGCCATTAAACAAGAAAGGGAATCTGCTCAAACCGCATTGCAACAAGTTCGAGATCAATTTGCTAAAGTCTATCAACCAATCATCAACGGTCAGCCTGTTCAAACTGAGAACTATGTAGAATCAGTCAATCCTGCTAATTCCTCACAAGTAGTCGGCAAAATTGGTCTAGCCAGCATTGAGCAAGCCGAACAAGCGGTGCAAGTCGCCAAGAATGCCTTTCCCGCATGGAAAGCCCTCAGCGCCAAAAAACGGGGCGATATCCTTCGCAAAGCGGCGGACATTATGGAAGAACGCCGTGAAGAATTGACAGCATGGATTTGTTGGGAAGTCGCTAAACCGATCCGCGAAGGTGATGGCGAAGTTTCTGAAGCGATTGATTTCTGTCGCTACTATGCCAAGGAAATGGAACGCCTCGAAGCAGGTGAACAGCGTAATATTCCTGGGGAAGACAATACTTATATCTATCAGCCCCGTGGAGTGGTCGTGGTCATCTCGCCTTGGAATTTTCCCTTAGCGATCGCACTAGGCATGAGCGTAGCCGCCCTTGCCGCAGGAAATACCGTCATTCTCAAACCTGCCGAGCAGTCTTCTGTAATTGGTGCAAAAATCGCGGAAGTTCTCCAAGCCGCAGGTTTACCCGCAGGTGTATTTACTTACCTTCCCGCCAAAGGTTCCACCGTTGGCTCCCATTTAGTCAAACATTCTGATGTGCATCTAATCGCCTTTACAGGTTCCCAACAAGTCGGCTGTCAAATTGTCACCGAAGCCTCAATCCTGCGTCCCAAACAGAAGCACATGAAGCGCGTCATTGCAGAAATGGGTGGCAAAAATGGCATTATCATCGATGAAAGCGCCGACCTCGATCAAGCGGTAGTGGGCGTGATGAACTCCACCTTTGGTTTTGCTGGACAAAAATGTTCTGCTTGTTCGAGAGCGATCGTTCTTGCTCCTGTCTATGACAATTTCATGGAGAGATTAGTGGAAGCTACGCGATCGCTAAAAGTTGGTGAAGCACATCTCCCTGACACCAAGTTCAGCGCCGTAATCGATGGAGCCGCTCAAAAGAACATTCTCAACTATATCGCTAAGGGCAAAGAAACTGCCAAATTAGCCTTTGAAGGCGAAGTTCCTAATCACGGTTTCTATGTACCACCAACCATCTTTAGCGATGTCGAGCCTAACAGTGCGATCGCCCAAGAGGAAATCTTTGGCCCAGTGCTAGCAGTAATCAAGGCAAAGAGCTTTGATGAAGCAATGGCGATCGCCAATGACACTGACTTCGCTCTTACGGGTGGCTTATATTCGCGCACACCTTCCCATATCGAACGCACCTATCGCGAGTTTGAAGTGGGCAATCTCTACATCAATCGCGGCATCACAGGCGCATTGGTAGATCGCCATCCCTTTGGTGGTTTCAAGCTAAGCGGTATTGGTTCCAAAGCTGGCGGACGCGATTATCTATTGCAGTTCTTAGAGCCAAGATCAATCACCGAAAATACTCAGCGTCAAGGTTTTGCACCTCTTGATGGGATTGAATAGTTAGATTCAGACAAGGGGCTTAAGCCCCTTGTTCTTTGAGATATACTTGGTAAATGCTGTATCGCATCGCCTAAACCTATGCCCTAGACTATTGATATTCGCATGGATAAACAACAAAGAATTGCTCAAGCTATAAAGGATGTCATATCTAAAATGATGGATCGAGTAATGGATCGAGTTCTAATTACCGATCCTTTTATCAAAGAAAATCATCGAGCAAACAAACCACTTTATGCAGCATTAGTGCCTGATGAAATTTTTAAAGGTTCACATTTTGAGAGAAGATTTGTAACTCCATTTGGTCTTGTATGGGAAAAGCTTGCTCAAGTTGTTGCCCTCGAAGCTTATGGCAATTGCCAAATGGGGCATACAATTAGTGGTACAGTTGGGCAAGAGAGTCTGAGAAGAATTCAAGAAGTATTAAATAAATTAGAACATAGCAAAGGAAAAAACAAAGTCAAACCTAATTGGAATGAAGAATTACAATATATTCAAGAAGGCGGCGGTAACCAGATTCCAGTAAGCGTAGTTTGTGATATCTTTATTAAGAACGAAGAAAATGGAAAGCGGTATGCATTTGAGCTTAAAGCTCCATTACCAAATAGTGATCAAACAAAAGTAAGCAAAGAGAAGCTATTTAAACTTCTGGCAATGGAACCCAAGTTAGTTGATTACGCATACTTTGCCTTGCCATACAATCCTTACGGTCAGAAAGAAAACTATAAATGGGACTTTCCTATGCGATGGTTTAATATGCACAAAGATGAATCTGTATTAATAGGCGATGAATTTTGGGATCTGATTGGAGGGGAAGGCACTTACAACAATTTTATTCAGGAAGTCAATTCATTAGGAAAAGATTACAGAGAACGCATCTATCGTGAATTCTTAGGAATAGAACCACCTCCAGATTTTGACGAGTATTTATTGAAGTAGAAAAATGTAAGAGGAGATATCAAATGAATAACGCTAAATTTACCTTTATTGATCTTTTTGCTGGAATTGGCGGCTTTAAAATGGCATTGAGTAATAATGGTGGTCATTGCCTTGGATTTAGTGAAATAGATAGAGATGCAATAAACACATATTGTGACAACTTTCAAGTTGAATCGAGTTACAACTTAGGAGATATTACTAGAATTAAAGAGTTACCTGATCACGACTTATTAACTGCTGGAGTTCCTTGTCAAAGTTGGTCTATTGCGGGTAAAAATTTAGGTTTTGATGATGACAGAGGACAGTTATGGAACGATACAATTTATCTACTGCAACAATCTCAGCCCAAAGCCTTTATTTTTGAAAATGTGAAAGGCTTAGTTGATCCTCGCAATAAAAAAGCTTTGTCATACATTTTAGAAAGAATTCAACAAGCGGGATATTACGCTAATTACTTTGTGATTAACTCATTTGATTATGGTGTACCTCAAAATAGAATTCGCATATACATAATTGGCTTTAAAGAAAAGAAGTACTTTCAAAGATTTACATTACCTAAATGTATTGACAAGAAGCTAAAACTTGGTGACATATTAGGCGTTGAAACAAAAAACTCAGCAGACAAAAGAATTATCCAAATGGACTTATTTGGAAATATTGTTGAATCAAGAACAATGAGTCTTTCCAACACAAATGGGTTTAATGACTATTTTTTGTTTAATGATCTTAGAAATGGACATACAACAATCCATTCATGGGATATTATTGACACCACTCAGCGTCAAAAAGATATTTGTTTGTTATTGCTTAAAAATAGACGTAAAAGTGCATATGGTGAACTTGATGGTAATCCCTTGTCATTGGGGCATTTTCAAAGTCTAGATCCATCTATTAATCAAGATGAAATTAATCAACTAATTCAATTAGAAATCTTAAAATCCGAAGAGTACAGTTTCACTGTAAAAGACTATAGTACTAGCAATCTCACAAAAGAAGAAGAAATATTAATTTCATTTGCAAATGATCACCAAGTTATTATTGATAATTTAAATATTCAAAGGATATTTAAAATTGAGAAAATATCCATCGAGAAAACTATTGAATCTCTTAAGGGAAAAAGAATTATTGAATGTAATGAGGTTCGTTATGATTTTAAAAACACTAAGATAAGCACAGGATTATTTGGAGTGAATCGCATATTCTTACCAAGTTCTGACATTTTCCCAACTTTGGTTGCTAGTGACACAAATGATTTCATAACTTTAAAGATCATAGAAGCCTCAAATCATGAGGAATTTAAAAATAAATTTATCCAAGAAATTTATAAGCCTAAAGCATTTAGAAGGATTACTAAAAGTGAAGCTTGTTTAATACAGGGATTTCCTACAGATTTTAAGTTTCCAGAACCAAGAGCAAAATGGATGAAGTTAATCGGTAATAGCGTTTCAGTTCCTGTAATCGATAAGTTATGTAAAGCAATTATTGAAACTGGTGTATTTGAAAATAGGCAAACTATTAGGTTGGACAGTATAAATGATGAGAAATTAGTTGCTTCTCTTTGTGCTTAGCATCTTTTTTAAATAAGTGGACAAACAATTCTGATTAAAACTCAAATTTTAGAAGCAATCAAACAAATGCCAAATAGCGATATATCGGAGGTAATCGAATGACACAGGCTATTGAACAAAAAATAACGGTGTGCGATCGCGATCTTAATTTGTGGTTAGAAGAGGAGATCTCATCTAAAGCTAAATTATTATCAAAAACAGTTGGAATAACATCTATGAAACTAGATTGTATTATTGTTATAGCCTGTTGCAAATGAATTTAATCTAAAACAAATGGTATCAACAATGCTAGAAGTCATTTTATCGCAGCAATATCAAGTCCCAATTCCACAAGAAATAAGAGATTTGCTGAACTTGAAGGCAGGACAAAAGTTTACAATCTTACTACAAGGCGATTCAATCACGCTTGTGCCTAAGCCTTCTATTCAATCATTGCGTGGTGTTTTAAAGGGAGCGAATATTAGCAATGTACGCGATCGCAGTGAAAGAGTATGAGGGTTCTTGTTGATACTTGCGGATGGATTGAGTGGCTGACAGATGGGATATTAGCTGATGAATTTGCGCCCTATTTAGGCGATCTCTACAATCTAATTATTCCTACTTGCATACAGTATGAATTACACAAATGGATCAGCCGTGAGCGTGATGAGGTGTTGGCGATGGAAGTTATTGCACTTACGCAACAAGCAAATGTGATTCCTTTGACAGAATCCTTGGCATTACGTGCTTCTGAGTTATCGCAAAAATATAAATTGAGCTTTGCGGACTCAATTATCTATGCAACAGCACAACAAGAAAAGGTCAAGCTTATTACTGCTGATGACCATTTTGAAAATTTGCCCGATGTAATTTATTTCGCCAAAAAATCTTGAATGGCTTTAAAGTTAATTTGAGATGTACTTAATAAATGCTGTATCGCATCGCTTGAACCTATGACACAGACTATTAAGCATAAATCTACGCTGTGCGATCGCGATCTTAATTTGTGGTTACAAGAGTCTATCTCTTTTCATAAAATCTGACAATGTATTGACATTGTATATACAAAATATTAGAGTAAAGAAGCGCTTACTTTAGGCAAATTCCTATGTCTACTTCAATAGATAACATCACATCTAGCCAAAATCGCGATGTAACGATTAATATCCGTGTCAAGCAAGAGAAACGGAACATCATTGATCGTGCTGCCGAAGTACAAGGTAAAACACGCTCTGAGTTTATGCTTGAGTCAGCTTATCAGAAGGCGCAAGATGTTCTTTTAGATTGGGCTTTCTTTGATTTGACCCCATCGAAGTATCAGGAATTTACAGCATTATTGGATGGAGTTCCTCAACCAAATCAAAAGCTACAGAAGTTACTAACAACTAAATCTCCGTGGGAATAAGTTTAGATAATTTGCGATCGCCTGAAAAGCTAAATTTATCTCATCAGATCAAGGGATTTGACTCTGGCAATAGTCAACTAGATGACTGGTTAAAGAACAGAGCTATCAAAAATGAAATGGAGGGTGCTTCGCGCACCTATGTTCTTTGTGCTGATAATGTTGTGATAGGTTTCTACTGCCTTGCTAATGGCTCAGTGGTTCAATCTGTTGCTACGGGTAAAGTGCGGCGCAATATGCCCGATCCAGTTCCTGTAATGGTGATCGGAAGGTTAGCAATTGATCGCAGTTGGCAGGGAAAAGGGCTTGGTAGAGCATCGCTAAGGGACGCGATTTTAAGAACTCTACAAGCGTCTGAAATTGCTGGAATACGAGCTATTCTTGTCCATGCTATCTCTGAGAATGCAAAGGTTTTTTACGAGAAATGTGGGTTTATAGCTTCGCCTATCGATGAGATGACTCTCATGATTAGGATTAAAGATGCGATCGTGATATTCCAGTAAATCATGGATTATTTTGATGGAATTGAGTAATCAGATTCAGACAAGGGGCTTAAGCCCCTTGTTCTTTGGGATATGCTTTGTAAATGCTGTATCGCATCGCTTAAACCTATGACTCAGACTATTGAGCAAAAATCTACGCTGTGCGATCGCGATCTTAATTTGTAGTTAGAAAAGGCGAACTCATTTAAGACTAATACAGTGTCAAAAGTAGATGATTAACATCTATGGAATTAGATCGTAATTTCTGTTGATTAAATTAAAAGCCAGTAAACTGCAACGAAAATAAAATTCCTTGAGAATTTGTAGGATTGGTCATCATATTGACAGGAATTAACTGAGCAGCCCATTCCAGACTAGCGCGAAAATTGGAATGCAACTCCCACCTTAACCCCAAGCCCACACTAGCTAGAGTTCCTGAAAAATTATTGGGATTATTACTCCATAAAGCACCAACATCAATAAAGGGCGCGATTTGGACTATCCCGATCGCCTGATCGCGAAGTATAGGCAGTCGCAACTCAACCGAACCAACTACCCCACTATCGCCAATATATAAATTTTTGCGATAACCTCGCACTGTATCAATCCCACCAATTCCAAACTGCTCCGTTGGCAATAGGGCATTAGCAGTAAGTTGTGTCCCTAATCTGACAATTGAGATCGAATCCCTTCCCAAAGATTGCACCCATTGAAACTGACCCTGCCAGCTTAAAAACCTACCATCTACACCCCGATCATTCACCGTTGCTCCTAAAATTCCCAAACCCAAATTAAACTGCGATCGCGCTGCCAATACTTGATTTGTACTTCTCTCAATCCATTCCTGACTAAACTTTAAGACATTTACTACTGAACGACCATTTTCAGTACCTAGCGAAAAAGAGAAGGGAATATTTTCTAATATAAAGTCCCTGCTCTCAGTTGACTCAAAGGCTATTCCTAAAGAAAACTCACTAGTGGGTTCGCGCAGTAAAAAATATTGATAGCCCAATAGTACAGATTGACTAATGCTGTTAATGCCTATGGCAGAAAAAGGTTCTTCAACAATACGACTGGTATTGTAGCCATAGCGTAGTTGAATTTCATCTTGGGGATTTAACGGTAAATCATATTGAATTCCATACCGTCGAGTTCCCTCGGTCGCCCCAATATCTAAGCGTAGATTGTCTCCTAACCCAGTTAAGTTGCGATCGCCAATGGTGGCATAAACGCCTACAGCACCCACATTGGGAGACTGTCGAGAGTCAACTGTAACCGAAGCCAGCAAAGAAGAACTTTCCTTTAATTCAACTTGTAAAATACTCCGCCCGATCGCAGTTCCAGATTTTAATTCTGCTTTAACGGAGCTAAATAATGGATCTGACTGCAAAAGCTGCAAACCTTTTTCTAAGTTGAGAATATTAACAGGACGCTTACCCGCTTGATCAAGGCGCGATCGCACATAATTTTCTTGAAGACGCGACAGTCCCTTAATATCGATCCGTTCTAGTTCACCTTCGATAATTTGAATACAAATAATTCCATTGTTAAAATCCTGTGCCTGCGCTGGCAAAAAGGCTCCCGAAGTAAGATATCCGCTCTTGGTATAGAGGTCAGTAATTGCAGAACGAATACTCAATAAATCTTGAATAGTTAAGTCTCTATTGAGGTACTCAGCGACAGCCTGTTGTAACTCTGGTTCTGAAAATATAGTACTGCCCAAAACTATAATCTGACGAACCCTTACAGAAATCGGTGAATCTGGTGAATCTATGGAAGGAGTCAGATTGCTAGGTATAGATTCTGGCAACTGTAAAGGGATGGGCGGCTTTGGTTCGGCTAGGGATTCGGGTAATTTTGGGGAAGAATTGGGAGTAGTGATTATAGGTTGCGCGATCGCCATCGGCATAGATACAACTGATCCCAAAAGCAAAAAAATTAGATTTCGAGCCTTTTTTACTATCAATTTATGGACAAGAGATCACTAAATTTTGTCACAGCATAGCGCAAAATTTAACAAAATTCAGCTAATACTAATTCACCAAAGCGTAGTCAGTAGCTAGGCACAATTAAAAGCTAAAACCTATAGCACAGTCTGCGCTTGGGACAAGGGGTTTGGGGCTTTACATTTAATTGTATAATTGCGCCCAGTTACTTCTTGTAAAGGTTTTCAAAAGTAAAGCTTTTGCCACCAGTCTAGCTAAGCCAGAAGGCAAGTGGCAACGCTTCGCAACACCACTGCCTCTTGGTGTAAACTTACACAACTATTTCACAATCAGCTTAAGTATGGCTGGCTATATAGCTGTCGCCAGTCTTGTTAGAACATAAAAACAGAAGACGAGTGTCGGCACTTCTTGGCTTTTAATTTGTCCTAATACAAGTGTCTACAGCTATACTTTTGTGAATTGGTACTATCACCAAATTTAGGAGAGTAAGTTATGGGTGAGTCAAAACGTCGCAAGCAAGTAATGGGAGAAGACTATGGCAAGGAAGAGCCGATCGCTTCTTGGATTCCCTTTTTAACCAAAGAAAAAGCTAGTAAATTTGTGGAAGTCTCTACCCAAGGTGCTTGGTATGGCATTGGCGCAATGGTCGTAATCTGGATTACGATTCGCTTTGTGGGGCCAGCATTTGGATGGTGGCAGTTAGCCGATTAATCTATGTCTTGTCATTTGTTAATTCCTGCGGCGGGTAGTGGTAAGCGGATGGGTGCCGATCGCAACAAATTGCTGCTCCCCCTCATGGGTAAGCCAATTCTACAATGGACTCTAGAAGCCGCGATCGCCTCGGATGCGATCGCTTGGATCGGAGTAATGGCACAACCCGTAGACTATGAAGACTTTAAATTAATTTTTGGTAATGTTGGGAGTTCCAAGCCGATCCGCCTGATCCAAGGAGGACTTACTCGCCAAGCTTCGGTATTTAATGGCTTACTCACCTTGCCGCCCGATTGCAGCCATGTGCTAATTCACGATGGGGCGAGATGTCTGGCAACGCCTGACCTGTTTGATCGCTGCGATGATGCACTTCAAAAGATGCAAGGCTTTATTGCGGCTGTCCCCGTAAAGGACACTATCAAAGTCGTTAATGGTTTAACAATTATCAACACGCCTAATCGTGATCAACTGTGGGCAGCACAGACTCCCCAAGGCTTTCAAGCCGATCTGATCAAAAATGCTCACCTAACTGCCCAAGAGCTAGGTTGGGAAGTGACCGATGATGCGGCTCTATTTGAAAAAGTTGGCTTAGCTGTGCAGATCGTGATGGGCGAAGAAACTAATTTGAAAGTGACCACCCATCAGGATTTAGCGATCGCTGAGTTCATTCTCAAACATCGCCACAATCAAACAAATGAGTAGCGGCGCAGTGCGCCGCTACTCATTAAGACCCAGAAGGTTGTTCTGCCCGCTTAGCGGGCAGAACAACCTTCTGGGTCTTAATCTTTGAAACTATTGGATGCTAGGTCAAGGGTAACTTGACGCATCTGCAAGTAATCCATTGGATCAACGGCTGTTCTTCCATCAGGCTGAATTTCAAAATGTAAATGGGGTCCCGTACTACGCCCTGTGGAACCAACTTCAGCGATCGCTTGACCCCGACTAACCACCTGCCCTTTGGAGACGTACACCCGATTAGTATGGGCATATAGAGTTACGCTTCCGTCTTCATGACGCAACTCGACAATATTGCCGTAGCCACCATCTGTCCAACCTGCTTCTGTAACCACACCATCCGCCGAAGCAAATATTGGCGTACCCGTGGGAGCCGCAAAGTCAACACCTTTATGGAGTCTCCTTTCGCCAGTGATGGGATGCACACGCCAACCGAAACCAGAACTGATCACCGATCCTGCAATTGGCAATATGAAATTAGTGACACTATTGAGGTCGATCGCTGCAATATTTTGCGGAAGTTGCATTGTCCATTCCCCAGGTTTCTGGGATTTAAGCCGCAGATCTCGCGGATTGAGAGTTACCTCGGGCGACAGCTCCACCACCATCCTTGTCGTATTGGCATCAACCTGTCCCACTCTCACTGCTTGCACGCCTCTTCCTACGCGCCGCCGCACTGTCGGCCCTTGATAAACCAACCCTGGCAAATCAATCACAATTCTGGTGGGATTGTTAATCACAATGCCTTTGGGCTCAATATCATTCTTGAGAGAAAATTGAATTTTGCTATCGTTTAGGTCATAGACAAAGGTTTCGAGACGGTTTGCCTGTGCTTTGGGCGTAGCGATCGCCATACTGCTAGAGAGAGTCAATGCTGCTAGCAGTAATCTAGCAATATTGAGCTTTCTAGGAGAATCTGATGGATTACGTTGTTGGGAAAGAAAAGAGAACATTAGTTTTTTTGTGTTGAAAAATTGCATCAAGACATTGCGTAGTAGAAAATTTGAGAGCAAGCTACAAGCAGTACAGGAATGCACAAAAAAGCTTTGCAGTGGAAACTAGTAGCAGATGGCTAGGAATTTGTTTTAGCCAGAACGAAGCGGATTGTACATCAATTTTGTGGGAAAACAACAACTGCTCCATTTTTTTCGGCAATTATTACTACAAGCCCAAGCAGATTGAGGGGGCACTTCGCGCCGCCTCAATCTGCTTAGGCTTGTCAAATATCACTCATATAGCTGTCGCCAGTCTTGTTAGAACATAAAACCAGAAGACGAGTGGCGACAGCTATACCTAGCTATTTATTAAAAACTTTGGAAATAAGTGAGACACTATATCAATCAAGACGTATAAGTAGAAGATTGTTTCTTACTTGTTGCGCCCCTTGGGTTCATCGTCACAGGTATTCGCTTAGGGTTACGAATGTTTAAACAAGTCACGATGCTAATTAGTGCAGCAGTTCTAGCTGTAGCCACAGTCCAGCCATCCCATGCGGCTCAGTCATCTAAACCTGCTCCCCCAGAGCTTGCCAATGTGGTAACTGCGGTTGACAAAGCTGCCAACAGCCAAAACATCGAAGCCGTAATGAAATATTACGCTCCGACCTTCAACCACTCCGATGGGTTAAATCGCGATCGCTACAAACAAGTACTGGGAGAACTGTGGAAGCGTTATAAGTCACTGAGCTATCGGACAGAGATATCTAGCTGGGAAAAGCAGGGTGATCTGATTACAGCGGAAACGGTAACGACCGTGATGGGCAAAAAAGGAGATGAGAATGATGACTTTAAGCTAGATGCAAGGGTGACATCTACTCAGACTTATAAAAATGTCAATGGTCAGCTACAGGTTGTCTCGCAGACAGTCCTGTCCGAACAGTCTTCCCTCAGTAGTGGCGAAGCCCCACCACCCGTGCAGCTTAAAGCCCCTGAACTAATTGGCGTTGGTCGTCAATATGTCCTTGATGCGATCGTTACGGAGCCATTGGGGACAAGCCTATTGCTGGGCGCGGCGATCGAAGAACCTGTCGATGCAGAGCGCTACCTCAAAGAAAATACAATCAATTTGCGCCCCCTGCGTGCAGGTGGTGTTTTTAAAATTGGTCAGGCTCCCTTTCGCACAGGCGATCGCTGGATTTCGGTAGTGCTCGTCCGCGAGTCTGGGATTACGATCGCTAGCCAGCGTTTAAGAGTCAGCAAAGACTTTACTGGCAATCAATACACCCCTCTACCAGAACCTGATACCTCGCCCAGCCGTGTTCGCCCCCGTCCAAATAGTCAGCAAACTTTGTAAAAAGCCAGATTTTGGGTGGCGCGGCTTCGCCGCGCCACCCAAAATCTGGTTTCATATTTTAAAAACTAGCCATAGTTTTTAAATTCTCAAAAGAGCCATGCTATGCGTGGCTCTTTGTTATGGCAAATAAGCGATCGCGCACAAACTTAGTGCCTCTGTCCATTCCACGATCGCGCCGTAGGTATCGCCAGTATGCCCCCCAAGCTGACGCGCCAACCACGCCCCAGTTAGCCATGAAATGCTAAAAGTAATCGCAATGCTAATTCCCAGAGTCCATGACTGCCAATACCAAGCGATCGCCAAATTCATCAATATCAATAAAACTGCCACTAGCCACACTTGCCAATGCGCTAAATCGGCTTGATGGAATTTACCTTTCCCTGAGGCTTTGAGATATGGATAAGCCATGATCGCTCGCAGTTGTCCCCATCTTGCCCAACTCCACACATTAACCAAAATCCAAAGTCGATGATCCCTAATCGCAGCCAGAGCCATAATTTTTAATAGCAAAATGACGATCGCCGCGATCGCGCCAAAAGCACCCGTATTGCTGTCGGACATCACTTCAAGGCGACGGCTCGGATCGGTCACGGCTAGACCATCCGCCGTATCCATCGCCCCATCCAAATGCAAACCACCTGTAATCAATAGCCCCAGCAAGATTACTAGTAGCGATCGTAAATAGATAAAATCCAAACTTGGTTTAATTGCGGCTAAGCCTAAGTCAACCAAGGCGATCGCGCCACCGATGAAAATACCGATCAGAGGCGCAAACAGGGCAATTCCCTGAAAATCAAGAATTGCCTTAGGGCTAACAGGGAGACAAGTATAAAAAATTAAAGCTGCGTGAAATTTTCGCCAAAGTCGCATAGTCTTAATTTTTCATTTAAGTAGCTCAGATTAATTAAAACCTAAAACCAAAGATTGTTCCGCCCGCTACGCGGGCGGAACAATCTTTGGTTAGTGATACGGCGCTTCGCGCCGCACCACTAATCCTTGAGGGAGTAGGATAGAGAAAATATTTCTTGTAATCGGGTTTTGCAGAGAAAGCATGAGAAAGCAGCATCGAATTTGGTCTTGGCTATTGGTGAGTGTGATGGCGATCGCTTTGCAGTTATTTTGGATCGGGGGTGCAAATGCCGCTGTCACCGACTACCTGCAAGAACAAAAATTTCTGACTAACGTATGGCAGATCGTCAATCGCTCTTATGTTGATGACAGTTTCAATAATCAAAATTGGTACAAAGTCCGCCGCCAGTTTGTCAATCGCAAATTTAATAGTCGCGAAGATACTTACCAAGCCATTCGCGAAATGCTTGCTACCCTTGACGATCCCTTTACGAGACTGCTAGAGCCAGATAAATTCAAGAGTATGCAGACCAGCACTTCGGGTGCTCTGACTGGCGTTGGTTTACAAATTGCTGTTGATGAACCTGACAACTATGTGACGGTAATTGCTCCCATTGAAGGATCACCTGCGGAAATTGCAGGGGTGCGATCGCGCGATCGCATTGTCGGCATTGACAACATTCCCACCAAAGGCTTGAGCCTTGATGAATGTGCTAACAGAATGCGTGGAGAAATCGGCTCAGAAGTAAAGCTGACCCTAGAGCGCCCGATTGCCAATAGTCAGGGCTTTGAAAAACTTGATGTCGTGATTAAACGCGATCGCATTGCCGTCAATCCGATCATCGCTAAACTTAATCAAGAGGAAAACCACAAGGTCGGCTACATCCGCCTCAATCAGTTTAATGGCAACGCCACCGCTGACATGGAGAAAATCATCAAGAAGTTTGAATCTGAAGGAGCCGATCGCTACGTCCTCGATCTGCGCGGCAACCCAGGGGGGCTATTTGATGCAGGTTTACAAATTGCCAGAATGTGGATACCCCAAGGCACAGTCGTTTACACCGTTGATCGTCATGGAGTCCAAGAGAGCTTTGAAGCGATCGGCGCGGCTTTGGTTGATGATCCCCTAGTCGTCCTTACCGATGGTGGCACTGCTAGCGCTAGCGAAATCCTAGCAGGAGCCTTACAGGAAAATAACCGCGCCCAACTTGTCGGCACAAAAACCTACGGCAAAGGCTTAATTCAATCTCTCTATGAATTAGAAGATGGTGCAGGTTTAGCCGTAACGATCGCCAAGTACGAAACTCCTTTGCATCACAATATTCACAAACGCGGCATCATTCCCGATGTCGAGGTGACACTCACCGAGTCAATTACCCGCAAGCAACTCGGCACTAGCGAAGATCCTCAATATGTCGCCGCCCTCTCAATTTTGAACGCCGCCTCGTAAACTCACTGGCAAAGGCTAAAAAATGGCGTAGCCATTTTTTAGCCTTTGCTTTTAAACACGCAAGCGCCCAGCAACAAAACCATGACAAGAACTTGTTTACTCTATCAATGCGATCGCCCCAGACCATATTTAGAAGTATGGGCTTGGCAAAAGCAACTAGTTGAAGAGCGCAAACAAGCAAAACGCGATCGCCAATATTTACCTGATGCCCTTATCCTCGTTGAGCATCCTGCTGTGTACACATTGGGGCAAGGCTCCAGCTTAGAGTTTTTAAAATTTAATCTCGATGATCCACTGATCGAATGTCATCGCATTGAACGCGGCGGCGAAGTTACCCACCATGCGATCGGTCAATTAGTCGCTTACCCCATCCTCAATCTTGATCATCATCAACGCGACTTGCATTGGTACTTGCGCCAACTAGAAGAAGTGATCATTCAGGTACTAGCAAGATATGGCGTAAAATCTCACAGGATTCAAGGCTTAACGGGAGTCTGGATTAATAACGCAGGACAAAATCAAAAAATTGCCCAAGTCGGCATCAAAGTCAGTCAATGGATTACGATGCATGGATTTGCCCTGAATGTAAATATGGACTTGTCAGGCTTTAACCAGATCGTTCCCTGTGGAATTAGCGACTGCCAAGTTTGTAATTTGCATCAGTTTGTCCCAGATATCCAACTTGCTGATGTGCAACAGGCGATCTCGCAAACCTTTGGCGAATTATTTGATTTAGAAATGCAATTGCATCACTTTGTTACTAGTCTTTAACTAGGGTTACTCTATAATTTTTTGTATTGCCAAGCAGAAATTCTTGTAAAAGCAAATCACTAGATAATGCCAAATTTGACACTAAAAATACTAGTTTTGATGCTCAATATCCTGAGCCTTCCAGCAATCTTTATCTCAGGACTTTTAGCAGTGCAAGTTCCTATTGTTTTACTTTATGCATCAATTGGCAATATTCCCATTTGGTGTCTAGTTATCGCTGGAATTGGCTTTATAACACTTCCGTTTTTAATATTTGCTGCATTAATCAATAGTTGGATAAACTCTAAGAAACAGAAATATAAAGATGCCATTATGAACTACAGATTGGTACTTTTAGATCTGTCGATCATATTTTTTCTTTACATTGGTGTAGCTATAGGCTTATTTAAGAAATAACTGTGACCTTTCTGAATCCTTAACCTAAGTTCGCCAGAAGCTCTAAATATCAGTCTTAGCTCACTTAAGAGAAAAACAGGGCTTTGACTCTGCTTAGCCATCAGTATAAGTTGGCTAAGCGAAGCACGCCTCTCTCAACTCATTTAGGGTTGGTATATTTAAATCGCTCCAATTAACATCAGCTAATAAATGAAAATTCGTAGAATTGAGAAAAATGAGCGACTGGAAATTCTCAAGGGGGATTTGTATGCGTATTCGCGATGGACTAATCAAGATTTACCCCGATCGCACTTAACAGCGATTAATCCCGACGAAGTGCTAGTCGCTGAGATTGGGGGCAAGATTGCGGCGGCTTTGCAATGCTTTAACTTTCAGCAGTCGGTTAGGGGCAGTGTCAAAGCGATGGGCGGCATTGGTGGCGTGTGGACATATCCTGAATACCGCAATCAAGGCTGTGTAAAGGCTTTGATCAAAAGTGCATTTCTAGAAATGCGGATGCAAGGCATCGGTGTCAGTATGCTCACTCCCTTTAAAGAAAGCTTTTATAGCGCATTGGGATACGCGATCGCCAATCCTACAAATGAAATAAATATTCCGATCGCCTCACTATCGCCCTATTTAAAACTACCCAATTTAGTTAACTTGACCTGCGATCGCCTTGCTGCCACCGAAGCAAAGGATATCTTGTCCAACTTTTTATATGAACATCTGCGATCGCAAACCTTGCAACCTAATAGTCATGGGCTAGTGATTACCAACTTTACCTATGAGCAATGGTGGCACTTGCATCGCCATAAGCTATGTGTAGTCATCAAGCGCGATCGCCAACCAGTTGCGATCGCCATCTATGCGATCGACAGCAGTGGCAATATTCCCTTGCGCGATCGGCAAATTGAAGTTTCATCAATTTTTTGGACAGATCAACAATCTCGCGATCGCCTATTTAGTTTTTTTGCCAGTCATCGCGATCAAGTTGCTTCTCTCAAAATGCCCATTCCCCTCGATACAAATATGCATCAATGGCTCACAAATGCAGGACAGCTTGAGTCAAAGCTCACCGATCCTTGGATGGTCAGGGTCGTAGATGTAGTTGGAGCTTTGCATGGTTTGCCGATTGCCTGTGATCGCTTTACCTTTGCCCTCAGTGACCCCGATTGCAGTTGGAATGAAGGCATATTTGGGGTAAATGGCGATCGGGGACAGCTTAGCGTTAGGCGAATTGTTAATGATGATTTACCCAGTTCCGCCATCAGTTTTCGGGCGACAGTGGCAGGGATTTCGGCTTTGGTTTATGGGACTCAGGCGATCGATGAGTTAGTGTACAAAGGAATGATTACTAATATTAGTGGAGATACCTGTAAGCGATTACAAGAGAGCTTTACCCCATGTCTGATTTATAATCCATTTAAGTTTTAGACAATTTACGGTACGAAGCGCCGTAAATTGTCATAAGGTTGTCAAATCCAGAATAATTTTATAAGCATTATTCTGGTGGTTCGGGCAGTACGTCAGACTAAAAGCATGAAAGAAAAACTCACTCGCAGTCAAGAACGAGTGCTAAACCTCCTCCAAGATCACGATCGCGCTATATCAGCGCAGAGTATTCACTCAGAGCTACGCAGTAGTGAGAAAAGCATAGGACTAGCCACGGTATACCGCTCTCTCGAAACATTAAAATTACAAGGCTTAATCAAAGCTTTAACCTTGCCCAATGGCGAAACTGTCTACAGCGTTATGCCCGCTGACAAGCATCATCTGAACTGCCTGAATTGTGGGAAGTCTTTGCCTATTGACTGCTGCCCTATCCACGATCTTGGCAACCAACTTGCCAAGACCCATTCCTTTCAGATTTACTATCACACCCTTGAATTTTTTGGTCTATGCGACCAATGCCAAACCCAATAGATGAGAGGTGGCGCAAAGCGCCGCCTCTCATCTATTAAGAGTAAGGTCGGCGCGAAGCGCCGACCTTACTCTTTTCTAATGTAAACTTATGTTAATAATCTATTCCCAAGCGATTGGTGCGTTGCTTCGCAACGCACCAATCGCTTGAGCAAGAAATAAGAAAAACTTTTATACCCAACTTTAAGCACCAATGAATCCCTTAATTGTTCTAGAAACCTCCCTTGGCTTACTTTTGTTAGGTGTAGTCACATACCTAATTACCACTCGTCCTTTCGAGTCAACTGACTCCGTAGCTCGCTCCTACGACGAATGGACACAAGACGGGATTCTAGAATTTTATTGGGGAGATCATATTCATTTAGGACATTATGGCTCACCCACACAGCGCAAGGACTTTCGCGAAGCAAAAGCAGACTTTGTGAGAGAAATGGTGAAGTGGGGAAAATTAGACCAAGTAGCCAAGGGTAGCACTTTATTAGATGTGGGCTGCGGTATTGGCGGCAGTAGTCGGATTTTGGCTAAAGAATATGGCTTTGAGGTTACAGGAGTTACCATCAGTCCCCAACAGGTACAGAGAGCGACTGAGCTAACTCCCCCTGATGTAAATGCTAAGTTTCAAGTAGATGATGCAATGGCTTTGTCATTTGCGGATGCTAGCTTTGATGTGGTTTGGTGCATCGAAGCGGGGCCCCATATGCCCGACAAAGAATTATTTGCCAGAGAATTAGTGCGGGTATTGAAGCCCAATGGCGTGTTGGTGGTTGCCGACTGGAATCAAAGGGACGATCGCCAAATCCCCCTCAATTTTGTCGAACGTTTGATTATGAAGCAGCTATTAGACCAGTGGTCACATCCTGCTTTTGCCAGTATCGAAGGCTTCGCGGAAACCCTTGCTGCAACTAAGTTGGTGCAGTCTGACGTAATTACTGCCGATTGGACAGAGGAGACTTTACCCTCGTGGCTTGATTCAATTTGGCAAGGGATTATTCGTCCATCAGGGCTAGTTAAGTTTGGCGTAACAGGTTTTATCAAGTCACTGCGCGAAGTTCCTACCCTGTTGTTGATGCGCCTTGCCTTCGGTACAGGCATTTGTCGATTTGGAATGTTTCGGGCAGTTCGTGGGGTTGGTCAGAGTCCTGAGTCCCTAGCTGCATTTGTCCATGAAAGTGTTGGCACGCCTTGAAACTTCGCTTAGTAAAAGTTTTAAATCCGTGCAAAGCGTTGTACGTACAGCTAAATCGCCCATGACTGGTCATTCCCTACAAAGGTGGTAATGAGAATTGCTAGTTGGTAGTAGTGTTTACAATCACTAGATCAACTTGAATGTTAGCTTAATACACAAGTTAAGTATTAAGACTCATATTCTTGCTAAACCTGAACATATCGGCAGGGTCTATTCGGTTAAAGTTAAGGATGATTTCAGATCAAAGGTAATAAATGTAATTTTATTCATATCTTTGTTCCTTGTGGGTCTTACTAATTTTGCTTAAATAACTTTATACAAAAAATATTATGTCTATATTTGATCCGTTACCTGCTGATTTACGCGATAAAAAAATTGTTTGTTCCTATGTAAATGCAACTAGCAAGATCCAAATTGCGAGGATTACTGATGTTCCTCAATGGTATTTTGAGCGCGTTGTTTTTCCAGGACAAAATTTAATTTTTGAGGCGATATCATCGGCTCATGTTGAGATTCATACGGGGATGATGGCTAGCTCCATACTTTCGGATACAATTCCCTGTGTCCAATTGCAAGTCGAAGAAGCAAGTAGTACGCTGCCAAATTGGGTTCCGATCAAGCATATTGATCCATTAGATCCACAATTTGAAGAGCCGTCAACGCTTGTTTCTTTGCCAGAAGTAGTTTCCTAACGATGGATTTTGATTTTCTTTCCCTAGAATATGCCCAATTTTTGATCAGCACAACGATTATTTATTGGCTTTTACCAAATGTACAGGCAAGGCTGCTCGTCATTTTGACGGCAAGCCTGTTCTTTTACTCCTTTATTCAGAGGCAGTACATTTGGTTGCTATTAGTCATGTTAGTGGTTAATTTCTGGCTAGGTGAAGAGATTCGGAAGGGGAATAGGTTTTTAAAACAGTGGTTGCTGTTTGTAGGGATTTTTTTTGATGTTTTGTTGCTATTTGGATTCAAATATATTCCGTTTGTGGCAACGGCGATCGGCAATATTACAGGGCTACCTGTTGGAAGTTCATTAGCAATCTGGGCAAAGGCGAACATTGTACCGCCGATAACTTTAAGTTTTTTTGTGTTTGAGTTGATTGCTTACCTAGTGGATATTTACCGAGGTAGCAGCCCAGCTAAGGACTTTCTAAATTTTGCCGCTTACAAGTTATTTTTTGTAAAGTTACTTTCGGGTCCAATTACGCGCTATCAAGAGTTTGCACCTCAGTTAGTAACGCGATCGCGCCCAATTTTGTCAGATATCGTCGAAGGGGTTTGGCTGTTTTCCTGTGGAGCAGTCAAAAAAGGTATTGTCGCAGACAATATGGGGCGACTTGTGGATTTGATCTTTCGGAACGCCGATCGCGCTGGGAGTATTGATATCTGGTTGGCTTTGTTTGCCTATAGTATTCAGATTTATTGCGACTTTAGCGGCTACATCGATATGGCAAGGGGGAGTGCTTTGTTGATGGGCTTTAGGCTACCTCAAAATTTTGATTTCCCCTATTTCTCGGCGAGCATCTCGGACTTTTGGCGGCGTTGGCACATGACCCTCGGCGCTTGGATGCGAAATTATGTATACATTCCCCTCGGTGGTTCAAGGGGGGGGCTTTGGCAAACTTGTCTAAATTTGATGATTATTATGCTGGTGGTTGGCATTTGGCATGGAGCAAACTGGGGATTTATTATTTGGGGTGTTTGGCATGGAGCGGCGCTAGTGGGACATCGACTGTGGATGGAGGTTAGTTCCGTATTCGAGCGTTTGCAAAAGTTATGGAAACCTTTGCCGATGCAAATTTTAGCGATCGCCTTGACTCAGTTGATCGTTATCGTAGGTTGGATACCCTTCAGGCTACCTAACTTAATTGACGCGAATATGGTGCTACAAAGACTTTGGGGCTACGAGAGCGATCCACAGTTCGGCTTAAAAATATATGTGGAGTCCTTGGGAATTACTACGGGGCAGATTGCGTTGTTAATGTTTGGGCTTTTGCTCATGTCGTTGATCGCCTATCGCTGCGATCGCACTAAGTGGCAGTTGAATTGGCAAGTTAAGTTATTCTTAGTGCCAATTAGTTTGTTTCTAGTCAGCCTGTTTAGCCCTGAGAAAAAGCTTCCCTTTATTTACTTTGACTTTTAGAGTTTTTATAAGCAATTAAAAGCAGCGTGATCGCGCTGCTTTTAATTTTTTCCAGTGAAAGCGATCGCACTACTCACCATCGGATTTCCAAGCGATCGCCTTGCTGATCTGCGGATCGGGTAACTTGCGCGTAATTATGACGGCGGCTAAAACTAGAGCCGTCGATACCCAGAGACATCCCACTAAACCCGCAAACTGATAAACCAATCCCGATAACACCGTTCCTGCTAAGCGTCCGCCCGAATTTGCCATGTAATAGAAGCCAACATTCAGCGCCACTTTGTCATCATCGGTGAAGGCAAGAACTAGGTAAGAATGCACCGATGAGTTAAAGGCAAAGACGACACCAAAAATCAGTAAGCCGCCGATGATGACTATATTTGGGGAGAGATTTAATTGCAAAGCGATCGCAATTAACGCAGGAACAGCAATTAGAGAAGTTGTCCAAAATCGCACGGTTTGCGATCGGGGTGGTTGTCCAGAACCAAAGTGCTTAATTAATGTTGGTGCAAGGGATTGGATCAGTCCATAGCCAATCACCCAACAGGCTAAGAATCCACCAACTTGATAGAATGACCAGCCTAAGACACTTCGCAAAAATACAGGCAATCCCACCACAAACCACACGTCTCTAGAACCAAATAGAAAGAATCGCGCCCCAGATAGAAGATTGATTTCAGGGCTTTTAGAAAAGAGTTGCTTAAATTTGACCTTGGCTTTGATTTTGCCCATGCCTTTTGGCAAGAATAAACCTGTGAACAGGAGCAGGAATAAGCATCCTGCCATAATCCAAAGGGAATTTACAAAGCCACATAGCCCCAGCAATGCACTGCCAATAAAAAAGCCCACGCCTTTAAGTGCATTTTTAGAACCTGTGAGAATAGCAACCCATTTGAATAAAGCCGATTGAGCATCTTGCGGCACGACTAGACGAATTGCGCTCTTAGTACTCATTTTCGTCAAGTCTTTAGCAATTCCTGAGAATGCTTGCGCGATCATCACATAGAGAACTGCTAACCACTGCGCCCATTCAGGATTGAGGAAAGATAGCATTATCAGCGAGAAAATCTGTAATCCTATCCCAGTATAAAGCGTAACTTTTAGTCCTAATTGTGAACCAATCCATCCGCCTAAAAAGTTGGTAACAACTCCAAATACTTCATAGAACAGAAATAGCGAAGCTATTTGAATGGGGGTATAGCCAATATTGTTGAAATAGAGTAATACCAATAGTCGCAATGCACCATCAGTAATCGTAAACCCCCAATAGGTGAGGGTGACAAGCACATAGTTCTTGAAGTTCGCTTGTGATGCAGTTGAGGAGTTCATGATCAATTTCTCAAAGTTTAGGTGATTTGCCCTCACCCCTAGCCCCTCTCCCGCAGGAGAGGGGAACAAGAAAAATATGCGTTCTTTGCACTCCCTTTCTCATTGAAAGAAGAAGAAGCAAAAAATATCTTCTTCGCTCCCCCTCTCTTGCGGGAGAGGGGGCTGGGGGGTGAGGGTCTTAGAACGAAGCTACTTTTCTCGCTAATTCCGCCATGCGACAGGAATAGCCCCATTCGTTGTCATACCAAGCAAGAATCTTGACCTGAGTTCCATCCACAACCATTGTCGAAAGGGCATCAATAATGGACGATCGCGGATCGTCTTTGTAATCAATGGAAACTAAGGGGCGTTCTTCATAACCTAAAATTCCGTTAAGCGCACCTTCAGAGGCTATTTTCAATAGTTGATTAACTTCCTCAATTGTGGTTTCTCTCTCTACTTCAAATACACAATCTGTAAGCGACGCATTCAGCAAAGGCACGCGCACGGCTAATCCATTTAACTTGCCCTTGAGTTCGGGATAGATGAGAGTTATTGCTGTTGCCGATCCTGTAGTTGTGGGAATTAGGGACAAAGCTGAAGCCCTTGCACGACGTAGGTCTTTGTGCGGTGCATCAACGAGGGTTTGGGTATTCGTGTTGTCATGAATGGTGGTAATTACGCCATGCTTAATGCCTAAACCTTCATGGATAACTTTCACCACAGGCGCGAGACAGTTAGTAGTGCAGGACGCTGCTGTTAATAGATGATGCTGTGCGGGATCGTAGAGATAATCGTTAATTCCCATGACAATATTTAGCGCTTCTTCTTTGACAGGAGCCGCTACGATGACTTTCTTTACGCCTTTGCTGAAATAGGGATTTAGGGTTTCGGGAGTGCGGAATTTGCCAGAACATTCCAATACGATATCTACGCCTAACTCTTGCCAGTTGACTAATTCGGGTTTGGCATATTCGCTAAAACTGAGGGATTGATGATCGATTTGGATGCGATCGCCTTCTAATCGCACATTCTGTTGCCAGCGTCCATGTACCGAGTCAAACTCAAGTAAATGCGCGGCAGCTTCTACTCCGCCCTTGATTTCATTAATATGCACAAATTCTAATTCGGGAAAGTCCCAAGCAGCACGCAGCACCAATCTGCCAATTCTGCCAAAACCGTTAATACCAACGCGCACAGCCATAGATTATCTAAAGGTTAAGTATATTTTAAATATTGATTAAGACAAATATTTATGACAATCAATATATTTATCTTGGCTGTATTTGGGGGAATCTGTCAACAATAAAATTTAGGAATGTTCCCAAAGAACGCATTGTAAGGGCAATTCATGAATTGCCCTTACAATGAAAAGTGGGTTTTAAGTTATTTTTGCATCAAAGAAATTGCGCTTGAACCAAAAAGATAGATTGACAAGGCTAATTAAAACAGGAACTTCGATTAGAGGACCTACAACCGCCACAAAAGCAGCACCCGAATTAATCCCAAATACACCCACCGCAACAGCGATCGCTAGTTCAAAATTGTTACTTGCTGCCGTGAAAGCAACACTTGCCGCTTTGTCATAATCCGCCTTGATTAGCCAAGCAAAATAAAAGCTGACTACAAACATCGCTACGAAATAAATCAACAATGGAATCGAAATTCTGACCACATCCAAGGGGATTTTTAACATCAAATTCCCCTTGAGACTGAACATCACCACAATCGTAAACAGCAATGAAATCAGGGTGATTGGGCTAATTTTAGGAATAAATACATTGTGATACCAGCTTTTTCCTTTGATTTTACTCAGAAAAAAGCGCGTCAAAAAACCTGCGATAAAGGGAATACCGAGATAGATAGAAACAGTTTGTCCAATTTCAATGATACTGATATTCACCACAGTACTTTGTAAGCCAAATAGCGGCGGTAATACCGTAATGAAAAACCAAGCATAAAAACTATAAAACAGAACTTGGAAGATACTATTAAAGGCAACTAATCCCGCCGTATATTCGGAATTCCCCTTAGCGAGATCGCTCCATACCACCACCATCGCGATACATGGCGCAATCCCAATCAACATCAAGCCCACCATATATTCGGGAGCATCTCGAAAAAAGGCGATCGCCAATAGAAACATCAAACTCGGCGCAATGATCCAGCTTTGAAATAGAGATAGAGCCAAAATTTTGCCATTGCGGAAGACATCGCCTAATTCCTCATAGCGTACTTTCGCAAATGGTGGATACATCATCAAAATTAAACCGATCGCGATCGCAATATTGGTAGTCCCAATTTGAAACTGATTGATTACCCGATCCACAGCAGGAAAAAGTACACCGATCGCCACACCGATCGCCATCGCCAGAAAAATCCACAGCGTCAAAAAGCGATCGAGTAGGGAGAGTTTCTTAATTGGCTGTACATGTGCCATGATTGATTTACTCAATATCGATTAATATCAATATTTATAATAATCGATATTTTGTCACCTCGCATTAATTCATGGCACTATAAGTTTATGAAGCCAAATCCATCGATTACCTGTTGCCCTCCTTTGCTAGAAGGTCGCCTGACCTCTGATGAGGCAAGTTATTTAGCAACAATATTTCGCGTATTGGGGGAACCTGCGCGTTTACAAATCTTGAGCTTAATTGCGGCTCAGCCTAGCCAAGAAGTATGCGCCTGTGAATTGGTGGAAACTTTGGGACTAGCGCAGCCAACGGTAAGCCATCATCTCAAGGTTTTGTATGACGCAGGATTGCTAAACAAAGAGCGGCGTGGCACTTGGATTTATTACCGCATCTTGCCTGAAAAACTAGCGATGTTGCGAGAAGCTTTATCCTAAAAGAAAAGCACCGCTGAGCGGTGCTTTTCTTTTAGCTTGCGAACCAGTCCGCGCCGATGCCCCTTGCCATCATACTGGCGAGTAAAGGAATGATGCTAAATCCTGTTAATTCTATGTGAATGATTGTTCTTAAGAGCTTGATTTTTTCGGGACTTACTTCGGGAGCCTTTGCCTCACGCAGAGGTTTAATCCATTGCAAAAATGAGAAAGTAGGATATAGAGATAGAGTTCCAACTACGATAAATAGACCCATTTTTGCCCAAAATACAGGCTGTTCCATGTAATAGGATGTGTCTTTGGCGTAATAGAGAACTCGCAAAATACCCGTAACTAAAACCGTTATACCTGCGATTCCATAAATAGTATCCGCAATCAAAATCCGCCAACCATCGCGATTAGTGAGGTCTTGCTTGAGAGTAAATAGCTCTGTCGATAAGGTGGCAAAAATAAGTCCCAAACTTAAATAATGCAAATAGGCGGCGATCGCACTAGCCCACATAAGATTCTCCTGTAGATTGATTGTTACAGTGCAAAGCGCTGTAACAATCAATGATAGCCTCATGCGACAGCTATCATTGATATTTAACTTTATCGCCAACAATGAATACCACTCCTACGCCAACAACCAATATCCTCGACATTATCAAAGCAGATTACGCAAAATTTCCTGAAGCGCAAACCTACAGCATCTATAGCGAAAATGTCTATTTTAAAGATCCTGTTTATAACTTTCGTGGCATCAAGCAATATCAAAAGATGATTGGCTTCATTACCTTTTGGTTTAAAAATCTCAAGCTAGAACTCCATGACATTAACCGTACTGATAATCTGGTCAAGGCAGAATGGACAATGAGTTGGGATGCACCTCTACCTTGGAATCCTCGAATTAGCGTTACGGGTTGGAGTGACTTAACTGTGGATAAATTTGCTGGTAATTTGGAAAATGGAACAGGCGATCGCGAGTTAATCATTTCCCATATTGATTATTGGGAATGCACCAAATTTGATGTAATTAAGCAACATTTTATATTTCGTTAAGTAGCCCATAGAATTGTTCCGCCCGCGAAGCGAGCGGAACAATCTTGTGGTTTTTTAGTTTTCTAGAGCCTAGATGCTTATCGTTAAGGATTAAGATATGAAAACTATTTTTAGCTCTCTGCTCGATGAGTCTATGCCTAAACTACCCAAAGCCAAATATGATCCTCTAAGAAAGTTAAAAGTCATATTTTCGGGGCTTCATTTTGCTATATCTGATTTTAGTGTTGCCTACAAACTGTTTTTATCAGTTCCTCTTTTTATCCTGACGTTTCTTCTTCAGCAATGGGTTGACGTTACGTTGATTTTGCTGGCAACAGGAATGATGTTAGTTGCTGAGTTACTCAATAGTGCGATCGAGATTTTGTGCGATTTTGTGCAACCCCAAGAAGATCGGCGCATCGGGATCATTAAGGATATTGCTGCCGCCGCCGCTGGTATCAGTATTTTTGTATGGGCGGCAACCTTGATCCTTGAGGCGAGTCATCTTTGGAGATTATATAAAAACTGACTCTTCGTATTTCCTTAGACTTTGCCTAGTTTTACAAAGATTTGATCGAGCAGCTAAGCATACTTCCGCCCGCTGCGTGGGCGGAACAACCTTTAGGGTTAGATATTAATTATGCTGAATTACTTATATGATATTAATTATTGATTGCTGCTTCTTGGCAAAAGAATGATGGCAATAGATTGATTTTGCAGTGATCCACTTGGGAGTTATGGCAATGTCTAAAAAAGATATTAAGCGTCAAGTCGAACAAAAAATTCATACGATCGCTGAAGTAGCGCAGCAGCAATATGATAAAAATTTCAAAAAAGCTTATAAAAATATAGATAAGCAAGTTGATGTAGCTCGCGATCGCTTGGAAGAATTGGACGGCTGGGCAGTAGAGTCAATTAACGAAGCCCTTGAGGGTGTTGAACAGAAACTAGAGAGGCAAGTGACTAAGACCGTAAGTCAGATTCAAAAGGTCGCAAAATCAGCCTTAAAAAAGATTAATCCGCTTAAATAACTGAGATTATGTGTAACCTTCATCCCCTAACCTCTTAGCCTTAGATTATCACTAAAGAATTTGTTGATCAGGCTTCGACTTCGCTCAGCCATCCTTATACGATGGCTGAGCGAAGTCGAAGCCTCTTTTACTGCTGCAACAGCTACAGCATATTGAGATGTTAAAAAACCCAGATATAGCAAAAAAAGTTTTGCTTAGGGCATAAAACCAGAAGGCGAGTGGCGGCGCTACGCGCCGCCACTCGCTTCTTGGGTTTTGATTTGTACTAACGAACTCTTGATTTGCTATAAATTTTTGGAAGCTTTGCTTTGTAAAGCTTTCAAAAATTTATCTGGGTTTTAAGTTAGCGTAAAGCACTTTGTAACGGGTGAATCATAGTAAATAAAAATGGAGTTAGGTTTGATCCTTGTAAGTTTGTGTAAAGATCAGAGACTAGACTTTTTATTTTAAAAAATACAGTAAGCAATGACGAAAAGTGTATGGATATTCCCAGGACAAGGCTCGCAAGCAGTGGGAATGGGGTTAGATTTGCAGGAGGTGGGCAAAGACAAGTTCACCAAAGCTGAACAAATTCTCGGTTGGTCGATTTTAGAAAAAGTACAGACCGATGCCGCAGAAATTTCTAAGACTCAATTTACACAGCCCTGTTTGTATGTAATTTCTGCAATTTTAACTGATGTACTCAAAGCTAAGGGCTTAAGCCCTGAAGCAGTTACAGGGCATAGCCTCGGAGAATACAGCGCCCTCTACTGTGCAGGAGTTTTGGACTTCGCGACTGGGCTAGAACTGGTCAAGCAGCGATCGCTACTAATGGCTGAGGTTAGTGGTGGGGCAATGACCGCATTAATTGGGTTTGATCGAGCTACCCTCGAATCCGCGATCGCTACCACCGATGATGTCGTTCTTGCCAATGACAATAGCAACGATCAGGTCGTAATTTCGGGAACAGATGCCGCCGTTAAGTCGATTTGTGAGCAGGTTAAGTCTAAACGCGCCATTTCCCTTGCCGTAAGTGGTGCATTTCATTCGCCGCTTATGGCTGAAGCCGCCGCAAAGTTTGCCGTAGCTTTGGAGAAGACTATTTTCAATGATGCGAGTATTCCCGTAATTTCCAATGTTGAGCCAAATGATGCGACCGTTTCGGGTCAGTTTCTGCGCGATCGCCTCAGTCAGCAAATGACATCGCCTGTACGCTGGCGTGAAATTTGCCTTTATCTGGCGGCTAGCGGCTACGAACAGGCGATTGAAGTTGGTTCAGGCAAAGTATTAACAGGGCTAGTTAAGCGATCGGCTCCTAGCTTAGCGCTAGTGAATGTAAGCAATCTGGAACAAGCGATCGCTCTATAAAAAAATGAGTTGCAGCGCAACTCATTTTTTGATGTTACTAAAAAGGCTATTCCCCCTGCGTAGCGGGGGGAATAGCCTTTTTAGTTAATTCACAAAAGTGTAGTCACACTTTTGTGAATTTTTATATAGCTGCTTCAAATAAGAGTTAGGGCTTCGACACTTCGACAGGCTCAGTGCATCGCTTCGCTCAGCCAGCGTATACTGCTGGCTGAGCGAAGTCAAAGCCTCTTCTAAATATTTAAAATTGCTATAGTTCTACGCATCGACAAACAAATCTTCACCTTCTTGGGTAACAGTAAAACTAGCCACATCTGTTGCCGACTTGCCCATGGCAATCATCTTTTTAGCAATATCAGGTAAAGGAATTCCCACAAAAGAATCTACCCATTCCACACTTTTACCAGTGCAAACTTCAAATTTAGAACCATGAAAAGGGCAAGTGATCACCCCATTCTCAAACTTGCCCTTGGCTAAAGGAAGTCCAAAGTGAGGGCATTTATTAGCGATCGCGCAGTACTTATCCCCAACTTTAGCAACGATCACAGATTGACCATTGGCACTAGCTTTCAAAACTTTATCAGCAACAACATCGGTAGTTTTAGCAATTTTGACCTTAGCCATGATGAGGAATCTCCCGTAATATTAAAAATTTTTAAATTTTCTAGAAAAAATTTCTGTAAGTAACTAGGCGAAATTAAATATAAAATCTTAAAACCTATGGCGCACGCACAGCTTGCGCCATAGGTTTTGACTTTGGGTTTTAACTATGCCCAGCCACTTACCTACTTAAGTCATAATACAGCGCTTTGCGCTGACTTAAAAGCAAGAAAGATCCTGAAAGTCTTACAAAGCAAGACTTTCAGGATCTTTCTCAAAAAAGTACAGGTATTGCAAAGCGTCATCCTGAGACTAAGATCTAGAACAATCTATGGTCATTAAATCAACTTCACTATTCATATTTGGTAAATCCTCTAACAAATTAGCGATCGCTTCCGCAGCTTGCGGCTCACCTAAGTAATATCCCTGTCCCGCATGGCAATTATTCGCCCTGAGAAATTCTAACTGCTGTTCTGTTTCCACACCTTCCGCGATTACATTTAAGCCCAGACTGATACCCAAAGCAATAATTGCCTTTACAATCTCTCCATTACTACATTCGGCAGTATCACTCAATCTAGTAATAAAGGATCGGTCAATCTTAACTGTATGAATCGGAAACCTATGCAAATAGCTCAAAGATGAGTAGCCCGTTCCAAAATCATCAATACAGGTTTGAATTTGTAAACTGCTTAATTCACCTAAGATTTGCGTTGCTGTCGAAGTCTTTTCAATAAGAGTTCTCTCAGTAATTTCAATTTTTAAGTTAGCGTGATTTAGATTAGTGATTTTGAGAATATCTTCAATTTGTGAGGTGAGGTTAGGCTGGGTAAACTGTCGCGCTGACAGATTAACATTCATCACCAAGAATTGAGCATGGGAGTACTGATCCTGCCAAGCCCTTAGTTGGGCACAAGCCTCTTGCATTACCCATAGATCAATCATCACAATCATTCCTACATCTTCCGCAAATGGAATGAAATCTACTGGATATATTAATCCTCTATCAGGATGTTGCCAGCGGACTAGAGCCTCAAAGCCTAGTAAACGCCTAGACTTTAAACACACAATTGGTTGATAGTGCAGTCTGAACTCATGGCGATCAATAGCGCGACGCAAATCATTTTCTAATCGCAACTTATCCAGAGCTTCTTTGTGCATTGTGGGATTGAATACTTCATAGCGATTGCGACCCCCTTCCTTTGCCCGATACATTGCCGAATCTGCGTCTCTGAGCAACTGATCGGGTTGATCGTACTCTGGCGAATTTAAAGCAATTCCAATGCTAGTACTGATAAATATTTCGTTAGAGTCCAGTAAAACTGGAGTTTTTAAAGAGCCTTGAATTCTTTGAGCTACTTCAATCACATCACTAATATCTTCAATTCCCTCAATCAACATGACAAACTCATCTCCCCCCAGCCTTGCCACTGTGTCACCAACCCGCAGACAGGATACCAACCGCGTTGCAACAAACTTTAATAATTGATCCCCCACCAGATGTCCCAGACTGTCATTAATTGTCTTGAAGCGATCTAAATCTAGAAATAGAACCGCAAATTGGTCTGAATCTTCATTGGGATCATTGGAAACAGTTAAATGCGCTCTTCTCTGAGACAGTTGCAAGGCATGTTTAAGGCGATCTAAAAACAAGGCTCGATTTGGTAAGCCAGTGAGAGTATCGTGAAAAGCATCATGGCGCAGTTGCGCCTCCATTTTTTTACGCTCCATTAACTCATTTTGAGCGCTTTGATAGAGTTCAGATTGATGGATTGCGATCGCGCATTGATCGGCGATCGCCTTGACCAGAGTTAGTTCATTGTCTGACCATTGCCGTTCGCGGTCGCATTGATGCAGACTGATCCCACCCAAGTAGTTATTGCGGTAGATCAAAGGGGAAATAATAATTGACAGAATGCCATAATCAGAGGCTACTTGACGGACTTCAGGGATATTATTTTCGTCGATTTGGTTGAAAGCAATTTGTAAGCCTGCCTGTAAATTTTCTTGAAAATAACTAAAGAGAAAACAAGAAGCGCCCTCAATGCCCTTAGTAGCTTCAGTACTTTGGCTAAAGTATCTAACACGAAATTGTTGATCCTCTGACCTCTGAAAAATCAGACAACGCGAAACCTGTAGAGACTCTCGCAATAGATCAGCGGTTGTTTGGAGTACATCATCTAAGATCAATGTTTCCCGCATTGATTGAACAATACGATTAATAATCGCTTCTCGCCAAGCCTGCTGCTCTATTTGAGCGATCGCAGCTTTTTGTTGACGACGCAAAGAAAACTCTTGCATAGCCCTTTCTAAAACTGAAGGCAGACGAAATAGGCGATCTTTGAGAATGTAATCAGTCATCCCCGACTTAATGCATTCCACGGCAGCTTCTTCCCCCAAGCTACCTGTAATCAAAATAAAGGGAATATCTTGTCCCGATTCTCTCAAATAATTAAAAGCCTGTAGTCCATTAAAGCTAGGTAATCGGTAATCGGAAAGAACCACATCATAACTATTTTTCTGCAAATAATTTTGGCAATCGGAGGCAGTTGCCACGGCATCATAGGTAACGGCAATACCTGCTGACTCTAGCTCCAACAGGGTTAACTCGACATCAGCAATTACATCTTCAATGATCAAAATATGCAGAGATCTTTGCTCTTGTGATTCTGTACCTAAATTAAATTCGGTCGCTGAATTTCTCATGACTCAATAATTACAAGGAAATAAATCTCGGTTTCTTAGGTCTACTCTGCGTATAAACCTCTGATATTGCTAACTATAACTATGAAGATATTTTGTGCTAATTCATAAAAATACAACAATACTTTGCTTTTCATTGACTTTGCGAGCCTTTCAAAATTTTCTTTAGAACTAGAGGAAGTGTGGAGCGCTGTAGTGATGCATAGCATAATTATTATTTTCTTAGCACTTGCACCCTTAGCTCACAAAAAAATATCTATAGTTTGTCATTATATCTGAAAAAATACTTAAATTAACAATAAAAAATAAATTATTGCTTTGGGATTAAATATATTCAAAGCCATAGCTAGTCCTATAATTCATTATTTCTAATAAGACTTAGCAACAATTTATAAAGTTTCTAATCTGATCAGGGCAAAAGTTTATCCATTTTGGGTTATGATAGCAAAGCCTTTAAGGGGGTATGGCGGAATGGTAGACGCTACGGACTTAAAATCCGTTGATCGTAAGATCGTAAGGGTTCAAGTCCCTTTACCCCCATCTATAGTCAAGTAAAAGACCTAAGAGCGTTGCTTCGCAACGCTCTTAGGTCTTTTAAGAAAAGCTCGCCGTAGGCGAGCTTTTCTTAAAATTGGGTTTGGGTCTTGTTTGCTAGCTACAAATCATGATCATTCCAAGATTTCGGATCTTCCAATGGTTCTAGGTGCGTAAGTACATTGGTATTTGGTAGAGCCTTACAGATAGCTGACTCAATTTCTTCACAGAGATCATGCCCTCTTTGGATAGTCCAGTTACCAGACACTAAGATATGCAGCGAAACAAATCTTTTTGCCCCAGCCATGCGAGTACGAATCGCGTGAAATTGCACTTCTTGTTTATGGTAAGTCGAGAGGATCTCTTTAATCATTTGCTGTTCTTCGAGGGGGATTGATGCATCTAAAAGCGCCGAGCCACTCTCCTTAATCAGTTTTATGCCAGTCCAGACAATATTTGCAGCCACAACAATGGCAATGATCGGGTCAAGAATTAGCCAACCTGTTACCGAGACGAATAGGATTCCTAAAATTACCCCCACCGAAGTCCAGACATCAGTCAATAGATGATGTGCATCCGCCTTTAGGGTGATGGAGTGCAGACGTTTTCCTTCCCTAAGCAAGATTAAGGCGACTCCACCATTAATAATGGACGCAAAAATCGACAGTCCCAAACCGAGGCTAATTTGCTCTAGAGGTTGCGGATCAAGCAGTCGAGGAATAGCCGAAATCGCGATACTTACGGCTGCTACTAAAATCAAAGCCCCTTCAAATCCACTAGAAAAATACTCGGCTTTAGAATGCCCATATACGTGTTCTTCATCGGGTGGCTTAGCAGCGTAAGTGATCGCCCAAACTGCGCCGATCGCGGCAACTAGATTAACCCCAGACTCCATCACATCGGACAAGAAGCCCACCGAGTTAGTCAAAAAAAACGCACCAAATTTTAAGGCGATCGTCAAAATTGCCGCAGCGATCGAAAGAAAGGCATAGTAGCGAGCTGATTTATTACGCATATGAGCCTTGTGTATAAGCTAGAGAGAGCTAGAGCAATTCGCAGTTTAGCCGCAACTCTGATAATAGATGAGTGGTGACACACTGGGTCGTCATTACCACCATAAAAACCAGCCTCAAATTTGAACCGATGATCGAGTATAAGAGTCTAAACACACTAACCGTTGACGGAACTCTTATGCGATCAGATATGCAATCCGAGAAACAGCTAGAAACATCACCAGAAGACAAATTAGAGATCGATGATCTTGATCTCGATACAGATATTCCTAAGAAAAAATTTTGGGGTGGTTGGGGCTGGCGGATTGCGATCGCCATAATCTTAGTAGCGATCGCGGGTGGTGGGTACTATGCCTATACACAACTAACTGCACCAGCTAGTAACCAGAGTACAAAAAGGCGCGATCGCCTTGTATCTCTAAAACGCACTAACTTACCGATTACAGTCACAGCCAATGGCACAATTCAGCCAGAGAAATCAATAAATGTGAGTCCCAAAAGCTCTGGGCGACTTAAAAGTTTATTGGTTAAAGAAGGCGAAAATGTGCGTGCTGGGCAGATTCTCGCCTATATGGATGAATCAAATACGTTAGGGCAAATTACACAAGCGGATGGAAATCTAGCGGCGGCTGAGGCAAGCTTGGATCTGTTGAAAGCAGGTAATCGCGCCCAAGATATTGCTCAAGCCCAAGCCAATTTGGTAAATGCCCAAGCCACATTAGAGCAGTCGGAGATCGTATTTCGCCAAAATCAACAGCTTTTTGCAGAGGGGGCGATCGCCTCGCGAGACTTAGACGCGGCAAGAACGACGATGGAAGCGAATCGCGCTAGGGTATTACAGGCGAGAGAGGCTTTATCTTTGCAACAGGCAGGATCGCGTCCTGAAGAGATTGTTAGAGCGGAGGCTCAGGTAATTGCGGCGGCAGGATCTCTGCAAAATGTGCAGGCACAACTAGAAGATACGATTATTCGCGCTCCCTTTGATGGGGTGGTGGTACGGAAATACGCTGACCCTGGGGCTTTTGTGACTCCGACCACTTCAGGAAGTGCGGTGAGTTCGGCAACAGCTTCTTCGATTTTGGCGCTAGCTAGCAATAATCAGGTCGTGGCAAATGTGGCTGAGGCAGATATTTCGCAAATTGCGATCGGGCAAGAGGTAACGCTCCAAGTGGAGGCATATCCCACTAAAAAGTTTAGGGGGCGAGTAGTTTCGATCTCGCCGCAAGCAATCATTAATCAAAATGTCACTAGCTTTGAAGTGAAGGCAGAGATTACTTCAGAAGAGAAGCAACTATTGCGATCGGGCATGAATGCCAGTTTAGAGTTTAAGGCGGGTGAGTTGAAAGATATCCTGGTTGTGCCAACTGTGGCGATCGTGCGGCAGCAAGGCGGAACGGGAGTATATGTCAAAACTGAGCAGAGCGAAACTCCTGTATTTACGACTATTGAAACAGGTGTGACTGTTGGCAGTCAGACGGAAATTAAGTCTGGCTTGACGGGTGATGAAAAGATTTTTGTTTCCTTCCCTGAAGGTACGCGCCCCCGCACTGAGCCGAGGGGTGTACCAGGTTTGTCACCTTCACCGCAAAGGAGTCGTGGCTAAAATCTATGACCACCAACAAAGCCCGCATCAAAGTTGTCAAAGTTCCCTTTGCCGAAATTCTGGCAATGGCAGCCGAATCTCTATGGAATAACCGCTTGCGGACTGCCCTGACGATGTTGGGCGTAATTATTGGCATTGCCGCAGTGATTGCGATTACATCAATTGGACAAGGTATCCAAAAGTCAACGGAAAATCAATTACAGGCGCTTGGTACAAACTCCATTAATGTGTTGACAGGCTCAGCAAGGGCAGGGGGAATTAGTCAGGGGGGTGGCTCCGCCTCGACTTTGACTTTGGAAGATGCGGAAGCAGTCGCCCAAGCGCCTGCGGTAAAACTGGTGTCAGCTTACTTGCAAAGAACGAGACAGGTTTCCTATGGTAATAAAAATACTTCTACGACTGTAATCGGTACAGATGTCAATTATTCGCCGATTAGAAATACCTTTCCCAGTGAAGGAAGATATTTTGAGCAAGAAGATATTGATAAGGCGCGATCGCTAGCGGTGCTAGGTTCTAAAGTAAAATCCGATCTATTTGGTCGCGCAAATGCGATCGGTGAGCGGATTCGGATCCAAGGTGAACAGTATGAAGTGATTGGGATCATGGAGACGAAGGGTGCTTCAGGTGGATTCGATCAAGACGATCGCCTATTTATTCCACTTAAAAATATGTCGGCGCGACAGGTGGGCAATAATGCTTTACAGGGAATCTCCGTAAGTGGATTTTGGGTGCAAGCTCTGGACGAATCAGAGATTGAAGCCGCCCAGTTTCAGCTCACCAATCTCCTGAGATTACGGCATAAAATCTATCCACCCCAGCCCGATGATTTTCGGATTGTGAATCAGACTGATATTGTCAGTGCCTTTACCAATATTGTCGGCTTATTAACACTCATGGTCGGCGCGATCGCGGCAATATCGCTGATCGTCGGTGGTATTGGCATCGCTAATATCATGCTGGTTTCGGTAGTGGAACGCACCCGCGAAATTGGAGTCAGAAAAGCTCTAGGCGCGACGCGATCGGCAATTCTCAGTCAATTTCTGACGGAGGCAATTTTGGTGTCAGTGCTGGGTGGTTTGATGGGAATTTGCCTAGGTGTGGCGATCGCCTTTGGTGCTTCGACATTTTTTCAATTTCCTTTCCTAGTTTCGATCTGGGCAGTGATCGCAGGTTTTGGGCTGTCGATGGTCGTAGGACTGATTGCAGGAGTTATCCCTGCTCGCAGTGCGGCGAAGTTAGATCCAATTCAAGCTTTAAGAAGTGATTAAAACTTGCTACTGACAATTTGTACTGATGGCTTCGACTTCGCTCAGCCATCAGTACAAATTGTCGAGGCGGATTGATGCACTGAGCCTGCCGAGGCATCGAAGCTAACGGTGGCTGAGCGAAGTCGAAGCCATACAATCTTTAACAAGAGACAAAAATGATTCGTTTAAAAAATATCCGTAAAGCCTATCGCCTTGGTGAAGTAAATGTTCCCATTCTCAAAGGAATTGATCTAGAGATTGCCGCAGGTGAATATGCTTCGATTATGGGAATGTCTGGCTCAGGCAAGTCTACGCTAATGAATATTATTGGCTGTTTAGATCGCCCATCTTCTGGCAAATACTATCTCGAAGATCGGGAATTAACTACTTATAACGATGATGAGCTAGCCTTTATTCGCAATCGGCGCATCGGCTTTGTGTTTCAGCAATTTAATCTACTGCCGCGATCTTCGGCGATCGAGAATGTAATGTTGCCGATGGTTTATTCCAATATTCCTAAAGAAAAGCGTCACCGTCTGGCGACGGAAGCCTTAACTAAAGTCGGACTAAAAGACCGAATGCTGAATCGTCCTAACCAATTATCAGGGGGACAACAACAACGTGTGGCGATCGCCCGCGCCTTAGCTAATCGTCCTGCGTTAATTCTTGCCGATGAACCCACGGGAGCATTGGATAGCCAAACATCCCATGAGGTCATGGAGCTATTGGGTGAACTAAATTCTCAAGGAATCACGATTGTGCTAGTTACCCATGAGCATGATGTTGCAGAGAGAACTCGCCGAATTATTCGTATTCAAGATGGATTGATTCAAAGCCAGAAATAATAAAAGCGTTGCTTCGCAACGCTTTTATTATTTTGGGCTTTGAGAAGAGGCTTCGACTTCGCTCAGCCATCGGTATGAGGTGGCTGAGCGAAGTCGAAGCCCTACTTGATTTTGAACTACACCTCGTTAATTAACTGTAGAAGTGCGTCAGTAGTTACCTTGCCACTCATATCTGTGCCTTCTAGCAAGCTATCCGCAAGATCACGCTTATGATGGTGTAAATCAACAATTTTCTCTTCGATAGTTCCCTTTGCCACAAGGCGATAGATTGTCACAGGGCGCTTTTGACCAATGCGATGGGCGCGATCGCTAGCTTGATCTTCAACTGCTGGGTTCCACCAAGGATCCATGTGGATCACATAGTCTGCCGCCGTGAGGTTCAAGCCTGTGCCACCTGCCTTAAGACTGATCAAAAAGACATCGCCTTCACCTGCTTGAAAGGCTTCCACTCGCTTTTTGCGTTCCTTGGCAGGGGTACTACCATCTAGGTATTGATAGCTGATCTTGAGGGAGTCCAGATAGTCGCGAATGATATGTAAATGATCGACAAATTGGCTAAATACTAGCGCCTTATGTTTGTTATCGAGCAACTCGTTGACGACTTCTCCAAAAAGTTGAAGTTTGGAGCTTGGTAAAGGGATATCGGGTCTGACTAGCTTGGTATTGCAGCAAGCACGGCGTAACTTCATAATCTCAGCAAGTACTTGCAAATGCTTTTGACCCGCATTTGCTTCGCTACCGCTTAACTTGGCGATCGCTTCACGGCGCAGAGCTTCGTAAAATGCTAGTTCTTCCTTGGTCAGTTCCACTTGCAGAGTTACTTCTGTGCGGGATGGCAATTCCTGCAATACTTGATTTTTAGTGCGGCGGAGAATGAAAGGCTGAATCAGTTTTTTGAGTTGATTACGGGCTTCGCGATCCTGCGATCGCTCAATGGGATTGGCATAATTTGTATTAAAGCTATCAAGGGAACCTAGCAGCCCAGGATTGATAAATCTAAACAGATTCCATAGTTCGCCAAGGTGATTTTCAATCGGTGTGCCAGTGGTAATCAACTTAAAGCTGCTCTGCAAGTTCATCGCGGCTTGCGATCGCTTAGTGGTCGTGTTCTTAATTGCTTGGGCTTCGTCAAGTACAACCGTTTGCCATTGCACCTTAGCCAGCATTTCCCCAACTTCTTCTTGTTGGAGCAGTCCATAGCTACAGATCACCATATCAAAGGGTTGGAGATTATCTAATACCTTTTGGCGATCGCCATTCCCAAACACGATCACATTCAGGGTGGGAGCAAATTTAGCCGCCTCACTGATCCAGTTCATGCACACTGAAGTTGGAGCCACAATCATCGTAGGTCCTTGGGGCGCACGGGTGAGGATCAGCGCTAGAGACTGCAAGGTTTTACCGAGTCCCATATCATCGGCTAGACAAGCACCGACTCCCCAATGGGCAAGGCGAGCCAACCATTGAAAACCTTCTAATTGATAATCTCGCAAATCCGCTTGTAATGTCGATGGAAGTTGCGGCTCAAAATTCCGCATTTCCTTGATTTTTTTGATATGGGCTTTCCAATGTTTGTCGGCACGAAGGTCACCCACTTCATCCACAAAGTCTTCCAGAGCCAGAGCTGCTAGGGGGTGGAACCTAGTACCATCACCATGTTTTTCGGATAGCCGACGAAATTCATCCAACCGATTACGAAATTGCTGGGTTAAAGCTAAAAACTGACCGTCACCCATGGGAATGAATCGACTAGGTGTTTTGTCTAGCAATGCCAACAAACTCTGCATATTCATGACCTTGTCATCGCCGAGATCTAACTCACCTTCGGCGGCAAACCAATCGCGACTTTGATGAATGGACATTCTAAAGTCATCAAAGCCTACGCGATGACTAATTCGCATTTTCTCGCCTTCTGGCCATTCCAAAACAATGCGATCGCCTAATGCTTGTAGTTCAATTAACAATTCCAAGCAAAATTCTGGATCATCAATTGTCCATTCATTTTCTAGTTCTTCATAGTTACTCAGAGTTGGACAGGCGGCAATTACTTCCTTCGCCAACTTCTTCTCTTCTTTCAAGTCACGGGTTGCTTGGAGTCGTTTTCCTTCAATTTCAGTTAGTACCATGGCTCCACCCGCTCCAGGACGATAATACGCCCCTGCATTGCCAAAGGGTCGGGCGAGAACAGCTACTTTCAGCCCATCTCCTGATGGCAAAATATGCACATGGGGTTTGCTATCGGAAGGAACTTCTTCAGCATCACTCACGACACCACCAATGTCAGAATGAACAGTCACAATCGAAGAAATGCCATGAATTGCCGCAAGAACTCGTTCCTTTGCCGATATAGGAATTTCTAGTCGATTCTTCTTACCAATAATTTCAGTAATACGGCGATGGGACTCATTGACTTGGATTACCTTGAGTCGAGTAGGACTTTCTTTAATTATGACAAAGTTCTGTCCGTCCTTGAGTTGGGGAGCAAATTCTAAAATCAGGCGATCGCCTCTACCTGCTTTGACCAGTAGTTCGGGCTCACCCTTGACTATATCGACACGAGTGGTGGGCGAGTCTTCCCAAAATACTAATGGATGCCCCACTAGCGCACAGATTGCATCTTCATCAAATTCATATTGATTCTGCCCGTAATATCCATGATAGGAATAAGCCTGAATATGGGAGCAGATCGATAAATCTTGCGGACTTAGATAGGTGAACTCATGGATATTCTCTTTTAATCGCTTCACCGCAATGTTGCGCCCCGCACTCCACACTCCTTTTGCATTAATTTTCTGTTCCTTGGGTTGAATAGAGCAAACACCCCTATTAAAAGTGACAAACCAGACTAAACGTTGAGGTGATTTGTTAGCTGATTTAGCTTGTTCTTGAGGGGATTTACTGAGATTTAGAAGTGCGTTGAGACTTAATTCCCAAGTCTCTTGCGGACGAATTAAATTAATAATTGATACAATCTGATTTTGTTGGCGTATCTTTTGAGCGTGTTTCTGGTGGATGGGATTAGCGGACAGTTCTCCCAACAACTCAGCAGTTTCCATCGTTAGCCAATGGTAGCCAGCATTAACAGACTGTTTCAGCAAAGGGTCAAGGATTCTAGGAAGTTCAATTCTTGCCTTTTCGGGATTGATCCAGTACAGGCAAAGAGAACTAAAGAATGACTCTAAACAATTACTTTCGATATGGTTATGAATATACTCACTACTAAGCAGATCCTTTTGAGGGATATCCCCTAATTGGAATTTAAGAACTTTCTGCAATCGTCCATAAGTCCCCTGTAACCAGTGATTTGTTTGCTTGACCATCAGCGCTGTATATCCTTCAGCTTCCTTCATGCTTTCCGCAGTTCCCTCCTTGATCAACGCCAATATAAAGAACAGTCCCGACTCGCCACTAAAATAAACTTGGCGCTTGCCCATGGCTTTTCTGATCATCTTAAGGGACTGGCGAAACTGAGTGATCGCTAATTGAGAGTCCCCTTGCAGAAAATACATCCAAGCTAAAAGTACTTCTGCTGCTTCTTTGTAAGCAGTAGACATCTGATCATAAGCAGATTGGGCTGTTTGCAAATCCGCCCTCAATAGACTCTGCTCCATTAAAACCATCAATAAAGGATCACTACAGCGATCGCTCTGGGTTTCAAAGTCATTGATTAGAATCTTCAATAATGCGTCTGTCGGTTTCAGTTTCAACATCCCATTAGTTAGGGTGGTGACTAAACCAATTTCGTAAAACTCAGGACTCAAGTTCTGAAACCACTCAGCATCAAAGGGATTATTACAAACTTGATATATGATCGTCTCTAGGGTAATCTTCTGCTGCGAGTACCCATAGCGATAGAAGTCTTCAAACTGTTTCAAGACAAACTTCATATCCTGTCGGTAAATGCCAATCCTTACCTCACGGATAAACTGAGATTCGCTTTTAAATGTTCGCAGATCGGTTCGACCATAGGTTGGGACAGGGATATATGTGGAAACAGCGCGAACAATCTTTTCAAAACTACCAACTTTAACCGAATCGCGTACTACCGTATCAACTAGAACTGGATCGCACTGTATACCCTGCGATCGCTCTTGCAACAGTAATCCTAGTTTAATAAATCGCTCTACATGGTTTTTCACCATAACCATCGTAAATTGAGTATTCTCTCTATCCCTAATCCCTAAATTTAATAGACATTCATAGAATTCACTACGTGTGATCGGCTCATAGGCGATCGCAAATATTTGAATCATTTGCCGTTCTAATGCTGACAATTTGAGATAACTCTCTTTTAAGCTCTCATAGATTTTTGCAGAATTAGTTTGAAGAGAAGGCATAGATTAAAGTGTAGTTAAGTATGTTTATGAATGCTCAAGAATATAGGCAGGGTAAGCTTTTGCGAATTGCTACAAACCTATAGCTCAGAATACTAATTTTCTATACTAGCAAAAATCTAGATTTGTTTAGTGATTCTAGGGGTGAGATCTAAATGCGAAACAACCCAAGAAGCGATTGGCGGCGTATCACGCCGCCAATCGCTTCTTGGGTTTTGTTAGCCCTGAGCTGTTAAAGATGAACCAATACCCTGAAAGAACAGCCATGACAGGAAGAAATTGCTAATAAAAATAGCCAGTAACGCCGTAACCACCGCTGTAGTTGTAGATTCACCCACACCCTTTGCGCCTCCAGTGGTCGTCAGTCCCCATGTTGTTCCGATCGCCGAAATCAATACTCCAAAAATACTAGATTTAATCAAAGCTGCAATTAAATCCCAAGGCTTGAGCAGACTCTGAACTGAGTTAAGAAATACCGTCGAGGGGATTGCATACATAGACTGAGAGAGAAATAGCCCGCCCGCCATACCAGTCAAAAAACCTAAGATTGTCAAAATGGGCAACATTAATAGACAGGCGATCGCTCTAGGAGTTGCCAAGTAGTCAATAGGATTAGTACGGAGCATATAGAGCGCATCAATCTGCTCAGTCACTTGCATTGTGCCAATTTCAGCAGCAAAAGCTGAGCCAACTCGTCCTGCAATAATCACCGCTGTCAAGACAGGAATCAACTCACGGGCTAGGGCGATCGCTAAGATGCCACCGATCGCTTGTTGAGCACCAAAGTTGATAAATTCACGAGTAACCTGAATTGTAAATACAGCTCCGACAAAGGCGGCTGTAATTAAAGTAATCAAGAGTGATTCTGTACCTACCATTGACATTTGTTCGATGGTATTGCGCCAATGAAAACGACGATAGATCAAAACATGGGTAATAATTTGTCCAATCAATAGACAACTCTGCCCCAGCTTAACTAACCAGTCACTAAGATTTCCCATGTTTTTCTATTTTTTACTGATTTCATTTTGTAGTCAGCCACTGTCATTATAAAATCTAATATTTGGAAAGTCTCCCACAGGTAGACTTTCCAAATATTAGATTGAGGAAATCTAGAAATAAAGGATCTAAGTTCCTCAAATTTAGTTTTACCGTAAGAAGCGCTGATGCATAACTAGCTAGGCATGATTAAAGACCAGATCTAAGAGCTGTGGCGCACTCGCAGCGTGCGCCACAGCTCTTAGGGTTTTATATTTAATTGCGCCTAGTTACTTAGCATTTTCAAAAAAGCTTTAAGTAGCTCACCATAATTAAAACCTAAAACCAGAAGGTATTCCGCCCGCGTAGCGGGCGGAATACCTTTCTAGGGATTTAGTTTACTTATGCCTAGCTACTTACTACAGCCTAATATAAAGTGTCCAGCTACAAGAATTCTGAAGTTCACCATATTTACCTTGTAAAATTTGCCAGATTGCCTCTCTTGTCCAGAGATAGGAAACTAGCAGCAAGTCGTCTTCAGTGACTTCTACTTGCTTATACAAATGGGGCTTCGCGCCAGTCGCATTAATTGTACTTTCTACCCCATTAACTCTGACAAGCGCTTCTCTGTCATTTAGAAGCGTGGCATATTGCTTAGGAACTGCAAATAATGCATATACATTATGTTCTCCTAGCCAAGGCTCGATTACGATTTTTTTTGGGTTAACTTTGTAAACCTTTGACTCGTTGTCTGTAGTCACGCAAGCGACAGGCTGGGTAGTAAAGGTACTAGCAAAGCCAATACATAAAATTGTCAGCAAAAAAATCAACCCCAAACTCCAATTGATTCTAAGTCTCATTAGCCTTATTTATTTCTAAAATCATTACTGGGCTTTGTTTTTAATTCCCAAAAGTATCATCACCTATAGCTTTTATCAGTCTAGTGAAGTAAAAAGGTTTGTTTCTCCGCCTTTGGCGGAGAAACAAACCTTTTTACTTTGCAGGAAAAGCGCCATCTTCGTGGATTGATGTAATACCAAATAAAAAATTAAATTAGATCTAAGCAATGATTGGGCAAAAATGCTGTCCAACCATTGTCAAGTTTAACGCGACAGCTCACACTAATCACCTGCTCAACAACACCCTTGTGGTTAGCGTATTGCTGCCGATTGGAATTAACACAAACGCGATCGCCAACTTTAAATACCCTGCTTGATGGTTTACTATCTTGCTTTTTGTCAGTGAGATTAGGAATAGCTGCTTTTTTGAGGGTGGGTGCAGAGTGAAAAGTCAGAGAAGCGGCTTGCTGCCCATTGACTTGATAGTTGTAGCCCCGTCCTTGAATCAACTGAAGGCTACCAATTTGCACAGTTGCCAAATATCGCACAAAGTCGTCAATGGAAATTTCCATAGTTTCTGCTAAGTCTTCAAACATAACAGGATAGCTCCAGCAGTTTTCACCTACTTGCAAATCAGCTAATTCTTTCCAAGTATCAAACAGCATCTGTCCGAACTGAGGAGGACTGGGTGCATCAGGATCTGATTTTGCGACAGCACTTACTGATACACTCTCAGCAGTGACTGTTTCCAAAGCTTTGAGCAAATTCTGAGCAATATGATCGCTTGCTTTTGACCTGACTCGAAGGTACTCGAGAACTTGCTCAAACAAAGATTCGCTAACATTAACAGCCATAGAAATACTCGCGCTGATCGCTTTTTAAATTAGCACCAATTTGTTAATTACTTGTGAGCTTGCAATCTTTCTCAGTAATTCTCATTATAAAAATAAATTTCTCAGCAATTGTTGGTCAAGTTTGGTGTCACTTTATGTCTAGATAGTTATACTTATAGCTGTTGTCACTTGTATTAAGTAACTAGGCACAATTAAGCCCCAATAAGCTAGTGGCGGCGCAAAGCACTGCCACTAGCTTCTGGTTTTGAGTATTAACAAGACTGGTGACAGCCATATTTTCTCATCAGAATGACCACAGCTATAGAGCCAAAACTATACAAAATCCCCCTTTTTCCAATGTCAGTACATGACAAACGAATAAAGTTCACGATATTTTCTTTTTAGTTAAATCTGAAGCACTTAATTTTCTTTATGAGTATTTATACTTAAGAGATAGAAAAGTTAAAAATAGCAGAAAGCTATTAGCCCCAGTGCAGAAATGACTGAAGAGATTAAGTGCAAAAAAGTAGTGGCAATGTGTTTGCTGATTTGGGATTAGAAAATTCTGATGTCAGCTTTAATTAATGGCAAATTATCATGCTTCTCGACTGTGAGGTTATTTTGGTTTTTAAATTCTCTAATGAGAGATAAAGTGCTTTATCTCGCTTATTGGTGATAAGTAGCTCAACTTAATTAAACCCTAAACCCAGATGCTATTCCGCCCGCTACGCGGGCGGAATAGCATCTTCGGTTTTTAGTTTACTTATGACTAGCTACTTATAAATTAGCGATCGCCCAAGAGCTTCAAAATTTACAGCTTTATGATTTCATCCCAAAAAGTACGTGGATTGATTATGGAAGTTTTTTCAATTTGGTTCAATACAAGCAAATCATTGTCTCCAGTAATCAGATGAGAAGCTTCACCATTTAGCACTAAGTCAATAAATTTATCGTCTTTCGGATCTCGACATAATTGAACTTGATTTAAAATCTCGACAAACAACCATGCAGTTTTAATGCAGATAGATAATCCATCAATATCGTCATGATCGATATATTTAGAAAATTTTGAGCACCCTAAAACAGATAGAATTTCGGTGAGAGTGACAGTAGAGTATAAAATAACGCCATTGTCTTCTCCCCAGTTTAGAATTTTGGCTGAAATAGACACTGGGGATAAAATGGCGCTTACTAAGACATTTGTATCGAGAACTAAACGCATAGAACTATCAATCGTCATTCAAAAGTTCATTTAACTTTTCTTCCGTTAAGCCACGTTTTTGCGCCTTTTTTCCAATACGATCTCTAAATTGTTGAAATTCTTGAATGTTGATGCGAGTAATGCGTTGATAGTCTTCGATGGACATAATCACTGCGACATCACGATTCTGTTTACGGATCATCACAGGTTCGCGCTGGGCTTTGTCGATGACCGCACCAAAAGATTGTTTGGCTTCGGTTGCTGAAATAATTTGCATAACTTAAGCTTTTTTTCTTACATTATAGACAAAATAGACAATTTGTCCATAATTATAATAGCGATCGCCATATCAGACAATTGTTTAACTACCTCTGCTTTTAAAGCTTTATGCCATAATTTTAGAGAATCCACTATAATCTTAACAAGATTTCAGGAAGTCATCATGATTGTTGAAACTAGCTATGCACAGACAACGCCAAACTTAGATGCATTGCTTGATCGCGTTGTCAACGATCGCGAGATTATCTATATCAAAAGTCAAAGTGGTGACAATGTTGCTTTGATTGCTGCGGATGAGTTAGAAAGTTTGTTAGAAACTATGCATCTTTTGCGATCACCTAAAAATGCGGAACGTTTGCTAAATGCTATTAGTCGCGCTAGAACAAATATAGAAACTTCTCAAACACCTGATGATTTGCGAAAGGAGTTAGGGCTTGTCAAAGAGTAATTCTCCATTAAATAGAGAATTTATTTTCGATCAAGATTTTCGTACAGATCTAACCCATTGGATTTCTGTTGATCGTAAGGTTGCTTTGAGAATAATGGATTTAGTTGATGCAGTCATGCGCGATCCTTTTAACGGAATTGGGAAGCCTGAACCTTTGAAATATCTTGGCTCTGGTATTTGGTCGCGTCGTATTATTCAAGAGCATCGATTGGTTTATCTAGTTGAGCAAAATTACATTAAGTTTTTACAATGTAGATATCACTATTGAGTAAGAAGCGATCGCCATATCAGACAATTGTTTAACTACTTCTACTTTTAAAACTTTTGCTATAATTACTGATAATTATATGACTTAGGATGCAAATCATGAGTATTGCCTTAAAAATTGAGCAAGAGCAGTTTATTCAAAAAAAGCTGAAAAGTGGGAAGTATAGCTCTGCTGATGAGGTGATTTTTGAGGCGTTTCGGTTGCTTGAGGAAAGAGATCGGCATTACGAACAATGGCTGCAAGATACTCGCCAAAAGGTGGCTGATGGTCTATCTCAACTAGATCGTGGTGAAGGGCTGGATGGTGAGAGTGTGATGGCAAGATTAAAAGAACGGGTTCGTAATGCTCGTGAGAATCATCAATGACAAGCTACATACTTTCTCCATTAGCAAGTCGAGATTTGGATGATATCTTTGACTATTTTGCTGAGTTTAGTGTTGATGCTGGCGAGAGATTTGTTAATGACTTCAATAAGAAATGTCGTAATTTAGTCTCTTTTCCTAATATTGGTCGTACTTATACGGAGATAGATTCTTCTCTGCGTGGTATTCCTTTGAGTGGCTACATTATCTTCTATCGAGTGAATGAGAACTTCATAGAGATTGTTCGAGTGGTAAGTGGATATAGAGCTTTGGATTCTTTATTCAGAGGAAATAGTGATATAAATTAGCGATCGCCATATCAGACGATTGTTTAACTACATCTGCCTTTAAAGCTTTATGCCCCGCAGCTTGAGCTTTTTCGACCACTTCATACTCGTACTTTGAGCGCAATTCAGGTGAAGCCATTAATTTAAGTTGATCGCGGAGGGAGTCAAAATGAGATTTTGGTTTTAACTCTTCATAGATTTTTTGTTCGGGAACTTCAAAATTGCTAAGTGCAGATGACATTTCTTGAGAAACTGGGCTTAGCTCAGAGATTTCTAATAACTTTAAGTCAGAAGTAGGTAAAGATTGAATCCATTCTGATTGTTCTTGCCAAGATGATAGGACTGCTAGATCTTGGGTGCAAATACGGCTGATTTCTGGATAGAGTAGGTCTATTTCTTCTTGGGACTGTACGGCATTACTAACATCGATAATATCTTGACGAATAGTGGCTTGTAGGCTTTGCAATCCTTGATTGACTGCGCCTGATTGCTTTTGAATTTGGTAGGTCATGATAATTGTTTGTTCAATAGCCCAAGCGCATTCCATTCTTCTTAACTTACCTAACGCTGAAGTCTCTGAAAGTAGTTGAGGATTTCGATAATCAGCAAGGGCAACGGAAAGCATATGTCTAGCACTTGCTAAACCTTGATCTCTAATATGAGTTTCACAAGCTAAGGAATTTTGGATTAACTTAGTAGCTGCCAAAAATTGACTATAGGCATGAATAAGAACGACTCGATGCTGTTCAAATTTGATGTCTGCGGCGACTTCATCAATATGATTTAAGATTTCAGCACCTTGATCTTTGAGTGCTTTTTTGAGATCGATAAAGCCATCTTTAATCTCAACTCGCATTTGGCGAACATCTTCGCGTAGTTTGAGGATTTGATGCAAGCTTGCAGCGGAAATTGCTATGTTGGCAACTGTTCCTACGCCGATTAATGCTGTTGTGGCTTGTAAGACTCCTAGATTTTGCTGAATCGCCTTAATTCCATCCGTAATACCAGCGACATCATATTGAATTCCTTTTACTTCATTAATAACAGCATTGAAACCTTCGGTAAGGTTTTTATTAATATCTGCAACACCTGTATTAATTGCATCCTGAGTTTCTTGAATATCAGACCTGACTTTTTTAAAGCCTGTATGAGTTTGATAAGTTTGATAACCTTGCAATGCACCAAATATTAACTGTGTGGGGAAAATTAGCGGATTTGTAGAAGAAGGTGGCTTTGCAACTTCTAAAAATCTACCTGTGACAAGACATCTAGCGATTGGTAACAATATTCCCGTTTTGTGTGCGACTTGCACAGCTTTACCAGAAAGCATCAATGCTTGGGTTGCAGTAGAAAAGATGTAATCCATAGTACATAAATCATAGAAAAAGCTCTTTAAAAGCTTTATTTGGTTAAATATTATCAGATTTTATTGTGTAAATGATTTTTTTAGGTTGTATTTCTGATAAATTCTAGATAACTAGATTTTCAACTCAAGTATGAATACTCAACTTATCGGTAGCCAAGCGATCAAACTCCTGTCAAAGTTGACTGGTCAAGACTTGACGGTAAATGACATTACGCCACAAGTGGTGTTTATGGCTGACTTGATTGCATTGTTAAAAGGGGTGATTCATGCTGATGCAAAAGTTAGTGAGGATGAGGTTACTCAATTTAGGACAACATTGGGGCGGATTGGTTTGACAAATAAGCAGACAGTTGAGATTGCTAAGCTTTTGCTGTCAGGTATTCAAAAATATAAATTGCATAGTGCGATTGATGATTTTTTGATTTTGCTGGTGCCATTGAGTGAAGCTGAAAAATTGCTGTTGTTTGGATTGGGTTACAGAATGGCGATCTCAGACTCTAACCTAGATGTAAGTGAGAGTCAGTATTTACGGGATTTAGGCAAACGCTTAGAAATAGAATCGCGTTATCTTGATGTTTTAGAATCTAGTTTTGCTGGCAAGTCATACAACAATCAAGATTTTCAAGAGGTGTGTGAGTTAATCGATCCTGCTCGTTTTCATGATTTGGGGGCTGTGTTTGTAAATGCAGCAGATGATTTGCTGACTGCGTTAAATAAGCTTGTTAAAACTGAGATTAAAGAACCTCAAAATGTAAGCAGTTCGACAGATTCAGTAAGTGGTGAATATCAAAAGCTTCAAGGTTTTCAACTACAGAAACAATCTTTGCTTAAACGGATTAATTATTTATCCGAACTTATTGATGGCGGCATTAAAGAGAGCCTCTTGCCTGTTACTTTTCGGGATGAGATTCAAGCTATTAAAGACAAATTAGAATCTCAGCGTTTTCGGGTAGCGGTGATTGGTGATTTTAGTCAAGGCAAATCGACTTTGCTCAATGCTTTGCTAGGTGAAGAGATTCAACCTGTGAGAGCGATTCCTTGTAGTGGTACTTTGTCGGTTTTGAAATATGGCGATCGCAAGCGGGTAATTTGTCGTTATCGTGATGGCAGTGAGCAGGAAATTGCGGTTGAAGAATATCAGAAAAAAGCGGCTATTTCTAAAGAGGCGGCTCTAAATAATCGTAGTGAAGAATTGCTTAAATCCAATATTGCCGAAATTGTTTTTGAGCATCCCAATCTATTGCTATGCCGTAACGGTGTAGAAATTGTGGATTCCCCTGGGCTAAATGAGCATCCAGATCGTACTAGAGTTACAGAAGAGTTGCTGAAAGAGACTGATGCAATTCTATTTATGACTAATGCAAATAAATTGCTAACTCAGGGTGAGAGGGATATTATCACCAGAATCAAAGAGCGTGAAGGCGATCGCCCTCTAGAAAATCTATTTCTAGTTGTCAATTTTATGGACAATTTAGATAGTGATGAAGATCGTGAAGATGTCCAGATTGCCGCAAACAGCATCGTCAAGGATGGCTCTATCACAGGCAAAGATAGAATTCATTTTGTTTCTGCCAAATCTGCCTTGAAAGCTACTCTTAGCAATACATCGAATGAGTATCTAGTCAGTTTTCAAAACTTCACTCGTACTTTAGAGGCTTTTCTCACTGATGAACGCGGATCTGTAATTTTGCAATCTACTACGCAAAAGCTTAATGAGCTTACCCAAGATTGCGTCAACGAGCTAAATACTGCGACTGACAGCATTAATACAAACTTGGCAGATTCCTATAAAGAGGAAATCTTAGAACGTATTGGTGAAGCAAGTGGAAGATTTGTAACCATCCGTAAAATGGTTGAGTTCCTAAGAAAACAGACTACTGATTTAGCCCTAGTCTCTTGGCAGGAAACCAGCGCTAAATTTCAAGTAAGGATTGAGCAAAAGAGCAAAGATTGGAAAACTGACCACAACCCGCTTTTTAGTCGTGATTCACTAATCCAAGATTATGTAGGACAATTCAGTAAATCACTTCAAGATGAAATCGACTTATGGGTACAACTCCATTTAAATAATGAGATCATTTCTCCTAAACTAAATCTATTAGACAGAGGAATCAAAGCAGAATTGGAAGCCCTTAACTCTAGTTTCTCTGGGCTTGATAGAAAAGTCGGCACAAATTTTAATGATAATTTTAGACCAGCTTTCAATGACTTTGATGCAAGCTATGTAGGCGCATGGGCTGCTGGTGGCGTAGTTGGTGGAGGTGCTGGCGCAGCAGCAGCTTTCTTCATGATTCCAGCTTTAGCATTAGGTCCCGCAGTTATTATCGGTATTGCCGCCGCCGCATTACTTGGAGGAAGTGGTTTATGGGCTTCAATGGCGGATGCTTACTATCAGATTGGTAAGCAAGTCTGTGATTCTGGATTTAAAGAGTTTGAGAAATCAGAAGATAGTATCAAAAAGAAAATTGGTGAGTTCATTGCTACTTTATTTGATAACCGTATTCAGTCAGTTGATGCTCTGATCAAGCAAGTTATTTCTGAATGTGAAAATCGGTTAAAACTTGAGGAGAAGAAACAACAGGAAGATTGCGATCGCCTACGTTCTCTAATCTCCACTAAAAAGCAAGAATTTGACAAATCTCTTTCTATGTAACCAGAGTAAAATCGTTTTAACCAATTCAACAAGGAATATCTAGATATGCTACTACAACGCATCACAATTGACTGGAATATCTGTCATGGCAAACCCTGCATCAGAGGTTTGCGCTATCCTGTCGAGATGATTTTAGAACTCCTCAGTTCAGGCATGACCACCGAAGAAATCCTCGAAGACTATGACGATCTAGAGCGAGACGATATTTTTGCAGTCCTAGCCTATGCTACAAAACTTAGCCAAGTAAAAAGCATCCACAAAGTTCTTGTATGAAATTTCTCATTGATGCTCAACTACCCGTGCGTTTATCCCATCTTTTAAAATCAATGGGACATGATGCAATCCATACAAAAGAATTAGCCCTCAAAAATGCCACACCAGACACGGAAATTAATACACTCTCAATTCGTGAACAGAGAATTATCATTACCAAAGATTCCGATTTTTGGGACTCCTATTATGTTAGCCAAGAGCCTTACAAGCTTTTGCTAGTAACAACAGGCAACATCAGCAACAAAGAACTGGAATCATTATTTGTTAACAATTTAGATCAGCTGTTGTATTTACTAGAGCATCATTCTTTAATTGAAATATCGCGAGATTCAGTCATCGTTCATCAGTAAAGCGATAATAGTAGTAAGCAAAAGGCGATCGCCTACGTTCTTTAATTTCTGGCAAAAAACAAGAATTTGAAAATATGCTCAAATCGCAACAAAACCATGATCAAACAAATTACCTTAGAAGTCGAAGCTCCCATTGCTGACGCATATCAAAATGCAACCCCAGAACATCGTCAAGCATTACAGGCGATCGTTAGTCTATATCTGAAATCTATATCTATTCCACTTCAAAAAGAGATTGTACCCAACCAAGATATTCCTAACAAAAAGCCAAAGCGCACAACACCCGCCCATCTGATAGGCAAAGGAGAAACATTAGGCGATATTGTCAGCCCAATCGTAGATGAAGAAGACTGGGAATGTCTGAAATGGTAATTCTTGATACCCATATTTGGTTCTGGTTTATCAATGGGAGTTTTGAGCGCTTTCCCGCGCAATGGCTAGAACAAATTCGGCAAGCAGATATAGTTGCAGTGTCAGCAATATCTTGCTATGAAATCGCTCTAGCCTATAACAAAGGCAGATTAGCAATACATATCCCCGTTCAAGATTGGCTTACTGATTCCCTAGCCCCCGCAGGAATCGACTTATTGCCATTGACTCCAGAAATTACAGTCAGAGCCGTAAACCTATCGCCCGTTCACAAAGATCCCTTTGATCGCCTAATTATTGCCACCACCTTAGAATATGAAGCCAAACTTGCCAGTGTTGACAACTTATTTTCTAAATATCCTGAACTTGAGAATCAGCTCATGTAAGCAAAAAATAAAAATTTAAAGTACAGGAACTCACCATGACCGCCACAAAAATCAGAAAAATTGATACCCAAACTTTAATTGCCGTGCAAGACAGACAACTTGCCGAAGAGCGCGTGATCTTACACAACATTAGTTGGCAAACCTTTGAGAGTTTACTCGCTGATCTAGGCGATCGCCGCACAACTCTATTTCATTATCTCAATGGCACTTTAGAAATTATGTCTCCCCTCTCACTTCATGAAGGTAGTAATCGATTTATTGATGATTTAATTCGAGCATTTTCTGATGAACTAGAAATTGATTTGCGAAAGCTTGGCTCCTTACTGATGAAGATCCCAGAATTAAAGTTGGGAGCAGAGCCAGATTCTTGTTATTACATCCAAAATGAGCCAAAAATTCGAGATAAAGAAGTAATTATTGTCGGACAAGATCCCCCGCCTGACTTAGTTTTGGAAGTGGATATCACCAATCCTAGCGATCGCCGTTTACCGATATATGCTTTGATAGGCATACCCGAAGTGTGGCGCTATGATAGCTATAGTTTAGAATTTTTAGCTTTACAGAATGAAGAATATATTGCAATTGAGAAAAGTTTAGCTTTTCCTGATTTACCTGCCGCGATAATTGTGGAATATGTGCAGCAGCGCTTAATTTTAGGAGAAAGTGCAACTTTAAGGGAATTTCGGAAATGGATACGGGCTAATATTGTATCCACCTAAAAAGCAAAAGGCAGCGCTCCGCGTCGCCTCTCGCATATTAAATAAAGAAGCACCCAATGAATGGGTGCTTCTTTATTTAATATGCGTCCTGTAACTCGTAAAAATCAGGAGTGACATAATCCTTTCGCATCGGATAGCCAATCCAGTCTTCAGGCATCAAGATCCGTTTTAAATTAGGATGTCCCTCATAGACAATGCCATACATATCGAAGGTTTCGCGCTCTTGCCAATCGGCAGTTTTCCAGATCCAATAGACCGATGGACAACGAGGATCGGCGCGAGGGAGAAATACCTTAATGCGAACTTCCTCAAGGCGATCGCTTTTAGAAATTCCTTCATCGCTCAACTTTGCCAAGTGATACATGCTCACCAAGCTGTCACCAGCACCAGCATCATAGCCACATTGACACATCAAGTAGTTAAATCCGTAGGCATAGAGCGCAGTTGAGAAGGGTAACAAGAACTGACGATCAATTTTGAGAATGGGAACTCCTTGATGATCTAAGCCTAGAAACTCATGTTCAAAGCCGTTGCTTGTTAGCCACTGTGACACTGGAGCATTGACTTCCGCAGTGGCAAGAGCCGCTGAATTAGTTTGAGATTCTTGATTGTCGGTATTATCTGCCAAGGGTTTCAACCTCCTTTTGAGCCATTTGTAATGCAGGCAATGGAATACCAGATTCAACTAGCTCTTGTGGTGGAGCCATGCGACTAGGCATCTCTAGATATTTCCCTGTCAAGATGGGGCTAACTACCTTCATTTCATGCTTCACCGCATAGTAGCGATGGATGCGATCAAGATTAGCTCTTTCTTGAAAACCCTCTGTGCCAATCTTTTTGCGCAATTTAATAATTGCATCCATAATTGCTTCAGGGCGGGGAGGGCAACCAGGGATATACACATCAACAGGAATTAACTTATCTACACCGCGAACGGTCGTATAGGAGTCAGTACTAAACATTCCCCCTGTGATCGTGCAAGCGCCCATGGCAATAACATACTTAGGTTCTTGCATTTGTTCGTAGAGACGGACAAGAGCAGGAGCCATCTTCATCGTTACGGTTCCTGCGGTGATGATCAGGTCAGCCTGACGAGGGCTAGAACGGGGCAGTAGTCCAAATCTGTCAAAGTCAAATCTGGAGCCAATCATGGCGGCAAACTCAATGAAACAGCAGCTAGTGCCGTAGAGCATGGGCCAGAGACTGGACATTCTCGACCAGTTGTAGAGGTCATTGAGAGTGGTCAAAATGACATTATTCGACAAGTCTTGTGTAACTTGAGGCTTTTCTGCAGGGTTGATTAGGCGTTGGGTTTGTTCTTCAATGGAGAAGTCCAAGCCAACATTTTCAGATTTCATGACCATTCTAAGGCTCCTTTTCTCCAAGCGTAGACTAGACCTAGTACGAGGATGCTAATAAATACAAGTGCTTCAACAAAAGCTAGTAAACCTAGTTTACTAAATGCGATCGCCCAAGGGTAGAGAAATACGGTTTCTACGTCAAAGATTACGAAAGCTAAGGCGAACATATAATAGCGAATATTGAACTGAATCCAAGCCCCGCCAATGGGCTCGCAACCAGATTCATAGGTAGTGCGACCTGCGGCTCCTGACTGCTTTGGGCTTAGTAGCCCTGACAATGCCAATCCCGACAGTGGAACGAGCGTACAAATAATGATGAATACCAGCAGGTATTCGTATCCGCTTAAAACCAAGATGAATTACCTCTTCAAGCTGTCTTGACTAAATTCTAATTTATGGCGTATAGGTTCCGCAATTTAATTAAAAACCAGATCTAAGACCTGCGGCGCGTGCACCGCAGGTCTTGGTTTTGATACTTAATTACGCTTAGCTACTTGGATCCATAAAATTAGTAGATGCTAGCTACATTATATGGTTGCAGTGGTAGATGAAAATTTGTTACGGAGTAAAAATTTGTCTATATGTTGGCTTATATAATTAAAACCTATGTCAAATCTTGGGTTAAGCGCCCTTATGTCTTTGACTTGCAATTATGCCAACTAATTTATTCCAGCATATATTTTTATAATTACTCTTACAGCGCTTCGCACTCAAACTCAGACTTGATACTTCGCTTAGCCAAAGTTGGCTGAGCGAAGTATCAAGTCTGATTGAGCAAATACATAACATAAATTTATTAAAAGTTTAGGAGAATCCATGAGCCAAGGTTTAGCAACACTTTTGCGTGTAGGCACGCAAAAATCTCACTCAGCCGCTGAGAGCACAGACTTTATCAAATGCTTTTTAAAAGGTGTAGTTGATAAGACCTCTTATAGCCGACTCGTCGGAAACCTATACTTTGTCTATCAGGCGATCGAAGCTGAGTTTGAAGTACATAAGAACGACCCTGTCTTGAGCAAGCTCTATTACCGTGAGCTTTGGCGTGAAAAGAGTCTGGAATTGGATATGTTGTTTTATTTTGGTTCCAACTGGCGCGAGTCCGTCAAGCCTACGCCCGCTTGTGTCAAGTATCTCGAGCGCATTCGTGAAATTTCGGCTAATGACCCAGTGTTGCTAGTTGCCCATGCCTATACTCGTTACATGGGCGATCTTTCTGGTGGGCAAATTCTCAAAAAGATTGCCAAAGAATCTATGGGCTTGGAAGAAGGCAGTGGTACTGCCTTTTATGAGTTTGATGATATCCGCAATCACGGCGAGTTCAAAAAGAACTATCGCCAAGCTCTCGACACTCTGCCCATCGATGCCGCCACTGCCGATCGCATTGTCGAAGAAGCCAATGCTTCTTTTCACATGAATATGGCTATGTTCCGTGAGTTGGAAGGTAACTGGCTACTAGCTTTGACTAAGTTTGGCTGGAACTCTTTGGTCTCTAAGTTCAAGGGTGAACCCAAGCAGAATTCCGTTCGTCCTGCGTCTAAAGCTGTTAGTTAGTTCTACAGGGCTTCGCGCTCAAATCTAATAAGCAAGTGATACCAATTGCTAAAAAACAAATAAAGCGGCGCAATGCGCCGCTTTATTTGTTATTGTAATATTAGGCTACGACCTAGCCATAGCTGTAGTAATAGGATCAAAAAACCTAACATTGCTAAACGTCCATTCCAAATTTCCGCAGAGGGAGTCATTCCCCATTCCCAACCCTCTTGAGGGTATAGCTTCGTATCTTTTTGGGGTTGGATAGTTTCCGAAAAAGAGATTTGGCGATCGCCCAAAGCACTCACCACAATATCAAACAAAGCCTTAATAAAAGTTGGATCTGCGTCAGGGGCTGGTACTCTGGCAAAGGTTTTAATTCCTGCGTGTTCTGCGATTTCGCGGTACTCGCCATCAATTTCTTCGAGGGTTTCTATGTGCTCAGATACAAAGCTAATCGGCACTACAACTAATTCTTTAACATTTTTTTGGGCAAGTTCTTTGATCGCTGCGTCGGTGTATGGCTGTAGCCATTCAACAGGCCCAACACGACTCTGGTAGGCAAGTTTGTAAGGATTAGGGCGATTTAGCTTTTGCATGATCAAGGCAGCACAGGCTTCAATCTCTTTTTGATAGGGATCGCCAGCCTCTTCGATGTAGCTAACAGGCACACCATGGGCACTAAAGAAAATATGAGCAGTGCTGGGGTTTTCAACTTTGTCTAAGGTCTTAGAAATCAAATCAGCCATTGACTGTAAATAACCGTCGTGGTTGTACCAAGAAGGCACAATGGTGTATTTGATTTTCTGCAATTCAGGATCACTTTGCCAAAGGCGATCGAGCAGTCGCAAACTCGAACCCGTGGTACTAATCGAAAACTGAGGATACAAAGGCAGAATTACGAGGTCTTCGATCGCGTCCTGTTTGATTTTGGCGATCGCCTCTTCGGTGAAGGGATGCCAGTAGCGCATTCCGATGTAGACCTTTGCCTCGTAGCCGTTTTGCTGAAGCTGGGTTTTCAGGGCTTCGCCTTGTGCTTCAGTGATGCGCCGCAGGGGGGAGCCGCCACCAATTTTTTTATAGTTTTCGCGAGATTTTTTGGCGCGTAACGTAGAGATTAACCAAGCTAGGGGCGCTTGTAGTAGGGGTGAAGGTAAACGAATAATTTCTGGATCTGCAAATAGGTTATACAGAAATGGACGAACATCTTCGAGTTTGTCGGGCCCGCCAAGATTCAATAATAAAACTCCTAATCGCCCCATACTAATCGCTACACCTTAACTAATTATCTGTACTCATTCAATTGTATAGCTGTCGTTACAGATATATTGCAATAAGTTCTTTTGACATTGATGTTAGAGCTGTACCTTTCAAATTTATTCTTGTGTTTCCTTTGATCGACAATGACTGTCAGGTATAACTCGGATTTCGGCTTTTGCGTGATCCTTTAGTTTTCATTATTGATAATTACTATTTCCTTTTTAGGATATTGTCATATTCAGCGTGTGATCCTATCCAAAACCAAACAATTTTTTCTTCTTGTGGTTTAACTATGCCTAAAGCTCGCCAGCCAATGCCTACCCTGACAGACCAAATATTTTGATTATGGATAACTTCCTTAAACTCTAGACTCGGATGAGATGGATTGTCTTTCCACAGTTCATAGTTTTTCTTCGTAGTTTCTTTGACTCGCTGAGGTAAATTTACAAATAGTTTCTCGAAATCTTTGGTTCTAGATGATCGCATTATTCCTGTCCAAAGCCTTTTTCTATGGTTTTTCCCATATCATCCTCTCTTATAGCTGCCTGAGCCATTTGCTGAAATGTTCCCAGATCGCTATCAGGATTAGATAAAGTTTCTTGCCAATTCAACTCATTCTGAATATCTTTTAGTAATTGAAGTGCAATTTCATCTTGAAGGTTGTTTGAAAGCTTTTGAGCTTCTGTGAAGGCTTTTTGAAGTAACTTAGTCATGTGTTTGGTGGTATTTTGTATCAATTTTTTGGGATTCTCACTTTTTGGCAGTAAGGCGATGTTGAATCTCTAGATAAACTAATAATGCATTCACATCCGCAGGATTGACTCCACCGATGCGGCTTGCTTGACCGATAGTCATTGGACGAATTTTGCTAAGTTTTTCTCGCGACTCCTTAGACAGAGTTTCGATCGCATTGTAATTAATATCCAAAGGCAGTTTGCGATCGCTATGCTTGGCGACCTCTTCGATCTGATGCTCTTGACGCTGAATGTAGCCCACATACTTGACCTCAATCTCAGCCGCAAGACGCTCAAAACGATTGAGATTTGGATCAGCTAGCCCATAGTGAATTAGTTCTGCATAGTTAAACTTGGGACGACGCAATAGATCTGACAACGTAATGGCTCCGCGAATAACCTCACCAGTTTCCGCAGTAATGCGTTGCCCCAGTTCTTCCTTTTCTTTCACGCGAGTTTGATTGAGTCTCTCCACTTCTGCATAAACTCGTTCCTGTTTATCGCAAAATAACTGCCAACGACGATCATTGACTAGACCGATTTCCCGACCAATTGGAGTCAGACGGCGATCAGCATTATCAGAACGCAAAATCAAACGGTATTCTGAACGACTGGTCAACATTCGATAGGGTTCACGCAGTTCCTTTGTACAGAGATCATCGATTAATGTTCCGATGTAACTACTTGCCCTCGGCAATACTACCATTTCGCGATTTTGCACAAACAGAGCCGCATTCATCCCCGCGACTAAACCCTGCGCGGCGGCTTCTTCATAGCCCGTAGTTCCATTAATTTGACCTGCACAAAACAGCCCTTCAATCAATTTAGTCATCAAGGTGGGATAGCACTGGGTCGCAGGAATGTAGTCATATTCCACAGCATAGGCGGCGCGGAGCATATGACAGTTTTCGAGTCCTGGGAGGGTTCGCAGCATCTGCAATTGAATGTTTTCGGGCATTCCTGTAGAGAAGCCTTGAATGTAGAGTTCAGGAATATCGCGACCTTCTGGTTCAATAAAAATTTGATGACTTTCCTTATCAGCGAATCGAACGATTTTATCTTCGATACTGGGACAGTATCGGGGACCCTTAGCATCAATAAAACCACCATATACAGGCGTAAGGTGCAGATTTTCTCGAATAATCCGATGCGTCTCCGCCGTGGTGCGCGTCAAGTAGCAATTCATCTGCTCCCGCTCCACCCATGCACTCGGATCAAAACTGAACCAGTTCTGTTCTGTATCCGAAGGTTGAACCTCCATTTGACTATAGTCAACACTGCGGCGATCAACTCGCGCAGGAGTACCTGTCTTTAAGCGATCGGTGACAAAACCTAGAGCATTTAGAGTTTCCGTAAGCCCTTCCACGGCAAATTCGCCCGCCCGTCCCGCCGACATAGAGCGATTTCCCACCCAGATCTTGCCATTGAGAAATGTGCCTGTGGTCAAAATCACGGCTTTGCAAGCATAGCCCACCCCAAATTGGGTTTCCACACCGACAATCGCTTGATTAGCATCTAGCAATATATTAATGACCGTACCTTCCCTCACGGATAAGTTCGGTTCATTTTCGACCACCGTTTTCATTTCGGCAGCATATTCGCGTTTGTCAGTTTGCGCTCGTAATGCCCATACTGCCGGACCACGAGAACTATTGAGGATTCTTTTTTGTAAGTAAGTGCGATCGGTGATTTTGCCAATTTCCCCACCGAGGGCATCGACTTCATGGACGAGTTGCGATTTGGCTGGTCCACCAACAGCAGGGTTACAGGGTTGCCAAGCGATCCGATCCAGATTAAGGGTAAGTAACATGGTTTTGCGCCCCATTCTTGCGGAGGCAAGAGCTGCTTCACAGCCCGCATGACCTGCGCCGACAATGATTACCTCAAATTCATCCAAAAATTGAACTTGGTTAGCTGAATTTAGTAAATTACCCTTTGAATCGCCCATTGTACCCAGTCGTCTGAAAATGTTAATGAAGTACTGCGTCAGGCGCGACACTCCACTGCTATTTTATAGCAAGCTAATAAACTCGGTAGCAAACCATAGAATTGTTTTTTGCAAGCGCGGCGAAGCTGCGCTTGCAAAAAACAATTCTGTCGCCAGTCTTGTTAGGATACAAAAACTCAAAAAAAGGGTGGTGGCACGAAGCGCTACCACCCTTTTCTTGGGTTTAACTAACCTAAGTGGCATAGCGATGGTTTAGCGTAAAGCGTATAGTTGAGAGGCAATCCCATCATGTTTGATTGGCAAAAGTTAGCTCAAATCAGAGAACTGACAGAATATTTTGAGTCTGATTTTCAGGGCTTTAAGCAGCGTATTGAATTTCATATTCAAGAGCTGCAAAAAATTGAGTCAGAAGAGCTAGATAAGTTAGCAATAATCAGAGTGCTAGAAGTTACAAATGGTTGTACCCAATGGGCTTTTAGAAGGAATGATGAAAACTGCTTGACGGTTGAGCAGACCCGTGAGTGTATGCAAAGGGTGATCGGATTTATGAATAATCAAAGGATCGACTTACCTAGTGGCAGATGCATTAGTTTTCAAGAATCTACCAATCAGTTAATGCGCGAAATAAGGCAGATTTACCAAGATGCCTTTAAGAAAAATATGGAAGATCAAGAAAGAGAATACTATGCACTCTCCGTTGCTCAGTTTTTTGTCTATGGGCGCGATCGCCTAAATTCGGCAATGGATCTTGTAAAGCTAGAGTTTGAGTCGCTATTTTCAACTTACTACATTGAGAGGGGTCGTAAGTACATCGCTCCATACGTCGAATCAATTTCTAATAATTAAAAAAAGCGGCGCGATGCACCGCTTTTTTATTAGATTTAGCCGCCAGCGATCGCAGGAATAATGCTGACTTCATCGCCATCACTAAGAGAGGTATTCGCCCCATCTAGGAAGCGGATGTCTTCGCTATTGACATAAAAGTTAACAAAGCGGCGCAAATTACCTTGATCGTCACAAATGCGAGCTTTGATGCCAGGGCAGTTGTCTTCTAGGGAGTCGATAATTTCTTTAACCGAAGCGCCAGCACATTCTACTGTGGCTTGATTGTTGGTTAATTGTTGCAGGGGTGTCGGAATGAGAACTTTAACAGCCATATTTTTGATATTGATTCAGAAAGTTTTAGTCTTATGATTTTGCCATACTGACGTACTTACATCTTATATCAAAGCCCCTTAAGGGAGCAGCGGCGCTATTTGCTGCCGCTCCCTTAGGGGGCGATCTGGTTAGAAGCTAATTTTGCTTTGTTAGCGTCTAACTTTACCTGCAAATCCTGATGCTTTAAACTGCCTTAGGTCAAGGGGTTCGGGTTGTTCGGCAGGGACAGCTATCATGAGCTGAAAATCACTTTTACCAGCAGGGATTTCATCGACAGCACCTAGCCTTGTCCTTTCGGGCATAGCATCATTACCGTTAGCATCATAAATACGCCCAAAAATGTCTGCATTGTAAACGACCTTACCAGATGGGTTACTCGCTACACCCTTAACTACATAACACTTGGCGGACATAACTCCGCCACCCAAGACCATGTTTTTACCAGCATCGCCTGTACATGGCTCGTAGGTTAGATCGGTTAACTTTATTTGTACTGTTGCTGATGCTGAGGGCGTGATAGCTAAAGAGCAAAAGCACAGAAGGATGGCGATCGCGGTGACTTGGAGGGCTTTAAAAAAATTTTTGTAAGGTGAGGTAGCCATAGATAGACCTTTATAAATTTATGTAAAATCAGGGCTTATAGAAGTAATTGGCGGCGCGAAACGCCGCCAATTACTTATGGGGCTTTGGTTTGTGCAAGGATTAAATCTGACACTGTTAAAAATTCTAAAAAAGAATGTATTCTTTGGGTGCTAAAATTCATCTTAGCTCTTGAAGGAGGTCTATTTTTAATGCAACTTGGCTTATTGATCGCAACGTTACCTGAAGCGTATAGAATTTTCGATCCACTGGTAAACGTTCTTCCCGTTATCCCTGTTTTCTTTTTGTTACTTGCTTTTGTCTGGCAAGCGGCTGTTGGTTTTAAATAGGTTTTGAGGCTGAGCTTGGCTCAATTTTGAATCTATAGAAACTTTTTTTAAAATAAAAACGATATCAACAGTCGGGGTAACGGTAACGTTACCCCGATTGTTTTATACCAAATGAAGAAATGGCTCAGCCATTTCTTCATTGGCAAACCCTTACTGGGTTTAGTCTTTAATTCACAAAAGTGGAGTCACACTTTTGTGAATTGATATTAGGAGTTGGTAAGGCTGCGACTTCGCTCAGCCAAAATATATTTTGACTGAGCGAAATTGCAGCCTTCTAAACTTGGCAGGACACTTTCCTGACTAACTGCTCAGACTGTAATTAAAAAGCTGATTTGAAATAACTTATGGAAACTATCGGACGTTGGACTAATAAATTTCTAATGTTCAACTTGTTTTTAGTATTTTTCTTTTTTGCATGGCTACTAGTAGCCCTTGGCGGTGAAAGTCTCAAAATCAATCTGGGGCTAGAACTATGGCGACAGCTATGGGAGCCAATAATTCAGCCTGTATTAGGAATTGTCATGGCTGGGGCGATCGCTAGCGGCGTAATTTCTAAGGTCAAACAGAAATTTATCAAGCCATAGGTTCTAGCCTTTAGGCTAAAACCAAAATAGGGAGAGGCAGCGCTAAGCGCTGCCTCTCCCTATTTTGGTTTTACGTTAAGATATATGAAGCAAAATTTATAGAGATTACAATTTCCAGCTTTTACAAAATAAATTATTTAGATTCAGCTATATGCAAGCCTTAGATATCTCAGCCATCCAATCTAGCGCTAATTCTGTTAGCGATCGCATTCTCTACATCCGACTGCCGTGCAATCCTATTTTTCCGATTGGCGTAGTATACCTATCCGATCACATTCATAAGGTTGCACCCCATGTGCAGCAAAATATTTTTGATTTGGGGACAGTGCCACCCCTTGATTTTTATGCAGCTCTTGATCGAGCGATCGACAAATTTCAACCTAATTTATTAGTGTTTTCATGGCGTGATATTCAAATTTATGCCCCTGTGGGCGGACGCGGCGGCAACCCACTGCAAAATGCTTTTGAGTTTTACTATGCCAAAAATCCTTTCAAAAAATTGCGCGGAGCTGTCAATGGGTTACGCCTGTTTAGTTCCTATTACACCGAGCTATGGCGCAACTCGCAATTAATTCGGCGTGGTTTGAGTCGGGCGAGGCGCTATCACCCTGAAGCTAGAGCCGTGATTGGTGGTGGTGCAGTCAGTGTGTTTTACGAACAGTTGGCTAGTATTCTGCCCAAAGGGACGATTGTGTCCGTGGGAGAAGGAGAGTCGCTGTTAGAACGGCTAGTCTATGGGCGCGAAATTGATAGCGATCGCTGTTATGTGGTGGGCGAAACCAAACCTCGCACACGCTTAATCCATGAGCAGCCTGCGCCCATTGAGAAAAGTGCTTGCGATTACGACTATATCGAGTCGATTTGGGAAGATTTTAATTATTATTTCCGCGATCGCGATTTTTACATTGGTGTGCAGACTAAGCGCGGCTGTCCCCACAACTGCTGTTACTGCATCTACACCGTAATTGAGGGTAAGCAAGTTCGCATTAATCCCACTGATGAAGTGATCAGGGAAATGCGCCAGATTTACGATCGCGGGATTCGCAATTTCTGGTTTACCGATGCTCAGTTTATTCCTGCCAAGAAGTTTATTGATGATGCGATCGAGTTACTCGAAAAAGTCAAGGCTTCGGGGATGACCGATATCCACTGGGCAGCTTATATCCGTGCTGATAACCTCACTCCCTATCTCTGTCAATTAATGGTGGAAACAGGGATGAGCTACTTTGAGATTGGCATTACTAGCGGCTCTCAAGAATTAGTTCGCAAGATGCGGATGGGCTATAACCTCAAGTCTGTATTGCAGAACTGCCGAGATCTTAAGGCTGCAGGTTTCAATGATTTGGTATCGGTAAATTATTCCTTTAATGTCATTGACGAGACGCTGGATACTGTCCGCCAAACGATCGCCTATCACCGTGAATTGGAAGCAATTTTTGGAGCGGACAAGGTTGAGCCTGCGATCTTCTTCATTGGTTTGCAGCCTCATACACATTTGGAAGAATATGCTCTCAAAAACAACTTTCTCAAAGAGGGCTATAACCCCATGAGTATGATGCCTTGGACTGCCAAAAAACTATTGTGGAATCCAGAACCAATGGGAGCCTTTTTTGGAGAAGTTTGTTTGGAAGCATGGCAACGCAATGAAGATGACTTTGGGCGTGCGGTTATGGATATCCTCGAAGAACGGTTGGGACGTGCTCCTTTGAAGGAAGCTCTTGCTGCACCGATGAAGGAACTCGCTCTCGCAGCAAGTTAAGGCTTCGCCGTAAACCAAGAAACCAATTTTTGATGGCGCGGCTTCGCCGCGCCATCAAAAATTGGTTCTTTACTAAATTGCCGCGCACCATTATTTTTTAAAGTTTGCAAAATTGACGCGATCGCGTCAATGGGATATTTTGCCAGCCAAAGGCAAAATGACTAATTGAACTAATCGAGGGTAACTCATTGCGAATCGACTGCATTTGTAATTCCAATGAGGGACGATTTGCCACTAAATCATTTATAGGTAGATCTTGCCACTGTCCCACCAAAACTGGCGAAACCTTCGCTCCTGATGGCGCATTGCGAGCCACTTTTTGAACTTGCGCCACAATGCAGTCTGGCTTGCCACATACTGCGTAAGCCATTGGTTGCAACTCATAGGCTCTACTAAATAAATGCCAAGGTTGCATCCGTGAGTCAAAACCAGCGCCGACAGGTTGATTGCCATCAGAGAAGAAGGCAATGCTCGAAGGAATACCTTGCTGAAGTGCAGGTTTAGAGACGGTGTTGAGATAGTAAGTGACCCCAATAAAGGCATGACCAACGGCAAGCCGCCAAAGCTCTGTTTGCCAGTAGGATAGGGCGGGTTCTTTAGCCAAAGTTGGGCGAAGTCCTTGCCACAATGGCGCATCTTCTTGAGGGTAGAGTTTCTTTACAGCTTTGAGGTCATTGGGGGTAACGAAACCTTGTTTAAGAAAACGAATAATTAATTCGCGACCTTGCAAATTTTGGGCGCGATCGCGTAGAGCTTGTAATGAAGCTTGACCATAGATCCACAGATAGCGCACATTACTAACTACAGAAGCAGCCCCCGCACCACGTTTGTAACGGACATAATCAAAGGCGATGCCATCGGGCTTACGTTTAGAGACTTCACCCACCAACGTATACAGGTCATTCTGCGCTTGGTAATTATAAGGATCAATAAATAATTGATCGGTAATGGGAATCTCGCCTTCGTTATTTTTACCCACCTCCTCGATCACCGATACAGTGGTGTCACCATTAGCATTACGAGCAAGGGCATTTTGGCGATCGCTATTGAGTTTAGGTAATCCATTGCGGTCTGTTCCCTTGGCATAGCCTAACCCAAAGTTCATCGTAAATACCCAAGCATGAACCTTGAGTCCTCTTTCTCGTCCCTTGGCGATCGCTAGCTTCAGTAGATCAGCATCTTGATACTGTTCTGAGTTAACTAACGATTCCCAAGCCGTATTATTTTTGGAGCGCGGTAATAAAACTTTGCCATTGGTCGTTACTTCCACAAATACTTGGTTATAGCCCCGATCAACGATTTTATCCATCAACTCTTCTAGTCTGCCTGATTGCAGATCGCAGGGATAGAGCCTCAGCCAGACTCCTTGAGTTTTTAACCAAGATTTTTGCCGACAGTCTTTGAGGGCTTGTTGATGCTTTCTGATAAGAGCTTGATATTCTCTAAGTTTGGTACTATCAGCCTTTTCGGCAAAGGCAGCTAGACGGAGCTTTTCTTTTTCGGCGATCGCCGCCTCTTCAAACTGACAAAAGTCGCCAACCTGTGCGGAGATCGGCTGTACCGAGATTAGCGAAATAGTAAATAGGGCGACGAATAGCTTAATAGAAATATTCATTAATTCTTTGGCAATATTTGTGAGAATGTGGCTCAGCCGCACTCTCACGTAAGTAAGTTGAAATTGCTCCTAGGCTTTGGGGAAGTATATATTGTTGGCGGCAGCGCCACCCAACACAGAACATTCCATAATTGCGATTTGTAGAGCTATGAATGATGTCGTCAATCCATCAACTAATGTCACCTCGCCAGAGGCATATTTGCAATTTGGCGATCGCTACTTGGCGGCTGGCAATATACAGCTAGCGATCACCAACTATACGCGAGCCTTGAGTGACCCTGACTTTGCTCCCGCCCATGAACGGATTGGATCAATTTATCTCAACCAAGGCAACTGGATGGAGGCGATCACTAGCTTTAGCAAAGCAATCACCATTGATCCCCAGTACCTTGAAGCTCAACTAGGTTTAGGCAATGCTTATCAACAAATGGGTTGGGATGAGTTAGCGATCGCCCATTTCCAGAAAGCCCTCGAACTAGCTCCTGAAAGATTTTTGCCAGAATATCACTGTCAACTGGGCGATCGCCTCAAAGGTCGTGGTCAAAACGCTGCGGCTCTGGACTGCTACGAACGAGCGATCGCGACGCATCCTGAATATATTGAAGGCTACCGCACAATTGCCAAGCTATACATTAACCAAAATAATCCCGAAGCGATCGCTGCCCTCTACGAACGCGCCGAAAGTTATAGCTCGGAAATGCTGCGGGCTAGAGACTATAACTTGCTGGGTGTGGCATGGATTCAAAAATTTAATAGTGATGTTCTCAGTTCAGAAATATTAGATCAGGCGATCGGTGCTTTGCAAAAAGCAATCCAAATTGAGCCAGACTTTGCCGACGCTCATTGCAATCTAGGCAGTGCTTTTGTCCAGAAGGGACAAACCAAGGATGCAATTATCGCTTACAAAGAAGCCATTGACATCGACCCTAGCTTTGCCCAGCCATACTTTAACCTCGGTATTCTCCTCAATAACATTGACAAGATTGATGAGGCGATCTCTTGTTTTGAGTCGGCAATCGCCCTCAGTCCAGATTGGGTTGAAGCGCATCAATATCTCGGTAACACCCTAAAACGTAAAACCTAAAGGCTAATACTAATTCACAAAAGTGTAGTCACACTTTTGTGAATTGAAATCCAAACCCAGTATGAATTTTCAGACGAAGAAATGGCTACACCATTTCTTCATTCGATACAACAGTTCGACGCACTGCTAATCTTAAATTTTTAAGTTTTTCAGTGCCAAAGTTGCGGAAAACTCTAAAACTTTTCAAAAGCTAGCTCTAATCCCGTTAGCATGAGTCATAATAAAAGCTGTAATAAAACGCAACATAGCGAATAATAAATCCAGATAAGAAACTGACTAAGGAGTGACACAATGCAGCAGCAGGGCAAAGCCCTAACTGTTCCAATCGGTCTGATGGGTGCAGCGCAGGGATTTAATCCAACAATACTACTGCTACTAGGTTCGATTGTTTTAGGGACTGCATCGACAACAGGGTATTGGGTATGGGGCTGGGATCACTGGCTCGTATTCGTTTGTAATTTTTCGGCACTCTATGTGCTTGGTACTGTAATTCACGATGCCTCCCACGGAGTTGCTCACCCTAATCGCATTGTTAATGCAGCAGTGGGTCACATCTCGGCGATATTACAGGGATTTGTATTTCCCGTCTTTACCCGTGTGCATATGCAACACCATGCTCACGTAAATGATGAAGAGGACGATCCTGATCATTACGTCTCCACTGGTGGCCCTTTATGGTTAATTGCTGCTCGCTTCTTTTACCATGAAATTTTCTTCTTTCAACGCCGTTTATGGCGCAAGTATGAACTGTTGGAATGGGCGATTAGCCGTTTGATTGTAGTGGCAACGATTATCGTTGGCTATTACTGGGGATTTTTGAGCTATATGCTTAATTATTGGTTTGTCCCTGCGGCTGTGATGGGACTACTTTTAGGCTTATTTTTTGATTATTTGCCCCATCGTCCCTTTGTTGAGCGATCGCGTTGGAAAAATGCCAGAGTCTATCCTGGCAGATTCCTAAACATCATGTTGCTAGGTCAGAACTATCACTTGATTCATCACCTTTGGCCGAATGTGCCTTGGTATTACTATGAGAAAGCCTATTACCAGATGAAGCCTTTATTGGACGCTAATGGCTCACCGCAGACTTTAGGCTTACTAAAAATGCCTGACTTAGCGGGATTTTTGTACGACCTATTTTTGGGTATTCGTTTTCACGGACATTCTCCAAAGCAAGAGAAGTCGCAGAACAGAAATTCAAGAAGAAATGAATCTGTAGCTGAAAATCAAGCATAAATAGAAAAGGGGCAGCACATCGTGCTGCCCCTTTTCTATTTATGCTTCAGGGCTGCTAGATATTGCTAGAGACTGATCTAGCTGCATCCTCGTCTCCATCTGGCGAATGAAATATCCTGTCATCATTGCCGAACCGATTAAACCAGCCAAATTTTCGCGATCCGTGGTGATGCTGACGTTAAAATGCTGCGAAGGCAGAATCCCAATTAGGTTTTGAATATTTTGACTAATAATTTGCTGAGCTTCTGGGCTAACAGACTGAGCTACAGTAGCTAGGGTCTCAGGTGACTGTTTTTTGAGGTATTCGAGTAAAAGATTGTTGTTTGAGTCAAGTTCACCAAGATTAAACATAATTGATCACTTAGTAGTTTGAAATCTGGAAAAGACAGAAGTGCAAGATCGTCTCTTACTTCTGGTGCTAACTATCAAATCAGCTTGTTATATTCTTACTGATACAACTGATAATCTTCGAGTCGGAAAACCGAATCCCCCCAGAGTGATAGCCATAAAAAAAGGGAGCAAATGCTCCCTTTTTTATGGCTTCTTATCTAAAAATCATCGTCATAACCGCCACTACTGTTACTTGCCGCTTCATTGTCCTTTCGTGAGCCAAGTAACTCTAAACGATCAACTCTGACTACTGCTTTTTGCCGCTCTTCGCCTGTAGCCCGATCATTCCAGCGATCAAATTTTAATGAGCCTGAAACACCGATTAAACTGCCTTTTTTGACATAATTAGCCGCAACTTCCGCAGTTTTATCCCAGACTTCTAGATCTACCCAGTCGGGTGGCTCATCGCGATTGCTGGTATTACGGTTAACCGCGATCGCAAAGTTACAGACAACTTTTCCAGATTCAAAATATTTAACTTCAGGATCGCGACCTGCGCGTCCGACTAGATGCACTTTGTTTAAGGACATAGGACGAATATTAAAAATAGATGATTTTTAGTATAGTTTAATGGCGGCGCGATGCGCCGTAACCCTATTTGTTGGGTACAAACCCAGCAAGGCTAATTTGCCCGTAAAGCGGGCAAATTAGCCTTGCTGGGTTTTGCTTTTAAGCGATCGCACTGAAGCAATAACATGATCGGCAACGGTTTTGATCTGCTCAATTGTGTTAAAGCGCCCAATGCCAAACCGAACTGAGGCATAGGCGAGTTCAGGGGAAAGTCCCAAGGCGGTAAGTACATGGGACGGAGCCGTTTTTGCAGAGCTGCAAGCTGAACCTGATGACACCGCCACAACTGGGTTAAGGGCTAGCATCAGGGCATTGCCCTTAATATTTGGGAAACTCACATTGAGATTGCCTGCGAGCCTCTGGGTGGAATGCCCGTTTAAAATTACCTGATCCAGTTCTTGCAGTCTTTGCCAAAGCTGTTCCCGCAATTGCAAAGCGGCTTGCTGTTCTGTGGCTTGATTGGCGATCGCAATCTCTAGGGCTTTGGCAAATCCCACTATTTGCGGTGTGTATAAAGTCCCAGAACGTCTACCCCGTTCCTGTCCGCCGCCATGTAGTTGCGGCGCGAGGTTGACCCTTGGATTGCGACGACGGACATATAAAGCGCCAATTCCCTTAGCTCCGTAAATTTTATGGGCAGTCAGCGACATCAGATCTATGTGCATTGACTCCACATCTAAAGGAATCTTGCCGATCGCCTGAGCCGCATCGGTATGAAATAAAACTTGGTGATCGCGGCAGATTTGACCAATCGCCTGTATCGGCTGTATTACTCCAATCTCATTATTTGCTGTCATTATGGAGACTAGAATTGTGTCCTCACGCAGAGCTTTTTCTAGTGCTTCTAAATTGACTAGACCATCTTTTTGCACAGGTAAATAGGTAACTTCAAATCCTAGAGATTGCAGGTAAACGCAGGGATCAAGAACAGCGCTATGTTCTGTTTGTAAAGTAATAATGTGTCTACCGCTTTGGTGGTAAGCTTCAGCAATCCCCTTGATCGCGAGGTTATTAGCTTCCGTCGCGCCGCTAGTAAATACAATTTCTTCAGGGGTTGCATTGATGCTATTAGCGATCGCCTCACGCGCCAATTTAACTGCTGACTCAGTTTCCCATCCGTACAGATGCCCCACGCTAGCAGGATTGCCAAAAGCTTCTCGAAAGTAGGGCAGCATTGCTTCTAACACCCTCTCATCCACAGGTGTAGTCGCATGACAATCAAGGTAAATAGGCTTTTGCATAATTAAAATTATAAAGCGCCGCAAAGCTGCGCTTTATAATAAAAAAAGGAAAGGGCGGCGCACTGCGCCGCCCTTTCCTTTTTATTGAGTTAATTCAACGATATCTTCAAAGTTTTGCAGAGAGCTCTTAAATGCTGACTCAGCAGCGATCGCATCTTTGGAATTAGCAGCATTATCCAGCTTCACAAAATTCTTGAATAGATCATTAGCCAATGTATTTGCTTTTTCTTTTTTGGTTTTGTCTAGTTGCGCCGCTACCATTCTTAATTCACGGCGAATCTCACCAAAAGGGCCATGAATGTAGGTAATGACGTCATTCCATTTTTCGGAATATACATACTTTTCCAGTCGATCAAAGCGATCTCCTAGAACTTTTAAATTTTCGCTGGAAGAAGCGCTGATAGCCGCAATCGGCATAGCATTTACAGGCTGTACAAAAGTTATCACTGAAGTGCTTAGTAAGGTCACTAGTAAGCAAACAACGATTAAAACTTGATTACAGCTTATCCAAATCTTCTTAAAATTAATCACAGAAAAATTCCTTACCCATGTGTAATATTTCTGCGATCTTACCTCAATTTGGGTCTAGACAAAATGCCTTAAAAGGCACTGACACGAACCCACTGTTGGCTCATCGTCTGTTCGTAGAGAGCTTCTAAGCTATCAATATTTTTCGCTAATGTGTAGCGATCTAAAACCCGCTGCCTTGCTTTTAAGCCAATGATTTTAGCTAGCTCAGGGTGATCGACAAACAGAGGTAGCAACGTGCAGAGCTGTGAAGTCACCTTATGGGAATCAAGAATAATCCCCGCACCGCCTTCAATTACTTCGCCGTCAGCACCAACATCGGTGGCAATACAGGCGACACCGCAGGACATCGCTTCTAATAAAGACAAAGACAAACCTTCAACTAAGGACGGCAAAATAAATACATCTGTACCGCGCAAAATCTCGATCCGTCTCTTTTCATCGGCAATATATCCCATCCAAATAATGCTGGAATCAGAACCGTAAAAAGCTTTTAGTCCCGCTAGCAGAGGGCCTGTGCCAACGATCGCGAGTTTACAACCTTCAGGCATTCGGCATTTGCGCCAAGCTCTGAGCAGAGCCTCCACATTTTTTTCAGCAGCTAGCCGCCCTTGATATAAAAACAATACTTCCGCTTTGAGTTCTTCTTTAATGCTCGAAATTCCAGGGGAGTAGCGATCGCTATCCACTCCATTGGGAATAATGGCAATGCGGGTATTGGGAACTCCCAATTTATTGAGAAGCTCTTTTTGAATATTGGAGAAGATAATAACTTGGTTGTAGTCGGCTAGAGATGGTGCATAGATTTGATAGGTAAGTTGCTGGGTGCTAGAGGCAAGATTGCGGCGTTTAACATCAAAGGGCTGATGGAATGTGGCGACTAAGGGCAAGTCTAGCTCTGCACAAATCTCTGGCAATCGAAAGTCAAGGGGAGATATGGCAAGGGACGCATGGATAATATCGGGCTTTAACGATCGCAGGGAATCAATCAAAATTTTGTTAGCCCGCAGCGAAGGAACCGTATAGATGGTGGACTTATATAGAAATGGTAAGGTTACATCCTGTTGACTGCCATCCTCAGAATCTTCATGATCAATTTGCTCAGAGATTTCACTTTCCGACTCTGGCGCAAAGTGCATAAAGCTGACCCGATGCCCGCGATCAAGTAAAGCGTTTGTAATCTCACGACTATAGGTTACGTTGCCACAAGCTGGCGATTTTTTGCCTAACCATGCAATATGCATGAGCTATACCATGTTATTAGTTAGGGCTAATAATACCAAAATAGCGGTGTTTCAAGTGATGATTCCAAAACTCAAAGGGATAAAGAAAGCGCATTAAGCCGCCTTTACCCTCCTGAGTTAGCTTCGTTCTAATAAAACCTGCTTTAACCTTTTAGGATCTCCTTGATCGATCACTTGACCGCGTTCTAAGAGAAATGCACCGTCAGCGTAGTCCAGCTCATTAAGGCGATGAGTTACCCAGAGAGCAGTCAGATTTTTTTGTTTAACAAGTTCGCGAACCGAAGCAACAAGATCAATTTGGTTTTCCCCATCTAGCAATGCAGTTGGTTCGTCTAGCAATAAAACTTCAGCATTACGTGCGATCGCCCCCGCGATCGCTACTCTTTGTTTTTGTCCACCGCTAAGAGCATAAATTGGACGACGAATCATTTGTTCCAAGTTGACGGCTCCCAGAGCTTCCTTAACTCGTCCCAAGGTTTCGGCGTGAGAAAGATTTTCCGATACTAGCCCAAAGGCAATATCTGCACCGACCGTAGGCATTACTAACTGATGGTCAGGATTTTGAAAAACAAAACCAACGCGATCAGCTATAGAGATCGCCCCAGATTTGGGTTGCAGTAGTCCTGCTAGTAGCCTTAGTAAAGTTGACTTACCACTACCATTTGTCCCCAATAGCATCCAAAACTCGCCTCTCGGCACTGAGAGAGTGCAGCGATCAAGGACTGTTTCACCAGAAGCCCATGCAAAGTTAAGATTTTGAACACTTATAGAAGTGTCGGTGAGAGACTGTTGAATGGGCATTGTCAATTGTGTAATTAATTGCTCAGTAATCATACCTAACACCAAATCAAGAAATGGCTGTGCTATTTCTTGATTTGAAAAACCCAATGGGTTTAGCTTTCGATTCTCAAAAATCTTCATAACTTGGAAATGACGGCGCATTAACGCCGCCATCTCTAGAACTGAAAATTACGCTAAATCAGGCTCGGATAAACCCTGCACCCATGTTTGCGGAAGCGCCTGACTTTTCGGAAACCTGAACGGCGGAAATCTCACTAATAAGCACGGAAACTTTCTTCCCTTCTTGCTTTTCGCAGGTTAATTCCCATACCTTGGGTTGACCTTCGGCGATCGCGTTAGCAAGTTCCCGATAAAGCGCTTCAGCTCCTTCCTGTTCTTTACGCTGCACAGACAGAGCGATCGGATTATTTTTGAGAGTTATTTCAACTGTGTACATCAACATTAATTAAATTGTCCTGCTAAGAAATTGAAAGTAAGTTATTGCTGGCAGATATACTTGCTATCTTTCAGTATGCCATTGCCAAGGCAATCAGAGTAGCCTAAACCTGAAAACTGACTAAGTTTGGCTACTTTTTGGCTGGGGATATTCCTAAAGAATGAATTGTCGCACCTATAGCAAAACAATAAAAACCAGAAAAAGATTGGTAGCGCTTCATGCTACCAATCTTTTTCTGGTTTTATGTCCTAAGTAAGCCTTACTTCGCTATAGCTAAATCCAAAACTAATAGGCAAGTGGCGGCGCGAAGCCACATCACTTGCCTATTAGTTTTGGATGGCAAATCGAGAAGTTAACAATTATTTAACTATTTTTGATTCTTGCGATACAAAGTTTTTCTGTTGATTATCTGTAAATTTAATGTCATGTGTAATGTTGGATTAGTGATGGCACACACAAATTTGCAGAGAATCAGGGTAATCCGTCAGCAGCTTGTTGCTGAAACTGGTAGTTTTCCTACTGATTGGGATCGCGTCCAAACTCTACTAGATGAGTTAATGATTTATCACCAGCAATACAAACAGTTTGCAATTCAGAAGAATATTCATCTTTATAGTTAAAGTCTAAACAGAACGAGGCGGCACTTTGCGCCACCTCGCTCAATTACAAAGGGATGATCCTTCTGCTTAGCAGAAGGATCATCCCTTTGTAATTATGTTCAGGACATTTCTAACATCCTTTGCATTGGTTTAAGAGCACCTTGGCGAATAGTCTCATCTAGAATAATTTCGGGAGTCCGATTTTTCATTGCTAAGTAGACTTTCTCTAAGGTGTTTAGACGCATATAAGGGCATTCATTACAGGCGCAATTGCTAGTTGGTGGCGCGGGAATAAACTTTTTAAGTGGTTCCACCTTTTGCATTTGATGAATTACACCCGATTCAGTGACTACGATAAATTCTTGGCGATCGCTTTTCTGGATGTACTTCAATAACCCAGTTGTCGAGCCAATAAAATCGGCATGATGCAATACATTGGCTTCGCATTCAGGGTGGGCAATTACTTCAGCTTGGGAATGCATAAGTTTGAGATCAATTAGTTTTCGCTCCGAAAAAATTTCATGCACCATACAAGCCCCATCCCAAAGCAACAAATCTCTCCCTGTTTGCTGCATCACATAGCGTCCAAGGTTGCGATCGGGGGCAAAGATAATCGGCTGATCGGCAGGAATTTGATTGACAATTGACACGGCATTGGCACTGGTGCAGATGATATCGCTAAGGGCTTTGATTTCCGCAGTGCAGTTTATGTAGGAAATGACTAAATGATCGGGGTGAGCCGCCTTAAACTCAGCAAAGCGATCGGGAGGGCAACTGTCAGCAAGGGAACAGCCTGCATCAAGATCGGGGAGTAGTACTAACTTGTCAGGGTTTAAAATTTTGGCTGTCTCTGCCATGAAATGCACGCCTAAAAACACAATTACATCGGCTTGACAGTTGGCTGCGGCTTGGGACAAACCCAGTGAATCTCCAATATAATCGGCTATATCTTGTAAGTCTGGGTCTTGATAATAGTGCGCCAAGATAACAGCATTCATTTCCTTTTTGAGATCAGCGATCGCCTGAAACAGATCTAAAGGCAAATCCAATGAAGTTTGCAGATTGCTAGCTTGATTTTGTTTGGGAGGGGCGAGAAACATGGTTTGCCTCACGAAAGTGATAAAGGGAAATAGTAGTATCTTGCGATTCTTTACATTTCATTATAGTAGAAACCACCAAAAATGCACTAAAAAATTTATAGGAGTAATTAGAGATGCTTATAGTTTATTTCCCCATTGGCTTACCAGCTTCAGGAAAATCTACATGGGCAAAGAGCAAAATCGATAAATCACCAAATAATATTAAGCGCGTCTGTAAAAACGATCTAGGAGCGATGTTAAGTAATTCTCATCTCTCTAAACCTAATGAAAAATTCATATTAGATATTCAAGATAAAATTATTAAGGCGGCTCTAGAAGGCGGTCAGCACGTTATTGTTGACCATACTAATTTGCTGCCTAAAGAGGCTGATCGGATCAAACAGTTAATAGATGGTTTAGCAGTTTTAGAAATTGTTGATTTTCGCCATGTGTCTCTAGAAACCTGCATTAAAAGGGACTTGCAGCGAAGTAACTCTGTTGGTGAAAAGGTGATTCGCGATATGTATAACCAGTTTATTGCCCCGCCACGATCGCCTAAACCTGCTTACAAACCCGAATTACCTGAGGCAATTATTTGTGATCTTGATGGCACGATCGCATTGATTGGCGATCGTAGTCCCTATGATGCGGTTAAGTGTGAACTTGATCTGGTAAATGAACCCGTGCGCTCAATTCTTGATCGATCTGGGAAGAAAATCATATTTTTATCAGGAAGAGCTGATCAATTTAAACCTCAAACTCTAGCTTGGCTATCCAAGCATCATATTTGCTTCGAGGAGCTACATATGCGACGGTCTGGTGATACGAGGAAAGACAGCATCGTCAAACGAGAAATGTATGATCAGTTTATTTTGAATAGATATAATGTCGCTTTTGTTATCGATGATCGCGATCAGGTGGTGCGGGTTTGGCGTGACTTAGGATTGACTTGTTTTCAGGTCGATTATGGTGACTTTTAACCAAAACTTAAACAAAAGAATAGAGGTTACCGATCAGTCGAAGCAAGAATAAATTTAAAAGCGTTGCTTCGCAACGCTTTTAAATTTATTCTTGCTTCGGTTTTAAGTGCAAAGTGCTGTAATGCAAGTGATTATAGCTATAATGTCAAAAAATGACTATTTTTTAGCAAATTTAGGCAGAAATCGCAGGATGTTGTGATGTAAAGCTTTTGCAATCGAGTAGCGGTGCGAAGCACCGCTACTCGATTGCAAAAGCTTTATACGCATTATCTGCACTATTCTCAATACCTAGACATACCAAATAATGAACATTGCCGATCAAAACGACTTGATGACGCAGGCTGATTATGCCAAGAAATTGCGTCCTTTACTCCCAGCCGCCGCATTCCAAGCCGATCCTCAAAAAATCTGGATTTTATTGATCAATATGGCAATCATGATCGTGGGATGGGCGATCGCTTCTTACCTTGACCGTTGGCAATGGCAGTATCTATGGCTGTACCTCCCGATCACCCTTTGCATGGCAAATAGCATTATTTTGTTGCTATTTAGTACCCACGACTTGATGCATAGTGCGGCGATCGCTAATCCTGTAATCCGCAGAATCGTTAGTTTATTGGGGCTGACCATGTTATGGATGCCACCAACATTATGGAAAGCAGTTCACAATCGGGAACACCATAGCACCACTAATTCCCATCAAGATCCCGATCGCAATTACCTAGCTTCACAGCCAAATAATTGGGGTAAATGGATTCAAAATCTATTCGTACCATCGTCAGAAGTAAATCCTTTTTTCTTAGCGATCGGCATGGGTCATGCTTGGGGGATGCACGCATTTCGCAATTTAACTTCCGTTCTATTTTTTAACAATCAATCTGCCCAATATCCTGTTTTTGCCTTTAGTGTTAGCGAAAAAGAACGAAAAGCGATCGCGATCGAACTACTGGTAATGATTGGCTTGCATAGTTTAATTTTTGTGGGCTTAGGATTTTCTCCTATAAAAATTTTGCTTAGCTACTTTTTACCAATTTGGCTAGGTCATGCAGGACTGATGTTTTATATTTATACCAATCACCTGCTTTGTCCTATGACAGAAGTAAATGATGTATTGGCGAATAGCCTCTCAATTCGTGTGCCTCGAATATTTGACATTCTGCACATCAACTTTTCCTATCACACTGAGCATCATATTTTTCCTGGGATGAATCCTAATTACTATCCAATGGCTCAGGAACTTCTCTTAACCCTCTATCCCGAAAAATATAACTTGGTTAATGCTGGCAAGGCTTGGCAGTTGCTAATGGCAACACCACGCCATTATGTAGACAGCAATACTTTTACAGATTGGTCTGGCACTAAGCTAGTTAAATGTCCTGACTTGCATCAGCACGCACCTAGTCTCAAAACCTAACAGATGGCTCTGCTAGCGTAGTGGGCAGGAACCATCTGTTAGGTTCTAAGTCAGCGCAAAGCACTGTAATTGATTGGTAATTGCTACATAATGTCGCTTTTGCTACGAAAGCAATGTTGTTTTTAAAGTCAGATTGAAGGTTACAGCGCTTTGTGCTGAGTCAAAACCAAATTAAAGAAATGGCGTAGTCATTTCTTTATTAAAAAAACATACTGGGTTCGTTTTTCAATACACAAAAGTGTAGTTATACTTCTGTGAATTAGAAACCTAGAGAGATTTTTGTGCATTATGGCTTCGCCACGATGCACAAAAATCTCTCTATACTACTTAAAGCATTTCAAATCATTCGCCCAAATATCCTATGCCTAGCTTCCCAAGCACGATTTATCCCATTGGCGCTTATAACCTCCACGGGTTAGTATGGCAAACCGAGGCAAGTAGTGAGCCTGAGCATCGTCACTCCTACGCCCTCTGTATTGATGCTTATCAGGGGCATCTACTTAAGATCGATCCGCAATCAGAAGGTGCGACCGTTCTTAACAACTACACCGCACTTCAGTTCCGAGATGCAACTGGGATAGCGATCGCAGGTGAAACAGTATGGATCACCAAGGATAACGGGATTTATTACTGCGATATGGTGGACTTTGATTTGCAACCATTTATGGAGCTACCTAATCGCATTGATGGTATTGCTGTATCCGAGGGCGGCGTATATGTTAGCTCCAGCGAAGTAGGCAAGATTTTTGTATTTGGTCGAGCCACCCGTACTTTGTTGAGAGTTATGGAAGCCCCGGGAGCTGGCTTTGAAGCTTTGACTCTGGTGGGTGAAGAGCTATGGGTTAGCGATCGCACAGAAGAAACTGTATATCGCCTCAATGCCAAAACAGGGGAAATAATGCAGCGAGGTTTGACTCCATTTCCTAATCCCACAGGATTAGGCTTTTTAGGAGAAGAATTATATGTAGTTTATTCTTCCGATGAGAAATACATTCGCGAGAATCCCAATGATTTAGATCAACCCTTTTCAGTTGCCGAGCGCGAAAGAAACTTTATCCATTATCTCAAATTTGACCAACATCAGAGCGAGAAGCTGCGTTATACCCTCACCAACGGCTACAAGGTGGAAATGGTCTATCTGGAAGAACTATCTGCGGAAGAGCCAACTTCAGTCTATAACCTCACTTGGCGGGTCGCCTATCCTACCGACACCTATCGTCAAAAGCTATTAGCGATCGAGCCAATTGGAATTCCCTTTGAAGAAGAAATTGTCGATGGTCAGCGCGTAGCCGCATTCAAACTAGGTAATCTCAAGCCTGAAGAAGCGAGAATGTTTGGCTGGAAAGCAACTTTAGAATTGCACAGCATTAAGTACGAACTCAAGGAGAGTGAAGTAGAGTTTGTACCTGAGCTATCGCCTGAAATGCAGAAGTTGTATTTAGTTGATGATGATGGACTAAGTATGGACAATCCCATCATTCAAGCGGCGGCAAGAGAAGCTGTGGGCGATGAGACTAATATTTTGCGAAAGATGCGTTTGATTCGTGACTATGTTTACGACAAGCTTTCCTATCGCGTTACCCCTTACATCGCCTCTCCCGAAGAAGTACTAGTCAGAGGCACAGGATCTTGCGGTGAATATGTGGGCTTGTTGTTAGCCCTAGCTCGTTTAAATGGAATTGCTTGCCGCACTGTTGGGCGTTACAAATGCCCCCACGATGAAGAGTTCATGATGAATGTGCCTCTGCACCAATATTACAATCACGTTTGGATTGAGTTCTATATCCCCAGTGTGGGTTGGTTGCCGATGGAGTCTAATCCTGACGATACTGGCTATCGTCCTTATCCCACTCGTTGGTTTATGGGTTTACCTTGGTATCATGTGGAAATTGGGAAAGGTATCTTTTTCGAGACCATTCAGCCTCAACCCTACTCCATTGGTGAGCTTTCATTAAATCATGTGAGATTTAAAATTCTAGAGGAAATCTAGAACAGTGCGTGGCTTTGCCACGCACTGTTCTAGATTTGGTATTACATCAGCGCGAAGCGCTGCATCTGTTAACGATTGCTACGTTTCATGAATTTAACTTAAGAAGTATTTTTAGAGTTCTGGATAGCCCATAGGATTAGGGTAATAAAAATTTTATAGGCAACCAAGTAGCTAAGCGCGATTAAATATAGGACTCTGAAAGCTTTACTGCCCGCTAAGCGAGCAGCGATTTTTTGGCTTCAGATTTTTGATCCTGTCGAGCTACTTACATTTAAAAATACTAAGTAAGGTAAATAAAATTTATGACAAATTTTGCATTTCATATCCTAGCCGCCGTTCCAACTACCCCAGTTTGGTCAACAAATGTAGCTTTGATCATGTTGACTACTAACGTATTTGCACTAGTAGTGGCGCGTTATGGCATTCAAGTCAAAGGTGTTGGCCCTAGCCTACCTATCGAGTTACCTGGTTTATTTGCAGGGTTCGGGTTGCCTGAGCTGTTGGCTGTGACTAGTTTTGGTCACGTTCTTGGGGCTGGTATGATTTTGGGACTTGCTCAAGCAGGATTGCTATAATCTGTCAAAAATACAGCAATCGCCGAGAGAAGCTTTAAAAGTGTTGCCTTGCATTGCTTTTAAAGCTTCTCTCCGTTTTGATTTGAGTGATAAGCGTTTTAGTATTTATTAAAAGCGCAGACATTAAGCAACTATGACTAGAGGCGGTTATGATGACGAGATTGTTTCGGGTATTCGCGATCGCTATAAGCAGTTTTCTACTATTTTCCATAAATTTGCCATCGGCTCTAGCCGCGCAGACTATAAACTGGAGCTATGGCGGAACTGAAAACCCAACTCAATGGGGGCATTTGTCTAAAGATTTTGCGCTATGTGAGCTAGGTAAAGCTCAGTCACCCATCAACATCAGTGAAGCAGCAAACAGTAGCCCCGCAAATATCAATTTTGATTACAAGCCATCTCCTCTCGAAGTTGTCAACAATGGACATACAATTCAGGTTAATTACGCAGAGGGAAGTAAAGTTACGATCGAAGGGAATGAATATGCTCTATTGCAGTTTCATTTCCACACTCCTAGCGAGCATTACATTAATGGACAAGCCTCACCGATGGAGATGCATCTAGTACATCGTGATCAATCGGGACATCTAGCAGTAGTGGCGGTTATGTTAAGTGAGGGGATGTCAAATTCTCTAGTTTCTCAAGTTTGGGAACATCTCCCAGCTTATGGAGAGGTTAGTAATGTCGGTAATCTGTTGATTAATGCTGTCGATTTATTGCCATCGAAGAGAAGCTATTTTAGTTATGATGGCTCGTTAACTACACCACCATGTAGTGAAGGCGTAAGCTGGAATATTTTTACAGAGCCAGTTAAAGTTTCTAAGGAACAGATAGAAAAGTTTGCCCAAATCTTTCGGGTCGATGCCCGTCCTTTGCAACCATTAAATAATCGGACTACTCAGTTACACAATTAAAAACTAGAGAATTGTTTCGCCCGCTAAACAAGCGAAACAATTCCCTTCCCGCTCAAAAATTAGTGGTGCGGCGCTTTACGCCGCACCACTAATTTTTAAGTGGGTCTAGGGTCTAGATGCTTAAACCTCGCTTTTTCAGCTTAGTCAGCGCATCGGCGGCGGCTTCTTTTTCTGCATCTTTCTTGTTTCGACCTTTACCTTCTCCACAAATCTTGCCATTCACATAGACTTTGGATAGAAACTCTGGGGAATGAGACATTCCGCCAATTTGCTCGGTTTCATACTTTGGAGGGTTTGTTACTCCATTTGATTGGACAAACTCTTGTAGCTTATTCTTGGAATCTATGCTTGAGCGCACAACCATGACATCTTTTGGCACAGAGTCAAACAGTTGTTCTACTATGGGACGAAGTGCTTCAATATTGCGATTTTTATCCAAGTAATAAGCACCCACAACTGCTTCAAATGTACTGCTCAAGATATTAGGGTTATGATAACCACCTTCTCTTTTTGCACCTTCTCCTAAGCGAGTTTTAAAAGTTAGCTCAACTTCAGTGGCAAAGCGAGCGAGTTGTTTCTCATCAACAAGGGCTGACCGTCTTCGAGTCATCTCATCTTCTGCCATTTCAGGATCTTGTCCATATAGATATTCTCCACTCAGGAAATTAAGAATGGCATCGCCAAGAAATTCTAGTCTTTCATTATGTCCAGACTCATTGAAGTTTTCATTCACAAAGGAGCGGTGAGTGAGCGCACGAAGAAGTAATTTTTCGTCATTAAAAATCAAAAGTTTATGCATTTTTGTTGAGCTTAATTGTTAAAAATATCGTTGTCTAAATCAACTAAAACCTACATATAAAACCTAGATTTTATATGTAGGTTTTAGTTGAAAAATTTATTTGGTAGAATCGTTCAAAGATGAACTTCTATACTTTTGTGGAGGCGGAAACAGGCTATTACCACGCGACTGATTACAGTGAACACAGGCAAGGCGTAAATTCTCTAGATTATTCGAGCCGTCTTTACTCTTAGGGATTAGATGATCAAGAGTTAGCTCATCAAGTGTAAAGATATCAGACGAAGAACAACGTGTCTTCCAAAAGCAAGATACTCCAAATCCAACAACGTAAGCGAGTTGATGCTTGATCGCATCTTTTTGCTTCTTAGTCAAATGCTTAGCCATCTCAAAGAACTCCGTTAAGTGATTATTTAACAGACTTGAAATATCAAATTTTCAAACACACAAAATTCATATGCTTTATCAGCACATTTTCTTAGTACATTTGATCGTAGACGTCTTAAGCAGAATACCTATGTCCCTCAATTCAGTGCATACTTCAGTATGTTGAACCAATACATTTAATAGGAGTACAAGTCGTAATCTCAATTTAGTGTTGAGTCAAAGTAGTGAACATGCACCAAACTGAGAGACGCAGGTATTCTGCATAAGACGGATACCCAAATAATTGATATTTGTTTGTCCTGTCCTATATAACTACGAATAATCTTAGTTTGTCAATGGTTTGCAAAAAAATTGAGTTGCTATTTTATTTGTGCTAAATAACATTAAATAAATTCACAAGATTTTTAATACTTTAGACGATCGCCATATTAGAATTTCCATCTTCTAAATCAGACCCTCATTCTAGAATCTCCTTGACAAATATGCGATGATCTACAACATCATTCTATATATTTTGAGGTTGGTCTATGCCGAAAGCGATCGCCGAAGTAGATACTCTTCTTAAAAAGAAATTACTTGGTTCATCTGATTTAGCTGACTCTGAAAAGATATTTATCAAAAAAGGTCAAAGTTTTTTTGTTACAGAATATAGTCCCGATCGCAATCAGCATCTTTCCATGACCCTTGCTTCACCGATGCTAGCGATGAATGGACAAACAAAATTACAGGATGTTTATGCCTACGATCCGCACGTAAAGATTGAGGGTGAAGATTCCAATAAACTGATCAAGTTGCCTGTGCAGTATAGTTCCCAATTGGACAATGACGAACGGATTTTTGGTCCTGGTTGGAGACAGTGTAATACAACCAGTAACTCCATGTTGGCGGACTTTTTACTCAATGGGGAGTTGTCTAAAATGGCAAAGACTCAAGGGCTTGATGAGCCTGAGTCGGTATTTATGCGTTTAGTTGGCAAGTATGGCGATACTACCGATCACAATGCTCAGACTGGAGCATTGAAAGAATTAGGAATCAATTCTTATTTCAGTCATACCCTCTCATCTAAAGATATTTTACTATCCCTTAAAGTCAAGATTCCTGTTGTGATTGGAGTCGCCTATAAGAGCAGTGGGCATATTTGTCTGCTGGTGGGACATGATCCAGATAAAAGGGTCTGGCTAGTTCATGATCCTTATGGTGTAAGGCATGGCGCTAGTGACAGTTATGACATTGGCGCTAATGGTGCTTATGATGCCTATAGCTATGATGTGATGCAGCAGATTCTTTGGGATGGTGGTGGCGAAGCTGGCTGGGGCAGAATTGTTACCAGTATCAAGGGCAAGCCGACAGGCTTACCAACAGGACTTTAGGTCACTCTAAACCAAGCGAATTTAAAAGCGTTGTTAAGCAGCGCTTTCAAATTCGCAACAAATTGAATGGCGGCGCAAAGCGCCGCCATTCAATTTATTGACAAATCAAGAAATGATGTAGCCATTTAGAGATGAATATGTCCAATGCATCACAAGTATCACTATTTCCAGCTTGGGAGTGGATGCAGAAGTATCAAACCCAGTACCTACTTGGTGATATTACCGCAGGGATTATTGTTACGAGTTTGCTGATTCCTCAAAGCATGGCTTATGCACTACTAGCTGGACTGCCGCCACAGGTAGGACTCTATGCGAGTATTTTCCCTGCGATCGCCTATCCATTATTGGGAACTAGCAAAGTCCTTGCGGTGGGACCAGTGGCGGTAAGTTCTCTCATGGTCGCTTCTGCGATCGCGCCGCTAGCATCACAGGGAACTGCGGAATATTTGACCTTAGCTTTAACGATCGCCTTTTTAGTCGGGGCGATCGCCACGGTGATGGGAATACTGCGAATGGGATTTTTGGTAAACTTTCTCAGTCATTCGGTTATTTCGGGCTTTATTAGTGGAGCTTTGATAATTGTGATTGTAAGTCAAATCAATCATCTTTTGGGTTTAGAGGTTCCTGCAACTACCTCCTTTATCGAAACGGTATGGATAACCTGTGCTTTAATGCCCCATCTCAATTCTGTCACTAGTATTTTGGGATTGATTAGTGTTGTAATTTTGTTCTATTTCAATCAGCCTCTGGTTAATCATCTCAAACAGATCGGCTGGAACGAAGCCCAGATCTTGCCGATCGCTAAGGGTGCACCATTACTAGTAGTGATTTTGGGAACCTGCATTACTTTCAGTTTGCGGCTTGACCAGACGGCAGGGGTCGAGATTGTCGGTACAATTCCTGCGGGTTTATCAGGATTAACTATGCCGATATTTGATCGGGAAACTTGGCAAGTTTTGCTGACTGCGGCTTTGGCGATCGCTCTGGTTAGCTTTATGGAAGGATTTGCTGGGGGACAAGCGATCGCCAGTAAGAACAAAGAGAAGATTGATCCCAATCAAGAATTGATTGCCTTTGGAATCGCTAATATTGGGGCTGCTTTTTCGGGAGGATACCCCGTCACAGGTGCGGTGAGTCGTTCGATGGTTAGCTTTGCCGCAGGAGCAAATACGGGATTAGCTTCAGTAATTACGGGGCTATTAGTGATAGTGACGGTAGTATTTTTTACGTCATGGTTTTACTTTTTACCCCAAGCCTGTCTCGCAGCAATTATTATTACAGCCGTTTACAAGCTGATTGACCTAAACACTTTTAGGCGAATGTGGAACTATGACAAATTAGAAGCTCTCGTTTGGCTGACTACTTTTATAGCAGTTCTTTTATGGAATGCCCAGACAGGTATAGTTCTTGGCGCAATTACAGCCCTTCTTGTCCATCTTTATCGTTCTAGTCTGTTACCTATGGAAGTGATTAAACAGAATGATTCTGAACTTCTTTACAATTATTTTCATGACGAGATTTTTGCCAGTCCTAGGGTTTTAGCTATTCGTGCTGAGGCTAGTTTCAACTTCACTAATATTCGATATTTAGAAAATTTCTTAAAAGACGCAGTTAGCGATTGCCCTGATTTGACATCTATTTGCTTAGTCTGTAATGCTGTCCATCTTATTGACTTTAGCGCCTTAGAAAGCCTTGAGAACTTAGTTATCGAATTTAGAGCTGTAGGGATTAACCTTTATTTTCTAGATATGAAGGAACAGGTCATGGATAAATTGAAGAGAGTTGGTTTTGTAGATTTAGTTGGCGATCGCTTTTCCGTTAGTAATGCCCTTACCATGCAGAATTTAGCAGAGGAAGTATCTCAATTTACCCCAGTCACAATTTTGCAAAGCCAAGAATAATACCGAATAAAGAAATGGCTACGCCATTTCTTTATTTAAAAACCCATAATGGACTTGGTTTTCAATTCACAAGCATTGTAGTCAAACTTTTGTGAATTGGTATAGCTATTTCAAATAAGAGTTAGGGCTTCGACGCTTCTAAATATTTAAAGTTGCTATGTTAAGGAATTAATAACAAGCATCGCCACTCATTCCATTAATAAATCGCTTCCTTTGGTTTCACCAAATTAATTGCCTTCAAACCAGAGATCACTCCCGTACCGATGACTGCCCCAGACAATCCTCTGAGGGCATTTTCCACAGGAATGATTGGAATGAGTGCTGTCCAAATTGCCTCTGGCCAGTTGAATAAGTAGTAGGTAAAGGGAACTTGACTTAAATGTGCTAATCCGCAAATTGTCCAAGTACCACCAAAAATACCGATCGCCACTTTCACAAAATTATTACTGCTAATCAAGCGCACAAACAAAGTCCTTGTTGGAAGTACAAACAACAATATGGCTGACCAATCAATAAAAGCGCCTGCAATAAAAATATTTACTGGGATACGATTACGAATGATCGCCAAATATGCAAAGGCTGATAGCTCAACGACAAATAGCAACGTTAATCCCAAGTACCAATATTTGCGTCTCCCTTCGACTACCATCGCTCCTGCGGCAAAGCTAGCGATCGCAGCTCCCCACAGCGCGATCGCAGGTACTCCCGCTGTGTATGGTGCTAGCAAAGCACCAATTAATGTACCAATGGCACTAGCCAAAGCTCCTGCAACTGGCCCCAATAGCCAGCCAATTAACGGGTAGATACTTTGACTTAGGGGAATCCCTTTGCCTGAGCCAAGTACAATCGAGAAAGGGATAAATGCTAACACCGTCACCACTGCCGCCAGAACGATGATGTAAGCGATCGGTGCACCATCGATCGCTGCGCCACCCACTGTTTTTACTTCCCGTTCCACTCCTTCAGGGATTTGCTCTTGATTCATGATGCTTTTAATAATCCTAAATTGATATATTTCAAGTGTAGGATGTGCTTTGTTGCTATCTACATTTGACCAAGTATTTTCAGCACCAAACTTAAGAAATGAGTGGCGAAGCGAAGCGCTGCTACTCATTTCTTAGGTTTGATTATGGAGAGAAGAGACGCTTCTTATTACAAAAAACATTTTTTGAAAGCTATAGCTGTTTCAAATAAGAGTTAGGGCTTCGACTTCGCTCAGCCAGCAGTATACGTTGTCTGAGCGAAGCGATGCACTGAGCTTGTCGAAGCATCGAAGCCTCTTCTAAATATTTAAAATTGCTATAACCTTAGGCTAGCTTTCAAAAAAGTGGTTTTGAGATTTTCAGCACTACAGTTGCTGAAAATCTCAAAAGAGAGAAAGACTTAGCTTTTTCTCTTTTGGGATTAGACGTATGATAAGAGATGGCAGCTATTTATTTCAGATATATCTATGACATCGCTTCCGACTCTAAGCAATCCCGAACCTCCAGTTCAACAAGTTTGGCAACCCGACAATTCACGCTCTGATTGGGCTGATTTTTTTCAAGAAGTAACCGCATTGACCACCAGACTATTTATTCAACTGCGTCGTCGCCCGACAACTTTGATCGCAGGTGTCTTACAGCCCTTGATGTGGTTACTGCTTTTTGGGGCGTTATTTAGCGGATTGCCCAAGGGATTGGTTGGCGATGGACAGACCTATGTGCAGTTTTTAGCTGCGGGGATCATTGTTTTTACGGCTTTTAGCAGCGCTTTAAACTCAGGACTGCCGATGTTGTTTGATCGCGAGTTTGGTTTTCTCAACCGCATCTTAGTTGCACCCCTAGCCTCTCGCTTTTCGATCATCGTGGCTTCGGCAATTTTTATTATCGCCTTGAGCATGGTGCAGACCCTCGCGATCGTCTTAGTTAGTGGATTTATGGGCGCAGGTTTGCCCAGCCTGAGCGGTTTGGCAGTAATGGCTGTGATCTTGATGTTGTTAATTGTCGATTTCACAATGTTGAGCTTGGGGTTGTCCTTCGCGATGCCAGGGCATCAAGAAATGTTAGCCTTCATCTTTTTGGTAAATCTGCCTCTAATGTTTTCTAGTACAGCCCTTGCACCGCTTACATTTATGCCCACTTGGTTACAGTGGATTGCTAGTCTAAATCCCTTGTCTTGGGCTATTGAGCCAATCCGCTATGTTTATAGTCATAGCTCATGGGCTTGGGATAGCGTTGTGTTTACGGCTCCTTGGGGCAGTATGACTATACTCAAAGCCGCGATCGCCCTCTTAAGTTTTGGAGTCGCAATTGGGTTATTGATCCGTAGCACTCTGCGCCGAGGGATCGCATGATTGCGGAAGAAATGGGTGAAGTTTTTCCTTCACCTGTGCAGCCATTTGCCGATAATTGGACTTATCTCAAAGCGGAATTGGCATGGCTTGATCGTGTGTTGATGAGATCGCTCTCCAAGCAACGTCAATCCAACCAAGAGATAGATCGCGTTTCTAAATCTTCCATTGATCGATCAACTAGCCATTGGTGGAAAGGGTTTATTGCGATCGACCCATCAAAGGGAGGCAGTTTAGTTCCTAAGCAGCCGCCACAAAATAATCATCCTTTGGGACGCTATGGCGATCGCATCGTGGCTAGTCGGGAGCATGGTATTAGTCTGGGTATTCCCACACTGTGCGATCGCCTTGAGCTAGGAAAGTTTGAACGTGATATGTTGATTCTCTGCCTTGCCCCTGAAATTAGTCGCCGCTATGAAAGGATTTACGAATTTTTAAATAATGACAATGGCAGTTGTAAGCAGCCTACCGTTGACTTGGCTTTGCGGCTATTTTGCCACTCTGATGCCGAGTGGCGTAGCTCGCGAGTTACCCTTGCAGCGCAAGCACCTCTCATTAAGCGTAAAATTATTCAGCTTTATTTACCGACTGCCAATACGCGATCGCTTCTTTCCAAAGCAATGCTGCTGAGCGAAAAAGCAGTTAACTATCTCCTCAGTGAAGATATATCGATTGATACAGTTATTCCTAAACCCAGAACCAAAAAGTAAAAGCGATGCTATGCATCGCTTTTACTTTTTCTGTAGTCATTCAAAAAACCAGAAGCTCGTGGCAGTGAGAAGCACCGCCACGAGCTTCTGGTTTTTTGATTTTGTCCAAATATAAGTGACCAACAGATGTATTTAATCACAGCCAGCGTCTTCGGCTGTGCGTAAGGCTCCAAGTATTGTGGAAATAATTACACATTTGCGGCGATTGCTGCCGCTAGTGATAAAGGTGATTTTGCCGATCGCACCGTTGGGAGTCCCTTGGGGCTTAAACTGTACCCGATATACATCAGGATCAGGGTTGGTGATAGGTGTAAAAGTGGTAAGTGTTGTAGAGATCTGCGTACCATCAGCAAAGTTTTGCCAAGGCAAAGCATTGTAAATAGCAGTAGTATCTCCTGATGGTACAGGATGGACAGCATATTGGGAGGCTGTGGCAGTATTCCTAAAGCTTGCTTGCCATACAGTTTGATTCCTCTTGGCAGTACTTTGAGCTAAGCGGAGCGTACTGAAGGCTTGACTTTGAGCCGAACTAATCCGTTGATTATTTAGAAAGCCCAAAAATGAGGGAGCCACAATGCCACTCAAGATGCCCACAACAATCATGACTACTAGAACTTCAATGAGGGTGAAGCCTGAACTATAACGATCTCGTTGCTTTCGATTTCTTTTCATTGCCTTTGATGATTACCCCATTATGGTTATCTAGTTTTCAAGCCCACAGCACTGCGCCCAAAGGCTCGGACATCAGCAGTCGGGAAAAATGACAGGTTATTTTGTGTTGGTTGACGGGAGCTACGATCAACTACTGGGGTTGCTAGACGAGCGATCGCGTTACCGCGCATAAATAATCTCACGGTTACATTTTCAGGTGCAACACAGGCATAGAAGCTAGTTAATCTTGAAGGGTTGCTAGTTGCATCGGAAAAGTTTGCTGGCACTCGCTGAGTAACCGTTCCCGAAGGATTGGTTGTAGTTGCAGGATTAGTATTGCCAACGCCCACAGATGGGTCATCACAATTGGGATTAGTACTTGGTATGCCAGAAACTGGCACATTTCTGCCAATAGGAATTTTGATCGCAGATGCAGTTGTAGCACTGCTCGCCGCATTGGCAAGATTATCGCCACCTTGATTTGGGTTATACGCTGTGTCATCCATAAAATCCACCAACGTTACAAATTGATTGGTGTTGAAATTAAAGTTTGCGTATTTTCTCCATCCTGCGGAAAGAGCTGACAAAGTCCCTGCACTGGCAAAGTCTGGGCGGTTAAACCCAGTATCAGGAAGGATAAAGTATACGTCCGAGTCAACCTGAGGTACAGGCGTTGTAATGAGCGTTGAATCACCTCTGGTGCTTAATTTTGCCGCATTAGGACAGCCTGCGGGACTAGACACTGCACCTACACCTGTACCTGTTTTAGTAATTGCGCCTCCACTTGCACAGTAAGCTACATAGCCATCCTTCAGTTCCCATCGCAAAATCCTTGCCGTATTCGACCATACTGAGCTGTTCAGTCCAACATCACTTTTTAGATAGTATGCAACCAGAGAATATGTGTAGGTATCACGACCAAAAGCCTGACCATTAGCGGCTGAAGTTCTGCAAGCCGCTAAATCAGTACTGTCAGCGTAGGGCATACAGCCAAGATATTCTGGAGCAGCGGGTGCAGGTTGTGCAGTGTAATTTTCTTCAATATTAGGATCGTAGTTATATCTTTTCCAAAATACTAGAATTGGTGTGCAGGTATTTTCCGTAGGATTGCAGGTAGCGGTGCTGCCAGCTTGCCTATGGGGTAATTGATCATTAAAGCTCAATCCATCAGCGCCCACATTTGAGAGAGCGTCAGCACCGTAAATGTAAATAGCTTCTTGCAAGTCATTAGATATAAAATTGATCGCAGCTTGCAATTCTTCTTGAGCATTTGACTTGGCGGTTTCTCGACGATCGCTATCCAACACACCTAGCAAAAAGCCAAGCAAGACAGATACTAATAAAGACGCAATCAGCGATGCGACTAACAATTCAATTAGTGTAAAACCAAAGGCTAGTCGTTTACGACGATCGCCTTTTATTTTGTAGTTTTTTGGCGATCGGGAGATTGCTCTTTGCCAGTATTTAACTATTTTTCGGAACAGGCTTTTCATAATTGTTAGTGTGAATTATGGATTTCAATATTAATTTGTTGAGCCAATACCTTTGCTGACCTCATTGATATTAATAGAACTGCCCACAGGAGGGATCTGTGACCTTACGGTTACAAGTGGGCAAAGTATAGAGCTAGTACTAGCAAAGGCAGTTGCACCTGAGTCGCAATCTGATTCTATTCCTGTTTTGATTGTGTTACTGCTGATGAGTGCATCGCTCCGATAAACCCTCAGAGCCAACCAATATCCTTGACCTCTTAGTTCAGTTGCATCGTTAGGACCGCTTCGCATTGGTTGAATAAATAAGTCCTGTGGATCGCCAACGGAAAACCCATTACCGTTGGTATCTACGCAAGTTCCTAATACAGTCGTACTACCTAAAGCGGAATTAGTAACTTGACTGCAAGTAGAAGTGAGTGCAAGAGAAGGAGCATTGGTAGGGGCAACGATCGCTTCAAACGTGTATTGCCCCTGAGCATTGGGAGTATTTCTGATCAAAGTGGATGGAAATGCTGCAGTGTCAATCACACCGCCTCGCACCGCATCCACATAGGATCTAGCAGCTTGAGTTGCTTGGTCAATACGTCTCGCATTGATTCGGGCTGATGTTGAGAGAGCCACCAATGGCGCGATCGCGACAATCAAGACACTGACTACAGCTACCGCAATCAATGACTCAATCAAGGAAAACCCAGATTCTTGCAGTCTTGTCTTACTGCGATTTGCCAAAAAGTTAAGTAGATAAAAGGAGATCGCCTTATATCTATCCCTTTCATAGAGCATATTTTGAGCCTCAATGTCTTGATATTTCATCGTTTTATACTCTCGGTTTGACATAACTCACCATCATAATACTCCGTTCTTTATCAGAGGGTGAGTGGCTAAGCCCCACACCTAACTATTAGCTAAAAAACCTCAATAGACTTGGGTTTCAGTTCACAAAAAGCGAGCGTGTTTTTTGTGAACTGTTATAGCAGATATAGCGTTTATCAGTCTAGAGAAGTACGGTTTTGTTTCCCCGCCTTCGACGGGGAAACAAAACTTTGTACCTTGATTGAAAAGCTCTATATCTTTAAGTTAGGGAGTTGGTGTTGGCGTAGGAGAAGCAACGTAGGTAATATTGGGTGTTGCGCCTGGGGTATTTGTACCGTACTTAGCGTCATTACAGGCGCTTCGTAGGTCGCTACCACGCAATACCCTTCTAGTGTAAGCACTTGGCGCAGCACCAGTCTTGTTAGTGGCTGGGTTGGTTGGCTCTAGGGCGCAGAGCAATGTTTCAACCCAAGGATCTTCAGGTGTTACCTCTCTAAAGTACTCATTTGCCCCTGGAATCGGTACAGCAAAGCGCTCAGCAAAGCGATCGGGTTGCTGCGTGAGTAGCCCCACATCGTAGCCCCATAGCCTTATCGGTGCGGTGTAGTAGGGAATGCGATTACCTGTTACAGATGTATATTGCAGGTTAAATCCGCTAATATTTCTGCCGTTGGTTCCATTTGTGCCAGGTAAAGAGGGATTAAAGAATATTGTCGTGGTATCAGCAACACCAGAAATGATAGGAGTTGGAGCAAAGGGAGCAGTAGCAAATCGGCTCTTGGTGTTTTGAATAAATCCACCTGTAATCTTAACTGACAAGTCTTGCCAGTTTTCGAGGAAGCGGACAAAGTTAGCCAAGCCACCACCAGTCTCTCCAACATTTAGGCTAGTATCCGCAGCAGGTGGAGCTAGTACCGTGTCATTAAATCTAGTTGTAGAAACCCTGTAAGGAACTCCATTCCTAGATGGCGTGCTACCTGCCACAAAGTAAACATTAACCTCAGTGTTTCTGGGGCGGATTACCCATTGACCCTCACGGGCAGCCTCGCCTGTTCCACTGGGTCGCCCGTTAAAGCCAAAGCCCCCTCTACCTAAGTTAGCAGGCTGACTGATGTCATCAGATCCACTATTGGTATTTGGCACATTTAGCTGCAAGACTGGAACCAGTGCTGGCTCGTCAACGGAAGTCATCGCTACCAACAAAGTTTCGTTGTTGATCTTAGGAGCATCACCCCATAGTCCAAGGAAGCGTACACCTCTAAATGAGTTGTAGTCTTTGTCAATAACGCTGCCATCAGATCTAAGACTTCCATCCTTTCTAACAGTGAAGACACTGGTATTGTCTTCTGTTGGTGCATCAGTGGTGCTTGTGGTATAGCCAAGGAAATTACCAGTGATGATATTTGGTCTTCCTTGTAATCCTTCAAAGACAAAGGCAGGTTCAGCCGCCAGCCTCGCAGCGATAGTCGTACCATTTGTAAAGGTTTCTGCTGCGCCACCTTGAGTTCTAGATAGTTGGAAGTCACTAGCAGTTTTGTTAATCACATAGTAGGTGCTGGAAGCTTGCAGTTGCGTTGGGAATGTTCCTGTAGCGGGTGCAGAGAGGATAACCCTTCTATTGTTGTTTAGCCTTGAATCAGTACTTGTAGAAGTTAGTCTGTTCCCAGTAGTAGTGCCTAGAGGGAGCCTCTGTTCTGCACGAGAAGAGACCCAGAAGACATTGTTAGGATCGACTCCATCAAGCCTGATCTGTAGCCCCTTAAACTCAACACTCTCATTGGGCAATCCTCGGAGAATAAAGACTGGGCTAGGTCCACGTCTCACGCTAGTAGGGGTACAAGCACTATCAGCACCAGTCACAGGGTCAGCGCAGTTAGCTCTAAGGGTAAGTGTACCAGAGAGAACTCGCACATCAGGGGTAAAGGGTGTATCAGCCTGACCTAGCCCTGTCGAGATGGTATCAGCAGGAGTAGTATCGCCGATACTGTACACATGAACTCGGTTGTCAGCATGGGTATTTTGTGCTCTCAAGACCACATTCATACTGAAACCAAACCTACCAACACCCTGATTAATGATGTTGATCTCAGATCCTCCGTCAGTCAAAGACAGCTTAAACTGCTGTGTTGAAGCAGGAGGAGAAGACACAACATCACGAACATAATAGGTAGACTCGACATTCAACCGTCTTGTAACAACGAGGTTTCCATTTAGTAAACCACTTGCAATGAAGGTAATCGGCGTGCCGCCAGGCGATGTCGCAAGACCAAATTCATTACCGACTTTGTTAACCACAAAGTAAGTACCGTTGTTTAAACCTGTTGCAGTTGCAGCAATAGCGGTGATGCCACTGAGTGCAACCTGTTCATCATTAACAACATCTGCGGATGACGTAAGAGTGCTACTTATCAAACCACTTGAGAATGGGAACTGTTGAGTGTATTGCGGTAGCTGACCGTTCTTAGTGATGGGGTATAGGCGTACTTGTTGATTGGGGCTAGTATTGGCAAATGTGACACCTGTTGTCCCTACAGCCGCTGTAATTACATTAGTACTGTCATTAACTGTAAAAGGAATTGTGCCTCTATCTAAAGCATTGGAAGCAGCAGGAAGAGGAACTGTACCAGCGGTATTCGTGACCACAGGCTCAAGCCCGATAAATGTGTCACCTCCAGTATTTCCAGGATTGAGCTTAGCGCTGAGCAAGCCAGTGCCACCGACTAGGCTTGTGCCTGTACCTGTAGGCAAAGTACCCACAAAGTCTCTAATTGCTCTTCCAGGAGTGTTGGCACCTTGTGAGCAGCTACTGGCACTGACATCAGTTTTACCGAGAGATGGGCGCTCAATAGTCTGATACCTGCGGGAGTTACCTGTACCACCACAGACTACAAAGCTGGTTGCAGGCTGCACAGAGCTAATGCCGTTAGGTGTGCTTCTATCGTCAGATGGGAAGTGAGGGTTAGAAGGAAGGTTGAGGTTAAGTAGCGTCGTTCCTACAGTTTCGGCAGTCGTAGTACCGAGGGTAAATGTTGTGTTCTGCCCAAATGTATAGGACTTAGTGGTACAACGCTGATCGACAGTGCCATCTACTAAGCTAATACATGGCGTGGGCGGCAACACCAATGACCCTGTGCTACTAAGATTGGCTCTTAAATTACCAGTGCTACCACCACCAATGTTGGGGAAACTGAGGTTATTAATGTATAGATTCCTATCATTACGATAGAGAAGACTCTCGGATTCGCCAATGAAGTTGGCATCACCATTAGAAACTCTGTACCATAGGGTACGATCGCGAGCTGCTGGGCGAGTTCTCGTCATCTGTTCATTGTTACTGTTGTCGATAGGACGGTTGAACTTACCAGGCAACATGGGAATCTCTCCACCAGGGGCGGGACGAGGTGGAATATTTGGGAAAATATTCAGGTTGTCAGTAATGCCATCATCATTAGCATCATCACCCCATACATAGCGCTTGCCATCATTACCTGCATTTTCAGTATCAGATGGTGGTGAAAAAGGACGATCGAAGATGTCTCCTGAAGCATGGGGGAACGGATAAGCCGCCGCAGGGGAACTGATCATTGCCAAAGGTAATTTAGAAGAACTAGAAGGCAATGCTGCAAATACAGGTTGGCTAATCGAGGTAACACCACCACCACCAGGGGTTGCAGTTGGCGTGGGTGTGGGAGTTGGTGTGGGAGTTGGTGTGGGTGTGGGTGTGGGTGTTGGAGTTGGCGTGGGAGTTGGCGTGGGTGTGGGACAAACTGCAGCGGTTACAGTAGAGATGGCATCATCGTTATTAGTAAAGGTAAGAGTCGTCCCTGATCCGCAGGCAGGGTTAGCAGGTTGGTTGTCAGTTTGAATCCGTCCCCGTCTGGTGCGGTTACTGCCATAGGTGGCTTGGGGTCCTCTGACATTGTCAAGGCGAATTTGAAAGTCTTCATCATTCGGCTCATCGGCACTGTCGCGAACCACCAACACTGTCACAGTCTTAGTAGTGGGGTCGGCGGTTGTGCTGGTTGGTCCTGTCCAAGTTAGGACTGTACAGTAGCGATTAGCTTCGCAGGTCGCTTGCTCAGGGACGACAGTTTCTGCGCTCGTAGGTCCAATTCTTAGACGAGGATACTGCCCACCACTTGCTGGAACAGTGATGCTCGTGCCGATAGTACCAGTAGCATTGGTGACTGCTCCTGTAGTACCGTCTAGCGTCTGAGTATTGACAGTGCCAGGTACTGTCATCGTTAATGCAGTAGTTGCAGGGTTAACTAAGCGATTGAGATAGTCTGCTTTAGTTTGGGCAACAGTAATACTGTCACCTATAGATGGGAACTTAGAAGGCAAATTATCACGAAAATTTCCAGAAGGTAGTACAGGGAAGTTGTTAGTGCCAATTTCCCCTGGTCTAGCTGTACCATTCGGTACGAGCGTGACTCTAACCCTTATTGTTTGTCCTGCGCCGAGAGCAGCTCTGTCAGAGCCTTCGATCTCAACATTGAAGTTGAACCTTCTGTAAACAGCATTATTAGTACTGCGCGATCTATTGGTCGGGTTGTTAGCAGGATTGGTAGTACTAGTGCTGCTCTGACCACTGTTGTTGTCAGGGTCGTTAGTTACACTGCCTGTGGTGTTGGGGATGGTTGTTGCCCCATTATCGTTACCTGTACCCCATGTAACTCTGGGAAGGTCATCTGAACCACCTAGCTGTGCTTCTAATGAACCAATAGCAGTTCCACCTGTTCTTTGGTTTTGATCGCGTCTGCGTCCTTCTACGAAATCTTGGTTACCAGAGCCGATCGTAACTCTAATACCGCGCTCAGGACATGGGACAGTACCGTAGCTGTTGTTTCTATTGTCGTTACTGATCTCGAACGGAGTTTCGCGATCGCCCATTACCTGTGGATAGGTAAAGCCATCAGCACTAAATCCGTTGGTAACACCGATCGCCATCGGCCAGATCACAGGAGGATTGGCAGGATTTCGGCAACTGCCTGCAAAAATTAGCTGTTGGTTGCCATCTTGGTAAATATCATTAAAACGCAAGAAGGATAAACGTCTTGCAAATCTAAAGTCAGCAGGACTAATGAAACGTGGAGATCCAGTTTCGGTGCGATTATCAGTGCTACCACTACCAGCAGTCAAAATCGTTCCATCGGCATTAAATCTTGGTAATGTGGTTGTTCCAGCCCCTGCCTTCACCCAGTCCGAGAAAGTACATTCACTCACAGGGATTTTGCGGCAGATTTCCATGCCATATTCGGGGAAGTTAATGCGGCGCTGAATTGGTGTTACACCATTGGCGTTGTAGCTAGCCAAGTTACCGTTATTAGGAGGATTGCTAGCTGGTGAAGCGGGCCATAGATTTGAGTCTGGCACAAGCGCACCGTCAGAGTTTCGTCTTTGTAACCAAGGATAGCTAGTCACAAAACTATTGTTAAAGAATCCCAAACGACGGCGATCTAGTACATAACTACTATCCTTAATCGGGTCATTAGGGTATCGGACAGGATTGAGTTGAGACTGCCAATTAATACTTGTCGAGGTATTGGTATTGTTGCGAAGATCAAAGTCGCCATCGGTGCGGTAGCCATCACGGAAACTGGCTGATAGTACAGTCACTGAGTCAGCCAGTATAGTTGCGGGTCTCCACTCGTCACCTAGGGTGCATTGACTAGTCGGGTCAGGACGACAGGCAAAGTTAGGATCTAACCTATCAGTAGGACTAACATTGGCATGGCGGCGATAAAAATTATTCCAAATATTAGCTGGAGTGGTAATGTCCTCATTTAAGAGCTGTGTAAACTCCTGTCTAGTGTGCCTGTTAAAGCTAGGGATCGCCGCTGCATTGGCTGGATCAAACTGAGCCTTGACGTAAACTGGCAAGTTTGACACCATCGCCAGTCCTTTTTCACCACGAGTTGCATCTGTAAGCGGATAGGCAGCATAGTTTGTATTAGATACTGGCGCTGTTCCATTGACATTGGGCAAATTAGCAGGAGTTAAGTCACTGCGCCAGAGGCGATAGCCATTGATCAGGCGGATGCTGCTAGGCTTGCGAGTTGGGTCAAGCAAGAAGTCAGTGGAGCTCAGATTTTTACGCTTGACATCATCTGTCAGTACAGGATCACCCGTGACAGGATCTCTATCAAAATAGCTGAGATCTTCAAGGGCATCTTCACGAGTCGCATAGATAAGACCACTGTAAGGTAACAAGAAATCAGTTGCTAGCCCTGTGTTGTTGCCACCAGATATCCTTGAGCCGCGCAGACGATCCATGTCAATGTCCGTAGCCCGAATTTCTAGAGGCTGGCGTTGCTCTAGCTCTAGGTCGTAAATATCAGCGCGATTTTTAGTAGCGATCGCAAGTCCCTGTTGAGACGCATTGCTAGTACTGCGTGGCTCATTACCGACTGCTCCTTCTGTGAGAGACTCGTTACGATTGAGAGATTTGACTTCGCGACCATCAAGGAAAGTACTCTCGCGGAAAGCACCATGGGGAAGTTGTACTGTCGTGAGGGCAGGATTGCCCGCAATTGCCGCAGGTGCAATCGCGGCACTTGCAGCCGTTGTATTGGCAAGGGTAAGTGTGCCATCAAGAATTTGCAAAGCACAGAGGTTAGAGTCAAGGGTTGACTGCTGTGGCAAGGTCAAGGGGACAGTAGGCGTGGCGATTAACTTTTTGATTACTTCTCGTAACGGTTCATTAACAAATCTGCCATTGGGGAAGATTAGGTTAGCTTGATAGGCGAGGCGATCTCTGAGAGGTACTAATAAACTTGCAGGATTATTTGCGGCTGCAGTAAAGCCACCAAATAATCCATCAGCGTTGATACTAATGCCAGCAAAGTCAAAACCATCCGCGGTTTGTCCAACCCTATAGACTAAGCCATTGTTAGAACGACCATTGGGGTCAGGGTTCCAAGGAGCAGGAACACCACCAATTGGCGCATTTCTAGCTGTAACTGTATCAGTTGGATCATAATAGCTGCTAACACAGGCGATCGGAGTTTGATAGTTAGCTGCTGCGCCAATGGGATTGTAGGCATCGTATTTATAGTGATAAATCGCAGAAGCCCGCATTTGTAAATCACCTCTGCGGTTATCTCCAGCAACTCCTGTCATTGGCATCGAATCTTGCCAAACTACAAAGTTCCTGCTGCCATCATCAACACAACCCACAGTCGTACAACTTTTCTCAGCAAACTTTGACTCATCAATAGCTGTAATCGGGTTGTCAATTGGTCTACCATTCCAAAGCGGCATACTGGACTCATTTGCCGCCGTAGCAGGATTATCAACAAAACCAGTACGGAATCGGGGTAAAAAGGTCTGATCAGGGCGACGACTGTAGATACCTGCATTGGTGACTACTCGCAAGCCCCCAGTACGAGGTGAGACTTCGGGGATTAATGGTCTAGTTATGTCAGCAAGGTCAGTTACTGCTGGATCAAGGGATGCGGATAGTTCCCAAAATCCGCCGCGCTCAGTTACGCCAAGGCTGCTGAGAGTGACTGAGCGAGTATTACGATAGCGATCGCCCGCGCCTGAAGGGTTATCCCAACTAATTCCACTGGCTCCTGATACAGTTGAAATTAAGTTGCGTTCGCGATCACCGACAAATTCCAATTGATTAGTAATGTCATTTCTCTTCAGCCATCTAGCAGGCAGACCATTACCAACGAGAACGCGATCGCCCAGCTCAGACTCATTGGCAGTCACCACTAAGTCAGGATCACTGGCTCTCAAGTTGAGTCTATTAGGATTAGTTGTATTGAGTAGTGTCAGTCCTCCAACAGGAGCTGCTGCTGCACCAGTAATCACGCCTTTGCCATCAAAGCCAGCCCCAGTTGATAAGTTATAGGCAGTTACTGCTTTACCAAAATTAGGATTAGTGAAGACGGGCAACATCCAATCCACAGGAGGAGCTAGCTCATCTTCCCCAGGCTTATTCAATACAGGAATACGAGTCAAGAGGTTGGAAGTTGTCGGATTAAAAGATTCAACTGTGGTAAAAGGAATCTGACCAAAAGAAACTCGGCGAGTCCGTTCGCCAAAATATGCTGTAAAAGCAGCTCTTCTAGCGGTGTCAACTTCATCTTGAGAAGTTAAAGCTTCATCCTTAATCCGTTTAACTAAATCTTCTTGAACAGATATAGGATCTTTAGTAGCAGTATTCGCGTAGGTAAGGTTCTCTACGCTAAAATTTGCAGGTATGGGCGATGGAACGGACACATTTCCATTTTTCCGTACAGCTTCAGTAACCAGAGCTGCAATGCGATTGTTGTAAGCAAAGTCGTTGAGGGCAACCCTAGAACTAAGGTCAGATACACTTTTATTGGTGCTATCAATAAACTTGCGTCCTGGTGGATTAGTAGCAGTTGGATCAAAGGGAGGAACCCCAGGTCCTGCACCAAAGAATAAATCAACATTAACTCTATCTTTATTGACTGGTAGTGTATCTGTGACCGCATCTCCTTCAACTAGTTGACCAGCAACAATAATTTCACTATTCTTTTTCTCATAGTAGCAAGAGCCATACTGATCAGGAATAGTTGTAGATTGGGAAGGATTCGCAGGATTTCCACCAGAGCTACTAACTTGATAGAAAGTAATTGGGTTGCCGTTAGCAGCTCCAACCATCATATTACCCGCTGTGTAGACTCTTCCATTGAGTCGGAAAGTCGCAATATTAACTAATTCCAGATCTCCTTCAAAAAACACAGCATTATTATTTTGAGGAGATCTTGCGCGATCTTGTTGAAGTTCTAGAGCGCTAATTGATGTAACACCATTGAATGTTTCATAGGAAGCATTTTTTTGGGCTTCAGTTAGTTCCGTTGGGAAGCTATCTCTAGAAGTGATAGGGACTGTTACAGAATATACAAAAAACGACTTGCGGAGGCGATTCCCCGATAGAGTCCAGCCGCCATCACTAGCCACGTTAGCCCCAGTACTAGCCTGAGTACAAGCTCCCGCTAGCGTGGTTTCATCCATTGGCAAGGCTCTTGACTCAATCGGAATCACAGGGCGATCTATGGTTGCTGACGGGCGGGCGCGTAGGAGAATACTGTAGATGCCGTAGGAGTCAAACTTCCCATTGTTATCAGTATCAATGGGAAATTTCCATGCTGTCGATACATATTCTCTACTATCTATGCTACCGCCAGTTACAATTGAGTTTGCGGAACCTGGAAAATTGTAGGCTAACTGTAAACGAGTTTCATCTGGGAAAGTATACTTTCCACTGTCGTTGGTAATTACACTGTCTAGGACTTCTTCGGGCGGAGTAGTTCGCGGTAGTTTATCGTCATTTAGTAAAGCATCAATCTTGATCCTAGCGCGATCAATAATCGGAGTTGCAGAGCTCCTAAATACTTGCTCCTGTCTAGCATTTGCCGCAGTCTGCGCCCGCTCTGATGAACGCGACACGGTTGTAACTACCAGCAATGTAACCACCAAGGTTACTAAGGTCACCGTTGGCAGTACAAATCCCCCCACATTGCCCTTGCGTTGCCCCCTTGATGCACCGAGCAACTGCCGTACAAATCTTCGACTGATCCGAATTGGGCTACCAATTTTATTCAGCCATTTTCTTAATTTGGCGATAAATTCGGCAAAGAAACGATTAATTTTGCGGCTTTGCTTAGAATCAGACATAACACTTTTACCAACCTGACTGCAATATACTACCCAAGCCAGTGGCAAAAATAACAATAAGTATCACAACAAAAAGTAAAAGTTAGCGCTGAAGACCACAATATAGCTGTTTCAAATAAGAGTTAGGGCTTCGACTTCGCTCAGCCAGCAGTATACGTTGGCTGAGCGAAGCGACGCACTGAGCCTGTCGAAGTGTCGAAGCCTCTTCTAAATATTTAAAATTGCTATATTGCTATATTATTTTTCTCCCAGCAAATAAATAGCTCACCATAAATTCAAAACCCAGAAGCCTAGTGGCGGTGCTTCGCACCGCCACTAGGCTTCTGGGTTTAAGGATGAATAACTACGCAACTCTCTAGCTTTTGAGTTTAGTTAACGCTGAGGGTTAAGCGAACTGAGCCTTTGACATTGGACGCAAGAACTACATTTTGGAGCGATCGCTTGATCTCTTCTAGTAAGTCTTGATCCTGTACCGTGGAGTTGACATCATCGACAGTTACTTTCACCAGTCTGCCATTTTGCACAGAGATTTCTAGGATGAGACTACCTTTGAGTCCTGTCGGCACTATTACCGACTGCAATTGCTTAGCGATCGCTTGCTGAGCATTGCGAGTTGTCTCTGCATCAGCGAAGCCTGTAACGCTGATCACTTGAAGTTTTGAGTTAACAGTAGGCTTAGCAGTGGGTGGTTGAGGGCTAGAAATTCCAGCATCAACTCTAATCTTGGGCTCTGGGCGGCTGCGGCTAAAGTCTTGGGCAGACTCAGCGAGATTGCCACTTGGTGCGGAAGGCACGGAACGGGTTCCCCCGATCGCTCTAGAGGTTTGCACTGATGGCATACCAGTTGGCACTGGTGCATTCATACCGCCAAAAATCCCCTCATAGCTCACACCTTCAGGCATTTCCACAGGTACTTGCACCGTGATCTTGCCGCCGTCTGGTTTGACGCGCACTTCATCGCTAACTGCCACAAAAGCTGTGTATTGGGAGAGCAAGCGATAATTTAATGCGGTTTGGGTAACAGCATCGACTAGAGACTTGACCTCGCCGCCAAACATCTGATTCATCAAATCTTTGATGCGGGCGCGTCCCCAAAGTTGTGCGATTCCCAAATTGCTATTGCCATTCTCAAAATTGACATCCAGAGTCTGCTCATAGCGTTCGCCACCTGCGGCGATCCCTGTAATTTTGAGTCTGCCATTGCTGCGATCACCTTTTTTACCAAATAGAACTAAAGGCTGCTCAGCAAACAGATCGGGCGCATTGCTAGGATAGATTTCAGGGGCATTGCCACTGCCTTCCCATTTGACTTGAATATTGGTCAGCACAGGATTATTAATTTGACGGAAGAACTTTTCGGCAACTTCTTGGGTGGCTTCATCCTGACGCACGACTCGCGATGTGCCGCGTCCCACCTCGGCAACGCGATCTAGCAAGTAACGATTGACAGAACCACCCACGCCAAAGCTGTAGAGACGATTACCTGTCTTCAGTTTCTTCTGCACAGCCGCGATGATTTCATTGTCATTACCAATGTAGCCATCGGTAATTAAGACTACACTGCGAATGCGTCCGTCAGGTGCAGATGGGTACTTCAAAACCGCATTGATTCCATTCATCAGTTCTGTACCACCGTTGGCATTTACCTGATCGATGTAGCTCATCGCTTTTTGGCGGTTGATGGCGTTATTGGCTAAGGGATAACTAGATAACTGGCGCGTGGTATTAGAGAAGTCAATAATTGTGAAGGTGTCGCTCGGATTTAAGCCATTAATGAATCGGCGCATTAGTTCCCGTGACTTGATAATCGGATCGCCCGATTGGGAACCTGAGGTATCCATCAAAAACACCACATCCTTAGGCACAATCTGATTGGGGCGATAGGCGATCGCAGGAATTAGATAAGTAGCAAAGTGAGCGCCTTGCTCGGTGGTGGTTGTGAGTACAGTTGGTTCAGTGCGATCGCCACTAACTCTATAACGGACGATCAAATCCTTGTTGGGAATATTGTCTCCATTTGCCAATTTGAGTTGAATAGTTTCGCCATTGTTTTGAATGTCTAGGCGGTGGGAAGTGGAATAGAGATTGCGAATGGGAACGCCAGCATCTATTTGGAGACTGACATTGATATCATTACCTGATCGCGTCTCTGGTGGAACTATGGGCGGATTGATGCGTGAAGCATCGGGAACCTGAAAAGTATTGCCCTGTGAATCGATCGCCTGTCCTGGAATATAGCGGGGACCTACCACCATCGGAAAGACAAATTCATAGTCCCCTTGCTCAAATTTGAGGCTTTCGGTGTAACGGATTGTGACTTTGATTTGCTCCCCAGGTTTGATATTTGCCAGTGATTGCGTAAAAATATTGTCCCGTTCTTGTTCTAGAAGTCCTGCGGTACGTCCTTCTTGTCGCGCCTGTTCATAGATTGCCTTGGCTTCTTCTCGTTTTTTGATATCACCTTTAATCACGCGATCGCCGATCTTGATTTCCATATCATCTACAGCCGCCTGATCGGGCAATGGAAATACATAGATTGCCTCTAGGGGCTGATCGTATGGATTTTGAAAGGTTTGGGTCACTTCTACCCGTGAAATGTTGCCAGAGATCTTGCCCTTCACATCAGTGTTGGTGAGGGTAAAAGCCTGTTTGCGAACTTCATCAGGACGTTGGGGCTGCACATAGAGTCCACCCATGGGAGGACGTTCCTTAATGTCTGATGGGACAGAGGAGCGATCATTAACTGGTTCGATAATTCCTGTTCTGACCATGGCGATATTGTTTTGATTTGGGGTGGCGATCGGGCTGGACTGGGCAAGGGTTCGATGGGCGATCGCTCCTGCGATGAGCATTGCAGCAGGTATGGCGATATAAAAAGGCTTAATTGGTTTCATAGTTAGTCTCCTCAAGACCTGCTGCGTTGTCATGGGACAGACGATCAATTTCGGCGTAGTGAGGCGAAATTGATGGTTGTGTGTCAAGACTGGCGACAGTTATATTTCTTGCTTTTGAGTCTCCCATCGATCGATTCAGCTAATTGCCTAGTTGCAAATTTTGTAACAAGCTTGCTGAATAGTTGACGACAGCAACCAGAAGACGAGTGGCGGCGCTTCGCGCCGCCACTCGCTTCTTGGTACAAGTGACTACTTACCAATTTTTTGGCAGTGGCTCATTGCAGATCTGATGAATTTCGGCAATGCGATCAAACAACCAAGGATATTTGAGGCTATAGGAGGGAATGCTCTTTAACGGGCAAAGCAGAGCCGCCGCAGTGAGATCGGCAACACTAAAGCGATCGCCGACCAAGAAACCATCTTGCCAAAATTCACTTAACAAGGCGATCGCGTCGGCAAGTTTTACTGACGCCATTTCCGCAGACTTAACATTGATGCCATAACGCCAACGAATCATCCCAATTACAGCGCGGCTCATCCAAGACGGATCGATATACTTACCCTCATTCGCCCGAAACTGGCAATAAACATTTCGAGCGGCTGTTCCAATTGACTCATCAAAATAGTCCTCTAAACGGATGGCTTCTGCTAATTGCAGAGCATTGTCGGGGTACAAAGACGGTTGAGGTTGATAGGATTCTAAGAATTTAATAATCTCTGTGGAGTCAGTGACTACAGCAGGGCAGTTTTTTTGTTTTGGTAAGAGAACTGGGACAGTTGTAGTGTTTGAGAGAGACTTAGTGCGCCATATGTGTAAGAGGGGAGTCAAGTTCTCCACTTGATAAGAAATTTGCTTGTAGCCTAGAGCCATTCTGGCTTTACGGCAATAATGAGAGGTACTGAATTGCAGTAAAAGCATGGTTTCTAAGGGCTATCACCAAAAAATAGTCAGTCTATCTGTCAATCCTATGGTATATTCTCGTCTAAATTTTTACAGTTTATGGTACTGTCGCCTATGCAAGCCAACCCAGTCTTAAAATCTACCCTTCCGCAGTCTGGTTATCAAGCCTCAGTACCTGTCACTGTGTATCGAGAACTAGCTGCTGAGTTGCAGTCTGCTCAAGCAAAACTGTCTTTTTTTCAATTGCAAAATGAGCAGCTAACCCGCCAAAATCAGATGCTTTTGCAAGAATTTGAAGCGATCGCCCAATCCACAGATCGGGTACAAGCAATTCTGAGTCAATCGAATCTCCCTGATTCCAAGTTGTCTGGAGTTTTGGCAGGCATTCGCGCTTCTTCTCAAGCGGCTGCCCCTGCGAGAAACAATCCTCAACCTCAGGGTCGTCCTCCTGCAACTAAGCCGCGCACTGCTGACAAACCAACTACGACACCAGCTAATCCACGCAGGACAGCAGTACAACAGACTAATAATGCAATCCAAGAGGCTATCTCCAGAGCAAAACAACTTGCCAATGAGTCGGCTCCCCAAAGCCCTTCACATATTCAGAATAATTTCTCTCAGCCCGTTTCTCAAGCTACTGATGAAGCTATGGCGGGAGAAGCACTGTACTACGAAAGCTCCTTTGTGGGCTTTGATGCGCCCGTAAACAGTCAGGTCATAAAGCCCTTACCCAAATTAGAAATTAGGGAAGAAATATCTTCCCGCCCCCTCCGCACTGATAGTTCAAGCAAAGACGATGCTTCAGAGGCATCAGGGCTGAGTGGTTGGGTACTGGTGCTGACGATTACGGCGATTATCCTGACCTCTTTTGGTGCTGGCTATTTGCTAATGCGTCCATTTGTAAAATAAAGCTAGTGCGGCACTCTTTTGTCCAAAATCAAGAAATGGCTAAGCCATTTCTTGATTTTGGATTACTGGGCTTGGGGTTATTGCTGTAGTCATTCTTAATCCAGAAGCGAGTGGCGGCGCTTCGCGCCGCCACTCGCTTCTGAGGTTTTGATTTTGTCCCAATACAACTGAATTAAGTATCTAAGACCTGTGGCGCATCGTGCGCCACAGGTCTTAGGGTTTTACATTTAATTGCGCCTAGTTACTTATTGAGTACTTGCACGCAAATCAAGATAAGCTTCTAAAAACATTAATTTTTAGCAAGCAATGGTAAGTCACTCTTCTTCACAAACCAAAATCATTGTCCTTGATGATGATCCAACAGGCTCACAGACTGTACATAGCTGTTTATTGCTGACCAAGTGGGATGTGGAGACATTGCGGACTGGGCTTGCTGATGCCTCACCGATTATGTTTGTTCTGACAAATACGCGATCGCTAACTCCTACTGATGCAGCGGCGGTAACACGTGAGGTTTGCCAAAACCTAAAACCTGCATTAGAAGCTGAAAAAATTCAAGATTTTATGATTGTCAGTCGCTCGGACTCCACTCTGCGCGGGCATTATCCGATTGAGACTGACGTAATCGCCGAAGAGTTAGGAGATTTTGATGCACATTTTCTAGTGCCAGCTTTTTTTGAGGGTGGACGCTTTACCAAGTCCAGTGTGCATTATCTAGTTGTGAATGGAGTGCCAACCCCAGTCCATGAAACTGAATTTGCTAAGGACTCTGTATTTGGCTACCAGCATAGTTATTTGCCCGAATATGTCGCTGAAAAAACACGGGGACGGATTCCCGTTGATCAAGTTGAACGATTTTTGTTAAGTGATATTCGAGCGGGCAGTCGCCAACGCTTGGCAAGATTGCATGACAACAAGTGCGGTGTGGTTGATGCGGAAAATCAAGCTGACCTCAATCAGTTTGCCGCAGATATTTTAGCGATCGCTGGCACGGGTAAGAAATTTCTATTTCGGAGCGCGGCAAGTTTGTTAACTGCCCTCGCCAAACTACCGCCACAGCCGATTCCCGCCGAAGAGATGTCTAAATATATGCGATCGCCAAAAGCTGGCGTAGCGATCGTGGGTTCCCATGTCAAAAAAACTACCGAACAACTGGAAAATTTGCTCAAGGCTCCCAATACCGTACCTGTAGAAATTGATGTGGCGCGTCTGCTCGACAACCTCGAAACAGAGTCCCAAATACTGAAACAGGAAGCCCTAGCTCAAGTACAACAAGCCCATAGTCTTGGTAAAACTGCGGTGGTATTTACCAGTCGCAAAGAACTAGAGTTTGCGGATATTGCCACCCGCCTTGCCTTTGGGCAGTCAGTATCGGCTTTACTAATGGCGATCGTGCAAGAACTACCAGAGGACATTGGATTTTTGATCAGTAAAGGCGGAATTACCTCCAACGATGTTCTTAGTACAGGCTTGAATTTGCCCACAGCAAGACTATTAGGGCAAATTTTGGCAGGATGTTCAGTTGTAAAAACTCCCGCCGACCATCCGCGTTTTCCAGACCTACCCGTAGTGTTATTCCCTGGAAATGTGGGCGATGCAAATGCCCTCGCCACTGTTTATAGCCGCCTCGCAATGGGTATTCATACCAAATAAAGAAATGGCTACGCCATTTCTTTATTTGCAGATTTTAGCCACCTGCGAAGCAGGTGGCTAAAAAGCCTAAATACTTGCCCCTTCGAGATTAACATCGGTCAAATCTGTATCTTGGAGATTGGCGTAGCGCAAATTACAGGCAAAGCAATTAGCACCTGTCAAATCTGCTCCTTCAAGATTGGCAAATTCTAGGTGAGCATTGCTCAAGTTTGCGCCCCGTAAATTAGCATTTTTTAAAATTGCCCCCCTTAAAATGGCTCCGCTAAGGTCGGCTCCGCAGAGATTTGCACCTATCAAATTTGCATTACTCAGATCTGCACTGGTCAAATTTGAGAAGCTGAGTGTCGATCGCTCTAAATTTGCCCCTCGCAAATCCGCCCCACTCAAATCATTCAAATCTAGATCAGCATCACATAGATTTGTACTAATTAGACTGATATCTGGAAGCTTACAACAAGAGAGTTTTAGTCCTGCAAAGTTTTCTGAACCAAAATCCTTACGCCCCATTTCGTACATCCTTTTTAATGCCATTCCCTTTGCAAGGGCGCTATTTGCATTAGGATAGGCTTTAGGGTTTTGAGTAGTTGTCATTGCAGTGGCTCACTAGCTGATACGTTTAGCTATTGATAGCTAACACGATCAATATAAAGGGTTTATCCCATTCCATGATTCACCCTAAAGCATTGCCTAAAAAACATAGCCCCCTAAGCATCTGGGAATCGCCCTCGAAAAGAACATCGTAATTGACTTACGGTTAGAGGCTTCACGACAAATATGAGAAATCAATTTTTGATGGCGTGGTGAAGTATTGAATTGCGGAGCCGTAAATTGTGCAAGAATCTTGTTGCGATGACAAAGAAAGCTTTACTCCAAGTAAAGAGATGGCGTAGCCATTTCTTTACCTAAAAACCCATACTGGATTTGGTTTTCAATCCCCAAAAGTGTAGTCAAACTTTTGGGGATTGACATTAGTCCAAAGGACGAGTGGCGGCGCAAAGTGCCGCCACTCGGGTTCTAGGTTCTGGTTTGAACTATTGCTTGGCTAACCTTTATACCAATTCACGAAAGTGTTGGCAAACTTTCGTGAATTAAAAACTAGACCCAGTAAGGCTTTTAATTCAAGAAGTGATGTATTCATTTCTTGATTTGGCATGAGTGTAGCTAGACATATAGCTGTATCCATTATTGTTAGGACATGAAACCCAGAAGACGAGTAGTGGCGCGAAGCGCCACTACTCGCTTCTTGGGTTTTGATTTTGTCCTAATGCAAGTGACTACAGCTATAAGTGAACTAGAACCCTAGAAAGTCGTCCTCAGCAGAAATTTTGAGTTTTCATTTTGCCGTAGGCAACATGGTCAAAAGAGCTTCAGCTAACTTTACACAGTGGATTTAAAAATGTCTGACCAAAATGGCGTAATGATGCAGTACTTCCATTGGTATTTACCAGCCGATGGAAGTCTATGGAAGCAAGTCGCTGAAAAAGTTGAGGAATTAGCCAAAATTGGTGTAACTTCCCTTTGGCTGCCACCTGCTTACAAAGGTATGGCAGGGGGAATGGATGTCGGTTACGGAATTTATGATCTGTTTGACTTGGGTGAGTTTGATCAGAAAGGCTCGGTGAGGACGAAATATGGAACTAAAGAAGAGTATCTCCATGCGATCGCTGTAGCTCAGAAAGCAGGCGTTAGAATCTACGCGGATGTGGTGTTCAATCACAAAATGGGGGCAGATGAAGCTGAAGAGGTGGAAGCCACACCTATGAGTATGGATAATCGCAACAGGGTTGTCGGCGAGTTTCAGAAGATTAAAGCTTGGACTCATTTTACTTTTCCAAATCGCAAAGGTGCATACTCAACGATGGAGTGGCATTGGTGGCATTTTGATGCGATCGATTACAATGTTTACAACGAAGGCGAAGATGCAATTTATCTGCTCAAAAATAAGTCTTTCGATGACAATGTTGATTTGGAGAAAGGGAACTTTGACTATCTGATGGGTTGTGATCTGGATATGGATCATCCTGAGGTAAAGGGAGAACTCAAGTACTGGGGAGAATGGCATCAAGATACAACTAATGTGGATGGCTTTAGGTTTGATGCGGTCAAGCACGTATCTGCTGAGTTTTTTCAGGAATGGTTAGACCATGTACGCCACTATGCAAAGCGTGATCTCTATGCCGTAGGAGAATACTGGTCGTATGAAGTAGAAGCCTTGCATTACTTTATCGAAACTACTCAAGGCAAGGTTGATCTGTTTGATGCGCCCCTGCATTACAACTTTCATATCGCCAGCAAAAATGGAAAAAATTATGACTTAACTCAAATTTTTGAGAATACTTTGGTCAAGCAGCAACCCACCCTTGCGGTTACTTTAGTCGATAACCATGATTCTCAACCATTGCAGTCCCTCGAATCAGTTGTTGAAGCTTGGTTTAAACCTCTCGCCTATGCTCTGATCTTGTTGCGGCAGGCTGGATATCCTTGTATTTTTTACGCTGACTATTACGGCGCACATTACAAAGATCGCGGCAAGGATGGCAATGAGTATGAAATCTGGTTGGATAGCCATCAATGGCTGCTAGATAAGTTTTTATTTGTAAGGCAAAACTATGCCTATGGCGAACAGTTTGATTACTTTGATCATCCCAATACGATTGGGTGGACTCGCTTAGGTGATCAGGAACATCATGGTGGTGTGGCTGTAGTTATGAGTAATAGTGAGGAGGGGCGCAAGTCAATGCAAGTCGGTCAACCCAATCAGGTTTATGTAGATATCACTGAAAATGTGAAGGAGTCTATTACCACCAATGATGATGGATGGGCTGAGTTTCGTTGTAATGGTGGCTCCGTTTCTGTATGGATACTGGCAAGTGCTATTGCTTAGTACAAATCAAAACTAAAAAAAGAGAGGACGGCGCAAAGCGCCGCCCTCTCTTTTTGGGAATTTTTGCACTGTTAAGTAATACCAAATAAAGAAATGGCTACGCCATTTCTTTATTTAAAAACTCATACTGGGTTTAGTTTTTAATTCATAAACATTGTAGATACACTTTCGTGAATTGGTATAGCAAAGCAAGGTTTGCTTAGGACATAAAACCAGAAGATGAGTGGCGGCGCGATGCGCCGCCACTCATCTTCTAGGGTTTTGATTTGTACTAGTTAACTCTTGCTTTGCTATACAACTAAGCATGAGTAGACAAACAAAAAGGCTGTTCCGCCCGCGTGGCGGGAGGAACAGCCTCTGGTTTTAGGGTTTAATTATGCTTGGTTACTTATAGCTATAGTTACTTGTATTAGAAAAAGTCAAAAATCAAGGAGCGAATGGCGGAGCGATGCGCTGCAACTCACCTTCTGGGTTTTATGTCCTAACAAGAATGGCTACAGCTATACAAACAGATTTCATAATGAGAATTACTACGACAGGAAATTATGGTTATGAAAAACAGAGCTACGGCAATTCTTTTTTGCGTTTTCTTTTTCTCGTTCGGAGGTCACAAATTCTACTTAGGGCAGATCGGGAAAGGGATTATTTTTTTTATTTTTGCATGGACTTTGATCCCATCTTTCCTTTCTTTTGTTGATCTGATTAAGCTCGTGCTGATGTCTGACATTGAGTTTGATCGGCAGTTTAATGGCGGCGCAAGTCAAACAATTCTATCTGCTAAAGACTCTACAGCCGCTCTGATCGATCTCAAAAGACTTTATGACGAAGGAGTGCTCACTGCCGAAGAATACGAAGAAAAAAGGCAAAAGTTACTTAAGAATATTTAAATATATTTAGATAAAAGAGGCTCGATTTTAGCTTTTAATAAACCCATAACCAGTAATAAACCTAATTAGTTATGTCTCAACCTTCATGGTTTGATCAAACACCGATGTGGGTTTGGTGGTCTTTTGTCCCCGCATTGGGTGGCGCGGCGATCGCCTATGCAGGAGTTAAGGCTAGTTCCAATGTTTGGATTGGTGTAGGTGCTAGTCTTATGGTTGCCACCATTGCTTTAGCGCCCATTTCAGGAACCGTAGCAGGCTTGATTTGGGTGGCTCAGGTATTTACTGCCTTCACAATTAAGCGTGAGTATTTAGCTAAAAGTTATCCTAAAAATTTACCATTGCCCGCAGATCCGCAATTATTTGCGGCGATCGCAGCGCATCGTCCCAAGGTAGAAATTAATAGCTGCTCTAAAAATGACTTGGTAAATGTTCTTGGCTTGCCAATTGTTTATGCCAACGACATTGACTTACTGAGATCTGAAGGGCATATCTTCACAAGTCTCGAAGAACTTCACGATATTATTGAGATCCCCAACACAACCCTTAAAAGAATTGAGCCAATGGTCATCTTTAGCTATGACTATCGGCTAGAAGCTACTTATTCGTGGAAGCGCGTTAATTTAATGACAGCAGATGAGTTAATTGCAGTTGGTGTAGAGCCTACAGCCGCGAACGCGATCGTTGCCGAGAGACAAAAAAATGGCGACTTTAAGTCAGTAATGGATATCAAAAAGCGCACTGGGATTCCTTTTAGCTCCTATCAAAAGATTACTTAGGTAAAATATGGCAACTTGGCAAGCGATCGTGGCACTGAGTGTTTTCGTCAGTGTAATTTTTTTGCTGATTACGGAGTGGATACATTTTACAGTCGCTGCCTTTTTGGGCGCTTTGATTTTGATCGTTGCCAATGTGATGACCATGCCCGAAGCCCTCGAATATATTGGCAAAAGCCACGGAACTTTGGGCTTATTTTTTGGCGTAATGGTTATGGTGAGAGCATTTGAGCCAACCAAGATTTTTGATTATTTAGCGACGCAAATGGTGATCTTTGCCAAGGGGAGAGGCGATCGCCTGTTATTAGGAATTGTGGCGATTACTACACCCATTTGTGCGGTGCTACCCAATGCCACAACTGTAATGCTCTTGGCTCCGCTAATTCCGCCGATGGCTCAAGAAATTGGGGTGGATTTTGTGCCTTTGCTAATTTTGATGGTGTTTGTGGCAAATAGTGCAGGTTTACTTACCATCGTTGGCGATCCTGCAACTTACATTGTTGGTGATGCGATCAATATGAGCTTTGTCGATTATTTACTTAAGCTCAGCCTTGGGGGAGCGATCGCCATTGGTGTAATTGTGGCAATGTTGCCATTTTTATTTAAAAAGGTTTGGAATAAAAAATTAGAAAACCTTGATCGTCTTCCTCATCCTGTCATCAATCATCCGCGTACATTGATGGTTGGCGCAATTATTACGATCTTCGTATTGGTCTTTTTTGTGATTGGAGAGTCGTTACCTATTCCCCTATCTCCCGCCACCATTGCCTTATTAGGATCAGCCCTAGCGCTCATGCTAGCTCATCACAGCAAAATTGATTCCGTAAAAAATATTTTGCAAGATGTAGATTGGAGTACCTTGATTTTCTTTATGTGTATTTTTGTGATCATTGGCGCACTCGAAAAGACTGGTGTTATCGGCAGTATGTCGGGAGTTTTATCGGTAGTCTTAGGCAAAAATATAGCCTTAGCTTCCATTATCATGATCTTTTTTGTAGGCTTGATTTCCAGTGTGGTTCCCAATATTCCCCTTGTAGTTGCGATGGTTCCTTTGCTTAAACAATATGTAGTCAATGTTGGCTTAGCAGGTTCAGAGATTCTCTCCCCAGACTTTGCAGGGCAGTTGCCAGCAGTGGTGCTTCCTCTCTTTTACGCAATGATGTATGGAGCAACTCTGGGGGGAAATGGAACCTTAGTCGGAGCTTCAGCAAATATTGTCGCCGCAGGGGTAGCAGAACAACATGGTCGCCGAATTCCTTTTAAAACCTTCTTAAAGTATGGAATTCCTGTGATGCTGGCTCAACTTGTATTTGCCGCCCTGTATGTTGTTCTGCGATTTTTAATTTGGTCACCATAGTTTTATGGCGCTTCGCTCTCTAACCCAGAGATCTGTCCCGCCCGCTACGCGGGCGGGACAGATCTCTGGGTTAATAACTGATGTTACGTGGAACTCAGATAATGAACCTCTTGCTGCTAGCATAACAGGGCAACCACGGGGGGATTGCCCCTACCTGTAAATTTTAGATCTTGTAGGGGCTGTGCCCCCGTGCCAGCCCTAGACTTACGCCATCGCAAGAATTCCTTCCACGTAACATCAGTTAATAACTAAAATGACTTTGGTACTGTCCAAATACTTACTTTGCGATCTAGGCTGCCGCTGACTAACTGCTGATTGTCTGGACTGACAACTAGTGACGTAACTAGATCTTTATGTCCAATAAAGCTCCAAGTGGAGGATTTAGTTTGCAGATTCCATAGTCGAATAGAATTTGGATCGTCTTTACTGCCACTAAATAAATATTTGCCATCACTAGTAACCGCGATCGCGCCAATATCAGTCTCAAAATCATCAATGGTAAATATCTGCTTGCCTGACGCTAAGTCCCACCCGCGAATTGTCTTATCATTGCCCCCACTAATTATTTGCTTCCCATCAGGCGTGATCAATACACAGGTTACTGCCTCACTGTGGGCTTTGATCTTTTGTAAAGTCTTGCCTGTCTTTGCATCCCACACCCTCACCGTGCGATCGCGACTGGCACTGGCGATATGCTTACCATCAGTAGAAATGGCGACCCCCAATACCCGATCTTCATGCCCCTTCAGGGTTTGTAATAATTTACCCGTAGAAATTTGCCAAAGTCGCACTTCATTGTCATAGCTGCCACTGACTAGGCGATCGCTAACTGGAGCGATCGCTAAACTATTAATTAAATTTGTATGCCCACTTAAGGTTCTAATGATCTTCCCTGAGGCGATATCGATTACTTTAATGTTTTTGTCTTGCCCTGCGGTAATGATTTGATTCTCAGAAATAAATGCCACGGCGCGTAACCACCCCCCTTTATCTTGAATTTCTCTAATCAGTTTAAATTGCTCCCCATCTCCCCCCCAAATCCTCACCGTACCGTCATCACTAGCGCTAGCAATCACTCTGCCACTGGGACTGACTGCTATCCCCAATACTGCATCAGTATGCCCTTGTAAAAACTGCACTGGAGTTTGGCGCTTACGCTGAAATACTGGTAACTGAATGCTAATTTCTTCAAAATCACCGAGTGCCGATCCCTTGATCACCGTACCAATACTCAGTCCCACCAGAGCCGCCGCAATTACCGAAACAGTCAGTAAAATTGGCGAAGTTGGCTTGCGGGTTGAGTCCTTGATCGACTGTTTGATTAACTTGCGCCGTGCCTTAGATTTGTCAGGGGCAAGCTGATCTATCTGTTCAATCTCTTTGATGATTTTTAAGATTGCTTCACAGTTAATTGGGCGATCGCTAGGCTTTCTAGCAATGAGGGCATCAATTAAATCCGCAAACTCCTCGGAAACATCAGGCGCATGGGATCGCCATTCAAACACATCGCGATCGGGGTTGTAGGTGTCAAGGGGATATTTGCCCGTCACCAGGTGGATCATGGTGCAGCCAAGGGAATAGAAATCGGACTGGGGAACGGCAAAACCTTTCTCCTGCTCAGGAGCGGTGTAACCCAATGAACAAATACTAGTTACGCCCTGAACTCCCCCAATTTTGGCTAAATAGGTATGCGTCGCTTCACGGGCTGTCCCGAAATCGATTAAGACCAACTGCCCCGAAGGCGACAGCATAATATTTGCTGGCTTGATGTCGCGATGAAAATAACCCTTACTATGAACTAACGCCAAAATCTCGACCAATTGCTTCAGCCACACAAGGGCTCGCTTTTGGGCGATCGGCTTTCTATCTCGCTGATTAATCCATTGTTCAAGGTTTAGTCCCTCGATTTTCTGCATGATAATCCCATGGATCATCGTCCCATTTTCTAAATAGTGATGCAGATAGGTTTCTATTTTGGGAATCCCCGCATGTTCAATTTGCCCCAGCACAAAAGCTTCTTGCTGAAACAAAGAAACAGCCTTAGTGTCTTCGTTAAGTTCTTGTTTAAGAGCTTTTAAAATTTTAGGCTTGTCTGAGGTCGTTTCCAGAGCCTCATAGACAACACCAAACCCCCCCGTATCACTCAATAATCTTTTTACTACATAACGATCTTCAATCAGTAACTGCGAGCCGCATCCCTGACAATTTTTGTAGTTAATATTGTCAGGATGATCGGGAATAGGACAGTTGGGATTAATGCATAGACGCATAGTTTTTTAAAGCGTGCCAGTCTAAACTTACTATATCTCTAGCGCAGACAATTAATTCATGATCGAATACATCACCACACTTCTTATCAATGCCGCAATTTTTGCGCTGTTTAGTCTGGGGCTAAATCTACAATGGGGATTTGCGGGTTTAGTCAATTTTGGTCATGTTGCCTTCATGACAGTGGGCGCATATACAACCGTGCTACTCAGCCTCAACGGTGTACCTCTGTTTTTGGCTTTTTTGATTGCGGCGGCGATCGCAGGTTTGTTGGGATTGCTGATCGGCAGCACGGCTTTAAAACTGCGGGAAGACTATCTGGGCATCGTCACCATTGGGGTTTCCGAGATGGTGCGCCTATTTGTCAACAACGAAGAATGGTTGACGAGGGGAACTAGAGGCGTGCAGGGTTTTCCTCTGCCCCTAGTTAATTTACTAGATCGTCAGTACTATTCCTTTATCCTCGCGCTGCTTTTATTAGTTGTGGTGGCGATCGTGTATTGGCGGCTGGAATGGCTTGTGCGATCGCCTTGGGGACGGGTGATTAAAGCAATCCGTGAAGATGAGGAGGTCGTCAAGGCTTTAGGTAAAAATGTGTTTTGGTATAAGTTGCAAGCCTTTGCGATCGGTGGGGCGATCGGGGGGATGGCTGGATCATTTTATGCATGGCAACTGACCACCGTCTATCCCGACAACTTTGTCCCATTAATCACCTTCCAAGCATGGACAATCGTCACCATCGGCGGCGCGGGCAATAATCTGGGTGTATTGCTGGGGGCAGCCCTGTTTCAGTTTTACAATGCTTTACCAAGGTTTCTCCCTGAACAAATCCGCGCCGATGGCGGTAGATTTGAGGCAATTCAACTAATCTTGATCGGTGTGACGCTGATCTTGTTAATGGTGTGGCGACCACAGGGGCTTCTAGGAAATAAAAAAGAATTAACCTTAAACCGTTAAAAAAAGGATAGGCGGCGCTTCGCGCCGCCACTTGGTATAAATTTTTAACTAAGCGTAGTCGAAGCCACAGTTTCACTGGTCGATTCAGCCTCCCAGTGGCTGAGAATAATCGCATTGGTACTATTGCCGATGATATTTACAACTGTCTTAAAACCATCGGTAAGACGATCAATACCTGCCACAAGGGCGATCGCCTCAAGGGGTAATCCTGAAGCTGACAAAACAGTTGCCATCGTGATCAAAGCCGAACCAGGCACTCCAGGGGTGCTAAAGGACACTAGCAAACTACTAACCGCGATCGCAGTGACTAAAGAAGGAGTTAGCGGAACCTGATAAATCTGAGTTACAAATAAAGCATTAAATCCTTGTAAGATCGCCGCGCCATCCCTCTTCAGAGCCGTACCTAAAGGAATCGCAAAACTAGCTATTTCTTCCCGTAAGCCATATTTCTCTTGGATATTTTGCAATACCACTGGCAGAGCCGCATTAGAGCTAGCCGTACCAAAAGCCAAAGCGATCGCCTCGGAGAGACTGCTCAAAAACTTAATCGGGCTAGCCTTGAGAACTAACAGCACAATCATATCTAGGGCAATCATAATGGAAGAAGCAATTACCAATCCCAACACATAGAGGAATAGCTTGGCAACCAGTTCCAATCCCTGTGTGGCAATCACTGAGCTAATCAGGGCAAACACACCAAATGGCGCAACATATAAAATAATCGATAGAGTTTTTTCACTAACGTGATAAACACTCTCGATAAACTCCACAAATGGCTTAGCTTTTTCTGCTGCTAGCTGAATGCCAATACCGAGTAAGACTGCGGAAAAAATAATCTGTAACAGATTGCCATTACTAAGTGACTCCAGAGGATTGATAGGAATGAGACTAACTAACCAAGATATGAGGGAAGGGGCTTCCTTAATATCGATGGACTCTGAAATAGAAAAACCACTCATTCCCACTCCAGGTTGTAAAAGGTAAGCCGTACCCATACCCACACCCAAAGCGATCGCGCTAGTAATCACATAGCTTGTCATCAATTTCAGGGTGTAGCGTCCGACTTGCCCCGCACCCTGAATCCTCGTTAAACCCATAATTAGAGAGGAAAAAACTATGGGAACTACGACAAACTGAATTAGCCGTAGAAAAGACTCGCCAACGGGAACTAAAATACTCAGATTAACTAATTCAATGTATTCAGGAAAAGTTGTGTTTAGCAAGGTTCCAAATACAACGCCAACACCTAAAGAAAGCAAGATCAAGGTTGATAAATTCATATTCGCAATTGACTTTCAAGGCATTTTTTGGTCAAAATTATCCACCCAAATTAATGTAGCGGCGAAAATTAGAAAGTCCAAAATGAACTGGCGTTACAATTATTCTCAATTAGCGATCGCGACTTTCAAGGCTATGCCCTTAAACCCAAACCCAAATTTTTTTTAGAAGAACCGCATCGTAAAGTCTTTGAAATTTTTCTGAGTTAGGGGGTGGCGATCGCTGTATTTAGATTTAGCCATCTGGGTTTATGATAACGTTTGATAGGAATAGCACGGCATAGTTAAAAGTTAGAGCCTGAGCCGTCCCTATAGCTGGTCGCACAGGTTAATAAACTTTTGGTTAGTTCGGCTTCAACACTCCCCTTAATATTTAGATATAAATAAGATGCTATGGCGGATCGGTACGTTCGCGTGAAAACTTCCCAAGGACAGTCCTATTATGGATTGTTAGAGCTAAACCAGTCTGTAAAAATACTAGACGCAGCACCTTGGTTGGGGGGGAAACCCAATGGCGAACTATTAGCGCCAGATACTTATCAACTTTTGGCTCCATGCGAACCGAGCAAGATTATTGCCGTAGGCAAAAATTACTCAGCTCATGCAGCGGAGATGGGTGGAGAAGTTCCTAAAGAACCGATTCTATTTCTAAAGCCAACTACAGCGATCTCAGATCCTGAAGCATCGATCGTGTTACCACCGCAATCCAAACGAGTCGAGTACGAGGGGGAATTAGCTTTAGTGATTGGTGAACGCTGCTTTAATCTCTCACCAAAACAAGCGATCGCTTGCATCTGGGGATATACGATCGCTAATGATGTTACGGCTCGCGATTTGCAGAGGCTCGATAGCCAATGGACTCGTGGCAAAGGTTTCGACACTTTTTGTCCTTTGGGGCCTTGGATTGTGCAAGAGATCAGTCCAACGGCGCTGATTCAAACTTTTGTAAATGATGTCAAAAAACCATTTCAATCCGCCACTATTGATGAGATGGTCTTTTCACCTGACTACATTGTTTCTTACATTAGTCAGATTATGACTTTACTACCTGGAGACATCATTCTGACTGGCACGCCTGAGGGCGTGGGACCAATGGAAGATGGCGATCGCGTTTATATAGAAATTGAAGGTATTGGCAAACTGCAAAATACCGTAATTTCGCGATCGCCTTTACAGGTTGAGGAAACTGAAGAAGATTAAAGGCAGATAGCGGCGCTAAGCGCCAATATCTGCCTTTGATTAAAATTGCTGGCTAGGCTTCATCTTTGAGACTTTTTCTAAATTTATGAGAGATATTAAAAAATTTTTAAGTTACGCGATCGCCTCTTTAATGTGCTGCTGGCTAGTCGCCGCTTGCGGTCAGACTGAAACGACCAACAGCCCCACAGCACCTAACACTGGCGCAATTCCCATTGGCATTGCTGTCGCCCAGTCGGGCAATGTGGCGCTGCTAGGACAGGAGCAAGTGACAGGCGCAAAGATTGCGGAGGCGTATTTCAATGAACAGGGTGGCATCAATGGCACGCCCATTCGCCTTATTTTTCAGGACACCACAGGGGACGAGCAAGGCACAATCAATGCATTTAATACCCTAATCTCGCAGGATAAGATTGTGGGCATTGTCGGTCCAACCCTGTCGCAACAGGCTTTTAGCGCTAATCCGATCGCCGAACGCGCAGGAGTTCCCGTCATAGCCCCCTCTAATACAGCCAAAGGGATTCCTGAAATTGGCAAGTATATTTCCAGAGTATCGGCTCCTGTGGCAGTAGTTGCTCCCAATGCGATCGCCGCTGCTCTCAAAATTAATCCGCAAATTAAAAAAGTTGCGGTCTTCTATGCTCAAAATGACGCATTTAATAAGTCAGAAACAGCCACTTTTCAGGAGACTGTCAAACAGAAAGGACTGGAACTTGCCACAGTACAGACATTCCAAACGACCGATACAGACTTTCAATCCCAAGTTACTAACGCGATTAATATCAAGCCAGATCTGATTATTATTTCAGGCTTATCCGTTGATGGTGGCAACTTAGTTAAGCAATTGCGGGAACTGGGTTACAAAGGTTTGATTATCGGTGGTAATGGTTTGAATACTTCCAATATTCTGCCCGTATGCAAAGCTCTTTGCGATGGAATTATCATCGCTCAAGCCTACAGCCCCGAACTAGATAACGAAATCAACAAAGCCTTCCGTAAACTTTATACAGAACAAAACAAAAAAGAACCGCCTCAGTTCAGCGCTCAAGCATTTACAGGTGTGCAAGTATTTGTGGAGTCTCTGCGAGCGATCGACAAGAATACTAAATTAAGCACTTTGCCCTTGGCGGATCTTCGGACTAAGTTAAATGACACGCTCCTAGCTGGTAAGTACACCACTCCCATCGGTAATATCTCCTTCACGCCCGAAGGCGAAATCGTGCAGCAACAGTTTTTTGTTGCTCAGATTAAAATGGAAGCCGATGGCAATAGCGGCAAGTTTGTATTCATCCAGTAAAGATTTTGCAAGCTCGCCTACGGCGAGCTTGCTCAATCTTTACTGGTTTTATTGTTGTGGAACTACTTAATGACCTTTGAATCAGAGCTAAATCTAACCCTTCGCGCCCGTTATCCCTTGATTTATATTCCTTCTGCCGAAGAAGAACGAGCCGAGTCGATGATTAACAATGTTGCCAAATCCCTTGGGCGCAATGTCTATATATGGGATTTTGTCGATGGTTATCAATCTAATCCCAATGACGCGGGAACAGGTAAACGGAACCCTTTACAGGCTTTAGAATTTGTCGATAAAGTCTCTAAGGGAGCAGTATTTATCTTGAGGGATTTTGATCGTTTTTTAGAAGATATCGCGATCGCTCGTAAGCTCAAAAATCTTGCCCGTAAGCTCAAAAGTGAAGCGCAGAATATAATCATAGTTGCATCGCAAATTAATATTCCTGATAGCCTCAGTGAATATTTCTCAATCTTAGAATTTCCCTTACCTAATCCCCAAGAATTAAAAATTGAAATAGAACAGCTTTTAAGTTCTATAAATAATAATCAATTAGATAAGCAAGCGATTGATGAATTAGTTAGGGCTGGTCAGGGTTTATCATTAGAACGCATTAGACGAGTCTTGGCAAAGGCGATCGCTGAAAATAGTCAATTGCGCCCCGAAGATGTGGAGCTAATCCTTGAAGAAAAGCGTCAAAGCATTCGCCAAACTCAAATTTTGGAATTCTATCCATCCACTACAGAAATTAGTGATATTGGTGGGTTAGATAACCTCAAAGAATGGTTATTACGGCGTGGAAGTGGCTTTAGCGATCGCGCCCGCAAATATGGATTACCCCACCCACGGGGACTATTGCTAGCAGGCATCCAAGGTACGGGCAAATCCCTTACCGCTAAGGCGATCTCCCATCATTGGCATCTGCCTCTGCTGCGTCTTGATGTCGGTCGTCTCTTTGCAGGCTTAGTCGGCGAAAGTGAATCGCGCACCCGTCAGATGATTCAACTAGCAGAAGCTCTGTCACCCTGCGTACTGTGGATTGATGAAATTGATAAAGCCTTTGCAGGAGTCGATGGTCGCGGCGATTCGGGAACCACTAACCGCGTCTTCGGTACATTTCTAACTTGGATGGCAGAAAAAACATCCCCCGTATTTGTAGTTGCCACCGCCAACAATATCCGCACCCTTCCACCAGAACTCTTGCGAAAAGGACGTTTTGATGAAGTATTTTTTGTGGGTTTACCCAGCCAAGAAGAGCGATCGCAGATTTTTTCGGTGCATTTGAGCAAGTACCGTCCCCATAATATTCGCGCCTATGACATTGATCGCCTTGCTTATGAAACGCCTGATTTTTCGGGTGCGGAAATTGAGCAAGGTATCATTGAGGCAATGCACATTGGCTTTAGCCAAAATCGTGACTTCACTACAGACGACATTCTCGAAGCGGCGAGTCAGATTGTGCCATTGGCGCAAACCGCACAGCAGGAAATTCAAGTTTTACAAGAATGGGCTGCGTCAGGTAAAGCAAGGTTAGCTTCACGACAAAACACTTTCAAATAATAACTGATGTTACGTGGAAGGAATTCTTGCGATGGCGTAAGTCTAGGGCTGGCACGGGGGCACAGCCCCTACAAGATCTAAAATTTACAGGTAGGGGCAATCCCCCCGTGGTTGCCCTGTTATGCTAGCAGCAAGAGGTTCATTATCTGAGTTCCACGTAACATCAGTAATAAATAAGGATGGGCAACGCCCAGCATCCTAATTTAAGCAGAGAGGCTTCGACTTCGCTCAGCCAACCTATATTTGGTGGCTGAGCGAAGTCGAAGCCTTATTTTTCTTATAAATGATTTAGGACTGCTATATCTGTAGTCATTCCGCCAATCATCTTCTGGGTTTTGACTAGCGAAAGCTGCAAAAACACAAAAGGCTGGCGTAGCCAGCCTTTTGAGATGTCTATTCGTCTTCAGCAAACTGATAGCGGAATAGATCCTTAGGATCGGGTTCAGGAGAAGATTCGGCAAATCTTACGCATTCCTCAACGATGTCACGGATCTTTTTATCGATCGCTTTTAACTGGCTTTCTTCCACCAAACCATGCTCAATGATGCGGCTAGCAAAAATTTTAATCGGATCGCGCCCGAACCATTTATCCTTATCTTCCTTGCTGCGTAGCTCATCGGGGTCAGCGAGGGAGTGACCTCTAAAGCGATAGGTCATGCACTCCAAAACCGTAGGGCCTTCACCCGCACGGGCGCGGCGGATTGCCTCTTGAGTGCGCTCACGTACCGCCAACACATCCATCCCATCGACTTCATAGCCAGGCATTCCAAAGGCTTCCGCTTTTTTGTGAATCCTCACATCCGAAGTAGCACGGTGGTGCTTCATCCCGATCGCCCAATCATTATTTTCGATTACGAAAATCAGCGGTAACTTCCAAAGTGCTGCCATGTTCAGGGTTTCATAAAACTGACCATTGTTGCTAGCACCATCACCAAAGAAACAAGCAGTAACTTGGTCAGCATTAGGATCGCCCATCACTTCGCGGCGATATTTCGACTGAAAAGCTGCACCTGACGCAACAGGGATACCTTCAGCAACGAAAGCATAGCCACCTAGAAAATTATTCTTGGCGGAAAAAATGTGCATAGAGCCGCCACGCCCCTTACTACATCCTGTTTCTTTGCCAAATAGTTCAGCCATTACTTCATTAGCAGTAACACCAGCACTCAAGGCATGGACGTGATCGCGATAGGTACTGCATACATAATCATCGCGACGCATCGCCTTAATTACGCCAGAGGCTACTGCTTCTTGACCGTTGTACAAATGCACAAACCCGAACATTCTTCCGCGATAATACATTTCCGCGCACTTGTCCTCAAAGGTACGCCCCAACACCATGTCTTCATAGACAATCAAGGCTTCGTCTGAGGTGATATTTAGTGCAGAGGTCGCAACATTGGCAACAGTGTCTTGAGGCATCGATTCTATACTTTGCTAATCTTTAAATTTTTCTTTTGCTAGTCTAGCAGTCAATGCCCCTTGAGGTACAGACTTATGGCTATCTTATGGCGATCGCGATTAAGTAACTTAGCTTAATTAAAACCTAAAACCAAAGACGGTTCCGTCCATGTAGCGGGCTGAACCATCTTTGGTTTTAGACCTAGCTACTTACTCAAAAATCTGAGCTAGGGGACAAGAGAATTCTGGCAATAAGGGGGAAGTGAGTTTATCACTCTCAAACAAAGTCATCGCTAACTGGAGAATGCCATTTTCACGCCGATAGATTTTAATTTGCTTAGCACGCCAATCTGCAATCCAATATTCCAATACGCCCTGAGATGAATAGAGCTTTAACTTCACTTCGCGATCGCGTCTTTCATTTTCCGTTCCTGAAGAAAGTACCTCGATCGCAATATCAGGCGCACCAAGCAAGTGTCCCGCTTGATCAATCAAAGCTTCATATTTTTCTTTACTGATCCACAGCACATCAGGAATAACATCATCTTTATTGCCAAAGATTACACCTGCCCCCATAGACACATATCCTAATCCTGTTTTTGTTGACCAAGCTTTTAGCTCAAAGCAAAAATTAATACAGGTGGATTGATGTTTCCAGTGAGGCGCTCTGGTCACGTAAAGTTCTCCATTAATAATTTCATAACGGTTGCCATTGTCGGGTAGTAGCTCTAGATCAGCGCTTGTCCAGAGCAGTTGAGCCTCAGTTTCGGGATGAATAATCGCTTGGGTCATGATGTTTTCCTAAACAGAGCGATGTGCTGATTATAGCAATCTGAGCATAGTAAGCGCGACAAGCTTGTGTTGTTAACTTTGTGAATTGACATTCAGCACTTGCGCCACAATCTCTCAACTCATCATTACAACTTACTCTCTTCCCACCCCAAAATTAGCATTGCAGCGCGAAGCGCTGCAATGCTATTAAACAAAGGAATGGCGTAGCCATTCCTTTGTTTGGGCTGTTAAGTTTTATGCAATTAGCCAGCAGGTCAGCGCCGCCGCGATCGCATCCGCAGCATCATCAGGACGGGGGATTGCATCAAGACTGAGTTCTCTTTTCACTGCTTCTTGGACATCGTTCTTATCCGCATTGCCATGTCCCGTCAAAGCCTGTTTAATCTGCGGCGGTGAAAACTCAATGGGTTCAATATTGTGTTGATTAAGAACCAATACAATTACACCCCTAGCTTGAGCCACATTCACCAAGTTTCCCATTCGATAAAAGAAGAGCTTCTCCATTCCCACCACTTGCGGTTGAAACTGTTCAATCAGCGTATGCATATCTTCATAGATAGTCTTTAGGCGATCGCCAATCGGCGTTTGCTTGGGTGTGACGATTGTGCCAAATTCTAATAGTTTTGGTGCAGTAGGTTTTTCAACTTCAATTAAGCCAAATCCAACGATGGCAAGCCCTGGGTCAATTCCTAATATTTTCATGAAGTCAATCTTACAGTGCTTTGCGCCGCCATTGCTATAGTGCTTTGCGCTGTAATTGTTAGCTTAGGCAGATCTAAATTGATGTTTTTATTGCTTATATGGGTCATGTAAAAACTTAATCTAAGATGGTTTTGCGATATCTGTAGGGCTTTTAAGCTATAATGGCTGAGTGTTTTTGAGTCTTTATGCAAAAGTACTCTTAAAACACTATCAAAAGCATATCTAAAATCACTTTTTAGAGCTTTCAAAAAACCAATAAAAGCGACATAATTTCTGGAGTTGTTTACGTTCATGCCTGATACCATTACAGAAACTTACAATGCCAATCAGATCCAAGTTCTTGAGGGTCTAGAAGCAGTTCGTAAACGCCCTGGGATGTATATCGGCACAACTGGGCCAAAAGGGCTACATCACCTAGTTTTTGAGGTCGTTGACAATAGTGTAGACGAAGCTCTTGCAGGACATTGCGATCACATTTTAGTTGAACTGATGCCCGATGGTTCTGTTCAGGTCTCCGATAACGGGCGCGGCATCCCCATTGATATTCATCCCAAAACTGGTAAGTCAGCCCTTGAGACTGTACTGACTGTCCTCCATGCGGGGGGCAAGTTTGGCGATGGAGGTTACAAAGTATCGGGTGGTTTGCATGGTGTTGGTATTTCCGTAGTTAATGCCCTTTCTGAATGGGTAGAGGTTTCAGTATGGCGTTTAGATACGGTTTATACCCAAAGATATGAGCGAGGTTTTCCTGTTACTGAGTTAATTCCTGCAAAGAGTACGGAAACAAGGCGCGGCACACAGGTACGTTTCAAGCCTGATTCACAAATCTTTACGACTCAAACTGAATTTGAATATGACATTCTTGCCAGCCGCCTCAAAGAACTTGCCTATCTCAATGCTGGTGTAAAAATTGAATATAGCGATCGCCGTGGAACCGAAACCCGCACCGATATCTTCTGCTACGAAGGCGGTATTCGTGAATATGTTGCCTACATGACCCGTGAGAAGGAACCAATTCATCCTGACATTATCTATGTCAATGGAGAACGGGATAATGTGGTTGTAGAAGTTGCGTTGCAATGGTGTATTGACTCTTACAACGATAACGTTCTTGGCTTTGCTAATAATATCCGCACCATTGACGGTGGAACCCATTTGGAAGGGCTAAAGACTGTTCTCACCCGCACGATGAATGCAACAGCTCGAAAACTGAAAAAGCTTAAAGAGGGAGATTCTAATCTCGCTGGTGAAAACGTTCGTGAAGGTTTAACCGCTGTAATTTCAGTCAAGGTGACTGATCCAGAGTTTGAAGGACAAACCAAAACTAAGCTCGGCAATACGGAAGTGCGCGGTATTGTTGATTCTTTTGTGGGTGAAGTTCTCAATGAATATTTAGAGTTTCATCCTGCGGTAGCAACTTCAATTATTGAGAAGGCTTTACAAGCCTTTAATGCCGCAGAAGCAGCCCGTCGCGCCCGTGAGTTAGTCCGCCGTAAATCAGCATTAGAGTCTTCGACCTTACCTGGAAAACTTGCCGATTGCAGTTCGCGCGATCCCAAAGAATCAGAAATCTTCATCGTTGAGGGAGATTCTGCGGGCGGCTCGGCAAAGCAAGGACGCGATCGCCACTATCAGGCAATTTTGCCATTGCGCGGTAAAGTTCTCAATATTGAGCGAGCTGATGATAGCAAGATTTATAAAAACAATGAAATTCAAGCCCTGATTACAGGTTGCGGTTTGGGTATTAAAGGCGAAGACTTTAATGAGTCCCAACTGCGCTATCACAAGATTATTCTGTTAGCCGATGCGGACGTTGACGGAGCGCACATTCGCACCTTACTACTAACGTTCTTTTATCGCTACCAACGAGAACTTCTCGATCGCGGCTTTATCTATATTGGTTGTCCTCCACTCTATAAATTGGAGCGTGGTAAAAATGCTCAGTACTGTTATAGCGACAGTGACTTACAGGCAGCGATCGCTTCTTTCCCCCCAAATGCTAACTACAATATTCAGCGTTTCAAAGGTTTAGGCGAAATGATGCCTCAACAGTTGTGGGAAACGACGATGAACCCTGCCACACGATCGCTAAAACGTCTTACGATTGAAGACGCTGCTGAGGCTGATCGCATCTTTACAATTTTGATGGGTGATAAAGTTGCCCCGCGTCGTGAGTTTATTGAGACTTATGGATCTAAGTTGGCGATCGCTGAGCTAGATATTTAGTTTTTTGTAAAAAAGTTTGGTAATCCATACTTCTTTTTTACTTGTTTTTTAATTTACAAACTCAAAAGGGTTTTCAGTGCTTTTGGCACCGAAAACCCTTTTGAGTTTGTAATTAGCGCGACTCCCAGTTTTCTGAGGCAAGTAGCAATGGGTATACTAATGTGAATGATAAACTCGCAAAGCACAACTAATCAATGATTGCCAATCCTCAACCTCAAAAGTCTGACCAGCTTTTTCAGCCAGCTTTTCCTTGGATGATGCTGATAGGATTTGTTTTTATCATTGTGGTCTTTTCGTCGCTAGGAGGGGTTGGCGCTAGGCTAACAAACTTTCTATATCCAACAATTAGCTTTGCGATCGGTTATTTTTTGTATTTTCGCTATCCGATTTTGTACAACGGACTTGTATGGTGGTTATTCTTTCTATCCCCTTTTATTCGTCGCTTTTGCGATTGGCGACTCGGAGCCTATACCCCCCCAAGCAGTAGCTACATATTACTTGCCCCATTCGTGGTTGCCATGATCAGTGCCAACACGATGGTTCTCAATTTACCAAAAACTCGAGAGCAGGGTTCTGCACCATTTGTCCTAGCTATTGCGGCGGTTTTATATGGCTATTTAGTCGCGCTTGCCAAAGGTGAAGGGCTCTTACCATCCACTGTTGCTTTACTAGAGTGGATAACTCCTATTGTATTTGGGTATCACATTTACGTTAACTGGAGTCGATATCCGCTTTACAGCAAAAATCTCCAGCGCGTCTTCCTTTGGGGCGTTCTAGTTATGGGTACTTATGGGGTTTATCAATTCCTAGTTGCTCCAGAATGGGATCGTCTGTGGTTAATAGAATCAGGCATGAATACTAGTGCAGGTAGTCCAACTCCCTTTGGAATGCGAGTTTGGAGTACTCTCAATTCCCAAGGACCCTTTGGTGATTATATGGTCACTGGACTGCTCATCCTATTAAATTGTAAAGGACCTCTGGTTGCTCCAGCTTCAGTATTTGGAGCATTTAGTCTGTTACTTAGTTTGGTGAGGGCTGCTTGGATTGGTTGGATGGCAGCGATGCTATCTCTACTAGTGTCTCTATCAGCGAAACAAAAAGCTCGACTATTAGCGGCTCTAGTTTCATTAACAGTAATTCTCATTCCATTAATTAACATCGAACCATTTTCTGGCGTAATTACAGCTCGCTTAGAATCTATGGTGAACTTACAGGAAAGTGGTAGCGCTCAAGCAAGGCAATATACCTATGCTGTGATGATTGATGATGCTCTTATAGAAATTGTTGGTAATGGAATTGGCACTGTCGATACAGATAGTGCTTTGTTGGTATTGTTTTTTAACTTAGGTTGGATTGGGGTAATTCCCTATATGGGGAGTCTTATTTTTGGAAATCTTCTAATTTTTACGGAGAGAAATAATAAGAATGACTTAATGACAGCGATCATTCGTGGTGTATTAATTAAATCATTACTCTTTTTATTAGCAGGTCCTACTATGAGAGAAGCTCAAGGAATGATCCTTTGGGGTTTTCTGGGATTAGGGCTGTCAGGGAGAAGCTATTATCGAAATTTTTATAAGCAGCAGCTATTACTTTTAACTCACAATGACTTAGAGGTCACTAGTGATGTCTCCAGTAAATCTGGCAATTAAAACCCAAACAAGTTTGTTTAGGCTTTATGGCAAAGCTAAAACAATAGACCAAGAAGTGAGTGACGGCGCGAAGCGCCGTCACTCACTTCTTGGTCTATTGTTTATCAATTGTTGAAAAACAATTCTCTAATATCAGTTTAAAATCTATTAAAGAAATAGTTAATTCCTTATCAGTTTCAGAAAACTCATCCCAGAGCGTCACTTCGTTAAGTGTGATTTTGAGACCAATCGCGTTACCGATTCCAACGATTTCAGTATTATTACCGCTTTCGATGTTTTGAATATGATTTAATAATTCGCGACAGACTTCTGGAATACCTTGAATTTCCGATTCAAAATATTGGCTCAATAGTGAATATTGATCATCAGCTTCAGCCTTAAAATATCCATCTTGATCTTGATAAAACTTGATATTGATCATCTGCGGTAAATCGGATAAGCCGTATTAATAGTGTTGGTATTGCGATTGTAGTAGCCAGAAATTCTAAGTCCACTGGGAGATGTTCCTTGCCAAGGTTCCAATAAAGGATTAGGAGAATTTGCAAAAGCTCCACGAATTTCTGATAAGACTTGATTCCGTGACCAGCGATCAGGGAAAAAGCTAGAATTTGCCGATTTATTTATCCATTGACCTTTAGAGTTGCGAATTTCAACTCTACCCACGTAAACACCTTGAGAGTTGGGATTGGAAACAACTCTTACTAGTCGCGCATTTCTAGCATCTCGGGAGTTGGCGCGATGATGATAGCCCACTGCTAAGCCTCTACGGTTAATCTCTCCTTCAAAAATATGCTTTTCATTGATCTTGACTGATGTTGAAATTGGCGATCGCGCTACGATCTGGGGATAATCTGGAGAGATATGAGCTTGAATTTGATTGTCAATCGCCGACGGTGCAGTAAATACTGTCGCAACTAATGCCCCGAAAGCTGTCAGAGCAATTGCGAACTTAGAAATTATTGCATTTGCCATAAATGTAGATTCATAAAACAGAGAAAGTTACGATAATCAATTTTGTCAATTATACAAACAAAGTTTTAGCATATCGCTTAAATTAAATCTGCTTTATATCCCATCTGTTAACTATTTTTACTTAATTATAAGATATCAAATAGGTTCTATAGCTTGCTCTTTGATGCAACTCTAGTTCCGAAATCTGCTAAGCTATCTGCGTCGTTCCAATCTTCTCCTCATTGCCCTGCCCTGTGAAAGCTTATGAATCGAATCCTTCGTTTTGCAATAATTGTTTCCATTACATTAGGTTGCATCGCATCCAGTCTATTTCAGGCAGCGCAATCTAATGTAACAATACAAGCCATGGCTATTGAGCTTCTACCTTCCCTAACCATTGCTCAGAATATTGACTTTTCGCGCCACTTTAGGGAGTTGGGAGTTGAGGGCTCAATCCTAATTTATGACTTAAGCGGTAATCGTGTTTTTCAACACAATCCAAAACGGAATGAAATCGCTTTTCCTGCTGCATCAACATTCAAAATTCTCAACTCTCTAATTTCATTGGAAACAAAAGCCATTACCGATGAAATCGCTATTCTTACGTGGGATGGAATTCAAAGAGATCTTCCTACATGGAATCGAGACTTGAATATGAGAGAAGCATTCAAACTTTCTGCGGTCTGGTTTTACCAAGTTCTAGCCCGCCGAGTAGGACATGAGCGAATGCAACAATGGGTAGCTCAGGTAAAATACGGCAACCAAAACATTGGTGACAAGGAAGATATTGACAAATTTTGGTTAAATGGATTACTAAAAGTCACGCCCCAAGAGCAAATTCAATTTCTTCGTCGCCTCTACGATAACGATTTACCCTTTTCAGAGAGAACAATCTCTATCGTTAAGGACATTATGATTAATGAAAAAACGCCAGACTACACGATCAGAGGTAAGACAGGATGGTACGGTTTCGGAAGTAAAGTAACACCAAATATTGGATGGTACATCGGTTATTTGGAGAAAGGCAAGAATATTTATTTTTTTGCCACCAACATCGATATTCGTAACGAGAAAGATGCATCTCTTCGTTTGGAGTTAACACGTCGTTGCTTTAAAGATATTTCAGTGCTATGAGCTTGGATATCTCTTGCTTAAAGCCGCATACCCCCCCGTTACACGCCGACCGTATAGAGTTAGTTGGTTGAGTCGGAGGAATTTTCTACGGCGGGTGAATGGGAGCGTTATCAACTAATAGCAGTCATCATCGATCGCAAAATTAAAGGTTTGTTCTAATAGAGTTATTGATAGATAAATGTCCAACCATCTCAGCTATCGAAATTTTTATAAGCAGCAGCTATTACTTTTAACTCATAACGACTTAGAGGTAACTAGTGATGTCTCCAGTAAAATAAACCACCTAATCCATGGCACATAGGTTTCTTCAGTGCGGTAGAAGTAATGCTTCACCCGTATGCGTCGCGTACCCTATCTAGTAGTTTTCGAGGCGATGGCTCAGCCTACATAATGAATTTATCCAGAAACTAATCTAAATAAAAAACTGCACTGTCCGGCTAACAAACTATTTGGATGGTTAGGCAGAAAAATTCTGCCTAACACCTCGTATACGGTGATTAGATAGAAGTTGACATTTAGCCTATATCACCTATAGTCACATTAGACAGAAGTTTTCCGTCTAATACATAGTTGGGCGGCTCCTCGCTATGAGTACAAAAATCCTCAGATCTCTAGTCCTGTTTATTAGTTCGAGAGTTGCGCTCTTTATTTCCTCCATTGTTTGTAGGTGGGTCGATGCAGTTCTTCACGATCTTAACTATTGACATCACTCAGTCGGTAGAAGTATTATCATTTCCGTTAGTAATCTACCTTTATCAGGAATTTAAAATTCTGTTGCGGTAGAGCTTAGCGCTGGATTTCCTTGTACCTCTAGGTCATTAAGCAGTGCCCCCTGTTGTTTACTATGCATCCACTAACATGAAAAGCTGTTGTGTCGTAAGTGTTGCTGTCGCTAGCACTGTTTTATTCAGCGGAGTGGTTAGTGTGGCTTCAGGAGAGTCTGCCATTGCAAATACTATTCGAGATAGGATTTTCAAAGTAACGAACAATAACGATAGTGGCACGGGCTCCCTTCGCCAAGCAATCATTGATGCAGGCAATAATCCCGGATCGGACATCATTGATCTGTCCGAGGTAAGTGGAATGATCGCACTCAACAGCCCTATTACTGTGAACGAGGGGAATGATCTAAGATTAGATGATGACGGCAATACAACTATTAGCGGTCAAAATAAAACTCAGATAATGACCGTTAAGGGACCAACGAACGTTGTGATCTCTCGACTGACGTTTGAAAATGGTGCAGCTAGAGGTAGAGCGGGAACCTCCGGCGGTGGCGGTGGTTTGGGGGCTGGCGGTGCGCTGTTCATTGAAGGCTCTGCAAACATCACGCTGAACAATGTTACTTTTCGCAATAATCAAGCAGTCGGGGGGAATGGCGGTTCTGCCGGCGCACGGGGAGGGGGACTTCGCTCTGCAGGTCAACCGGGTGGTGCTGGTGGAGGACTTAACGATAGTGTTGGAAGTGCGGGCGGAGAGGGCGGAGTTCGCCAACGCAAAAATGAAAGCGGTGACCCTGGACAACCTGGAAAAGGAGATGAGAAAGAGTTTGGTGCCGGTGGTGGTGGCGGTGGTGGCGGCGCTGGAC
>QBLS01000049.1 GCA_003249015.1 Pseudanabaena sp. | reverse complement strand
ATATAGCAAAGCAAGAGTTAGCTAGTACAAATCAAAACCCTAGAAGATGAGTGGCGGCGCGAAGCGCCGCCACTCATCTTCTGGTTTTATGTCCTAAGCAAACCTTGCTTTGCTATACCAATTCACGCCAGTGTGACGACAATGTTTGTAAATTGAAAACCAAATCCAAGGGAGGCATTGCAAAGTACCGCCTCTTTTGAGAGAAAGATAATTCAAATAAAAAATATAGCTTCGACTCTGCTCAGCCAAAATATACTGACGGCTGAGCGGAGTCGAAGCCGCTTTGTCAGAAGTGCCATATCTGCTATCTTGCCTCGATCGCACCACGGAACATATTCATGCCACAGGCAAACTCATAGTTACCTGCCTTGGGCGGCGTGAATTCGATGGTTGTGGTTTTATTTAATTCTAGATGTTGGGCGATATGGAAATCAGCGAGTCGTACCTCTTCTAAACAGCTACTAGGATCGCGGCGGAGAAAGTTGAGGCGGACAAGTTGACCAGCATTTACCACAATTCGCGAAGGTTCGTAACCACCATCAACGACGACGGTTACTTCTTGAATGCCAGATACAGATTCGGCTTTTTTAGACTTAGGCTTGCTGAGGAGAAACCACCAAAGCTCTGCACCGATTAAGCCAGCACCAACCACAGTGACAAGAATTTTGTTGGTTATTGGCTGATCGATCGCTTTGAATTCTGTAGGTTTACTAGTCTCAGTTTGCATATTGTGATCATCAGGCATTTTCTCAGAGGCGATCGCGCCAGAGATAGCTCCGAATAGAAAGCCAAGACCAACAAGAGTTCCAAAGAATGTAGCTTTTTTTAACATGATCGTTTTTCCTTTAATTTTGAATTTTAAGCCTAATAAACCCCAAAAAGTGTAAGGCGGCGCTCTGCGCCGCCTTACACTTTTTGGGGTTTGAAATTCTTCAATCGCAAAGCATTCGTCACCACCGAAACAGAACTAAAAGCCATCGCGCCACCCGCAATCACGGGACTGAGTAACCAACCGAAGAATGGAAAGAGAATCCCTGCGGCGATGGGAATGCCTAAGATGTTGTAGATAAAGGCGAAGAAGAGATTTTGGCGGATATTTTGGATCGTGGCGCGGGATAACTGGATGGCGGTGACAATGCCTTGCAAATCGCCTGAAATGAGAGTGATGTCACTAGCCGCGATCGCTACATCCGTACCCGTACCGATCGCAATGCCGACATCGGCTTGAGCGAGAGCAGGAGCATCATTGATGCCATCACCCACCATCGCCACAACCTTACCTTCATTTTGTAAACGCTGAATTTGTGCTGCTTTTTGGTCGGGACGAACTTCGGCAAAGACGCGATCGATGCCCACTTCACGGGCAATTACTTCGGCAGTGCGGCGATTGTCGCCTGTAATCATGACTACTTCTAAGCCCATGCGTTGCAATGTGCGAATTGCTTTTACTGAGGAAGGTTTGACTGCATCAGCAATGCCCATTACGCCTTGTGTTTTGCCATTGACCGCAATCCAGATAGCAGTATTACCTTTGCTTTCTAAATCCTCCCAATCTGGTTCCAAAGATTTTGTGACAATTCCTAATTCCTGCATCCAGCGATAGGTTCCAATTTGGACTAGATGATCACCGATGTAGCCACGCACGCCACTACCTGCGATCGCTTCAAAATCTTGAACATTAGTCAATTTCACCTTGAGAGCATCAGCATAACGCACGATTGCCTCTGCTAAGGGATGTTCAGAATAGCGTTCCACAGTGGCAGCCATGCTCAATAATTCTAAAACCTGACCATCGGGCATTCCTGCGGTAGTCACGAAATGAGTTACGCTGGGCTTACCTTGGGTAATCGTGCCTGTTTTATCGAGAACAATTGTTTGCAAATTATGCGCCTGTTCTAAACTATCCGCGCCCTTGATCAGAATTCCATTCTCTGCACCTTTACCAGTTCCCACCATAATCGATGTAGGTGTGGCTAAGCCCAAAGCACAGGGACAGGCAATAATCAGCACGCCGACCGTAGTAATCACCGCAAGGGTGACATTACCCATGAAGTTGTACCAGATGATAAAAGTGGAAATGGCGATCGCAATTACGATTGGTACAAAGAAACCCGTCACGCGATCGGCTAGTCGTTGAATCGGAGCTTTAGAACCTTGGGCTTGCTGCACCAATTTTACAATTTGGGCTAAAAAAGTATCCTTGCCAATGCGGGTAGCGCGAAACTTGAAACTACCAGTTTTATTGATGGTTGCGCCGATCACCTCATCACCGACTTGCTTTTTAACCGCGACACTTTCACCAGTTACCATCGCTTCGTCAATAGTAGAGCCTCCTTCAATAATCTCGCCATCAACAGGAATCTTTTCCCCTGGACGTACTAGTACCACATCATCAAGTTGCACTTCCGCGATCGCAATATCCATTTCTCGACCATACCGAATGACTCGCGCTGTTTTCGCTTGCAAGCCCATTAATTTTCGCATTGCTTCCGAGGTACTTCCCTTAGCGCGATTCTCAAAGAGTTTGCCGAGTAGAATTAAAGTGATAATCACGGCTGATGCTTCAAAATAAACATCAGCGGTTAAACCCTGTGAGGTAAAAAACTCTGGCTTGATCGTGGCAAAAATAGAATAACCATAGGCGGCTCCCGTACCCGTGGCAACCAGCGTGTCCATCGTAGCGGCGTGACGTTTGAAAGCTTTAGCAGCATTAATATAGAAGGCGGCACCGCACCAAAATTGCACAGGGATAGTCAAAACCAATTGCACCCAAGAGTTATGCATCCATGCTGGAATGAATGGTAAGCTCAGCCCTGTCATCATTGGCAAGCCACCAATTACCAGAAATAAACTAATCGCGCTGCCAATAATCACCTTACGATTGAGATCATTCTCTTCTTTGCGTCTTGAGGCTTGTTCCTCGTCATCATCAACTAAGGGATTTTCTTCTTTTAAAACTTGCGAAGAATAACCTGCATCGGCGATCGCCTGTTGAATACGATTCACATCAACGGCTTTAGGGTTATAGGTGACAGTGGCTTGCTCTGCACCAAAGTTGACATTACATAGCTCAACACCTGAGAGATTGCTAATCGCTGTTTCAATGCTATTGGCACAGGAAGCACAACTCATTCCTCGTAACTTCAATGTACTAGTTTCCATGTTTACCTCTTCAAACTCTTAAAAAATCAAGTCCACAAATTGTCTGGATATATCATGCATTCTCCAGTGAGGTGGAGAGTCAAGGGGTAAACCAAAATATTTTAAGAGGTGGCGTTTAGCGCCACCTCTTAAAATATTTAGCGGATATTGCTATACCAACCTCGCATCTGGTCAATCTCTTGACTTTGCGATCGCAAAATGTTTTGAGCAAGCTTTCGCATTTCAGGGCGATCGCTATCAACGATCATATTGCTCATCATCAAAGCCATCTTGTGATGGGGAATCATCTCGGCTAGAAATGCCTTGTCAAAATCACTATCTTTAGCAGTTTCCAACTTTTTGAGATCGGTAGACATCATATTGCCCATACCCATCTTGCTCATCCTGTTGCTAGGCATACCTATCATATTGCCCATGCCCATCTTGCCGCCATTCATACCCATCATGTTGTGATTAGAAGGTTTGATGGAATGGCTAGCCATATCGGGAACATCGACTTTATACCATTGCTTATACCAATCTCGCATCTGAGTAATTTCGACAACTTGGTCACGTTTGATCGCTGTTGCTAGTTTCAGAACATCAGCATTTTTTGACCTCTTAAGCGCCAGATCTGCCATCTTCACAGCTCCATCATGGTGCGGAATCATCATCTCAATAAAGTGGCGATCGGCGGCTTCACCAGTCATCATCATCATGTGATTGGACATCCCTTGATGGGGCATCATGGCGGCATTTGTGGCACTGGGGCAAGCTCCTGCATCAAGAGGTCTTGCTGGAACTTGTGTGGTTTGTGCTTGTACTAAGCTTGTCATTGCACTAGTAATTGCGATCGCACCACCAATGACCATACTCGCAATTCCTAGCGATCGAAATTTGTAGCTTTTGCGATCGCTGGCATGGGGGGATTCTAGATTAGAGTCTCTAGGTTCTGTTGATTTCATAACTGTTCTCCTGAACTCATATAGCTGTAGCCACTTAAATCAAAATCCAAGAAGCGAGTGGCGGCGCGAAGCGCCGCCACTCATCTTCTGATTTTGTATCCTAACCAAGACTAGCGACAGCTTATATCTCTAGGCTAGTTTAAAAAAATGAACTCAGGATGAAACTCTAGATCAGTTACTCTATTCATGTACAAAACTTAATAGACCCCAGAAGTTAATATAGATTCAATTTTAGGCATATTATTATATAGTAATGCGATATAATTGAGCTATCATAAATAAAAATCGTAAAAGTGTTCATCTACCATCATGACTTTTAACCCTTCGGCTCTAACTCAAGTCGCTGATTACTTTAAAGTATTATCCGAACTCAGTCGATTGCAAGTGCTATGTTCTTTGAAGACAGGCTCAAAGAATGTTACCGAAATTATGGAAGAGACAGGGTTAGGTCAAGCAAATGTCTCGAAACACTTGAAGATTTTAGCTCAATCAGGGATTGTCTCTAGAACTCCTCAAGGAGTCAGCGTTTACTATGAAATTGTCGAACCATTTATTTTCGATTTATGTGAATTGGTGAGCGATCGCCTTTCTGTGCGCTTACAAGCGCAGTCACAACAGCTAAAACAATTAGAAGGATTGCGGCGCGAGGCTCCCACTAAGGCTAGTCAAAAGAAATCTAAAGCCAAAGTCAAAAGTTACGCTTAAAAACTTGGATAAGGTTAATACCAATTCACAAAGGTGTAACCACAATGTTCATGAATTGAAACCCAAACCCAGTATGGTTTTTCAGAACAATTCTCAAGTTCGTTGTAGACACAAATTTATCTTCATAAAAGCGATCTCCTAGAACTTGTTATGTAGTTAGCGAAGCTTTAATTGATTCGCTAAAGGAAGTGCTTGGGCGACCTATTAATTGACTCAAAGTTTTGCTGTCGTCAAACAATCCTCCTTTTGAGGCTCCCGTATCCGATTCCGCTAGCATTAAGGCAATTGGCTGAGGTAAACCAGCATCTTGTAACGCACGACTATAGTCGTCTTGACTTAGATTCTGATACTGAACAGTCTTGCCAGACTGCCTACTAAGTTCAGCCGCAAACTCGCTCAAAGTATATGCCTCATCGCCTGCTAATTCATATACCTTGTCAGTGCGATCGCTCGTCAATAAAACAGCAGCAGCAGTAGCATAATCTGCACGAGTCGCTGAGGCAATTTTACCTTCGCCCGCACAGCCCATTAAAACACCATATTCAAGGGCAGCCGCAATACCAGCAGTATAATTTTCTGTATACCAGCCATGACGCAAGATAACATGGGGCAACCCAGACTCTTGGAGGAGAATTTCTGTCTGCTGATGTTCGGCTGCCAATGGTAGAGGGCTACTGTCGGCTTGCAGGAGGCTGGTATAAGCTAGCAATTTTACATCGGTATTTTTACAAGCGTCGATCACGTTTGCATGTTGAGGAACGCGGCTACCGACTTCACTGCCAGAAATTAGCAATACTTTTTCGGCATCCGTAAAAGCCGCCTCCAGAGTATCGGGGCGATCGTAATTAATCTGGCGAACTTGTACACCCAATCTGGCAAAATCCGCGACCTTTTGTGGACTTCGGACTGCGGCTACCAATTCATTAGCTGGAACTGACTTTAAAAGTTCTTTCAGGATCAATTGCCCTAACATTCCTGATGCGCCCGTAATTACAATCATCGTTTGACCTCTTTGCTGTTTGTTTTGATGACATATGCAAGTTCAATATAGTGCTATACACTAACTTTTGGTAAGTACATACAAAAAGGTAAGTATATGAATCCTCCCAATAATCGTCAAAATACTTTGACAGAACGTCTTGAGAAAGGCGATCTTTTTGCTCAACCCTGCCCTTCACGGGGAATCCTCAAGCATGTTTGCAGTCAGTGGGGTGTACTCTGTCTGATGTCCCTTCGCCAAGGCACGCATCGATTTAGTGAGTTGAGACGAAAAATCGGGGGCGTTAGTGAGAAAATGCTCGCGCAAAGCTTGCAAACCCTAGCAGAAGATGGTTTTGTCCTGCGAGTGTCTCATCCTGTTGTGCCACCCTTTGTCGAGTACAGCCTCACGCCTATGGGAGAAGAAGTTGCTGAGCATGTTGCCACTTTGACTGACTGGATTGAGGTAAATCTACCAAGGGTGCTGAACGCCAGAGATAGACTATAGCTAGGGTTTTAAAGTTAAAAATGGCTATTACTGTGAGTCGTGAATTTTAGGCGATCGCCTCAACAATCTATCTCTAAAAGGCTATCGCTACTACCATGAGTCTTGATTTTTGAGCGATCGCATCAACAAGAAGTATCCTCACTCAATAGCATAAATACTCGATTGTAAACTCAATTTCATTTATCCATTGAAGTAATAGAGATGATGTCCCACCAATCGGAAATTCACATAAAATATTTGAGGGTCTTAATGTGGCTGAAATACCATACGTTGGAGCTATTTGCCTAGCTGCATACTCAGTTTTTTGATTTCTATGACCATAAAAATTTCTAAAGGTAGGTAAATGTAAGAGAAATTTTTGCCCACCAGAAAATCCATCGACTATATTATTAATATTTGAACATCTAACATGCGTACATACTCTAGTCAGTACTGTTGAATCATGCCAAGTAGGCTCATCACGACGATACCAAATCCCTTGCGAATTTGGTGTTTTATTAGGGGTAACTAAAAGAATTGCCCTGCCAATCGCATCATTAAAATTTGCTGTACTTAAGCTAGTTGTTACTCTGATACCACTAACCGTTTTAGGCTGTAATGTACAAGAAAGATAGAATGAACGAGAAAAATTACTCCATGTATTCAATGTCTCTACTGTGACGTAAGTTAGGCAACTTTCAGTTTCACTATTAGAAGAAGTTACTAATGTATTAGTCAATAAACGTTTCAGTCGATGCAATTTATTGATGGCTGTATCTTGTAGTTTTATTAAATATTTCCTTGGACACATTACAATGTAGATGATTCCAAAGCCTTACAAAAATATTTAAACCTAACTTTTCTATTAGCCTGAGTAGTAGTTGCAGAAGTAGCTTTGATAAATTCTGAGTACTTATCTTTATTTTTGCTGTTTTTTTCAAAAGCTTCAGCTATCTCACTGAGATTGAATAAAATTGTGTTGTTGTCAAATTCTGCCTTCTTTTTTACCTGATATGTCTCGGTTAACTTATCAATATTATACATATGATGAATAACAGCTAGAATTAACGTATAGAAGTTATAAGATTTCATAATTGATGTGTTATGAATTTGATGCCACTTTAGTATCCATAAAAAGGCATTATCCACTTTATCATTGATGTCTGAAACCATGATCTGTGGAAATTCATCTTCATACTTTTTATAAAATGCATCTAATTTAGGATCAGAGAATCTCTCAATCCCATTATAAAGAGTCATAATTACATCAGATAGAAGTTCAGAGTCATCCATCCTAATTAGCTGTTTTTCTGTAAACACACCAATTTTTTTCAATATCTCAGCATATTTATTAGATAGATCTGTAATAAACCATTTAAATTTTCCTTGATATTCTGCATACCTCTTTTCTTGATGATTCAAAGGAACAGTGTATGAATTCATGCGCTTAAAAGTTTGCCTGATTTCATCTGGTGTCGCACTGACAAAGATATCTATGCCTAACTGGTAGTTCAGCAATATTGTCTGATTTTCTTCTTCTAAGTTAGAAAATTTTTTTCCTGAGAAATTACTGTTGCCAGATATAGAGAACTCATCGTTACAAAAAGAGAATATTGTTTCACTCCTCTGCTGTCCATCAACAATTTCCTTTGTTGTCTGTCTATTTTTTAAGTCAGTAGACTGATAAATATATATTTTGGGGATTGGAAACCCTAAGAGTAGAGTATCGATAAAATATGACTTAGCTGATGGCGGCCAAATTTTCCCCGAACGCTGATAATCATGATTTACAATGATCTTGCGCTCTTTCATTTGTTGGCAGTACTCAGAAATAGTCATATTTGAAGAAAAGACTTGCATATGATTGGCAGCTTAAGTTGAAAGTTTGTTTATTTTAATTATATACGGCAATTTGCTTTATCAGAACCCGTTGCACTTCATCCTTGAATTGACGTAGCCTAGTTAAAAAATTGTCCGAAGTATTGTAAATAATAGTCCTAATCAGATTTCGGGATGACAATAATAAGTAGTGATCGCTGTAAGTCGTGATTTCTAGGTGAGCGTATTAACAATCTATCCTCTAAAGGCGATCGCTATTGCATCCAAGAATAAACGGAGAGTCAATATTTGAGTGCCATGATAGTACTTAATAGAAAGTAAATGATTGTCCAAAGAAATAAGGTAATCAGCTTTTGTTTCAAAAACTGCCGCCAAAAATTTATTATCATCTGGATCAATTTCATCTAATCTAGTAGCCTCATAAGCACCAGAGATATGCAGAGCAATTTCACCGATTACGCTAACTAATTCCTCAATAGTTTCTTCAGGAACTCCAAGCTGTAATAGTTTTAATACAAGTTCTTGAAGTAGCTGAGGAGCCATAACCAAAGTAAAACTGCCTTGTTGCCAAGCTTGTAAAACTAGATATGGTGAGCTTATTTGAGATTTAGATAGAAGAGCAGAAACAAATACAGATGTATCAATAACAACTTTTAACATTTTGGTTACAAATTCTGCTCGGTTGCAACACTTTCAGAAATTCTATTGCGAATAGATGCAAATTCTGCCCAAATTTCTGAAGCTGATCGCTTTGGTTTGGATAGCGCCGTATTTAATCCTTTTTGGATAATTGCTTCCGCCTTGCTTAACTGCCCAACATCGGGAGTCAATGAGGTATCTAAAGAATACAAAAAACTAAGCACCTTCTCCAGATAAGACTCAGGGAGACGGTCAAGTTCTTGAATAATTTGTTCTTTAATAGTCATAGCTATAAGCTGTAGCACTAAAAACATTCTACATCAAAGACACTACTTCAATTTTTGGAAATGTTAGCGGTGGTGCGATTGTGGCGATCGCTATTACCGTGAGTCATTATTTCTAGGCGATCACCCCCACAATCTATCTGCTAAAGGCGATCGCTTATTTTGATAGACTGGGCTCAACGACATTGGGAAAACTGGCAAAATTTCTCTTTACCCAATCCATACCCACTTCATTATTGAGCTTCACTTTCTGCGGTGAATTGGGATAAATCTTGCTGAGAATATCAGCATCTTGATCAACTACAACTTTAGCGAAATTCAAAAAAGTACTGCCAAAAATCTTGAACATTGGATGTTTAGGAATACCAAACATCAAAATATAGGTGCGGGTGCAATTTTCAGCCTCTGGTACAAAAATATGACATTGAGCAACCTTACCTAGATCCGTTTCCCCATGAAAGATTACTAGCGATGGAAAATGATTCTCTAAATGAGCCTTTAAAGTAGTCGGCAAAAGAAACAAATCTGGTTTTCTGATTTTTTCGACCAAGCTATAGGGTGCTGTGGGCATCTCGTAAAAGGCATGAGATAAATGTCCTTGATCGATAAATTGATGGAATTGAACTTCTGTAATCCGAAACAATTCCCGATGTGTTCCGTTTTGGTGATTGTAGTCATGCATATTCATTAGCATCGTCAGTAAATCTGTCTCGACACTGCGATCGCCAGTATGACCAATAAACTGATAGCTTTCGGCAATATCATTCAGGACGTTGGGAATCTCTACCTTCGGTTCATATCCTCCATAAGTCCAGATGAAATCACCCTGCACGATTAGCTCCAAGGGTTTCAAAAGTGGCAAAGTTTTTTTATGAGTATCAGGCAGTACTGTGCAACCTGACGCATCAAAACGCAAGGCATGGAACGGACAAGCGATCGCACTTTCACCATTACTTTCTATTTCACACCATCCCTCAGACAACATCGCTCCCATATGAGGGCACGCATTGGGCAAAGCATGAATACTGCCCTTAGCATCTTTCCACATTACATAATCATTACCATATACAGAAATTTTGCGTGGCTGATTAGTTGATAACATAGAGGTATGGGCAATCAACCAAGGCGCACCTTGTAGCATAGAAGCCATGACTATCTCCTCTCGATATAGTTAAATATTTATAAAATCATGAATAATTTGTCGCCTTTGAATATATGACGGATGATTCGTATTTGTCAACAAATAAATCTACTGATGGTTTGCGCCGCCAACCTAGCCAAAAACGTGGTAAAGATCGCGTTGAAAAAATCCTAGAGGCTGCTGCTGCGGTATTTGATGAGGTAGGTTACGAAGCCGCAACTACACATCAGATCGCCGCTAAAGCAGGTACAGCCGTTGGTTCGCTATACCAATTCTTTCCTGACAAGGCAAGTATTTTCAACACCATGGAACTACGCCATACGGAGAGAGTCAAAGCGATGTGGGCGCAGACTGATGTTGAGGCAATAGTTTCATTGCCACTACGGCAGATGATCGATTTGTTAGTCAAAGCTATTTCGCAACTATTTGAGAATCCCGTATCGCGAGTGATGTTTATCCAGTTTTATACAAACCGTCAAGTCTTTCAGTCTATTGATGAAAGCATGACTCAGGAAGCTATCAACTTTCTCGCAGATATTTTGCGGCATAGAAATCCGTTATTAAATGACTTGCGATTAAGCCTGATATCTGAGGTCTGTGTCCATAGCAGCAATGCGGTAATTTTGTCGGCACTTCGTAGCCCAGATTTACAACACCGACAAATGCTAGCTAAGGAAATTGAAGATTTGCTAGTGGCGTATTTAGAGCCTTATGTCGGCGATACAGTGGGGAATAAACTTCATCATGTAATGAAAGTAATGATATGCCCTCATTGTTACTCTAAGCAGGTGTCAAAAAATGGGCAGCGGCGAGGTAAGCAATGTTATCTATGCAAGGATTGCCGCAAACAGTTTGTAACATAGATTAAATCTTGATCTCAATAAATAATTAAGATCACCCCAACTATCTATCTGTTAAAGGGGCTATGGTATGCAGAACTATGACTTAATTAGCAAAAAGCTTATGAGTTACGCAGATCTGAGAAGTTGGCGCGAAATATTGGGAAGGAGATCGCACTTATAGATTGTTAAAGTAATTGACTATGCTCTCTTCAGCTTTAATGACAGGCAAAAATAACTGGTACTCCCATCCTTCTCCAGCAGGCTGATCTTTTTTAGCAATGTAGTCTTGCCTTGGAGCACCTTTGCCTTCTGCACCTGCATAACGTTCCACAGCTTGAAAGATAAAAATTCTAGCGCAAGCATAGCTGAGTAAGTATATGCATAACACACCAAATACGACAGGGAGAGATTTATTTTTCTTCTGCATAATCATCGAATAAGTTGTAAAAATAGCGATCCTAAACTAGTAAATCTCTGCTAGTTATCTTGATCTACTGTAAAGACGGCAGAGTGTTTCTGAAAAGTTCCCAATTCGCATCAAACAAGCGATCGCCTCAACAATCTATCTGTTAAGAGCGATCGCATCTTCTAACTATTTATTTACGATGACGCGCTTGCGATTTTGTCTTGAGTTCTTGTGTCGAAATCACTTGCGTCATGGCGCTCATGAAGCTGCTCGGAAGGATCGCCAGATATTCTATTAACCATGCGTCCGCGCTTCACGGCTGGTCGTGAGAGCATGGTGTCAGCCCAACGCTGAACATGGGTATAGTCCTGCACACTTAGAAACTCCGCCGCGCCGTAGGATAGACCTTTGACAAGCCATCCGTACCACGGGAACACCGCAATATCGGCGATCGTATAGTGCTCTCCTGCGAGATATTCACTTTTCTCCAGACGGAGATCGAGTACGTCAAGTTGGCGCTTCACCTCCATCGCAAAGCGATCGATCGCGTATTCGATCTTAGTCGGCGCATAGGCATAAAAGTGTCCGAAGCCGCCACCCAGATAGGGCGCACTGCCCATCTGCCAAAATAGCCAGTTCAATGTCTCAGTCCGTCCCGCGATATCCTTCGGAAGGAATTCGCCGAATTTTTCCGCTAAGTAAAGGAGAATGGAACCAGACTCAAATACGCGGATCGGATTTGCCCCACTGCGGTCTAACAGTGCAGGAATCTTAGAATTTGGATTGACCTCCACAAAGCCTGAGCCAAACTGATCACCTTTACCGATGTTGATCAGCCATGCATCATATTCAGCTCCAGAATGACCAAGTGCAAGCAATTCCTCCAGTAGGATTGTGACTTTCACTCCATTCGGTGTACCTAGTGAATAGAGTTGGAGTGGATGTTTGCCGACAGGCAGTTCCTTATCATGAGTGGCTCCAGCGATGGGTCGATTGATATTTGCGAAGCTGCCCCCGCTAGGCTTGTTCCATGTCCATACTTTCGGCAGAATGTAGTCAGGGGTGTCTGTCATGTTAGTCTCCAAAATTGATTGATGCCAAGTCACGGTGCTGGATAGTACGAATGCGGAAGTTTCCCGCGCATCGACAAAGCGATCACATCAATTATCTCCTATCTCTCTGCTAAAGATTTGCTAAAGGCGATCGCTCATTAATTTTCAACTGATGCCTTAAGTTGACTAAGATATGCATCAACAAGCTTGTCTGTCAGATTAAAGGCTCTTGATATTACTCGAAAAATTGGGTTAGAGATTTTAACAGTTTCAGTGATTTGAACTATAGTTCCCTTGGGAGACTCAGTAAATATGCCAACCCATGACCCACTAAATCCTTGATTAGAGACAAATTCAATCTCAAATCGATGTGGTGGCTCTTTGCGCCGAACTTTGAAATCGATTAATACTCCGTCAATTGTTTCTTCTGTCCATGAGTCCCTATTGGGTTGTGCCTTAACCGTCTTAACATCCTTGCGCCAAGAGGTTTGTTTCTCTACGTCAGTAACAGTTTGAAAAACTATAGCTGGTGATGCCTTTAGTTCCGCAGTTCTCGAAGCAGTTACTTCAATCGGCAGTAAAAATCCAATCACCAAAATACAAGCCCCCAATCCCACTAGGCTACCTATACCAATTAGTAAATATCTCATATATTCCCTAGGCTTCATTTCATAAAAATCTTCCTCAAACTTTAAAAGAAATAGTATTCTATGAGCTTGACCGATAGTGCTTTTTTTACTCACCCATCTCAATCAAGAAGACTGTAATCTAATCCAGAGTTCAGTTCGCATCTCGTCAGGAAGTGTCTTTCTAGGATCGTCTAAATAGTACTCAACAACAGGTTCATCACATAGTTCATAATCAGTTCTCGGAACCCAACCACCAATTAAAGATAGGTATGTATCTAGGATGTTTGTGTATGCACCGATATGAGTAGCAACTGCATATCTACCCGCAGGGATGTAATCGGTAGAAATTCCCATTGATTCATTATCTTCCCCTTCGTATTCAATACAAGCATCAAATCGCAAATATTCTGCTGGAGTGATCTCAGGATCGTCGAAACAAAGTCCAAAAACTCTGGTCTTTGTCAAGTCAATGCCTTGAGATTCCGCCCAACTAATCAGCAGTGGAAATATTTTGCCACTCTCATCATATGAGCCAGTATGACGAATTTTAGTGATCGCAATAGAATCAATGGCGCGGATTTCGATTTGATCGGGTGGAGCGATCGCCGCAGTGGTAAAGATGGGCATTTGTCCGCGAAATTCTGAAGGTGAAACACCAAAATATTGACGAAATGCTCTTGTAAAACCTTCATGGGAATCGTATCCAGCATCAAGGGCAATTTCTATCACTCTTTGTTCAGTGGCACGTAAGCGACGGGCTGCCCGTTCTAATTTTAATCGCCTCACATACTCAAGGATAGATTCACCTGTAATTCCCCTAAATATTCTATGGAAGTGGTGGGGAGAGAGATTTGCAAGCTTAGATAATTCAAGAGGTATGAGTCTATCGCTCAGATGTTTCTCAATATAAGATTGTACCCGTTGTACCCTTCTTAGATATTCAACCTTTGTTGTCTCTTTCATGACAATTATGATAAATAATATTCTTTAGAAGATGTAGAAAGAAAAATTAAATCTAGATTAGCATTACACAAGAAAATGTGTTCCAAAATGTATACAATGCGATCGCATCAACATCCATCTCCTAAAGGCGATCTTAAGCAAATAATAAGCAATAGAATCTAAAATCTTTTAGATTCTGTTGTTATGCCTCTTGCAATTCTTCTATAGATATTTCTTGAACAATCGATCTGCCTGACGAACAATCACCTGAAGTCCATTGCCATTATCTTCATGACCCTTCTCTTCTCTGTCTAATTCATACCTTGTCCTGCAACGCCTAAATATACTATGGATTTAAGACTAGGGTAGTGTTTAGACAGCGTTCCACATCACTTCAAAACAAAGACAGATTAAGTTCATAAGAACTTAACCTGTCTTTGACAAGAGAATGACCTATGAAGCGATCGCTTCATAATTTCGGCGATAGTGATTGTTAATAATCACTTCACGTTGAGCATCATCGAAGATTTGCTCAAACAATTGACGCTGGGTATTACTGCCACCAAGCTCTTGGAGTCTTGACAAGATGGGCTTAAACTCTTTGCGTGCTTTTTTATAGTCGCAAATAGCATGGGCGATCGCCCCTCTCGCAGCAGGTAAAGCGATCTCTTGCCAAGTCTTTTGATGACAGAGTTGAGCATCATGGGCATAGCTTTCCATACTAAATAACATTTCTCTAGCTAAATCCATCCGATTGGTACGGGCTAAAGCGTAGATATAATGCAGATCTTGAAAGGGCAAAGAATGTTCATGGATACGTTCAAATAGATAATGAGCAACCTGTTCCCAGCGATCGCCGACATCGATCCCAATTAGTTCCAGACGTAGGAGCAAGGAAATTGCACCCACTTGATCCTTAGGCGATCGCTTAGTAGCTTTACCCCAGATATACCGATCAAAAAGAGATAACACATGACGAATTTCACCAATGGCTAAATAGGAGAGCGCAACGTGCCACCAATTATGGGTATAGAGCATTGAATTGCAGGATTCCCAAGTGTCGGCAAAACTTTCCATCCATGTAATCCCTTCAAGATAGCGTCCTTGGGTTTCCATCACATAAATTACGGCATGTTGCGCCCAAGGGTCAGCCCGATTGATTTCGAGAGCGAAGCGAGCGAGTCGTTCCGCTTGAGCAAGGTGATTACTCTGCTCTAATCCAAAAGCAATCATCCCCATCAAATAATGATTACCTGCATTGGCATCAATCACAGAACCTGCTACAGATGTTAAACCTGATTTATTGCCCGTATAAAAGTAATGATATTGAGCTTGTTGGACGGCTAAGAGATCTTGAGGATACCTTGTGACAATCTCTTCGCAATAGGTGATCGCTTGATCGATTTTGCGCTCAGCCCATGCTTCTGTGGCTAGTAAATGTAATCTTTCTCTTTCGTTAATATTTATAAAATTCTTTCTCGCTTGCAAAAGATAAGAATTAGCCAGTTTCGCATCTTTGGCATTTTCTTGAGATAAATAGTACGCTGCGGCGAAGGTATTTGCTAAGACACATGCTGGATCAGCCGCGATCGCTTCTAAAATACAGGCTTCAGCACGGTTTCCGTAGCTCAAACATTGTTCTATATAGGCATTGATCGCCGTGATTGCCGATGGGGAACTGGTGGTAATAGTGAGTCCTTGAACAACATTGAGCATGGGAATACCTGTTTTGGTCTTGACTGAGCCTTTAATAAATTACGTTATCTTGACGTATTTACCGTAGATTAATTTAGCTGGTCACTGAAAGTCAAGTTATCTAGGAGACATTTCGGCATAAAATTTCACCAAACACCCGCGCAATTTTGGTTTGAAAGCGTTGATTGTGGGTTAGTTTTAAAAACGGACGCTTAATTTCTAATTGCTGAAGGCGATCGCTTTTGAGTTCAGTTTCTGGCTCACCACCAATATCAGGTTTAATAACGGTAACTTTGCGTAATATATCCAATTGAAATTCTTTCTGCACCATTAATTCGGAAATAGCGGCGGATCGGACACTGCTCTCTAGGGCAGCTTTTACCATTTCGCCGCTACTTAAAACCAACATAATTTCCAGTTTTGATAACTCAACGTCCCAATCTAATAATGCTTGTTCAAAAACCTGTTGTGTTCCTGAACCCGATTCTCGCATCACCCAAGCGGTTTCGTACAGTTGTTCAAGGGTGATTTCAGGTTGCTCATACCAAGGATGTAATTTGCCAACGACAATCACTAAGCGATCGCTGCCAATCTCTTCAGATTTAAGCACCTTTTGCAGAGAGGGCTTGACATCGGCTTCGATCAGTCCCAAATCAAACAACCCTGCGGCAGTTCCATCACAAATTTCTTCAGTATTCGCTAAGGTGCATTTGATCGAAATATTCGGATATTGTTCTTGAAATTGACTGATTTTTGCGGGGAGCCAATAGTTACCGATAGTGAGGCTAGAGCCTAGTTTTAACTCGCCCCTTTGCAAATCATTTAACTCTCGCAATCCTCGTTCCATTAACTTGACGCGATCGAGAATGTCCTTAGCTTCTGTTTGCAGCAAAATCCCTGCATCGGTAATTTCAATATGGCGACCGATGCGATGAAATAGTTTCACACCAAAATATGTTTCTAAACTCTGCACAGCCGCACTGACCGCAGGTTGGGTAATATAGAGTTCTTCGGCGGCGCGAGTAAAGTGTAATTGTTTGGCAACTTCTAAAAAAATCCGTAATTGTTCGAGCGTCATTCAATCTTGCTGGAGCGTCAAAAGTTAGTGAAAAGCATCTTACATCACTCTCAAACAACGCTGATTAACCGTGAATAGATTAAAACCCAGAGAATTTTGAAAGAGGCTTCGACTTCGCTCAGCCAACATATATTGCTGGCTGAGCGAAGTCGAAGCCCTCTTTTTGCTATACTTCTACTGACTATCAACCTGAGAAAAAATATGGAATGGATTATCGGTACAGTGGCGATCGCAGTTACTGCTTTTACTGCCACAAATATCGATGACATTCTCATTCTCACCATTTT
>QBLS01000048.1 GCA_003249015.1 Pseudanabaena sp. | reverse complement strand
TTTTTAGTAAAAAGCTAAATTTAGCTTTTTACTAAAAAGCCTTTTGACTTAATTAGTAAAGAATACTCTAGTTTTTGTGGCATTTGACACTTTCGGGATTACAAAAAATTAAAAGAATAAAAAGCTAAATTTAGCTTTTTATTCTTTTAATTTTTAAATGCATTATTGTGTTTAACTTTGAGTAAAAACGCACTGACTGAGAAATTAACCTTTAAACCAGTCTTGACTTTGTTTGAGTTCTTTGGCTTTTTTCTTGTCTCCTAAGTCTTGGGCAATGCGAGAAAAATATATAGACATTTTTTTGTAATCAGTTAGTTCACTGGCGGCAATGCGATGGACGCTAAAGCCTTTACTCTCAAGCTCATCATTAATAGCCTGATCTGTTTTTTGCCGATCGCTATTACCGTGAATGGACTGACTTAGCCCATCTAGGTAAATGCAGATACCTTCATTTATTTCCTCTGGATCATCATAGAAAAAATCGGGAATAGTTTTATTAAGTGGCTTTCCTAGCGATATTTCATACTGAGCAATCGGCTCAGAGAAGCCTGCTCGAATTAATAAGTCTTTGAGAACTGCCTCCGCATTGTTGACTGGCTGAGCTTTTTGCTCAGCTTGTTTTTGGGGGAATTGTGCTGGAAAATCATGGGTATAAGTCAGACTTGTTCCTAATTGATTAAACACATTTTGGGCAGTATGACGATTGAGATGGCGATGATAAAAAGCATTTCGATAGGTCATGAGACAATCAATACAAGCCTCTTGACATTGGGAAGGACAATGGCTAACAACTTGAAGAGCGGCTGAAATAACGCTCTCCCAAGCATCTAGAATTTGCTCTAACAAGCCAGAGCCACCTGGCATAGGGTCATAAAGTGCGACATCAACAATTTCTTTGCCAACTTGACCAAAGACGATAATTTGCAGATCTTCGATTTCCATTTCGAGGATCTGAGCAGCACCGATACGAATCGCTTCTGCCACACTATAGGCTTCTTCACGATTGGTGCAATTTTGGAAAATCAGTGTGTCGGCGATAGTGTCTGCATAGAAAGCAATCCGATCTGGTTTTCTACCACATCGATCGCTATGGTCCTCTATAAAATTATTAATCTCTGTGTCTGAGGCAAAGGGCGATCGCGTTTGTCCACAGACTGTGCAGCAGGGATAACCCAATTTGCCTTGATTAACTGATTTACTGGCTCCAATATTGACCAGTCTCAGATGGTTGCCACGCTTAAATAAAACATTTTTGTTGTCCCATAGGTATCCATCACCACCACTATGGTAATTTTGTTCATAACCTAAAACCGAGACTGGAAGCTGAAAACGGTAGCTTTCATCGTCACTAATGTGATCTTGATGGGGTAGATCGACATCACATAGGGGAATAGCTGATAATGGGGCATCGTGTAGCCCAATACCTGAAGTTATTTCCCGAATTACTTCATTGGTAAGATCGACTTGGAAAGGAATCGGCTGAATATCTGCCCCCAACTGATACCACTTGGGGTAAAAACGATTGTTATTGGCATAGATGACATTGCCAGGAATATATTCTCTGAGAGCTGCACCAAGGGGGCGGGATAATTCAAAGGGTTTTAAACGGATGGTACGAGGGGTTTGGAAAGAACCTTTAATCGAACCTGTATCTAGTCCATAGCCAGGTAGAAAGCCCTCTGAAGCAAGGACACTATAGGTGTTAGTGTCATCGAAGCCCTCAGCTACTATTTGTTTTTTGCTACGTTTACCTTTTAGTTGATCAATCAGTTGTTCGCAACGGTCTCGACGTTTCTCCTCTTCATAGTCTAAAGTCCCTTTTGCTCTACGCAATTCATCTAAACGATTTAGCTCGGCGATCGCCCATTGGAGTCTACGCCAAACACGATGAATTACATCTTTAAGTTTGTTGGTAGTTTCTAGAATAGTCGCTTTAATTTGTGTGGGTTCGATTAGCTCTTGGAGGACGGGGTCTTGATGAAAGACTCTCAGAATATAGGTTTCGATAAAGGCTTGATGCTCGGTGATCAGAAGATGCAAATGGTTAACATTTAGCGGTTCATTTCTGACATGATCTTCATCATTGAAAAGATATGACTTAATTTGAGTGGGTAAACATTGGTTGAAAGTATCTCGAATCTGTTTTTGTTGTTCTTGGGTTAAGCTGCTCTGGGTGGCGAGTTGTTGTAAAGCAGTGAGGATAGTAGCGTGAATATGTTTTTCCAGCATAACTGGGTTACGCAGGTTAAATCGGGGAGGATTAATCGCACCATTTAATAGTTTTAAAGGATCTTGAAAATAGGCGCGATCGTGACTAGCTGGTCGGCAGTAGGTGAGATTGACTGCCATACGATGTTGTCTACCTGCGCGTCCAGCTCTCTGCCAATAGTTGGCGGGTAATGGCGGGACATTACGCATTAGCACTGCATCTAATGCTCCGATATTGACTCCCATTTCTAGGGTTGGCGTACAGACTAACGTGTTGATACGCTCGTTGGCTACATTTCTAAAAACGTTCTCGATATACTCTCTTTCGCTGGTTGGGACTTGGGCTGAGTGTTCGCGGGGACGCAACATCGAAAATGCTTGGTCTAAAACCATCAGATCGTAGTTATCTGGGTCTTCGGTTTCTTTTACCAAAGTGCCTTTGCAGCGATAGGCTAAACAAGCCATATTGGGAGTTGAGTGCAGATTTGTACGGCGACAGGTTTGACAACGATAAAGTCCTTCATGGGGTGTGATCTTGAGCCGATCGCCATCAATTTGATAGACTTCGCCACAGCCAGCAATGGTTTTATTCCATTTGCTTTTCAGGGCGACAGGATGCAAAAGTTGGAGTTTTTCGGTGAGTAATTCCCAGAGTTCGGCGAGGAAGCGAACTTGGATCTCTTTGTCAATTCCCCATTCTTTGGTGCATTCCATCGCAGTCGTGACACCTTTTTGGCTGATCCATTGTTGGATACGGGTTTCGCTATCTTTTTCTTCACGTTCTAGTTTTAAACCTCGTGGGACACCTTGTAAAACAGGCATATAGCCGCGCTGTACTTCATAGTCTCCTTCTTTCCATTCTTTAGAAAATATCTGTCCTTCTTTATCAAGCAAAATATTGTTGCGACGGGCAATATCGAGCAATGAGGAGACACCGTTACAAAGTTCTTCAGCAGCGATGCCTGTCAAATTTGACCATGTTTGGAAAAATTCTAAATCTGGCTGGAGATCGGTATAGGCGACTTTGAATCTGCCCCAAGGCTCTAATCCTAAGCGCTGTTTTAAGCCAGCTGTGACTTCTCGTAGGACGTGGATTCGCAAGAAGGTTTTACGCTCATTGTTGTGGGTTGTTCCTTCTGCTTCTTTACGCGCTACTTGCCAAACTTCGGGGGCAATGCTTTCGCTCAGTTCATCGTCTTTTTCTAATAAATTGTCGAGATAGGCGGTCAAATCTCCAATGGATACGCCGCCTTCTTTGATGCGCTGGTACATGAGCGATCGCAATCTAAATCGGCGGGCATGGTCTTGCATCCATCCTGCTTGGAAGGCAGCATCTTGACGGTTATCGGCAAAGATTAGTAGACGACGACGCTCCGCATGATGAATTAGATTTTGGGCAAGGACATGGATATCGGAGACGGCGATGGCTCGGACTGGTTTATTGGGTTCGCGATAGTCGCCTAAATACTTTTTCCCTCTAGATTTGCAAGCGATGCAGGCAGTAAGTTTGGTGGGATTTTCTTCTTTTTGACGGACAACTTTTAAGACTACGAGATCCCCTAATGCACCACAGTTATCGCAACGATTCTTATGTTGGTTTTTAGATAATTCATTATCCCGTTGGACTGGGCTGGAATGGAGGGTTCCGCAGTGGCGACAGAAATAGGTGAGGGCAGTAGAGTCAGGATGGCTGGTGGCGGTACTTTCATCATCGTCGATGTTGATTAGGCGATCTACGAGTGTGACCTTGTGACCACCTCGTTCTCCACCAAGGGGTTGCCAGATTTGGCGCGTTCCGACAAGGCGACCTTTTTGGGGGGCTTTGTCTTTTTCATGAAATTTGAACTCGCTGACATGGTGAGTGTAGTAGTGCTGTCCGCAAGTGGTGCAGGTTGTAATTGGTAATCGGTAGAGAGTGTCTTCTTTAGATTGATCGACTTCTTCACTAGATAGCCAGAGTTTGGCTGTGGCACGATCGCTAGGAAAAGTAACTACTGCTCCACCGACACCCCGCACAAAACCATGAATGACGGGACGCAGGAGAGGGCGCTGTTGCGATCGCGAGGCGGCTCCGAGGGCTAACCAAAATAAAATTTCCGCTTCATTAACTTTGCGGATAAGTTGTTTAGAGAGTTTGATCGTTAGTTCATTAATTTTTTGGGGTTTGGTGAGGGTTTGGGCAAGTTGATAGACAAATTCATTGGCAGTGAGATAGCTATAGAGACTGTCTTGCCATTGTTCAGGATTAATTTGATAGCCTGCGATCGCCTGTAGAATTTGGCGGATTTGTTCGCCTGTAGCGGCTGTCTCTTCGGCGCGATCGAGGATCGTCAAAATATTTTTGAGGTGGGTATTTGCCTCTTCGCCGAGGCTGGGTGGAATCGTGCGATCGCTGCGCCAAGGATCGTGTTGATATTGTTCGGTGACGATTTCGACGGTTTGAGCATCAACACCAAAAAATCGCGCTGCAAATTCTGTTCCTGCTGATTTACCACTATTGGGGTCAGCAATAGTGGCGGAGGTGGCAATACAGATCGGATTGAGATTAAGATCTGGATTTTGATATTGACAGAAGGTTTTGAGGCGGCGAATTAGACAGGCGGTTTCTGCACCAGATGCACCTGTAAAGGTATGGGCTTCATCAAAGACTAGGAATTTTAGTTGGACGTTATTGAAGAGATCGACATCCTGTTGGCGGGTGAGCAGTAGTTCGAGTTGTTTGATGTTGGTAAGTAGGATGCGTGGGGGATTTTCCCGCATTTCTTGGCGCGATACTCTTTCTTCGGGGGGATAGATGGTTTGAGTTTTCTTTTTGCGTTGGGCTTCGCTGATTGCTCTTTGATAGTCCTTAGGAGATGCGCCTTGCTCTAGACGTTTCCCATTGGCATCGGCGGCATTTTGAGGAGTTTTGCCGACATACATACCAAAGCTGATGCCTGTGCCTGCCAACAGTTCGCGTAGTCGTCCTAGTTGGTCTTCGGCGAGGGCATTCATCGGATAGACTATCACGGCGGTGATGCCTTGAGGGGATTGCCGATCGCTTAATTCTAGGCAATGGCTAATGATTGGATAGAGAAAGCATTCGGTTTTGCCTGAGCCTGTGCCAGTGGATACGAGGGTGGGTTGATGATTGGCGATCGCCCTGATGGCAGTTTCTTGGTGTCCGTAGAGGGTGGGATAGGGGATGAGGTTTTGGAGGTGAGGATGGAGCAGTTTTTCTTGGATCAGTTGGGCGACGGGTGCGCCTTCTTGGAAAATGCGGCTGAGGCTGATGTAGGGACCTTTGAAGAGAGGGGTATTGCGGGTTTGCTCAAGGCTGAGGAGTTGCCGCATTTGATCGTGCAGGTCTAGATCGGCAAAGGGATAGGTGGTTAGCTGATATTTGAGGAAGTCGGAGAGGACTTTTTCGGTGTAGAGGATGGGATTTAGCATTAATTTGGGATTAAGTAAGGGTATGCCTTAACTCACGGCGAAATCTGTGTATTGACGTAAATTGGGTGGATCGAAGGCAAGGACAATGTTTTCTTTAGGTACGCCTAGCTCGACTAAGGTATTAGCAATGCCAATTTCTGTCCCGTCCTGTTGAATCCAAATTTTGTTGTCGATAATATCGAGGTGTAAAACAACGCCATACACTCGTTTGGAATTGCGCCAACCTATATAAATTAGTTGGTAACGATCCTGCTCTGTATCAAAAATGGTTTCGGCTTTGATGCGATTGTCCCAAACGAGGCGAGCGTGTTCGCTTAGGATTGTTTTGATATGTTGGCGGTATTGGGTGATGGTATCCATTTGACTATAAGCTCCTGCTCGATATCGTAGGTAATCAGATAGATGTTGTTTTGTTGAAGCAATTCTTGGACTAGGGATGTTGCAAAAAATTTGTCATATAGGTTTTCAGGGACGGCTAGGTAAAGAATGCGATCGCGCTCTATTTTTTGGAGGGCAAGGCGATAGGTCATAAATTGTCCTAATGCTCCATAAAATTCAGATATCTTAGAAGCTCCCAAAAAACTTTTAATCTCTACTGCAATTTTAAGCTCTCCTTGCTCGGCTGCAATAATTTTTTCAGCACCGAGATCGATCGCTAGATCGAAGTTATCTGTTTGGAGAGCGTAGGGGTCATGGGTGATTTGCCAATGCTCTTTTTGGAGGGCGGTTTTGACGGTTTGATGGAAGAGATCGCGGGCTGACATAATTTATTTACCTGTCTATCACGTTGCCAAATAGATCGACTTGAAGGGGGTTGCCGAGGAGGTCGGTGGGTGGTGTGTAGTCTGGGTCGCTGGGGAGTTTGGCGGATTTGGTGGGTGGGGTTGGGGTTTGTTGGTCTTTGAGTAGTCTTTTTAAATTATCGGCGTGTCTTTCGCATTCTGCCCAGCTTTGGGCGGGTGTTTTGGCGAGTTGCCACGGATAAAATCTCTGTTTGTAGTTAATGGGTGCGTTGGGTGGGGTGGCGGTGTTGTCCCAGTCGGGGAGGGTGAAGCGGCTGGTGACGGGTTGGGGTTGGTTGGCTCTGTCGTCATGTCCTAAGCCATAGTCGGCAAGGCGCAAGGTATCGGGGAGCATCCAGCCTTCGCCGTCGTTGAGGTTAAGGAAGTTGTCTAAGCCGATGCGTTTGAGTTCATGGAAGGCGATGAGGGTTAATGTGGTTTGTCTTAACGCTAGATCAAGTTTTGTATCTATACCTCTAAAAGTCGTTAAGATATAAGTAACTTCTGATGTTGTTAATTCAAATAAGTAAAACATCAAGACATCATTAATTACTTTTAATCGAAGACGTTCGTATGGGGACAACGCAAATTTGTCTAAATCCCAACGTTGTTTTTCTACTTCATAATAGTTAGTATAAACTTCATTAAATAAGTCTTCAAAAAGTCTAGATGTACAAATAAGCTTAAGTGTATTTTTTACTAGTATTGTCTCAATACTTGAATTTGACTCAATTATTGGTGAGACAAACTGTGGGATGTAGAAGCTGTTGATATTACTTGTGATTTTTGTCCGCACATTAAAATCATGAATCAAAGAAGAAAATATACTAGTCAAAAGTACAAGTTTAAAATAGTTACTAGTAACGAGAGTTCCAATAGAGTTTCCAGTAGCACAATTGCGAGGTATTATTGTTGCAACAAAAGTTCTTTGATTAGAACGAGAAGACTGAATTCGATAAGCAATCCTGTAATAGCTAAAATGGAACTTATTGTCTATGATTCTATCAGAGAACTTCTTTTCATACGTTTTCTGATCTGTCCAATATTTTGGTACTAAAGGATAGCTCCATCGAAGATCAACATCTTCAAGTTTCCCTCTTACTGGTCTCTTATTGTTGTCAAAATAATTATAGCGATGATCTTGTAACCAAATCATTCCACCTTGATATACAGGCATTTCACCACTACTTTTTAAGTTTTTATTTTTTACATCATTTGTTAAATCAAACTCTCTAAACACCATCTTTTTATCTTTTTTTGTCTGATACTCAAAACAGGAGAAATTTTCTGATAAGAAAATGCCATTGTTGTATAGTTTGTTCAGAATTTCTTTGTCGTTCTGACTTCTTAATTCAGGAAATGACAATGAATCAGGAGAAACTTTTTTAATAAAACTAGAATCTATTTCTAATAAAAATGTATCTAAATTATTTAAAATATCTGCATCTGACCAAGCAAAGAAAGCAACTTTAGCGTTACTAGAGGAACTACTTTTATCAATAATAAGTATATCGAATTTAGAGTTGTGTTCTAACCCTTTAAAAATCCTTTTTTCATTGTCAAATTTAATAAGTGTATCTAATTGATGGAGCCATTCTTTTCTTAAATCAAGAGATCCTAAGTCGTTGTGAACGCTGGAAGGTAATATCATTCCTACTCTCCCATTATATTTGGAAAGAAATAAAGACAACTCTAAAAACATCTTATAGGTATTGATATCAGCCGAACCTTGAAGTTGAAAGGGATGCTTTAAATAATTGGTATAGCCTTTGTTCTCAATCCTTTTTTTGTGCCATAAAGAGTGTAAATAATTTGATTCAGAACTTGAATTGCAGAGACTAAATGAATAGCTATCCGATAATTCTGGATCACCGAAAGGAAAACCTACAAGCTTTGTCCAGTTAGATAAAGCTTTAGTTTGAGCGTTATAACTTAACCACTCTTGCTCGATTGTGGGGTTTGCCGTGAAGTATTCCAATTGCTTGCTAATAGCTTCTTGCTTGCCATAGGTACGATAAAGCGGGTCAAAATTACTAAAAAACTCTATCGAGTTCGGCTTTTGAATTTCCCAAGGAGGATTGCCAATTATTGCGTCAAATCCCTGACTTTTAGATGTAAATACATCAGGAAACTCTAATTCCCAATGGAAAAACTGATACTTCCGAGCGAGTTTTTCAATAACTTCCCTTGTCTCTACTGGCGGATGATAAAAGCGGCTAGGAGTCGGCGCAAACTCTAGATCCTCACCTTCCCAAAACCACACCGCACACCAACTATCAAAGGCAAACTTTAACCTTGCCAAAGCCTCAGAATCCGCAATATTAACTCGATAAGACTCCTCCTGCTCCCAAGGATTATTCACCTGAGCATGAATCTGCTCAAATACCATCAAAGCCTGATCGTGGATCGCCTCTGGCAACTGCGGCAAATCAAAATCAGGAAACTTTAAGCTTGCTTTAGCAGGATCGAGACATTCCAATAAAACCTTTAACTCTGCCTTGACCACATTGCCGCGCAAATCCTTAATCGCCTGTGTCCACTTATCACCACTAGGCTTACCCTTTTTGTCTCGAAAATGATGCACAAACTTTGTATGATTAGCATCGCCACCCTCACGCTCCCACGCCATCACAGGATAGTCCTGAAAGCGATCGAACCAACAACCCACCAGCGCATTCCCACACTTAATTTTGTGGTCAAGGAAAGTAAAGGGCAAAGAACGATCCATCGTCTCCACCCACAGCGCCAAGCGTCCTAGCTCCACCGCTAAGGGGTTAATATCCACACCATAGATGCAATTCTCTACCACATAGCGCTTCAGCTTTGCCTTGCTAATTTCTTCTGCACCCTTCTCCAGTGATAGCGGAAAATCTTGCACCACCTGCACAAACCATTCAGGCTGTGCATCCTTAGGAATGCCCACACGGATCATCTGCGATCGGTCATCTTCAATCAGCCATCCATGCACAAATAAACTCTGCCACAGCATTTCAGTCAAATACCGCAACGCCGCCACAGGAAAAGAAGCCGACCCACAAGCAGGATCACCAATCTTTAGGGAAAGGATGTCTTTGGGTGATTTGAGTTTTAAGTCCCCTAAATCCCCTAAAGATGATTCATAAACCAAAGGTTCTAAAGTCCTTCTTACAGTTGGCACAGCTAATTGGGGGCGAGTATAGAAAGTTCCTGAACCCTTGCGAGTACCACCCCACCGCACCAAAAACCATTCCATCGGTAAGATAATCCGCGCAATTAATTGTCTAGCTAACTGACTAACCTCATCTTCATATTTTGCTAGAGCATCGCCTTTGTTACTGCGAGGTTTAGATACTAATTTGCCTACCTTGACGGCTTTTACTGCCCACTGATGTACGCGATCGCGCAAGATGGCAACGCGATCATCTTGAAGAAGATCGTCAATTTCTAAGTCCGTCTCTGACTCGATTTCTTCTTCCACTTCTTCAATATCAGCAATCTCTTCCTCATCAACTTCTTCAGCCTCACCCTCAGCTTCATCTTTCGGAGCCTTCGCTTGCTTCTTTAGCTTTTCTAATAGAGACTCAAGGGTTTGATCGTCCATCTCCTCTAGACGCGATAGCGGTAATACAGGCTGATTACCCAAATTAAGGAAAACCATCGGATTGTCTGGTGCGGCTTGACGCAGTTCAAAGTCTAATAAACCCTCATAGAGAATCCCGATATATTCTGAAGACAAGTCTGAAAAATCGATAGGTATAGTTACCCAAGTGCTACTTCTGCCCTGACGCACCTTGACTTTGCTACGGGTCAATAATTCTAAAATGCGATAGACCAGATCATCCGATGGTAGTTGGCTATCATCAGGATACTCAAATAATGCCAAAGCTCTCAATACAGGATCAGTGGAACTAGCTTCACTGGATTCAAGGCTAGATGGAACGCTAGGCTTAAATAAGCCTCCGCCATATTCGGGAATCGGTAATGCTTCATGACTGCAACCATGATAGACCAAGCGAAATAATGCCAATAGGCGTGGATAGGCACTAAATCGATTGCGTAAAGCTTCTGTGGCTCTGCCACCTGCTACCCGATCTAGTTGCTCCCGTAGATTTTGTAAACTATAGGACTGGTTATAGATCGGGTTGTGACGTGGCAATAGATTTCTGGCTTCGGCAAATAGCACAAACACACAGCGCATAATGAACCGAGTTGCGGCGATGTACAAAGACTTGTGATCGATATCGAGATCTTCCTGCTGGGTGAGGACTTCCCGAATCAATAGTTCTACCGCTTGCCTGACCCTTTCGCCTAAATGTTCAGATAATTCTGCCTGACCTTGCCGCGAGGCGGCGCTCGCTGCGAGTAATGGACTTAATCCTTGATCCTTTTCGGGCGTGAGGGTGTTAGTCGAAAGCAGCGATCGCAATGCCATCACTTGTAAACTGGGCTGCCCTTCTTCAAACCAAAGACTAGAATCCGCCTCACACCAAGCATCATAATCAGAACCTGAATGGATTAAACGCCATTGATTGCCATTGGTGAGTAAGGCGATCGGTTGGTTTGCCTGCCGTAACCACTCCACCACGCGAGATACCGCCCTTTTGCCCTTGCCAACCCCTAACCGACTGATATTATTTGCCGTAAATACAGGTAATAGTCCGCCCTTGGGTTCTTGCCAAAGGCGTTGTGGTTTTAGGTTTTCACCAGTCATCAGTCTGCGCGTCCAGCCAGCATCAACTTGATTCCCTTTGCGCCAATACTGTGCAGACAAGCCTAAAACCTGCTCCAAGACAGTATCAAGTAAGTTGCTCAGGGATTCACCATCTTTGGGGCTGAATAAGTCTAAATCCCGTCGTAGGCGATCGCTAACATAGCTCGATAGATTACGCAGATCATCGACAAAAAACTCTCCCAACTTTGCTGGGGCAATCAATAAACCACCGTGGTTGAGTACAGACCACCAAGCATATTTATCAACGGTTGCGATCGTCTTTTGCATGAATTTCAATCGAATTAGGGAGAGTTAGTGAAGGTTAGGCAATTTAATAATTTTGTGGCGTGGCTTCGCCATGCTACAAAATTATTCTTTTACTTAGGTAAGCGAATTTCTACGGTTACAGGGAATATTTGTGCGTCCCCTCGTAGTTTGTAGCGATTGACCAATACTTTGTCAATCACGCGGGTTTGCTCTTTATCGAGAAACTCCAGTAAATGCTGATAGTTCTTTTGACGACGTTCGAGTTCTTCCTCTAGACTTTGCAGTTTTTCTGCTTGCGATCGCGTATCCTCCACGAATAAACGCAGTTGCTGCATATCTAGCAGTAACTTATCTCGCTCTTTAGCCAGTTTTTGAATGCTCGTATCCGACATAGCCCGTTTAACTTCCTGCATCCTTGATTTAAATCGTTCCGTTTCATCCTGTTTGGCTTGTCGATAACGTTTTTTGATCTCTGTCTCTAGGTTTTGAGTTAACTGGTTAGTCAGTTCCGTAATTTTTTTCCTAACATCTTTCTGGATATCACCCCAAAGTTCCTGTACTGAGGTGATCGCTTCTGGATTGTCGATATTTCCTGACGGGCGATCGGCGATAGGACTGACAAAAGGTAACTGTTCGCCCAACTCACCATTTTTGATTCCAAATCGCCAAGTTTGCACCCAATGATGAAACGGCTCGCGCAAAGCATTAACCGCCATTTCTTCGACCGTGAGTAACAAAACTGCATCTAGCCCTTGGGGAACATCACCATAACGGGCTGTCCATCGACTAGCTCTCTGCTCTTCGCTAGGAAATCTCGCACGCGCAAACATCGCCAATGCTTGATGAAATAGGGGATGTCCTAAGTGAAGCAAAGTTGTATCTTTACTAGCTCGAAATACTGGGCGCTGATTTTTATAATCAATAAAATGCTTTGGATCAAAGACAATCGCAGGTAAAGCCCCTTTTGTATCTTTGCTAAGATTGAGGCGCAAATAGTCATCAACTATTTTTTGCCAACGACTAGGAATTGGCAATTGCAAATGGAAGCGTCCTTGCTCATCTACTCTAAAAGACTGTCTGCTAATTCCTATCCCTAGAGCTTCTTCAAGGGTAGATTTTAAGGTGTCAGGAGATAGGTCAAGCGCTTGTTTAAATGCTTCATAGTCTGTTTCTAGATCTGCGATCGTTGATGCTGATGCATCTACAGGTATCTCGGCTCGACCTTTAGTTTTGGCGATCGCCTGATCGAGATTTTCTAAGATGCGATCGCTGTCTTGAAAGTCCACAAAGCGGCGCTGAAAAGCAGCATCAAAAACCTCTTCCATAGAACCTAAATCTTCGCGAATTGCATTGACTTTCTCGGCAACTCTTGACAAAAAGCGTAAATCGGCATCATCATCGCTGGTAAAGTGAAACACAATCACATCTCGCGATTGACCATGACGGTCTAAGCGACCATTGCGTTGATCTAACCGCGATGGATTCCAAGGAATGTCGTAGTGCAGCACGAGACGAGCAGTTTCCTGTAGGTTTAAGCCTTCCGAAGCCGCGTCAGTCGCCACGAGAATCCTAATCGGATCGTCAGGATTATTAAAAGCCTGTTTGATGTCTTCTCGTTCTTGGTCAGACATCCCCCCAAACAAGACCCTAACCCTTGAATCAGAATCCTTGAATGTCTCTTGAAGTCTACGTTCTAGATAATCTAAAGTGGTTTTGTATTCTGTAAAAATAATTAGGCGATCGTTTTCAACCCACTCTTGTCCAATTCGCAAATATTGCTTAATCAGTTTGATGAGCTTTTCCCATCTGCTATCAACTGTGGGGTTAGGTATTCGTGCAATTATCCGATCATCTTCTAGCTTTAGTGCTGGATCTAGTGAGAGATTTAGTGAGCGTAAACAATGGTCGATTTCACCTACTTCTGTCATGAGGTGAGGCAATAGAGGTTTTAGCCAAGCGCCTGTGGTCTTAGTCGCATATTGAATTCTACCTTCTACCTCTAGATCGTCATCAAGATCGGCTGTTAAAGCTTTTCGGGCTGCTTGCACCTCAGCAGTTTTTGCCTCTTCCTGTTGATTTACCCCTTCTTGAAATCTTTGCCAAGATATGGCGAAGGTATAGGGACAGGACAATAAGCGTTTATTTAAAACCTCAACAGCAAAGGAACCTGCCAACTGTTCAGTCTTGCTTTTCGCCGCGATTAAACTTTTTACAGCAACCCGAAACTCCGAAAAGGCTCTAGCTAGTCTATTTTCTTTAGCATCAAAAAATAATGGCAAAGGTTCAATTAGGCGATCGCAAAAACGAGGATGACGACCATTTTGTTCATCAAATTGATTAATTTCCCGCTTCAAGCGGCGAATTACAATTTCGCCAATTCTCTCCTTAGTTTTGGCATCTAGCTCATGGGTTTGTGTAAACCTCACAGGATCTAACTGTTCCAGCAATCCTGTAAAGCAACGGGTATGACCATTATGAGGAGTCGCACTGAGAAATAGTTTATGCTCAAAGTAGGGAGAGATTAGCCGCAACATCTCCGCCAAATCACTATCCTGCCCAAAGTTTGAGGGCATCAAGTTATGAACTTCATCCACAATCAAAAGATCCCAAGGCAGATGGGGTGAATCTTTGCTAGTCTCGAATGTAGATCGCAACTGTTCTAAAACATCAGGTTGCTTTAGATAGTGATAGGAGGTAATAATTCTGGGATAAGTCCGCCAAGGATTAGCATCTAAGCCTAAACGTTTCTGCAAAGCGTAAGTTTCAGGGCGATCGATGACATCAAAGGTCAATGAAAATTTAGATTGCATTTCCTGTTGCCATTGCTTTTTGAGAGCAGCAGGTGTTAATACTAAAACCTTCCGTACCCGCCGCCTCAACAACAACTCAGTTAAAATCAATCCCGCTTCCACGGTCTTACCTAGCCCAACATCATCCGCGAGCAGCAGGGAAATCCGAGACATAGACAAAGCGCGACTCAGGGGGAATAACTGGAATTCTTCGACTTGCAGCGCCCCAAAGAAAGGAGAACTATATAGATGCTTTTGAAATCCCTCTAAACCCTCGATTGGCAAAAATGGCGATAATGCTCCCCATCGTGCTGCTCTTTGCAGCGCATCAAACTCAATTGGGGGCATACAGTCTGTAGCATCTACCTTGGGTAAAGCGGTTGGTTCTAACAAACTAGCCTGTGGCTCATGTTCCCAGATTAAAGTCTCCGCCAGTTCACCCTCTGTATCTGTATATTCAACCTGCACCAAATGCCAAATTCCTGCGGGCGTTACTTGAGAAGGCTCCACAGCAGTAATCAAGGCTCTGCGATTGCGGACAGTTGCCAACATTCCAACTTGAGGAAGAGTTGTTGCAGTAGTGGTAGCCATACTTCGTAAATCTCTGATGCTTTGAACTTAAAGGCGATCGCCTTTGATAGTGACTAGTCTAATCTGATAATGACTTATTTTTCGCGATTTCATCATTATTAAGAAAGATTTTGATTTTAAGGCTATTCGCCCGAATATTGGAATAACTAGCTATATTTAGATTTAATGATTAATTTAGAATGTATTTAAAGCTCCAAGTTTTACTTTTAAGTTTTTTCTGGATTTTACAAGCAAGCATAAATTCTAATTCATGTCATACACGGGATTTTCGACTCCTTCGATCGCAATTATTAATCAGATTCAGACTTTGCTCAAAGAGAGGTATAAAGAGGGATTTCCCGTTATTAAAGAAATTATTCAAAATGCTAACGATGGTGGAGCAAGTACATTACATATTGCCTTAGTTCAAAATCTCAAATCACAAAGCCTTAATCGTGAGATCAGCCATCCCTTGCTAAAAAGACCAGCTCTAGTTTTTATCAATAATGGAGATTTTTCGGATAAAGATGAACGCGCTATACTTTGGTTTGGTGCGGATCTGAATGCATCGGATACCAGTAAGGTTGGTAAGTTTGGCTTAGGACAGAAGAGTATCTTCCATTTTTGCGAAGCATTTTTCTACTTAGCAAAATCGAGTAAAGAAAAAGAGTATCAAGCCTTCGTTAATCCTTGGGCAAAGCAAGTTGACCCAATGAATCCAGTCTGGCAGGATATCCAACGCCCAGATTGGGAGGGGATATCGTCAACTGACAGACAATATTTAAAGGATTACTTACAGGCGCAAGGGCTAATTCAAGCAGATCAGCAGTTTTTTGTTTTATGGATACCTTTGCGTCAAGAGTCAGATCGCGATCGCTGGATTTTGTCAAATACCTATCCCAATATTAATTCTATAAGCCATCACCTTTCAGAAAGGCTAGATGTAAAAGTTGCGACTCTACTGCCTATGCTGCGATCGCTAAACACGGTGAATTACTGGATTGCATCTGACTCAGGTAGACTGGAAAAGCAGTTTAGTGTATCTCAGCGTCATGATAGTGAATCAAGCGATCGGGATTCTCTAGAGCCAAATATAGTGAGATCCTTTAATGGAGGGGTAAATAGATCTGATGATCAAGATTTTGTTCAGTATCTAGGTAAAGAGATTAAGCTAGAAAATAATTTAGTAAAAACGATTCACGACTCTCCCAATTGGCCGCAAAGACTTACAGAGGATGATAAAGGCAACCCTAAAAATACTCCAGACAAGCCTGATTCTCATTGTTCTGCAATCATTTCACGCACAAAATCTTATGCTCAAACAGGGAAATTGTTAATTCAATGGGCCGTCTTTTTACCTGTTGCGGACGATGAGAAAGATATTGCTGAGTCTGAACAAATTGATATTGATAGCCAGTGGGACTATACGTTTTTGCTGCATGGATATTTTTTCCTTGACTCTGGGCGGCGCTATATTGAATTCCTAAACAAAATTCGTGATGGAATAGAAGAAGGAAATGAAAATAATAATAAGTCGTCACAAATAGCAAGACAATGGAACGAGTTTTTAGTTGCCAAAGGCACGTTACCGCTAGCTTTAAGTGCGTTATGGAATTTTATTGAAAATTTAGCAATACCTGAAGCAGAAATATCATTAATATGTTCAGCGATCGCGCAGTCTTCCTTGTATAAGAGCCAAATCTTTAAATCAGGTCTTTGCCTGAATTCAGCGATCGTCCATCGTATTCATCCATCTGGAAATAGTTGGCATTTAGTCGATCATAGGTCTAAGCCAATGCGTTCTTTACCTACTATTCCTTCTGAGCAAATTTGGCAAACATTACCACAGTTGAGTAAGTATGCAGAAGATTATTTTTTGATCGATCCAAAAAAATCTAATCTTTTTGATAGTCACTTATGGGGACATTGGCGATCGCAGGAAATTTCACAATTAATTGATTGTCAACTTGATCTAAATTCAATGTCAGATTTAGACAAACAAGAAGTTTTTAATTTCATAGTTAGTATTTTAGAATCTGTTTCTGATAAAAAACAATTAATCTCGTTAATAAATAGAGACGCTAAGTTCGTTAAAGTGAGATTAGTCGAAAGAAATACAAGCCCTAATTATTGTTATTTATCTATCAAAGATTTAGAAAGTGTTCAACAGGAAAAGAGAATATTTACAAACACTATTTACAATTCTCAGGACTGGGCAACTGCTTTAGCTGAAGCAGTAAAAGATACGCAAATTTTTCTCGTTGAGCAACGCATAGCTCTCATACTTTTTGAGGAAACGATTAGAGAATGTAACCGAAGTTCCTGTCTAGACTTTCTTAGGCTAAAACCTAAGCTATCAAGTCTAGGCGATCGTCAAAACTTATTAGGGAGATTAATCTAACTATGAATACTACCAACATTGGTGTACATCAACATTTTTACGAAATTAGATATCTATTACATGGCGATTGCGATCGCTACGATAGTCAAGAAATTCTGTATATTGTCTCAGAATCAGAGCAAAGCAATTTGTGGGTTGCAATTGCAAGAACAGTTATTGAAACTTGGCGTATTTTAGATTCAAAAATTGCAGATACCATACCTAAAGGACAATGGGCGAGTTTAGGGATTAAAGAACTAATATTAAGCAATATTCTTGACAGAATTCAGCCAAC
>QBLS01000047.1 GCA_003249015.1 Pseudanabaena sp. | reverse complement strand
AAACCCAGAAGACGAGTGGCGGCGCGAAGCGCCGCCACTCGTCTTCTGGGTTTTAAGGTGAGGCACTTCACGCGATCTCACTTTGAGAAAGCGCTGAAAAGCCTTGTAACACAAGTGACTATGAATATAATGAGCAAATAGGATTTCGTAATTTAATGAAGAAACTGATTGTTGATGAGGTGGCTTTGTCACGCCATCAATAATTGATTACCTAGTTGTACGGCTTACCTTTACTATCGTTAACGTCTCTGACTGCTAATGCGAGGAATTTATGAATAGACATTATCAACGCATTTATCAATTTTTGGCGATCGCCACTGTGGGAATAATTAGTACTGCTATTAGCCCAGCTCTAGCACAATCCACACAACCACAGCAAGGTGATGCTGATCGCCTACGTCCTGCTAAAGGTCAGCCAATTTCACCTACAAATACCGATCAATTTTCTGTAGAAAGAGATTTGCCAGACTCTAATCTCAAGATTCAGAATATTAATTTTGCCGTTGAAGAGATTCAACCAGTTATTCCTGGTAATAACAACGCTTCTCCTCAAAAAGTTAATCGCTCTGGTACTTTTAGCAGCGATCCCCTCAATGCTGTTCAGATTTTCCAAGATTCTGGGACATCCCGTCGTAGAAATTAGCCACAAATTTCTTGATTCTGTATTAGAGGCGGCGCATTGCGCCGCCTCTAATCTTCAATGAGCAAATGACCTGTTGCCAAACCGCAGGCTCGCTTGATTGGCAGAACGGCAGCTAGATCAAAGGTGGCTTGTCGGGCGATCGCCCCATCAATTGTGGTCGTAATCACCACATCTAAGCCAGCATTAAAAGCAACCATCGCCGCTCGATAAGCTGTAATGACTCCTCCCATTGCCATGGGTTTGAGAATAATAATGTCGGCGGCTCTAGCTTCAATCACTTGTTGCAACTGCACCAAACTATTGACGGATTCATCGGCAGCAACTGGGATAGACTGCGATCGCCTAACGGTTGCCATTCCTATCAAATCAGAAGCCAAAACAGGTTGCTCGACATATTCAATTTGACAAGGTTCTAGTTTTTTTAAATTGGCGATCGCCTGTTCTACAGACCATCCTTGATTGGCATCAATCCGAATTTTGATATTTTCACCAACTTGCGATCGCACCGCTTCCACCCTTTTCCAATCTGAGGCAAAGTCATTAGTGCCTACCTTGATTTTGAGACAGCGATAACCTTGAGCGAGATAATTTTTTGCTTGAATTGCGGCTTTGTCTGCTGTGATTGCGCCAATTACAGCATTAATACTTACTTGATTGCGGATAGCACCACCAAAATAATGGATTAATAATTGGGCTAGTGTATGTCCCTGCCTTTGGGCTAATAAATTTAGTAAAGCTAACTCTAGTCCATGTTTTGCCGCAGGAGTATGGTCATAACCAGCTAGCAAATTTTCAATGTCCTGAATATTGTTGATTTCACGATTAATTAGCGATCGCTGAGCTATCAGTAAAATTTTCTTAGCTTCAGCCAAAGATTCCATCCCAAACCCCACAAGTGGGGAAGCTTCGCCTAGTCCGATATAGGGTATTTCCTGAGCAGACGAGCGATCGCGAATCTCAATTACAAATCCTTCTCGATAATCGAGCCTACCCAAGGCTGTAGGAAAAGGCTGACGAAAAGCTAATCGATAAGGCTGAAATTGAATCGACTGAATAATAAAAACCACAGGACAAACTTTAAGGTAATGGTTCGAGATATAAAACTTTTCAATCAAACTTTTATACCTCGCTTGATTGAACCCAAGAGTTATAGCTGTTTCAGATAAGAGTTAGGGTTTCGACACTTCGACAGGCTCAGTGCATCGCTTGCTCAGCCAACGTATACTGCTGGCTGAGCAAGCGATGCACTGAGCCTGTCGAAGCCTCTTCTAAATATTTAAAATTGCCATAACACTTACTCCATAGGATTTTAGGAACTTCTTGTTCATAGAAAACCAAAAGATTTTTAAAAGCGTTGCGAAGCAACGCTTTTAAAAATCTTTTGGTTTTGCCTCAAGTATTTATGAGTTCTTATGCTGATTGTAAGGACAAGTTATTTACATCTATAGTCATAGAACCAATTATTTTGGGGATTTAAATATATGTCGTTTAAGCGCTATCTTTTAGTGTCAGCAGGTTTGTTTGCTGTTAGTCTAGCCACCAACGTTGCCTCTGTTTGTGCTGAGCAATGGTATTTCTATGTCAGAAATAGTAGCGATGCCGTAATGACCAATTTATTGGTATCTGAGACTGGTAAAAAATGGGGTGAGTTTGATATTGGGGATGGGATCGGTTCGGGTGAGAAAGCCAAACTAATTTGGGACAGCTCAACTGACAATGAATCCTGTGAGCAGTACATTAAGGCAGTTTTTTCAGATGGAACTGAAAGCACTCCTACCAAATTTAACTTCTGCAAAGATTTAGATACCCCCATTGTATTTAAATAAGCAATACTCCAAAGCCAAAAAAAGCTGTGTGCGGCGAAGCCGCGCATAGCTTTTTTTAACATAAAAATTTTAGGAACAGAATCGCCCTACTGTGGTGGTGATTCTAAAACGCGATCAATTAGTCCGTACTCAAGGGCTTCTTGAGAAGACATATAGTAATCGCGATTCATATCGCGCTCAATCTTCTCAAGTGGCTGTCCTGTTCGTTTGGCATACTCTTCATTGAGCTTATGACGAATCCGAATAATTTCACGGGCTTCGATCTCAATGTCTGACGCTTGACCGCGAGTACCACCCGAAGGCTGGTGAATCATAATTCGGGCGTTTGGCAAAGCGTAACGTTTGCTCTTAGTGCCAGCCATCAGAAGATATGAACCCATCGAAGCCGCTAGCCCAACACAAATTGTGGTTACTTCTGACTTGATATGTTGCATCGTATCAAAGATCGCTAAGCCCGCTGAGACTGAGCCACCTGGGGAATTGATGTACATATAAATATCTTTGTTTTGATCTTCGGAATCAAAGTATAGAAGGCGGGCAATAATTGAATTTGCCATACCATCAGTGACTTCACCACTCAAAAAGATGATTCGCTCCATTGACAAGCGCTCGTAGATGCTAATCCACTGCGTATATGAGTCTCCAGGATAGCGATAGGGAACTCTAGGAACACCGATAGGCATAGTTTTTTGTAGTTGGTGATTAATGAAATTTAGCTATGGAATGGGAGATCAAACGCTTTAACATCCTGTATTTCAACAGCTACAGAATATTAAAGTTTTGCATAGTCCTAGAAAACTTTTAAAAGGCTGACATTGCCAGTCTTTTAAAAGTTTTCTTGAATTTGAAGAAACAACAACGCACTGTAACAACCAAAAGCCAAAAGCTAAACAAGTGCAGGAACCGCTCTAGGTAGATCTTTAGCGCTTTCAAGCACCCGATCAATTAGCCCATATTCTTTGGCTTGCTCTGGAGTCATGTAAAACATCCGATCCATATCTTTAGTAATGGCTTCGGGGGCTTTGCCTGTGGTTCGCGACAAGATCTTAAGCATTGATTCGCGGTTGGTTAATACTTCCTTTGCCTGAATCTGTAAGTCCGAAGCTTGTCCTCTGGTTTGACGGCGGGCTTGATGCAGCACAATAGTGGCATTAGGTAAGCTAGCTCGAAATCCTTTGGTACCACTGGCAAGAATCATCGCGGCTGTCCCCATCGCTTGACCGAGGCAGATTGTATGTACGGGTGGCTTAATGTAATTGAGTGTGTCGCATATCGCAAAAGCTTCAGTTTCAAAGCCGATCGCGTCACCCGTATACCAAGATGTCCCCGTGGAATTGATGTATAAGAAAATCGGCTTTTCAGGATCTTCGTATTGCAAATAAAGAAGTTGGGCGATGAGTAATTCGGTAACATCAACACCAAGCTGCTGTTTATATTCGTCGGGTGATACGAGAGGCAGCCCAAAATAAATGATTCGCTCTTTTAGAAGTAGCGAAGGTAAGTCTGGAGGCGGTGTGCGTCCGTATGACGAATCCCCTGAGTAGGCGGCTTGTGCGGCACGGGGAACAGAGCGAGAAGGTCGATCCATGTTTATTCGTGTTAATGACACTGACATTGCTAGCTTATCACAGCGATCCCATTGCATTTAGGGAGGCAAGCCTAGATTGAGGTAGGGTTAGCCGCCTAGGGTTATAGCGATCGCCACTTATACCAAATAAAGAAATGGCGTAGCCATTTCTTTATCTGGAAATCTATACTGGGTTTGGCTTTCAATTCACAGAAGTGTAGTCACAATTTTGTGAATTGGTGTTACGACGCTTGGCGTATAAATTTAAACCAATAAAAATCTTAAAAGTGTTGCTAAGCAACACTTTTAAATAAAAATAGAGATGCTATGCTTCATGCTGCCCCATTTAATTAAGACTGTTTCGCCACTTTGCAAGCTTGTCCTTCGTTTTGCTATCAATGCGATTGAACAATAAATTATTGGTATTAGCTTTTTTGGGCTTTTGACGACTTTGAACCGATCGCAGGGTTGCTTCCACTTCTTGTTCTAAGGCGATCGCTGATAGCCACTCAGCTCCAAAGCCAACGGCAGTCAGTTGTTGAGCGCGGTCTGATGTGACTACGATGATCCTTTTAAGATGCCTGAGCGGATCGCGGCGATACTTGCCGCATTGTCGCTCGATGTATGTATCCGCAGTTTCGTTATGGTCGGTGAAGTAGAGCTTTAGATTCTTAGTAATTTTTTCAGATCTAGCTGGTGTCGCCTGTACATAAGCGTCAAAAACTAGCACAGTCTTATAACCGTGATAAGCGCTAAAGTTGACCATTGTTTCGGTTAGATGCGATCGCGCTATGTCAAACCCTTGCAGATCCCTGATTTCCTGCAAGTGCCGCCACATTCCAATCACGTTATAGCCGTCCACCAACATAAGTGGTGGATGTTCCGAAGACATAATGGTAGACCACTAAATAAAAATACTTATTCCAATTCTGACACTAGACTTTACAAATGTTGCATTTGTCTTGATCGAATTTGACATTCTTTTAAAACATGAGGTAGTTTTAAAAATAATTTCGATATAATTCTCTCAAAACTGCCATAGCAGTACAGATTTAACAAAAATAATCTGCGTAGAATTTAATTGCTTTAACTGAATTCGCACATAAGAAATCAAAAAGATTTTTAGTCAGGGAGAGTTCTATGACCGTAGAAAGCCTTTTAACCCTCTATAAAATACCTGTGCTTTTATTGGTATTCTTATCTCCTTGGCTTGCTTACCTTATCTACTTAATTGTTCCTGGCACAAAAGAGGAACCATATGTATTGAGTGTAAACCTGAGTTTATCTGCATTTGTTGGGATTGTATTTGCTGGTTATATAGCCTATGCAAGTAATACTGGGGGATGGGGAAAGTTAGGAAAAGAAGCAGATATTTTGTTGCTTTTATCTGCTCCTTATCATGTGATCTGCTCAATCATTCTTGCAAAAAAAAGGATGCCACTTAGTAAGATTCCTGCATTCAAATTTATCCAAGGTTTGATGTTAATGTCACTAGTGTTTATATTCTTGTCTTGGATTTCTGGCAGGATTCACCTATATTTTTTCTCATACTTACCTTTTAACTCATTTTTAATGATCTTGGGAGTAGTTCTTTTAATAGGTTATGTAGGGTATACCAAAGTTTTTGGAGAAGACTAGAAGGGATAGTCTAAAGTATAAAACCTATTTTTTATATTAGAAATAATTGAATCTGACACCTTGCTTTGAATATATTTCAATCCGTATTTTGGTTGATTAAAAATTTATTAAAATCATTTTAATGCCACTGTAAATATCTTTGTCTAGGGGTAGAATTTTCGCTAAGACTAATTTAATTAAAGAATGAGGAAGGAGTTGTGCAAATATTGTGTTTTATATTGAAGATTTTTAGTACAAATATCTAAATGTAAGAGCAGACAAGGCAATCACTAAAAATTTAGTTTATGTTCAACGCTGCAAATGTATGAGCTTAGTGTCATAATAGGTCACACTTACTAAGCGTAATAAACCTCGAAAAGCAATGGCGAAAAATTCTTCTGTAACGGCGAATAGTCAAGTTGATAAGGCTGCCCTGATCGCCCAAGCTACAAAAGCCCAATCCGCAAAATCCACCATGAGTCCTGAAAAGAAGAAGGCTCTAGATGCGATCATGCTAAAGATTGAAAAGGATCACGGCAAAGGCTCAATTATGCGCTTAGGTGATGCCACAAATATGCGGGTTGAGACTATACCCAGTGGAGCCTTACCCCTTGATTTAGCCCTTGGTGGTGGTTTGCCAAAGGGTCGGGTGATCGAAGTTTATGGGCCAGAAAGTTCAGGGAAAACGACTTTAGTTTTACATGCGATCGCTGAGGTGCAGAAACGTGGTGGTGTTGCGGCTTTTGTAGATGCCGAACACGCTCTAGATCCGACCTATGCCGCCAATGTTGGTGTAGATATTGATAACTTGCTAATTTCTCAGCCTGACTCAGGAGAAATGGCGCTGGAGATTGTTGATAATCTGGTGCGATCAATGGCTGTCGATATCATTGCGATCGACTCTGTTGCCGCCCTAGTACCTCGTGCCGAAATTGAAGGTGAAATGGGGGCTTCCCATGTCGGTTTACAAGCACGCCTGATGAGCCAAGCTCTTCGGAAAATTACAGCCAATGTCGGCAGGTCTAACTGCATTGTTATTTTCTTAAACCAGTTGCGTCAAAAAATTGGCGTGTCTTACGGTAGCCCTGAAACGACAACGGGTGGTACAGCTTTAAAGTTTTATGCTTCCGTGCGTTTAGATATTCGCCGCATTCAAACTCTCAAAAAGGGTACTGAAGAATTTGGTATCCGTGCTAAGGTCAAGGTCGCTAAAAACAAGGTCGCGCCACCTTTCCGAATTGCTGAGTTTGACATTATCTTTGGTAAAGGAATCTCGACAGTTGGCTGTCTCGTTGACCTTGCCGAAGAGATGAGTATCATTGTTCGTAAAGGTGCTTGGTATAGCTACCAAGGCGACAATATTGGTCAAGGACGCGACAACACCATCAAATACCTAGAAGACAAACCAGAGTTTGCTCAGGAAGTTGAACGACAAGTACGCGAAAAACTATCCGCAGGAGTTGCCGTATCAGCAACTAAAGTTGCTCCTGAAGAAATTGAACCGGAAGATGATGATATTCCTCCCGATGATTTCTAGCAATTAAAACCACCAAATTAAGTGGCGGCGCTTCGCGCCGCCACTTAATTTATAAAACTAGCATTTCTCTAATTAACCATTTATCGTCTTTTTTGATGAGGTCGTACTCAACCGTATAACTAGCATCTTCAGTTGATGCGCTGCTGTCTAGTTCTCCATTGTCAAAGTAATTTCTTGACTCAGAGATCTTCGCAATTACCCTCGCCTTGCTATCTCCATCGGGAGTAACGCTATCAACTTCAGTGGATTTGGTATTGTATTGCAGGTAAGAGTTACTAGCTTTAAGCTCTTGGGCGCGTTTTTGCCAGTCACTTAGGGCTGGCTCGGTTAAAATCTCAGCCAGTAAATTTTCTTCGTAGGTTTTGCCCAGTGCTTTTGACTTAGTAGCTTGCCATGTTTCAACTATTTTTGTAGCTGTCTCTTTATCTAGTGGTCCTGGCTGGGCGACTGGGGCTGTGTTATTTTCCTTAATTGACTGGACTAAAGTGGTGATTGGTTTTTCAAGGGTAATCACTGCTGGCTGAGATGTCCCACTCAAAGCTCGAACTGCCCAGACAATTAGCCAAATCGATCCTGCTAATAGGGCGATCGCAATAACAATTACTGTAGCTAAGCGCCCAACATTAAATTTAAGTTTGGGCGGATTAGGATTGGTGGCATTGGCTTGAGCAGAGCTTGGACGCTTAATATTCTTGACTGCTTGATTGAAGTTTCGGGGCGATGACTGGGCGGGGGGAATATTGCCAGAACGCTTAGCGGCTTTTTGATCGCTCAAACTGCTGCCATTTAGGTTTGTGGAGGCAGGGCGATCAATTACAGGTGTTGTTGAACGCTGAAAGCGATTGGGAGCTTCAGGAGCATAACTAGAAAGTTTTGAACCAAAGGCTGGTAGATCGTCTGATTCTGGATCTCGGCTAGTTGGGGGGCGGTCAGTAGTTGATATTGGTGTAAAGCGATCGCCTACGGGGGAAGTCCATTCTGACGACAGGGAACCAGTGTTGGGTAACTCTTCTAGATAAGCTTGCACCTGTTCATCAGCAAAGTAATCCTTGAGGGACACGGTTTGGCTCATGAGGTCGCGAAAATGTGGATAGACCTCTTCTTGCATCCAGCGTTCGCTATAGAGACATAGCCCTGGCAATAGGTCAGGTGCACCTTCAGAGTTTTGACGGATAAAGGCAATTTGATCTTCTTCGGAACTATGGTCGATCGCGGTGCTAGCTTCTTCAGTTTGTCCCAATAGCAAAGCACATACTGCTTTTTCTAAATAAATGTCTTGTCTTGCGCTGAGTTTGACAAGCAGCCCCTTAGCGCGGCGAATGAGAGCGGGTTGACGTTGTGAGAAGCCCCGCGCAATCAATGCATATACGGCTAAGTAGGTGGCGACAGACGATGGACGACGAGCTTCTTCTTCAAACAGAGTCTGCTGTTCGATCGCGGTCATGTAGCTGCGAAGTTGTTGAATAAACCGTAAAAAGTCATCAATACCTAAGCTGGAGTAGTCATTTCCTGATCCGTCAATACCGCGACGAGCTTCGAGCATTTCTTGTAAAAGTGACATTCCTCGGCGATGGGCTTCTGTCTGATGGTCAGGCGCTGCCAATAATTCGAGAATACGATAGGGACGTAGGCGAAATAAATCAGCCTGTATTTCACTACGGATGCTAAGAAATAATCCTTCCCGCAACAAAATTTCTTGAGCAGATTCTAGCGAACCTGCGGCTGATTCATACTGACCTTGCTTCCAATATTCACGCCCTAAGTCTAGGTATGCCAAGGACACTGATAGTAGTAAATCTGGGTCGTGGGGAGAGATACGGCTAGATTGATGCTCCGCTTCTTCGGGGTCGTAGTAAGGCTTGGCAAGGGATAGTACTCTCTCAGACTCTCCGAGTTCATACAAAATCAGTAATAGCCCCGTAAAGTCTTTTTCGTCAGCTTCGATCTGAGGGGACAAATTTGAGATTTGGCGATCGCTGTTAGGTACTTCGGCCGCTTCGGTGGCAACTGCCACATTTTGACGCTCTTTATCGACTAAAAATTCGTAGGCGCGGTCAAGGATGCGTTTTCGTGAGGCGATCGCTGCATCAGAATATTCACGCCTTGGCATTGATAGCAGGCGATCACGGTGGGCTTGATGGATCTTATCTAGCCCCGATAGATGGGTTAAACCAAGGATGCGGTAGCAGTCTAGGGGAACTCTCACTTTGCTTTTCTACCCAAAACTTTAATTGGAAATGCCGATCTGAACGCCGATAATGCCAACTTGTTTGCCTCTCAAGTTTTTTCGCAAGTTTTAAAGATGCTTCGCGTCTAACTTACCAATTCAACCGATACAAGCTCACTGCACTCAATCAAAAATTGACTACATTAAACGCACGAATTATACACTAAGTTAAGAGAAATAAAATCAAGGAAGGCTTAGACATACAGCAATTTCGGTTATGAAATCAATTTTTGGTTGGCTACCTAGCTATCAAGCGCGATCGCTCTGTTGAGAGCTAACTTTTCCCCAAGTCGGGTTTGATAGTCCCGCAGATCTCTGGGATTGATCCCACTGATGATACAAAAACTATCGATATCAAGATTTCGTCCTAGCATCTCAATGCACCAAGTATGCCTTGCTTGCTCAATCTCTAAAGGTGAACCATCTAAATTTTGATATGTCTGCGTCCACTGCATCCACATTTGCTCAACGACCGCTGAAGTCAAAGCTTGGCGATCGCTATTAAAAAATATCAAGTCCACTGAATCGTTGGGACTAGTATCTTTAAGCTCATTTTTTCTGACTTTTAAATAGGCACTTAGGGGATTGCTACTTGCGGAGCCATAGCGATGACCGAGGATATTGTGGTTGATGGGGACGGTGCGGCTAATGTCATCGTAGTTATTTCTAATGCGTAAAATCCCGTGATTAGACTGAATTTGGTAATCTTGCATCCGCAGATGGATTAAATCGTTTACCTTAATTCCTGCGCCAAATAGCAGATAAGCGATCGCATAATCCCTAGCACCACATTTTTTGGCTTGCAATAAAACTTCTCGTACTATTTCCGCAGGAATATCAACAATTGACTGTGCCCTAGAAACAGGGCTAACTTCTTGGATAAATATATCTACGAGAGTATTAACAAATTCATCACGATCTTTCCAAATCGCTTGAACATCACTTGTTAAGGTGATGACGGCATAACCTAAAATACAGGTATTTAATAAATTTGCCAGCTTCATAGGTGGCAAAGAATATTGCAAGCGCGAATTGATGAGTACATCATTGATTGCCGTCGCGATTGTCTGGTTGACCTGATTAACCCCCTGAGCTAGTGCCTGACGACTCTCTAGGGGATATTGTCCTGCCTCGCCCACGAGCGATCGCATCAACTCAGGGACACTTTCGATCGCTCTTAAAGAACTCTGAACATAGTATTTAAGAAAACGGCGCAAATCACTTTGGCTAGAAATATCCGAAACCATCAAAGACTCTCCCACTTGAGCCAAGACTAAATATTTTTGCAAACATTCCTGTAGTACCGCTAACAATAAACCATGTTTATTGCCAAAATGCCGAAATAGCGTAACTTCGTTAACCTTTGCAAAGTCAGCAATTTGGCGGGTAGTTGTCTCGGTAATTCCCTTACTAGCAAACAACTCCAATGCTGTATTGACAATGCGCTGGCGAGTAGGAATTCGAGATACAGACATGGGCGTATGTACCATTGAGATGATTTGCAAGTGATACTTGCATTATTACTTAAAAAAAAGTTAGACTCTATACAAGTGTAAGTAATACTTGCATAGCTACAGCCCCTAATCGCAATTTTTCCTCACCAATTTTAAATATTTCATGACTGCCATCACTGAAGCCACTTCCCTGCAAAAACTGAATTGGACAAATGTTGCCTTCTTCAGCGCTTTTCATGTAGCTGCATTAGCTGCTCCACTTTATTTCTCTTGGCAAGCTGTAGCTGTTACAGTTTTCTTACATTGGTTATTTGGCAGCATTGGCATCTGCCTTGCTTATCACCGTTTATTGAGCCACCGCAGCTTTCAAGTACCCAAATTCTTAGAATATATTTTAGTCACTCTGGGGGCTTTAGCCATCCAAGGTGGTCCAGTGTTTTGGGTGGGTGGTCACCGCCAGCACCACGGATTTACTGAAGACAATCAGAAAGATCCCTACTCAGCTAATCGCGGCTTTTGGTTCAGCCACATAATGTGGATCATTCGATCTAGACCAGAACATTTTGAGCGTGAAAATTATCAAAAGTTTGCTCCAGATATTGCTAACGATCCCTACTATGCATTTTTAGATCGCTTCTTTTTGTCATTACAGTTACCCCTTGGCATAATCCTTTACTTCATAGGTGAAAAACTATTTGCAGGTTTAGGTACTTCCTTTGTAATCTATGGCATATTCGTGCGTTCAGTAGTACTTTGGCACAGCACTTGGTTAATTAATTCTGCTTGCCACAAGTGGGGTTACAAAAACTTTGCTGAGACTCCTGATCATTCTACAAACCTATGGTGGGCAGCAATTCTTACCTATGGTGAAGGTTGGCACAATAATCACCATGCATTTCCTAAGTCAGCAAAGGCAGGTTTAAAATGGTGGGAGCTTGACCCAACTTGGGGCGTAATTAGCTTATTGCAGTTTCTTGGGCTAGCCAAAAAAGTCTACCTTCCTGAGCCTTGGCAATCTCAAGCAAAGTAAGTCATTAAGAGTAGCGCTTTGCGTCTTACTGACTGCCAAAAAAGATACATTAGCTGCGCCATTTATATGACAATCTGTTTTATAGCTGTCGCCAAGTTTGTTAGGATTTGATCTCAAAAAATGAGTGGCAGCGCAAAGCGCCGCCACTCATTTTTTGGAGATTATTTATATTGAGACAAATGGCTATAGTTATAACTATGTGCTGGGAAACGCAGGAAGTTTAGATATATGCATCATCGCTACATTCGCTTTAGCGATCGCCATGAAGATGTGAACCTAGATAAATTACAAGAATTGCTAAAAACTAGTGCATTTTGGGCAAAAGAACGTACGGTGTCAGGATTAGCGATCGCTATCTCAAATTCAAAACCAGTGGTGACTGCATGGGATGGCGATCGCCTCATAGGTCATGCCCGGGCCACAAGTGATGGTATTTATAGAGCTACTATTTGGGATGTGGTAATCGATCCTGAGTATCGCGGTGTTGGATTAGGGAAAAAGTTAGTTAAGACAGTTTTGGATCACCCGAATATACGCAATGTCGAACGCATTTACTTAATGACAACGCATCAACAAAAATTTTATGAACAGATTGGATTTGAGCAGAATTCTACTACTACATTAGTTCTATTTAGAGAAAATGCCATTAACTTAAAAATATCCGATACTGAACTACAGCCTGTTGAAGTTTAGGTAGAGTTTATAGGGCAGTACAAAGAAATTTCTAGACACCAATTTTGCGGATTGATACAAAAACAGAGGAGGAGGGGCGTTGCTAAGTGTCGCTAATCACTTTTGGGATTTTGATTTGTAATAGCTAAATTCTGCTTTGCGACACAAGTTCATTTGATGAACAAAACTATATTTGAATAAGATATGTAACGATGTAATATCTATATAAAATATATATATACTCCACTTTTATCCCATTTGTTATGGTGGGAGTCAATGATCGAAACTTCATATCAGAGTCAAAAAAGAACAAGGAGTGAGTTTGAGCGTCAACTGCATCGCCTAGAACAGGATTCTTTGCGAATGGGAGCACTTGTCGAAAACTCATTTTTACTGGCTCATGCGGCTTTGTTTGAGAGGGATCTTCAAGCAGCCACTAGAATTGACGCTCAAGACAAGCAAGTTGATCGGATCTATCGGCAGATTGAACTTGACTGCATCAGTTTAATTGCCTTGCAGTCACCAGTAGCCCGTGATCTAAGATTATTGAGTGCGCTAATGCAATTGATCCGAGATATTGAAAGAATTGGCGACTATGCTGAAAACCTTGGTGAAATAGCAATCAAGCTCTTCCCCTATCCCCCTTCCCCCTATCTAGATGAATTACAGGTAATGTCTAACCGCTGCCGAGCTATGTTAGCCATGAGCTTGGAAGCTTTATCTAACCTAGATTATGAAATAGGGCTGCAAATTAAGGCAAAAGACGATGCCGTTGACTACGACTACAAGCATATTTACGATCTTTTAGCATCTCAAAGATCATATGGTGAACCTATGGAACCTGTGATGTTGATGGTGCTTGCTATTCATCATCTAGAGCGTATGGCTGATCATGCCACCAATGTCGGTTTAAGGGTTGCTTATATTGTGACAGGAAAGCTCGGATAACTATATTCCTTTCTGAGTTCAATAAATGGCAATGATTAGCGATACTTCGCGCCGCCAATCGTTGCCATTTATTGATTTGGTATAGCCATCAAAAAGCTAAAAACCAGTATTAGCGCTGTGCCGCTGGCTTTTTATCACTTTGGGACTAGGTACAGGGTATGATAGAGCAGAATTTTAGGTATTTAGAACATACTCTTTAGCAGCTACTGAGATGTATGAATGCAATTTAACTGTAGTGAGAGGAGAACATAATTTATGAAAGCCATGATCTTGGCTGCGGGCAAAGGAACTCGTATTCGCCCCATCACTAATATTATGCCTAAGCCCATGATCCCAATCATGCAAAAGCCTGTCATGGAATTCCTAGTTGAATTGCTGAGACTCCACGGTTTTGAAAGTATTATGGTGAACGTCAGCCACTTATCCGAAGAAATTGAAAACTATTTTCGAGATGGGCAAAAGTTTGGTGTTCAGATGGCTTACTCCTTTGAAGGAACCATAGTTGACGGTAAGCTTAAAGGTAGCGCGCTTGGTTCTGCTGGGGGCTTGAAAAAGATCCAAGATTTCTCTCCCTTCTTTGATGATACGTTCGTTGTGCTTTGTGGGGATGCTTTAATTGACCTTGATCTTACCTATGCTGTTAATTGGCATCGTCAAAAAAAATCTCTAGCTACAATCATTACTAAAACAGTTCCTCGGGAACAAGTCTCCAGCTATGGGGTAGTAGTTACGGATTCCGACGGCAGAATTAAACAGTTCCAAGAAAAGCCAGCTATTGAAAATGCCTTGAGCAACACTATCAATACGGGCATCTATATTTTTGAGCCAGAGATTCTCAACTATATTCCCTCCAATACAGAGTTTGATCTTGGTAGTGATCTGTTTCCTAAGTTAGTTGATGCTGATGTTCCTTTCCATGCCATTTCCATGGATTTCCAATGGGTGGATATCGGTAAAGTGCCTGACTATTGGCAAGCAATCCAAGATGTTTTGCAAGATAAGATTAAAAATGTGAAAATTCCTGGGCATGAGGTAAAGTCAGGAATTTATACAGGCTTAAATGTGTCTGTTAATTGGGATAAAGTTGATATCCGTGGTCCAGTCTATATTGGTGGAATGACTCAAATTGATGATGGCGCAACCATTATCGGCCCAACGATGATTGGACCAAATTGTCATGTTTGTAGTGGTGCTGTGGTTGAACGAAGTGTTGTTTTTGAATACTCTCGACTGTCAGATGTAAGGTTAGTTGATAAGTTAGTTTTTGGACGCTACTGTGTTGACAAGAATGGAGCAACCATAGACTTACAAGCCGCAGCACTTGACTGGCTAATTACCGATGCAAGGCACCAGCAACAATCGCAGTCTCCTTTAGATGCCATCAAAGTGCCTTAACCTAATTCAGCATTCAGCACAAACTGAAACCTTAGAAACGATTGGCGGCGCTTTGCGCCACCACTCGTTTCTGGTTTTATGGACTAAAGCTAAAGCTTTCTCGGTCGGAGCAAATCTGGATAAGAAAAATTATCTGTTACGAACACGCATAAATTGATCGACACCTCTAGCGATCGCATCTGCCATCAGCTTTTGATAATTCGGATTGTTGAGATTAGCGGCTTCAGTAGGGTTGGTGACAAAACCCGTTTCAACTAAAACTGCTGGCATTGAGGTTTTTGCAATCACATAAAACCCTGCGGCTTTTACGCCACGATCGTTGGCTCTAGTGGCTCCAATAATTTGTGATTGAATATATCTGGCAAGTTCCTGTCCCACTGCGGAGCCACGGGCATGAAATGTTTCGACCCCATTAACCCTACTGTTGCGAGAGTCCAAAGAATTGGCGTGAATACTAACAAATGCGTCAGCATTAACTCTTTCTGCTAAAGCAACCCTCGGGGCTAAGTCAATTTCCACGTCATTAGTACGACTGTAGTAAACGGTATAGCCCATACTTTGTAAGCTCTGCCCCAATAGCAAGCTCATAGATAAAACAACATTTTTTTCTTGAATCCCATTGCCGATCGCCCCAGGATCACGTCCACCATGTCCAGGATCAACTAAAATCACTCCTCGGCGGCGATCGCCTTCATTTTGAGGTGCAGGAATTACGGGACTATTGACTGGAGTAGTTGTCTGACTTCCCGAAGCAACGCTATTCAGAGAAACCTGTAGCTCAATTTGTTGAGTACTAGCGCGATTAATCGGACGTTGCGGTTCACTTACCTGCCAGCCCGCGATCGTCTTGATGGCAACTTCCACAGAATTTCCTGTCTGAGAGAGTCGAATCCTTTCAATGGGATTATTAGCGGCGAGAACAGGACGTTGTAAATTCGGTGAAATTGTGGCGTTAGCTATCAGTATGTTGTAAGTTCCTGAAGCAGGATCAATCCTCGTTTGATATCCCACAGGTTGACTTGAGGCAATTAATAACCTGCCATTACTGCCGATACTTATTCTCTCTACTAATGCTGGCGTCTCACTTGAGCTAGGAGTATTGATCGGAATTGCTTGAGAAGTTTGAGTTTGATTAGTCGGCGTAAGCATGAGAGTCCTAGTAGCTGCAATGTACTGACTATTCCATGCAACTCTGCTGTCAGGGCTATCGCTATCCAAATCAAAAACTAATCTGGCGATCGCAGGGTTAAACTGAGCAACCCTAATTTGCCTGATTCCAAAGCGATTTATAGGTAAGCTAGCTTGGTGAAGATTTTTGGCTACCGAGGTATCTTGTAAATCAAAAATTAAGCGGTCAGGATTAATTTCTCTCTGAGTCAAAATTTGTGGGTTTCCACTGATGCTCAACATCAGTCCTGTTGGTGTTGTCCGAATCCCATTAACAACTATTGAACCCGATGGCTGAACTCGCCTTATACTAGTAGGCTGAGCCTGTAATCGGTTGTCTATAGAAATTCCGTAGCTTGTCGTTAAGCTAATTAGAATTCCAATTGTTAGTTGCCGATATCGCAAAGTAGTTCTCCTGTAGGCATAAATATCCGTAAAGTTGAGCTATTACCTTTGGTAAGACTTCAAAAATTGATTAACTCCCATGGCGATCGCTTCAGCTATCTTCCGTTGGTAAGCTGCGCTGACCAGTTTAGCAGCTTCGTTCGGATTTGTAATAAACCCAGTTTCGACTAAAATAGCTGGCATCGAAGTTTTAAGAATCACATGAAATCTTGCTGACCTCACACCACGGTCATTTGCACCTGTACCCGCAATAATTTGCTGATGTACTAACTCCGCAAGAGTCTTACCCAAGGACGCATTAGGAGCATGATAAGTTTCAACACCACTTACCATGGAAACATTTGCATCTAGAGAGTTTACATGAATGCTTATGAATGCACTAGCATTGACATTCTCAGCTATTTGTACTCTTGGTTCGAGATCTAGATCCTCATCTTTGGTTCTGGTGTAAACCACTCCATAACCCATCTGCTGCAATATTTGTCCTAGCTGTTGACTCATAGCGAGAACGATATCTTTCTCGTAAATTCCACCCCTAGTTGCCCCCACATCTGGTCCCCCGTGTCCCGCATCAATCACCACAATTTGTTTACTATTACCGCTTTGACCGGTTGATCTATTGTCAATTTGAGCGATTTGATTGCTTAGACCGCTGTTATTGATTCGAGGCTGAGAGCCCGTCTTAGCAGATATTGCAGTTGCGCCCAGACTCACCAACTGCAAAGCAATCTCCTGTGGATTAGCGCGACCAGTTTCCGTGATTTGCCAACCTGAACTTGTCTTTATGCTCACATCGACCATGTCACCTACTTGGTTAAGTCGAATCTGTTCAATGGGACTATTTGAACCTAGTAAAGGACGACGTAACTGAGCCGCAATTTGGCTATTGGGAATTCGGAAAGTATAAGTATTGTTTCTTGAATCAAAGCTTCCTTGGTAACTAATAGATCGGCTAGCCTTGATAACGAGCTGACCATATCCGTTAAAACTTAATCCTTCAACTATTGCTTTGCCACTAGCAAAATTAGTGGGTGGATTAGTTTGTAGAGCTTGCAGAGCAATGCTCGGATTTGCTGAAACAGTTCCTGCTAAGCGCAACCGAAATAAACCTTGCCCACTATCAAAAGAACTCAGTAAATTGATCGGGACATCACTACTCAAATCAAATACTAGTCTCGCGATCGCAGGAGACTTTTGAAATTGAGCTATCCTAACCTGCTTAATCCCAAAACGATTAACAGCCAAAATGGTGTTGTGAATTTCTGGCGCTATTTCGGTCGCTTGCAAGTCTAAGATCACGCGATCAGGATTACTTACCCGCAGAGCCATTATCTGCGGTACTCCATCAATCCGCAAAGCAAAGCCGTCAGCAATAGACTGAACGTTGCGTAGTTTCAGCTTTTTAGCAGTTGTGGGCAATTGAGCCATTAGCTCAGTCCCACTTTGTGTTTGGAGAAGCATCTCTTGAGCTGATATTTCCCAACTCAAGCAGGAGCTGGCAATCAACCCCAAAGCTACTTTCAATAATCGTTGGTGATAATAACTCAAAGGATTATTCCCATCAAAATTTAAGCAAATTTGCTAGAGATTGCCATTCAAGGCTTTAGGAAAGCAATTCTACAGGAGATAGAGAAACTTTTTCTACATCAGGCAACTTTCCTAGCCAACGGCGTGATGTCTGGGCAAATCTTTCTGGATCACCACTTACAAAAAATGTCGTCTCCGACCGCGTATAACAATTATCAGAGCATCTCAATCCCATCAAGTCCAACTCTTGTCCCGCTGCTCTAACCACATAAGAAGCAGGATTTACTAAAACTACATGGGGAGGCAAGATTTGACGCAAAACACTTGCCAAGTGGGGATAGTGTGTACAGCCTAAAACTAAAGTATCAATATTCTCGCTAATTAGAGGAGACAAATACTCCTTAGCCACTTGCAATGTATACGAATCATTAATTCGATCAGACTCAATTAAGGGAACAAACTCAGGACAAGCCATCTGAAACACCTGAGCTTGCGGATCGCTCTCACAAATAGCTCTCACATAAGCCTCACTCTTCACTGTCGCTGTAGTGGCAATCACACCAATTCTTTTGCCTTTACCTACTGCTGCCCGCGCCCCTGGTAGGATCAGCCCCAAAATTGGCATATCAAAATCTTTCCTGACAATATCCAAAGCCAAAGCAGAACTAGTATTACAAGCCATAATCGCCATTTTGACTTGCCTAGATCGCATCCAATTCAAAATCTCATAAACGTACTCAATAATCTCGGCAGGCGATCTTTTTCCGTAGGGTAATCGAGCTGTGTCACCAAAATAGATTACAGACTCATTAGGCAATTGGCGGTGAACCTCTTGTAAAACTGTCAGCCCTCCTACCCCGCTATCAAACACACCAATAGGGAATCGAACTTCCTGCTGCAAAATCATGCACATCCTCACACTTCACATCCACACAGTAAAGCATACTTTTTAAAAAGTGAATATCAGCGTAACCAATTAACCTCAAACATAAGCGCACTAGACACTTATACTTTTTTTAGATGGGTTGTAAATTAACTATGCAAACCCTCTAACCATAAAAAAATCAACTCTAAACCAAGGCAAATCATGGATTTATCACGTATTCCCCCCCAACCCAAGGCAGGCATCCTTAATGTCTTGATTGAAATTCCTGCAGGCAGCAAAAACAAATATGAATTTGATAAAGATCTCAATGCTTTTGCGCTTGATCGTGTTCTTTATTCTTCGGTTCAATATCCCTATGACTATGGTTTTGTCCCCAACACCCTTGCTGATGATGGAGATCCCCTTGACGGCATGGTGATCATGGATCAACCAACTTTCCCTGGATGTGTAATCCCCGCACGCCCCATCGGTATGCTGATCATGATTGATGGTGGCGATCGCGACGAAAAAATCCTTTGTGTTCCTGCTAAAGATCCCCGTTACGCTGATGTCAAAACCCTAGCCGACATTGCCCCCCATCGCCTTGAAGAAATTGCTGAATTTTTCCGTTCCTACAAAAACCTAGAAAAGAAAGTTACTGAAATCAGAGGCTGGGAAGGTGTAGAAGCAGTTCAAGCCCTTGTAACTAAATCAATAGAAGCGGCATTGCCTAAATCCTAAAATCTTTTTTGGTGTCTAGAAACCTTCTACCATAAGGAATAGACGAGTCAAAGCAAGACGGTCTCAGAAACTTTTTTTAAAAAGGGGTTGACAAACCATTTTAACCTTGCTAACTTAATAAAGCGCTGAAGGGAGAGCG
>QBLS01000046.1 GCA_003249015.1 Pseudanabaena sp. | reverse complement strand
TTTGATCCGCAAAATGTTGAAAAATCTTACTGCTGTCAATTCTTAAATGCTTTCTAAGACAGTGACTAATAATTCTTCACCCTGATAGGCTATACAGGCAAGTAAGGAATAGACCAAAAGCAACCCAAAAAATCAACAATGATTAGGTTTTATTGCTTTGAGAACTTACTATATCCACCTCAAACATATTAGTGAAACCATGTCAGAAAATAATTTAACTGAACCCAAAATTGTTGACAAGAAGCCAGTAGTTATGACCCTAGAAGCAGGGAAATACTTCTGGTGTAGCTGCGGATTGTCAGAAAATCAGCCATTTTGCAATGGCGCACATAAAGGAACAAGTTTTACTCCTGTTGCTTTTGAGCTTTCTGAATCTACAAAAATACCGCTATGTCTCTGTAAATACACTGCTGGTGCTCCAAAGTGTGATGGTTCTCATTTGAAGTTGACAGATGCTGTTGCCAGTTAGTCATGCCCAAAAAGTTTTCTTAGAATTGGTTATATTTCATTCTTTATGAAAACAGCGATCGCTACACAATCTAATTCTCTACCTACACGCATCACCCTATTACTTGCTAGTATGCTGACGGTAATGGCAAGTGCAACGATCGCGCCTTCTTTGCCTGCCATGTTAAAGCACTTTGAAACAGTGCCAAACTCAGCCTATTGGGTCAGATTAGTTCTGACTTTGCCAGCACTTTTTATCGCGATCAGCGCTCCGATATTAGGGATTTTAGTAGATCGCTTAGGACGAAAACCATTACTATTTACCGCTCTAATCGTATATGGGGTGGCGGGTAGTTCAGGATTGTGGCTTACTTCCTTAGATACAATTATCATTGGACGCGCTCTGCTAGGAATCAGTGTTGCGGGAATTACAATTTCCTCTACGGCTTTAATTGCTGATTACTATATAGGAGCAGCCAGAGGAAAGTTTTTAGGATTACAGGCAGCTTTTTCTTCATTGGGAGGAGTAATTTTTCTGCCTCTAGGTGGGTGGTTAGCCGATATAGGATGGCGCAATCCTTTCCTAATCTACTTCACTGCCTTATTGCTCGTACCTGCGGTTTTGCTATTTCTTCCAGAGCCTCCCCGTCAAGATTTAAGTCAAGCTTCTTCAGCTAACTCAAATAATAGCCCCGATCATACTGGGCGCGTGCCATATGTGATCATCTATTTGACCTATGGAGCCGCAATTCTGAGTCAGATAGCTTTCTACACTATTCCTGTCCAGATTCCATTTTATTTAAAAAATCTCTTCCAAGCTTCTGCTTCCCAAAGTGGTCTAGCGATCGCGATTTGTACTTTAGGTTCTGCAATTTCTTCTTTTCAATATCAACGGATTAAGGCTAAATCAACGTTTTTTAGTATCTATAGTATTGCCCTTAGCAGCATGGCTTTTGGATTTGCCTTAATCAGTTTTGGAGGTAGTTTTGCAGTGATTGCTTTAGGTTTAGCCTTTGTAGGGTTGGGACTAGGATTAATTATGCCAAACATGAACGTTTGTCTGACCTCGGCAACCCCCGTACATATGCGAGGCAGGATATTGGGTGGTCTAACTACTTCTATGTTTTTAGGTCAGTTTCTATCACCTCTAGCGAGCCAGCCCCTGAGTGTTGCCATTGGATTGGATCGAACCTATGGGCTAGCAGGAGTAGCGATGGTGATACTTGCCTTCACCTTTATAGTCTTGCTGTGGAACTGGCAGGATTGAGCCGTACTTCCTAATTACTTGTTTCTTAAAGCAACACTTGAACTTTCTATCTATTCAAACCTATAGGTCAAATATTATGACTACGATATCTATTGTTTATTTTTCTGGATCAGGACATACTCATTTAATGGCTGAAGCCTTTGCTGAAGGAGCAAGTAAGGTATCAGACACTAAGGTTCAACTTTTTAGAATTACAGGCGAACAAATCCAGAATGGACGCTGGCACAATGAAGAAGTTTTAGAAGCACTCAATCAATCTGATGCGATCGTGTTTGGTTCACCAACCTATATGGGAGGTGTAGCCGCTCAGTTTAAGGCGTTTGTCGATGCTGCTAGTGGGATTTGGTTCCAACAGCTATGGAAAAACAAATTAGCAGGTGGCTTTACCCATTCAGGTTCTCCTAGTGGCGATAAGCAAGGCACGCTACTTTATTTGGCGATCAATGCGGCTCAGCATTCGATGATTTGGGTTGGTGCTGGTGAGATGAGTCAAAATGGTATAAATCGTCTAGGTTCCTATATGGGAGTGATGGGACAGGCATTTCCAGACTTCTCTGGTACTAAAGCTGTCGAGCTTGATTCTGGCGATCGCTTGTCGGTAGAATTATATGGTGAGCGGATCGCTCAGATATCTAAGGGATGGAAGAGTTGATCTACCTACTGACCCATCCATAATGCACCTATTCAAGAGCCATATATTCTATGAGCCTATTTCCCATCGGTTTGATTGCTAGTGGTTTAGCTGGGATTGCCACTTTTATAGGAGCATTACCTGTTTTAGCAATTCGTAATCCTAGTAGTCGAGTCATTGCAGCGATGACAGGATTTGGTGGTGGAATTATGCTTGCTGCAACTGCCTTTTCCCTAATTATTCCAGGCACAGAAGCAGCGATCTCTCAAGGATATGCAAAACCCTTCGCTGCCCTAATCATGGTAGTGGGTATTGTAGTTGGGGCTTGGTGCATAGAGCTAGTACATGGCTTATTTCCCCATGAGCATTTCCTCAAGGGTGTTGATGGTAACTGTGACAATAAGCGATCGCGGATTTGGCTATTTATTACCGCAATTACTTTGCATAACTTTCCCGAAGGTATGGCGGTTGGTGTAAGCTTTGGTTCAGGAAATTTGAATGATGGTATTTCTACGGCTCTGGGTATCGGCTTACAAAATATGCCTGAAGGTTTAGTTGTTGCCCTTTCACTGGTTGCCCAGAACTATCGAGTAGGTTATGCCCTATGGATTTCTTTGCTTACGGGTTTAGTGGAACCCATCGGTGGATTGTTTGGTGTTGGTGTCGTGACTGTGGCGCAGGGCATTTTACCTTGGGCGATGGGTTTTGCGGCTGGAGCCATGCTATTTGTGATCTGTGATGAGATTTTGCCTGAATCTCAGAAGGCTGGAATCGAGCGTGATGGAACAATTGGCACAATTTTAGGATTCATTGTCATGATGTTTTTAGACATCGCGCTTAGTTAGTAAGTAGCTGGGCTGTGGTGCACGCTGCGCGTGCGCCACAGCCCAGCTACTTAGGATTTATACCAAAACACAATGGCATAGCCATTCTCTTAATTGCCCATGAAGATCTTAAATTTCAAATCAAGTCTGAACTATTTCTGTTTATCTCTACTGATCTGTGGAAACTGGGCGATAGCCAATCCTAGCAGGGCAGAAGATATTACCGTAAATCAGCTATCAGATGTCAAAACTACGGACTGGGCTTTTACCGCCTTGCAATCTCTTGTAGAGCGCTATGGCTGTATCCAGAGCTATCCTGATCGCACCTATCGCGGTAACGTTGCTTTGAGTCGTTTCGAGTTTGCCGCAGGGCTTCAGTCTTGCATCAATAAACTTGACGAGATGCTGAGAAGTGGACTGAATGACAAGGTGAGTCAAGAGGATTTGAGTACCTTAAATCGATTACAAAGTGAATTTACATCGGAATTAGCTCTCATTTCCCAAAAGGTCAATAATTTAGAACAGCGCACAGAGCAGCTAGAAGTCCAAAAATTTTCTCCGACCACTAAACTCACTGGACAAGCGATTTTTGCCCTTTCCACAGGAACTTTTAGCGGCGATCGCATCCTTTCGCCAACTGGTGCAGTCATTACCCGAAATCAACCCAATGTTACTTTTTTAAATCGATTTTCGATTGATCTCAATACCAGTTTTGTCGGTAAAGATCTGCTCAAGATCCGCTTGCTAGCTGGTAGTGCAGGTGCAACCGATAGTACTTCAGGATTTTTAGAACCCAATTTTGCTAGCGCTCTCGACTATTCCATTCAAGGGCGAGACAATCAGGTTAGCCTAGCGCGTCTCTACTATTCATTTAATATTGCTGAGGAAGTACGTTTAACGATCGCTCCTTTCATGGTGGCTGGTGATTTTGTTGACAAAAATCGTTATGCTAATGTCAGTTTTAATGACTTCTCAACTCAGGCTCTCATTAATAATTTTATTCTCTTATCCAGACCTGCGGGTGCTGGCGTAGTTGCTGAATGGACTCCCAAGCAACTGCCCATTCAAATACGTGCTTTATATGTAGCCACTAATGCTAATCGACCAACTGGCTCAGCGATCGTGAATACGTTGCGATCCACCGAGTCGGCGGAGTTACCAGTTTTAATTTTCCCAAATCGTGGTGGTGAACAGGGCTTATTTGGCGATCCCTATCAAGGTGTTGTGGAATTAGAATATTCCCCAGATAAAAACTTTGCTCTGCGGTTGCAATATGCTGGCGGTAAGGTGGTTGGCAGTGTCTTTAATGCCTTTGGGGTGAATTTTGATTGGGGACTTAGCGATCGCATCGGAGTCTTTGGTCGCTATGGCTTCAGCAACTATAACGATACCGAGTTTGGCAATATTAGCCCTAATTACTGGATGGCTGGCTTTTCATTTAAGGATCTCTTTACTCAAGGTTCGATTACAGGGCTAGCGGTTGGTCAGCCTCTCATCGTCAGAGAAATTGGGAATGTTTCCCAAACTAACTTTGAGGCTTTCTATAATATTCCTATCAATAAATTCATCAGAATCACGCCACTAGTTCAAGTAATTACTAATGCTGGCAACCGCAACGAGAACGGTACAATCTGGGTTGGTGCTTTACGCACGGTATTCTCTTTTTGATGCTTAGTAAAGCCGCTCAAAACTAAAATGGTACTATCAGCTTCGACACTAACGGGCTTCTTGACCGATGCAGGAGGGAAGGATTCTTTGTACTCAATATCTCTTAGCGATCGCCTATTCATTATCAACAGAATTCAAAATATCCAAGATTTCCGATGTGGACACTAATCATCGATTCTGTCCCACATTTGTGCAAGAGGAATTCGCCGCCCTGATTTGGCTTGCTGAAAAGCCCGTTTCAAACTAGCCTTGACCTCTTCATTCGGAGTATCATCGGGATCGATCTCTGTATTTTCAGTCGGCTCAGAAAACAACACAATCACCCGAACTCGACTAGATATATCCACGTCAAAAGGTTGATCTAACAACAAATGCCCTTGACGATCAATCGTGCCTGTGACTTCTACTGCTCTCACTTAGATACCCTCATGGTGGTGAAAAATAGATATAGCTAGAAAATCACTATAACTGACCTAATAGGATAGGAGTATCTAGATCGTCCAAATTACTGATGGTGTTCGCCTCTTTAATCTCTATGCAAGTGAGGGGCGATCGCCAGCTAGTAAAATAAAGTAAGCAGTTATTCTGAGTTGACAATTATGACCTTTACTGAGTTATTACCGAATCTCCAAAAACTAACCCCTTCCGATAAGCTCAGGGCTATTCAGTTTTTGGCAACTGAGTTATCAAAAATAGAAAATTTTGCCACTGATGATGATACTGAGTCTCAATCTTGGTTAGAAGCTGATTTGACTAATGATTTGCCTGAGTATAACTGGGGAGAGGGAGGAATACCAAGTCTGAAGCCTGTGGAATATGTCTCTGGTCTTGGTTTAGTGGTCAAGGCAGGATAGAGATTTTGAATAATCAGCTTCTCAAGTATGGTGATGTTATTTTTGTTAACCTGCCATCTCACAATCCTAAAGGACATGAACAGGAAGGGAGAAGACCTGCTGTAATTGTTGGTGTACCTTCGGGAGATGTACGTTATCCTATTGTGGTTGTAGTTCCATTAACTACTCAGTTTGGTGACTGGATAAAGAAAAATCCTGAGCTATATCCAATTATTCAGGCAGGAACTGCGGGACTACCTCAAAAGTCAGTTGCTTTGTGCGATCAAATAAGGGCAGTAGATATCCAGAGGGTGATTGGCTATTTGGGCAGCCTAAGTTTTAAAGAGTATTTACCGATTATTGATGGGGTAAAGCGAGTGTTGGATTTGCAAGACTTAGAGAGGCGATTGCCTCTTTAATCTTTGTGAATGTGAGGGGCGATCGCATATTGACAAAAAACAAAACTCCCCTAATATTCTGGTAAATATTTTTTCACAATCATCAACATGATAATATCAATAAAGAATTATATATAAAATCTATGGCGATTATTTCATGTCCCGAATGCGGTAGGCAGGTTTCCGATAAAGCTTTGAAATGGTCACAGTGCAACTATCCTATTGCAAATCTTGAAAAGCAAGAGTCAGTAGCTTTACAGGCACTACAAGAAAAAATTCAGGGTGTGGTAACTAATGGTCTTACTGTAAAGGTTAGTTCTGTTGGAAAATTGCTAAATATTAAGCTGACTCGAACACCAGTCACATCTGTTTCATACGATCAACTATGGTTAAAGATTTCACAGCAACTCAAAACAGACGATCTAAAAGGTTTTAGCCAGATTCTAATTAGTGCTTATTCTGAGAGGGATATTATTAAATCTGAATGGGAGAGTCAAAATGATATTAATGGGGCAGGAGTTATACTTCCTAATAAGAAAGATATAATAGCTATCTCTGTCTTCGTTGCGATTTTAATTGTTGGATTTAGTGGATGTACCTACCTTTTTAATCTTCCTCACAATGTCGAAACGATTTCCAGTCCATCAAGTCCAATTCTATCAACTTCCAGTCCAGAATATCTTTTAGCTGGTATAGACAATCAGTCTAAGGATGTATCAGCAAGTGAATTAGTACCATATATACAAGTTTTAGATCAACTTGAGTCTAAGTGCCAAGAGTCTCGCATGGCATTAGCAGATATGTCTGCCGCAACTAAGGAGATATTGACAAAAAAAGGTGCTAAAGCAACTAACCTTGAACTTCTAAACGGAGTATATCAGGCTGTCCAATCATATGAAAATCCACAAAAATGTGCAGCAGGGTTTGCTTTATTTGCAACGTATGTTGATAAGTAAGACTTAGCAAGTTATCTATCTCACAAGAAAAGCAACCTTATCTAATTGGTTAAGGTTGCTTTTCTTGTGAGATAGATAACATAGCTAAACTTCGGTTAATCTCAAATTTACTGCAATTATTCAAATGGAGATTTAGCAATCGCCTCATAAACCAAGCATTTGTTTAACATTATTTAAAGCGATCGCCTTATAATTTGATTATTTGAGAAGCGATCGCAATTAGTCTATTGTAACTCTTCCCAAAAATCAACATTTAGCATCGTGTCAATATCGCTCCCAAATTCCCATCTATCAGGAAATTGGTAATCAGGATATTCAATCTTGATCCGATGTAAAGACGTTTCAAAGCACTCATCAAACATTTTTAAGAAGTGACTTTTGAGGCTTGGAGATTGGCGAAGAAGCTTGTTAATATCCCTACGTTGATCGAATATTGTCAATAACCAACCTCGATAACATTCAGGCATATTCACATAACAGCGCTTGAGAATATGCTCGATCAAACGCTCCAATCTATGCTCGATCTCGCGCTTGTTACTACCTGACAAACCCTCTAACTCCTCTATTAAATTTTCGATATCAAGATTGTGAAAGTCACCCACTTTTAATTGCGCGATCGTCGTTTCCAACCACAGGTCAAGATCGCTATCATACAAAGTCAATGGTGGTGCAATTGTTTGAGTCATTAGAGTTGCTCCTGCAATCATCATCTCGATTTATTATAATCTCCATTTAGCGATCGCCTCATAAACCAAGCATTTGTTTGACATTATTTAAAGCGATCGGCTTTACCAAAAACGCTGCACTCCATAAGCATCAAACTTTTGATCAATACTAAATAATCTGCAAATCTGCTTCCATAGACTGAGCAATTAATATGCGGTCAAACGGATCTCGATGGTGTTGATCAAGAGTGCTGAGAGCATAAATATGAGATAGAGCAAGTGGAAGCAACTCAATTTTATTCCGACTTATTTCGTCATTCACTAACTCTGGAAGCGGCATCTTAAACTGAATTTTTCCCAAAGATGACTTAATCTGCATTTCCCAAATACTAACAACACTCAAAACGGCTTCGGTATTTGAATCTATTAATAAATCATGAACCCGTGATGAAAGTTTTTGGACATCACTTGTCCACCAGATAAAAACATGAGTATCAATCAAGACCCTCATTAATTATCATCCCCTAACCAAAACTCATCTGACAAAGAATCATTAAAATCATCACTTATCCAAACTTGCCCCTCATGTAAACCCGCAGTGCGTTGAAAGTTTGTTTTTTTGTCAGATTGCATATTTTTATTTTTGGCAGACCGAATAAAACTCAGCACCTCCTCTAATACAGGCTTTGGTACTGAATTTAACTCGCTGACAATCATCTCTAAGGTCGTCATTGCTTCAAAGTAATCTTTCCAAACATTTATGCAGATATTCTAAATCAATTACACTATAGCGATCGCCTCATAAACCAAGTATTTGTTTGACATCATTTAAAGCGATCATTAGAGCATACAGATTGAATGGGCGATCGCTACATCTAATAGACCTCATCATGAGAGCCAATATTTAACAATAAAATCGCATCCAAATCAGATTCAGACTTCGAAACAAACTCAAACAAAATGCGATAGTTATAGTCAACGGAACAAGCCCAAATATCTGAGAGATCACCAACCAACTTATGCGTTCTTAGACTTGGATGATAAGGATCTTCCGCTAGTTGACGTAATGTCTTCTCAATTAATGGGCGCAATTGTGGACTTTTGCGAATTAGACGTTTAAAAGCTCGCTGAGATTTAGCTGTCCAACTAATATTTCTCAACTATCCAACTCCGCCAAAAAATCATCAACAGAACCAGATTTGAATTTTCCTTCTCGATACTCCTGCTGAACCTCTCGAACTTCTTTAACAACTTGCTGCCGTTGACGCAACTTCAAGCGATTATTCAACACATCAATTAAAGCAGCTTGATCATCTAAAGACAAAGCATCTATGGCAGTTAGAGCTTCTTGAAACAGAGACGTTTTTAAGGCTTGACTCATAGGATTACTTGTGAAAATTTACGCTATAACCTCAGTTGTAATTATACGTCAGAGAAAAGAGATCGCCTTTACTGCACTTATTCAAATAGCAATTTTGCGATCGCTTCATAAACCAAGCATTTGTTTAACATCATTTAAAGCGATCGCAGGTTGGTTATATTCTTCTTGCTTGGCGGCTCTCAAATCCTGCAAATCTTGAAAGTCTTCCAACATCTCTTTAATAGCCAAAAACTGCTCATAGGGAATCACTGCAAACATCGGCTTACCATCTTTAGTAATCAATTCTGGATTTAAGTTAAGCATAATGGAGTTTATTGGTAGGCTTTATCTCTAGGTTTAACGCGATAAATCACGATATTTTCATTTTCTATCTCAAAGAGTACGCGATAGTTACCAACTCTTAATCGATATTCAGGAGTGAAATTAGTTAGCTTCTTTACATCGCCAACCAGATCATTTTCCATTAACTGAACCTTTTCTAATATTTTACCTTGTATTTGTTTGGGTAGACTCTGTAAATCCTTGATTGCTTTAGGCTTAAATTCAATACCGTATTTCATTTTTGATAATTTTAGCTCTCATTGTAATTCAAACAAACATCGATTTAGCCCCAATCTCATAAACCCAGCATTTGTTTAACGTCATTCAAAGTGATCGCCTTAGATACAAAAAAAGGCGCACTAAGTGCGCCTTTTTTTGTATCAATACTTAATTAATATTAACCGAGAACCTTGCGAGCAGTTGCTACAACGTTATCAACGGTGAAACCAAACTTCGCGTAACCGATTGGACCAGGAGCCGAAACACCAAAGGTATCCATACCGATCGCCGCGCCTTCAAAACCGACATACTTGTGCCAGCCAAAGGTGCTACCAGCTTCGACACTGACGCGCTTCTTGACAGAAGCAGGAAGTACGGATTCTTTGTACTCAGCCGACTGCTCATTGAAGAGTTCTTGACAAGGCATAGAAACGACGCGCACAGCCTTACCCTCTTCCGCAAGGATAGCGGCTGCCTTGGTTGCCAACTCAAGTTCCGAACCTGTAGCAATCAAGATCAATTCAGGATTAGCGGCATCTACAACGATGTAAGCACCCTTCTTCGCGCCTTCGATGGAAGTACCAGCGAGGTTCTTCACGTTCTGACGAGTGAAGGCTAAGAAGCTAGGACGCTTGCGGTTAGCGATCGCTACTTGATAAGCGGCAACAGTTTCATTGGCATCCGCAGGACGGATGGTTAAGGAGTTAGGAATCACGCGCAAAGAAGCGAGGGTTTCCACGGGCTGGTGAGTGGGTCCATCTTCGCCGAGCATTACGGAGTCGTGGGTGAGGATGTACAACACGCCGATCTCAGACAAAGCCGAGAGACGCATTGCGCCACGCATATAGTCAGCAAATACGAGGAAGGTCGCGCCATAGGGAATTGTGCCGCCGTGGAGGGACATTCCATTCAGGATTGCGCCCATACCATGCTCACGCACACCAAAGCGGAAGTTCCGACCTTCGTAAGAACCATGTTGGAAGTCAGCTAGCCCCTTAACATAGGTCATGTTGGAGTGAGCCAAGTCAGCGGAACCGCCCAAGAATTCAGGAAGTACGGGGGACAAAGCATTCAAGCAAGCTTCAGAGAGCAAGCGGGTTGAAGTTTCCTTTTGAGCAACAGGCTCAAGTGCCTTTTCCCACCCTTCAGGAAGTTCACCAGCCATGATCCGCTTGAATTCTGCAGCTTCGGCAGGATAGGCAAGTTCGTAAGCAGCAAAGCGCTCATTCCATTCTGCTTCAGCCTTAGCACCCTTGTCGATCGCTTGACGGAAACGGGATAGGGCATCGGCAGGTACTTCAAAAGGTTCGTATTCCCAACCGAGGTTAGCGCGAGTTGCCGCAACTTCATCAGTACCAAGCGCTGCACCGTGAACTCCCGATGTGCCAGCTTTTTTAGGAGAGCCATAACCGATGGTGGTGGTGACAACGAGCAAGCTAGGCTTGTCGGTGACAGATTTAGCTTCAGCAAGTGCTTTAGCGATCGCATCTAAGTCTTCGTTACCATCAGCGACCTTCACAACGTGCCAACCGTAAGCTTCGTAGCGCTTAGCCACATCTTCGGTGAAGGCTAAGTCAGTGCTGCCATCGATAGAAATGCTGTTGCTGTCATACATCATGATCAGCTTGCCGAGTTTCAAGTGTCCACCCAAGGAAGCAGCTTCGGAAGCAATCCCTTCCATGTTGCAACCGTCACCAAGGATCACATAGGTATAGTGATCAACGATGTTATGACCTGGCTTGTTGAAACGCGCTGCCAAATGTGCTTCAGCGATCGCCAAACCAACGGCATTACCTACACCTTGACCAAGAGGACCTGTGGTGACTTCGACACCTGCGGTTTCAAAGTTTTCAGGGTGTCCAGGGGTGGGGCTGCCCAATTGACGGAAATTTTTAATATCTTCGATGCTAACGCTGTCATAGCCTGTCAGGTGTAGCAAGGAGTATTGCAACATACAGCCATGCCCTGCGGAGAGGACAAAACGATCGCGATCGACCCACTTAGGATTTTTAGGATTAAACTTTAAAAACTGATCGAACAGCACAAAAGCCATTGGTGCTGCGCCCATCGGCAGACCGGGGTGACCAGATTTAGCTTTTTCGACCGCATCGATCGACAAAAAACGGATGGAGTTAATGCAGAGTGTCTCAAGGGTTTGAGGTTTCGAGGGTGCAGCGACCATAGTTACAATTGCTTTAAAAATTTGTACGCATTCAGGTACATTTTCCCCCAAAACTGTCCCATCCAATAATAAATTTTAGGATTTGGCAACTTCTGATACAGAGTAAATACCAAAGCTATTCTTCAGTGATGCGCCAGTTAACAGAAAATATTTCCACTTCCATAGTCAGATGACCGATTATTTTTTCTACCAAGATGTCATTTCGTCCTTGGCTTAATATTTCAGCTTTGATATCAATTAAATTGGGATTATCTTCTAAAAGACTGCTGGATAAAAATTTCAGACTCAGGTGAGCATTTTCAACAGCTTGGATAAGTAGCATCCTTGTAGATACTTCACTACTGACATTGCAGGTGAGATGACAAGAATAATTAATTTTAAGGTTTTTATTTGTCGCTGCGTATTTCTGAGGGCGATGTGCTGAGGGGTGGGACAGTAAGTTAGCAAGAATGATCACCAAAGTTCCCGCAAAGGCTTGTAGCGTAAATCCTGATCCAGTCAAAGCGCCAATGGCGGCGGCACACCACAATGTGGCGGCTGTATTTAACCCCCTCACTGTCAGTCCGTCTCGCAAAATCACGCCACCACCCAAAAATCCAATCCCCGATACAATCTGAGCGGTGATTCTTGTAGGACTAGAATCGCTGGGAGTCATGATCGCAATCAGCACAAATAAACAAGCTCCTACGGCGACTAGGGCATTGGTGGCATTGGTCTGTAGCCCTGAAATGCGCTGTCGCCATTGACGCTCTAATCCCAAAATTGATCCGAGAAAGAATGCCGTAATTAAGCGAATCACAAACTCTGCTAGGGGCATACTTTAACCTTACCGACTAGTCACTGTAGCAATCCTAAATGATTTGTGAGAGGCTTCGACTTCGCTCAGCCAACCTATACTGTTGGCTGAGCGAAGTCGAAGCCCTATTTTTCTCATACATGGTTAGTGCTAAATAGGTAATGATGGGCGGTGCTTCGCGCCGCCAATCATTACCATATAAATTCTTTCCTTTTTAGGACTGCTATATATGTCGAAATTAGAACAATTATTACGTCTGTTTAAAATCAAGATATCCTGACATATTTGGTATTAGGATATACATAGTTAGACAAAAAGTTCACACAGAAAGCTAACTAAGTTCTCTAGATATTCTCCTTTGAGGGTGATAGTTATGAACGGTATGATGCAACAACTTAGGAACATGGTGGAATATCTAAGCGATGCGATCGCCAGAATTTTCACCCCAAGTAAAGACGATTTTCCCGCCACAGGTGCAGTTCCCTACGATGGCGATCCAGCTTCTAAAGAATGATTTTGGCACTTTACGCCTTTTAAAAATTTCTTGATTAGCAAGTGGTGTGTGGTTTAGCCGCACACCACTTGCTAATATTTCATAAAAATAACGAGACTTAGATTTTTTGATCTAAATCTCGTCACAAATGGGCTTAACGAAACATCTATGTTGCTGACAGTAGCCTCTCAATACTGAAAGAACTTTGCATCAGCTAAATAGCTTAAAAGGATTGAGATTTTAATTTAAGTAGCTGGGCTTAATTAAAACCTAAAACCAAAGGTTGTTCCGCCTGCTTCGCGGGCGGAACAACCTTTTTGGTTTTTAGTTTACTTATGCCTAGCTACTTATTAAAAGACGATCAAAAAATTGTTTTTGGAACATTAATTCATTAACAGCATTGACGAATTTTGAAGTTTCTATTGATTGATTTGTCATGGTATCTGCCGCTTGAGAAAGTGTCACCTCAATTAATGGATCGTCTTCAATATGGGGATCTTTAATTATGTGCAACATATAGCCATAATGCTTGAGTTCTGCTATTCCTATCTGGAGGACTGCATCATCAATACCGATTTTTGATATTAGTTGCGATCGCTTAATCTGCTTGCCTGTACGACTTAAATATTTCGCAATTCCTACCAAAGTTTGCCACGCGATCATCCCATTAATTAGTTCAGGCTTGGGATAAATCAATGTTAGTGATTTCTGAGACTGTTGAGCCGATGCGATTAGCTCATTAAAGTCATTCTGATTTTGGGGACAGCGATCGCAAATAATTGTAGGTAGACTAGCCTCTAAAATCGGGGGATTAGGAGGGCGGCAGTCTATAATTTGCGGAATGAAATCAGAACTTGGATGGGGAAGAGTAAGAGCTTGGGGGAAAGCAGTTTTCGGAGTAATATCTCGAAAATCAATCAAACGAATGTCATAGCGACGGTGAAAAGCATTATCCACCAATTCAACTACAACATCGCAGCTTGTATCAGGTAACTCATAGCTGTAATGTCCCCACCAAATGCCATCAATTTGATTACCAAGGCGATCGCTGAGAATAAATTCTGTTTTAATATATTCGACCTTTTGAGACTTGATATTTTGAATATTTTTATTGAATTTATTAGTAAACAAGCAATCTCGAATTAGTAACTTTGGCGAAGGATTACCCATTCCAAAAGGCTCTAGTTGCTTTAACTCGTTAAATAATTCACGATTTAAGTCGGCAACGGTCACTTCTAAGTCGATTACAATCTCCTTATTTTGCAATTGTCCATACTGACTCCAGAACTTTTGGTCAATTGCCTCGACTAAGCCCTGCATATTTTCTAGATGAAAGCTAAGCCCCCCCGCCAGAGGATGTCCACCAAAACTAATTAGTAAATGTTCTTGATCTTTTAGAAGTTCATAGAGATTGATACCAGAAAGCGATCGCGCACTTCCCTTGGCTATTCCATCTTCGACAGTGCAGAGAATAGTCGGACGACCATATTCTGCAACCACTTGTCCTGCCACCAGTCCTAATACACCCACCGACCAGAGGGGATCGACCAGTACAATGATCCCCGTAGTGGATAGATCAAGCCGTTCTATTTTTGCCTGTACTTGTTTAAATACAACCTTCTGAAGGGCTTTGCGCTGATCATTTGCTAGCTCGGTTTGTTCTATTAAACTTTTGCAAAGTACCTGATCATCAGTGGTCAAGAGTTCTACGCATTTTCGTACATCGCCCCAAATGCGGCTGACCGCATTGATACGCGGGGCAATGCCAAAACTGATATCAATGGGGCGATCGCCAACTCTTTTGCATTGCTCTAGCAGCATTTTCACGCCCAGCCGCTTTTTTTGACGCAATACTTCAATCCCTTTTTGGGCGAGGTAGCGACAGTCGCCCGTAAGCTGCACCAAGTCAGCAACTAAGCCGATCGCTACTAAATCCAATAGTTGCTCTAAGGATTGATCGAGTATTGCGGGGAAAGCTTCAGGGGCATTTTGCTGAAAGTCTGCATAGACCGCTTCCATTAGTTTGTAAGCAACGGCAACTCCTGATAAATGGAAGAGGGGATGTTCTGGGGCTAGGTAACGGGGATTGATAATCGCCACTACAGGCGGGCGGCTATCTGGGAGCGTATGGTGATCGGTGACAATAATATCGGTTCCCAATTGCCGCGCATATTCTAGGGCAGCAATGCAGGTGCTACCTGTATCACAGGTGATAATTAGGCTGACATTCTTATTTGCCGCCGCACATTGCGATCGCCACTCGTCCAACCCACTTACTGAGATGCCATGGGACTCTTTGAGGCGATCAGGAATATGAAAGAGTAAGCGATCGTTTTTTATAAAAAAGTTGCCCAATCCTTCCCATAAAACTGATGTGGCGGTAATCCCGTCGGCATCGAAGTCACCCCAAATCGCGATCGTCTCTTCTTGTTGCCATGCTTGCCTGATTCGCGCGATCGCCAAATTCATTTCTGCCCCAAAGGCAAAGGGGCTAGTTGGCTGGTAAGCTTCTGGGCTTAGGAAGGCTTCCACCTGCTCAGGTGCAGCAATTCCCCGCTGAATTAACAATTTCGCCGCAAATTTGCCGACTTTCTCGACTAACCAAAGGGGCAGATCTGCGGTTTCTAAAATTTGCCAATTTATGGGCGACATAATTATAAAATTAAATCTAGATTTCTCAAGTTGTTTCGCCAATACAACCCGCAATCATCCTTTTTTTTAGATTGGCTTGCTACGGTAATACTGATTCACACAAGTTTTGGCACACTTTTGTGGGTTCAAAACCTAACCCTGCAAGGTTTTGAAGTTATAGCTGTCGCCACTTGTATTAGGACAAATAAAACCCAAGAAGCGAGTGGCGGCGCGAAGCGCCGCCACTCGTCTTCTGGTTTTAAGTCCTAACAAGACTGGCGACAGCTATAAAAAAATGGTGTTACTGTTTTTCTAGCTTGGTATATGGGATTGAGATTTATAGATAGTTCAAATCTAATCATAGGTTTAAAATAGTGATTATAAAATTTTTTAGCTCCCACCTATCTGTGACAGCAAATCGTAAATTTATAGATTACGGCTGCCACAAACTGCAATCATTTCTGCGATTTACGGCGCTTTTCGCGATCGCCTTTTTGGCATATTTCCATTTATCTACAGCTTCTGTTTGGGCTTTACAGGCTTCAGACATTCCCGATCTCGCCGAGATTAAGACTCTCACCGATCAGACTTGGGTAATTGATGATTCTGATACGCTCAGTCCCTTAACTAAAAGCACGATCGCAGCCAAGTCGCAAAAACTCGCTGACTTAACAGGGATTGAAGTTCGAGTGGTGGCGATCAAGCGCATTGACCTTGGTCAGCCAGCAGCGGAATTTGCAACGGAGTTATTTGATAACTGGTTTCCATCGGCAGAAGAGAAGGCAAATCAAGTTTTGTTGTTCTTAGCGACTGAAGATCATCGGACAGCTATTCAAACAGGATCAAAGGTAAAGGAAGTTCTATCGGATGAAATTGCTAGCAGTATTGCTGATGAGACAATGCTCTATCCTGCGCGTAAGGCTAATTATAATCAGGCAGTAAACGAAGGTATGTCGCGCTTAGAAGCAATTCTCAAGGGAAATCCTGACCCTGGAGCGCCATTGCTAGCAGTAGAAGAGACTGAGACGAGTAACTATGCCACTAGAGAAGAAACTGAAGCAAGTTCTTCCAATGTTGTCGTGATCATCTTGTTGATTTTGGCAACATTATTGCCAATGGCGACCTACTATTGGCTACAAATGCAGGGGCAGCCATAGAATTCATTTCAAAAAATCAGCGTTGCGGCGCTTTGCGCCGCAACGCTAATCTTAAAGCGGACAGGACAACTCACCGACTTTGCGGGAAAACAGCATATTTTCGCGATAGTCTACGGAGCAATCAATCACCGCTGGAACATCCTGTTCTAGAGCATTCTTGAGGATTGGAATTAATTCATTTGCCCCACCGACACGATAGCCCTTTAGACCCATACTTTCCGCCAGTTTCACAAAGTCGGGATTCCCAAATTTGATGAATGCTGACCTTTGATAATGGATTTGTTGCTTCCATTCGATCAGTCCATAGCCACCATCGTTAAAGATAATCGTCACAAAAGGTGTGCCGATACGGGTGGCTGTTTCTAGCTCCTGCATATTCATCATGAAGCCACCATCGCCTGTCACTGCCACGACTTTGCGGTTGGGGCTGACCAATTTTGCGGCGATCGCTCCAGGGATGGCAATACCCATCGCTGCGAAACCATTGGAAATGATGCAAGTATTAGGGCGATCGCAATGGTAATGCCGTGCCATCCACATCTTATGCGCTCCCACATCGGAAATAACAATATCTTCAGCTCCCATAACTTGGCGCAGATCATAAATAATCTTTTGGGGCTTAATTGGAAAGCCTTGATCATTGGCGTACTGCTCGTAGGTGGCAAGGATTTGTGGACGCAGGGCGATCGCATGGGGATCGGGCATACCAGTGCGATCGCAACGATGCATAATTTCCACAAGCGAATCGGAAATATCACCGACAATCTCGACTTGGGGCATATAGCTACTATCAACTTCCGCCGCTAATTCCGCTATATGGATAATGGGAATCGTGCCTTTGGGGTTCCATTTCTTCGGGGAATATTCAATCAGATCGTAGCCAATCGCTAGAACTAAGTCGGTTTCATCAAAGGCGCAATTGATTACATCTCTCTGTTGCAACCCAATCGACCAAAGCGCGAGGGGATGACGGTAAGGAATCACACCTTTACCCATAAAAGTATTGGCGACAGGGATATTCAGGCGCGTTGCCAAATCGGTGACAGCTTGGCTAGCTTGGGAGCGAATCGCTCCATTGCCCACTAAAATCAAGGGATTTTTGGCTTGGGAAATCAAGAGAGCAGCTTCTGAAAGACTGCGATAGGAGGCATACATCGATTGGCGATCGCTTCTAATTACTAATGGCTCAACTGCCACTTCCATATCAGCAATATTTTCAGGCAGATCAATATGCACTGCCCCTGGTTTCTCGGATTTGGCTAATTTAAAAGCTTTGCGAACAATTTCCGCAGTGATGCTAGGGCGCACAATTTGGGCATTCCATTTAGTCACAGGTGCAAACATTGCCACTAGATCGAGATATTGATGGGAATTGCTATGCATTCTATCGGTGCCGACCTGCCCCGTAATCGCAATCAAAGGCGCACAGTCAAGATTGGCATCGGCAACTCCCGTCATCAAATTAGTCGCCCCTGGTCCTAAGGTCGATAGGCATACCCCAGGTTTGCCCGTGAGTCTGCCATAGACATCCGCCATAAAGGCGGCTCCCTGCTCATGGCGCGTAGTAATGAACTGGATCGATGAACCTTCAAGGGCATTCAGAACTGCCATATTCTCTTCTCCAGGCAGTCCAAAGATATATTCGACCCCCTCATTTTCCAAGCATCTAACCAACAATTCTGCGGTCTTCATAATTGCTCCTAATTAAAATCATTTGCTATTTAAAGCGCTACGCGCTCCTTTCAAAAAATTCTCTGAAACGAGAAGATGAGTGGCGGTGCGAAGCGCCGCCACTCATCGCGAAGTCTTACCGAATCCATATTGTTTTGATATTCACAAATTCTCGAATACCTTCCATCCCTAACTCACGACCAAAGCCCGATCGCTTAATGCCGCCAAAGGGAACTCGCGGATCGGATTTGACTATACCATTAACAAAAACCGCTCCCGCTTCAATTTGCGCGATCGCGATCTCAATTTGCTGCTCATCCTGAGTCCAGATACTGGCTCCCAGTCCAAAATTGGTGCTATTGGCAAGGGCGATCGCCTCATCGAGATCATGAACTCGAAATACAGAGGCAACGGGGCCAAAAAACTCTTCTTGATAGGGCGGCGCACCCAGCGGAATATCGGTCAAAATTGTGGGCGCGTAGAAGTTGCCACCCTGCTGCGGGCGATCGCCGCCGACTAGCAGCTTCGCTCCTGCGGCAACAGTTGCTTTAACTTGAGCATCGAGTTCCGCCAATATTTGTGGTGTGGCAAGGGGACCCACATCGGTTTCAGGCAACATTGGATCGCCTACCTCAAGCGCTTGAAACTTTTCGACAAATAGATCAATGAATTGGGTGGCGATCGCTTCTTCAATGATGAACCGTTTCGCGGCAATGCAGGTTTGTCCATTGTTCATTACCCTTGCTGTGACTGCCACATTTACGGCAAGTTCCAGATCGGCACTTGCCATCACAATAAACGGATCGCTGCCGCCCAGTTCTAAAACTACTTTTTTGAGATGATGCCCTGCGATCGCGGCGAAACTTTGCCCCGCAGGTTCGCTACCTGTCAAGGTCGCCGCCTTAACTCTAGGGTCAGCTAGTAACGCCGCCACCCGATCTGCACCGATTAATAAAGACTGAAAAGCTCCTTTGGGAACACCAGCTTGATCGAAAATATCGGCGATCGCTAGGGAGCATTGCGGTACATTGGAGGCGTGTTTGAGCAGTCCCACATTGCCCGCCATCAAGCAAGGCACAGCAAATCGGAACACTTGCCAAAAAGGGAAGTTCCAAGGCATCACGGCGAGAACTGCGCCCAAGGGTTGATAGCGAATTAGGGTGCGGCTAGCATCGGTAGTTGCAGGTGTATCCGCCAAATAAATCGGAGCTTGCTCGGCATAAAATCGGCAGAGATTTGCACATTTTTCCACCTCAGTAATGGCACTTTTCAGTGTTTTTCCCATTTCCAATGTGATCATCTTGGCTAATTCCGCTTTTCGTCCCTCAAGGATGTCCGCAGCTTGTTCCATCCAGTGAGAGCGTTCTGCAAAGCTCGTCTTTTTATAAGTGGCAAAAGCTTGAGCAGCAAGGGCTAGTTTTTGCTCTAGCTCTGCATCAGTTAGAGGTGCAAAAGTTTTTAGCACTTCTCCCGTTGCAGGATTAATTGAGGCGATCGCCATGATTTTGTCTCTATAGGCTTTAGTAATTGGCGGCGCGAAGCACTGGCAATTACCATAAAGATCTTAAGCCTTTGCGATCGCCAAATCTAACTTATAGCAATACTAAATATTTAGAAGAGGCTTCGACTTCGCTCAGCCAACGTATACTGC
>QBLS01000045.1 GCA_003249015.1 Pseudanabaena sp. | reverse complement strand
TAATCGGTCTATTTATCAATCGGTATGAGTTTCCTATTCTTCTCTGATTTAATCTGTTCAACAACTTTGTAACATGACCCAAATTAGCCTCCTGATTTGCATCGGGAGGCTTTTGGGTTTTGAATACTGGGATTGAACTTAGTCTGGCTGATCTACAGGGAACTCACTTTACAGTCCGCTTCTATTAGCTTCGTAGTCAGGAATGGATGGGCAATCCGAATAAAGCAGACTACAACTTGGTTGTCAGACTTGTAGTCCCTGATTTGTCACTTCTCTTCCTTTTGAAAAAGGATTAGTCTAGATCAAAGCGATCGGCATTCATCACCTTTGTCCAAGCTGCCACGAAGTCCTGCACGAACTTTTCTTGGTTATCATCCTGTGCATAGACTTCAGCATAGGCACGCAGGATTGAATTGGAGCCGAAGACGAGATCTACCCTTGTCGCTGTCCATTTGACCTGATCTGTCTTGCGATCGCGGATTTCATATAGGTTCTTACCAACTGGCTTCCACAGGTAGTTCATGTCCGTCAGATTCACAAAGAAATCATTAGTTAAGAGACCTTCGCGATCGGTGAACACACCATGCTTAGTGCCACCATAATTTGTATTCAAAACGCGCAAACCACCAACTAGCAAAGTCATCTCAGGGGCAGTTAAACCCATTAGTTGCGTGCGATCGAGCATCAGCTCTTCAGGTTTGGCGGCATAGCCCTGCTTTAGCCAGTTACGATAGCCATCGTGGATAGGTTCAAGAGGTTCAAACGATTCCGCATCAGTCAACTCACTAGTTGTGTCACCACGACCAGGGAAGAAGGGGACAGTAATATCAAAACCAGCAGCCTTGGCAGCTTGCTCGATTCCAATATTACCCGCCAGCACAATAACATCTGCAACGCTAGCATTAGTATCCGCCGCGATGCCTTCTAGGATAGCTAAAACCTTCGCCAGACGAGTAGGCTCGTTGCCTTCCCAATCTTTCTGTGGAGCAAGGCGAATACGTGCCCCGTTTGCTCCTCCACGCTTGTCCGAGCCTCGAAACGTTCTGGCACTGTCCCAAGCAGTACATACCATTTCGCTAATGCTCAAACCGCTAGCGGCAATCCTCTCCTTCACAGACTGTACATCGTAGTCAGTGTTGCCAGCAGGAATTGGATCTTGCCAGATTAGGTCTTCTTGAGGCACATCAGGACCAATGTAACGAATCTTTGGTCCCATGTCTCGGTGGGTCAGTTTGAACCAAGCCCGCGCAAAAACATCTGCGAAGTAGTCAGGGTCATGGTAGAACCGCTCGGATATCTTGCGATATTCGGGATCTATCTTCATAGCCATGTCGGCATCGGTCATGACCAAGTTGCGGCGGATCGTGGGGTCTTCGACATCAAGGGGTTTGTCTTCTTCCTTGGGGTTAATGGGTTCCCATTGCCACGCACCAGCAGGACTCTTCTTCAATTCCCAGTCATAATTGAGCAACATATGGAAATAGCCGTTGTCCCATTGGGTGGGGTGCGTCGTCCATGCACCTTCAATGCCACTGGTTACGGTGTCTCGACCAATGCCACGATGGGTCTTGTTGTTCCAACCTAATCCCTGTTCTTCGAGTTCTGCGGCTTCAGGTTCTGCCCCGAGCAACGCAGCATCGCCATTACCGTGGCATTTGCCCACCGTGTGACCACCAGCAGTAAGGGCAACAGTTTCCTCGTCATTCATCGCCATTCGGGCAAAGGTCACCCGTATATCATGGGCAGTCTTGAGGGGATCGGGATTGCCGTCTACGCCTTCGGGATTGACGTAAATCAGCCCCATAGTTACTGCGGCTAATGGGTTGTCTAGCTCTCGTTCACCAGAATAGCGACTGTGGGGATTGTTGCTGGGGGCTAGCCATTCTTTTTCAGACCCCCAGTAGATATCTTTTTCGGGATGCCAGATATCTTCCCTGCCAAAGGCGAAGCCGAAGGTCTTTAGTCCCATAGATTCATAGGCAATCGTACCTGCGTAGGCAATCAGATCCGCCCAACTTAGTTGGTTGCCATATTTCTTCTTGGTAGACCAGAGCAAGCGACGAGCCTTGTCTAGGTTTGTGTTGTCTGGCCAAGAGTTCAGGGGTGCAAACCTCTGATTGCCAGTCCCTGCTCCGCCACGACCATCCGCTATCCGATAGGTACCTGCTGCGTGCCAAGTCAGGCGGATCATCAGCCCACCATAGTGACCCCAGTCCGCTGGCCACCACTCTTGGCTGTCCGTCATCAGGGCGTGCAAATCTTGTTTGAGCGCGGCTACATCAAGTTTCTTAACTTCTTGGCGATAGTTGAAGTCTGCTCCCATCGGATTAACCTTTCTATCGTGCTGATGCAAAATATCGAAATTGAGCGCCTTCGGCCACCATTCCATGTTTGACGTGCTAGTCGTTGTAGCTCCGCCATGCATCACTGGGCATTTGCCACTGGTTGTTGTATTGTCATTCATCTTCGATTTCCTCTTGTGAGTTGATACAGGGATATCTTCTATGTGAATAGCACAATAGGTTTAAAACAATGTTAACTGTTCTCTTTGCTCACTTATAGTGATTTTAAATCTTGAGAAGAGGCTTCGACACTTCGACAGTCTCAGTGCATCGCTTCGCTCAGCCAACATAATACTGCTGGCTGAGCGAAGTCGAAGCCCTAACTCTTATTTGAAGCAGCTATAAATATTAAGTAGCTAGGCATAAGTAACCTTAAAACCAAAAAGGTTAAGCCGCCCGCACAGCGGGCGGTACAGCTTCTGGTTTTAGGGTTTTAATTATGCCTAGCTACTTATGGGGTAATGAAAAAATGATTTCTTTTAGATTGAGCAATTACGGCAGTAGCTTTAGGGCTGATAGGTTGCGATTTATTACAGTCTGTGATGAACAAAGCTTATTTACGTCAAAGCCTGTAGTCGCGTTCCTATCAAAACCATGCTGCCAGAATCTAATCAACCAGTATCCAAATTACCCCAATTATTTAGCGGACTACTCGCCCTATCGCTTTCTCTTGTCGTTAGTTCTTATATCGCTGGGAATGCCCTAAAAGCACTACGGACAAGTGACTCGCTCACGGTAATCGGTTCTGCTACACGTCCAATTCGTTCTGATTTTGCAACTTGGCAAAGCTCGGTTTCCAGTCAACAAGCCACATTGCCCCTCGCCTATCGAGAAGTCAAACAGCACACAGAAAAGGTGCAAGCTTATTTCAAGAGCAAAAATATTCCTGATGATGCGATCGCTTTAACAGCACTTGAGACACAACCCATTCCTGAAGTTAATAACAGTGGGGTGCAGACGGGAAGAAACATCGCCTATCGTCTAATTCAACGTTTTGAGATTCGCTCTAAGGATGTTGATGCAATTGCAGAGATCGCCAGATCGAGTACAGATTTAATCAATGATGGACTGCCCTTTACCTCTGAACCTCCGTCATATCTCTACACTGAACTAGGTAAATTGCGCGTGGATATGATTTCAGAAGCAACTAAAGATGCGAAGGCGAGAGGAGAAGCGATCGTTAATGTTTCGAGTAGTCGCCTTGGCTCAGTTCGCAAAGCTGAAACAGATGTCTTTCAGATTACTGCAAGATATTCCACTGAAGTTAGCAATGGCGGCGCGTATAACACCGCCACCATTGAAAAAGATATTCGCGCCGTGGTAGCAATCACCTTTGCTGTTGAATAGGCTCAAAATATTGAGCATCTTCGCGATTGCAATCGAAATCTGCTGCAAACATTAGATTGGTATTGAAAATTTTCCACTGCTGCGCTCTAGTTAGTGAACTTTATGGCAAGTCTATTTCATACTGCAAGCGATAATCATTGCAATGTTCTCTTAGAACACCTTGCAGATGAACTAGACAGCGATCGCCTTGGTAAAGCTTACAGGTTGCAGTGGGGTGAATTCATATTCTAGGGGCTAACTAATACAAAGCCTCTGGTTTTGCCACCATCATTGTCAATGGTATTCATGGATTGCCATAGCTCTTCAGCTTTAACCCATACTGGCGGATATTTGTAGCTGGCAACATCCAAGATGAGAAAACGATCTGTCGAGCGATCGTATGCGGCAATTGGTGAGATATGTCCACCGCTTTCTTGACCGATACTACGCCGCAAATAATTGACTAATACAAAGTTATTAGACTGCTTGAGGTTTTCCGTAACTAAGTTGCGAAATGTCGATAAGTCTGTATCAGTTGCATGATAAACCCGAACTTTGACATCATGGCTTTCTATCAATTTACCAAGTGTACCAAGATTCATCCCTCTCCATTGAATAGAGAGAGCAGATGCAATTTGATTTGTTTTTGGGGTGTCAAAAAAGTTGTCTTGAGTCAATTTGCGATCGCCAAGCAAAGCATTGATGATAATCGTCATGCTTGCCACGCCACAGTAAGCAGGATGAGATTGGGTAACAAAATACTTGCTAAGTGGCGAGTAGTCTGTTTTAGCTTGACTAGTTGATAAAAGCTTCTTGCCATTATCTGAGGTGACAGAGATAAGGTTGTCTGGTAAGCCTAAAGGTTGGGCGATCGCACTGCAAGCTGAAAGTGCAAATCCTAAGATTAATACCTTTATTGCTTTATTCACCTTTCTAGAAACCTTATTTACCATGACTTTCTATGGGTAACTTTATACAGTTTGTAACGGTTAGCGTGACAGCATTAAATCATCTTCCCAGATCTCTTTATATAGCAAAAAAAGTTTTGCTTAGGACATAAAACCAGAAGGCGCGTAGAGCCGCCCCTCGCTTCTTGGGAATTGATACTGTGGGTCTATTCCAGTTAGTTAGAGGCTTCCGTTCTAGCCACGAACTGCTAGATGGCTGACTCAAAAAGGCTGAAGAGAAAGTTATTGGAGCGAGTGCAAGTGCTAAAACAATGGGATAAAGTGTTTGAGTTTTCATAAATTATTTGACAACTTAATTATTCATATTAATGAAGGTGCGATCGCTTTTTGGTGGTTTTCTACTAGAACAGATGTCCTTACTCAGACTCCAAACACTCAGCGATCGCATCCAACTCACCGATCGCTCGCACTAGGCGATCGCGCAAAGCATCGTCAAGCTTGGGGTTTTGCAAAGCTACCTCTTGGATGGCGGCTAACCATTGTGCGATCAGCACATGGCTAACGGCAGCGCGGAGTCCCATGTTAGTTAATACTGCAAGGTGAAAGCCTGTCATGTCTTGACCTCCGTAGTTATAGAAGCCGTCCCATAGCTCTAGTCTTTGGGGGGTGTATTCTTCGTACTGCTCGAAGGTGATTGGGGTGCGATCGAGTTGGGGTTGTGGGAGAGGTAGTTGGGGCATGGTGTTTTATTTGAATAAATCTTTGAGTCTTGAATCTTTTTTAATCAAATTACTTAGCCTTTCAATAAGCAGAGCTACGTCAGAAACTTTGGGACATCTCATAGAAGAAGAATCAAATGAGCCATAGAGAACTAAATTAGTTAAATCTGATTTAATAGAGTCTAATTCTTCCAAATACTCATTAGGACAAACTAAAGTTAGATTAGATATCGCTGTTATTACTCTATAGAAATCTTCAATATAAGAATTTTTACAAGAACCAGATGACTTTAGTAAATCTGAAAAGCATTTTTGTAATTCCTGATAAAGCTCATACAGTTTTTCTCATTGCCATCTTTCGGTTTCTCTGCGAAGTTGCCACCAATTAGTTGAAACTGCAACTATAAGAACTATAGATTTATTAATTAGTGAAGCTGCAACTGTTTGATGATTTTCTAGCCAATCGAAAACAGACAAAATATCTAGCTCCTACTGATGAAATTTCACTCCAAATCTGTCAGCAATTGCAGTAACAGCATTAGCAAAGCTTGCAATACCTTTGATACACGATCACCACAAAAATAAGCTCTACAAAAAGAGACTAGATCTAGAAATACTGTTGTAAGTCTGCCCCCCGATCGCCTAAGTCATTGACCGCTTGCCTTAACAAGTTGATCGCCATTGGTGAGGTTTGGTGATGACCATTGCGCCATCGACTTGTCCCTATCTGTTTCGCTAACTGCTCTTGAGTTAGGTCTAGTCTGTCTTGCAGTTCCCTAATCAAGTTTGCATAATTTTTTACCTGTAACTTCATGACAACGAAATATATCAAGTGATAACATGATTATATCAGATACTTTTTAGTTTTTATGTGACAAAAAAGCAATGTTTATGAAGTTGGTTATTAAGTAATAGTTGATACATCCGAATAACTCAATATCTTAGTGTCTGCGGTTACAATCGTACACTTTAGCTGTGGCTGTAATAATTTGATCGGACGGATCGCGATGAAAACCAACTAACTGCGTTGAAGCGATCGCAATTTTGGGCGTGAGGTCTAACAGTTGAACTGCTGGGTAGGACAAAGCTTTAGAAAACCATTGTTATCAAAAGCATTGCTGGCACTGAAAAAGCAATTGTCTTTCTAGGTAAAACCTTTGTAGCGGACAAAGCCTATGAATCCCTCAACGATGCGATCTTAAACTCACGGCAAAAGGTTTAGATCCAAAATCACTAACCACCACTGAAAGCTCCAAAGGAGTGGCTCTCAAAATTCATCGCCGAAAAATTCCATTCCCTAGTTGTTCTTGACTTTGGCAGCTTTAGTGATTAATGAACAATCATCATGGCTGAACTTATCCAATCCACTGTTTTATTCAATAGTTTACTGGTCAACAATTGTTGAGAGATCGCGATTTCATCATCGGTAAGAAACTTGGCTAGGTGGCTGGCATAGGATGGCTTTACCTGAGACTTGCTAAACCATCGGTTTAATAAAGCCGTAGAAATTTGCATGGGTGTAGTGATGCGTTCTACTTCTATTTCAACTTTTAAACCCACTTTCTCAAAAGCCGATCGCAGATCATCAATATCCCAATTTGTCATTGAGTCATCAGGATTGGCGTAGATTGATTCTTCTGCAAGTATCCAGCGATCGCCAAATTCATTTGGCAAATCGAGCAATCGATAAATTCGTTGTGTGTGTTTGGGAATTGATTCATAGAGAGCAATTTTGCCGAGAGGTTGCAAGAGATTTGCTAATTGTTGAATGCAAGCTAATTTGTCAGGTTCGCGCATCAGGGCGTTATAGCCAATAATCGCTTCAAACTGCATTGAGGCTATTACATCAGGAGTCTCTATTAACGAACCATGCAGAACAACTGGTCGCAAAAGTTCGGGCAAACTTGCTGCTTGTTCTTGCAAAGCGATCGCTTCAGATTCTTGATAAGTAATTGCATAAACTCCACCTTCTGGAACCGAGCGTAATGCTTCCCATGTTATTAAACCTGTGGCTGCATTTAAGTTGAGAACTACATGATGACGTTGTAGCGATAACTTGGAGAATAGGCGATCGCGTATTTTTGCTAATCTCTCTCCTGCCTGTCCGATAGTGCGTTGTAACCAGCGATCGCTTTTTGTATCCGTTGGACTAAAGGTAAGGATTTCAGGCAATTCTATAACTACACCACTTACCATAGCGGCTAATTGTGCTTCGCGGCGGCGTTCTACTTGTAATTTAATCGCGGCTTCTGCACCTTGATCTGATGGTTGATAGAATACCTGTCCTTGTAAACTGCTGGGTAAATATTGCTGCTCGATCCAGTGGTCGCGATAAGCGTGGGGATAGAGATAGCCAGCACCATGACCGAATCCTTTTTTATCGCGATTGCCATCTTTGAGGGGATTGGGAACATCGGATTGACGTTCCTGCTCAACGGCGGCGATCGCATCGAAGAATCCCATGAGACTATTCGATTTGGGAGCATTGGCAAGATAGAGGGTGGCTTGGGCTAAATGATAACGACCTTCGGGTAAGCCAATGCGGTCAAAGGCTTCAGCGCAAGCATTCACGACTACTACTGCTTGCGGGTCGGCAAGTCCGATATCTTCACTCGCTAAAATCAGTAATCGTCGCAAAATAAAACGGGAATCTTCGCCTGCATAAACCATTTTGGCTAGCCAATAAAGGGCAGCATCGGGGTCAGAACCACGCACGCTTTTGATAAAGGCGCTAATCGTATCGAAGTGAGCATCGCCTTCTTTGTCGTAGAGAACGGCTCTTTGTTGAATCGATTCTTCAGCTACGGCTAAAGTAATGACGATCGCGCCATCTGCATTTGCTTCTGTTGTTTCTACGGCTAGTTCCAATGCATTCAGCAACGACCTTGCATCACCGTTGGCGACATTGGCTAAATGGGCGATCGCTTCTTCAGTAACATTTACATTGAGGTTGCCATAACCTCTGTGGCAATCGCTAATTGCTTGTTCTAATACTCGCTGCAAATCCGCTTCGGTTAAGGGCTTTAGTTGAAATAAACGCGATCGGCTGACTAATGCTTTATTCACTTCAAAGAAGGGATTTTCGGTAGTTGCACCGATGAGAATGATTGTGCCATTTTCTACCCAAGGCAGTAATGCATCCTGTTGGGATTTGTTGAAGCGATGCACTTCATCGACAAAGAGGATTGTGCGCTGGTTGTGATAGCCCCGTTGGGTTTGGGCGATTTCGATCGCTTCTCTGATTTCTTTTACACCAGCGAGGACGGCATTGATGGCGATGAAGTGGGCATTGGTGGTGTTGGCGATAATCCTTGCGAGGGTGGTTTTGCCTGTTCCAGGGGGACCATAAAAGATGAGAGATGATAGGCGATCTGCTTGGATAGCGCGGCGGAGTAGTCTTCCTTGTCCGAGGATATGTTCTTGTCCGATGAATTCATCGAGGTTGCGCGGACGTAGGCGATCGGGGCTTCTGATGCGGTGATTTGTTGGCGGTGGTTCTCGAATAGGTTCATGTTGGCGTGGCGATCGCGCTTTTTAAAAGATATTTGAATAACGACTTGTTAGAAATTGAGAGCTAAAGATTAGAATTATTGTATTGAAAATTCACTCAAAGTATTCACTATGCAAACATTAGCTATCACAACGATCGCTGAAGCAGAGAGAAAATTTGGCTTGAGTCGTAGTGAATCGAGGAATTTTTTTACAGAATGGTCTGACCAGTTACCAGAGATCAATCCTAGCGATCGCGCTAATCTAGAGATTCTCTGGCGGCGTTATATTTATCATCGGTCTGGAGGACATTTGCTAGAGAGTATGGTGATGCTATTACTCGTCTCGCCATTGCTAACGATCGCTGGTTTATACGACCCTCCTTTTCGGATTAAGGCGGAGGAATCGATTGCGATCGATGTTTCTGATAGTGAAGAGACTCTACAGGGACGAATTGAAGTGTTGGTATTGCGCGATCGCTTGTGGATTATTGTTTTGGAGTCAAAGAAAACGATGCTGTCGGTTTGGTTTGCTTTGCCGCAAACTTTGGCTTATTTGATGGCTAGTCCGAATGGCGGCGGTACGCATCCCGAAGGGACTCGCCCGACTTTTGCGATGTTGACTAATGGTGATGATATTGTGTTTGTGAAGTTAGAGGGTGAACAATATGGGATGTCTCAGGTTTTGTCTCCTCTGGTTAATCGGGGTGAGTTAGAGGTTACATGGCAAGTTTTACGCAAGATTGCAGAAATAGAAGTTTGATAGCGATCGCTGTGTTGCTCCTGCCGCGATCGCTAAGCGTTGGTACAATGCTTCTGATATTTGTAAAGTAACTGTTTCAGTCATATTTTTATAAATTTATAAATGGGTTCTTTTCAGTAATTCTGGCATTTGATTTAGTTCAAGTTGAGAGTATATTTCAAGGCTGTATCAACATTTTGTGATGGAATCGAACCGATTAATCGATAAATTGCTGAAGTGGAGATCGTGGCTAAGTTATCAGTCATGATTACAGAATCAACGAGTAGTCCTGACTGTTGACCTTCTGGCGAATTCCGTAAAATGGTAACGCGGCTAGGGTGACCTGCTCGAAACATCTGGCTGGTAATCATGGCGACAATGATTTGAGGTAGTCCTGTTTGTAAATTGTCGGCTTGCACAATTATCGCGGGGCGAGTTTTGGCGGTTGTCAAGTCAGAATTTGGAAATAACACCAGAACTACATCGCCTCTTTTAAAGTTTGGATTTGGCTGCGTCATAGTCATCATAAACGCTCATTTCAGGACTATTCCAATCTTCGGCAAAGGTGGCTAGACTTGTTCGCAAAGTTGCTGCTTGGGCTTTGTCGATGCCTTGAGTGGCTAGATCAATTGTTTTAGTTTCTAGGAAAGTAACAATTACTCGCGTTCCTTCAAGTAGATTGTTTGGGCTTTCCATGAGTTCTACTTGTCCATTGCGATAGATTCCTTCAACAGTAGTTAACATTTTTCACCTCTTTATAAATTTAATTTTTTAACATTCTAGCGATCGCTCTTGTTGCTCCTGCGGCGATCGCTAAGCGTTGGTACAATGCTTCTGGTATTTGTAAAGTAACGGTTTCAGCCATATTTTTTGCAAATATTTGAGATCGCCCGAAAATATCAATAGGGTTATTATAATATATTCAAGAAAATAAGAATTTGAAGAGTAAATAATTTGACAGCTAGAGACTCCATTCATGAGGCTGTAAAAGAAGCAGTTATTAAAGATGGATGGGAAGTTACTGACGATCCCTATGTTATTTCCTATGGCGATCGCTTTTTGTTTGTCGATCTGGCGGCAAGTGGTTTTATAGGTGTTCGGCAAGGAAATAAACAAATTGCGATTGAAATTAAGCAGTTTCGTGGTCAGTCTCAAGTTGTTGATTTAGAGCAAGCGATCGGGCAATATTCTTTGTATCGCATATTGCTTAACCAGATTGACCCAGAGCGTGATCTATATTTAGCAATCTCTGAGGCGACTTATGGCGATATATTTGATGAGCCAATTGGTAAACTAGCGATCGCTGAAATTCCGTTAAAACTTGTTATCGTAAATCTAAGTACTAAGGAAATAACTCAATGGATACCATCAAATCCTATCAAGCAGTAATCAAGCAGATAATTAGTGAGTATGCTAAGTTGCGTCCTTCTCATGGCAATATTCACTTAGAGCCGATATTTGATGATGTGAATAGTCGATATGCGCTGATGCAGTTTGGTTGGGATCGTGAAAGACGGGTGCGGGGTAATTTGATTTATGTGAGTATTAAGGAAGGGAAAGTGTTGATTGAGTATGATGGAATTGAGGGAGGAATTACTCAAGATTTGATTCAAATGGGAATTCCTGAGAGGGATATTGTGCTTGCATTTTTGCCTAAGTTTGAGGCTGTTGGGATGAAGTGATGCAATACTCATCGCTAGGTGTTGGCACAATGCTTCTGGTATTTACAAAACGAATGTTTCAGCCATATTTTTAATGTGATCACTTTTGGTCTAGCCTCAGTATAGTAAAATCAATGTGTAAGTTTACTCTAAATGCTTCTATGGACTTGCAAAATTGCAAAAAGTCTCATTCATGTTTTGAATTCCAATCTAGATTCTATCAATAATATGCTCAAGTACCAGAATCCTAAAATACTATTAGTTAATATGCATGAAGATGCGCGAGCATCTCTAGAAGGACTTGGATATAATGTGTTTCCTGCTAGTTTAGGGTATCCATATATAGTTAAACAGGAAAATAGATTCTTTCCTTTAGTAAGCAAACATGAAGTTCCACAAAATTATAAAGAACAAGATATTGTAGTCATAGATATGTGCTGTCAGCATAACCATGACTCTCCTGAAGAGGTTGTAGAAGAAGTTGAAAATGGGGTAGATAAATGGTTTGTCAACCATAGTCAAGGCTATGTCAACCCAAAACCATTATCCAGTAAATTTCTTGAGAATGACTTTAATAGGATTTTAAACGCGGGAGGAATATTTGTAGTTTTTTCTTCTGCATTAGAAGTTAAGAAATATTATTTTGGACATAAAAGAAATTCATATAGGGAGATTCAGGGTTCAGCAGATGAATATAACAATTGGAACTTTCTGAGCATTACTGGTTATGCATCTGAATGTAAAATTGGAAGTGATCATGGTGCTACAATTAAATTTCCCGAAGAATTTTCTAAAGATGCGTTGATTAGCTCATTGCTCTCATTGCTCTCTGAGTATTTAGACGAAGCTACTTATAATTGCACGTTTTTAATGGGTTCGATATTTAAGAATGAATGGATACCCTTATTAAAAAACAAATATGGGAGTGATATCGCTGGTATACTTACCCCATCCAAAACACAAAGGAACGGATGGATTATACTCCTTCCAAATTTAAAAGACAAAGTAAATTTTACTACTAAGTTAATTACTCAATTCTTGCCTAATCTTGCTCCAGCACTGTTCCCTGAACAAGAATATTTGAGTTGGGTAAATGATGTTAAATATTGTTTGCCTCAAGTTAATCAGTTTCAACAAAAGATTGTTGAAGTCCAAGAGCAAGCAAGTTTAAAAATCATAGAATTAGAGCAGGAAATAGAAAACCATAAAACCAACTTCTCATATCTATTTAATTTGCTTACAGAAACAGGAGATTCATTAGTTCAAGCAATTAAAACAACGTTAATCATATTAGGATTCAAGCAAGTTAAAGATATTGATCAAGAATTAGAATCTCAAGGTATTAAGAGACAAAATAGAGAAGACTTAAGGATTCATGATTATGAAATAACCTTAATACTTGAGGTAAAAGGAATTAGTGGATTTCCTTCAGACGAAGATACTTTAGCAGTGGATAAATATGTTTCACTTCGTATGCGGGAATGGAAGACTGTCAATGTCCAAGGACTAACTATAGTTAATCATCAAAGACATCTTCCACCTCTTGATCGAAATAACGATTTACCTTTTAGACAAGAAATGTTGGATGCTTCTGAACACCAAAATATTGGATTGCTTACAACATGGGATTTACATCGCTTAACGAGAAGTTTTCTTCAAAACAAATGGAAGCATGAAGACATCAAAGAATTATTCTATAAGGTAGGACGCATACCGATTATACCTAGCCATTATGAGTTTATTGGAACGATTCAACGCTTTATTCCGACAATGAGCATTTTAGGCATCCAAATCGAAGCCTCAAACCTCAAAGTTGGAGACAGAATAGCTTTTGAGCTTCCAGTTGTTTTTGAAGAGCAAGAGTGTGAGTCCTTGCAATTTGAAAATCATCCCATTACAATTGGTGAAATTGGAATGCTTGTTGGGACTAAAACTAATTTAACGAGGGAAGAAGCACGAGTTGGTGTGCGGGTGTACAAGATTATTCGCTAATAAAATTTAAATCTATTACTCCGCCAATATATTTTTTAGACCACACCATGATCATGAATTCTTTGAATCTACGCTTGATTTATGGCAAAAGGCGATCGCCTTTTGTAGAGATTATTTGTGTGATCGCCTTTCCTGCTATGGTTTGCTAAACTAAAACTAACTTGAGCGTGAAGCGAGAAAAGTAGTATGAACACAATTAAAAGCGAGATAGTACAACGCTTAGAAATTATCCCTGACGATAAGCTGCGAGAGGTTCTTAGCTTTTTAAACTATCTGGTGTGGCAAACTGAAAACTCACGCACTCAAGAAGATACCGACTGGCTAGAGAGCGACTTATCAAGTTTAGACAACTATGAACCCTATGAATGGCAAGAAGGACTACCCGTTAAATTTATTGCAGAAACATCGTGGTAGCCTCACACCTCAAAAATATGAAGCGATCGCAGAGTCACTTCAAAAAATAATGGAACCTGAATAAAAGCCTCATCCGCATTTGTAGAGATTATTTTTGCGATCGCACTTGATGATGACAAAAAGCTATCACTCTATTTTATCTTTTTATACATGCGCTCCAACATAGGACATAACATGGCACTGGTTAGTAAAGGAGTGAAGGTTAAAATAGAGAAGTAGAGTCAAGAAGGAAATCATGAAATGTCCGCAATACCAAAGTGAAGGCGTTGCAGAGTTTAGGATAAACTCAAGACTTGTTAAAAGCTAAGAATAAGATCCAGTAAAAGTTCTAATTTTTAGGATTTATAAATTGTATTCCCCTCTAGCAGTAGAAATGTTGCTTTTGGCTGCCCATTGACTAATATCTTGACGACTGATTGCCGCTGCCATCAAATCTGGAAATAGATCAGGAGTACAAGCAAAAGAAGGCACACCAAAACTAGCGATCGCGGCTGTATTGTTATGGTCATAGGAGGGAGCGCCATCATCATTTAGTGCTAATAGAGTAATGAACTGCACACCTGAAGCCACCAACGCCGCAATTCTCTTCAGCATTTCTTGATTATTGCCACCTTCATAGAGATCACTAATCAATACAAAAATGGTTTCCTGTGGTTGACGAATTAATCCTTGGCAATAGGCGATCGCTTGATTGATATCTGTACCTCCGCCCAATTGCGTGCCAAAGAGAACTTCCACTGGATCTTGCAGTAATTCCGTTAAATCGACCACAGCAGTATCAAACACCACCATACTTGTTTTCACCGCAGGTAGGGTGGCTAAAACTGCACTAAAGATTCCTGCATAAACTACGGAAGTTGCCATTGAGCCGCTTTGATCGACACAGAGAATAATGTCTCGTAATGAAGAACGCTTGCGTCCATAACCAATGCGTGTTTCAGGAATGATAGTGCGATATTCAGGCTGATAGTTTTTGAGATTAGCGCGAATAGTGCGATTCCAATCAATTTCATTATGACGGGGACGACGATTGCGGGTGGAGCGATTGAGACTGCCTAATACAGCTTGTCTTGTGGGATTTTCTAATTTGCGCTGAAGTTCCTCGACTACTCGCCGCACTACTATCCTTGCGGTTTCTTTGGTTTTACTAGGCATGATGCCACTAAGGGATAAGAGATTTGATACTAAATGCACATCTGGCTCGATCGCTTCGAGCATTTCTGGTTCCAGTAGCATTCTCTGGAGGTTTAATCTTTCTAGGGCATCCTGTTGCATAATCCTGACAACGGAAGTTGGGAAGAAGGTGCGAATATCCCCTAGCCATCGCGCCACTTTTGGTGATGAGTTTCCTAAGCCACCTTTACGATCTTGAGAACCATCGGGACTATCATCATTGCCATACAAGGCTCCTAATGCTCCATCCATAGCCAAGTCGCGATCGCTAAGACAACCTCCACCAATGCCATCGGCTGCACCACCACCAAGGATTAAACGCCATCGGCGTAGGCGTTCGGCTGTGGATTGTTGGGAATTAGGATTATTTGCTTGTGTCATAATTTAATACCGAGTTTAATACCAAGTAATTGCGCGATCGCAGGTAAAATTGCATCGGCTCTTGCGATATCGAGATTGGAGAAATTAGAATCGCTACTTACGGTGATTTGATTTGATTGATTGCGTTTGACCCGTTCTCCCATTTGGCGGCGTTCGGGAGCGGGAAATGTGGCAAAGGTGCGGCGAAGCAAAGGCAAAACTAAATCAAAGGTATCCGTTGATAGTTTTGTCACCCAATTATCGAGAACTTGCCAGAGGCGATCGTCGTGGAGCAGGACTAAACCACTGCCCTTGAGTAAACCTTCTACCCATGCAGCAGCTTGGCTCGGTTCATTGGCTAGGGATAGAAATAGACCCATGCGTGTTTCCACATCGTTAGCAGTAAATACACCCGCATCGAGAAGTAAGCGACAGCAGCAACCCGCTAACAGTCCATGCAATCCCGATTGATCGGCGAGTTGAGAAAGTACCCCATTCCATGCTTCCGCATATTCAGAATTTTGTAAAAGCAAAATTGCCCGATTAACAGCGATCGCTAATTCGTACATCGCCGCCGCCGCTTCATCGTTGAGGGAAGCACAAGCAACAGGCAGACCTACACAAATGCGGGTAATTAAGCCATCCATCACTTGGGCAACAATATTGGTATCAATTTGGCGAACATTGCCATAGCGTAGGAGGTTGGCGAGGGGTGGGACGGCTTGCATCAGGTGGGAGATATCGGCAGCGATCGCGGCTTCTGCTTGGAGACGCACCATCAAGTAACTAGCTGCATCGCCAAGATTCGCTAGCAGGACTTTATCGACTAGTTTGGTGAGGGTGGGTAAATCCTTCGCTTCGTTGGCTTGATGACGAGTGAAATCTGTAGCCGCTTCGATCAGCGTTTGTCCCCATACGCCTGCCTCAACTAATCTGACCGCAAATTCTGGTTCCCATTGCAATTGCCAAGGTTCTTTAAAGGTTCCTTTGCTAGTGCTGTACTGGGTTCTACCCCAAGGGATATTGAGCAAGGCTAAGCGATAGAGTAAGTGCGATCGCTCTAAATCATTGGCACTACGCAGATCTAGCTCTAGAGTTTTGGTATCAGGCTTAAGGCGGAGTCGCTTTTGCTGACGGATTAAGTCCTGTTGCAACGGAACCATTGGCGTATCTTCAGGGACTTTGCCCATGCGATCGCCGACAATCAATTCCTGATGAATAAATTGCATCGGTAAGGGATCGCCAAAACACAGCACTGATTGAATGGCTTCGTTGAGTTCGGGCAATCCTGCTAAGGGGCGATCGCGCATTGCCGATAATGCCTCCGCGAGGCGCACTGCTTCGATCACACTTGCGGAAGAAGCATCAATATCTTTGGTGCGTAAAAGTCTGGCGACGCGAGTAATCCATCGAATCGCGACTTGGCTAGAACTATGATGGAAGTTATGCCAGAGATGGTCATACCATCCTGGGGAGACTACGCCTGCTCCATAACCACTAGCGATCGCTAATCTTCCATAAGTCCAAGGAATCCAAGTTGCTTCCACTTTGACTTTGGGTAATCCCTTCAGAATGGCAGCATCATTTTTGGCAGGTGGCAAATTCACCAGAGCAGGTGCGTGCCAAGCACCACAGACGACAGCGATCTGTTCTTTGCCTTCGGTGATGGCAGCACGGATGGTTTGACGCATATATGCTTCACGCAGTTGTTCGAGTAGTAGATCAGCCATATTTTCTGCTAAATCTTCAGCAGCATCCAATTCTTCTCTTAAAGCCGTCATCGCTTCTAAAATCGCCGCAAAAAGTTCATGACTATCGCGCCGATGTTCCACCATATATTCCCACCAGCGCTCACCATCACTAAAGCCTGCCGCTTCCGCTAGCCAACCAAGAGGATCTCTGCGATAGAGATTTAAGTTAAATGCAGGGATTGTTTCAGGATTAGGTTTTGTATCTTCTTGAGAACTTGTTGCTGATTCTGTCTCAATGGATTCTGGATTAACCTCTGTTTGTTCTTTCTCTTTAATCGCTAAACGATGGGCTTGCGGCAAATCCATAAACTTGATCGGAATACCCCGCTCTAATCCATAGCGAATTGCTTGCCATTCGGGAGAGAAGATGGCAAAGGGGTAATAGACGGAATTTTCGGGGCGATCGCTGGCATAGATGAGGATGGCAACAGGCGGATGCATTTCCTCTCTGATCACAAAAGGCAACAGGGATTGAGCATCGGGCGGTGCTTCAATGAGGATGGCATCGGGTTGCAATTGTTCGAGGGCTTGGCATAAACTTCGCGCCGAACCCGATCCATGATGGCGAATGCCGAAAATATGGACTTTATCGTTATTATTTTTAGAGCTAGTAGAACTAGAGGCTTGGCGATCGCTCTTCAAGTTTAATCAACCTCCCGACAAGCGCGATACAAATCTTTCCAGTTGTCCCGTTCCTTCACCACGGTTTCTAAATATTCTTTCCAAACAAGGTGATCCTGTACGGGATCTTTGATCACTGCACCGATCAGGCTAGAGGCAACATCCCCAGCGCGTAAATAGCCATCGCCAAAGTGCGCCGCCAGCGCTAAACCACTATTTACCACTGAAATTGCTTCGGCGGTGCTGAGAGTGCCACTGGGGGATTTGAGCTTGGTTTTGCCGTCACTGGTCACACCATTTCGCAATTCACGAAAAATGGTGACAATGCGGCGTACTTCTTCGAGAGCGGGAGGCTCGGCGGGTAATTCGAGGGCGCGACCGAGACTTTCTACGCGACGTTGGACAATCTCCACTTCCTCATCGGCACTATCGGGTACTGGCAAAATTACGGTATTAAAGCGCCGCTTTAGCGCACTGGATAGCTCATTCACGCCACGATCGCGATTATTTGCAGTGGCAATCACGTTAAATCCCCTAGTGGACTGCACTTCCGAATTCAGTTCAGGAATCGGTAAAGTCTTTTCCGAAAGAATCGTAATTAAAGTATCTTGGACATCGGAAGGAATGCGGGTTAATTCTTCTACTCTGGCGATTTTGCCATCTGCCATCGCGCGCATCATCGGACTCGCCACTAGCGCCGCCATCGAGGGACCATCAGCTAACAATCTGGCATAGTTCCAGCCATAGCGAATTGCTTCTTCACTAGTTCCTGCTGTGCCTTGAATCAGCAATGTGGAATCCCCAGAAATAGCGGCGGCTAAATGTTCGGATACCCATGATTTAGCTGTCCCTGGAACTCCAAACAGGAGCAGGGCGCGATCGGTGGTGAGGGTAGCGATCGCAATTTCAATGATGCGTTTGTTGCCAATATATTTCGGAGAAACCTCAAAGCCATTATCTAGCTTGCCTCCGAGGAGATAGGTAGACACAGCCCAAGGCGATAGCTTCCAATTGGGAGGACGTTGTTTCGTGTCGATCTTGGCTAGCTCAGCTAACTCCTCCGCAAATTGATTTTCGGCATGTTCGCGCAGTAGGGTTGATGCTGAGGTAGTTACTGTTGTGGCTACTTCGGCATTGTCTACTTTTGCCTTGGCAGTTTTAGAGGTTTTGGGTGGTTTTTCCGTATTCATAGAAATATACGATCAAGGGAGTTAAGTTCCCTTTAGTTTTTTGATCTGAATCATCTTAACAGAATGTTTAGAATGATAAGTAGTTGTAACAGCATGTTAAATTTCCCCTAATTGAACGTGAGTTCGATGGAGTAGACAAAAGAAAAAGAAAAGCTGAGACTAGGTTTGAAGAACTAAAAGCCTCAGCAATATGAATAATATCGTATCGCACTTGGATATCACGCGAATCTTCTGTGAAGTGGATGATTTCTGACTATTAGCTTGAGAAAAAATATGGAATGGATTATCGGTACAGTGGCGATCACAGTTACTGCTTTTACTGCCACAAATATCGATGACATTCTCATTCTCACCATTTTCTTTGCTCAAGTCGATGATAAATTTCGTCCGCGTCATATTCTGATTGGTCAGTATCTAGGTTTTGGAATAATTCTCTTAGCAAGTTTACCAGGGTATTTCGGTGGTCTAATTATTGACCATAAATGGTTAGGCTTATTGGGACTATTACCGATCGTGATCGGGTTGAAGCAACTAATTTCTAAGGAAGATGATGCTGAAATAAATGTTAAAACCTGTGCGATCGCTAACCAAAAATCATTAAATAAAGCCCCAATTATCTCGCCCCAAACTTATCATGTTGCGGCAGTCACCTTCGCCAACGGCGGCGATAATATCGGTATTTATATTCCCCTATTTGCGAATACTAATGCAGTTTCTTTATCAATTATCGTCATCACTTTCTTGTTAATGATTGCGGTTTGGTGTTATGCCGCCTATTTAATTAGTTCTCATCCTTTAGTGACTAAAATAATTACTCGTTATAGTCATATTCTTGTCCCCCTCGTATTAATTGCATTGGGCTTGTATATCATGTATGAAAGCAAAACTTACCTTCTTATTCCTCTATTTCAGTAGCGTTTTACTCCAACAGATTGCCAATAACCAGCCACCGAGAATATCACTGGGATAATGCACACCCAAATATAGCCTTGTCCAAGCGATCGCCATCAACCAAAAGCCACCTGTAAATAACCAAATTAATCGCCAATGTTTTTGTGGAATCAGCATCGCGATCGCCATCACTAGACTCATACTCAGCATCGCGTGACCGCTAGGAAAAGAGAAATCTGGCTGTGGCAAAGGGGAAACCCACAAATCAGGACGATGACGATGAAAGAGAAGTTTTGCAAGAAAGTTAATTAAGCCACTGCCGATGATCACTAACCAGACATAGCCTAGCGATCGCCATTGTTTGCGCCAGACTAAACCAATACTCAGTAAGGAAGTAATGGCAGTGATGGCTATACCTCTAGCCGTTTGGGTCAAGGCGATCGCAATTTGATCTAGTTCTAGGCTTTGCGAGTTATGGACTTTTTCGAGGATTATGCTGTCCCAGTCAGTGATTAATGGCAAGTTGGTCACAGCGATCGCTAATAAACCAAAGGTAGAGAGCAAAGAGAGAATCACCAAAAAATTTTTTAAGGTTGCTTCTTTTAACTCAGATATAGATAGTGGTAGATACTTAGACATAAAAAATGTAGTGAATTAAATTTTTTTGAAAGTTCTACCTAGTACAGAAAACTTGTTAAGCAGAATGGATTAATTTCCAGCTAACCGTAATTAAGATCACAAAGATGAGATAGCGTAAGGCTCGTTGAGGAGCGTGTTGGCACAGTTTTGAGCCAAGCAATACCCCTGGGACAGAACCAATCCAAATCGGAATTACAATATGCCAATCGACAGTACTAAGACTAAGGTGTCCGAGGGAGGTAAAGCCTAACAAAATTGCGGCTTGAGTAATATCAGTTCCCACCAACTTTCTCGAATCTAGTTTAAAGAAGGTCATTAACACTAGAGCAAATAAAGAGCCTGACGAAACACTGGTTAAGCCCACCATACAGCCTAATACAAAGCCGATCGCCACAGTTTTGACCTTGCCATTCAC
>QBLS01000044.1 GCA_003249015.1 Pseudanabaena sp. | reverse complement strand
CATCTCTATGAACGTAGAGGGTTACAAATCGTTGGTGAAAGAGAATTACAGGGAAGCAGTTTCAAGAGAATATATCGCCAACTAGATCTCACAACCGAAAATAATTACATTAGCTAACGTAAACAGTGATTAATCTGGCTTAACTGACTTCTAAGGGAGCGATTGCCAATGAAGCACAACTAGTTGAATCGTTGGGCATGGAATATATTGCAATTTCTGTGAATTGGGAACGTCCGACAATGACAGATTTAGATAAGTTTCTGCAAGCAATGGAACAACGCCAACAGCAAAAAATCTTTGTCCATTGTGCTAAGAATATGCGCTTTTCTGCCTTTGTCTATCTCTATCGTCGCTTGCTTCTCAATTGCGATCCTGCACAAGCGATCGCGGATTTGCATAAAATCTGGCAACCCAACGAGACTTGGCAAAAATTTTTTGACACTAAACTTAGCTAGGATCGCAGCGTATTTCAATCAGAAATCCATCGGGGTCATAAAAATAAACACCTCTACCAGTGGGGCGAGTAACAGGCTCACCCTCAATTTGGAGTAGATACAGGATAAATGCAAAAACCTGCAAGATGATACTGAAATCTATACTATGAGACGATTTTAAAATTTAAAATTTCCGCTATTTTCGTGTTAAAAGCTGACGAAAGAATGAGCCTTTGAGGGCTATCTTGCAGGTTTTCGGGCATATCCTGTAGCAATCCCTATAGATGTTTCAGAGAGATCAAACATGATAAACGACTCAATGCTCTTAATGATAGGTATTTCAGACATCAAAGACCTCCAAGGCTAAAACTATTGCACATCAAGCATTTTAACCATTTAAGCTAAAATAACTCCCCGAAACACCTATTGAGCCATTGCTGATAAGAGTGAATTAGAAAAAGAATGCGATCGCCTACAAAAAAACTAGAAAAACTTTATTTCTGCTGGTTTTATACCGTTAAATGAGGTATTCCAAGAAACTGAGTAACAATTGATATTTTTAAAAACGACGATATCGCCTTCTTGATAGGGACTTTCCTTACCATTGGGAAGAGGAACTAGAAACTCGCCTAAGCGATCGCCTTCATTGCAAGTAGCACCATAAATGCTCACGGGGACTTGGGTTGCTGAGGTAGAGTCTGGGACAATCAGTTGCGGTTGTGACCACCGTAGATGACAACTTTTAGATAGATCGAGAGTCACCATCCAACCACGGCGATCGCATTGTAAAGACTTCACCTTGCCATAGGCAAAGCCAATATCTTCAAATAGCAGTTTCCCAGCCTCAAATATCAAAACAGTAGGCAATCGCACTAAGCGACGAAGTTCTATCAGTAGAGATTCCAATTGTAAAAATCCAATCTCCGCTAGTCCTCCGCCTAGATCGATGCTCGGAAGTGGAAGTTGAAAGCGATCAGCTAAAGCGATCGCTTGACGGGCAAAAGTCAAAATCGTATCTGGGGAATTCTCATGGAGCCCATGATGAATATGAAAGCCGACAAAACGATCTGGTGCGGACTGGGCTAACTTGGCTAATTCCGTCAGATTGGATATGCCGAAACGACTATAGCTATCCGATGGGCGATCGCCATCTTCTCTATTTAATAGGCAAGAAGAATTGAGCCTAATCCCAAAATCTACCTGTTGAAATTGTAGCTTTTTAGCTTGAGAGAGTGTCTCAATATAAATCCTAAAGTTGTTCTGTTTGGTGAGGAATAATTTTAGGTCATAACCGTCAAAGGCAGGATCGGTTAAGCTCACCAGTTTATTGGTTAATGGAGTGGGCAACCCCGCATATTCATTGTAGTTAGAGATATCAAATCCCCAGAGTACTTCGCCCGTAATCTGGTAAACGAGAGGATGTCTAAAGGCTTTGACAGGCATTAAGAAGTGACAATTATAGCGATCGCCTAACTCTCGCAATAACTGAAGACGCTCTTTAAGAATTGTCAGATCGAATAGGAGTGCTGGTTCCTCATAGACATGATCGAGGTGGTGAATAAACTGAGACAACCTGTCTGACATAAAAGATAGGAATTTACTGGGAATTTATGAATTGTTTCGCGATCGCAAATAATATTCCGCGATCGCCTATATTATGCTGATAGAGTTTAGCAAAGCCACAGAGTTTCTATGCCCAGTGTATTTACTCAAGCCCAATTACAGCATCTACGGGCAGGCGATCGTGTTACTTATGGAGGTGTCCAGTGGGACGTTGTTGACTACAGTTCCTACGATGACGACGACGGGTATGCTACCGAAGAATGGTTACTGAAAACTAAAAATGCCAGATCGTACTACTTACTGCGGGAAGTTGATTCAGAGGAAGAGGAACCGAAAACAATCGTTAACTGGTATCTATCAGAAGAAATTAGTAGTTCTAGCGTTTCTAGCGATAACTTTAGCAACTTTAGCGATAACTTGCAATATATGATGTTGCGAGCGATGCTTGAGGGAGAACAACCCTATCCATATTTACGGGCTTTGGGCAGAGAATTCTATTTTGAGTCGCAAACTGCTGGTACATATAGGAACGACGCAGGAAAAGATTCGCGTACTACTTGGGATTATTGGGATCAAAACCACTTATGGAATTTAGCGATTGAGGCGTGGGAAGATGGCGATATCCATTTCTATTCCACCAAAAAAGTCAACCCTCAAGATTTTTCGGAAGTAAAGACCGATACAAAGAAGGCAAGTTTCACAAGTACTAGTGAGCGCCTTAGAAAGTCAGAGCTGAAAGAAACACAGATTATAATGGCTTGGATTTTAACTATCGGCGGTATTATTCTGATGATTTTTGGAGGTTGGTAGGTGATGACTGCTTCATTATTTATTGAACATTGTCCGAACGGATTAGCTTTCTATATCAATGGTGAATTGCAATTCCATACAGAAGATGAGCAGATTTACCATGAATATTTAGTCGTTCCTGCGATCGCACTGGCGGCAAAACGGTTTTCAGATTTATCTGTATCCCAAAATAATTCACCAAACAAGGGGATTCGCGTTTTAATTTGCGGTGGTGGTGACGGGCTGGCGGCTAGGGATGTATTGCGATTTCCAGAAGTGAGTTCTATTGATTTGGTAGATTTTAATCCTGAAGTATTGAATCTAGCTAAAACGGTTTTTGCACCTTTTAACGAGAATAGTTTGAGCGATCGCAAGGTTAACATTCACTGCCAAGATGCCTTTTTGTTTTTGAGCGATCGCATTCAAAATATTGCCAACCCTGACGATCTCTATCATGTGGTGATCTGTGACTTTACCTATCCCACATCTCCCGAAGAAACCCGTGTACATAGTCAAGAATGGTTTCAGCTTATCCGCCAAGTTCTCCATCCCCAAGGCATTATCAGCGATAATGCCGTATCTCCCGATTGTAATACGTTAGGATTCTGGTGCATGTATCAGACGCTTTGGAGTGCTGGAGCGATCGCTAAACCGATGCAGGTGTGCATTCCCTCATTCCATCAGCTTGGTTATGGCGATTGGGGATTTTTTCTAGCTGCTAACGAGCAGGCGATTACTAAAGCCGAACTCGCTAATATCCATTTTCCTGATGGGTTGCGATTGCTCAATCTTGATTCACTCTTAGCCGCTTTTTGCTTTAATGAAGCGATCGCTGAGCAGCGTTTTGCCGTGAATATTCACAGCCAGAAATCACCACAATTGCTCTACTATCTGCTCAATCACCATCCAAACATTATTGAATCAACGGACGCTAATATAGACTTCCTCGATCTTGATGACGCGCAGGAAATCAACCGCCTCAGTCAATCTTGGATGCGATCGCTAGCGATCGATCCGCTGCGGTTAGAATCTGTAACCAAGCTGTGGCTTGAGCAAATGCAAAAGTCAGATCCTAACTTGCAGAAACTATTGCCAGTCCAAAATTTTTACCATACGCCCATAATGACTGCCTCTTGGTTAGCTTCTGTGCCCCAACTTTTAGAGGTGATTAATTTGCCGCGTTTGATTGATCGCATAATTGCGCGGGGTAAGGATCTCCCGCCGCAGGTGATCGCCGATCTCCAGCAGTTATTAACAAAGCTAAAGTCTGGAAACCAAGAGGAACGCAAAGACAGTAATGATGTAGCTCTTAACCGCATTGGCTCTGAGACATTTCAATTCTCTACTTCCACTAAGTTGTTGATCTCTCTCACGGTCACTATGCTAGTAGCAAATCTGATTGCTCCTGATTCTGCATTTGCCAAAGGTTCATCTAGCTACTCAAGCGGCGGCAATTCTGAACTTAGTTGGGGATTTGCAGGGATGATCATGACGACCCTTGGGGTTATATGGTTATCTAATTTGTATGCAGATTCAGATTCTAAATAATTTATACAGCGCTTTGCGCTCAAACCCAAACCAAGATAAATTTTGAAAGCGTTGCTTCGCAAGGATTTCAAAATTTATCTTTTAGCTCGTTTGGTAGGCAATTGCTGTGAGAGTTCGTCTCTTTGGGACGAACTCTCATAATCATCTTAAAACTCAGGCAAGATCGTGAAGCTACATCTAAAATTATTATCCGATCGCGATGCTTGGGATAGCATGGTCAAAGCTAATCCGCATAGCTGTTTCATGCAGTCATGGACGTGGGCAGATTTCAAAGAACTACAGGGCTATAAGACTTGGCGGTATGGATTGTTTTGCGGTCAGAACTCAGATCTAGAATGTACTTCAAAGAACTTAATTGGGGGATGTATCTTCTATCTTTATCCGCAATCGGGAGGGGCAAATATTTTATTGGCAGCAGGGGGAGTAATTCTCTCATCTGAATGGGCGGCTCTGGGAATGCCTTTGTTGCTAGAAGCTGCCGAACAGTTGGCTTACGAGTATAGCGCTTCCTTTAATACAAGCATTATCGCCCTACGCATTGAGCCTTTATGGGAACGCAAACCGCACTGGTTACCAGTAGATTTTGTGCGATCGCCTGCCGATCTCATGCCTACGGACACCCTGTTGATCGACCTGCAACTTACGACCGATCAGCTCCTTGCTCAGATGAAACCCAAGGGACGCTACAATCTGCGCCTCAGTTGGCGCTATGGCGTAACTACCGAATTTCGCCAAGATGATGCTGCGATCGCCTTGTTTTACGATCTATTCTGGGAAACTGTACAAAGACAAGAATTTTTTGGCGAACCTTTTGGCTTTTTTATCAACCTTTGCCAAACTTTATTTCCTGCCAATATGGCGGAAATTGGCATAGCGAGCTGGCAAGGTGAAGTATTAGCCGCAATTCTCGTCATCTATTGGGGCGATCGCTGTATTTACCTTTATGGCGGACGCAGTGATCAGCATCGCCATGTGATGGCAAGTTACGCGATACACTGGGCGGCAATGCAACAAGCGAAAGCGAGAGGTTGCAAGATCTATGATTTTTATGGATTCACTAGTGAGCCTAATCATTCCTATTTCCGATTTTCGCGATTTAAGCAACAGTTTGGCGGTGCGATCGCCAAAACCATCGGCGCACATGACTATGTTTTCTACGATCGCTTAGCAGATACAATCATAGGACTACTGGAGAAACTTTAATTTGCGACCTATTGGAGAAGCTTAATTATGGAAAGAATTTTGCAAGAGATAAATCGCATTCCTCTAGTAGTAATGGAATTGCTTTTAGGATTTGCGCTATTTTGGCTAGGACAACTCGCTTACCAAAAGCTATTTCGACGCATGAATCTCAATCTCCAGCTTTTTGTTCGCGATAATTCTGCTGTCGCGATCGCCTTAGTTGGTTATTACATGGGAATTGCGATCGCCTTGGGAGGAGTGCTTGCCCAAACTAGCTCTTCTTGGCAAGATACCTTGCTTAACTTAGCCAGTTATGGCGCATTATCAATTTTACTGATGTTGGCGGGAGCATGGGTTTGCGATTGGGCGATCTTGCGGCAGTGTGACTGTGCCAGAGAAGTCCGTGAAGAGCATAACTTTGGCGCAGGTAGCTTAGAAGCAGGTTGTCATATTGCCAATGGACTGATCCTGAGTAGCGCCCTCGCTGGTGAGGGAGGTAATTTATTGGTGGGTTTAGTTTGTTGGCTTTTCGGGTTAGGGGTTTTGATTTTAGTGAGCGTCATCTATCCAAGGATTGCTGCTTACGATGTCTATGGCGAAATCGCTAAACGCAACAATCCTGCGGCTGGAGTCGCCTTCGCAGGCGCGATCGTTGGTGTGGCTAATGTCATTCGCAATGCCTTTGTTCCAGAGTTTGAGAACTGGACAGTGAGCTTTTCTATCTACGGCATCGCCTTAGGATGCGGATTAATTTTATTAGCGGCGATTCGGTGGCTAGCGGATTTGATTCTCGTCCCTGGGGTCAAAATTTCTGACGAAATTGCCAAACAAGAAACTCCAAACTTAGGTGTGGGCTTCATCGAAGCATTCACCTATATCGTCAGTTCTTTTTTGGTGGCATGGGCATTTTAAATCGTCACCGCTTTAAATAGGAATAGATACAGGGTAAATGCAAAAACCTGCAAGATGATACTGAAATCTATACTATGAGACGATTTTAAAATTTAAAATTTCCGCTATTTTCGTGTTAAAAGCTGACGAAAGAATGAGCCTTTGAGGGCTATCTTGCAGGTTTCGGGCATATCCTGTAGCAATCCCGCGTTCGCCCAAAGCTCAACTCAAAAAACACCCTAACCACTCAATCAGGAAATGTACCTGCTTATCCCCAGGTAGAAGAGCCAGACTCGTAATCTTAATTCTCCCCTTCTCGAAAGAGAAGCGATAATAGAACTCAATCGGAATCTTCGCATGAAGTAACTCCCAAAGCGAATCCGTTAGCTTCGAGTCCAAAAACAGATCGCGCCCATTCTCTGATGCATAAATGCGAAACACCCCAACCTTCCGCGCCACCAACTTCAGTTCCATCACCCTGAGCAATACCTGCGTTTCTTCAGGCAAAGCCCCATACAGACCCTCCCAAACCGCCGCCAACTTGAGAATCTCCTCCTTCGACTTCACCTTCGCCAAAGTCAAATAAGCATTAATCTTCGTTTCACTATCCGCTATATAAGTGTCAGGAATAAAAGCAACCAAACGCGGCAACTGAAGCTCAGTATCCGCAACTTCAGGCAAAATCTTCCCCCGCAACTCATTAATATATTCCTGAAGTAAATCCATATAGAGCGCAAAGCCAATCACATCTGCCTGACCCGACTGCTCCTCACCCAACAAATCCCCCAAACCCCGAATCTCCATATCACGCATGGCAAGTTGATAACCCGAACCAAGCTGACTAAATTCCTGAATCGCATCCAATCTCCTCTTAGCTGAATCTGTCAACTCAAGATTAGGAGGATACAGCAAATAAGCATGAGCCTGAATCCCTGCCCGACCAACCCGACCACGCAATTGATACAATTGCGCCAAACCCAACTTATGAGCATCCTCAATCACAATCGTATTCACACGCGGAATATCCAAACCCGACTCAATAATCGTGGTACAGAGGAGAATATCCGCCTCATTGTTATTAAAAGCAACCATCGCCGCCTCTAACTCCGACTCCTGCATCTGCCCGTGCGCGATCGCTAATCTCACATTTGGTAACATCGCCTGCAAAGAAACCGCGATCGCCTCAATTCCCTCAATACGCGGCACAACATAAAACACCTGACCACCACGATCTAACTCATGCCGAATCGCCGTTTTCACCAGTGACGCATCATAAGCAGACAAATGGGTTTGAATCGATCGCCTTGAGGGAGGAGGAGTCGCAATCACACTCATTTCGCGTACTCCCGAAAGCGCCGCATAGAGAGTACGCGGAATCGGTGTTGCACTCAAAGTCAATAAATCCACATTCCCCTTCATCGCCTTGATTTTCTCCTTCTGCAAAGTCCCAAAGCGTTGCTCCTCATCAATCACCAGCAAACCCAAATCGTGAAACTCCACATCCTTAGACAAAAGCTGATGCGTACCGACAATCACTTGCACCTGACCATCCGCAACCAGTTGTAAAACCTGCTTGCGCTCCTTCGCAGGGCGAAACCGATTCACAATCTCCACTGTGAAAGGATAAGCCGCAAACCGAGTTTGGAGCGTATGGAAATGCTGCTGCGCCAGAATTGTTGTTGGAGCTAACAGAGCCACTTGCTTACCCGCACAAACCGCTTTGAAAATTGCTCTTACTGCCACCTCAGTTTTCCCAAAGCCGACATCACCGCAAACTAGCCGATCCATTGGGCGATCGCTTTCCATGTCTTGCTTCACATCTTGAACAGCTTTGACCTGATCGGGTGTGAGTTGATAGGGAAAAGAATCCTCCATCTCCTGTTGCCAATCGGTATCAGGTGGAAAAGCATAGCCGACTAAATTTGCCCTGCGGACATAGAGTTGCAGTAAATCCCTTGCTAACTTGTGGATCTCCTTTTGGCACTTGCTGAGAGCGTTATCCCAAGCCTTTGTATTGGCAATGCTATTTAACTTGGGCAGCTTATTAGAAGCACTACGATAGCGGGAGAGGATCTTCTCATTTTCCTGCGCGATCGCCACAGCAGTCTTACCATCAGCAAACTCAACGATGTAATGCGGTTGCTTTTCCCCCTTTACTTCAATAGTTTCAAAGCGCGTAAATTTGCCAATTCCATACTTACGATGCACGACATAATCGCCAACATTTAGCTCGTCAGGATTAACTGACTTAGCCGTATTCATGTGTGAGGGATGCACAAAGGTTGGCGAGGCTAATAATTGCTGTCCAAATAATTCGCGATCGGTCAATAGGGCAAGCTTACAACTAGGCAAAACAAAGCCTTGCATCTCCATCAGTCCCGAATATTTCAAAATCACTGGTTTACCAGCTTTCTGAATCCGCGTAATGGACTGTAAATCATCAGGATCACTGACAAAGTTAGCAATGCAGTCATATTCCTTGAGCAAAGTTGCCACACGCAAAGGTTGCGCCGAAATCAGCGTGACTTGATATTCCGATTTGAGATATTCGCGAATGAGCGCGGCAATCTGGTCAAACTGATGGGGAACTATGGGAATAGAGGCACTGGCAAAGTCAAAAATATTGGCTCTGGGTTTAAGCGATCGCTCGGTAAGTTGAAGCATCTGAAATTTCTTTGCCTCAGTCACGCACTTAGCAAAGTCCCAATGCAGTCTTGGTGTATCTGCTTGCGATTGATTTTGATAAAGCTCATCGGCAGCTTCGTACCAGCGATCGCCATAGCTTTGACATTGTTCGGGTTCGTCAAGGGCGACAATAAAATTCTTGGGTAAGTAATTTAGTAATGTGGCTTTGTGAGCAGAAACAAACTCATGCAAATCGACAGGGGCGATCGCGATGCTGGATAGGTCAGTGAAGCTTTTTGGATTAGTGGGGTCAAACTCTCTGATTTTCTCGACAGTGCCACGATTGCAGCTTAGGCGCACGGGTTGATTTCGATTAACTGGAAAAACCTCAAAACTAAATCCTTTGCGGCTCCATTGTTTGGATTCCTTTACTTCTTTGACTTCTGCATATCCCAATCTTGCCAGAGCCGCAGCTAGTAATTTAACTGATTGCGAATCACCGATATTGAGATAGATGCTATGTTTTTGGAATACTTGAGTGGATGGTAGATGGGGCTGTAGCGCATTAATGGTGGTAGCGATCGCTAAGTTATGCTGTGGTTTAGAAAGTAATTCCGCTAATATCTCAATCCTTGTCCAAGCAGTTTCCAGATCTATTTGGGATGATTCGTAGGGAAATGTATCAAGGGGTTGATATAGATAGACGCGCCATGACATTGACTGGAGTTGCAAAGCCCATCGGGTTGCTTCTTCGACGGTAGCGGTGACGATGAGTAATGGTTTGGTTTGTTGTTGACATAGGTGGGTGCTAATCAGTCCTTTGCCTAAACGTGATAGTCCTGATAGGGATATGCTTTTGGCTGTTTTGAGTTTCTCGCCTATTTTTGTGGAGATCGGCGATCGGGCGATGTTATCTAGGACTGCTGTGAAGGTCATGTTGCTTAAAGAAGTTCTTAAAGTACTGGGTATTTCCCAATACTAATGAGTTGTTCGCGTTCGATAATACGTTCCTGAAGGTTAAATTGGAGGATTTTAGCAGTTACACGTCCTTCAGGAGTAAGTGGAAGAATGTTTCCTCCTTCGAGCCGAAAGTGATCTGACCACAGCTGCATACGAGGATTAAAAAATGGAGTTAGCTGCTTTGTTTCAGGATCGATGGAACCAAGGTCAGTGCCTTTGAAACGATTGCAGCAAGGACAAGCTAAAGCTAGATTTTCGGCTTCGGTAATGCCATCATGCTTTTCAGCAATGATATGTTCTATTTCAAAAGTAAAGAATGAAGCTGCTTGAGGATATCGACAATACTCGCACTGTTCTTCAGCACGTTGGGTGACTAGCCGACGGAGGGGAACTGATACATAGCTCATGCTGATTTCTGTAATTGTTTATATGCATGAGCTTTAGCTAATCTTACCCAATGCTCTAAGAGTAAATAGCGATCGAGTTCGGCTTCTTCGGTTCGGGAGAGACTTCCAGATTTGTTGCGTTCGAGTAGTTCGCTCATCCGCGCTTGTAAGGCTGGTGTGGGATGGATGGCGAGGATTGCTTCAGAACTGGGTTGACTTGCTAGAAGTTCGACAATTTGGCGATCGTCTTGGTAAGAGATCGTTTCTGGGGTGGGAATGTCTTGGAGTAGGCGATCTAGGGTTTCAGGGAGTCGATCGCCCAGTCGTTGTAGTTTTTCGCCGAGGCGATCGGGGACTTCTAGGATAATTTGCATGGTTTGTGATTTGGAGATTGTGAGTTGTGTTTATTGTAGCAAGCTTGTTATGGGCGAACGTGCAAGATTAAGCTTTGACAGAGCGAAAATACCCTTAGATATGTCTAGGATTTTTATAAGCCCTACCTTAAGTTGTACTATAGCTGTAGGCAAAGTGATTAGGACATAGTAATCAAACAAATTGACTAAATGATGTATTTCCTTACTGACTCTACTGATATAAATAGAATTCATTTATCCTCAAAGATAAACATACAGAACCGTAGCCAATTAGGGCAGTTTTTAACGCCTGCTCCAATTGCTCGTTTTATGGCAAGACAATTTAATAATCTATCGGGACATATCAGTTTGCTTGATGCAGGAGCAGGTGTTGGAGCATTAAGCGCAGCTTTTGTAGAGCAATTGTTAATTACTACTAATCCGATAGAAAGTTGTTTTATAACTGCCTATGAGATTGAGCCAAGTTTTATCCCAACTTTAAAACAGCAATTGATCGAATGCTGTGTTGCTTTAGAGCATAAAGGAATTAAGTCTGGCTATTGCTTATATGAAAAGAACTTTATAGAAGATCCTGCTGAAATAAAGTCACCACTCCTGACTGAATTTAAAAGCTTATTTAGTCATGTAATTCTAAATCCACCTTACAAAAAAATTAACAGTCAATCATCTGAAAAAAAAGCTCTCTCAAATCTTGGCATTGATACGGTTAATCTTTACAGTGCTTTTGTCTGGATTGCGATGTTGCAACTTGCAGAAGATGGAGAGATGGTTGCTATTACCCCAAGAAGTTTTTGTAATGGGATGTATTTTCGTCCTTTTCGCAAAGCGATTTTACAAGATATGGGAATTCACAAAATCCATATTTTCAAGAGTCGTTCAACTGCTTTTATTGATGACAATGTATTACAAGAAAATATTGTTTTTCATGCTGTCAAAACAAAACTTAAACCTGATTTTATAGAAGTTACTAATCATACTGGAAATACTTTAGATGAATTCTCAGAAATAAGGAAAGCTCCCTACGATCAAGTAATTGATATAAATGATCGTGAACAATTTATTCACATTATCACTAACTCTCTAGAAGATGCATTAAGAATACAAATGCATAAAATGCCATGCACATTAGACGAACTTGATTTAGATATATCCACTGGTCCAGTTGTTGATTTTCGACTCAAGGCTAATTTAAGAAGCTACTTAGATCATAAAAATATTCCTCTGCTCTATCCAGAATCAATCAAAGCAGGTATGGTTGACTTCCCTCCAAAAAATCCGCGTAAAGCGATCGCAATTGAACATAATTCTGCAACCCAGCAATGGTTAATCCCCAAAGGGTGGTACGTTATGACCAAGCGATTTTCAGCAAAAGAAGAAAAACGTCGCGTTACGGCTGCGGTTTGTCCTCCTATGGATGAACCGTTATTGGGTATAGAAAACCATCTTAACTACTTTCATGCTAAAGGGAAAAGCTTGCACCCTGATCTCGCAAGAGGTTTAACAGCTTTTCTCAATTCAACATTATTTGATAATTATTTTCGTCAATTTAGTGGTCATACACAAATCAACGCCACAGATTTGCGTAGAATGAAATATCCTTGTAAAAATACTTTGATGTCTTTAGGGAGTCAAATTAATGACTCCATACTCGATCAAAAATCTCTCGATAATCTTGTCCATAAAACTCTGTCAATTATGAGCGAAGTAACTAACGCAATCCAAGCTAGTCAGCGCATTGAAGAAGCTCTTGCCATTCTCAAAAACATCTCTGCACCTAAAGAACAGCAAAATGAACGCTCAGCGCTTTGCTTGCTGGCATTGGCAAATATTCGTCCCGATCATATTTGGAGTCAGGCGACAGCCCCAAGCCGCAGAATTACCGAAATGATGGATTGGTTTCGTGATTACTACGGTAAACAATATGCACCTAATACAAGGGAAACGGTAAGAAGACAAACAATGCATCAGTTTGTACAAATGGGGCTGGTTGTAGAAAATCCAGATCGTCCAGACAGACCAATTAATAGTCCTAAGTGGTGTTATCAACTTCATCCACAAGCTCTTTGTCTCTTACAATCGTATGGTTCTGAGCAATGGGAAGAATCTCGGCAAAATTATATTGTTTCAGTCAGAAACATATTGCAGGACAAGAAACGAAATATATCAATGATTCCAGCTACCTTACCTAATGGCGGATTAATTCAGCTTTCGGCAGGTGGACAAAATTTATTAATAAAAGACATTTTAGAAAAGTTCTGCCCTAGATTTACGCCTAAAGGAGTCGTTTTATATGTTGGTGATGCGGGAGATAAATTTATTGTTAATGAAACTCAAAGATTTAAAGAACTTGGTCTTGAACTCGATCCCCACGGTAAAATGCCAGACTTAGTGGTGCATTATGAAGATAAAGGCTGGCTTATATTAATAGAGGCTGTAACCAGTCACGGTGCAGTTAATCTGAAGCGTCGCAATGAATTAAAGCAAATTTTTCATTCCAGTCGAGAGGGGTTAGTTTTTGTTACTGCCTTTCCAAGTCGAAAGGAAATGACAAAATATCTAGCCGAAATTTCTTGGGAAACGGAAGTTTGGGTAGCTGATCAGCCAGACCATATGATTCATTTCAACGGAGAGCGGTTTCTTGGACCTTATGAATAAGAGAAATCGTTCAAAGCAGGAATTAATCGACGCATCACCGCAACCTGCATTGCCTTAGCCTTCCGTACCGAGCCATAACGATAAACATGCATTAACTCATTCAGCTTCTTAACTTCCTGTGCATTAAGCAACTCTTCACTATTCCGAGCTTGTAAATCGCTAAAAATCCTTTGCTGCTGTCCACCCATTTGCAAATTACAAAGAGCCAGAACCTGTTCATCAGGCAGTGCCTCTATGGGAATCTCATTAATAGTGCGATCGATCCATTCAATCAGCATTTCTTCAATCCCCTGACGATTGAGCGCAGCAATTTCCTTAACTTTTTTTGCCAAAGATTCGGGAAGTTCTAAAGCGATCGACTCAGACATATTGCCTCGTAGACAACACTAAATTTTGATTGATTAAATACAGTATAACCCTAACGAACTCTATGCTTTCAAGACGACTTTTTAGGGATAAGCTTATCTGAACATCTCAAGACAAAGCCCTAGCAAATCTAACCTGTTTCTCAGTAACCACAACAAAACTATCCGCTAACTGCCCCGCATAATTTTCTAACAAACTTTGTAAAACATCGATTTTGTTAGCATTACGCTCATCCTCAAGCCTAAGCAAAACCACACCATGATGTAATCTTCGTTCCCGATAAACCTTTTCACCAAAATCCTTATCACAAGAAATCAAAATCCAATTCTCATCCCAAGCCTTTTGCAGAATTTCATCATCATCAGTCCCTCTTGCCTCCTCATAAACCGAGAAAACCTCATGATTTTGACTGCGTAACCAACGCGCAACCACAACACCCGTATTTTCATCCACTAAAAACCGCACCTAAGCAATCTCCGCCAAAGGCATAAAACTTGCACTTTCTAAAGCACGAGAAGCAAACAGCAAACAAGCCCTAATATCCGCCTCAACCAAACCTTCATACTCTTCCAAAATCTCCGTCACAGTTGCACCATGAGCCAGCAGATTTAGAATGTACTCAACAGATAACCTTGTCCCTCTAATGACAGGCTTTCCCACCATCACTCTAGGACTAGAAGAGATCCGATTTAACAAATTTTGTTCTTTCATATTTTCTAAGGATTTAACTGGATTTATCACAACCATCATACATAACCATACTTCTCATTACTTTTTGCGAAGTCTTTCAATAAGTTGAATCCGTTTCTGTTGCCACCAATCATCATTAATCTCGATCGCTTCACCACTATCCAAACCCTCTAACAGCAGAGTTTCCAGACGCGCTTGAGCAACCCTCTCCGCCTCTTGACGCAGCAACTGCCGAATATATTCACTCGTAGTACTGTAGCCACCTTTAGAAACCTGCTCATCTATAAAAACTTTCATAGAATCAGGAACAGAGATATTTACTGTAGTCATAGCTAGTAGTTATGTATATTTCTGACAATTCGATTATGGCAAATATTGCCAATTTTTGTCAAACACTATAATCAAGACAACTTTTTAGGAATAGGCTTAGCCGATTTACTCGATCGCTTCGGCTTTCCCTGAGTAGCCTTCTTATTCTTGCCAGTTGAAACCTTACCCAAATTCGGCTTAGCCGCCTCATCCAGATCGCCAAACTTCTTCGACCACCACTTCTCCTGAGAAGACCAGAAAAAGACCACATCCACATGATCCTTGCGTTGACGCGCCTGCACATCCCCACACTTCAACATCACCTTATCCACACCATCCTTAGTATAGGGAAACTTAGCCAAAGGCTTGCCACAGACAGGACAAGCAAAACTAGTCACCTCCGCCGTCACTGCATTCTCACCCTTCGGTTGAGGAATCTCCCACTGATTACGGCGATCGCTCCAAAACATCACTAGATTCTCACAGCCATGCTCACACTTGAGAAAATGCCCACCACTAACTTTCTTAGAAGGAATCTTACTGAGTGGATGATTACAAGTAGGACAAGCCACATCTGAAACCTCATTTTTACGATTACTTGGCTGTAAATCCGCACCAAGATTAGTATAAGCCCGCGCCAACATCGGCTGAAAATAGGACTGATGCCAACTAATCAAATAGCTTTGCCAATCCAACTTACCCACCGAGATTTCATCCAAAGTCGTCTCCATCCCTGCGGTAAAATCGGCTCTGAGCAAATCAGGGAAAGTTTTATGCAACACATCATCCGTAGACATCCCCAAAGCCGAAGGTTCGAGAACCTTACCCTTGAGTAACACATAGGTTCTATCTTTAAGCGTCTTGACGATCGCCGCAAACGTACTCGGTCTACCCACACCCTGACGCTCTAGTACCTGAACTAGCTTTGCCTCGCTATACCTAGCAGGAGGTTGAGTTTGTTTCTGTGTAAACCCTGCATTTGCCAAAGCCAAAATCTGACCGCTCGTTAAAGCAGGAATATGTTTATCCTTACTCAAATCGTTCCAATAGCGCGTATAACCTGCAAAGGTGAGAATACTGCCCCTAGTCTGCCAGAGCGTCGAACCAGCCTGAATAATCACCCGACTTTTTTGAATCAAAGCATTAGCACATTGAGAAGCAACGGCTCTGCGCCAGATTAACTCATAGAGTTGATGCTGTTTGGCACTGAGATGGTCTCTCACCGTTTTCGGAGTAATACTCAAATAGGTAGGACGAATCGCTTCATGGGCAGATTGAGCAGTTGCCTGTTCGCGATGCCGCGTAGTTTTCTTAGGGACATTATCAGGATCGTGTTTTGATAGCCATTCCTTCACCTCAGCACAAAACTCAGGAGCGAGACTGGTGCTATCAGTGCGGTGATAGGTAATCAAACCCTTACGACCTTGAGGTAAATCGACACCTTCAAACAACTCTTGAGCCACCTTCATCGTCTCTTCAGGCGATAGTCCCAATCTCACTGAGGCAGCTTGCTGGAGCGAACTGGTGATGAAAGGTGGTAGAGGTGATTTCTGAGCAATCACACCCGTAGCTTCGCGAACAACATGGGGATGATTACGAGCAACTTGAATAATTCTGGTAGCTTCTGCTTCCGACAATACCCGTTTTGACTCCACCGTAGATTCTGTATTTACTTCCGCCGCATCATCGGTGACATCCTGATCGTCAAGTACAGGCTCAATCTCACTACTACCCGCATAGAAAGCCGTGAAGCCTTCAGCATATTCTGTCCATACCGACCAGTAAGTAATCGGCACAAAGGTATTAATCTCCCGTTCACGCTGACAGACAATATGTAAAGCCACCGACTGCACCCGACCAGCCGAGCTACCGCCACTAGTTCGACGCACAAGGGGCGAAACCTTAAAACCAATCAATCGATCCAAACATTGTCTCGCTCTCTGAGCCGAAATCAGATTCAAATCTAACTGATGAGCATTGGCGATCGCCGCCTTAACTGCCGTGGGCGTAATCTGGTTATAGACAGCACGTTTAGGATTGCGAAGATGGAGTTGCTGTTGTAAATGCCATGCAATCCCCTCACCCTCGCGATCGCCATCGGTAGCAAGTACGATTTCTGAAGCATTCTTCACAGCAGCGCGTAGTTTAGTGACAACCTGTTGACCTTTGCCTTCCGTCAATTGATAGCGGCATTCAATTTTGTTGGTATCTTTGTGCATGGTAAAGCCCAAGCTATCTTCACCATCTTTGGCAAGTTCCGTAAAGTGTCCAAAGGAAGCTTCCACTTGCCATTCACTGCCAAGGATTGCTTGAATAGTTTTGCACTTAGATGGAGATTCAACGAGTAATAGCTTTTTCATGTTTTTGTACCTACATGGACTTTATCTAGAATCTGGCTTAACTTTCATTTCTAGGATTGGGGTATACTGTCATCCCAGACTAACAGCTAATTTATGAGTGATTTAATCGATTCCTATCAGCAATTAATCGATCGCATTGGTGAATGCTTGGCACAGGGGCAACAACGCGCCTTTGAGCAGGTTAATACGCTTTTGGTAGAAACTTATTGGCAAATTGGACAGTACATTGTGGAGTTTGAGCAGAAGGGGAATGAGAGAGCGGAATATGGCTCAAAACTGTTAACTCAATTATCACGGGATTTGAAAACAGCTTATGGCAAGGGATTTAGTCGCCGTAATGTCTTGGATATGCGCCGCTTTTATGTTAGCTATCCAAAATGGCAGATGGTGTCTGCCAAATTAGGTTGGTCGCATTACACGGAGCTTTTGGCTATTTCGGATGATTTAGCGAGATCGTTTTACGAGCAGCAATGCATACGCGATCGCTGGAGCGTGAGGGAATTAAAGCGCCAGAAGGATTCGGCTTTGTTTGAGAGAGTTGCCATGAGTAAGGATCGGGCAGAGATTTTGGCTTTGGCTCAGAAAGGACAAAAAATTGAGTCAGCAAAGGATGTGATAAAAGATCCCTATGTGTTTGAGTTTTTGGATTTGCCAGATCGCAATTACCTTGAGAGTGAATTAGAAAATCGGTTGATTGTGCAGTTAGAGAAGTTTTTACTAGAACTGGGAAAAGGATTTGCATTTATTGGGCAACAGTACCGAATTACGTTAAACAATACGCATTTTTATGTGGATTTAGTGTTCTATCACCGTATTTTGAAATGTTTTGTCTTAATTGATTTGAAAACAAGGGCGGTACGTCACGAGGATATAGGACAGATGAATATGTATCTAAACTATTTTCGTGCCGAAGAGAATATGGAAGACGATAATGAGCCGATTGGAATTGTATTGGCGCGAGATAAGGATGAGATTTTAGTGGAGTATGCCACAGGAGGAATTTCCAATCAGCTTTTTGTATCGAGGTATCAACTTTATCTGCCCGATGTAGATGCTTTAAAGCAGGAGCTAAGGAGGCTTTTGGAAGAGAGCGATCGCTCTAATTAACTTGTGTTGTACATAATACAAGCCTCAGTGGGTAATTGGAATTTGGTAAACATTGTTATTTCTGATTTTCAAGAGGTTTGGTTTGCTGTGCATTCAACATGGCGACAGCCTTGCTGATATTGGCTGCATCTCTGTCAGTGACATTGGATTCCACGACTATACCCTGCGACTCAACCAGAATCGGATTAACAGGACTATCCTTCGCGTTTAAAGTCATTGTATCCGAGGCTTTTTCGAGACTGAATTTGTAATTCCCCTTTCCATCAGGACGCTCAAAGATAAGATTATTACCATCATCTTTGCCTTTTACTTGCAACAGTTCGCGACAATCCCGCGCCAGTTTCAGATCTCGCTCTGCATCGGTAACTTGATTAGGAGAACTGGGAATAGTAGCAGTTTCAACAGCTTCAGATTTACTGGTTGAGTTATCCTTACGCAGATTACTCAAACCATCAAACATTGACAGAGCCAGATTCTGAATCTGCGTTGCATAATTGATTTGGTTCTGGTCTTGAGTAACAATATTTACCTGTTGAGCTTCAGCATCACCCGAATTAGAATCGTTACCTTTGCCCCGCACATGAGATGCTTCCCATGCTTCATCAAATACATCATCTTTATCGATCATCGTTAAATCCTTAATATTAATGGAAGATATTTCTCGTTCAGCGATCGCTAAAATATGGATGCTATGCATTTCCACAACTTGATTAAACGCAGTCATGAACTGAGCTACATCTAGATCTGGGTTCGCAGTAATCATTGCCTTTGCCTAACGCTCCAAATCTGGACTAACTGGACTAGATGGTTCTAACACTGGCTGAGGTGAATTCATGCGTTGAAATGCTTGCTGGAAGTTATTTAAATCAGTGGGATTCATGGCAATAAGAGAGATTTGACCTTGCTTAGTCTGCAAAATATCTTCGCCAGTATGGTTATTGACAATGGCGATATCACCATCCTGATTTCTTTGGAAATTGTAATATTCACCCTTGAACGACTCCTGACGAGTCTCATTAAGGATATTTTCAACGACCACCACACCCCTAGCCCCCGCAGGAGCCAGATCTCCCAGTTTATCGATCACCGTGAGATAACCCTGATTTGGAGTCAAACTTGCCATATCCACAGTCGTTGTTTTAAAAGCAGTTTTCGTAAAGTCAATCTGTTGCTCAACAGTAGTCCTATCCTCCGTAAACACAGCCCGATCACTTTGTAGTTCAAACTTAGCGATCGCCTCACCATCAATATTAGAAATTGCATAGAAATTATCCTGAGACTGAATGCGATAGTTTTCCGCTTCATACTTGCCATCAACACCCAATTTTGCGACTAGGGCGACGGACACCGCCGCCATCACCTGTTGTCGGAACTCATCAAATGATAGTGGATTAGAACTTCCCAACTCATCGCGATCGCTGATACCATCGCCATCGGTATCAATGCTGCGAGGATTGAGTCCCATCCGCAGTTCGTCCACATCAGTAATTCCATCCCCATCCAAATCGCGGCGTAGTGATTCCGACAACTCTATCCTTGTGACCTCCTGCCATTCCACATCGATATAGCTCTCTTCCATAAGAATGGGCAATGGCGACTGCGATGACTCAGGTAGTGGCGGTAGATTACTACCAGATAGAGGTGATGGCTGAATGGGAGAGTTGGGAAGCATCGCAAAATCTGGTTCGCCTTTATCACGAGGATTTCTTGAGATCACGGTCAAAGCCTGTGAAGTCTCAGGCTTAGCAGATCGATCTGGTGCTGCCTGATATCTACGCCACCAGTCATCCATGATGTCCTGATCCCATTGCTGCGATACCCGATCCCACTCCGCATCACTGAATCCCGATGATGGAACATCAGGCTGTTGCGTATTTCCAACTTTCTCTTGCAATAACTCTTCCTGCTTACCTAACAATTGCCTCAGCAGTTCTGCTAAAGCTTCAATCGTAGTTTGCCCGATCGCTAATTGTTGAGCATTAGCCTGAGACGCTTCTGATGACTGTATAAAAACCATAATCTACCTCTATAAACCTTCAGCCCAAGCGGGGACAGTGGATTTGGGTGTGTTGGCAGCGTCTTTGGCGGGTAAAGGAAAATGCACTTGAAAGTAATCCTTACGCGCAGCGATTTCTGCATCCGTGATTGGTACTTGGTGTCCTTGCTGCACTAGTTTAAGCTTCAGTGCCTCCCATTTGGATTTACTCTTGTCGGCTCTCTCTGCATCAACTTTAGGGATTTTGATATTGCAACGCCGAGGCACATTCGCTTCTTTCTTAGAGCTATAGCCAGGAGAAATGAGAACACAATTACCTTGCGGTAATTTGAGAAAATCCTCTGGGGCAAATAGTTTGCGTGTACGTTCCTGATCCGAGGTACTGGTGCTAGTGCGACCACCGCCCGAACTACGGGATTTAGACTTGTACTTCAAATGCTCATCACCGAGGTAGTCAGAGAAAATCTTCGCTGATTCGGGTTCAAGGGGATTGAAAATCGCCTTAGTCGCACAGCCGCCAAAGATTGCCCTTGATACCTCTTTGCCATAGGTTTCTTCGAGTTGTACGAGATTCTGGAAGCCCAACATACAGGACAAGCCATC
>QBLS01000043.1 GCA_003249015.1 Pseudanabaena sp. | reverse complement strand
CGTTGGCTGAGCGAAGTCGAAGCCATAAATATTTTTACTAGTAATCTATAACAATCAATGAAACCGCCCGCTATTGTCGTCTTAGGAGAAAAAAGTATTACGATCGCTCGCCAAATTCAAGCCGTAATTCCCAATTCTCAAATTTATGGACTTGCTTCGCGTACCCAAACTGCTGATTGCGAGTATGACAAATTTGGCGAACAAGTAAGAGAACTCTTTTCCCAAGGACATCCGATCATTAGTATTTGCGCCGCAGGTATTATCATTCGTTCCCTCGCAACCTTGCTGTCGGACAAACGCGCCGAACCACCTGTAATTGCGATTGCCGAAGACGGCAGTGCGGTTGTGCCTTTACTGGGTGGGCTGAATGGAGCCAATGATCTAGCCAAGGCGATCGCTGATATTTTTAAAATTAAACCCGCCATCACAACTACGGGCGAGATCCGATTTCAAACTTCGCTATTAAATCCACCAGTCGGTTATCGGTTGTTAAATGATGACCAACAAGCCAAGATGTTTTTAGCTGATTTACTGGCGGGTGCATCGGTTAAGTTAGTGGGTGAAGCGAGCCATGATGCAAACTGGCTTACCGAGAGTAATTTGCCTTTTGAGCAACAAGCCGAGCATCAGATAGAAGTGGTTACTAATCAGGAGAGATTAAATGCGATCACTTCTAATCTCTCTTCAAAATACTTAGTATATCAAACCGTTCCCATTGAAACTTTAGAAACTAAAGGAAAACTATCGATTATTGGGACGGGACCTGGGGCGGCGAAGTGGCTTTCCCCTGAAGTTAAGAATATTCTAGAAAACGCAACAGATTTCGTGGGTTATAAAACCTATGTGAACCTAGTGAAAGAATATACCAAGGGTAAAACCGTCCATGCTTCGGATAATCGCGTGGAACTAGATCGCGCTCGTCATGCACTCCAATTAGCAACTGAAGGGAAGTCAGTAGCGATCGTTTCGTCGGGTGATGCGGGTATCTATGGCATGGCAGCCGCAGTCTTTGAAGTGGTCGATCAGGATGCACCACTATGGGATCATGTGGATATTCATGTTGCTCCAGGGATATCAGCGGCGCAAGCAGCAGCGGCGGCGATCGGTGCACCCATTGGACATGACTTCTGTTTGATTTCCCTTTCCGATATTCTCAAGTCTTGGGACATCATTACCCAGAGACTATCAGCGGCAGCACAAGCGGATTTTGTGATTGCCATTTATAATCCTATTTCTAGCCAACGGAAGTGGCAACTTGATCAGGCTAAGGAAATTTTGTTGAAATGGCGATCGCCTGATACGCCTGTAATTTTGGGACATAAAATGGGGCGCAAGGGCGAAAATGTACGGGTGATTACCCTTGGTGAATTAGTTCCAGAACTGGCGGATATGCAAACTGTGATTATCATTGGGTCTAGTAAAACTAAGACTATTAAATTGGGCGATCTCCTGAAGGTATATACTCCCCGTACTTATAGTTAAGGCTTCTGGTTTCGACACTTCGACAAGCTCAGGGCTTCGACTTCGCTCAGCCATCAATATAAGGTGGCTGAGCGAAGTCGAAGCCCTGCTTTTCTCAAATAGGAACAAATAAGAAAAGAATTTACAAGCGTTGCTTAGCAAAGCTTGTAAATTCTTTTCTTAACGATAGTAAGTCAAAGTTCCATTGTCAGCATCAATTTCGGCAGTACAACCAACAGGCAAAGGTGCATTTTCGCCATCATGCCCAAAGGGTAAATTAGTTACCACAGGGATTCCCAAGTCAGTAAGACGATCGCGCCACACCTCTTCCATCGTAAAGCTAGGTGTTGACACTTCCCCTTGACTAAATCTGCCGATCGCAACACCTTTCAGCTTTGAAAGAAGTCCCGACCAACGCCAATGGGTTAACATCCGATCAACGCGATAGGGTGCTTCCGATACATCTTCGATCGCCAAAATTACATTCTCTAAGTCAGGACAGAGCGATGTGCCGATCATATTAGTAGCAAGGGTTAAATTGGCTGGCAGAAGAATTCCTGAGGCTTTGCCATTGTTCCATCCTAGCCCTGATAGCAAGATCTGATCGACCTTTCCTTCTAACCAATCAAATAATTGTTGTTGCGATCGCATAGGTTCATTGCCCAAAGTCGTAATAACGGGCGCGTGCAGTCCGCCAATTCCCTTATGCTTAGCCAATCCCCATAGCAGAGCCGTAATATCTGAAAACCCAATCAGCCACTTAGGGCGATCGCTAAGCAAATTCCAGTCTAATTTTTCTAATAGTCGCATAGAGCCATAGCCACCTCTAGCACAGGCGATCGCCACAGATTCAGGATCATTCCATGCGGTTATAAATTGCTGACATCGCTGTTCATCGCTTCCCGCCAGATATCCCCAAGGTTGACTGAGATCTTCAGGTATGGTCACGGCATATCCGCGATCGCGCCAAATTCTTATTCCATTTTCAAACCGTTCCCATTCCCTTAAAGCTCCACTGGGAGCAATTATTTGAACTTTTTGTGAAGGTAAAATGACGGGAGGAGACTTCAGTGTTTGCATAGCTCATAAAATATTGAGAAAGGTGCAGAGCGCCTTTCTCAATATTTTAACGCGGTCTTCCCAAAGTTGTGATGTAAAGTACCGCCTCATCACTGGGAATACCGAGAACTTCATTAACCAAATCATCAAAAAATCCTGCAATTCCACTCACGCCAACACCCAGAGCGATCGCTGCAAGGTTGAGACGTTGCCCTAAATGACCAGAATCCATATGTAAATAACGATAAACGCGATCGCCATAGACTGCTACTGCTTTTTTAAGATCAGCCGTATGAAAAACTACGGCTCCCGCATCTCGCCCTAACTCCTGTCCCAAACAGAGATAATGCAGTTCATCACGGAAATTTTTAAAACGAATCTGGCGTAGTTCTTGAGATTTAGGAGCGTAGTAGTAACATCCTTCTTCCAGATTCTCCACGCCAGTTACCACTAAGAATGTTTCAATTAAGCTTAAATCAAAATGGTCAGGACTACCATCTAACCCTTGATCTGTATAGTTTTGGGGTTGATAGGTAAAATCTAAAATTGCCTTTAGTTCTGCTAATTCGATTTTACCGCCTGTATACTCGCGGGTCGATCGCCTCTGGAGAATCGTATTTTCTAGTAGCTCCAAGTTATCGCCCCAGTCCATGCTGGCAGTGCGTGTACTTACCTTAGTACAAAAAGGAAAGTCGTACTTATCAGGAGTTTTTGCCTGTGGATCTATTTTTTCTGCGGTTGTCAAACGATTATCTGGCTTATCCGCAATCTGAGTTACTTCATGGAGATAGCTCAATAGCTGACCATCAGGAAGTTTAGGATAGCTGTTTGTGATAGTTGACGGCAGAGCAGTCATCATTCCCTTATACAAATCCGCCGATCGCTGCACAGGGACTCGCGCCTCTTGACCTCTACCGATATATTCTTCATCTTGCAAATCCAGAATCGGCACGATCGCGATCGCACTTTCCACTTGTTTGTCTAAAAATAGAAGATCGTTAATAGCTGCATCGGCAAAACCACCAATTAAGGAAGATTGATAGCCTTCAATGGCACTAGCGATCGCAATATTGCCCAGCAAATGCCCCGTATCCAAGAATATACGGCGGTAAGCACGATCTTGATAACGCCAAAATGATCGATAAAAAACCGCAGTAATTGCGATCGCCATGCGTGAATTTTGTAAAGCAGGATGTCCAAAACAAGACTTTTGCAGTTCACCCCATACGTTATTGTCTTGCCAAAAATGAATCAAACTGTGATTGCGAACTTGATAGTTATAGATTCCCGCCGACAAGAGCGGCGTTCCTGCCGAAATAATGTAAACCTCGGCTGGATACAGTCCACCCGCTGAAGGCGCAGCTCGCAAATAAAAAGATTCCCCCGAAATAGTCGGTACTCTCGCTGTCAAGCCATAACTGCAAAATAATAATCTTGACAGTCTTTGCCAGCGATCTGCCAATAAGCCATCACGATCCGATTGAATTTCTTCGGTTAAGTAAGGCTTTAAATCATAAACCGTGCCAATTTTATAATCTTTGTAAGGTGAAGGTTGAGTACTCCAATCCAATCCTTGACTTTTGCTAGCCAGTGTCGCAGGCTCGTACTTAGTCCGCTCATGATAATGTTCTGCAAAAGAGGATCTGATTTCTGGCATAGCTTTGGGATTAGATTAACTTTATAAAAATCATTGACAAGCAATGTATTCAACAAATATAGCAAAGTAAGAGTTAGCTAAGCATCTGGCACAAGTAAGCTAGTTGTTCCGCCCGCGTAGCGGGCGGAACAGCCTCTTAGCAATAATGCGCTTCGCGGCGTTACTCTGAATTGTTTATTGAATTTTGTCGAGACTTAATGACCGCAGCAGACTAACCTGAGCGTCTTTGGTGGAAATATTATCGAAATATTCAGGTGTGAGGTATCGGTCATAAAGAGATTCTTGAAGTAAGTGCTTCTTGAAAAAAGCAACACTCAACAACTTGAGATAGTTTTGTGAGGCGATGGGATTGGAACCCGCTAATACATTGCTCACTTCAGGAGCAAGGCGATCTCTGGATGTGATCGCCGTTACAGCCGTATGCCCAGCCTTATTTAGTAGAACTAGATACCGATTTTCATTGGTCAGCCATGTAAAGGGAATGATTTGTTCAGAAACTACAGGTGCAAAGGTATCGTCAGAACTGCCCATAATGGCTACTGGAACTGTGATTTTGCTTAGAGAAGCCTTGCCTAAGACATAACTGGTCACAGGACTAACTGCGATCGCCGATTTAATCCGTGAATCGCCTAATTTATAAGCTTGATTTGGCAATCCCAAGGCGACACATTGCAATAGCAACGAAGGATTCCATTCATTTCTAGCTTGGCAAACTTTAGCCAAATCTTCAAATTGAATTTGAGCATCACTAACTAGAGCGAGGGCGGCATAACCACCAAAGGAATGTCCAACTATACCCACATTGTTCCAATTGATATCCTGACCACCAGCATTGTTGATAGAAGGCAATTTCTCCACATAGTTTAGGACTGCGGTGATATCTTGAGGACGTTCCACAAAACTCTGAGGCGGTGCAATTTCACTAGCTAGTCCAACTATCAGCTTATCTAGTTGGTCAATACTACTATTTGGGGAAACTGTCAAAATCACTGCAAATCCGTAAGAGGCAAGATGTTCAGCAAGATAGAGTAACGGCTCGCGAGCAGAAATCAATCCAGGGTAAATAACGATCGCAGGGATTGATTTGGCTCTAAGATTGGCACTATTGGGTTTGGGAATAAATAAATAAAATGGAATTTCATATTTATTGCCTAAAGCGGGAGCGTTGAAGCTGTACCGTTCCCATTTGCTACTACCTTTTATCCTTAGATCTACTAGCTGGGGAGTAGCAGCGGTTTGGGTATTGGTAAGCGCTTGTTGGCTGGCTTCAGCATTGACTATAGCCACTACTTTTTGGGTGTTTTGAACTAGGTCACTCAATTCACTAACTGTTTGTAATCCTGACTGAATATCAAAATAAATATCAGATGTTGGGAATTTGCGTAAGAAATTTAAAAGTGAAAGTCCATTTTGCTTATCGGCAGTCGCTAAAACGGCGGCGGCACGAATCGCCCGATTCCCCGACAGATTAGGTCCCGTGTTAATATATTCTCCTAAAATATCGAGCATTCTTTCCCCTTGCGAAGTGTAGAGAAATCTAGAAAGCAATGCGATCGGCACATCTGCTCTTTCGGTGAGAATCCGCCGAAAGTTGGCTAAATCGGAAGCAGGAACATAGCGTGATGCCATATCTAAAGCTCCCCTTAGTTCTCCAGTTTTTGAGAATATTTCTAGATCGTCAACTGATATAAAGACTTCAAAAACACTAAATCGGAAGTTAACGGTTTCGGCTGCTTCACTAGGTTTAACTATACTTCCTGACGCGATCGCACCCAGCACAATCAGCAAAGTTGCAGGTCTAGACACCAAATGGCAAAAAGCACTGGAGATTAAGTTTTTGAGATATTTCATATGGCTCATTTAATGTAACGCCAGATCCAGTAGCTCTTTGCGCTCAAACCCAAACCAAGGAAAACTTTGCTTCGCAAAGTTTTCCTTGGTTTGTCTGATCGACAATTTCGGCAAGATTGTTAGCACTTTTGTCACTAACATTCCTAGGATCTATTGCATGACGCTAACACAGAACCACTTATGTCATAGATTAAGAAAAAACCTGAATTTTTTGGCGCAATCGAGCTACATCATAAAAATTCAATTTCCTTGCACTGCTTTGCTAGCAATGTCTTTGCGGTAGTACATATTGTCATAGGCAATAAATTCGATCGCATTGTAAACATTGGCGATCGCATGGCTAATATCATCGCCAAGGGCAGTCACACCAAGGACTCGACCGCCATTAGTGACCAAAGCATTATTCTTAAGCTTAGTCCCCGATTGAAAAACGTAAGCTCCTAAGTCCTCTGCCTTGCCAATACCTGTCACAAAATGCCCAGTTTCTACCTTGTCAGGGTAGCCACCAGCGGCTAGTACAACACATACAGAGGCTTGATCTTTCCACTTGATTTCTGGGAATTCAGCAAGCTTTCCTTGCACACAAGCCATTAACAATTCATCAAGGTTGGTGTCTAGTAGTGGTAAGACAGCCTGAGTCTCAGGATCACCAAACCGACAGTTAAATTCCACAACTTTAGGTTCGCCCTCTGGCGTAATCATCAGCCCCGCATATAGGCAGCCGCGATAGTCAATACCCCTTGCTCTCAAAGCCGCGATCGCAGGTTCTAGTACTTGAGTCTGCACTTTTGCCATCAACTCAGGAGTTGCGATCGGTGCTGGGGCATAGGCTCCCATCCCACCTGTATTGGGACCAGTATCCCCATCTCCTAAACGCTTATGATCTTGAGCTGGACTGAGGGGACGGATGGTTTTACCATCGGTGACAGCAAGGACAGATACCTCCTGTCCAGCCATAAATTCTTCAATGACTACGGTTTCGCCCGCAGAGCCGAATTGTCCAGTCAGGATGCGCTCAAGGGATTCCATCGCTTCCTCTAGGGTCATGGCAACCGTGACTCCCTTACCACTGGCTAAGCCATCAGCCTTGATCACAATCGGCGCTCCCTGCGCTTGTACATAAGCTTGAGCCGAGGCAATATCTTGAAAAGTAGCGCTCGCTGCCGTAGGAATATTGGCTTCCTGCATAAGATCTTTTGCCCAAGACTTGCTAGCCTCGATCTGTGCGCCTTCTCGGGTGGGCCCAAAGATTAAAGCTTCCGCCGCCTTGAAATAGTCAACAATTCCCAGAGCAAGGGGAAGTTCGGGGCCCACAATGGTAAATCCTACCCCTTGAACTTGGGCAAACCTCAGCATTCCCTCAAAGTCATCAATACTTAGGGAAACATTTTGACAATTGGGCATAGTCGCCGTGCCACCATTGCCAGGAATGCAAAAGACGCGATCAATATGGGGAGATTGTAGAAGTTTCCATGCTAGGGCGTGTTCTCGACCGCCACTGCCAACTACTAGGACTTTCAAATTACACCTTTTTTGAGACTCACACAGACGGGTATTATACCTTGAGGAGTAGATCCTTTTTCAAAAAGTATAAGGCGGCGCTTCGCGCCGCCTTATACTTTTTGAAAGTGCGGCGTAGCCCCACTGCTAAATTTCATCGCTGTAACTGGTCTTTTTAGAAAATTCAAAAGCACCAGCGACCGATCCCCACACCCGCTCATCAGTAACGATGTCATAGCCGCGATCAAGGCTGCTGTAAGAATTTTCAGTTACTTCAAATTCGATACTAAGGTAAGTATCAACACCCTTTCGGTTGATGCAGCATTTTTTGCCAGCTTCAACAAAGCCCTTGAATTTATGCTGATCGGCACGCTGAACCCACTGGGTACAGCCGTCCAGCTTCACGATCGCATCGGCATCCAAATTGCGTAGGCGATCGCGATCGCGGCTAGCCCCAAAAAAGGTTTCGGCATTTTTAAGTCGATAGTTGATCATTTCAAGGTGATCGTTATTAAAGATTACTTGTAAAACCGCTGTGCGATAGGGATGGTGCAACTCAAAGTCATAGGCTTGTTCCAGAAAAAGCCACACACCATCAGCAGTAATTGGGTTGGGCAAGGGACGGATACCAACGCGAATATGGGCAAAAAAAGGCGGATTGGCGATCGCCTGTTCCCAGTTGCTATGGTCGCCTGCTAGCCATTTGGCAAGGATCTGCACATCAGAAGGGGTAGTAGTTATGGTCATAAATTTAATTTTTTATAGGTACAGCAAACCCAATAAGCGAGTGGCGGTGCAAAGTGCCACCACTCGCTTATTGAGTTTTTAGGAAAGCGCTAGCGATTTCCTAAAATCCAAGATAAATTTTAAAAGAATGGCTTTTCCAGCCTTTTAAAATTTATCTTGGATTGGGCTTAGAATAGAAAAGCAATATTTTCGGCTTGGTTAAACACTTCCATGACTGCTCAGAAATACCACATTGTCACCTTCGGCTGCCAAATGAACAAAGCCGACTCAGAACGCATGGCAGGCGTTCTGGAAAATATGGGCTACCAGTCAACGGAAGAAAGTGAAGAAGCCGATTTAATTCTGTACAACACTTGCAGTATTCGTGACAATGCTGAGCAGAAAGTTTACTCATACCTAGGTCGTCAAGCCAAACGCAAGCGCGATAATCCTAACTTGACCTTAGTAGTAGCAGGTTGCGTTGCCCAACAAGAAGGCGAAGCGCTGCTCCGACGAGTACCAGAACTTGATCTAGTCATGGGACCACAGCACGTCAATCGGATTGGGGACTTGCTAGAGCGCGTCTTTAATGGCAATCAGGTTGTGGCGACTGAGGAAGCTTATATCGAAGAAGACATCACCACACCTCGCCGCAATAGTTCCGTATCCGCATGGGTAAATGTGATCTATGGTTGCAATGAAAACTGCACCTACTGCATTGTGCCGTCCGTGCGTGGGCGCGAACAGTCCCGCACCCCTGAAGTAATTCGTGAAGAAATCGAAAAGCTAGCGGCTCAAGGTTATAAGGAAATTACCTTATTAGGTCAAAATATTGATGCCTATGGTCGTGACTTGCCCGCAGGTGGCATTGGCGCGGGCGTTGGCGGCAAAATTACCTTTACAGATTTGCTGTACTACGTCCATGATGTGGAAGGCATTGATCGCATTAGATACGCCACTAGCCATCCCCGTTACTTCAGTTCGCGATTAATCAAAGCCTGTGCCGAACTGCCCAAGGTTTGCGAACATTTTCATATCCCGTTTCAATCGGGAGACAACGACATTCTCAAGGCTATGGCTCGCGGCTATACCCACGAGCGTTATCGCCGTATTATCGATGATATTCGGGCGGTCATGCCTGATGCGGCGATTACTGCTGATGCGATCGTCGCCTTCCCTGGGGAAACTGAAGAGCAATTTGAGCGGACTGTGCAAATTGTGAATGACATCGGTTTTGACTTGGTAAATACTGCCGCCTATTCGCCCCGTCCTGGCACACCTGCGGCAGTCTGGGAAAATCAACTCAGTGAAGAAGTAAAAAGCGATCGCCTACAAAGACTAAACCACGCTGTCAATCAAAATGCCGCTATGCGATCGCAGCGTTACGCCGATAGGGTCGAGGAAATCATGATCGAAGGGACTAACCATAAAAATCCCAACCAAGTCATGGGTCGCACTCGCACCAATCGGATTGCTTTCACAGAAAATACAACGGGGCTAACATTAGCTGAACTAATCGGTAAGACCGTTTCTATAAAAATTACTGAAGTAAGACCTTTCAGTTTGACTGGAGTTATTTGCTAGTTACGTGCTAGACTAGCCAAGCGCTTAATGACGCGACTGCGCGATGGGTCACTAACTCAATGGTAGAGTACTCGGCTTTTAACCGATTTGCTCCGGGTTCGAGCCCCGGGTGACCCATAAATTTCTAATAAGATCTCGATCTGTTCTCATCTGATCACTGATGTTACGTGGAAGGAATTTCTGCGATGTTGAAGGATTGGGGCTGGCACGGGGGCACAGCCCCTACGCCAAATTTAAATTATTCAGGTAGGGGCAATCCCCCCGTGGTTGCCCTGCTTTGCTAGCAGCAGGAGATTCATACCTTGAGTTCCACGTAACATTAGTGATCAGTTAACAATAGGAAGACTAAATTCTTCATCTAAACTTCCATCTCTAACGTTTCTGAGTGAATGGGTGATTAGGCGATCGCCAACTAAACACCATCTAAACGCGATCTAAACAGCACAATCTTGAAGTTGTTTAAAACCTATACCTAAAGTAAGCAAGAGCATTCTAAACAAAAAGATATACCTTGTCAGACTAGAAAAATAGGTTGATGATTTGACTATCACAGCAATTGCTTGATACTTCATCGACTCAAAAGGAAGCAGAAATTTCCATGCTACAGGGATGGATTCAGATAGGAATTACACTTGTACTGATTGTAGCGATCGCGCCTATTTTTGGTCGTTACATCGCGCGAGTGTTTTTAGGACATAAGACAGGATTAGACTCCGTTTTAAATCCATTAGAGAGTTTAATTTTTAATCTCAGTGGTATTAAGACTGAATCGCAAATGACGGGTTGGCAATATGCTCGCGCCGTTTTACTCAGTAATCTTGCCATGGCAATCTTGCTGTTTTCCTTGCTCATGTTTCAGGGAGTCTTGCCATTTAACCCGACAAATCTCAGCGCCCCTAGTTGGGACTTGGCTCTACATACCACGATTTCATTTATCACGAATACCAATCAACAGCATTACTCTGGCGAAACTGCTCTGAGTTACTCAACACAGATGTTTGGGATTGCGTTTTTGATGTTCACTTCCGCCGCCACGGGGCTGGCAGTGGGGATTGCCTTTATTCGTGGGTTGACGGGTAGATCTCTGGGGAATTTCTACGTGGATTTGACCAAATCAATTACCCGCATTCTCTTACCAATTAGCATTATTGGCGCTGTTATCTTTATCGCCGCAGGTGTACCTGAAACGCTATCCGCGCCTATCGTTGTGCCGACCTTAGAAGATGCAAATATCAGTCAGGCGATCGCGATCGGACCTGTGGCACATTTCGAGATTATTAAACAACTTGGTGAAAATGGCGGCGGCTTCTTTGCGATTAACTCCGCCCATCCCTTTGAGAATCCCAATAGCTTCACAAATCTACTCCAGATTTTGACGATGATTTCCATACCGACAGCCTTAATTTTTACCTATGGCGAGATCGCAAATAGTCGTAAGCAAGCATGGCTATTTTTCGGGATGGTATTCATTCTCTATGTTGCTTTTATTGTGGTGACAGGGATTGGTGAATATCTAGGCAATCCCTTGGTGAATACTCTGCTCGGCACACAAAGCCCTAACTTGGAAGGTAAAGAAGTTCGGTTTGGTTGGGCGCAATCGGCTCTATTTGCTGTGACCACGACTGGCACGATGACGGGAGCCGTTAATTCTCTCCACGATTCCTTTATGCCCAACGGTGGTTTTGTCACCCTCTCAAATATGTTTCTGCAAATCATTTGGGGTGGACAAGGCACAGGCACGGCTTACCTATTTGCCTATTCGATTTTGGCGGTATTTGTAACGGGGCTGATGGTTGGTAGAACCCCTGAATTTCTAGGACGCAAAATTGAGAAGAATGAAGTGGTTTTAACCAGTTTCTTGCTGCTGCTGGTGCATCCCATTGTGATTCTGATTCCTGCGGCGATCGCCTTAACATTTCCCGATCAGTTAGCAGGCATTAGCAACCCTGGATTTCATGGACTGTCGCAAGTAGTTTATGAATATGCTTCGGCGGCGGCAAATAATGGTTCTGGCTTTGAAGGCTTAGCGGATAATACGCTTTGGTGGAATCTCAGTACTTCCATTAGCCTATTAGCAGGTCGTTATATTCCTATCGTTGCCCTGTTGCTATTGGCTGATGGAATGTCCCGTAAACAGCCTGTTGCCATGACCACAGGCACACTTCGCACGGATACGGTTCTCTTTACTAGCGTTACCGCAGGCGTGATTGTGGTGATGGGTGCATTGACGTTCTTTCCTGTGCTTGCATTAGGTCCGATCGCTGAAGCTTTTCTAATCGCCAGAGGCGGATAGCCCTCATCCCCCAGCCCCTTCTTCCTTCATGGGATCTACGGTGTATAAACAGGTTATCAACTATAGCGTGAGTTACTAAAGATCCCCCCAGCCCCCCTTGTAAAGGGGGGAGGAATTTCTTCTTCCCCCTTTACAAGGGGGATTGAGGGGGATCTAAACCCTCAAACGTAGATAGACAGACTTATGCGTACAAGGTAGCTCAATGGGAGAGAGAGTCTTAGGAAATTCTATTCTCAATGTTCTCTTTTCAAAACTCTATGAATAACACTCCATCATCTTCACAAAAACGCGAACTTGGTAGCACCCGTGACTCCCGTAGACATACACCCAAAGCATCAATGGCGGGACTTTATCAGAGAGCCGTTCGCGATGCCTTTGTTAAACTCAATCCTAAAATTGCCGTTCGTAATCCCGTTATGTTCATGGTTTGGGTCGGTACGATTGTGACCTTACTGGTTACGATCGATCCCAATCTCTTTGGCAATGTTAAAGGCGATCCTAGCCAAGAACGGATTCTCAATGGATTAATTACGATAATTCTCTTTTTTACGGTGGTATTTGCTAACTTTGCCGAGGCGATCGCCGAAGGACGGGGTAAAGCCCAAGCCGACTCATTACGCACCACGCGATCGGACACGATCGCCCGTAAAGTCCTGCCCGATGGTTCCATTCAACCCACTAGCTCCACAGAATTGCGCCGTGGTGACTTAATAAAAGTGGCGATCGGCGAAATGATTCCTGCCGATGGTGAGGTGATTGCGGGGTTAGCCTCAGTCGATGAATCGGCAATTACAGGGGAATCGGCTCCTGTTCTCAAACAACCAGGGACAGATATTTCTAGCTCTGTCACAGGTGGTACTCGCGTAGTTTCCGATGAATTGACAATCAGGATTTCGGCTGACCCTGGACAAGGGTTTATCGATCGCATGATTGCCCTTGTGGAAGGAGCCGAACGCACTAAAACGCCCAATGAAATTGCTTTAACGGTGTTATTAACGGTGTTAACGCAGGTATTTTTGATTGTGGTTGCCACGATGACCCCGATCGCTAATTATGTAAATACCCCCACCACGATCGCCATTCTCATTTCTCTATTAGTTGCTCTGATTCCCACCACGATTGGCGGACTGCTCAGTGCGATCGGTATTGCAGGCATGGATCGCGTTGCTCAATTTAATGTGATTGCCACATCAGGACGTGCTGTCGAAGCCTGTGGCGATATCAATACTTTGGTACTAGATAAAACTGGCACAATTACCCTCGGCAATCGCCTCGCCGATGAATTTATCCCTGTGAATGGACATACTATGGCGGAAGTTGCTACGGTCGCGCTTGCTGCCAGCATCTTTGATGAAACCCCCGAAGGTCGTTCCATTGTGCAGTTAGCGGAACAGTCGGGAGCCGTTGTTAAATTCGATCGCAGCCAAGCTAAAGGCATTGACTTCTCGGCACGTACTCGCATGAGTGGCACTGACTTACCCGATGATTTAGAAGTTCGCAAAGGGGCAGTAGATGCAATTCGTGGTTTTGTGCGATCGCGATCGGGAAGTGTTCCTGAAGAATTTGAAGCCGCCTATGAAAAAGTCTCCAAGCTTGGCGGTACTCCTTTAGGCATCTGTCAGGGTGGCGACCTTTACGGTGTGATCTATCTCAAAGATATCGTCAAATCAGGACTGCGGGAGAGATTCGATCAACTGCGGCGCATGGGTGTCCGCACGATCATGCTCACAGGCGACAATCAAATTACTGCCTCCGTCATTGCCGAAGAAGCAGGGGTCGATGACTTCATCGCCGAAGCCACACCTGAAGACAAAATCGAAGTCATCCGCCGTGAACAGTCTCAGGGCAAACTAGTCGCCATGACAGGCGATGGCACAAATGATGCTCCTGCGTTAGCTCAGGCAAATGTCGGTGTTGCCATGAACTCAGGCACACAGGCTGCCAAGGAAGCTGCAAACATGGTGGATTTGGACAGTGATCCGACAAAGTTAATCGATTTAGTGGCGATCGGTAAGCAACTCTTAATCACTCGCGGCGCATTGACCACCTTCTCCATCGCCAATGACATCGCCAAATACTTCGCGATCATCCCCACGATATTTGCTGCATCAGGTATTGGTGCGTTAAATATCATGGGACTCAAAAGTCCCCAATCCGCCATTCTCTCAGCATTAATTTACAACGCGCTGATCATTCCTGCACTAATTCCCCTTGCGCTCAAAGGCGTAAAATTCCGCCCTCTCACCGCCGACCAACTCTTGCAGCGAAATATTTTGCTGTACGGATTGGGGGGAGTAGTTGCGCCGTTTATTGCGATTAAATTCATTGATATTTTATTACCCATCACTTAAACCATGAAAAAGAGATATCCCCTCTACCTATTCTCTGCAATCTGTCTAAATCTCATCGTTGCCCCCGCACTCTATGCCGCTAATGCTGAAAGCTTCACAAAATTCCAAGCCTATGCCCTAGGACTCTTAGGAATTGTCACCTTCGCTTTCTCTATCTATCTCTTTGTCGTCATGTTTCAACCTGAGAAATTTTAACTATTACCAATTACCAATCACCAAATTATGAACGAAATCATCAAAGCTATTCGTGTCACCCTCACCCTTTGGGTACTTGTAGCCGTGATCTATCCCTTGGGAATGTTAGCGATCGCCCAATTACCGTTCCTCTCCTATCAAGCTAACGGCAGCATGATCCGCAATGCTCAAGGTCAAGTGGTTGGTTCGGCTCTAATCGGACAGCCTTTTACCAGCGATCGCTATTTCCATAGTCGCCCTAGTACTTCTAGCTACAGCACTGCTGATCCGAATAAAGATGATGCGGGTATTCTCAAAACAGGTGTTTCGGGGGCAAGCAATTTAGCTCCTAGTAATCCTGCTTTACTGGAGAGAATTAAATCAGATCTATTGAAACTCCAACAATCAGGAATCTCGACAACTGCTGATTTGGTCTATACTTCTGGCTCTAGCCTCGATCCCCATATCACACCTGAATCCGCAAAAGCGCAAGTTTCTAGAATCGCTAAAGTCCGCAAAGTTGAACCTAGCCAACTTGAAAAGCTAATTGATCAAAATAGCGATCGCCGTTTTCTCGGTATCTTTGGCGAAGATGGCGTAACTGTATTAAAGCTTAACTTGGCTTTAGATTCTTTATGATTAAAACCCATCGGCGCGGTAAACATAAGATATTCATCGGTATGAGTCCAGGCGTGGGCAAAACTTACCGAATGCTGGAGGAAGGACATCGCTTAAAAGCGGAAGGCATTGATGTAGTTATCGGTTTACTAGAAACCCATAATCGGGTAGAAACTAAGGAAAAAGCGATCGGTTTGGAAGTAGTTCCCCGTCAACAGATTAGCTGTGAATCTATTACTTTAACCGAAATGGATACTGAGGCAATTCTCAAACGTCAACCGCAACTCGTTCTCGTGGATGAACTGGCGCATACTAATGTTCCTAACGCATTGCGGGAGAAACGTTATCAGGATGTAGAAGTTCTCCTTGAAGCAGGGATTGATGTTTATTCCACGGTAAACATTCAGCATATTGAAAGCCTGAATGACACAGTAGCAAAGATTACAGGTGTAATCGTGCGCGAACGGATACCCGATCGCATTTTAGAAGATGCAGATGAGGTGGTGGTGGTTGATGTGACCCCTGAAACGCTTCAAGAACGTCTACGCGATGGCAAAATTTACGCACCTGAAAAGATAGATCAGTCTCTGAACAACTTTTTTCAGCGCCGCCACTTGATTGCCTTACGAGAGTTAGCACTGCGGGAAATTGCTGACAATATTGAAGATGATCTAGAAGCCCATGATCGTTCAGGTTCTTCAACAAATCTAATTTGTAATATTCATGAACGGGTTTTAGTCTGTGTTTCCACTTATCCCAATTCACTGCAACTGTTGCGAAGAGGAGCACGAATTGCTGGATATATGCACGCTCAACTTTATGTTCTATTTGTGGATAATCCCGATCGCTTTTTGACTAAAGCCGAAAGCTTGCATATTGAAACCTGTGAGCGACTTTGCAAAGAGTTTGATGGTACTTTCATTCGGGTGCGTGATAGTCATGCTTTAGAAGCAATTGTCGAAACATCACGTAGTTATCGAATTACGCAAATTGTCATGGGCGAAAGCCAAAAATCTAGGTGGCAAATTTTATTTAAGGGTTCGCTTACTCAAAGAATTCTACGCCTACTCAAGAATGTAGATATTCATATTATTTCAACGAGTAAAAATAAAGAATTATAGCTAACCTAAGTTCAGGTTGATTTTAAACGGTTTCCTAAATGGCGGCATATAGCAATCCTAATTGAGTTGTGGAAGGCTTCGACTTCGCTCAGCCATCGATATAAGCTGGCTGAGCGAAGTCGAAGCCCTATTTTTCTTATAAATGATTTAGGACTGCTAGATGGCGAGAAAATTAGTTCTTTACATAATTAGACCCTAAAACCAGAGTTGGTTCCGCCCGCTACGCGAGCGGAACCAACTTTTTGGTTTTTAGTTTACTTATGCCTAGCTACTCAGTAATTATTTAGGCGATCGCGTTGTTTGAAATTATCAATTACATCAATGAGCCAGATAACTTCTGTAGGACGCATATTATTAGCTCCCAGCAAATAATGCTCATTCTGAATATAAACTTTGACATTGGACTTAATAGAATTATCCTCACTTTTTTCACTACTCAACCAAATTAACCAACTAATTAAGTTGTTGTTATATTTCTCTCGCATCATCCGCCACTCTGGCTCTACACCAAAGGAACTCCCTCTAGGAAACCTGACCTGCCAGTAGCATTTTCCAAGGATATAGCGACCTAGAATAATCTCCTGCTCATTAATCTCTAAACAAGATGTGGTCAGCATCCTATATAGTGAGACTATCAGGAATATCATTATCGCTGTTGGGATCGCTATTAATATCCAGTCTATCCTTCCAGCCATAGAATATGAAAATACTTCGGTCAAAAAATGATATCCCGCTACAAAAAGAAAAGTAAATATAGAGAGTAATAAAACTGCGGATAGAATATTGCTAGGGGTAGAAATTTTTAATAGTCGATCTGACTCCTCTACTTGAATTTTGGTGTTCACAGGAGCATAGATACGGCGAGGTCGATAGGAAGATAGAACTGATGATTGGGGAATATTGGGTCTAACTCTCTGGAATACCTGATCGGGTATTTGAGATGGCTTAGGAGGAATTATGTCGGGCTTAGTCAACTTTTCTAGAGCAACGCGAGCAGAGCTATAGCGCTTTTTGACCATTGGTTCTACTAAGTTCTGAATCCATTTCACCAAGTCAGCGCTGGCACTCGTGCGATCGCTAAACATAATCCGCGCATCATCATCCTGTGGTAGCTCCGCAGGTGATAGCCCTGTCAATAAATGGATCATCGTCGCTCCCAGTGCATAGAGATCAGAAGCTGCCACTGCTCGTCCACCATATTGTTCGATTGGTGTATAGCCATAGGTTCCCACTACCGTAAATGACTTGCCTTCGGGGGTGGCGCGATCTTGCACGGAACCAAAATCCACAAGATAGATATTCCAGTTGTTAGCCGCATTATCGATCTCCCCCGTTAGAATCAAGTTACTTGGTTTCAGATCACGGTGCAGAATTTGGGGATTGAGTTCATGAAGATAAATCAGAATTTCTAAGATGGCGATCGCGATTTGTTTAACCTGCGCCGCGCTAAACCTATGTCCCTGAGCTAGATAGTCTCGTAATGAATCCCCCTGTATATATTCTTGTACCAAGCCAAACCAAAGATGGCGATCATCAATGGAAAAGTAATCATGATATTTGGGAATACGTTCATGATTAATCTGTTGCAAGATCTTCGCTTCCCTTTCAAATAGCTTCAGATCTTCCCATTGCACCTTGCCACCAATGCTCAGTAGCTTTACTACTACCAGTTCTCCTTCCATCTGCAAGTCCTTTGCAAGCCAAGTTTCTCGACCTGCATTGTATCCAAGTTGATGTTCTAATTGATAACGCTGATGAATGATTTCTTGGGGTTGAAGGAAAGTCATAGTTTTGTACTGGCGTAAAGAACAACTACTGCCGCGTTAAAGGCAGCACTTAACCGCCTATCTCATAAATTTTAATACGAATTTTTTGATGCTAAGTAGCTGGGCTTAATTAAAACCTAAAACCAGAGGTTGTTCCGCCCGATACGCGGGCGGAACAACCTTTTTGGTTTTTAGTTTATTTATGCCTAGCTACTTACTTGAAGCTTAAATACTCTCTAATCAAAGTTACTGACTATAATCAGAAGACTGGTAGGCAGAAAGCGCAATGACTGAGCATAATTTTAGTCCCACAACCAATCCGATTAAGGCTTTGACGATCCAGATCAAAAATAGATTTTGGAATTGGCAGGCGATCGCGCAGATTGTATTTCTCGTAGCCCTGATTATTTGCAGTATTTTGGCATGGAATACCCTTGCACGGAATATGCGTAATTCAGGACTAGCAATTAGTTTTGACTTTCTCAATGATCCTGCTTCCTTTGATATTGCTGACAGCCCTTTTCCTTACAAAGCTTCCGATAGCTATACCAAAGCGCTCCAAGTTGGCTTGCTCAATTCTTTTAAAGCGATCGCAGTCAGCATCGTGGCGGCAACTGTAATCGGTGTAACCGTTGGTGTGGCAAGACTCTCCGACAATTGGCTAGTCAAACAACTTGCCCGTATCTATGTGGAAATCCTGCGAAATACACCCTTACTATTACAGCTGTTTTTTTGGTACTCGGCGATATTTTTAACGCTTCCCTCGGCTAGCGATCGCATCTCCATCGGATTTGCCACCCTTGCAAAAGATGGGATTACCATCTCTACTTTAAAAATGACCCTTAGCTCGGAGTTTTGCGCCCTCGTGCTAGGGCTGACCATGTTTTCGAGTGCCTTTATTGCCGAAATAGTGCGGGGGGGAATTCTTTCGGTTGCCAAGGGACAAACAGAAGCCGCCAAAGCTCTGGGACTAAGCAATTGGCAAACCATGCGAAAAATTGTTTTACCTCAAGCCCTGCGCGTAATTATTCCTTCTTTGACTAGCCAATATGTGAATATTGCCAAAAACTCTAGTCTCGCGATCGCGATCGGCTATACGGATATCTACCGAATTGCCTCGACAACGATCAACCAAACAGGTCGTCCCGTCAATGTAATTTTGATTATCATGGCAGTGTATCTAGCGATGAGCTTGACTATTTCTTTATCAATGAATTTGTTAAATCGCCAGTTCCAAATTGTGGAGCGTTAAAACCCCAAGAAAATCTTGTGCATCGCTGCTTTGCCGCGATGCACAAGATTTTCTTGGGACTACAGGCTGGAACTGCTGGCTGAGCGAAGCGATGCACTGAGCTTGCCGAAGCGTCGAAGCCCTGAACTTGTCCAAGCGCCGAAGCCTTGCCACAAACAATAAATTTTTTATAAAAAACTATGAGCAATCAAAATATTTTGGTTTGGTTTCGCAATGACTTGCGATCGCATGATTGCGAAACTTTATATCGTGCTTCTCAAGAAGCAAAACAGACGGGGGTAAATATATTTCCTGTGTATTGCTTTGACCCTGCTCATTTTGGAGAAACAGCCTTTGGCTTTGCCAAGACAGGAGCCTTTCGCACCAAATTCTTGATGGAGAGCGTGGCGGCTCTACGGGAGAGGTTGCGATCGCTAAACTCTAATCTAATTGTGCGCTTTGGCAATCCCGATCAAATTTTGCCAGAACTAGCCCAGCAATTAGAAGTGAGTTCTATCTATTACCATGCCGAAGTAACGACAGAAGAGAAGAACCTTGAAAAGAAGCTGCGAGCTATTCTCAAAGCCCAAAAAATTATTTTTAAAAGCTTTTGGGGAAGCACCTTAATCCATCGTGATGATCTACCCTGCAAGATCGAAAATCTTCCAGAATTGTTTACCCATTTTCGCAAACAGGTCGAAACCAATTTAACCATCCGCAAGTCTTTTCCCACTCCCGATCATCTGCCCGCCTTGCCCGAAAATATTGATATTGGCGAAATCCCTGATTTTAAACAATTGGGAGTTCCTGAACCTGAACTTTGCGATCGCGCTGTATTGCAGTTTAAAGGTGGTGAAGCAGAAGCTTTTCAACGTCTAAAACATTACTTTTGGGATAGCGATCGCCTCCAAGTTTATAAAGAAACTCGCAATGGAATGCTATATGCCGACGACTCCTCCAAGTTCTCCCCTTGGTTATCCCTTGGCTGCCTGAGTCCGCGCTATGTATACGAACAAGTACAAGCCTATGAAAGCGATCGCGTCGCCAATGATTCGACCTATTGGCTAATTTTTGAATTGTTGTGGCGCGATTACTTCCGTTTTGTGGCGGCAAAACATGGTGACAGGTTATTTTACCGTTCGGGTTTACGCCAGCTAGATTTACCTTGGAAACAGGACTGGAAGCGATTTGAAATTTGGCAAGCAGGAAATACGGGCTATCCATTGGTAGATGCGAATATGCGCGAACTGGCGGCAACTGGTTTTATGTCTAATCGCGGTCGCCAAAATGTAGCGAGTTTCTTGACTAAAAATCTTGGTATCGATTGGCGCATGGGAGCCGAGTGGTTTGAATCATTGCTGATTGATTACGATCCTTGCAGCAATTGGGGAAACTGGAACTACACGGCTGGGATTGGCAATGATGGCAGAGATTTTCGATTCTTCAATATCAACAAACAAGCCAATGATTACGATCCGCAAGGAAAATATGTCAAGCATTGGCTACCAGAGCTTGCCGAGATTCCTGCGGGTAAGGTGCATCAGCCTTGGCAACTTTTGCCAGTTGAGCAGAAGCGATTCAATGTGCGCCTTGGTGTCGATTATCCCAATCCTATCGTCGATTTATTTGCCTCCGCAAAAGCGATCGAGCGTCTAATGAAGTCTTAAAAAAACGTCCCACTCAGTTTGTATGGCTTCGACTCTACTTAGCCAACGTTGGCTGAGCGGAGTCGAAGTCTCTTTACTAAACACTAAAAATTCCATGCCCAAGTCAATAATCAAAATAGCCATAGTTGGAGATGTCCATGACCTTTGGCAGCCTATCGAAGATCGCTTAGCCCTGAAAGCCCTAGATGTCGATCTGGTCTTGTTTGTCGGCGACTTTGGCAATGAATCCGTCGAAGTTGTCCAAGCGATCGCCAATCTGGACATTCCCAAAGCCGTCATTCTCGGAAATCATGACGCTTGGTACACTGCTTATGATGACCCTAAAAAGCCCAATAACAAAAAATGTCCCTACGATCGCGCCAAAGAAGATCGCGTGCAGCAACAATTAGATATTTTAGGCAACTGCCATGTGGGTTTTAGTTGGTTGGACTTTCCAGAATTAAATATCTCCATAGTCGGTTCGCGTCCCTTTAGTTCAGGAAGCCCGCGTTGGAAAAAAGCAGCCTTTTATCGCGATCGCTTTGGGGTGAATAGCTTTGCTGAGTCAACAGAAAAGATAATGCACTCAGTCAATAGCACTAGGCAGGACACAATCATCTTTCTCGGTCACAATGGTCCCTCTGGACTTGGAAGTGCACAAGATTCCATTTGTGGGAAGGACTGGAAACAAGTTGGTGGCGACTACGGTGATCCAGATTTTGCGGAGGCGATCGCCAAGTCTTATCAATCACTTAAAAAAGTTCCCTTAGTCACCTTTGGGCATATGCACCACCATCTCAAACTCAACTCCTCCCGCACCCGTCAGGCGATCGCTACTAATGAAATGGGGACAACTTTTCTAAATTCTGCTTGTTCACCAAGGATTATTAAAGAAAATGAGCAAATTTATCGTAACTTTTCAGTAGTCACTTTGAATTGTGGACTGGTTACTAGTGCGTCTTTGGTATGGCTAGACTCATCTCACAACACCATCAAAGAAACCCATTGGCATACTTTCTAAAGCTCCAAGAGATCGCCCCAAAATTTATACTTGACTCACAACTGGTACTCTCTACTCAACCAAACTCCGCTGTTTTTCGCCCCTTTCTTGATAAACGCAAATTTTTTACGAGTAACCTTGCGCTTGTACATTTCGCACTACCGTCATTTTCGTTGTTTTATCTTTCTTTCTTCTTTAAATATTGTGCCTCATCTTACCGTTGCGTTGCTATAGCAAAAAAAGTTTTGCTTAGGACATAAAGCCAGAAGGCGAGTGGCGGCGAGGAGCGCCGCCACTCGCTTCTTGGGTTTTGATTTGTACTAACTAACTCTTACTTTGCTATATAAGCAGGGGAGCATCTCAATTAGGCGTTGAGCATAAATACTTAAGGGAGATGAGAGGTAAA
>QBLS01000042.1 GCA_003249015.1 Pseudanabaena sp. | reverse complement strand
TTTACCTCTCATCTCCCTTAAGTATTTATGCTCAACGCCTAATTGAGATGCTCCCAATATTGCTTTTATCTGTGATCGCTCTAATTCAACAGCGAATAATCACCCAAAACCGAATATTTTTATCACCTGAATTAATCGCCACATTTCTCAAATATTGGAGCTTTTTAGGTTCAGAATCCCATCGTTCAGATATTGCCCAGCCCTTCTTTCATCTTCAAAGTGAAGGCTTTTGGCATCTAAAAGCAAAGGCTGGATTTGAACCTGTAATTAACTCCAAAGTGAAAATTAAAACCTTGAATGGGTTGAGAGATTCGGTACAGTATGCTTACTTTGACAACGAACTTTTTGAGTTAATTCAGAATCTATCATCAAGAAATAGTTTGATTGATATCCTTGTAAATACTTGGTTTTCTGATAAATCATCGCAAATTGAACAACTTTTTCAAATCAACTCTTTTCAAGAATTTCAAGATCGCTTACGAGAGAGAGGTGGTGCTGTCTATTCAGTTGATGAAGTAGAAGATGAATCTAAATTAATCGTGCGAGATGCTGCCTTTCGTAGAATAGTTGTCTCTGCTTATGAATATCGATGTGCATTTTGTGAGTTACAGGTTCTCAATTCTCTAAATCAATATATTGTCGATGGAGCGCATATCAAGCCGTTCTCACAGTTTCGAGATGATCGCTTTGATAATGGGCTTTCGCTTTGCAAAAATCATCACTGGGCTTTTGATCGTGGTTGGTTTACTGTTGATGATGATTACAGAATAGTTGTCTCTAACGATTTAAGGGAAGAATCGCCTCACGCGCAGACAATGCGAGATTTTCACGGTCAGAATATCGTTTTGCCAGCGCAACAAAGCTATTTGCCAAGAATCGAAGCTTTGCGATGGCATCAAGAAAATGTTTTTAATCGAGACGATCAACTCTTTTTAGAGTATTAATCACTCATATATAGATTTTTAAATTCTTTTGCTGCGTTGGGATTAATTTTTTCTAGTGCGGCAACGATCCGCAAAACTGTTTCAGAGTTAGGATCTCTCACCTCATTAATCCAACGATAAATATTTGAACGACCAACTCCCAAAGCATTAGCCAGATTTGTTTGGCTAATACTATATTTTTCAAGAACTTGTCCGAGTGTTTTACCTGCTTTACCCATACCTTTGATCGTGTCAGAGGATGTATAGCCTGTAAAGAAATGTGTCCAAATGGACTACAAGAGTGTGTAATTTTGTAGTCCATTTGGATTCGCGCGATCAATTTGTAGACTATTTGGACTACAAAAGTTTTACTATTTAATTTCTAACGTCATGAGCTACCAAGAAATGCTTCACCCTTGGGCGATCGCTCGTCCTCTCCCCAATAATATTCAAAGCGTAATTGTAGGAAGATTTCGCCGCAGAGTAGATGCTGAAGAACACTTAAAGTTTTTACGGCGGCGCATCCCTACAGTTAAATTTTTTATTGTTTTTGATTGTCAGACAAATCTCCCGTGATGCAGTGAATTAGAAAGTAGCGCTTAGTGCGTTGCTATATATTGAAAGAGTATATGCCCTGTTAAATAGCTAACATGATGAAGAAATGGTTTAATACCGCAGGTCCTTGTAAAGCTGACATTCACTATATGCTGCCAGCAAGCGATCGCCTGCCAGAGCTAGAGCAGTTAATCGCTCAAGAAAATTACTTCGTCATCCATGCCCCAAGACAGACAGGCAAAACCACAGCGATGATGGCATTAGCCCAAGAACTAACCGCCAGTGGCAAATATTGCGCCGTCATGGTATCAGCAGAAGTAGGCTCAGCATTCCCTGACCAACCAGAAATAGCTGAAAAAGCCATCTTAGGAGCTTGGTACAAAAATGCCCGCTTTTGGTTGCCCAAAGAACTACATCCACCCATAGCACCAGAAGCAGAATCAGGTCAGCGCATAAATGCCGCATTAAGCACTTGGGCAGAAGTATCCCCCCGACCAATAGTTCTATTTATTGACGAAATAGATTCTCTCCAAAATCAAACCTTAATTACAGTATTACGACAGCTAAGAGATGGCTTTCCCCTACGTCCTCAAGGCTTTCCCCAATCAGTTGCACTAGTGGGAATGCGCGATGTCCGTGATTATAAATACGCATCAGGAGGTGGTGAGAGACTCAATACTTCCAGCCCTTTTAACATCAAAGTACGCTCCTTCACGCTGAGTAATTTTAGCCTTGCAGAAGTGAGAAATCTCTATAATCAACATACAGAAGCCACAGGTCAAATATTTACAGAAGAAGCGATAGATTTAGCATTCCATTTAACACAGGGTCAGCCTTGGCTCGTCAATGCGATCGCCAAAGAAATCACCGAATATATCGCCAAAGATCCCAATACTCCAATTACACCTGAATTAGTAACCCAAGCCAAAGAGATTTTAATTCAAAGACAAGATACCCATTTAGATAGCCTAGCCGAGAGATTGCGAGAAGAACGAGTCAGAGCCATCATTCAACCAATTCTTGCAGGGCAAGAATTGCCAGATGTGCCACAGGATGATGTGCGCTATGTTTTGGATTTAGGTTTATGTAATAACGAGAATGGATTAGCGATCGCTAATCCCATTTATCAAGAGGTACTGCCCAGAGTGCTTGCCTACGTGACATCAGCTTCCATGGGATATATTCAACCGATTTGGTTAAGTGAACAGGGTGAATTTTTACCTGAACGCTTGTTAGAGTCATTTCTAGAATTTTGGCGACAGCATGGAGAACCATTGTTTAAAAGTACCCCATATCCAGAGATTGCGCCCCATTTAGTATTGATGGCATTTTTGCATCGTGTGGTTAATGGTAAAGGGACTTTGGAACGCGAATATGCGATCGGTTCGGGAAGAATGGATTTATGTTTACGCTATGGCAAGGTGACTTTGGCAATGGAGTTAAAAGTATGGCGCGATCGCAAGCCTGATCCACTTAATGAAGGTTTAAAGCAATTGGATAAATATCTATCGGGACTGAATTTAGATACAGGTTGGTTAGTAATTTTTGATCGCCGTGAAGATTTGCCCCCACTTAGCGATCGCACTACTACAGAAATTGCTATCAGTCCCGCAGGGCGAAATATTACCGTGATTCGGGGATAAACTGTTCTGCTAAGTTTGAATTATATTAAATGGCTGACATGAAGAAAAAATGGTTTAATACCGCAGGTCCTTGTAAAGCTGACATTCACTATATGCTGCCAGCAAACGATCGCCTGCCCGAATTAGTTGATTTAATCGCCCAAGAAAATTACTTCGTCATCCATGCCCCAAGACAAACAGGCAAAACCACAGCGATGATATCACTTGCCCAAGAGCTAACCGCCAGTGGCAAATATAACGCCGTCATGGTGTCAGTGGAAGTAGGCTCAGCCTTTCCCGATGAACCCGAAAAAGCAGAACAAGCGATTCTATCAGCATGGCGAGATGCAGCAGATTTTTGGTTGACAGACGAATTAAAACCGCCCATTCACAATCCTAATCAACCGCCACAACGCATCGGTAATTTTTTAAAAGTATGGTCAGAAATTTCACCCCGACCATTAGTTCTATTTATTGACGAAATAGATTCCCTCCAAAATCAAACCTTAATTACAGTATTGCGACAGCTAAGAGATGGCTTTCCTCGTCGTCCTCAAGGCTTTCCCCAATCAGTTGCACTAGTGGGAATGCGAGATGTCCGCGATTATAAATATGCATCAGGAGGTGGTGAGAGACTGAATACCTCAAGCCCCTTTAACATCAAAGTGCGTTCCTTCACGCTGAGCAATTTTAGCCTTGCAGAAGTGAGAAATCTCTATCAACAACATACAGAAGCGACAGGACAAATCTTTACAGAAGAAGCGATAGATTTAGCATTTCACTTAACACAAGGACAGCCTTGGCTCGTCAATGCGATCGCCAAAGAAATCACCGAATATATCGCCAAAGATCCCAATACTCCAATTACACCTGAATTAGTAACCCAAGCCAAAGAGATTTTAATTCAAAGACAAGATACCCATTTAGATAGCCTAGCCGAGAGATTGCGAGAAGAACGAGTCAGAGCCATCATTCAACCAATTCTTGCAGGGCAAGAATTGCCAGATGTGCCACAGGATGATGTGCGCTATGTTTTGGATTTAGGTTTATGTAATAACGAGAATGGATTAGCGATCGCTAATCCCATTTATCAAGAGGTACTGCCCAGAGTGCTTGCCTACGTGACATCAGCTTCCATGGGATATATTCAACCGATTTGGTTAAGTGAACAGGGTGAATTTTTACCTGAACGCTTGTTAGAGTCATTTCTAGAATTTTGGCGACAGCATGGAGAACCATTGTTTAAAAGTACCCCATATCCAGAGATTGCGCCCCATTTAGTATTGATGGCATTTTTGCATCGTGTGGTTAATGGTAAAGGGACTTTGGAACGCGAATATGCGATCGGTTCGGGAAGAATGGATTTATGTTTACGCTATGGCAAGGTGACTTTGGCAATGGAGTTAAAAGTATGGCGCGATCGCAAGCCTGATCCACTTAATGAAGGTTTAAAGCAATTGGATAAATATCTATCGGGACTGAATTTAGATACAGGTTGGTTAGTAATTTTTGATCGCCGTGAAGATTTGCCCCCACTTAGCGATCGGACCATCACTGAGAGAGCAGTCAGTCCCGCAGGACGAGATATTACTGTGATTCGAGGATAAATACCCCTATTAAATTTGAGTTATAATGTCATACAGCGTTATGACAAATAAAACCATGAGAGTTAACGCCCGTCTTGACAGCGATCGCACCAATAAATTTCAGTATATCCGCCAGCATACCAACCAAGGTACATCGGAAATCATGAAAGCAGCGATCGACCTTTACTATGAAAAGCTGCGCCAAGAATCCCCCAAACCACTGCAACTGCTCCAACAAGCAGGGCTGATCGGTTGTGCTGAAGGAGATCCTGACTTATCCGTGAATTACAAGCAATATCTCACCGAAAGCCTAAACGAAAAATATGGTCATCGTTGACTCAGGCTTTTGGATTGCATTGATCAATCGCCGCGATGATTATCATATTCTCGCTCAAAATGTTTTAGCCACCATAGATGAGCCACTTATTACCACATGGTGTGTTATCACCGAAGCTTGCCATATTCTCCTAAAACGCACAGGAACCAACGCCCAACAAACATTTATACATAGCCTAGAGATAGGAGCTTTTGAGGTTTTTGATTTACAAGTTCAAGATGGCAAACGAATTGGTGAACTGATGAATCAATATAGCTCTTTGCCAATGGATCTTGCAGATGCTTCACTGATTATTCTTGCTGAACACTTGGGACATGGGCGCATTCTCTCCGTTGATTTTCGTGACTTTTACACCTATCGCTGGAAAAATCGACATCCTTTCGATAACTTAATGCAAATGAACTAGCGAATATAGCAAAGTAGAATGAACTACACACATAAATACTACTAACCATTATCGGAGAAGGGAGATTCAATCTTACATATAAAATCGGTAATACGGTTCATATGTTTCATCTTTATTAAGGTACTTAAGGACTTCTCCTACTTGTCTTGCTGCCCTTATAGTGATGGGATCACGCCTATCAAATTGAGTATTATTCCAATTCATTTTTGTCAAGCAAAGAATCTCTTTTGCAATTTGCTTTGGAGTCTCTTGAATTTGGTCACATCTGAAACGTAAAGGTCGAGGAATATATTTCCCAGAATATTGAGAGAAAAAGTTAACACTTCCTCTTGTATAAATAATGTGCACTTTTTCATCCAAACTTAGCATAGTTCCACGTAAAGGTGGATAATAATCATACCTAAAGAGACGAGTTGACGATTTATCATCAAAGCTAATGAAATCCCAAGAATCAATTCGATTCTGCTTAAGAGCTTCTTGAAAACCTATAATTTCTTCAGTTTTGAATCTTGATGTCTTGTGAAGTACAACTCTTGCTGGAAATGTTTGGTGTTCTTTACGATAATTTACCAGACAATCATCTAGAAGTTTTGCAGCGTCAGCTTCTTGCAAATATGGAGCTTTATCATCTTTTGATATTTTTGCCTCTCCACCTTGCAAAATGATTCCTTCCCCTCTCTCGTTAAAAATCTGAGCAATACTAGTTTGAATTGTACTTTTGTCTAATGCTTTGTAGAAGCTGATGCCAACGAAACAAGTTGAAAGATCACGTGGATCACGAACAAGCCTCCAGGGAGAACCCTGAGCCTTATAGTAAAGAGCAACATAGAAATTCCAAGCACGAGTGGCATCATCTTGATTAGTTTCGATTTCACTATTTCTCTTTTTCCTTCGGCGCTTTTTTGTCATATCGTATGTTGAAGGAAGAATAATTTGTGTTGGTTGACGTAACTTCATCACTCTTGCCTTCAATAAAGCACGGAAATCAATTCTCATACCATCAGATTGCTCTTCTAGAGTTTCATCTGAATCAGGTACTATCTTCATTTTCATTAGATCGAGCAAAATTTCGGGTAGTGCACAAATAACAACATCAGGCTTTATCTTTTCAGTTAAAGTCTGTATTTCCTCATAAAATATATTTACAGCTTGCTTGATAAGCTCATTAATATTGTTTATTCCTTCTAGTTCCTTCAAAGTCTGATTCAAGATTGTTCGATTTAGAGTGGTTTCAGTAATCAGTGTTGAAGGTAGACAAGTTTCAGAACCAAAGCCTGGAAACTCAGGATAAAAGTTAGTTTTACCACTGGGTTTTGCAGGTAATCCTTGCCTACACATTTCAATCCACTCTTCAACACCTTCAATAGTTTCAGATGTACCAATAATACCTATTTTTATATCTCTAGGTACAGTTTTACTTGAATAGTCTAATGGTCTGTAATCCATTAACCCATACCTAATGTCTATATGGCGACCGTGATCGCCAAATTCAAGTTCTGGTTCTTGTAAGAAGTCAATTTTCATGGATTTCTTGTCCAAATAATGGTAGGTCATTCATACTTTGATCATCATCAACTTCATCATCGGTAGATGTTTCGATATTCTGAGGTCGCCACAATTTATCATCTATTCCAACATCAATCTCAAATTTCATTAATTCTCCAAAGCGAAGAAATTCATATTCTGAAAGTAATTGCACTTCAATTTCAAGTTGAGAAGTTTTTACCCCTCTCAGGAAATCTGCCCACATTACAACCTGCCCTAGAACAGAAGCATTCCCTTCAAGATTTTTAATCCCACTTAAATAACCTCCAGAAAATTTACTCTTTTGTTTGCCATCATTTGTGAAATGATAAGTTGGGTTAATTTCTAAATACCATCTATCATTAAGTAGTAGAAAATGTCCTTGAAATCCTGAATGTCTATAATATGAACCATCAGTATTTTTCTTTTTGTAAGATCTAAACACCTGACGTGTTGTTGTTTTTTGAATGCTTTGATAACGAATAGTACGAGTAGATAAATCGGGTGTATGTCGAAAATAGTAATAGTGAGGGTTCTTTTCTTTCCAATAGTCTAAATCATTCTTTACTTTCTCTGCTAGACATTTATTAAGGAGCCACACAAACACTTTGCGTTTATCTTCACAATCTGCATATGCCCACTCTGTAGTATCAAAAGTATCAACACTCCCTACTTCACATATTCTATTCCATATATCATCTTTGAGGTTGTGAAAGCTCAGAATCGATTTGTCTGTAAAAATCCATTCATTTGGAAGTTGACTCTTAAAAAGTTTCAAAGTTGACATAGTTTTCTTATAGTCACTATATTTCGCCGCAGCTACAAAAAGTTTTTTAGGAAAGTTTACTACTTCCAACAAATTAGAATATAAAATCTCTTTAACTGGTGGAGGTGCTATGTATAAACCATAGCTGTTAGGTTTAGCTAAGTTAATCAAAGCTTCTTTACAGGAGGCATCAAACTTATCAAGAGTTCTCTGGAATTTTACCTTGCGATCTTTGTGCTTTTCAAAGTCTTTAAAATAGTCCTTGATTGAAATCCAGTAGGCTTCATTAGTTGAGACAGTTAAATAAATAAGAATTACAGGCGCATTCCCATGCATCCAATATTCAAGGTCTCTCTTATCACAAGTAAATTCACAAAAATTAGTATCTTCAGACTTAAAAAGCAATTTCTCTGTAGCTTTACTCTGAACTTGAATAATCAGATTGGTGACCTCTTCAGAGACTGAATCCCGTATTTCTATATATCCGTCAATACCTGCATCCAAGTTTGTAGGATGCCAGACAAAACCCATATCTAACACTATTTTTTCAATTAGATTTATTCCCTTTTGTCCAGTAATACTCGCTTTACCGATCTTTTTTGTCATAGCTATTGATTTTGTTGACTATGCTGATGCTCGACCATTTAGTACAATAGTATTTTAATTTTACAAAAATTCAGTGTGTTTAAGTTATTGATTAATCACTCATTTATAATCTATTTCCCTCATATTACTTATTATCAAGATTGAGTAATTGTCTTTAAACATCTCACATTAATAGTGGGCTGTAAATCTTGGACATTCTTCATTTTAAGCTCCTTTTGTTTTGGTCTGTGAATACTGGAGTTCTGGAAATAACTACGATATTAGGAGATTGCCAATATAAAATTCAGTGATATCCTAGTCATTTATATCTTTCCTGAAAAGCCAACATCGCTTCCAACTGTGACTCCATCATTAAACAGTGTTCTAAATGAGCAATATCCAAATTAGGTAAACATCCACTTGCTTCAACCTCTGCATATTCTCCATCCTGTAAGCGATAAATCTTGATCTTGCCGTCTTGCCAAAACCAAACTTCAGGAATATTTCTTAACTGGTACTTTCTTAGCTTTTTGACGCTGCCACTAGTCACCACAATCTCAATACATAAATCTGTAAGTTCAGGATTGTCACCAAATGCAAAAGATAAATCTGCTTGAAACTCTAACTTAGGCTCAATGGTTTGGGTATAAGCACCTGTACCAGTAAATCGAATCCGTTTAACTAAAAAATAGTAATTAAGCAACGCACCCAACAAGGTAGACACCATTTCATGCAGCAAACCAATGCCCACAATTTCTACTACTCCTTCACAATAATTTAATCTTACTCCGCCAATTTTTGCAAACGCAGATTGCAGAGCCTTGAATTGCTCCCATGTCACAGCCTGCTTGACGAGGTATTGATCAGCCGTTTTAGTTAAAGTTAGAGTCATGGCTTAACCTTGGCAATTACTTGGGTAATGAGGTGTTACTAGTATAATCTAAACATTCAATAAAGCTCTTGTCGCAATGATCGCAGAGTATAGCCACAACCAACTCATTGCCCTCTGTCAACAAAGCAATGTTGGCAAAAAGTTACCCAATGCGCTTTATGTCCATTTCTCGGTGATCGCCTCTTTATCTCCACAATTACAAGAATGCGATCGTCAAGCTAGATCACTACTTCCCAAAGAAAGCAAATTCACCATCATCAAATTCAACTACGAACAACCCAAAATCTCCTACCTGTTCTATCCAGAATTCGATATCGACCCACATCCTGCATTGCATCAAAGTATTCAAGTTGACCTCCAAACCCAATCTACTCAACAGCGCGATTATCACCAATCTCCCAATCCGCCAATCTTGCATCGCAAAGAAACCTTTGTAAATCAAGACTATCCGCTTTATCAGATATTCGCTCAACTAACCAAACAAGAAGAGGTGATCGGCTTATTTAATGAGACCCACACCATTGGCACTCGTAAAGGATGGGGGCAGCGTTTACAGGAATACAATGTTGAACTGAAAGATCATCAAGTTATCTTGCTCCCCTCTCTTTCTGGGAGAGGGGCTGGGGGTGAGGGAAATATCAAAATCGATCGCCATAAAGCTGCAATTCATCGTCCAGACCTATCTAAACCCGTTCGCCTCGCCCTAGAAGCAGGACTATTTACAGAAAGCTCAACCTTTTTTGACTATGGCTGTGGTCATGGTGAAGATATCAAAAGAATTAGCGATCGCGGTTTCACTAGCACAGGTTGGGATCCATACTATCGACCACAAAGCGATCGTATCAATGCCGAAATTGTCAACCTCGGCTATATCATCAACGTCATCGAATCACAGATCGAAAGAAGAGAAGCACTAATCAAAGCATGGGAATTAACGCAAAAAGTTTTGATAGTATCAGCACAAGTTTTAATTGGTGATGTCGGCAAAGGACAAATCGCCTACAGTGACGGTGTGGTGAGTAGCCGTAACACATTTCAGAAATACTACGAACAAGAAGAACTCAAACTCTATATCGATCAAGTATTAGGCGTAGATTCAGTTCCTGTCGCCCTCGGCATTTATTTTGTATTTCGCGATGAAATGCAAGCGCAAAGCTTTAGAGCATCACGTTTTCGCTCCAGAGCGACCACACCCAGAATCCGCCTTGTCTCCAAACGCTTTGAAGACTATCGTGAATTACTTACTCCCCTCATGGATTTCTTCACAGAGAGGGGCAGATTACCCGTCGGCGAAGAACTGTCAAACTTTGAGCCGTTACTAACAGAATTTGGGACAGTACGCCGCGCATTTAACTTGATCGTCAGCGCCACAAATCAAGATGAATGGGATGCGATCGCTGATAAGCGCCGTCAAGATATTCTGGTATTCCTAGCCCTCAGCAATTTTGATAACCCTTACAAACGACTCAAATTAAGCCAACTTTCAACGCAATACCAAACCGATATCAAATCTCTATTTGGCTCTTATCAAGGTGCAAGTACTACTGCTGACCTGATGTTATTTAATTTAGGTCGTGAAGGTTTCATTGCTACCTGTTGTCGAAACAGCAAAATCGGGCGACTAGATCATCAAGCCCTCTATGTGCATATCTCAGCACTAGAACATCTTGATACCATGCTCAGACTCTATGAAGGATGTGCCAGCCGCACCATTGGCAGAATGGATGGAGCCACCCTAATCAAATTTCATCTTCACAAACCCAAAATCAGCTATCTGTTTTATCCCGAATTTGATCGAGATCCCCATCCAAAGATGCAAGCTTCAATGCAAATCGACCTGAGAGATTTACAGGTTCGTTATCGTGACTATCACAACTCCGATAACCCTCCCGTACTTCATTGCAAAGATGCTTATATCCTTCCCGACTATCCACAGTATGAAAAATTTGCCAAATTAACCAAACAAGAAGAAAGTTGGGGATTGCTAGAAAATATGAGGGACATCTCACTCTGGCAAGGCTGGCAACAAAAATTAAAAGAATACTGTGCGGAACTTCAAGGGCATCGTCTTGTCTGGATCAAAGACGCTGACCCAGAGACAGTTCAGTTATTGAAAGCACAACGCAAATCCAAGAAATTAGAAGGAAATACATTCTGAATTAATCCAAATCTCGCTGATCGCATGAATTAATATATTAGTTCCCGACTGTTGATAAACCACCAACATCGCAAAAAACACAGACGCAAACCCATCAATATTCACAACCATTCACAACCAAATCTGGATCAGTATTAACCCGCTGACGAGAGCGAATGAGATTACGGTGATCGCGATGGCGGGCGTATGAACGGCGACTATAGCAAACCGCAGGACTCCAACAGCGATCGCCCAACTCACCATGCAGCTCTTGAGCCTGAGCCGCCGAAAGCATCGCGCATTTTTTACACTTAGCAGGAATAGCTTTAACCATCAGAAGTCATTTGTCAACACTTACCCAAACAATTACGCGAACTGCGAATACAGCCAGACTCAGCAAATCTGTGACCATGTTTTTCCACCGTTGGTTTAGCCTGCCAAAACAGAGGAACATCCGTTAACTTTCAAGTTAAACGACCAAAAGAATGAAAAACATCCCAAGCCTCATCACGGGAAGGCTCGTTGGAAAACTCAGACAATTCAGAGTAAAACGCTTCCCAAAGAGATCGCACAGATGGAGCGTGGCACTGAGCGTAAGCTTGCATACCATGCTTATAAGTCTCAGTTAGATCGCCACGCATAAGTAAAACTTCATAAACGACACGCGGGAATCTAGCATAATATACTAACTTGTCTTAGATTAATGTTTCTGACCAAGTTGTAGATGGCTCTGCCAGAAATTTACTGTCTCATTCGCGCTATTAAAACTACAAAGAGCAGATACAAGCGCGATTACCCCAAGCATTAATTTATGGATTCAAAGTCTTGATCACTCATACTGAAAAGCTAGTGAGTAAATGTAAAGCAATGCGTAGATAAATTTAATTACCTGTATTTTAAACCATGCAATATTGGATATTTTTTTGTGAAATATTCTTGGTTGGGAAGAGAGTGGTAATCTTATCTGTGAGGTTAAATAATTGGGGAAGTACACTCCTGCGGATCATAATTTCTTAAATTATTTAGTATAGCTATAGATTTATACAATTAAAATTAGTACAGCTTTATTTATTCGCAAGTATTTCTTGTTATTCTTTTAATATTACGATTTGCTAGCTTTGTTAGTTATGACATCAACCATGAAACATTCAATAACTTTCTTATAACTTTTCAGTGTAGACAATCACTCGTTGCATAGAATATATTATTGTGCTATTTACTATAGACAAGTATTAAGGTGAAATTTTAGATTAAAATATTTGCTACATCTACGATCCAACAGATATTGAAATAAGTTTTTCTAAAAATTGTCATTTATGTGTCGAGGAAAAAAGAATCAAAATAATCACTAGTTATTAGATTTTAAATCTAAGTTTCTTGGAGACAAATTGTAAATTCCTTGGGGTTAATTATGAAAACATCTTACCTATTGTCAGCTTCAGCTATCAGTGCATCTACTTTTATCACTTTCAGTAATGCTGCTGTTGTAACTTCTCAACCTAAAAGTATTAGTGAAAATCTATTATGAATCCCTCAAATATTTGTACGTTTTTCGAGAAAATTGACTTTATTTGACGAATCATTTGAGCCAAGTAGAATCTTGTCCTTTTTACTTTCAAACTATGGATGGATGGTGATAAAGTCAGCTTCTAACTATCTCAAAGGTCTAAGCGATCAATAGAAATGAAGAAATGATTTCTGAATTCTTTCTTTTTCATGTACATCAAGAAAGCTGAGGTAGGAAGCTTTTACAATTGCCTTAATTTGCAGCCAAGAATTGTAGCTGTACCCCCCTAGTTCTCCAATTCTTGAGTATATTCTTAGATTTTAATCAATACTTTATAATTTATAAACGGGTTTAAGCTTTCAGCTCACAATTTATCGCAGGACTACTGCTAAGACCTAACACCATTAAAAAAATCAGTTAGATATTATGAATCACTTCAAATCAGAAGCTCGTCTAAATTCAAATATTGATACTTCTAACTATGTTGTGGATCTATCTACTGGTGCAGGATTTCATTCGCATCACGGAAGCCAACAGCAACCTATACAGCCTTCTTTGAATCAATCATTGATTGATGAATCAAAGTACTTGATTGCTGAAGCTAAAAAACTAATGAGTAACCGCAAAGTCATATACTTTCCTCATGAATTGATTAATGACTCAAAATGTTTGACTGCTCATGCTGAAAAAATACTAAATAATTGCAAGACAACACATAGATGAGATACTTTATAGCTAACAGAAAAAATTATGACATTTTCCATTAAAATTATTAATCCTTATTTTGAGCCGTGTAAGATTAGAATTTTCTATGAACTATTTTTAAAGGTAAAGAGGTAGGTTTAGAGTCTGATGTTACGTGGACAGAATTCTTGCGATGGCTTAAGCTTAGGGCTTGCTTTGTGGCGCACTCCCTACATGATTTAGAATCTACAGGTAGCGGCAATTCTTTTGTGGTATGCTACTAGCGGCAAGAGATTCATTAACATCAGTTAGACAATTAAAACTTAGTATAGCTGTGAGTATTCATGAGCCTATTAGGTTAATTTATTTTAATATTCTGATTTAGTAATTGCTAGTAACTTTCTTATAACTTTCTTATAACTTTTTAGTCTAGACAATAACTGTTTGAATAGAATATATTAACTTTATAGTCAATTTTTACAACAAGTTTCTGAGTTCCACTTTTTCTAAATCTAATGAAGGAATAAGGATTGGAATTTGATTTTTTAGATATGTGTCGGGGCGGGAGGAGAATCAAAATAGTTGTTAAGTTGATTCTAAACTAGGTTTCTTGCAGTCAAATCATAAATTTATTAGGGTTAGTCATGAAAATTTCTTCTGTATTATCTGTATTATCTGTCTCTGTGATCGCGACATCTACTTTAATCAATTCTAGCACTGCTGCTTTGGCAGTTTCTCAGCCTACAAATATTTCTACGAACATAGAGTTAAATTCTTCTCAAATATCTGTGCAGTCCTCACTAATGGTTGCTGCAGAAGATGGTGAAAAAAATGAGCCAAGTAGGGTTGTATGTCCTCCACCATTCGTGCTTTTGGGATTGTGTGGCTGGTGGTAATATTTGACTTAGAAATCATACTAAGTAGTTTTCTTATAACTTTTCAATACTGATATTTAAAGTTTAAATGTCAGTATTGATATTGTTGAGACTACTTTACATTAAATTTTAAGATTTAACTGATTTGTAAATCCATCAAGAAAAGGATAAAGGATCAAAACTGCCTTAAACTTATTGGGCTATGTGTTTGGGGTGGGGATCAAATTAATCATTGAATAGAATCTAAATTAGGATTCTTGAATTCAAATCTTAAAACTATTGAGGTTAATCATGAAAATTTCTTCTTCTATCCTTTGTGCTTCCGCGATCGCGACATCTACTTTAATCGCTTTCAGCACTCCTGATATAGCAATTTCTCAGCCTAGAAACGTTACTACGAGTTTGGAGTTAGGGGATACTTTAAGCTATACTGCGTCTAGACCTATGCCTGTTTGTCGTCGTCTGACATCTAATTGTGGATGGTGGTAAATTACAAGAGATTTTCTAAAAATCTTTTGTAATGTTGAGCTATGGGTGATGTAGTTGAACATTCTAAACTTAAATTAAAAGAATTTATATGACAATGAAAAATATATGTTATTTTCTTGTCGATTGTTACTAATACTAATTAATGGAAACCCGTGATCTAGCCTTGCACTGAGAAGTTCGCTCATTTGCCAACGCAGTCCCAAACCTGTTCCTGATATCCAGTTGTTGGCTGGAGTAGTCGAACCTCCCTTATTCCATACGCTTCCCAAGTCAATAAATGGCACAATTTGCAATAGCCCTTGCAGTTCTGGAACACGCACAATCGGAAATCTTGCTTCTAGGCTAACATTTATACCACTATCACCAACGAGAGCATCTTGCCGATAGCCTCGACCATTTTGAGAACCTCCTAGACTAAATTTTTCTGCGGCTGGCAAAGGGCGATCGGCAAACTGGAGTCCGCCACTCACAATCAGCAAGGTATCCTCGGCTAAAGCTCGAATATATTGCAATTGTCCACGCCAAGCGACAAAACTGCTATCTGGTGATTTGAGGTTAACGGTAGAATTTAGAACCCCACCTAGACCCAAACTAATCTGCGATCACAAAGCAAGTACATCCTCACTACTCCGTTGCGTTTAGTCTTGAAAAAACCGCAGGGTTGAGAGCTTAGTTCGGCCGAAATCATCTGAACCTGCGGAGAGGGGAATTGGTAACTTGAGCAGGGTTGTAAAGCTATCGCTATGAGATGCTGTCAACCCAAGGGCAAACTCTTGGGCAGGAGTTTGGATAAGTGGTTGGCGAAAAGTTAATTCGTAAGTTGTAGAGTTGGAATAAATATCGAGAACTTTGAATTCGGATTCCACCACATTACTGTTGGTATTGCTAAAAAGAAAGCTCAAGGTTCCGTTATATGCATTAAGTGGCAATGTGTAGCTGAGATTATACTGATTTCGCCCATCGGTATTGCTATAGATGGCGATAATGCGATCGCCTAAGCCCAGTAAATTGCGATCGCTTATTTCAACCTGTCGCGATAACTGCCCAACACTAGGAGACGCATAATTATCAAGGCTAGCTCTGACATTAAAGGAATTTGCCTCATCCACCTTAACTTCTAAGATGCTAGTTCCTAGTTGTGAGCCAGTTTTGAGTTCTGAAGAAACAAACGTGAATAAAGGATCGAGCTGCAATAATTGCAAAGCACCAAGCAAGCGATCGCGGTTTAAAGGAGCGCCCGTCGCGATCTCTAGGCGCGAGCGAATATAGCTAGGATTAACACGATTTGTCCCTGTAATTTGAATTTCTTCGAGCTTACCTTCAACGACCTGAATTGTAACAGTGCCACTATTTATCTCTTGGGGGGGGGATAAAAGCTCCTGATGTGATGTATCCGTTGCGAATATATAAAGCAGCGATCACCGCCCTTGCTTGAAATAATTCACTGAAACTGATGGGACGATTAGTAAAAGACTTGACAGCCGCAGCTAACTCACCTGCCGAGAACACAGTACTACCAATTACTTGAAATTCCTGCACAACAAAAGTATTGGTTGAGTCAGGTATTTCCCGATTAGGTTCGACTTGAGGACTGTTTGGTGTTATTGGTTGGTCAACAGGAGGTAGTCGTCGTGGAGGTTCTTCTGGTCGGACAGGCGCTGATGGAACTAGATTTGGCGGTATAGTAGATTGAGCTAAAATAGAATGACCTTCCAACAAACAACCAAATATAGCGATCAGACTGCAAAAAAAACATGTGTCTCCACAGTAACTTCATCTAGATATATCTCCACACATATAAGTTTTGCCACTGATTACAAAACTAATTTTTTAGCAACATCGCGATCTTAATCGGGAAATGTTTTTTCAAACCACACTAGATCCGCCGTACAACGTATAGCAATAATATTAAAAGCTAATGGCTTATTTCGTTGAAGTAAATTAAATTTAAGTTGATATAGAATTACCAGAATAATAGATAAATTGAGTTACCTAATGAAGGTTTTATTAATATGAAGATTTTACGGCAAAACTTTTTTGGGAATATAATGCTCTTGGGCTTTGCCTTAGCAAATCTTTCTTTAATGAGCATCTCTGAACTTGCGAATGCTCAAATTACACCTGATACTACTTTGCCAACTAATTCTATTGTTGGTGGAGGTCCAGTTTTCACAATTACGGGAGGGACAACAGCAAATACTAATTTATTACATAGTTTTAGCCAGTTTTCCTTAATTAATGGAGAGAGAGCAGATTTTGCTAATTCTCCCGCGATCCAAAATATTCTAGTTAGGGTAACTGGAGGTAATATCTCTAGCATTGATGGAATAATTAGTACCATTGGCAATGCCAACTTGTTTTTGATTAACCCCAATGGAATTGTTTTTGGGCAAAATGCGAGATTGCAAATAGGTGGTTCATTTTTAGCGACTACGGCTAATAGCGTTAGATTTCTAGATGGGAGTGAATTTAGAGCTAATGCAAGTACGCAAACGACATCACCTCTATTGTTAGTAAGTACTCCTGTAGGCTTACAGTTTAACGGCACAACTAATGGTACGATCGCTGCACAAGGACTCGGCGTTGGGTTGGATTATAGCCCTCCTGATTTTCTACAGATCTTTCGACCTCCCAACCCACCTTTGGGTGTGCAGAGTGGGCGCACTCTGGCTTTTGTTGGTGGTGATATAAATCTTCAAGGCGCAAAATTGACCGCAGATAGCGGACGCATCGAACTGGGTAGCGTCGCTGGTAATGGGTTTGTGGCGATCGCGCAAACTGCTAATGGATGGCTATTAAATTACGACAATGTTCCAAATCTAGACAACATTCGACTAGAGCAAGCTGCTTTAGTGGATGTAAGCGGGATCAATGGTGGAGGCAGCATTCAGGTGCAAGGCAGACAAGTAACCCTGAATGACGGTTCTGCACTTCTATCTTCATCTTTAGGAAGTGGCAATGGAGGAGAGATATTTGTCCGCGCTACCGAACTTCTCTCAGTGAGGGGAGAATCTAACCTTCCTTTCGGCAGTGGTATATATACAGACACATCATCAGTTTCTACGGGAAATGGTAGCAATATTACGATCACCACAAAAAAATTAGAAGTGATAGACGGAGCGCAAATTAGTGCTGCAGTATTGGGATCTGGGTCTGCTGGCGAGATCAAAGTTAATGCTAATGAAATAATTTTATCGGGGAGATCTGCTATTTTTCCAATTTTTTATCCAAGTGGCATATTCTCTCAAGTTCTGATAGCGACAGCAACGGGCAATAGTGGCAAAATTAAAATCACTACTGATAACTTGCAAATTTTGGAAGGTGCACTCCTCACAACTGGTACTTTTGGAATTGGCAATTCAGGCAGTCTAGATGTCATCGCAAGAAATATCAACCTATTCGGGACTAATAATTTCCCGACAGGTATTTCATCCGCAGCCGATGGAGGCTCAACGGGCAATGGAGGGATACTGACAATTACATCAGACAATCTATCCATTAAAAATGGAGCGCAGATCTCTGTTGGGACTGCTGGTAGTGGTAACGCAGGGAACTTAGTGGTGAATGCGAAGTTAATCGATATCTCTGGAAGGGTTGCGCGTGGACGTAGTGGTTTACTAGCCAATGCTATTGATCTCACGGGAAATGGTGGCGAGATTTTCGTTAATAGCGATCAGTTAAGCGTACGCGATGGTGGGATTATCAGTGCAAGCAACTTTCGCAGTTTCAGTACAATTTTCCCTGGAAGTGGTTCGGTGGGAAATATTACCATTACCTCGCCATCAATCTTGCTTGATGGGGGACGAATAAATATTGACTCATTAAGTGGTACTCGCGGCAACATTAACATAAACTCCACTCTGGCACTTTTGCGGAATGCTAGCAGCATCTCCACCAATGCCCTAGGAAGTGCGTCAGGTGGCAATATTGATATTAATACTGACTTTTTGACGGGAGTTCCCTTAGAAAATAGCGATATCACTGCTAATTCTTTGAATAACTTTGGTGGACAAGTTATTATCACCGCTAAAGGCGTGATCGGGTTTCAATCGTTAAATCGATTGACTCCATTCAGTGACATTACCGCAACCTCGGCTTTAGGCACACAATTTAATGGGCTTGTGGAAATTCGATCGCCTGACAATGATCTCAGCCGAGGTTTAGTCAAACTTCCTGATAACTTAGCCGATACCAATAAACAAATTGTGGTAGCTTGCGATCGCTTTCGAGGCAATGAGCTAATCTCTACTGGACGCGGCGGCGCTCCAACCGATGCCACCCAAACAATCTCCAGTCAAGCGATTTGGCGAGATTTACGATTTTCCGAGATTCACTCAGTGCAATCAAATCCTACATCTCAAACCTCGTCAAATCAAGTTGCCATTCAGTCCACGCAACCCATCCCCCAAATTGAAGCCCAAGGCTGGGAAAAAGATGCAAATGGAAACTTGAAACTATTAGCCTATGCGGACTCACCAACGGAGCCAGTATGGCGATCCCCTGTCATTTGTCCTACAAATCCAAATAAATAGATAGAGATAGAAAACATGAAATTTGCGATCGCTACTGCTCGAAAGTTCTGGCAAATAATTAATAAAAAGAAACTGACCTTCCTGTTGATGTTGGCGATCGCTACTTACTGCTCAATCACGATCATCCAACCTGTGATCGCCACCCGTAACAAAACTGCGGATAATCCCAACCTATCAACGCAATTATCCCAGTCCAATCAGCCTTCATTGCTAGAGCAAGGAAGCCGCCTCTATGTACAAGGCAACCTTACCGAAGCCGTAGCCACATGGCAAAAAGCCCTATTTACCTATCGTCTTCGCCAAAACACCATAACTGAAAAATTACTTGCTCAATTAAATGAGGCGCTATGTCTAAATTACCTCTCAATGGCTTATCAAGAACTTGGCGATTGGGAACAAGCTCAAGAAACCATAGCCCAGAGTGCGAACTTAATAGAGCGAGAACTATTAAACAGTAAAGAAGGACTAGCGATCGCGGCAAGAATCAGCAATACACAGGGTAGCCTCCAACTTGCTATGGGCAATCCTCAAGCTGCCCTAGACAATTGGAAAATAGCTGCAGAGCGATACACTCAACTCGATGACGAAATTGGGCTATTAGGTAGTCAAACCAATCAAGCACAGGCACTGCAAGCTTTAGGGCTATTTCGTCTAGCGAGCGAACAATTAGAAGCGATCGAATTACGTCTCCAAAGTCAACCAGACTCACTCCTTAAATCTGTAGCCCTACATAGCCTCGGCACGACGCTACAGACCCTTGGCGATCTTGCCAATTCTCAAAAAATCCTCGAACAAAGCTTAGCGATCGCCCAAAAACTAAACAATCCTGCCGAGAGCAGCGCCACATTAATCAGCATTGGCAATAACTTCAGGTTTATCAAAGATATTGATGGCGCTTTACAAAAATATGAACAAGCCGCAAAAACTTCTCCTGTAAGCATTCTGCGTTTAGAAGCACAGGCTTTAAGTTTAAGTTTGCTTGTTGAAAGCGATCGCCTCCAACAAGTTCAACCACTATGGCAACAGATCGAACCAGAGCTGACGAAATTGCAGCCTAGCCGTCGCAGTGTTTATCTGAGCGTTAATTTGAGCGAAAGCTTGATGAAGATTAAAGATGCAAATGCTCGTCCAATTACCACATCAAGGATTGCCGAGTTATTAACGGTAGCGTTGCGGCAAGCCCAATCCATTCAAGACCGCAGAGCCGAGTCCTTTGCAATTGGTGCTTTAGGTGGACTTTACGAACAAAATCAACAACTCACGGAGGCCTATCAGCTTTCCCAACGGGCGCTCTTGCTTGCTCAATCAATAAGTGCCGATGACTTACTCTATCGTTGGAAATGGCTCTCAGGTCGCATCTTAAACAAACAGGGCAAATCTGACCTCGCGATCGATGCTTATAGTGAGGCAATCAAGAATATCCAAAATCTGCGTCGAGAGTTAGTCGCGACATCGCCAGAAGTTCAGTTTGCCTTTCGCGATCGCATTGAGCCAATTTATCGGGAACTCGTCTCTCTATTACTAAAAAGCGATAAACCATCTCAAGAGAACCTGATCCAAGCGCGGCTTACCCTTGAGTCACTGCAAGTCGTAGAACTAGAAAATTTCTTTCGAGCAGCTTGTCTCAATATTCAACCACAGCAAATTGATGCTGTGGACTCCAATTCCGCAGTGATCTATTCAGCAATCTTAAGCGATCGCCTAGCATTGATCCTCTCATTACCCAAAGAGCCTCTGCGATATTATTCCTCAAATATATCGCAGACAGAATTAGAAGATAGTGCTGATCAATTTCTTCAAGCCCTGAACCCAGCATTTTCTGAACGTACTCGCTTAAAAGTCTCACAAAAACTATACGACTTGATCATTCGTCCTTCAGAAACAGCCCTCGCTGAAAAGGAAATCAAAAATTTAGTATTTGTTCTGGATGGCTCATTGCGAAATCTGCCCATGGCAGCCCTACATGATGGCAAGCAATATGCGATCGAAAAATACAGTATGGCTTTAACCCCAGGACTACAAATATTAGGAGCAAAGCCGCTAGATCGAGGACAACTGAAAGTTTGGCTAGGCGGACTATCAGAAGCAAGGCAAGGTTTTACTGAGTTAAAAGGGGTAAAGTTTGAAGCTAACCAAATCTCCAAGCAAATTCCCACTAACTTAGAACTAAATAGTGACTTTACTAAAACGAACTTACAGAAAGGGCTATCGGAGGCAGGGACAGCTATAGTTCACCTAGCTACACATGGACAGTTTAGCTCCGATCCAGAATCAACTTTTATTCTGGCTTGGGATGATCGCGTCACAGTCCCAGATTTCTACAAGTTTTTGCGCGATCGCACCGACAATCGCAAACAACCTCTAGAGTTACTTGTTCTCAGTGCTTGTAAAACTGCCGAAGGTGATGTGAAAGCGATCTTGGGACTTGCTGGTATTGCAATACGCTCTGGCGCGAGGAGTACAATTGGTAGCCTATGGGCAGTCAACGATGACTCAACCAGCAAGCTAATGTCAAATTTCTATGATATTCTCGTCAGCCAACCTACTATTTCTAAAGCAGAAGCATTACAACAATCTCAACTTTCAATACTTAAAGATTCACAATACCAACATCCATACTACTGGGCTGCTTTTGTACTAGTAGGTAGCTGGCTTTAAGTTTCAATACTTAATGACAAAATATGACAATGAAAGATTTGATTAATCGCTTTCTTACAGCGCAATGAAAATGATAAGTATACATAAGCTCCATGTTATAGATGTTTCAAATAAGAGTTAGGGCTTCAACTTCGCTCAGCCAGAAGTAAAGTTTGGCTGAGCAAAGTTGAAGCCTCTTCTAAATAATTAAAATTGCTATATAAGTTTTACATTCTCTAGATTCATTTAGAATTGCTATAGTAAATGACCCACTTTTATCCATTGTAAAAAAAGAGTTAGCTAGTAGAAACAAAAACCCAAGAAGTGACAGGTAGGGCAAAGAAACGCCCCTCACTTCTTGGGTTTTATGTCCTAAGCAAAACTTGCTTTGCTATATCACTTATAGCAATTTTAAATATTTAAAAGAGGCTTCGACTTCGCTCAGCCAACCTGTGCTGCTGGC
>QBLS01000041.1 GCA_003249015.1 Pseudanabaena sp. | reverse complement strand
GCATTTACCTCTAAATTATTACCATATTGTAGCCATTTCTTGATCTGAAAACCCTTACTAGGTTTGGCTTTTAATTCATAAACTTGCTTATTCACTTTTATGAATCGCAGCGTGTTGTAAAACACATTACCTTTAATTTTATCTTACTTCCCAGCTAAAAATTAGCAGTGCGGCGCGAAGCGCCATACTACTAGTTTTGGGTTTTAAAGGCTATTTTTACACTGGCAAAGGATTACTTTCTTGTTAGTCAAGAATTGGTGCGTGATTGGCAACTAGCCCATAAAATTGCGCCCCACAGAGGTGTAATTTTATGGGTTTGCAATTAATTCTTAGTGTCTGTATTGACATTAGTATTGGCATTGCCAAATTTGGCTGATGCGATCGCGAGTTGATTGAGTTTAGAGTTAGTGAAATTTAAAATTTCACCTTGCATCAAAATTGAATTTAACCTATAGCAATGTAAGAGTCATACCAAATAAAGAAATGGCGCAGCTATTTCTTTATTTAAAAGCCCATATTGTGTTTAGTTTTCAATTCACAAACTTTGCTTTTCTATAGACAATTCTTAAATTCTATTTTGTTTGAGGTGTGATAACCTGACGAAATAATTGTGTGAGGAATTCAAGGTGAATCGATTTATCAAGCGATTATCAAAAGTAACCATTGAGAAAAATGTGCTAACTACTGCTCCTGTTAATGTTTTCTGTGTAGCTGTAGTGGCGATCGCTACCTGCCCCATTGATGGTATCAGTGCAGCCCCTAAAGTTTCTCAACTTAGAACGCAAACAAATCAAATATCACCCCTACCCTCTGCAAATTCTCCTGCAACTGGCTTAACCAAAATAAAACAAAGTCCAGAAGTACTGATCCCTGTTAAAAAAATTCTCGTTGTCGGTAGCTCAATTCTTAGCGAAGCTGAGATTAATAAAGTAACCGCCCCATTTTTACAAAAATCTTTAACCCTTGAGCAGATCCGCGCGATCGCCGATCAGTTCACCCAAATTTACCAAGAACGCAATTACATCACCTCCCGAGCCATTCTTGAAGCCCAAGAAATTAAGGATGGTGTAGTAACTATCAAGATCTTAGAAGGGACATTAGAACGAGTTGATATCCGCAGGGCTGGTGATGTTGAAGGAAGATTAAATGATGACTATGTGAGAAGTCGCGCCTTACTCGCTGCTGATAAGCCAATCAACTTCACTCGCCTCGAAGAAGAATTGCAACTATTGCGTTCTAATCCACTTTTTTCAGATGTTAGAGCTAACTTAGCTGCGGGTTCAAAGCCAGATCAAAGTGTTTTACAAATCACCTTTTCCGAGGCTAAAAGTCTTAATGTCAATCTATTTACTGACAATTACGGTAATGTCTCGTCAGGCATCTATCGGGCTGGGGCAAGCTTACAAGAGTTAAATCTAACTGGTATTGGGGACACAGGGTTTATCAGTTACATTCGCTCAGGTGGAGCCAACAGCTATGGGCTAGGCTATCAATACCCACTTAATCCCACAGGCGGCACTTTAAGTCTCAATGCTTCGATTAGTGATAGTCGAGTTATTCAGCCAGAGTTTGCTAGCCTAAATATTGTGACTGACTCTCAGGTCTATGAACTCGCCTATCGACAGCCTGTAATCCGATCGCCAAGGGAAGAACTAGTATTAGGTGCATCCTTTGGCTTTGAAAATAGCTCCTCCTCAGTTAATGGACAGTCATTTAACTTTCAAAATCAGGCTCTTGACGATGGGCGATCGCAAGCTAGGGTATTAAAACTCACCCAAGACTATGTTAACCGTGATGGCGGCGGTGCTTGGGCGTTTCGGTCTGTCTTTAGTGCTGGCTTAAATATTTTAGGAGCGACTATTCGTAATGATGGCTCTCCCGATGGGCGGTTTCTCTACTGGACAGGTCAGGCTCTGCGAGTACAGCGCTTAGGCAGCGATCGCGATACCCTAGCATTTTTTAGAGTTAATGCTCAATTTACAGGCGATCGCCTATTGTCTCTCAATCGTTTTAGTGTGGGTGGTCCTCAATCAATTCGTGGCTATCGTCAAAACCAAATTACTGGAGACAATGGTATCCAAGCATCGTTAGAAGTTCAGTTCCCAATCGTTAGAGATGATAATGGATTGACAACTATTAAGTTACTTCCATTTGTAGAAGCAGGATCGGTCTGGAACAACCGCACCGCAAACCCCAGTCCCCAGACTCTATTTAGCGTCGGTCTAGGTGCTGTTTATCAACCACTTCGCAATCTCTCTTTTCGAGTTGACTTTGGTATTCCTCTGGTCAATGCCAATAACTCTGGCTCTAACCTCCAAGATTCAGGCTTGTACTTCTCCGTCAATGGTAATTTCTAATTTGTTACGGAGCGCCGTAACAAACCCAAAAGTGATTGGCAGCGCGAAGCCCCGCCAATCACTTTTGGGTAGCATTCATAGCAAATAAACGAGTCGCATCGCAACTCATTCATGCGACTAGCTATACTACGATTAACACGTTAAACTTGTCGAATGATTACTCCACTCAAACGCAAAAGCTTTGATGAGCTTATTCCTGCCGTTCCCACATCTGAGCAGTACCAATACTATTGGGGAGATGGGCAAAGCGTATTTCGCCGAGTTGCCATCTCCATTGCTAGCGTAATTATTTTCACGATTTTATACAATCGTGTTCATGAAAATAATCCTAGTAGTTTTGCCGCTTTGGTGATGTTTGTTTGTGCGGCGCTAGGCGGTTTGTATTGGATGCTGGAACCTGTGGCACTGGCGAGTATTCGTAATGCCAAGTTACGTCGATTTCCCTATTGCGGTTTTTGGCAAGCGGAAGTTTTAGATGTCTATGTCTCTCAAGAAGTTCTAGCCCGTTCAGAAAAGGTGGACTCGCGGGGAAGAATGGACATTAGCTATGATGCAGAAAGCTTCTTAAATATTGAACTAGGCGATGAAACAGAATTTGTAACTACCTTACGATTGCCGATGAAGCGCGAGTTAAAACGGATTCGCCCTGAACAAACAGTTTATATGCTGCTATTTTCTAATGATCGCCGATTTGGTAGGGTAAGCCGCCAAACCTCCGATGCCTTCATTCCCCAATACAACCTCTGGGTGGGCGATTATCCCTATCTGCGGCGCGATACTTTTATAGACTTGACTAAATATATGTCTAAGCGATCGCAAAGAACCGCCAACGTTGATTAAGGGCGGCGCGAAGCGCCCCGCCCTTAATCAACGTTGCTGGCGCAGCCATTAACCATTAATGAGTGGTCACAGGCACTTGCTGCGCGAAATCTGCATCGCCAACTTCGTGAAAATCAGTTTCACCAAAGATTGCTGTCTCGAACTTATAGTGCTTAAACTCCAAAATATTGCCCGAATGATCCGCCAAGAAAAAAGTGCGATGTTCTAAGGGCGTATCGACAAAGCGAACCTTGGGTTTTTGATAAAACTTGAGTCGCTTATCATGTACCTTCTCCAATAAAGCCATCCAGTTATTTTCTGAATAAAAAACCAGTCCAAAATGGCGGGGATAGATGCCGCGTTGAGCATCAAGATCCTCATGGACAACGTGAGCAACTAACTGATGACCATATAAGCTCATTATCATTGAGTCATTAGACTCGCGCCCTGCTAGACAGCCCAGTCCATCAATATAAAACGCCTTAGTACTGGCAATATCTTTGACTGGAAATGCGAGATGGAAGAGGATCTTGGTCATGGTGCAGTATTCTCTAGCATAAGTTTGGTGCGCTTGAGTTTATCAGGAACCTCAATAGGATACGTTCCCGTAAAACAGGCTGTACAAAAATGCGTTGTATCAATCTGGGTCGCTCTTAACATCGCGTCATGACTGAGATACGCTAACGTGTCTACCTCAATCTGCTCAGCGATCGCCTTGACAGAATTTTGGGCAGCAATTAAATGGTCTTGCGAATCCGTATCGATACCATAGAAGCAAGGATGCGTAACAGGTGGAGAAGAAATACGCATATGTACTTCCGTTGCTCCAGCCTCACGCAAGGCTCTTACTATTTTACGACTCGTAGTTCCCCTTACGATCGAATCATCGATCACAATTACGCGCTTTCCTTGCAAAACATCCTTCAGGGTGTTTAACTTCATCCGAATGCCCGACTCTCGCATCGCTTGGGTTGGCTGAATAAAAGTACGTCCCACATAACGATTTTTAATTAATGCTTCGCCATAGGGAATGCCAGACTCACGGGAAAAGCCGATCGCCGCAGGAATGCCAGAATCTGGCACACCAACTACTATATCCGCCTCCACAAAGCTCTCTTTGGCTAGCTCGCGCCCAATCCTCAGCCTATAAGTATAAAGACTCTCATCGTGCATCACGCTGTCAGGTCTGGCAAAGTAAATCATTTCAAAGACGCAGAGTTTTGGCTTGGGCGCTTCCCATTGCCAAGACTGAATCCCATTTTCTAGGGTGATGATAACCAACTCCCCTGGTAAAACTTCGCGCACATATTCCGCACTGATGATGTCAAGCCCGCAAGTTTCTGACGACAAAACATAGGAACCATCGGCAGTTTTACCAATTACCAAAGGTCTTACCCCATAAGCATCCCTTGCACCTGCGATCGCATTGGGCATTGCCATCACCAGACTAAAAGCTCCATGACAACGGCGCAAAGCCGTAGCGATCGCCTCTTGCCAATCCTGTCCCTCAGCCACAGCCTCGCCAACTGCAAATGCGATGCCCTCGGAGTCGGTAGTGGACTCAAGGGCATGACCCTGAGCCGACAACTCGCCTCTCAGTTCCGTGGCATTTACCAAGTTGCCGTTATGAGCTAATGAAAAATCTCCTAATCTTGTATTAACCACAATCGGCTGAGCATTACAGACCTTACTAGAACCTGTGGTCGAATAGCGGTTGTGCCCAATTCCCAAAGCACCTTTCATTTCCGCAAGGATAGTTTCATTAAAAACCTGAGCAACTAGCCCCATCGCCTTATGGGTATGAGTTGTGCCTTGTGCGTCATAAACAGTAATTCCTGCTGATTCTTGCCCGCGATGTTGCAGCGCGTACAGCCCAAAATATACCAGCTTAGCAACGTCCCCCTCTGGCGCTAGCACTCCAAAAACACCACAGGCTTCCTGTGGTTTGTCTAGTTCATTATTAATAAAATCTTCAGATTCTTCAGGCATTTCATCAGCATAAATAGGATGGTCAGAATATTCTGGCAACATAGCATTTGTACGCAGTACTTTAGTTTGGGTAAAGAAGGAAAGCCCATGCCTAGATCGTACCAGCGTTAAGCATTTCTTAACCAAGTTCAAAAAACCAACTTTAAGGTTTTCAGCGCCGAGGTACTGAAAACCTTAAAGTTGACAAATTGTCGCGATCGCTCTGCTTGTAAGCAAATAAGGCCCAAATAGTAGGAGATGAGGCGAAGTACTGCCATCCACTATTTGGGTTTTATTTTGTCCTTCTGCCCTGTAAACTTAATTACAAGGTTGTGTAAAAGACACAGCAAGCTTAGATTTTGCTCTCTATTTCTAGAAGATTTCTAGAATGTAAGTGGTTAGGCAGAGTTAAATATAAAAACTCCAAAGCTGTAGCGCACGCGCAGCGTACTAAGCAGCTTGGGGGTCTGGCTTTTAATTATGCTCAGCTACCTAGTAAAAAATAATAGTTATAAAATTCAGTTAAATTAGGGATTCCTACGCATGGATAACACAATCAGCCTTGAGATTATTGAGGTCGTTGAACAAGCAGCGATCGCATCTTCTCGCTTCATGGGCTTGGGTAAGAAAGATGAAGCTGACGAAGCCGCCGTTGAAGCAATGCGCGAACGTATGAACAAGATTCATATGCGCGGTCGTATTGTCATCGGTGAAGGCGAACGTGACGAAGCGCCAATGCTATATATCGGTGAAGAAGTTGGTATCTGCACACAGCCCAATGCTGCCGAGTTCTGCACCATCGAAGAACTGCAAGAAATTGATATCGCAGTTGACCCCTGCGAAGGTACTAACTTGGTTGCCTATGGTCAAAATGGCTCCATGGCAGTTTTAGCAATTTCAGAGCGTGGTGGACTATTCCAAGCGCCTGACTTTTATATGGACAAGCTCGCTGCACCTCCTGCTGCTAGAGGTCACGTTGACATTCGCAAAAGCCCGACCGAAAACCTGAAGATTCTTTCGGAATGTCTAAACCGTGCCATTGAAGAATTAGTGGTTGTAGTTATGGATCGCCCTCGCCACAAAGGTTTAATCTCTGAAATTAGAGCTGCAGGTGCGCGTGTACGATTGATTAGCGATGGTGACGTATCTGCCGCAATTTGCTGTGGTTTCGCTGGTACTAATATCCACGCTCTTATGGGTATCGGTGCTGCACCTGAGGGTGTTATCTCTGCTGCCGCTATGCGCTGCTTGGGTGGACATTTTCAAGGTAGATTGGTTTATGACCCTGCTGAAGTAAAGACTCCTGAAAGCGAAAAATGGACTCGTGAAGGTAATATTGCTCGTCTAACCGAAATGGGTATTACCGATCCTGACAAGGTTTACAATGCTGAAGACTTGGCCTGTGGCAAGAATGTCTTGTTTGCTGGTTGTGGTATTACTCCTGGCACATTGATGGAAGGTGTACGCTTCTTTGGTGGCGGCTGCCGTACTCAGTCTCTAGTTATTTCTAGCCAATCTAAGACTGCTCGTTTTGTAGATACAATCCACTTGACTAGCGACAATCCTAAAGTGATTAACTTGCGTTAAATAGCGCTGTTAGATGAAGGTGTAAATCACCTATTACAAAAAAGCAAGGGGCTTAAGCCCCTTGCTTTTTTGTTAATGGCGTTACATCAAACAAAGAAATGGTTACGCTATTTCATTGTTTGATGTAAAAAATTGAGGGCAAACTAAAATTAGGAAATGCGATCGCCAAAGTATTCAAAGTTGTTTTCTGAACTTACCCACTTACTTCTCTAAAGTACAAGTATGTCCATTGTTAATCAACCAAAATTTATAATATTTTCTCAGCATGGAATGAGTGATACCAACCGCAAGATGCTTGCTTTAGCTCACAAAGTCGCGCCGCCAAATTCTCATATTGTTGCGCCAAATTTGGGAATAGTAAAAACTTATTTCAATATCGAACCTTTAATCGCTAAGGTTGAACGGGATGCATTGCAGGCATTTGAGCAATATCCTAATATACCAACTCGGATTATAGCCACTTCCCTTGGTGGAGTAATTTGGATAGAAGTGTTATCTCGTAATCGAGAATGGTGGTCAAAAATTGATTCTTTAGTACTGTTGGGATCGCCTATTGGTGGTTCAGATCTAGCTAGAATGATCGATCCTTTGGGGTGGGGTATTGGCATGGCTAAATACTTGGGGGAAAATCGGCGACCTTTGGCAGAAAAAATTACGGCAGTAGTTCCAACGTTAGTAGTGGCAGGAAACACTACAGGTGGTAGTGATGGAACTGTTACCGTTGAATCTACTAAACTTAAACGCGCTCACTTTGTCTGTATCGATGGCGTGAGCCACCCTGCTTTGAGATCTGATCCTGCGGTGGCAACAGCAATTCAATTGTTTTGGGAAAAGCCCAGAGAACCTTTACCTGTGCCAAAGTTCACTCTAGTTTCAGAGTTGATAGAACACTTTCGGGCTGTGCAAGGCATCACCGATGCCAATTCAGTAGATGTAAAATATTCAAAAACCGTACATTCCTTTGCTGATGGGACTACTATCCAAACTTGGACGAATGGATTTGGGATCTACCATGTATTTATCGTCGATTCAGATAGAAAATGCCAATATGCTGGTTTTGTTGGCTGGGTGCACATTGCTGGGTTAGAGTCAGCCATAGATAAAGCGAAAAAAATATTTTGTTAGCGAATATCTCATAAACCAAGCTTTTGTCTATAGTAAAGCAAGGTTTGCTATAGACAAAAAACCAGAAGATGAGTGGAGGCGCGAAGCGCCTCCACTCATCTTCTAGGGTTTTGATTTGTATTAGCTAACTCTTGCTTTGCTATAACATCATTTAAAGTGATCGCCTTGTACTAATTCACAAAAGTGTGACTACACTTTTGTGAACTAAAAACTAAACCTAGTAATGATTTTCAAACAAAGAAATGGCTACGCCATTTCTTTGTTTGGTATTACGGTTATTTTAGCTATGTCATTTGCTAAGCTAAGTGAACCCCAGAAGCAAGTGGCGGCGCAAAGCGCCGCCACTTGCTTCTGGGGTTTATGTCCTAACAAGACTGGAGACAGCTAAAGATTGGGGAAGCGCCAAAGCTATATTTTTATAAATAAATCATAACTGCCATACCTATCTGCTTATCAGCTTGACTCTGTTACAGAAAGTTAAGGAGTAATAAGTACCTACTACACTGGTAGCTATCTCCTGATAAGCTCTAGCAATAACATAATCATTTCTAGTCCAATTCTTAAATAAGAAACGCATTTACGATATGAATATTGCAGTTGTTGGCTTGAGTCACAAAACGGCGACTGTGGAAGTACGCGAAAAGTTGAGTATTCCCGAAGACCGCATGGAAGCGGCGATCGCTCAACTAATGAGCTATCCGAACATTGAAGAAGCTGCGATTTTGAGTACCTGTAACCGCCTCGAATTGTATGTGGTTACTAGCGAAGCTGAAGGTGGCATTCGCGAAATTATGCAGTTTTTATCGGAATTTAGCCAACTACCTCTACAGTTTCTCCGCCGTTATTTATTTATTTTGTTGCGTCAAGATGCAGTTATGCACTTGATGCGTGTGGCTTCAGGTTTAGACAGCCTTGTTTTGGGTGAGGGTCAGATTCTGGCTCAGGTCAAGCATACACACCGCTTGGCTCAGCAATACAACGGCGCAGGTCGTATTCTTAATCAGTTATTTAAAGAAGCTTTATCCGCAGGTAAACGAGTACGCACCGAGACGGAAATTGGTACGGGAGCCGTATCGATCAGTTCGGCAGCGGTTGAGCTTGCCCAAATTAAGCTGCAAGATTTATCAGACAAACACACCACAATTATTGGTGCTGGCAAAATGTCGCGCCTCTTGGTGAAGCATCTAATTTCTAAGGGTGCACAAAAAATTGCGATCGTTAACCGATCAAGCAAACGTGCTGAAGACTTAATCAAAGAATTTGAGACTAGTGGTGCAGAGTTTGATATTCGTCCCCTAGAGCAAATGTTTGATTGTGTGGCAATTTCTGACTTGGTATTTACTAGTACGGCTTCGACCGAGGTGATTATTAGTAAGCAGCACTTAGTTGATATTGCCCCTAAGCATACGGGATTGACCCTTGTTGATATTTCGGTTCCCCGCAATATCGGCTCTGATGTCAACGAATTACCCAATACTAGAGCCTACAATGTCGATGACTTGCAAGCTGTAGTTGCTGAAAATCAAGAAAGCCGTCGTCAAATGGCGATGCAAGCAGAGATTTTGCTAGAAGGTTGTGTGGCTGGTTTTGATCTATGGTGGCGATCGCTTGAGACTGTCCCCACGATCAGTAAGCTGCGTCAAAAAATGGAAATTATCCGTGAGCAGGAAATGGAAAAAGCCCTGTCTCGTCTCGGCAATGATTTTGCTGATAAACATCAGGATGTGATCGAGAGTATGACTCGTGGCATCATTAACAAAATCCTCCATGATCCGATGGTACAGCTTCGCGCTCAGCAGGACATCGAGACGCGCCGCCGTGCGATGCAAATGTTACAAGTTCTCTTTGATCTAGATTCACCTTCTAGTCAACTGAAAGAAGGTTAAACAAAAAGCCGCCTGTTGGCGGCTTTTTGTCTTCTGAACTGGGTTTGGTTTTCAATTTACCAAAGTGTTATTGGCGCGAAGCGCCGCCTCTCGCCAACTACACTTTTGCTATGGATTTTATGGATGGACTTGGGAGAGGATTGCGCCTAAGCGATCGTAGTCATCTTTAAGTAGTAAGCTTAACTTACGTCCAGCTTGAACTAGCCAATTGCGATCGCATTTACGAACTTGATAGACATTTCTTAGCACTGCGGCAATTAGTTCGTCCACAGGTGCATTACTCATTTGTACTAAAGTTCTTAAAAAATTTAACTCTTCCGTAAAATCAGATATTTCCTCTTCGTCGCAGGCAAATACAGCTTGATGGATCTGCGGCGGTTGAGCTGGCAAATGTTGATAAACATTGCCTAGCGTGGAGAATCCCAGCAACACTACTTTTATTTCTGAGCGTAACATTGCAAAAACCTGCGGTTGCTGCTCTCTAATTGCTTGGAGACTTAATCCCAAGGCTACAGCCCGATGTATTGAATCAATAGTCGATGTGGTGGCATGGTAAACCACACCATAGGCAACAATATTACTCTTTTCATCTTGTTGAGACTTCACCCAACTGCCAAAGGCAGGCATGACAGGAAAGTCCAAACTTTCTGGTTCTAGACATTCTGCTAAGAACTCGGTTGTTGAGGTTGCTACAACTTCGGCTATATGCTGTGGGTGGCGATGAGAGCCTGATAGTGGCAAAAGCATATTAAATTGATCGCCAGAAAAATATATAAAAGATGATAACTTAAGCGAATAAGTCATCTGTTGAGCGGCGACCACCCCAAGTTTCTACAATCACATCATCAAATTTATCAGCACTCTCTAGTACCTCTTTGATGGCAAGTTCAAATTCATTTTTTTGGCAACAAGCGCCTAGCAAGGTGACATGAAACCTAATGTCTCCTTCGTCAGCCATACTAAATCCACCAAATCGAAAAGTATCGTTCTGTTTGAGTAAAAAGTGCAGTAAGTCTTCTTTAATCGTTACTTCGGTAGCGACATAAGACCAGATGTAAATAACTGATTCGGCTTGGCGGAAGGGACGGACTTCAACGATGGCTGCTGCTGAGCCAAACTGTAAGCTGAAGACAGGCTTGTCTTCAAAGGGATTAGATACTTGATCGCAAATTTCGGGTAACCAACTAGCCACTTTGCTGTAGGTGACTTCTTGTTCTTCTGTTTGAAAATTCACAATTGCAAATTACCTTTTGTTTGAGACTTTTAAAATCTTAGCCTAATCTGGTTATAGCAAGATTAAGTAGTCAAAATTGAAAGGCGGCGCATTGCGCCGCCTTTCAATTTTGAGATTTTAGATAGTTCGATCTAAGGCTCTTTCACCACCCCATGTTTTCACGATCGCATCATCATATTGGTCAGCTGTTTCCAATACTGAAGTCACTGAAGTATGCAATTCATCGCGATCGCAGGTAGAACCAACTAAAGTAGTATGAAAACGAATGTCACCATCATCATCAATACTAAAGACTCCAAACTGCATTTCCGAATTTTTTTTCAGAAGAAACTTCATCAAATCTTGGGTAATTTCAGCTCCTGTAACGACGTAAGACCAAGTAGAAATAATTGCTTCGGTTGTTCCCCAAGGTAGTACTTCAACCGTTGCAGTTGCCGAACCGAGAGGCAGAACAAAGACAGGCATATCGTAGGGCGGAGAATAGACTTCTTCGTAAAGATCGTTTAGCCAAGTGCTAATTTTTTCGTAACAAGCCTGTTGTATGGGTGTCTCAAACTTCATTTCATTACCTACAATCTTAAATCTCGTTCTTGTCCGACCTCACTGACATAATAGTGTAGTTAAATGTCTACCTATTGCGGTATTCTGCGATACTTAGCCAGCATAAACCCCAAAGAATTGGGGCGCGACACAAGTCTTTGAGTTTTATGTTATGGATTTACAGTGGATAAGTACTTTTCAGGATTTTGAGAGTCAAAACTTACTCCATCAAAAAACACTTCTGTTCCCCTCGAATTGCTTGCAGGAATATTGGTGTCAGGAATACCGAGTTCCCTAGCGGCACTTTTCCATAGATCTTCTCGATTTACGGCATCAATGACTTCTCTCGTTTCAAATTGATTAGATAACATTTTCCATCTTTGATATTCAGTTAAGAACCATAAGTCATGGCTTTTATAGGGATAGGATACGGAAATACCATCACTCAACCAATATTTGATCGGGAATCTACCTTGGCGATCAATTTGAGAATCAGTTTTGGAATCAAGTTTTTGATTAGGACTATTCCTGAATATCTCTGAAAAAGCTTGTACAGGCTGATTGATTAAACTAGAACTATTAGTCAAGTTTAGGGCTAGTAATGTATTTAAAGCCTTGGCATTGTCTGGATTGTCACACCAAATCTGAGCTTCCATGATCGCCTTGACAATTGACTGAGTGGCAATAGGATATTTGTCAACCCAATCAGCACGGAGAGCAAAAATCTCGCCAGGATAATTTTGCCAAATTTCTTGAATTGCGATCGCAGGATCAGCAAGGTTAATGTTATTGAGCTTTATCGTATTCCAGCGATCGAGACTCAGTAAATCAACTTTATTTTGTTTGACATTGTTCGCTAGCTCGTTGGATGGAATCTCTAATAATTTGATATCCTGTTGCGGAACCATCTGCAACGAAGCCAGCCAATATCTTAGCCATAGCTCGTGATTACTGCGTGCTTTGACGATCGCACCGTTAATTGCATCGCCAAATAGTCTGGCGACTCTTTGTAAAGGGACAAAAGATTCTCGTTGCAATCTAATTCCAAAAGGTCGCAGCCGCCGCGAAGCCACAATATATCCGCCATTTGTATGCAAGCGCATTATTACATACATGGGAGTCCTGCGTTTGTTACGGCTCATCAATCCTTCCGTAAGTAGCTCTGGTAGGGGACTATAGAAATGCCCTCCATCAATTCCTTCTAAACTTGTGCCTAAGTTAGTACCGATTTCAGTGCGATCGCAAATACCTTGCCAAGTTTGAAATGGAACTAACTGCACGTTCATTTCATGTTTGGCAAATAACTTTTGGGCTTGAGCCACTAGTAGCGGGGCAATTTCAAGGGAAGGAATGTAACCCAGACGAACTGTAGATATTTCTGGTGTTTTAGATATGGATGGAAAGTTGGTCTTTGGTGCAGTGTTATTCGCAGAATTTGAAGAGCAGTTAGACAGTAATGCTGTACTAGTGGCTGCTCCTAAAGTTGTTAAAAACTTTCTGCGCGAGAGGTGGTTCATACTGAAATTTTAGTCCAAAACCAAAAAAGGAGTGGCGGTGCTTTGCACTGCCACTCCTTTTTTGGTTTTGGGTTTAGTCTGACTGACTTAAAAAAGAATGGACTATATCGAGAATTCTCTGGCTGGATTTGCCATCTCCAAAGGGATTAGCGATATTCGCCATTTGATTATAGGCATTGTGATCGCCTAGTAATTTTTGAGCAGCACTCACGATGTCTGAAGTTTCTGTGCCGACTAATTTGCTCGTACCTGCGGCGATCGCCTCGGGTCGTTCTGTGGTAGAACGCAAGACTAACACGGGCTTGCCAAGGCTGGGAGCTTCCTCCTGTAGTCCCCCCGAATCACTCATAATTAAAAAACAACGCTGCATTGCGCCGACTAATTGCTCATAATTTAATGGTTCTACCAAAAAAATCCTTGGGTGATTACCTAGTTGCGCTATTAACGGCTCTCTGACCACAGGATTTAAGTGCATTGGTAATACTAGAGCTGTGTCGGGAAACTCGGTTAATATTTGCAGCCAAGCTTGCATAATTTGCCCAAGAGGTTCGCCCCAGTTTTCGCGGCGATGCACCGTTGCCAAAATTACGCGATGGGATTCCCAATCTAAACCTGTGATTTCACATTTAGGCGATCGCGCTGAGACGTAGAGCAACGAGTCAATTACAGTATTACCCGTGTGATGAATCCCCGACTTAACCCCTGACGCTTTGAGGTTCTCAACCGAATCAAGGGTTGGAGCGAAATGTAACTGGGCAATTTGTGAGACGAGGCGACGGTTAGCCTCTTCAGGAAAAGGATTAAATAAATTGTCGGTGCGTAACCCTGCTTCTACATGACCGACTGGAATTTGCTGATAAAAGGCGGCAAGGGCAGCGGCAAAGGCAGTTGTAGTGTCGCCTTGCACTAAAACCATATCAGGCTTTATTTCTTTATAAATTGTTTCTAAGCCAACTAAACTGTTGCAGGTGATTTGGGTCAGTGTTTGCTTGGGCTGCATGATGTCCAAGTCATAGTCGGCGCGGAGTTCAAACAACTGCATCACTTGTTCAACCATTTCCCGATGCTGCCCAGTTAGTAGTACTGAAGTTTGGAAATTAGGGTTATTTCTGAATAAGTGGATGACTGGAGCGAGTTTAATCGCTTCAGGACGAGTACCCAAAGTAAGGCAAACATGAAGTTGAGATGACAAAACCTTGTTCCTAAATTTAATAAAGAAGCAGATTTTCGGTGGCGCGGCTTCGCTATGCTGCCAAAAATCTGCTTCTTTATTTTACGATGAAGCCATAACTGTAGTTATGGAGGTTTTTTCTGCTTTAATGCTGCTACCTAAGACGGCATGAAGTCCGCGTAGTCCTAAGATAATCACCGCACAAACAACACAGTACTGGAGCATCTGGATGCTGAAGTTAGGTGTTTTTAGTAAGAGATTTAAGGGTGTACTGGGAGAGCTTGTCTCTAATGGTGATGTAGTTTCGGCAGGTTGTAGCGGTGGTTCCATCCGTGATAGATCAAACCCAGAAGGCATATCAGAAAAATACATCAAATCTTGATCGGGGGCAGGGGAAATATCTGCCAACTCAGAGTTGTGATCGAAGTCTAGTTCAGAGCTTAGTCTAGATCGGAGGTCAGCATCTAACTCTGCGCTCAGGCTCTCGAAGGGTTGTGGCTGCTCTTGAGTACTGGGATTCCCAAACATCTCTTCTAGGTCGGGAATAGGCGCAGGCTTGATTTCTTGGCGATCGCGTTGAGATATTGGCGGCTTGGGCAATGTTGGCAAAGGCGGCAATTTCAACTTCTCAACATGCTTGGCAATGTCTGTAGCTGGCTCTACTAGATAAATTTCTTCTGTCCATACTGGTTCACTCTCACCTGCCTGCTGCCAAGAGATCTTGATGCTAGAAACATTTTGGACTTCGAGGGTGATAAACCATTTTTTAAGCATTCCCACAAGGATGTCTCGCTTGGGAATCCGAACTTCGTCATCTAGCGATCGCAGGTCAGACTCAATCAAAATCTCTAGGCGATCGCCATCACGTTCGACATTTGCTAGCATTCCCTGTGACTTAAGCAAACGATTCATTAACGAGGCGATCGCATTGATATTACCTTGTTTGGCTTGTTCGACTAGCGGATTTTGCGCCATGGCAACGACCTCAAATATTTGGTCAAATAGTGTCTTTTAAAATTAAGCCAAATGTATCAGAGTTTTATAGTTTTCACAAAACTAGTTTTGTAAAAAAACAAAAGAGAGTGGTAGCGCGAAGCGCTACCACTCTCTTTTGTTTTTTTACTGCTTAGGCTTTAGCGGCTTTCTTGCGCTTAGCAGCAAAAGCACCAGCAGCAGCAATCACACCAAGAACCATTCCTGGAACTGGAACAGGCTTAACAGCTCTATAAGCATGGTTGTCTGTCTCAAAGGCAATGCCAGTAGACTTCAGCACAACAGTGTCAAACTGCTTAGCTTCACTACCCGCAAAGAAGTCCACATACACATTTGTGAAGTTACTAGTCCAACTTGCAAATTGAGGACTTGGCAAGTTGAACTTTGATTGAACCAAGTTAGCGATCTGCTGACCACCAAATGTAGCTAAAGATACGCCACCTTTCTTGAATTCAACGCTGTTGTAAGTGTCAACAGATCCCCAGTACAAGCCAAAGTAGTCAACTAGTCCACCAAATGAAATTACTGCGCTCTTATTGGTAGGTAGCGAGAGGTAAGGAGTTGTATTCTTGAAAGGAGTTGCTGATAGCCCAGATTGACTACCCGTAAATAGCTGAGTTGTACCATTTGGACTGTACTGAGCAAAACCTGTAGATGGAGCGCCTAAGTTAGAGTTGAAGTCAATAGTTACTGTATGTGCAACACCTGTTGTACAACCGTTGGGTGACAGACAGTTTTCTGAAGATGTCACATCTAAGTTAAATCCAGCGGCACTTACTGAACTTACCCCCACAGAAGCCGATAAAATCCCTAAACTAGCTGCGATTAATACTTTCATAACCCTTTTCCCTAGATTTGCATTGCTGCCGTAAATTTGCATAACTCTTGTATATGCAGAATTTAGGTTACTTTCAACAAGATTACAAGGGCAGTAAGTTATCTCTTTAGTTAGTTTCTTTGGAAAAAAGTTATATCAAGTTAGAAAACTGCGCTGCTAAGTAGCTGGTTACAGATAAACTTGAAAAAATAAGCTTAATAATACCAAATGAAGAAATGGCATAGCCATTTCTTCATTTGGTATTACTGGGAAGCGAGGTGGAGTGCTGCCTCCCAGTTAATTAGCTAAGCATAAGTAAACATAAAACCTAGAAAGCTGTCCTGCTCGTTACGTGGGCAGGGCAGCTTTCTAGGTTTTTAATAAAACGTCTGAGAAATTAGTGACAAACTTGTGAATCTAACTCTGCAACTTCTTGGATTCAATGAGCATTGAATCAATTAATGGCTGAAGGATTAGCTCCATGGCAAAGCCCATTTTGCCACCAGGAACAACTAGAGTAGTATGGCGAGACATGAAAGAATCATGAATCATATCTAGTAGGTATGGAAAATCAATGTTGAACTTTTCACGGAAGCAACGATTGGTGTGGATGATTACAAAGCTTTCATCTAGAGTTGGAATATCGCGACAGATGAAAGGATTGGAAGTATCGACGGTAGGTACGCGCTGGAAGTTGATGTGAGTGCGAGAGAATTGTGGTGCGATGTAGTTTACATAATCGGGCATCCGACGCAAAATTGTATCCACGATCGCTTCAGCGCTGTAGCCACGTTCTGCATTATCACGGTGAATCTTTTGAATCCATTCCAAGTTGACAATTGGAACTACGCCCACTAATAGGTCAACGTACTGAGCAACGTCAATGTCCTTGTCTACGACCGCTCCATGCAAGCCTTCATAAAACAACATATCGGTGTCTGGTTCGATGCTTTCCCAAGGAGTGAATTCCCCTGGTTTGCATTCAGTACCTAGTCTGGAGTTGTGATGTTCTGCTTCTTCGGGGCTGTGCAGGTAATAACGTCTTTGTCCACCACCTGTTTCACCATATTCGCAAAAGAGGGCTTCTAATTTGTCTAGGACATTGGCATCAAGCCCAAAGTGGCTCATGTTTTTGCCTTGTTCTGAAGCTTCCTTCATTTTTGCTCGCATATCAACACGATTGTATTTGTGGTAGCTATCACCTTCAACGATCGCGGCTTTAATTTTTTCCATCAAAAAGATATGCTCAAAGGCGCGTTTGACTGTGCTAGTCCCAGCTCCAGACGAACCTGTAACTGCAATAACTGGATGTTTTTTAGACAAATTTTTTCTCCTTAAATTCAGGCAATTTATTTGTTTTGTATTAAGCGTGAGGGCGATCGCCCACAAACGAAGAGTCACAAAAAATATTAAAACTAATATACCTTTGTATATACCCCTTTATACATATACTCCCTCGCTATCCCAGAATTAGTGGTGTAGCGCTTCGCCCTGCAACACTAATTCTGGGTTGCTATGCAAAAAACTGAAGATGAGTGGCGGTGCGAAGCGCCGCCACTCATCTTCTAGGTTTTAAAAGTCAGCCCCATTTCTTGATCTGGTATTAGTTTTTGGGAAGGTAAGCTAAACACTAAAAATAAGATATAAAAACGAGAAAAATATTCGTGTCTAATGATTTATCAAAATTTAGGGAAAGTCTTGCTGAGCCACTGTACATAGGCAATGTGGTTCTCAAAAGTCGGGTCTTGCAGTCGCCTTTGTCTGGCGTGACTGATATGGTGTTTCGCCGACTGGTGCGCCGCTATGCACCTGACTCCATGCTTTACACGGAAATGATCAGTGCTACTGATCTACACCATATGAAGGCTTTGCCCAAGCTGATGGAGATTGATCGCCATGAAACGCCGATTAGTATTCAGCTTTTTGATTGTCGTCCCGACTTTCTGGCTGAGGCGGCTCAAAAAGCTGTTGCCGAGGGAGCCGATACCGTTGATATCAATATGGGATGCCCGGTCAATAAAATTACTAAAAAAGGTGGTGGCTCATCTTTATTGCGGCAACCTGAGTTGGCGGAGCAGATTGTGCGAGCGGTGGTTCAGGCAGTCGATGTGCCTGTGACAGTAAAGACAAGGCTGGGCTGGGATGATGCGGAGATTACAATTTTAGACTTTGCTAAACGCATGGAAGATGGGGGAGCCAAGATGATTACTGTCCATGGGAGAACGCGATCGCAGGGTTATACGGGTAAGGCGGCTTGGGAATGGATTGCTAAAGTAAAGCAAGCATTGACGATCCCTGTAATTGCTAATGGCGATATTTTTTCAGTTGAGGCGGCGATCGCGTGTTTAGAACAGACGGGAGCCGATGGGGTAATGTGTTCGCGTGGAACCTTGGGCTATCCGTTTTTAGTGGGTGAGGTTGATCATTTTCTGAAAACTGGCGAGTATTTGCCTAAGCCTTCGCCAATTGAATGTTTGCAAGTTGCTAAGGAGCATTTACGTGGGCTGTGGGATTACAAGGGTGTGCGTGGTATTAGGCAATCTCGCAAACATATGACTTGGTATGCCAAGGGTTTTGTCGGAGCCGCAGCTTTGCGCGATCGCCTCTGTCGCATTGAGTCTTTGCAAGATGGTTTGGATTGTCTTGATGCGGCGATCTCGCAACTAGATAATCTGCCAAGTTTTGTAATGTTAAGCCCTGAAGATATGTCAATCCCATCATTGTGAGTGAGTGTGAAGCGTCGCCTCAGCCTATTTGGGTTTAAGATAAGGCAAAACTCATCGCCCTTCAGCTATGCAAATCTTCAGTCGTCGCAATATCAATATCTTTCTCATTGTTTTTGTAAGCACGATCTTAGTGTTTGCCTTGGGATGGTTTATATTTTTGCGCCCATCGGTAACTAGCCTGAATAAATCTGCAACTGTTGCAGGTTCTAGCTTACAAAATATTACCCTGACTGAGTTTGATGCCAATGGGAAACTGATTTGGGAGATCACTTCTAAACGAGCAGACTACCGCGAAGATCGGAAAATTGCTGATGTTGAGGAGGTCAAAGGTAAGTTCTATCGAGATGGTGAGCTTTTGATGGAAGCAACAGGCGATCGCGGTACGATTGACCAAGTTTCCAAGGAAATTTCCTTGGAGGGCAATATTAAGGCGATCGCGGTTCAAGAAAATGTTGATATGCAAGCTGATCGGATGATTTGGAAGTCTGAAGACGATATTTTGAAGGCGACAGGGAATGTCCAGATTGATCGATCTAAAGACAAGATCAAAATGATTGGGAAAGAACTAACGGCTCAGCCTAGTTTGAACATTTACAGCTTAGAGAAAGAAGTAGTCGTGACCGCTACAGAGCCTAAACTAGAGATGAAAAGTGAGAAAATTACTTGGGATGCTAAAAATAATCGTGCTTTCACGGAAAGTCCACTTTCTGTAATTCAAGTCAAGGATCAGATAAGGCTGAATGCTAACAAAGGCAGTTGGGATATAGCTAAGCAGGAAGTTACTTTTACGGGTGACATCAAGGCTCTAGATCCTAATTTGGATGTTGATATTATCGCTTCGCTAGCAACTTGGAATCTTGAGCAGCAATTGATCACAATTCCTGAAGCCTTTACTGCTTCTAGCAAGAGTCGCGGCATTGTTGTCAAAGCTCAAAAAGGGGAAGCTCAACTAGAGAAGGAACAAATTAATCTCACTGGTGAAGTGGCTGCGAGTTTTAGTTCTACTCAGGGAGTCGTCAGGTCTGATCGGGTGGAATGGCTAATTCCTAGTCAAACTGTTACCGCTAATGGAAATATTGTTTATCAGCAGCCTGACAAGAATCTCAGTGTTTCAGGCGATCGCGCTGTGGCAAACCTCGAACAGCAAACCATCACTGTCACTGGTACGAATGTCCTCTCAACCCTTACTCCTTAAGACCTAAAAGGTTGTTCCGCTCGCTACGCGGGCGGAACAACCTTTTAGTCTCCCCAAAGCCACAAACAAGATTACAATATGTTAAGCAAAACTTAATAAGGTAACGACAGTAAGGGTCGAGCATAAACATGAAAGCAGCGATTATTGGTGCGGGCTTAGCAGGCATGAGTACTGCCGTAGAACTCAGCGAACAGGGCTATGAGGTAGAGCTTTTTGAGTCGCGTCCCTTTGTGGGCGGCAAGGTCAGCAGTTGGATTGACAAAGATGGCAACCATATCGAGATGGGGCTGCATGTATTTTTTGGCTGCTATTACAACCTATTTGCCCTGATGCAAAAGACAGGCGGTTTTGAGCATTTATTACTTAAAGAGCATACCCATATTTTTGTAAATCCCGATGGTAGTCAGGCGGCGTTAGATTTTCGCAACTTTGGCGGTGCGCCCTTTCATGGATTGAAAGCATTCGTTACCACAGGGCAGTTACCCCTTAAGGACAAGATTCAAAATGCGATCGCCCTAGCCCGTAGCCCTTTGATCTTAGGATTGCTGAACCATGAAGCGGCGATGAAGCAAATCCGCGCCCTTGACAATATTAGTTTCAAGGATTGGTTTACATCGATGGGCGGCTCTGAGAAGAGTCTAGAGATCATGTGGGATGCGATCGCCTATGGTTTAGGCTTCATCGACTGCGAAAACATCTCCGCACGCTGTATGCTCACGATCTTTCAGTTTTTTGCATCCCGCACTGAAGCCTCGATTTTGAGAATGCTTGAAGGCTCTCCCAATGACTTTCTCCATGCGCCCATCGTTAAATATGTGGAAGAGCGTGGTGGCAAGTTCCATTTGCGTCGTGGCGTTCGCGAAGTTCTCTTTGAAGGCGAAGGCGAAAATACCCGTGTGACGGGGCTAATCGTTGGGAAAGAGGACGGAGAAGAAATCGTGACTGCCGATGTCTATGTCTGTGCTGTCGATATTCCTGGAGTAAAGCGACTCATTCCCGAAAAATGGCGAGCATGGTCACAGTTTGACAATATCTATAAGTTGGATGCCGTGCCAGTGATCACTGTGCAGTTACGCTTTGATGGTTGGGTGACAGATATTGACAACCTGCTCTATGCCACTAGGGTCGATTTCTCCACCTTTGCCGATTTGGCAATTACTAGCCCGACCCACTATTACAAAGAAGGAGAAGGCTCACTTTTGCAAGTGGTAATCACACCTGCGGATGACTATATCAAGATGAGTAATGAGCAAATTGTTGAAAAAATGATTGCTCAAGTCCATGAGATTTTCCCCTCCTCTCATAAGCTAAATATCACTTGGTCAAGTGTGGTCAAACTCGCCCAGTCCCTCTATCGCGAAGCCCCTGGCAAAGATCCATTCCGTCCTGCTCAAGCCACTCCAATTCCCAATTTCTTCTTGGCAGGTAGTTACACCATGCAGGACTATATCGATAGCATGGAAGGCGCAACTCTATCGGGCAAAATGTGCGCGGCGGAAGTGGTCAAAAGTAAGTAGCTAGCGCATATAGCGCTTTGCTCTAACTTAAAACTCAGAAAAAATTTTAAAAGTGGCACTTCGCGCCACTTTTAAAATTTTTTCTGTATCCATTAAAGCCTCAATTGACTGTCATCAAAACCTAAGCCCCATGACCTACAAGCAGTGTATGTCCTAGGGTTTGGGATTCTATATTTAATTGCGCCTAGTTACTTACGCAAGAGAGTAAGCCGATCTAGTCCTAGTCTTTACTGGCATTTTAGAGGGAAGCAAATAAATTGTTCCATGGATTTACCAATTGTTTATCATCCCAATTACGTTGCTCCGATCGCAAATACTAATCGATTTCCTATGGAGAAGTTTCGATTACTGCATAAGATGTTGCTGGCGGACGGAGTGGCTAGCCATGAACAGTTTTTTGCACCAGAATTGCCCGATCTAGAGGCGATCGCCTTAGTCCATGATCGCGAATATGTAGATGCCTATTGGACAGGAAACCTTGACCCTAAAGCACAACGTCGCATCGGTTTGCCGTGGAGTCCAGAGTTGGCGTATCGCACAAGGATTGCTGTGGGAGGGACTATCTTGACCGCTAGGCTAGCACTCCAGCAGGGGATCGCTTGCAACACAGCAGGAGGAACTCACCATGCTTTCCCTAACTATGGGTCAGGATTTTGTATTTTTAATGATTTGGCGATCGCTTCCCAAGTTTTACGCAAAGAAGGTCTAGTCAAAAAAATATTAATAGTTGACTTGGATGTCCATCAAGGGGACGGCACAGCTCTGATTTTTCGAGATGAGCCTGAGGTGTTTACTTTTTCGATGCACTGCCAGATTAACTTCCCTTCCATCAAGCAAGTCAGCGATTTAGATGTTCCCTTGGCAGAAGGAATGGAAGACGATCTATATCTACGCACGCTTGCGAATTATCTTCCTGATCTATTAGTGGATTTTAAACCCGATCTAGTTATTTACGACGCAGGAGTCGATCCGCACATTGGCGATCGCCTTGGCAAGCTTGCCCTCACGGATGCGGGACTATATCGCCGCGATATGCAGGTTTTGAGTACCTGTGTGTCCCAAGGTTTTCCAGTCGCCTGTGTAATTGGTGGTGGCTATTGCGAAGATATGCGATCGCTGGTTTATCGCCATTCTCTATTACACCGTGCTGCCAGTGAAGTGTATCGGCAATATCGGCTTTAACTAAATTGGGTGTGGCACGAAGCGCCACACCCAATTTAGTTAAAGTTTTGAAACTGCCAGATCAGGGATATCTGCAAACTTAGACAATACCGAATCATCAAGGCTCAGACGATTGAGCAACTTCGCAAACTCTTTGCAGCATTCCGCCGAATTTTGCAGGATTTGCTCCTGTGTAAACTTGATAATTATCCAACCCGAATCTACCAGAAATCTCTCTGCAAGATCATTTCGCATTATGATTGCTGCATTGTCTGAAGGAGAGCTAATCTCGATCCCAATGTGGGAGTTTAGTTCAGGATCGATGTAAGCAAGGGCAGGAGCCCAATTGTAATCAATGCTGGGAATATAAATTTTCATCCTTTGATAGAGAGTCCCCGACAGTTGCTGCTGGAGGGTGACACCAAAGTAGTAAATAACCCCTTCAATTTCTTGCCCCTCTCCAGCCTTACTAAATGGATTATCTATCTCCTCTAAAGGAATTCCATTAGTATTAAGCGGCATTTTTTCAAAGAAGCTTCTAAACTGATTGTGTCGAAACTCCCGAATTCGCTCAGGAGAATGGATAATAGCTAAATCTTTCTGGTACTGAATTTCTTGATGAGAATAAGTCTCCAATTTGGCTAGGTAACGTTGAAAACTATCTTGATGCTTTTTATAGCGTCTTTGGTAGGTTTGAAATTGATATCTAACCCGAAAGATAATTGCTACCGATCCCACAATCAGCAAGATGATTCCTAGTTCCTTAGCAAATAAGGTAACTATTGCAACTACAGCTATCAGAGCAACGGTAAAAGTTAAAGCTTCTTGAGTATGAATCGGCTTAGGTTGACGATAGGAGGGAACGCTAGGAACCTCAATATTAAACTCAGGTGCTGCTGGTTTTGACTGAGCAATTCTTTGAACCTCTGGGGGAATCAGGATAACAGGAAACTGGCGCATCAGTGGGTAGACCGAGTAATCGATTGAATTTTACTTTATACCAATTCACAAAGGTGTGACAACACTCCCGTGAATTGAAAACCAAACCAAATAAGGATTTTTAAATCAAAAAATGGCTATGCCATTTTTTGATTTGGCATTACTTATAGCAACGCAAGAGTTAGTTAGTACAAATCAAAACCCAAGAAGCGAGTGGCGGCGCGGAGCGCCGCCACTCGCCTTCTGGTTTTATGTCCTAAGCAAAACTTTTTTTGCTATATA
>QBLS01000040.1 GCA_003249015.1 Pseudanabaena sp. | reverse complement strand
CCAAATCCATAGGCGATCGGCAAATTGATGATCAAGTCATTCCACCAGCAAAGTGGTGACAGCACATAGCCCACTACCAGAAAAATCCCACCCTTAATTTTCTGGGTAATGCTCTTGGGGACAGGATCTACAGGATTTGGATCTGGTGATGTGGCGATCGCTAAACTTGGCTCGGCAGTTGTTGCAAGATTTTTTAAAACTGTCATAAATCTACGGTATTAACGTGTATTTATCGTATTTTATATCAAATAGCTACATTTGCTACAAATACTTAAAATAAAAATGAGAGCAAGTTTGTACATCCACCTGTTCAAGATGGGTTATGAGAAAATGTCTTTAGCTGTTCCTAGGGAAAAACGATGATTGCGATCGCCAACTACTTTTCGGCTGAAGACTATTTGCAATGGGAAGACCAGCAAGAAGAAAAGCATGAATATGTGGACGGGCTAATTTATGCAATGGCTGGGGCTACTGAAAATCATATTGACGTTACAACTAACTTAACTGTAATCCTTGCACATCGTTTGCGAGGAGGTGGGTGCAAGTTGTTTCCCTCAGATATGCGATTAAATATTGCTTCCAAAAATATCTACTACTACCCCGATCTGTTAGTGACCTGTGATGAACGCGATCGCCTAAATAAAAAGCACAAAAACTATCCCTGCCTAATCATTGAAGTGCTATCAGAATCCACAGAAGCAAAGGATCGTGGTGTGAAATTCGCCCATTATCAAACTATTGAATCTTTGCAAGAATATGTATTAGTCAGTCAATGGGAACAACGAGTAGAAGTATTTCGCCGCCGCGATCGCAAATTTTGGCTATTACAGACCTATACGACAGATGAAATTGTTGAATTACAAAGTATTAATATCGAGATTCCTATTGCCGCCATTTATGAAAGTGTTGATTTTAGTGGCTAAAAGAGAAGGCGGTGCTTTGCACCGCCTTCTCTTTTAGGGCAGTTCTTTAGGGAGATTACTCTCAATCAAGCGATTAATATCCAACACCTTAGTATTGCTTTCTCCCACGATTAGGGGGAGATTACCATTCCACTTATCGATCGCCTGTTTTTGTAATAACTCAGGCGATAGTGTCTCCCGCAAAATACGCTGGGATTCTCCCTCACCGCGTGCGAGATTCACCTTTGCTTCCGCTTCTTTGATTGCTTTCAGGGCAATAAAATCAGCCCGCTTTGCCTCCTGTTCAGCAATTTGCTTCGCTTCGACTGCATCACGAAACTTAGGCGAAAAATGCACATGAACTAGGGAAATATCATCGACAGCGATGTTGTAGCCCGATAGTCGATTAGTGAGCAAAGTATCTACTTCATCCTTGACATTGCCTCGTTTGGTAATTATTTCTTCGGCAGTATATTTCGCCATCACCGCCTTCAAAACCTCTTCCACAGCAGGATCAATGATGCGATCAATAATTGCCAATTTCTCCCCAATTTGTTGATAGATCGTATTAGCGTGGTCTGGGGCAATATGCCAATTGAGCGCCACATCGGTAAATACTTCTTGCAAATCCTTAGATGATGCTTCGGCGGTGATTTCCTGCTTTTGGACACGCACGCTCATCTTTTTGACGGTCTGCGCGATCGGGATGATCGGATGAATACCTTCCTCTAGAACCAGCGGCTGCACTTGCCCAAATTTCATCAAGACCCCACGCTCTCCCGCATTGATCACCACAAAAAATGAACAAACAAAAGCGGTCAAGATCATTAGTCCTGCCACAAATTGAAACATGGCAAAATCGGCAGCTTTGCGATCTCTTTGGCGCTTAACTTGTTGATTAATCTGCACAGGTTTTGAGGAGATTTCGGGAACTTGTTCGGGAATTTGCATACAGGTACTTAGCAAGATTGCAGCTAATTTACTGTAGTTTACGGTATAATCTACGGTAAATACATAGACATAACGTATTTTTAATGTTAGAAATATTCTAAGTTACATAATTTTGATGCTGTGAGTCACAATGAGCATTCTGGTTCAAGATATTACCAAGCAGTTTGGCGATTTTTTAGCAGTTGATAGCGTTAGTTTGAAAGTAGAGAGCGGTTCTTTGGTAGCTTTGCTAGGCCCATCAGGTTCAGGTAAGTCTACTCTCCTGAGAATTATGGCTGGTTTAGAGGCTCCCGATCGCGGTCAAGTTTGGATTGAAAATGAAGACGCAACTTATCGCTCAGTGCAAGAACGCCAGATCGGTTTCGTATTTCAGCACTATGCTTTGTTTAAACATTTAACCGTGCGTGACAATATCGCCTTTGGCTTAAATATTCGTAAAGCATCTAAAAGCCTAGTTAAACAAAAGGTTGATGAATTGCTGGACTTAATTCAACTCAGAGGACTGGGCGATCGCTATCCATCTCAACTATCGGGTGGTCAGCGTCAACGGGTGGCTTTGGCGCGATCGCTTGCTGCTCAACCTAAAACTCTCCTACTTGATGAACCCTTCGGTGCGTTAGACGCGAAGGTTCGCAAAGAACTCCGCACATGGCTACGTCAACTTCATGAACGAGTCAATGTGACCACAATTTTTGTCACCCATGACCAAGAAGAAGCGATGGAAGTCGCCGATCGTGTGGTGATTATGAACAATGGCAGAGTTGAACAGATTGGCACACCTGCCGAAATCTATGATCATCCTGCTTCTGAGTTTGTGATGCGTTTTATCGGCGAGACTAACATTATCTCTAGTGCCCGTCACCACTTCCCGCATTTAGAAATTGATGATCATCAAAAAGTATTTCTACGTCCCCATGATCTTCTAGTTCAGACCGATCCAGAAGTAAATTTTGCCCCTGCAAAAGTTAGCTATGCCTTCAATCTCGGTCGCGAAGGTCATGCAGAATTGTTACTACAAGACAATCAAAAACTTGTAGTTAAATTGGAACGCGATCGCTTCGACAGTCTCTCTCTCTATCCTCAAAAAGAAGTCTACGTTAAACCTCTAAAAACCAAGATCTTTGCTGAAGTTGCTTAAAAAGATAAGGAGCTTCAGCTCCTTATCTTTTTATCTATTCAGATTCTTGGCTTATAATATGACTAGAACTACAAGACAAGCAAATTCAATTATGTCTAATCAACTAGTTAGTAGCCTAACCGTTAATGAACTCAAAGAACTGGTTGCGAGTATCATTGATAATCGCATAGATAATTTAGTGAAATCTTTAAGTGCAAGCTATGCAAGTGATTACTTTATTAATAAGCAAAGAGAATCTCTAGGTGATTTTAGATTAAAGCCAGAGTTAATCGCCACATCTTCTCAAGCATTACAGATTAGACAATTACAAGATAACCCTTGGCTAGAAATAGCTGGTGTACACCAAGATAATCCTTTATTTGCAGAAGTATCCAATTCCATTGAAGCTGATCATCATGATATTCCTCAAGAGGAACTAAGCTAGATGAGTTTGTGGATATTAGACACCAACCATATAAGGTACTTACAAAATTCTCATCCTAATATTCTGAAACGCTTGGTTGTCGCTAATCCCAAAGATGTAGCAATAACTGACATTACCGCTGAGGAGCAAATTCGAGGTTGGCTCAAGTTTATGGATGTAAAGTCTGAGCGTTGTGTATGGGCTTATAAAGGATTTAGGGATACTTTGGCATATTTAGGAACAATTAATATTCTTAACTTTGATGAGAATGCTTATCAAATTTATCTAGACCTCAAAAAGCAACTAACTAATAGAGTTGGGACTAAAGACTTACAAATTGCCGCGATCGCTCTTTCGGTTGGTGGCATAGTTGTTACAAGTAACTACAAAGATTTTGGGCAAGTTCCTAACTTACCGATTGAAGACTGGACTTTATAGCTGTACAACGGAGTGGCGGCGCAAAGCACCGCCACTCTCTTAGGTTTTGGCTTTGTTTAAATCTCATAGTGCCATTGTTCGGTAGACTCTGCTAAAAATCTGAGCTTGCGTCCTTTACGAGACAAGAATCCAATCTTTTCAAGATCATTAATAATGCGTGTGACGGTGACGCGAGTAGAACCAATTAATTCCGCCAGTTCTTGATGGGTTAATTGCAAGCTAATCAACCTGCCATGACGCTGATCATCTTCGCCAAAGCGATCAGTCAGCCAAGCTAATAACAATCTTAAAGCCTCATCTTTAGCTCGGCTATGGGCAATCTTTAGCAAAAACTCACTGGTTTGATTGCGGCGAATCATTGCTTCAACGTGATTTCCCCACTGCGATCGCGGAATTTCGGTCAACTGCACATCCGTTAAGCATTCCATTTCATAGGGAAATAATTGTGATAACTCACTGCCAACCAGATCACCCTCAGCCCATAAACCAGAGCAAACGACTTGACCATCCTCATTCCATGTGAGCGATCGCACCACGCCCGACTCAATTTTCCAGAGGTAATTAGTTTTGCGGGGTAGCATTTCACGACGCTTATAGGTAATGCCAGTAGTCTTTTCAAGATAAATCATCAGATACCCTATCGACAAACAGTAGATTTTATTTGTATTGCGTTGAAAAGTATTGTATCTTACTAAGTACGGTATTCCCGCGATGTTACCGTATTTTTTTGTTAGTATTTACTTTTTGCTGTCCTCACTCCAACAACTTTTATGAAAATTGCTCAAAATATCACACAACTCATCGGTGGTACGCCCCTCGTTGCTCTCAATAACATCCCTAAAAAAGATGGTTCTCTCGCCAAAATTGTCTTGAAATTAGAAAGTATTAATCCTTCTTCTTCTGTTAAGGATCGTATCGGCTTAGCGATGATTGAAGATGCGGAAGCTCAAGGTTTGATTAGTCCTGCCAAAACTATATTGGTGGAGCCAACTTCGGGTAATACAGGAATTGCCTTAGCGATGGTGGCAGCCGCTAAGGGCTATCGCTTAATTTTGACCATGCCTGAAACGATGAGCCTAGAGCGCCGTGCCATGCTCAGAGCCTATGGTGCAGAGCTAGAGTTAACCACTGCTAGTGAGGGGATGCGCGGCGCGATTCGGCGGGCTGGAGAAATCGCTAGTTCTACCCCCAATGCCTATATGTTGCAACAGTTTAATAATCCCGCCAACCCTGCTGTGCATCGACGTACTACTGCCGAAGAGATTTGGAATGATACCGATGGTGAAGTGGATATTGTAATTGCAGGGGTGGGAACTGGCGGCACGATTACTGGGGTTGCGGAAGTGATTAAGCAACGTAAACCTAGTTTCCAAGCGATCGCTGTAGAACCTCTCAACAGCCCCGTCTTGGCAGGCGGTACACCAGGGGCGCACAGAATTCAGGGAATCGGTGCAGGATTTATCCCCCAAGTTCTACGCACGGATTTGATTAATGAAATTATTGGTATTTCTGATGATGAGGCGATCGCTTACGGTCGGCGCTTAGCCCGTGAGGAAGGCTTGCTATCAGGGATTTCGTCAGGGGCGGCTCTGGCGGCGGCGATCGCAGTTGGTAAACGGGAAGAAAATCGCGATCGCTTAATTGTAGTGATTCAACCGAGTTTTGGTGAGCGCTATCTCAGTACCCCTCTATTCCAAGAAGTTGAGTTTGCGAATTATGCTTCTACTCGATAAAAGTACTCATCTCTAGGCAAATTGCTACTTAATGCTGTGCGTAAGTAAACTAAAAACCAAAAAGGTTGTTCCGCCCGCTACGCGGGCGGAACAACCTCTGGTCTTAGGCTTTAATTAACAGCAACTACCTAATTGACTTTAAAAAAATGTTGATAAACCGAGTCTAGAAAAACTAATGGAACTATCCTGTAAGGTGGATTATGCCTGTATTGCTCTGATACAAATAGCCATACGTCATGGGCAAGGACAACCAATTTCTGTTAATGAAATTGCTCACAGTCAGAATATTCCTATTCGCTATCTCGATCAAGTTATGGGAATGCTCAGGCGAGCAGGCATTATTACTAGTCAGAGGGGAGCTAAAGGCGGCTATCACCTTGCTCAAGAACCTTGGCAGATTAAGATTATTGATGTGGTAATCGCGCTCAATGGCAACGACTACAGAGAATCTCCCAATGAAAATCAAACCACTCCTGAAAAGCTAGTGATCGCAGATATCAGGGAGCTTGCACAAAAAGGAGCTGCTGATGTATTGAGTAAGCACACATTAGAGGACTTAGTGAGAAAATGTGAGGAGAAGAAACGTTCCGATATCATGTTCTATATTTGAATTTCCAAAAAAAAGAGCGGTGCGAAGCGCCGCTCTTTTTTGGAATGTTATAGTGCCGTATTGGCTTCACTATTGTCTTCCCAAATTTCGATATCAAGGTCATTAAGATAGGCGATCGCAGTTTGAATTTGTGCTTGCGTTCCCTTGAGACTGAGATGAAACCAACCACTACCAGCCTTTACTCCCAAAGTTGCCGAGATGATATTTACAGTTACACCATGCTGTGAAATTAATTGCGAAATCACAGGTTCACTATGTAAATCTTCAGGGATGCGAATCTTAATATCTTTAGTTACGGGGCGAGTATCGATAGCCATAAGATTAAGCTCCTTTAAATCATTGGGTATGATGATGCGCGGCAATCCGCACATCATCACTATTCACGTTCATTAGGATTATGGGTTTTGCGTTCCAAAATTTCCTTGAGAACTAGAGTAACAACAGCTAACAATGCGAGCAGAACTGCCGCCGAATAAGCGATTTCGTTCTCATAATTTTTGTAAGCCTCCTCAACAAAAAGAGGCAAGCTTTGGGTTTTTGACGCAATATTGCCAGACACGACTGAAACCGCACCGAACTCACCCATAGCCCTTGCATTAGTCAACACTAAGCCATAGAGCAAACCCCATCGGATATTAGGAACAACGACTTTCCAGAAAATCTGCCAGTCATTAGCGCCAAGGGTTCGGGCTGCTTCTTCTTGCTCTGTTCCCATTTCATCTAATACAGGAATCACTTCACGGGCAATAAAAGGCATACTGACAAAGATTGTCGCCAACAACATGCCAGGGAAAGCAAATACAATTTGGATGTCATTTGCCTCCAGAAATGAACCAAACCAGCCAACGCGACCATACAGCAAAACGATCATTAAACCTGCCACCACAGGCGAAATGGAGAAGGGCAAGTCAATAATGCTCAGTAATAGCGCCTTGCCAGGAAATTTATTACGGGCGATCGCCCAAGCGGCACTGAGTCCAAAAATTGTATTCAATGGCAAAGCAACTAGTGCTAAACCAACGGTTAGTTTAATTGCCGAGAGAAAATCTTCACGCTTGAAAGAGTCTATTAATGGGGTAAATCCTTTGGCAAAGGCTTGGACAAATACATTTGACGCTGGAATTAACAGCACTAAACCCAGATATAAAAAGGAAATTATAATGAGGATTTTGGGTGCAATACTTTTTTTCTCTTTTTTCGGTTGAGATTGAAGTAAGCCTTGAGCATAGTTACTTGCAGAATTATTCAGATTAGCCATACTTTTTGCTCCAAGCTTGTAATAAATTGATGGCAAGGAGACTCACAAAAGAAATCGCCAACATCACCACCCCAATCACGGTTGCACCCACATAGTCATATTGCTCTAGACGCTGGAAAATCAAAACTGGGGTAATTAAATCCTTAAAAGGAGTATTAGAAGCAATAATTACAGTGGAGCCATATTCACCCACAGCACGGGAAAACCCAAGGGCAATCCCTGTCAAGATTGAAGGCATAAGCGGCGGCAAAATTACTTTAATAAAAGTCTGTATTTGCGAAGCTCCCAATGACCAAGCTGCTTCTTCAATTTCCTTTTCTAAATCCGTGAGTACAGGTTGCACAGTGCGAACAATGAATGGTAAAGAAATGAATGTCATCGCCACGAATACACCAATACGGCTAAAGGCAATTTTGATACCCAAAGGTGCGAGGAGAGAACCTAGCCAACCCTTATCACTATAAACTGTGGCGAGAGTTAGACCAGCAACAGCCGTAGGTAAAGCAAAAGGTAAGTCAACAATCGCTTCGAGGAAGCGTTTGCCAAAAAAGTTATAACGCACAATTACCCATGCAATCAATGTGCCAAAAATACCATTGATGGCGGCGGCGGCAAAGGCAGTCACAAAGGTAATTTCGTAGCTAGAGATGGCAAGGGGAGATGTCGCAGTTTTCCAGAAACTATCAAAAGGTTCACTAACTGCTTTAGTGATTAAAGAGGCGATCGGTAAAATTAGTAGAAATGCGAGATAGGTGAAGGTGATTACCCAAGTCCAAGGAATTTTGGTGATCAGTTTGAGAATAGGGTTAGTTTTTTTCCTATTCTCACTTGATGAAGTTGCCACTACCATATTTTTTGATTTTCTTTGATTTTTAAAATGCAAGGTGCAAGGACAAAGGGCTTAAGAACCCATTTTAAAATCACCTAGATCCCCCCAGCTCCCTTTCTTAAGGGAGATTGAGGGGAATCTCTTAGAACTTTTGACCGCAGAAAGTAATTCGTAAATGCTTTCTAAGCCCCTTGTCTGAGATGATTAACGTTTAATTTTGGCTTGAATTTGGTCAAAAGCTGCACCATCAGCAAAGAATTTTTTGTTAATCGCATCCCAGCCGCCGAGATCCTTGACCGTAGACAAGTCTTTAACTGTTGGATAAAGGTCAACAAATTGCTTCTCCTTGGCTACAGTTTCATCAACAGGACGGAAGCCAACCTTAGCAAATTCAGTTTGCGCTTCTGGAGAATATAGGAATTTCACAAAGGCTTCAGCGACTTCCTTAGTGCCATGCTTAGCCACGTTCTTATCAACAACTGCGATCGGGTTATCGATCGAGAAGTTAACTTCAGGGATTACATAATTGACCTTAGTTCCTTTTTGCGAGGCAAGAATGATTTCATTCTCATAGTTAATCAGGGCATCGCCTTGACCTTGTTTGAAGAAAGCATCGGTGGCTTCTCTAGCATCTTTAGTCAAAATCGGCACATTAGTATAGACCTTGGTTAACGATTCTAGAGCCTTTTCATCGCTACCACCCCTCTTAAAAGCGGCATTCCAAAGTGCAAGGAAGTTCCAACGGGCTACACCTGAGGTCTTAGGATCAGCCGTAATTAGGCTAACACCATCTTTCTCCAGATCAGCCCAATCTTTAATATTTTTAGGATTGCCATCGCGAGTCACAATCACAGGTACAGACTTAGAGACAATGCCATCATTGGGATATTCCTGTTCCCAGCCCTTATCGATTAGTCCTGCTTTTTCAATTTTGGTGGTGTCTGCGGCTAGAGCAAGGTGGACAATATCCGCTTCCAGTCCATCAATAACAGCACGGGTTTGCGAACCTGAACCACCGTAGCTTTGCCTAAAGATAACTTTTTGGTTTTGTTCTTTTTGCCATTTCTCGACAAATTTAGGAATAATCGCTTCATGTGCTTGTTTGGTGACAGCAAAGGATACAAGGGTTAGCTCAACATCTTTTTTGGGTGAGCCTGCGGAGGAGTTAGTCGGTGTTTCGGTGGTGGCGGTGCAGGCTGCCATAGTAACGCTGATGAGTGCGCCTGCGAGGAAAAAGGAGATAAATTTGCGTCTCCACTGGCTATTGAATGTATTGCTAAATAGATTTGCGATCGCCTGAATTGCCGACTTGGACTTACCCAAAGGCTGCTGATACCTTGAACTCATATGCTTATATCTCCAAATTTAAATCTACGATATCTTAGTGGGATTACCGTATTTAAACACAATACAATAATTTTGAATAAAACACAAAAAAATCTACGGTTTATACATCGAGTATTTGTAGATTTTGCTGTGCGTCCATGGCTAATGTCCCCAACAGTAGCAGCAAGAATGGCGGTAACTTTTGATCGCCTATCGGGTAGTCGGTTATTAATTAACGTCGTCACAGGCGGCGATCCTGTGGAATTAGCTTATGTAGCAAAATCTCGCGAATTATTTGCCATTAAATTTATATGAATAAGTATTTGTACTTAGTACAGTCAACGTGTTTTCAAGGTTTCAGGACTTTGCTTGGCGCGTTGTTATATATTGAAGAGGTGTCTGCCCGTTAGTTAGCTGTCGCTATGCAAAAATGGTTTAATATCGCTGGTCCTTGTAAGGCTGACATTCACTACATGCTGTCAGCTACAGAGCGCTTGCCTGAAATCAAACAATTAATTGCTCAAGAAAATTACTTCGTACTCCATGCGCCAAGGCAGGTGGGTAAGACGACAGCAATGATCACTCTCGCACAGGAATTAACGGTAAGTGGTAAGTATACTTCGGTGATGCTATCTCTAGAGGTTGGGGCTGTATTTTCTCACGATCCTGAGTTGGCAGAGAGAGCCATATTAGATGAGTGGCAGGATGCGATTAGATTTTATTTGCCACCAGAGTTACAGCCAAGTCATGGAATTTTAGGAGAATCAGGTCGTCAAATCGGTGCTTTTTTGGCAGCATGGTCACAGGAATCACCACGTCCTCTAGCAGTGTTTCTTGATGAAATTGATGCCCTAAGCGATGAGACATTGGTTTCAGTCCTGCGACAAATCCGATCTGGTTTTCCGCGCCGTCCACAGGGATTTCCGCAGTCAGTTGCTTTGGTGGGGATGCGTGATGTGCGGGATTATAAATATGCATCAGGCGGGAGCGATCGCCTAAATACTTCTAGTCCTTTTAATATTAAAGTGCGCTCCTTTACGCTTAGCAACTTCACTCTTGAGGATGTGAGAAAGCTCTATCAGCAACATACGGAAGCTACAGGACAAATATTTACGCCCGAAGCGGTTGATTTAGCCTTTCATTTGACACAGGGACAGCCTTGGTTGGTGAATGCGATCGCTAAGGAAATTATGGAATATATCACCGAAGATCCATCTATTCCCATTACTGCTGAGTTAGTAAATCAAGCGAAGGAAATTCTGATTAAGAGACAGGATACGCATTTAGATAGTCTTGCCGAGAGACTGAGGGAAGATCGAGTCAGAGCGATCATTCAACCAATTTTATCGGGATTAGAGTTAGGAGATACGCCAGATGACGATCGCCGCTATTTGTTGGATTTGGGTTTAGTGGTGCGGAGTCAGGAAGGTGGCTTAAAGATTGCTAATCCGATTTATCAAGAAGTGATTCCTAGAGTTTTGTCTCAAGGTGTGCAAGATAGTCTGCCAATGATTCAACCGAGCTGGCTGAATGCTGATGGAAGTCTCAATGCCCAAGTTCTACTTGAGGCTTTTCTAGTTTTCTGGCGACAACATGGAGAGCCATTATTCAAGAGTGCCAACTATCCAGAAATTGCACCACATCTGGTGATGATGGCATTTCTGCATCGGGTGGTTAATGGTAATGGTACGTTGGAAAGGGAATATGCGATTGGTTCGGGCAAGATGGATATTTGTTTACGCTATGGCAAACAAACTTTGGCAATGGAGTTGAAGGTTTGGAGTGACAAAAGACCCGATCCAATTAAGGAGGGATTGCCTCAACTGGATAAATATTTATCGGGGTTGAGTTTGGATACAGGATGGTTGGTGATCTTTGATCGTCGAAAGGGTTTGCTGCCGTTAAGCGATCGCACGACTACTGAGAATGTGATCAGTCCCGCAGGGCGAGAAATAATTGTAATTCGAGGCTAGAGACTAATTGCTATGTCAATACCAGAGCCAATTTTAGTTGTTTACAGTGAACCACCCAAAGCGATCGCCGCTACGGATTTACGCCAGTCACGAGTTGATGAATTTTTAGCATCGAGGTCTTTGCAGCCCAAGAGCCATAAAGCATATCAAGCGGATTTGCTGACATTTATGAATTGGTGCGACTTGGCTTGGGTAGATGTGAGTCGGCGCAAAGTGACGCAGTTTAAAACTTTTTTGCTGAAGGAACGTGAACTAGCACTAAGTTCCGTGAATCGGGTGTTGCGGACTCTGAAATCGTTTTATCGGTGGATGTTGCTGTCAGAATATGTGGTTGCCGATCCGACCATTGGTATTCAACAAGAACGACTGCCCGATCCTGTGGCTAAGGATTTGGAAGATGAGGAGGTGTTGCGAATTTATGAGGCGATCTCCTTAAGTAAAATGATGTTGCGCGATCGGGCTTTGTTTTCGATTTTATTGCATGGGTTGCGGGCAGAAGAGGTTTGTCGTTTGAATATTGAAGATTATGTGAATGGAGAATTGGTGATTAAGGAGGCGAAGTGGGATAGCAAGGGAGAAGTGCCTTTGACGAAGTTGGGTATTCAGGATTTGGATGCTTATTTGGATTGGAGGAGGGATCAAGAGGTCGAGTTATTGCCTGAAATTCCTTTGTTTGTGTCTTGTTCAAATCGTAGTCAGGGTAAGCGGTTGACTTATTGGGGTATTCGTCATGTGATGGATGATTTGGCGGAGAAGACGGGGATTGATTTGCATTCCCATCGGGGCAGACATACGTTTGCGACAAATTTGATTGTGAAGTATGAGTTAGATCCATCTTTGGCGATGGAGTTAACTCGACATCGTGATGTTAGGAGTTTTAGGCGTTATACCAATCGTAAGAATAAGATTGCAGCGAAACGCGCTTTTCTGAAGGCATCGGAAAAGTTGGATTAGAAAAAGGATTTTGTACCAAAATAGATGAACCCCGCATTGCATCGTAAGAGCAATTTATGAATTGCCCTTACGATGCGTTATTTTGCGTAATACCAAAACACAAAATAAAGACGACAGATGCTTATTGTAAAAATACACGTAAAAACAAGATTGATCTAGAGTCAGTAAATATTATCTGTTGCCCTACCTAAGTGATTTGGTATAAGTCCTAAAATGAAGGAATTTTTAACCTGATTGGGGTTGCCATGAGACAAATAGTTAGATACTCTAATAGTTAGTTAAAATAATTAGAATGTCTAACTATTTGGTTCTTATTATTTCTTAGTTTTATTTTTCCTTTCATTTGCGTAATTTTTAATTAAGTAAGGAGCAGTGCTAACTGTGACTAGATTGAATGAAAATAATGAGCATCATGATGCGATAGATGTTCTTGAGCCTAACTATATCCGTGATCATTTGATGCTAGAGACGCGATCGCTGACGCGAGATTTTGGACAAATGCGGGCGGTTGATAATGTCAATATTCAGGTCAAAGCGGGTGAGGTATTTGGCTTATTAGGTCCAAACGGTGCTGGTAAAAGTACCTTGATTAAAATGCTGACGACGCTTTTACCTCCCAGTTCTGGTAATGCGGCGATCGCAGGATTAGACCTCATCCGCTACCCCTCCGAGATTCGGCGAGCGATCGGCTATGTGCCACAGTCACTATCTGCGGATGGTAGTCTTACGGGTTATGAGAATCTGTTGATTTTTTCTAAACTTTATGACATTCCTCGCAAATATCGCGAAACGCGCATCCGTGATGTATTGGAATTTATGGGTTTAGAAGAAGCTGCTCATCGGCTTGTACGTCAATATTCGGGCGGCATGATTCGCCGTTTAGAAGTGGCGCAATCAATGCTGCATCAACCTCAAGTTCTTTTTCTCGATGAGCCAACCGTGGGACTAGATCCCCTTGCTCGTAGCTATGTCTGGACATTGGTGAAGCAACTACGAGAAAGGTATGGAACCACAATTATTTTGACAACGCATTTTCTGGAAGAAGCGGATAATTTGTGCGATCGCGTAGCGATTATGCAGGCAGGCAAAGTGGTTGTAACAGGTGAGCCTAGCGAACTCAAAGCTGCTCTCAATCACGAAAGTGCCACATTAGATGATGTATTCATCCATTACACAGGCGATCAATTGACAACAGGAGGAGGTAATTATCGTGAAACATCTAGAAATCGGCGGACGGCTCAACGGTTGGGATAATTTGGCGCAAGGTTCGAGGCGGCTAAAAAAACGCAATCTTTGGCAGGCGAGCGCTGAATTTATTAATAAGACGCTGATCATTACCGAACTGGAAGTGCGGAAACTGCGTCACGATCCTACCGATCTAATCGTGCGGGCGGTGCAGCCTGTGCTGTGGTTGCTGATCTTCGGACAGGTATTTACGAAGATTCGCGGTATTCCAACCAATGGCTTACCCTATCTAGATTTTATGGCAGCAGGCATTCTTGCCCAGAGTGTTCTCTTTGTATCAATTTTTAGTGGCGGGATGTCGCTAATTTGGGAAAGGGATCTAGGATTAGCCCATAAATTTCTGGTCAGTCCTACTCCTCGCGCCGCCATTGTTTTAGGCAAAGGGATTGCATCGGGTGTGCGCTGTTTATCACAGGTTTTTGTGGTTTATCTCCTGTCCCTAGTTTTAGGAGTACAGCTTAACTTTAGTCCGATCTCGATGTTAGGCGTTTTACTAATTGTGATGCTGGGCTCAGCTTGTTTTTCGATTTTTTCGATTATCGTGGCATGTTTAGTCAAATCCCGTGAGGGCTTTAACGGTATGGGACAACTGATGACAATGCCCTTGTTCTTTGCCAGTAATGCCATTTATCCGATCGAGATTATGCCGCCTTGGTTGCAATTTGTATCTCGCATTAATCCCCTGACCTATCAGGTTGATGCCTTGCGGAGTGTAATGCTCCTAAATGGTACAAGCATTTATGGCTATGGCTTTGACACAGCAGTTTTGGTGCTAGTCCTGATTTGCCTTACCTTTATTGGTGGTCGCCTATATCGTCAGATTGGAATGTAACGGGATAAAATGGCAAAAGAGTATCCCGAAGGGATACTCTTTTGCCCTGTAACAACCAATATCAGCTAAGAGTTAACTATCCCATGGGATCGAAAAAGTCAGTTCGCCAACCAGCTTCAGAATTAATCACTCCAGATCTGGACTCCACATTATCTAAGCAATGTGCTGCCAAAGTAATGGAAACAATTCCCTTAGTCATGCGATTTATTCGGGCTGATATGCGCGATCGCAAGGCAACTGAACTATCGGTTCCCCAGTTTCGGACTCTAGCTTTTTTAGATCGTAACCCCGGTGCATCCCTCGTTGAACTTTCGGAACATTTGGGCGTAACCTGTGCCACTGCCTCAGCTAATACAGAACGTCTTGTCCAACGCAACTTTGTCCATCGCTGTGACCATCCATCGGAGCGTCGTCGCGTTTCTCTAAAATTGACCCCCGACGGCAAAGCCCATCTTGATGCTGCTAGAGATTTAACCCGTGCCTATATCGCCGATCTGCTGGACTCCCTGAGTGAGGAACAGATCGCCAAAATTGATGACAGTTTAGCGCTTCTCTACCAAGTTTTTGAATCCAAATCTACTCCGTGAAGCATTTTCTTTACGCATTACCATGAGTTCTCATCCGCAAAGCTCCTATCAAAAATCTTCGCAAACTCCACCTAAAATTAATCCTCCTACTGATCGCCCTGATCCCTTTGCAGCACTCAGAATTCGTGATTTTCGCCTCTTTGCGATCGGCAGAATTCTCATTTTCACCTCCTTCCAAATGCAAACCGTAGCCCTTGGTTGGGAGATTTATGATCGCACTGGTTCCGCTTTAGCCTTGGGTGGTGTAGGCTTAGCGCAAGTCACACCCATGATCCTGTTAACGCTATTAGCAGGTCATGTCGCCGATCGCCACAATCGCAAAAACACGATTCTATTCGCAATTTTTCTATCGATTCTCTGCTCCCTTGGACTAGCGGCAATTTCCTACGGTAAAGGAGCGATCGCTTGGGTCTATGTCCTATTAGCTTTGATTGGTATTGGTCGCGCCTTTCTCAAACCCGCTAGTGATGCCTTTATCTGGCAGTTAATTCCCATTGAAATGTTTGCCAATGCCGCTACTTGGAATAGCAGCAGTTTTCATCTCGCTGCCGTTGTGGGACCTGCTCTTGGTGGGCTAGCGATCGCGGTTCTCGGAAATGCTACGGGTGTCTACATATTTGCTGCCTTTGCCGCTTTCCTGTGCTTCATTGCGGTGGCAACTATTCCTAAACGTCCTGTCACCTATGCTTCCGAACCAATCTCTCTCAAAGCTCTATCCGCAGGTTTCAAATTTGTTTGGCACAATCAAATTATTCTCGGTTCTATTTCCCTTGACCTATTTGCGGTGTTGCTAGGTGGTGCAGTTGCCCTCTTACCAATTTTTGCTAAGGATATTCTGCAAGTGGGAGCTTTAGAACTAGGGTTTCTCCAAGCCGCACCTTCGGTTGGTTCATTAATGATGGCAGTAGCGATCGCCCATTTACCACCATTTAAGCGATCGGGATTGGCAATGCTCTGGTCAGTTGTTGGCTTTGGAATTGTCACGATAATATTTGGCTTGTCGCGTTGGTTCTGGCTTTCTTTATTGATGCTGTTCTTGAGTGGAGCGCTCGATATGATCAGCGTCGTTATTCGCCATACTCTCGTCCAGATTCGCACTCCCGAACATTTGCGCGGGCGCGTAGCGGCTGTGAATAGTGTGTTTATCAGTGCTTCCAATGAATTAGGAGGATTTGAGTCAGGTTTAGCGGCGGCTCTCTTTGGTCCGATCATGGCCGTAGTCGGTGGTGGTATTGGCACGATTGCTGTAGTGGGAGCCACCCTTTGGCTATTCCCCGACCTTAAAAACCTCGGTGCATTAGCTGATTATCGAGAACCAGATTTGAAATTATCAGAAGTTCAAGCCTCAGAAGTGTAATTGAGTGGGCGCGATGCGCCCACTCAATTACACTTCTGAGCTAAATCAATTAGGAGAAAAAATATGTGGCTTAAAGCGATCGATCATATCCAAGTTACTTCTACACCTGATTTAGAAGCAGCGATGCTCTTTTTCTATGGTCAGGCTTTAGGATTAGCCGAAATCCCCAAACCATCATCCCTACAAGCGGTTGGTGCATGGTATCAACTGGGAAATACGCAAGTTCATGTTGCCACGGAGCCAGAAATCCATAATGCTCAATCTCGGCGACATATTGCTTTTGAAGTAGAAAATCTAGAAGCTTTCCGTCAACATCTGCAAACCCTAGATGTTGAGATTATCCCCGATCGCCAACCATTAGCAAATTGCGATCGCTTTTATCTACGCGACCCTGCTGGCAATCGGATCGAGATTCTTGAGTACCATTAACTGAGTTTAGGCATCATGCGTTAGGCTGATGCTTAAACTTTTTATAATCACTTTTAGTTATGGTTTCCACAATCAAGACTGTTTGTTAGTTTTTGTTATACTGGATACAATAGATGCAAATCTAAAAAGCTTTTCAAGTTGTGAAAAGGGAATAGGTGAGTATTATGTTTGGCAACATCAGAGAAGCTCGTTATCAAGAAGGTCAACGCGATCGCGATGGGGGAATGCTGCCACGTAAAGATGATTCTGCTTACTTAGAGGGTTATCTTAAAGGTAGACCTGAAGGGTTAGATGGGGTTATGCAATATTTTCCTACTGTAGAAGATTATCTAAAATGGAGATTAAATCATTCCAAATCTTCAAGCGTTTAATTCGTCTAAACCAAAAGAGGGGTAGCGGCGCTTTGCGCCACCACTCCTCTTATAGACATTAAAACCCAAGAATTAGTGGTGCGGCGCGAAGCGCCGCACCACTAATTCTTGGATGGGAAGGGAGTAAGCAAAACTGGCTTTGCTATATTATGAATTAAATGTTTTTGAAAGATAATTTTCTAATAATACTAGTCGATCATTTCCCCAAAACATTGCGTCATCAATAAAGAATGTCGGTACGCCAAAAGCCCCACGCTGAAAAGCTTCTTGAGTAATTTTCTCGAGTTCAATACACAGATCAGTTGACTGTAAATCTAGGCGAAAATTTTCTTTGGAAATTCCTAAACTAGCAGCTATGTCAATTAGTATTTCCACTGTAATTTCTACTTGTTCAGCAAATATTTTTTGGAAAAGTAGTTGGCTATAGGTAGTAATTAGTTGCGGTTGCTTAGTGGCAAGAGCGGCGATCGCTAACATTTCAGGGGCGATCGCTTGTAGTTTCGGTTCATGAAAGGGGATTCCGTAATAATTAGCCCAACGTTTTGCATCCTCTTGGCGGTAATTCCAATCATATTGTCCAGAGCTAGGCTGATCTGTAAATGGATTATGTGGTCTAAGTCTGATTAATGCACCGCTAAGCAAAGGCTTCCAAATAAACTTACAGTCAAATCGCGACTCAATACGCGAAATTTGAGAAGCGGCTAAATAGGAATACCGACTTCCCAAACCATAATAAAAATCAATCGTAACGGGCATAAATAACCAGACCAATACCAGCACTACCACCAGTGATGATCGCTGTTTTGCCAGTGAGATGTAATTCTAAGCTCATGGTTGATATTCCTAATAATATTCTTGTTCCCCTCTCCCACAGGAGAGGGGTGAGGGCAATAATTATTTTGCAACAGGCACTGGTTCACCGAGAATTTTGGCAAACCGCTCTATATAGAACTCTTGAGGATTAGCTACGGCTTTAATCGATTCGCGATCGCGTAAAGCTGCCCACCATTTCTGAATACGAGGAGTTTCCGTAGGAAGTTCAAATCTGCGAAAATTTTCCAGTACCGCCAAACGCTCAAACCAAGGATAGAAGCTGATATCAACTAGGCTCAACTGATCGCCTAGAAAATAAGTTCCATCGCCCGACAATTTGCCAAATCCTTCTTGCTCAATGAAAAGCAAAGCTTCAATAAATTCTCTGCGTCCTTGCTCTTGTTCTTCTACAGTTTTACCACGCAATAGTTTGACAAAGGCGGGGACAAAGCGATTGTTAGCGTAGTCAATCCAAATTCTAGCGATCGCCTTTTGACCAGCATCTTTAGGTAATAGTGCGGGATCTGGGAATACTTCTTCTAAATATTCATTGATGATTGCCGATTCGTAAATCTCAAATCCGTTATGGACAATCGCGGGAACTTTGCCATAGCGAGAAACCTTGAGAAATTCTGCGGGTTTATTTTGGAAATCAATGTCAGTAGAGGTGAATTTGATACCTTTTTCTAATAGAACTACGCGAGTACGTTGAGCAAAGGTAGAGGCTTTGGCGAAATAAAGATGTAATGCAGTCATAGAGGATTCTTAACGTATTGTAAATGTCTTCTACATATATACTACGGTTTGTTTGTCGAGTTACCGTAGATTTGATGTAATGATTATTACATATAGGTTTTCGGTAAGGATGTCTCCTGAATAACAAAGATTTATGTGCATAAAAAGTTTTTGTGTGTCGGGCTGATCTTGCTAATAAATCTTCCTAAAAGTTATATTTGCGGTGGCGATCGCCATATACAGTTTCATGGTTTTCTTATTTCCGATTCTTTCTGATTCTATTTTTAACGTGATGTGTAACCAAGCGATCGCGTTGCATTTCAAATTTAAATCGGTGCTTACATCTGTATTACTTGCTACTTTTTGAATTTGAAACTGCTGTTACTGCACTTGTTTAGTTGCTTTATCTGACAAGTTATGTGATATTCATCTTAGGCAACTATTTATCGGTAATACATATAATTAACATTCTAAATTAACAGTTAAAGTCATGTTTACACACTTCTATGATTCTTTGGGTAATGTTCTAGGTTTTAGTGGTGGAATATTTATAGTTTTTAGTCTTGCCTACTTAGTTTTTCAGTCAACAAAATATTCTGATCCTCTTAGTAAAGAAGCTTCCCCATTCAGAACCAGAGTAATTGATTATACTCAAGAAATACATCCATCTGTTAGAGAAGCTCTTAGAGAAGCATCAGATCATGCACTCAAACTGGCTGCAACTCTGACAAAAGAGAGACTAAATCCAATTTTTTCCAGAGGAGTCGATGGCTTTTTGGATGATGAGTATAGCTTTTTTAGTAAACTTGCAAAGACCTTTGACTTTTTTACTAGCAAAGAGAATATAGAAAAGCAAACATCTGATAAATTTCGCCATCATTGCTTGTCTCCTTCAACTATCAATCCTGAACTCCAAAACATACAATCTCTGATAGTTCAAGAATATCTTATTTTTTTATCGCAAAAAATTGATTTTATCACTGTTCAATACGATATTAATGATGCTCAATGGTTAGATTGGCGGAATGATTTAAATACATTGTCGATATTGGTTAAAGAACATAGAAATGATCCAAGTTTTGAAAGCAAAGCAATTGAAATTGGATTTAAATTTGGTCTTGCTCCTTCTATTATGGCAGGTTTACACAAAGCCCTGCTTGATAAAATGGCAAGCGATGCTTTAGTTCCATTGCTTAATACTTTCCTTGAGAAATTAGTTAGCAACTGGGGAACTAATTTGCTACCAGTGTTTGGAATAAAGGCTGGATCGGCTGCTGGAACGATTGTAGTTGGAGGAAAATCAATTGTATTAAGCAATATTTCTGCTGGGGTTTCGACTATTGTGGGAGGAACACTTAAGTTCGTTACAGGTCCTTGGGGAATAACTGCATATGTTATATATACTATCTACAGTGAGTATGGGAAGAGTGAAGCAAGCAAAACGATACTAAGAGGAAAGCTATTAGAATCTCTTGAAAGAGTAAGAGTATCTTTGGTAATTGGAAAAGACCAATTCTTTTATTCCACAATAAATTCATTGAGTAATCAAATCATTAAAAATGCCTCTGAAAGAGTTAATGTACTTCAAGGTATAGACGAGAAATATTCTTATCAAGTACCAGTTGATTTGTATAGAGTTCTAAATACTGATCCAGAAAGTATCACTTCTTGATTTGTATCACTGCGATCGCCGATCTTGTAGGTTGGGTTGAGGTGACGAAACTCAACATTGCCTTTATTTCTTACCTTAATATTTCCTCGCTAATAAAATCGGAGTTCTCACTTCGTCAGAGAGAGAGCAGTAACTCGACAAAAAGGTTATCAGTTCTCATAGTTGGGTTGCGTTCCTTAACCCAACCTACAAGATCAGCGATCGCACTTGAATAGAAAGAACCCTCACCTACAGGTAAGGGTTGCATGATTTTTACTTTTACATTTTTCCTTGCGATCGCTAGACAGCTACCAATTCCTTCTTAACAACAAATTGATTAGTTGGGCGAGGTAAACCGAGATTTTCGCGGAGGGTTTTTCCTTCATACTCAGTGCGGAACAGACCACGCTCTTGCAAGATCGGAATTACCAAATCCACAAACTCTTCTAATCCAGTCGGTAAATAGGGAGGCATGATATTGAAGCCATCAGCAGCGTCATTCACAAACCAATCTTCGAGAGCATCAGCAATCTGGACAGGTGTGCCAACCAATTGTCGATGTCCTCTTGCTCCTGCAATCCATTGATAGAGTTGGCGGATGGTTAGATTTTCGCGCCGTGCCAATCTGATCAGCAAGTCCTGACGGCTTTGATGCAACTCCGTTTCAGGCAAATCAGGTAGAAGTCCATCAAGGGGATAGGGGGACAGATCAACATTACCCAGCATACTTCCCAGCAAAGCCAAACCAACCTTAGGATCGATCCCATCCTGTAGCTTTTGGAACTTCTCTTTTGCTTCCTCTTCGGTGCGACCAATCACGGGGAAAATCCCTGGCATGATTTTAATATGATCGGGATTGCGACCAAATTTTGCGGCTCGTTCCTTCACATCCGCATAGAAAGCCTTAGCATCCGCAAGAGTTTGGTGCGCCGTGAAAATCACTTCCGCAGTTTCCGCCGCTAATTGCTTGCCATCTTCTGATGAACCTGCCTGTACAATCACAGGATAGCCTTGAAGGGGACGCGCCACATTCAGAGGTCCCCGTACTGAGAAGTATTCACCTTTATGATTGGGAATATGGAGTTTATCAGGCTCGAAAAAGATACCCGATTCCTTATCGCGAATGAAGGCATCATCTTCCCAACTGTCCCATAGTCCTTTAACAACATCCACGAATTCGCGGGCGCGTTGATAGCGGGGCGCATGGTCAGGGTGCTTTTCTAGATTGAAATTTTTCGCTTCACTATCGGTTGCTGATGTCACCAAATTCCATCCAGCCCGACCACCACTCAGATAGTCTAGAGAAGCAAATTTACGGGCGAGATGATAAGGTTCGTTATAGGTAGTGGAAACGGTGGCGATCAAACCAATATGTTCGGTTACAACGGATAATGCCGAAAGTAATGTGATTGGTTCAAAATGGGCAACATGACCTGCTCGGCTAATGATGTCCTTATCTTGACCGCGATCGCGTACTGACACACCATCAGCAAAGAAAATCGTATCAAATTTACCGCGTTCGGCAGTTTCAGCGATTTTACGGAAGTGGTTAAAATCCAAACCACCCTCGGCGTTGGCATCAGGATAGCGCCAAGAAGCAACGTGATGTCCTGAACTCATCAGGAATGCACCAAGCCTAAGTTTACGTTTTTCAGTCATAGTTTCTTAGAAATTCACGTTAAAGTTTTAGATCTCCCCACCTACTCTTCAAGGGAGTAGGAAAGGACTGAAGATGAGTATCAATAACCCGTAGACTTATCCACTACATTCCGCAAAGGCTGACCTGTGCGATAGCGTTGCAGATTATCGAGAAAGAGATTGACAATGCGATCGATCGCTCTTGGCGAAGAAGCGGAAGTATGCGGTGTGATAAACACATTTGGCAAAGTCCAAAGGGGACTCTCTTGAGGCAAAGGCTCCACAGTGAAAGTATCCAGAGCCGCACCCGCAATTTTTTCCTCTTTGAGAGCCTTAATCAAGGCCTCCTCATCAACGATCGCACCTCTAGCAATGTTGATCACAAAGGCTTTAGGACTCAAAGCACTAATCGCCGCTTCATCAAATAACTTGGTAGTTTCAGGAGTAAGTGGTGTGGCAATTACTACATAGTCAGCTTCTGATAAATGCGATCGCCATTCATCTTTACCCACGATTAGATCGAAATTCTCAAGCAGTTGTGGATTACTCCGTGAGCCAATTACCTTTAATCCAAATGCCTTTGCGCGTTGAGCGATCGCCTGTCCAATCTTACCTGCACCGATAATCAGGATCGTTTTGCCGTAAATCTCACCAAGCTGCAATTCAAAGCCACGCTTCCAACCTTTTTGTTGGCGTAATTTAATCAAAGTATCGATTTTCTTAGCATGGTAGAGAATGTAGGTGAGAACAAACTCAGAGATAGGAATTGCCGAGTTTCCTGCACCATTGGTCAGGACAATATCACGCTCTAAATACTTAGGCGTGAGAATATGATTCACTCCAGCGCTAGGGGTTTGATGCCAACGGATTTTAGGCGCAATATCGAGAACTTGATCCAAAATTGGTGGTTTAAGATAGAACCAATTGAAATATACTTCGGCATCGGTGGGATCGCCATCAAGGTTGCCCGTTGAATCAACCCATGCTTTTTCGAGATCGGGATAGCGATCACTGGTTAAATGTGGTTCTAAGCGATCGGCAAATTCTTTAGGAAGTAGTGCTTTCATAGATTCTCCTTAAATAATTCCAAAACATGAGTCCAAGCATCTGCTGCCGATTCGGGATGGTAACTACCGCGATGATTGCAGAAGAAACCATGTCCAGCGTTAGGATAGCGGAAAATTTTATGGGAGATCTTCGCCTCTATCAGCGCTGCTTCTACTTGATCGACATCCGTAAGTGGAATCCCTTTATCCTCTTCACCAAAAAAGGCATAAATCGGCGCTTTAATCTCTTTGGTAAGCGTAATCGTTGGTTCGCCACCACTGGAATTAGAGCCAAGTGTAGAGCTAGCAATGCCCCCACCATAGAAGGAAGCCGTTGCTTTAATCTCTGGTAATGTCGCGGTCAGATAAACCACATGACCACCAAAACAGAAGCCAATCGAGCCGATCGCATTACCCTTGACATTTGGTAAAGCTTGGAGATAAGCGATCGCTGCCTGAATATCGCTAATGATTTCACTAGCCTTAGTTTGATCTTTGTGACCTCGACCAATTTGAATATCTTCAGGGGTATAGAGTGATTCAAAATTAGGAGCAGTGCGTTGAAATAGGGCGGGTGCGATCGCTACATATCCTTCCTTAGCCAAGCGCTCTGCTACTTCGCGAATATGAATATTCACACCGAAGATTTCTTGAATTACAATCACGGCAGGAAAAGTCCCTACGCGATGGGGAGCATCTCAATTAGGCACTGAGTAGAAATACATAGGAGAATAGAAATAGCCA
>QBLS01000003.1:193585-260145 GCA_003249015.1 Pseudanabaena sp. | reverse complement strand
CATTTACCTCTAAATAAATATTGCAATTTTAAAGACTTTATACCCATCAGGAAACAAGTTATGACATGGCAGCAATCGACCACACCCTTAGATCGTTTTTATAGTTGCTTGCCTTACATCCTTCCTATGTCGGCAGCAGTCATCTACGGAAGTGTGATATTTCAGCAATTTCCCTTAATTATATTGCCATTTGCCCCACTGATTTGGTTCTATGCCAACGTCATGACTTTCCCGTTAGTGCCTGTACTGGGATTAACAGGTGAGTTTTTCCTCTTCCTTGGCTTGTTTTTTTTAGTGGTTAAAGACACCAGTATTTCGCACTTTATTCGTTTCAACACAATGCAAGCCCTCCTGATGCAAATAATGCTGTTCATTGCTCAGCTTGTATTTCAACTAATCCAGCAATTAGCGGCTGAATTCCTACCTTCGTTAATTAGTTCAACTTTAGTGAATACAATATTTATAGGCACAATGCTCTTGTCGGGCTATGCCATCTACTACAGCATCAAGGGAGAATATTCAGATATTCCTATACTTTCCCAATCATCATCCTTTCAATGCGAACAATAGCTACAGCGCTTCATGTTCAAATCTAAGCCAAGAAGTTTTTATTCCAATTCACAAAAGTGTGACAACAATTTTGTGAATTAAGAATCAAGCAACAGCCACGCTCTTGATTTGGTATTACAAGGGTGGCGAAGCAAATCCTGTAATACCAATTTTAAGATTTATAAGTATTTGAGAATAAACGAAGCTATGTCACGAAATGTCCAATCACAATACTTAGATAGACTCTACGCCAGTCTGCCTTATCTGCTTCCGATCGCATCCGTAGTTTCCTTCGGTAACATATCGCTATTCAGCCAGATCCCCATTTTAGAGACAATCTTTAAGCCAGTTTTGGTATTAGATCAAACATTATCACACTCAATTATTGACTTTATTTCTATTCGCCTTGTGGTGTGGTTTAGTATCTTTTTCTTAGTAGTTAGAAACTATGAGGTTAGTCAATTTATCCGTTTTAATTCAATCCAAGCTTTATTGCTCGATATCATTGTGATACTTGTAGGTGTAATAGTAAGTTTGATTGGTCAACTATCTTTTTTATTCTTTGTATTAGAAATTTTACTAAACGCTACCTTCATTGGTATCAATGCCGCATTTTTATACTGCGTATTTCGATGTGTGAGAGGAGAGTACGCAGAAATACCTATAATCTCGGAAGCGGCTAGATACCAAGTGCGCTAGTTTGTATGCGTTAGTCTGTAGATTAAAGAGGTTTCAACACTTCGGCAAGCTCAGTGCATCGCTTCGCTCAGCCAACTTGTTAGGTTGGCTGAGCGAAGTCGAAGCTGCTGTAACTATATTCTTTCAGCAGATACAAATCTTTCGATCCCTGCGTAATCTTGATGGACTTTGATATTGCTATAACAGCCATTCTCTAAAAGTAGCGATCGCACTATATTCGCTTGACCAGACATTAATTCAATAATCCAAAAACCGTGAGATATTAAATAATCGGGCGCGGTATTTACTAATTCCCGAATTGCATCAAGTCCATCATCACCACCGCTAAGGGCTAGGTGCGGCTCATGTTTGGTAACTTCTGGCTGTAGGTTAAGCACTTCAAGACTAGGAATATAAGGGGGATTGGATACTATTCCTGCAATTTGATTTTGAAGATTTAATTGCAAGATTGGCTCAAACCAATTACCAAGACAAAAGTTAATTTGCTGATGATTTACTTGAATATTTTTACAGGTATTGGCTTTGGCAATTTCTAGGGCAGATTCACTAAGATCAACTGCGTATATTTGGGATTGGGGAAATGTTTTGGCAAGGGCGATCGCGATCGCGCCACTACCCGTACCTAAGTCCAACCAAGAACCATTTTGATAAGTTAGTGACTGATTACTTTGTTTAACAAAATCAGCAACAAGATCAATAATTAACTCAGTTTCAGGGCGAGGAATTAATACTGCTGGCGAGACTTGTAATTCTAAATCACGCCAGATTACAGAGCCGATTAGATATTGTACAGGCAAGCGATCGCGCCATCTTTTTTGCCAAGCTTGGTCGAGTTTAGTTAATAGCTCAGAATTTATTTGTGCTTTTATATTTAGCGATCGCAGTCTTAGATCTAATTTCGTTAAACCCAACAAACTCAAAATAAGACATTCTAATTCATGCCTAGGTACATTATGTTGATGCGCTTCTAAGAGACTGCGATCGTACCATTCATAAAAATCCATGTAGTTTATTTCAGTCCAATCTTCTATAAATAAAAGGCTCGCGTTGCGAGCCTTTTATTTATTTCTTACGTTTATTCATATCTTCTTGATAAGCCCGTTGGTAATCAAGAAAGTTATTGTGCCATTCTTGAAAACGGCGATCGCCATCACGGACTAGCATTTGGCGATACTTTTCGGAAGGGATATATGTTTTTGAAGTTGACATAGTACACACCAGCTAAATTTAGCTTTTAGGTTAGCGCATCCTAGAACTTTTCACCATTGCCAATTGATATAGCTGTAGCTAAAACCCAAGAAGTAAGTGGCGGCGCTTCGCGCCGCCACTTACTTCTTGGGTTTTATTTTGTATGAGCTGAGTGGGACGCTTCGCGCCGCCACTCGATAACTCTACAGCTTGACCACAAAAGCGTCAGTTACACCTTGGATATGGACAATTTCATCTAACAAGCCGCTAGGTAGAGGATCGTCAATGTTTAAGACCATCACCGCTTCGCCGCGCACCATCCTGCGACCGACTTGCATACTGGCAATGTTGACATTGAAATTGCCAAGTAGGGAGCCAATGCGACCAATGATCCCAGGCATATCGCGGTGCAAAGTCAGCAGCATATAGTGAGTTGGCGCAACGTTAATCGGGAAGCCATTGATACTGATAATGCGAATTTCCGACTTGCCGAGCAATGCACCTGTAACCGACTGTTCGCCTTGGCTACCATGAGCAGTCAGATGAATTGAGCCGCTGTAGTCCTCAACTGAGGGATCACGAGTTTCGGTGACATGGATACCGCGCTCTTTGGCTTCGATGCTGGCATTAACAAAGTTAACGCGCTCACGCAAAGCAGGAGACAGCAGACCTTTGAGGGCTGCTACAACAATGGGTTGACTTTCGCTGTTGGCGATTTCACCTTGCAGCTTGACATTGAGTGTGTCTACTCGTCCGCCTGCTAGTTGACCGACCAGATTGCCGAGCATTTCTGAAAGCTGTAAGTAGGGCTTCAGTTTTTGCCATACGTCAGGACGTAGACCAGGAATATTTACTGCTGATCGCGCAGGTAAACCCAGTAACACATCCCGAATTTGCTCAGCTACGTCTACCGCCACGTTGGTTTGGGCTTCTTCGGTAGATGCGCCAAGGTGAGGAGTCAAGATTACATTGGCTCCCAGTTCTCGTAAACCAGAGCTTTCTTCCAATGGCTCATTTTCAAATACATCAAGGGCGATCCCTGCGATTTTGCCACTCTTGATGGCACCAGCAACGGCGACTTCATCAATAATTCCACCTCTAGCACAGTTAATGATCCGCACGCCTTCTTTCATGATCGCAATGCGATCGGCATTGATCAAATGCTGTGTATCCTTGGTCTTGGGCAAATGTAAGGTGATGTAGTCGGCTTCGCGCAGCAAAATTTCTAGTTCTACTAGATGTACGCCTAATTTTTCAGCACGCTCTGCGGTCAAGAATGGATCGTAGGCAAGGATTCGCATTCCCAAAGCTTTAGCAACTGTCGCCACATGGGAACCAATTTTGCCTAGACCGAGAATACCAAGGGTCTTTTTATAAACTTCCACCCCTGTGAAGCTTTTGCGATCCCACTTGCCACCTTTGAGGGACGAATTTGCCGCAGGGATAAAGCGCGATAGCGACATCATCATCGCTAAGGTATGTTCAGCCGCTGCGATCGTGTTGCCTTCGGGTGAGTTGACGACCACGATACCCATACGGGTAGCGGTAGGAACATCCACGTTATCGACCCCTACACCAGCACGACCGATGATCTTGAGGTTCTTACCAGCTTCAACGGCTTCTTTGGTGAGCTTTGTCCCAGAGCGAATCATGATTGCATCGTAGTCGGGAAGAATTTGGATCAGTTCTTCAGGACTAAGGGTCGTTTTTACGTCAACGGTGGCAACTTGAGAAAGAATATCGATACCAACTTGATCGATGGGGTCAGAAACGAGAACTTTGGGCATAACGATTAAAAAATGTACCAGTGCCTATAGCGGGAGAGTTTGCGGCTACGTTCTACATCATCAACGCATTAACGCTAGATATTACGCAGCTTAGACACACTAAGACCACAATAATTGCTTACGTTTTTAATATTACAGCGCTTTGCGCTCTGCGGGGGAGCCAATATTTGAGGTCAAGAAATAACGGTGTGCGACTCTGCCGCACACCGTTATTTCTTTGTTTTACAAAAGCTATAAATCAGTATTCATCGTTTCATATTCTTCGGCATAATGTCGATAGTTGTGATCGAATAGGGTTGACCATTTAGACACTTACGCATTTCTCCACCTGCAGCCAGACCACTATGCCAATTGATCTTGGCGACAGATTTGCCAGCCATCTCCACCTTAAAAACCTGAACATCTTTCATGTTAGACAAAGCCGCCTCTACAGTCGGAACCGCAAAAGCGATCGCCCCAAATGGCATATTAGGAGGCGAGTAATTGAACGCTTGCGTTGTTACGGAAGGTTCATCATCTTGAGTGAGGGTGACTTTTACTACTTCCATCTTTTCAGGCTTGGGAATATCTGCTGACATAAATGTAAGTAACGCCCCTCTATAGTCGCCACCAGGTCCTGACAAAGTGAGCATCACGCCATTTCTTGAGAAGAAAGCACTACAAAACTCGCCCGATTTTTGACCTTGAGGAGTTGGGAATAGCCGCCAATGCCCCGTAAGATACAGAATATAGGCAGGATCATTGAGCATTTCCGCTTGCTTTTTGACAATTGAGGTGGCACTGGCAAGACTTGCCTCTAATTTCTGTGCTTCTCGGTCAACATAGCCCTCACCTGGAAGTCTACTCGGTCTAGACCTAATTTCCTGCACTCTTTGGGCATCGCCCCTCCAACTTTGCCACACATTGTAAGCTTGCCCAAAAAGAACATCCATTGATTGAGCATTAACTGATTTAGCCCCAGATAGCGCGATCGCTACTGTCACACCACACAACATAAAACTGCTCAAATTAATTTTCTGCATTCAAAACCTCTTAAGCTCAAAATATCTATTTAGTTTGCCTTTTCAACCTGCGCCTTTGACTTTTCTGTAAAAATTATGTTCCTATTGATTTGCAGAAAAATTGGCGGTAATAAAATTAAAGGATATAGCAATTCTGATACTAATTGAGGTATGGGCAAGGGAATTAAGCCCTTTGTTCAATGTAAGTTGCATTAAAATCATGCATACCTCATTAGGGCAATAATTACTAAGTAGCTCACCATAATTAAAACCCCAAAACCAGAAGCTGTACCGCCCGCTAAGCGGGCGATACAGCTTCCTAGGTTTTTAGTTTACTTATGCCTAGCTACTTATATCTGCCACAGCTCAAAAACCTGACTTCTTAACTAATCGCATAACCCTCATGATGTTTTGGCAATACTTATTGATTTTTGGTGCAGCCATATTAGCGGGGGCAATCAATGGCATAGCGGGAGGGGGGAGCTTTATTTTGTTCCCTGCATTTTTGTCCGTAGGTATACCACCGATTACAGCCAATGCCACCAATGCGATCGCCCTATTACCAGGGACGTTAGCCAGTGCAGGTGCTTACTACCGCGAGTTTCAGGAAGATCGGCGATCGCTAATCAAAGTCTGCATCATTGGCATCATTGGCGGACTGTTGGGGGCAGTGTTACTGCTGAGAACTCCATCGGCGACTTTTTTACAGGTTTTGCCGTACTTACTTTTATTAGCAACTCTCGCTTTTACTTTTAGCCGTAACCTTACCAAATGGGTAGAAGGTCAGCAGGGCTATTTATCTAAGTTAAAGGGCTTACAAGATGTCTTGATCATTGCCTTACAGCTAATAGTTGCGGTTTATGGTGGTTTTTTTGGTGGCGGTATGGGGATTTTGTTTCTAGCTAGTTTTGCCCTGATGGGGATGACCAATATCCATCGAATGAATGCCTACAAAGTTATCCTCACAAGTTGCATCAATGCCGTGATCATCATTCCCTTTGTGGCAGCTAATGTAATTTTGTGGCGAGAATGTGCGATCGCGGCGATCGGTGCTTCCATCGGTGGTTATATCAGTGCCTACTACGCCCAAAAAATCCCTCCAGTTATCGTCAGACGATTTGTAATTGCCATCGCCTCAGGGATGACGCTGTACTTTTTCTGGAGAAATTTCTAAAAAAGTGAGTGGCGGCGCGAAGCGCCGCCACTCACTAGCTATAGTAAGGATATTCAGCGCTTTGTGCCGAATATCCTTATCAATACCAAGTGATTATGTTGTCTGCTTTATCGAACTGGCTTTATCACCTTGAGCAATGGGCAGATGCTCTTGTAAATAATCAGCTCCACCAAACTTCATGGCAAGCCGCATGGGTAAGTGTGGGAATTGTATTCTTGGCGGGACTAGTAACTAGCCTTACACCTTGCACGCTCTCAATGTTGCCGCTGACGATCGGTTATATCGGTGGTTATGAATCTAAAAGCACTTGGAAATCGGCTTTGCAATCAGCTTGGTTTTGTCTAGGATTTGCGATCGCCTTAACAGGATTTGGACTAGCGGCGGCTCTGCTGGGCAAAATCTATGGACAGACCGCTTGGGGCTGGTCGGTGGTAATGGGAATAGTGGCAATTGTGATGGGCTTGCAGCTATTGGAAGTTATTTCTTTGCGTTTACCGAGCTTCGGCAATTGGGAAGTATCAGATACTTTGCCCAAGGGATTGCGATCGCTATTAATTGGCTTTTCCTTTGGTTTTGTGGCTTCGCCTTGTAGTACGCCTGTGTTAGTGACTCTGTTAGCTTGGGTTTCAGGCTCAGGCAATTTAATCATGGGAACAGAATTATTACTTGCCTATGCGATCGGTTCCGTCTTGCCCTTAGCGATCGCAGGTACATTTACAGGCGTAATTAAGCAGTTTTTAGAATTGCGCCGTTGGTCGAGTTGGCTCAATTGGAGCAGTGGAGTGATTTTGATTGGATTTGGAACTTTATCCATTTTAAGTAAAGTCAAGCTGTAGCAATTATAGCTGTTTCAAATGAGAGTTAGGGCTTCGACTTCGCTCAGCCAGCAGTATATGTTGGCTCAGCGAAGCGATGCACTGAGCTTGTCGAAGCGTCGAAGCCTCTTCTCAAGATTTAAAATTACGATACCTCTCAAACAAACCAAGAGAAGATTTAAAAACGTTGCAAAGCAACGTTTTTAAATCTTCACTTGGTTTGGATTTGAGCGCAAAGCACTTTAATTCCATTCTTGATCAAATCTTTGCCATAGGCTGGCTAGCCTTGGTTCATTGACAGTATCAGCCAGCACTGACGCAACTATAGTGCGAATCTTGAGTAAATCGCCAAAACTAGCACGAATAAAAATCTTGCCAGAAGCAACGGACTTATCAAGGGAAGATCTACCAAAAATGACATTTTTTAAAGTGATGCCATTGCTCTCAAAGTCATTGCTTGCCTCAGCTTCAGCCTTGCTCACCGTCACAACTAAGTCCTGATCTACCTGTAAAAATAGACGGGTATCATCGATCGCGATCGTGGCGGATTTACCAGTAGCGATTAGGGCGATCGCAGCCCATGTTTCTCCTTGGCGATCGCGCAGAATTTCAATTAGTTCTAATAATAGAGAAGATAAAAAAGTTTCTTTAGTTGAGATTGAATCAGAAGTAGTCATACTTTCTTTGAATTGATATTTAAAATTTAAAGACATAAGCTGTGTCACCCGCTAAGCGGACGGCACAGCTTTTATTTCTACTTTAAAAAGGCTGGCGTAGCCAGCCTTTTTAAAGGTTCTTTATTCCACTCGATAGCCAAGATCGGAGAGTTGGAAACGGGACGATCGCCATTTAGGTTGAACTTTCACAAACATTTCCAAATGCACAGATCCCATAATCATCTTCTGCATCTGCATCCTTGCCTGTGTGCCAATTTCCTTCAGCATTTGTCCCTTCTTACCGATCAAAATTCCTTTTTGGGAATCTCTCTCCACATGGATCGTTGCCATTACCCGTGTGATTTTGGGTTGCTCATCGACCTGATCGATGCTGACAGCTACCGAGTGCGGTATCTCTTCGCGAGTAAGCAAGAGAATCTGCTCACGAATTAACTCACCCATGATGAAACGTTCGGGCTGATCGGTTACCAAGTCGGGAGGATAGTAGTAAGGTCCCAGCGGCAAGCGATCGCACATCATCGCTTGCAGAGCTTCCAAGCCTTCGCCTGTGGTGGATGAAAACTGAGCGGATTGCCAACCATGTTCAGCCGCAAAGCTTTCATAACTGGAGACCGTATCTTTAGTTTCATCAAGTAAATCGATTTTATTGATGCCTAGAATCGTCGGTACTTTGCTCTGAAGGATAGTTTCGGCAACAAAAAGATCCCCCGTCCCCATGCGATCGCTACCATCAACAACTAAAACAGTGACATCCACCGAAGAGATTGCCCCGATCGCATTTCTGACAATCGTTTGTCCAAGCAAATGGTGCGGTTTGTGAATCCCTGGAGTATCGACAAGGACGATTTGCGATTCTGGTAGCGTTAAGATTCCACGTAGGCGGTTGCGAGTGGTCTGGGCAACAGGCGAGGTAATGGCTATTTTTTGACCAATTAGGGCATTGAGCAAAGTGGACTTACCCACATTCGGTCGTCCCACTAGTGCTACAAAGCCCGATTTAAAACCTTCACCCGATTCTGGAATCATGTTTGCCTGCGATCGCTACGTTTGTTAATGCATTAAGAATCACCATCGCTTCAACGAGGTGAGTGTTTCAAGTATAAATTACATTGATCCTTAGTCTGTCTCCAGAATGGCAAGCAGTCAATGATACAACCCGATCTCCATAGTCTTACTCAGTTGTGAGGCTTTGCACCGTGACAGCTCGTTGTAACCCTTCGGCTTGTGACATTAAGCAGTAAAGCAAGCTCTTTGTTTGATGGAAAGTTTGTAATTGCAGTTAAGAATAGCATCTATACTGTAAGTAGAAGTTTAGGCATTAAGACTGTTGGGAAGTTAGCTGACAATGAGAGGCTTGGGCAATCTTTGAGAGTTTGACTAGGTTTATAATTACAAGCTAATCGCCCATTTCTCCAAATCAAACAGCGATTGTTTCTCATTACCCACAAAAGCGATCGCCTAGATATCAACATCAAATAGCGACTAAATTTGAGATAGAACTAACTTTGGGTTGCTTCAAAATGGCATAGGTATCATAAAGATTTTTTGCAGGTTATAATTAATTTCAATCTAAGGTTAATTGAAAAAACTTCATGTACCCTAAAAATCCATTCTTCCAAAAATGTCTGATATTTCTAGAATCGCTACCCAACATTAAGGCAACGATTCAAGGAGAACCTTATTTTTCTAGTGAAGTTTTAGCTGATGGAGAGTTAATAATTAGTACATCTAATAAGACGACTAATTATATATGTGAAATCAAAACTGGAATAACAAATCACATAGTTGATCAAGTTGCTGAATATTTTGCCAATTTAGGGAAAAGACTGAATAATAAACAAAGACCTTTATTAGTTACTCGCAGTCTATCTAGTCTGGTTGTAGATAGACTCTTAGAGAGAGATATTGAATTTATTGATATTGATGGCAACATCTATCTGAATAGCTCAGATATTTATATAGCAGTTCGCAATCAAACATTTAAAGACAATACAAATAAATCTTTAGAAATTACTGCTGCGGCTTTACAAGTCATGTGTACCTTGCTTACATATCCCCAAAAACTTATTTCTACGAATAATAATTTTGATAAACAAATTAGTGATATTGCCGATATGTCTGGTGTTACTGCAAAAACGGTAAAAAGCACTTTAAAAAAACTCCAAGATTTAGATTTTATTAGACGTGAGAAAAGAGGATATGGGATAGTTGATTATGTCAAACTTCTAGAGAGATGGGAGTTTGGATATGCAGAAAGATTACGTGCAAAATTATTGATTGAGACATACAGCCCAATAGGAAAGCAAAGTCTCTCAGAGATTGAAAATATGATCAAAATGTTTGCAGGTGTTTACAAATATTCAATAGGTGGTGAGTTTGCAGCATCAATTATCACTGGACATCTCCGTCCTAGTAGTGTGACCTTACACCTCCATAAAGAAACAATTGATTATCATCGTGAAATAGCAGTTTCGTTCAGGCTTAAGCCAAATCCCGAAGGAAATATTACTTTTTTTCAAGATATTGGTCAATATGGTAGTAGCTATGAATACGGAGGGCAGACTGATCATATTATCAATCCATTACTAATTCATGCAGAACTAGTTCGTACTGGGGATAGTCGATTGAAAGAAACTGCTCAACTTATTTTTGATAAATATATTGAGGAAATAGCGCAAAGATAATGATTGATTCCAGAGAGAAGCAGGTTTTAGCTGACCTAACAGCCATCGTCAAAATACTGAATTTACCAATGATTTTAGTTGGAGCAGGAGCTAGGTTAATTATATTTGATCAAAAATTTGGTGAAGGGAGAGGCACAAAAGACTGGGACGTGGCAATATCTATAGATAGCTGGGAAACTTATCAAAAACTAGGTGAAGCTTTAATAGATGGCGATCCTCCAATCTTTCAATCTACAAAAACTGCTCATAGATTCAAACATATTAAAACCGCTATCGACGTTGATATCGTCCCTTTTGGTGCAATTGGTAAACCCGACCAAGAAATTATTTGGGATGATAGTGGCAGTCCCATGAGCGTTCTGGGTTTTGATGAAGCGCTCTCTTATGCCGTAACTACTAATATTGATGATTTACAAATTCAAGTAATTGATATTCCATCTTTTGTAGTCCTCAAGATTTTTGCGTGGGGCGATCGCAAAAAACAAAAAGATTTAGAAGATATTGAGTTTATATTATCGAAATATGAAGACGAAGACGAGGAACGAATTTTCAAAGAGTTATCTAAAGAACTCGCTAATAGTGAGGTTGAGTTCCTTGATGCAAATATTTATCTACTTGGACAAGATATTTACAGAATGCTCCAAGACAAAACTCTAATTGAATTAAATAAATTGTTGGGGAAAATGATTGAAAAGTTTGATTATGATGAAGAAAGATCTTTCGGCTATCTGCTAAAAGTTTTGCATAGGGGAATTGACTCACTAGACCTGAAAACTTAAAAATATTGATGTGAGATTTTTAGTTGTTGAGAAGAATATAGGTTATGTTCAACTTTTCAAACAATAAAAAAGCGACGCTAAGCGCCGCTTTTTTATTTACATTTTGGCAAGTTCGAGCATCGTCTTCAAGACAGAATCAGGATTGAGACTGATCGAGTCAATGCCTTGCTCAACAAGGAACTTGGCAAACTCAGGATAATCACTAGGAGCCTGACCACAAATGCCGATCTTACGATGGTTTGCCTTAGCCTTTTGAATGACCGTGCGAACCATTGACTTAACCGCTTCATTGCGTTCGTCAAAGATATGAGCAACGAGGGAAGAGTCTCGATCTAAGCCGAGGGTCAACTGGGTGAGGTCATTGGAACCGATGGAGAAACCGTCAAAGACTTGGGAGAAATCATCCGCCAAAATTACGTTACTGGGGATTTCACACATCACATAGACTTCTAGACCGTTTTCGCCACGTTTCAAGCCGTGTTTTTCCATTTCTGCAAGTACTTTGCGACCTTCTTCGGGTGTGCGGCAGAAAGGAATCATCGGAATCACGTTGGTTAAGCCCATGTCATCACGGACACGCTTGAGGGCTTGGCATTCTAAGCCATAGGCTTCGCGGTATTTAGGATCGTAGTAGCGGGAAGCTCCACGCCAGCCGATCATAGGGTTTTCTTCTACTGGTTCAAAGGCGCGACCACCGAGGAGATTGGCGTATTCGTTGCTCTTGAAGTCGGACATTCTCACGACAACGGGTTTGGGATAGAAGGCGGCGGAGATCGTGCCGATACCGTGAGCTAGCTTATCTACAAAGAAGTCAGCCTTGTTTTCATAGCGTGCTGTCAGTTGCGAAATTTCCCATTTTGCCGCCTTGTCTTCGAGGGTGTCAAAGTTCATTAGGGCAAGAGGATGTGCCTTGATATGGTTGGCGATGATGAATTCCATACGGGCTAAGCCAACGCCATCGCAGGGAATGGAAGACAATCCAAAGGCTTCTTCGGGATTGCCCACATTCATCAAGATCTTAGTGGAGAGTTTGGGCAAATTATCGAGGGAAGTCTCGATTACTTCAAAGGGGACTAGCCCTTCGTAAACTTTGCCTTCTTCACCTTCAGCACAGGAAATCGTGACTTCCTGACCAGTTTTGAGAACGCCTGTGGCATTGCCGCAACCCACGATCGCAGGAATACCCATTTCTCGCGCAATGATGGCGGCGTGGCAGGTACGTCCACCTTGGTTAGTGACGATCGCACTAGCCTTTTTCATGATTGGTTCCCAGTCGGGGTCAGTCTTGTTAGTGACTAGCACTTGCCCTGCTTGGAAATCTTCGATGTTATGGACTTCCAAAATTACATTCGCTTTACCTTGACCGATCATCTCGCCCACAGCACGACCTGTAATCAGCACATCACTAGAACCATTCAGTTTATAGTTCCTGAGAATGTTACCTGACTTTTGAGATTGCACGGTTTCAGGTCTTGCTTGAACGATGAACAATTCTCCAGTGCGTCCATCCTTCGCCCATTCAATATCCATCGGTGACAGCTTGCCGCGCACTTCTGAATAGTGTTCTTCGATGATGCAAGCCCATTCTGCGAGTTTGAGAATCTCATCATCGGTAATTGCGAACTTGACTCGTTCGGAAACTGGGACGGGAATATTCTTGGTCAGCTTACCGCCGCCAATGTCATAGACCATCTTGATTTCTTTTGTGCCGAGGCGCTTTTCGAGAATGGGACGGAAGCCTTGTTTGAGAGTGGGTTTGAAAACAAAATACTCATCGGGGTTGACTGCACCCTGCACCACGTTTTCACCTAAGCCATAGGCGGCAGTGATTAACGCTGCATTTTTAAAGCCTGTCTCCGTGTCGATGGAAAACATCACACCAGAGGAGGCGAGATCGGAACGCACCATCTTTTGTACGCCAACGGAGAGGGCAATATCGAAATGATCGAAGCCGTTGATGGTGCGGTAGGAAATGGCGCGATCAGTAAATAGTGACGCAAAGCAGCGATGGCAAGCATCAACAACTTCATTCGCACCGTAAACGTTTAAATAGGTTTCCTGTTGTCCTGCAAAGCTGGCATCGGGTAAGTCCTCAGCCGTGGCACTGGAGCGGACAGCAACATCAGATTCTTTGCCGCATTCGTAGCAATCGCATAGCTTTTGATAGGACATAGCGATCGCCATTTGCAAATCGTCAGGAAATGGCGTGCTGAGCATCAAGGCTCTTGCCATTCGACCGCGATCGCGCAGGTTATTCATGTCCTCAACATCAAGATCAGCAAAGAGTTCGCGTAGTTTTGCTTCTAATCCAGCCTTTTCGATAAAATGACGGAATGCATAGGCAGTGGTGGCGAATCCATTGGGAACATTCACACCTTTAGGTTGTAGTTGCCGAATCATCTCTCCCAATGAAGCATTTTTTCCACCCACAAGGGGAATGTCAGCAATTCCCACTTCTTCAAACCAAAGTATTAAGGCACGTTCTTTGGGAACAGTTCTAGATGTTTCTGAGGCAAAAGTTGAGCTAGTCATGATGATTTAACTCCCTAACCAAATTAATGATTAGATCAGTGTATGAATCGTACTGGCAACCCTAAATCTCAATCAATAGAAACTTGGTAACTTATAGAAACCTAGGTCTTGCGATCAAGACTTCTAGACTGGTTTAGACAGCTTGTTGAAAGCCTTGACACTCCATAATTATAGCGGCTATGGAAGCACTACACTGGTAGGGCATTACATTTATTCACTAAGCTTCGCAAAAAGCCCAAAAGATGATTGGCGGCGCGAAGCGCCGCCAATCATCTTTTGGGCTTTTTGCTATATGAAGGGAGAAATATTATCTTGAATTGGATTTAGCGATCGCCTTGCGTTGACTGTCTCCTGTTAGCTTGAGGGCAAAGTTCTCAATGCTGTTGTACAAACTGCGCGGTAGTAACCAAATTAAATAGGCTGCGAAAATTGTCAGCAGCGATCGCATCGGTTCATAAATTAAAATCTTCCAATTACTTACCAAGGCGCGATTTACAAGTTGTACGGGGTATCAAATTCTTTTTTACTAAAATATACATATACCTCAGAGTGGTGGGGTATTTACCATCTTAAGTTGAATAAACTCAATAGCATTTTCAAGAATATCTTTGTTTCCACACTGTTTAGCAATTGCTCTTGCCGCAAAGTAATTTCGCAACTCTGTATGTACAAAAGAATAGCCAATATAACCCCTATCAATTAAAATTCCATCTTGAGTTTCAATATCTTGTAATATTTGCTCTGCCTTGATAAACCAATCACTTTTACTTCTTTTGGGATTCCAGTTATCACTCAACCATTGAGAAATCCAATCAATGAGCATATCTGAATCTACATAATACATACCCTCTTTGTCTCTAACATCATTACGTTCTCCATCTCTAATCATTTGAAGTGAAATGAATCCCAACAACTCTTCTCTTTGAATTTCAGTCATAATCTTATAAACCCTTCCTTTCTCAAGATTACGAAATCTTTCATCCTCAAGGCTGCGTTCATCATCCCATTTAAGCAGATTTATCATTGCTTCATGAAATAAATTTAAGTAATTATTACTATTTAGAATTTCTTCTATCTTTTCCATTTCGCTTTTATAAAGAGCTAAACATAATAAAGATAGATGTAATGGGCTTTCGGTAAACATTTCAGCTTTTTTGGCTATGTCTATCATGTTCTGGACATACTTTGTAAATTCTTCGGATTTATCTACACGTTTTCCAGATTTAAATGACAACCAATCTCTAATAAACCTATTTTTCTCTTCGTCTTTAAATCCTAATAGTTTAAACCGCCTAAATCCATCGATTTTATAGTCTGGATTTTTACACGTTACTAGATATTTACTTTTAGGAAAAGAATTAATCAGATTTGTTACCATATAGATTATCCTCTGAGTTTGCTCACCGCTATCCATATCTAAGCCATCCAAGAGAAAAACTACACTTCCATTTTTTATTAGTTCAGATACTTCTTCTTGATAAACCTCTAAAAATAAACCCTTTATATAATCTTCCAAAGATAGATTTGAAATCTGATTATAGCGTTTCAGTGAAATTGGAATAGCAATATATTTACTGTATTTTTCCTGTTTATTTAATTCAACTGCTAAATATTTTAAAAGACTAGTTTTGCCATATCCTGCGCTAGCATAAACCAATACTTTATTTGTATTATTTTTGTCTAATTCAGAGACAAAGTCTTCAATACTAATTGCAGATATTTCATCACAACACTTATCATCTAATAGTTTAGAAAATATATAAGAATTATGAATATGTGAAGATTCTGAACCTAGTATACAAATCTTTCCCCATCCCTGTTCAACTTTTTTAAGCCACCAATCCCTAAAACCTTCATTAAATTCTACTCTTTTAGAAGTCTCCATATTTTCTTGAACTATAACTCTGTATCCAGCTTGCTCGAACAAAGGAATCAAATTTGCACTCGTAATTTTTTGTTTGTCTTTTAGAATCTCTTTCTTTATGAGAGAAGTTTGAAGTTTCCCAAATATATCTGACTTTAAGGTTCTAACTGATTGTGTGGTATCACGACATAGTTTTTGTCGTATTGCATCTACTGACAACCCTTCAATTAAAAATTTAAGACACTCCTTCTCTGTTTTAGTAAGTTCTTTTTCTCCACAATCTAGTAGATCTTCATCAATTTTATTAAAATTCAAATTAGTTTTGTGAACAGTATTATTATTGTTAGTCATATTTTTATGAATTATCCATTGAATATTATTTTTATTTGGCTGAGCGATTTACTGAAATCTAAATTCTACGAAACTTAATAGCTTTTGTTTTAACCTAAAACATTACAGAATAAACCTCTAATAAAAACCTGAAGAATTATCAAAATTCATTTTTTATCTTTTTTTAATTTAGCCTCTGTAAGTGATTACTTTTAAATATAAGTATAACCAAAAAATGAGTATATTTATACCTTTTTCAGAATAGTGTTGTCACGTTATAGTGTGGTAGCGCTTTTCTGAAAGTGCAAGTATACAAACTTAGGTGTTTCTACTATGAGTAGTTTAACAGTTATTAGTGAGACAGGAATGCCTCACTCTGCTTGCAATCTAGACTATGGGAACAGATCAGATTGGGTTGGATTTCACCCTTCTAGGAGTCGTACACCTATGGGAGTTGGAGAACTTGATTTCTCTGATAGATCGCAGTACATCAAGTTCTCAGTGTGTCTTTGGGTTGATGAGCTTACTTTACGGGCAGTCACGGATAGACTTGTACAGAAGTATCAAAATGCTTACTATACGGTAGGAGTAAATGATTGTGTAAGCCTTTCAGTTGACGCTGCAAATTGGTGTGGATTTAGGGTTCCTCCTCGCCCTAATCTTATTCCAGATAACCTCGTTAAAAATCTAATTTCATTGAATTTAGATCGTGTTGTTTGGAAAGAAACTATTTGTGCTAACTCCCAGCCCAACATGTTTTTGAAAACGGCGAAAGATAATATCTTCTTGCAAAACCCAAAACAGATTTCCCCATTTGGTTCTACTAAAGGCTGGGTATAAATCTTGAAATAACTTAACTTACTAAACCTGAGAAGTAAAGTAGATGGATGACTTTCTAAAAGAGTGTAAGTCTTTTGTAGGACATGTCCCATTCATTAAAGATATTGTAACCTTGTTCTACACTATGACTGACCCGCGCACTCCAATTCAAGCTAAACTTTGCATTTTGGCTGCGCTGACATACTTTCTGTCACCTGCGGATGCCATACCTGATGTAATTGTAGCTGTTGGATTTACTGATGACGCGACTGTTGCAAGTACAACATTTTTAACAGTGACTCCTTGTGTCACTGAGGAGCATCGATTAAAAGCTGAAGAGTTTTTTGCTTCATGAAAACTTTGTTAACGCTGCTTTGCTAAATGTTGGCATGATCATTATGCTGATGGGTATCACCTTATTACCCTAATATTTGGGGATATGACTAAACCCTGTCCCCAAATATTATTACAGCACTTTGCTCTTAATTAAACCCTAGGTAAACTTTTGAAAGCGCGGCAGAACTGCGCTTTCAAAAGTTTATCTGTACTACTCTAATCCTCAATAAGCTGTAATGGCAAATATTGTGGGGGATAGTCGCGCTACATCCGTGACCTAGTTAAGTGCGATCAGGCGTGTAATAACGATTCACAAATTCGATTTTGCGATCGCCTTGCGTTGGCTGTCACCCGTCAACTTGAGAGCAAAGTTCTCGATGCTGTTGTACCAACTGCGCGGTAATACCCAGATTAAATAAGCCGCAAAAATTGTCAGCAGCGATCGCATTGGTTCATAAATTAAAATCTTCCAATTACATGCCAAGGCGCGATTTATAAGTTGTACGGAGGCTCTACCGTCTTTGTTGCGAATGGCGCGGCGGGCGAGGTAGCGGAATTGGTAGGCGCGGGCGAGGGATTCCCACTTTGCTAATAAATCAGGGGCATAGGTGCGCGTTTTGGCGATCACTTTTTCCCATGATTCCAATTGTTTATTCATGTTGGCGGACAGACTGCCAGAATTGACGCGGTAGAGGGTAAGTGGTTCGGGAATTCCTGCAATTTGCCAATTGGTTTGAATGGCGATTCTAATCCAGCATTCAATATCTTCTGACTGACGGAATTGATCATCAAAATAGAAGTCTTCCACTTCGCCATAGAGATTGTCTTGAAACTTAATGCCTTCAAGGGCTTCACGACGAATCACAGGGGCAGAACCATTGCCAACGGGATTGCGACAGAGTAAATGTGGTGCGTCAATATCTGTCAGTTTAGGCATTTGGTATGTGCCGAGGGAATTACTATCTTCATCAATAAAAGCAGAACGGCTGAAGCTAATACCAACTTTAGGATGAGTTTCTAAATGTTGAATATGCTTTTCTAGCTTGGTTGGCATCCAGAGATCATCGCTATCTAATAGGGCAATATATTCGCCTTGAGCATGACGAATTCCTGTATTTCTTGCTCCTGCTAAACCTCGATTTTTTTGGTGGACAATCTGTATACGTGGATCGTTAAACTGCTCACAGATCTCGATACTGCGATCGGGTGATTGATCGTCAACAATGATTAATTCAAAATCCTGAAATGTTTGGTTTAATACCGATGTAACTGTTTCTTCGATAAAACGTTCGACATTATAAACTGGGACGATTACTGATACTTTGACCATGATTTATTACCGATAATTAATTGCTGACTTTACGTGGAACCCTCATCCCCCAACCCCTTCTCCCGCAGGAGAAGGGGAGCAAAACCCATATTATTTTCTTGTTCCCCTCTCCTGCGGGAGAGGGGCTAGGGGTGAGGGTTTTAGAAACTTTCATGTAACATCACTTACTTAATTTGTGAGTTGTGTCGAGCTTTGCGCGACACAACTCACAAATTAAATTAGGTTTGTTCTTGAATACTTGGCTTGGTGATGTATTTCTTAATCCACATTACAAATATGGGAATAGCCCCCCAATGAATGAGCATCACGGCCGCTGCAACACCTGTAATTTGCCAGATAGTACCTATACAAATAGCGATCGCAAAAATGATTGTAAACAGCACATTCCAAATCAAATCCCAACTTGGTTTGTCCAACGCCCAAAGTGCTTTGGAGGCTGCATTTGCATAGGGGCGCGGGATTGCCGATAGACAAATGAGAATCAATATGGGAATTGCGGGAATCCATTTCTGTCCAAATACTAAAGGAACATAAATCGGTGCAAGTAATACCTGTGCTAAGACAATGGGAATAATTACTTTGGTGATGGACTGGAAGCTCTGGAGATAGCGATCGCGAAATTGAGCAGGGTCACTTCTCGCTTCGCATAGGTGCGGATATAGCGCCGCATCAACGGCGGTAATGAAACTAAGGCTAATCCCTAGTCCTGCATTAAAGGCAAAGTAATATAAACCAAGGGCTTTAATTCCTAAGAAATGCCCTGCGATTAAATAATCGAGATTATTGCGGAGCGTGGCAAGCATTTGGATACCAAGAATACTGCGCCCAAAATGGATAATTTCTTGCCAACGATGGAGCGTAAAGGATTTAGTCGATCGCCAAGGATTATTGGAGCGATGCACAATTACCCAAATCGGGGCGACGATTACTTTCGGTAAGACGATCGCCCACATTCCAAAGCCTTGCCAAGCCAGAATCATCGTCAAAATATTGTCGGTAGAAATCTGTAAAGCATTTGCTAAAGCCGAGACATGGAGACGGTTTTCACGCTGCGATCGCGCCGCTTGGATTAGTCCCATCGGTAGCATCAGATAAACCAAGCCCATCGCGCAGATTGGCAGGATTACTTGGCTATCTTTATAAATCCATGACATCGGCAAAGCAATTAGACATTGAATCAGAAATAAGCCACCGCAGATAAACCAGTTAATGTAATAGGCTGTTTGGGATAACTCCTCGATGTCTTCTTCTTGGGCTTGGATCAGCTTATCGAAAATGCCATTGCGCGTGAACACATTCACAAATTCATTGGTGGTGAGAACTAGCGCCGCTAAACCATAGTCATATTCCGACAGCCATCGTGCTAAGACCACCGTAGCAGCCAAGCGCGAGATGCGAATGAGAATTTCTGACAAGCCTAACCAGCCAATATTACGGGCAAACCGATTCGCTAGTTTTTTCTGAATGAAGCCAATTACTGACTGGATTAGTTTTTGCATAGATCTGATAGCAGCGCCTCCCATGCCGTCATATATTCTTCCCAAGAATTCTGCACATCCATGCGACCTTGTAAGCCCCATGCTTCCAGTTGCGATCGCGGCTTCATGCAAACTTGATCGATCGCTGCGGCTAGAGCCTCAGGATTATTAGCAGGAACTAGTACGCCGCAATCATTTACCTGTTCTGTTAATCCATCTACTTTCGAGACGATTACTGCTTTGGCTGCGGCTTTAGATTCTAAACAAACATTTCCCCAAGGTTCCCAATTAGAAGGAATGATGATCACATCACATTTTGCGAGAAAAGATGGTACATCAGAAATAGAACCCAGAAAATGAATGCGTGGGTCATCACCAGCTAAGGATTTCAACAATTCTTCCTGCTCTCCATAGCCACCGACTAGCAATTGGATTTGAGAACTTTGGACTTTTTGCATCGCTCTCAGTAAAGTGTCAAATCCCTTTTGCTGATCAAACCGACCATAGGCTCCTAATATCAGAGTTGTGTCAATGGATTTAAGAGGCAAGGTCAGAAATTCATCTAAAGTGCGACATTGCTGAATGGTGCTAAGTTTCCGTGGATTTACAAGGCTATGCGATCGCATCCATTTTCGCTGTCCTTGAGAAATTGCAACAACCTTATGGGCAAGTCCATAAGCTAAACGCAGCATTAAATGAAATCGCCAAGGCGATCGCACTTTCCACTGTTCAAAGCTTTCAGCATAGTGATGCTCATGAATGAGTAATTTGGTCGCGAACCTGAGTTTTAATAATCGCCATAGCGATCGCCAAGAACAAGGATCATGCCAAATCACCACATCAGGTTTAATTGTCGATAGATTGCTGAGGGCTTCGCTTTCGGAGAGAAATAGAAACTCAAATTTTTCTTTAAGTCGTGAATTAGTCAGGCTACTACTGGTACTTTTGATGCCGCCCACATTGCGATCGCTGAGTAGATGCACAATTTTTGGTTTGCGTTCTAGAGAATTTATTGGCGATGTCATGATGTAATCTCCTCCTTATTTTGATTATTATTTTGATTTTCTGTTTGCGTCATCGTTTCCATTAACAAAGCTTGACTAGCTTCTATATCATCTTCATTAGGACGTTCTAGAAATCCCATGCCGATCGCGATTAATCCCGGCCAAAATAGATAAGCTAAAATTTCCAAATTTTCGCCAAAGGTATAGAGAAAGATCACCAACAACATCGTTAAGCCAAGTTTGGCAGTATCATTGCGTTGTGACTTAATCAACAAGTCCCCCAAGCTGTAGATCATCGGCACTGCTAGAGCCGCGAAGCCCACGATTCCTTTGACAAATAGCAGTCCATACCAAGTGTGATGGGAACCAATTGGCATATACTCCACCATGTGCGGACCACTCTCGACAATGCCATGTCCCCAAATTGGAGCTTCGGTTTGCCATCGATAGATCGCAATTCTGCCTAGAGCAGCGCGTACTCGTGAGGAATCCTTACGGGCAGCCGCAAATTGTTCCGAAAAGCTTTCTACTCCATCCATTAATATTGGTAAAGTCACCCCTCCCGTGCTAGCGATAAACCCCGCAATCATTAACGCGATCGGTCGTGAAATTCTCGACAACAATTCCACTAAAATCCATACTACAGGCAAACAGAGCAGGGCTAATCGGGACTTAGAAATTTGACACATCATGATGCAGCCTGCAATTCCTAAGTATTTCCACTTCTTGCAAGGTTCGCGCAAAATCATAAAGAAGTAAATATTGGCTACAAATCCTAGCGCTGGAGCCCAAGGGGTAAATAATCGCCAGCGCGGTGTATTGTCCCCAGGATCGATTTCATAAAGACGGAATTCAAAAAATTCGGGACCGGGCCCACCGATCGCTTGTAATGGTGAGATAAATAATTTTTCAGGTAATTTGGCATAGTAAGCCGCAATGAAGATGGGAGAGAACAAAAACACCATCGTACAAATCAGCGCCGCCGCCCGATACAACAGTTTCGGACGAATTGGTAAACATCCTGCCATCGGAAATAGCGCTAAGATTGCCCACCCCTTCGCCCAACCAATGGAGGATTTAATAATCTGTCCCATCTCTAGGTAGTAGTCCAAATGTCCCATGATCAGTGACACCTGCATTAACACCATGCCCCCAACCCACATCCACACGCCAATGGGAATGCGAATCCGCTCTTTTAATGGAGTGTCAGGATCTTGCTGCCACCAGCGCCAACATAATCTGCCAAATAGGAGCCAAGGCAAAATTGCTCCTAAAACATATAAACCGCCGATAAAATAAATTCCGAAAGTCCAGACGATCGCGTACCACACCAATTTCTCTTCGAGGTTTTCGGGTGTAATCTTTAAATGGTCGGGGGTTTGCAACAACTTAAATATATTCATCGCGATTGCCCTGTTTTACTGCGATCGCTGTTAGGTATAGCCCGTAAAGTTGGTAATTCTGCCACCTCCGCAATTTCCACCTCCTGTTGTCGCTTTTGTTCCATAGCCTTGCGCTTCCACAGTAAAAATACGCCTGTGGAGACAAAGAGCGAACCTACAAACGCGCCAGCCAATACTAACCTTGGTTGTGGCGATGCGGGTTCATCTGCCAAGCTCGGCGGCGAAACTAGTTGGGCTAACGGATAAGCGGTAAAAATATCCGATTTACTGAGGTCAATTTTGGCGAGGGAAGAAGCAAAGACTGCCTCGGCGACTTGAGCATCCCGTTGCAGGCGGTCTAGTTCCAATTGCTTTTGGGTCAAGTCCCGCAGGCGATCGTCAAAGTTTTCAATTTGGCGACCCAATTCCTCGGCTTGCCCAGCGATGCCACTCTGTTCGGCTTGGACAGCCACTAAATCCCGATAGAGACTTTCTTTCCCTGCACTGCCCGTCACGTTCAGATTAATCCTTGCCAACTCTTGTAAACTCAGGGGACGGTTTAATAAGAAACTGGCGCGATCGCTAATCGCATTACCCGCATTCTTTTGTCTCGCCGCTTCTCTGACCACATTGGGATGATTTTCGCCCCATTTAGAACTTAAAGTTGTTAAAGTCGCCGAGGATTCACTGAAATCTCTGAGGTTTTGTTGATAAATCGGATCGGACTGCAAAGTAAAGGCAGCGCTTGCCTCATCGACACTTAAACCAAGGCTATTGGATAATTGCTGAAGGCGATCGCTAATTAAGATATCCTGAGCCAACATTTCCGCTCTCTGTTTTCGCAACTGCTCTAAACTCACCGCCACTTCTTTCACTTGATCACTGGTACTCAGCCCCGACCGGCTTTTGTAAGCAGCCAATTTCTTTTGGGATTCGGCTAATTTAATCTTTGCCATGTCCAGAGTTGCCTGTGTGCCATCATCCCGCCGCGCAATCTCATCCTTACGCAGCTTACTCACCTTTGCCATGAGCGTATTGTAAAGAGCAAATCCCCGTTCTTGCGCTTCTTCTGCACTTGGCCCCTCAATTTCCACCTGCAAAATGGAAGTATTATCGATTAACTTACTTTTGGGTTTGCCTAACTCCGAAGTCTTGATATTCAGCAATTTAGCTGCTTCTTCTAAGACAGGCTCATCATTGAGGATATATTGATAATTTGCCCGAGGATCGAGAGAAGATCCACCCGAAGCAGCAGTACTCGATGAGGAAGCTTGACCAATACTCGGCAAGTTCACATTTGCGCCCACATTGCCCCCAGGCAGAATGATTGCCATTTTGCTAACAAATTTAGGCTTCGCCTTTTTGAGATAGGTCAAGGCTCCTCCCCAGATAATCGCATTCAGGGCTAATCCCAAAAACACATAGACCCACAATCCAAAACGAGGCGATCGCTTAGGCTTGGTCAAATCCATAGTTTCAAGAGAAGTTTCCTTACTCATTGATTGCTCCCACCAAAAATATCGCGAATCAACTTGATCGGATTGAGAATATCCCCCACAAAATTTAAAACACCCCTCACTTCCGTCACGGTCGAGTCATAACAGGCGACACTATCCTGTGGCATTAAAAATGGATTCGTAATTTGATCCTTAGAATTGCGGATTAAGTCTTCAACGGAGCGATCAATGGCGACGGTTTCCCCTGAAGAGCGATCAGTCCGCACTAGCACCGCACGGCGCGGCACGTTGGTGGGCGTAGTACCACCGACACAGTTGGCGGCAAATACTGCCTGCGAAAATCGCGAACCATAGGGAAAACTGGAAGCATCTTTCCCGATCGCGGAAGAAGAGTTACTACTTGCAGGTACGGTTAGATTTGACAGAAAAACCGTAATCCCAGGGGGCGTAATTTGCGAAGGGCGGACAATGCGCGGATCGATGGTGTCTCTTTTAGAAACGATGATCATATCTCCTGCCACCAATGGGACATCTTCCACTGGCTCCCCAGTGAAGATCCCTGACAAATCGACGGTCAATTTTTTATTTTGGCGAATTATGCTGATTTTAGTAATATCAGCATTGGGCGTAACGCCCCCCGCACCCCGCAGAGCTGAAGTTAAAAATCTATCAGGAGCATAGTCACCCGATGACTGGGTAAGTTGTTGAGCGCGAACCTCCGCACTGCGATTATTGATCAAGACTCGCCCTGATTGAAAAGTTTCTCCCGACACATTCACAGCAACGGGTGCAAGCGCTAAAGGCGTTATGGAAATTTGCAGAAATTGGGGTTGAAAATATTTGTTAGTAATTAACTGGGTTTTGACTAGCTCTTGGATAGCAGGAAGTTCTAAGCCAACTACAGGTAAAGGTGCTAGATAGGGAATGGAAATACTTCCATCGGTATTTACTTCGTATACTCCATTGAATAATTCTCCTTCAGGAATCAGTAACCGAATGCGATCGCCTGGGGATAGGGGTAATGCGGCTAAAGGCTGGGCATTAGTAATAGCGATCGCGAGCATCGCCAAGGTTACACGCCAAAAATTCAATGGCAATTCTAAACTTAGCCACTTACTTTTACCTTTCTTGTAGCATTTATGCCATCTTTTAAACTGCGCCATTGTTCCGTTCAAATAAGACTGCAATAGTTCTCCAGATTAGCCACAGATCATATTTTAGGCTCCAATTGCGCTTATAGGTGAGGTCAAAACCCATTACCTCTTCAAAACTCCTGACCGTCGAGCGTCCACTTACTTGCCAGACTCCACTGAGTCCAGGTTTAACATCGAGCCGACTCCATTCAGTCATTTTTTCATCGGTGTACTCGTTCTCTAGCTCATACAGCCCCACTTCCCCAAAAGTAGGCGGTCTTGTACCGATCAAACTCATATCGCCCGTGAGAATATTCCAAAATTGGGGAAACTCATCTAGGCTAGTTTTACGCAGAAATTTACCGACTTTGGTAATGCGCGGATCATTACTATTTTTAAAGAACTTACCACTATCACTGTTTTTAGGTGTGCCATCAGTGGAATTGGCAATTTCGTTAGTAACTTTTTGCTTTAGCATTTCTGCATTTTTGACCATGGAGCGAAATTTCCAAATCCCAAAGGGCTTACTCATCAGTCCTGCCCGTTTTTGTTTAAAGAGAATAGATCCGCGACTCTCCAGTTTGATCGCGATCGCAATTGGCACAAACAAAATTGCCGTAAAACTCAAACCCACTAGAGCCCCAAAAATATCGATGATGCGTTTCGGGAAGCTACGAACCGATGGATGCACTGGGAGAGAAGGATCTAGCTCGATCGCAGGGTAGAAAAAGTACATCACATAGGCGATCGCGCAGAGAATGGGTATCCCAATCAAAAATCCATAGAGTCGATGCAAGATTTTGGAAAAAGGATTAGGCTTATTTGGCGATCGCTCATTTTTGTGCCTTGGCGCACGATTGGTGCGGGTAGCTGGCTCAATATAAAAAATGTGATCGAGATTGGTCATTTTCAAAACCGATAACACCTGAGCATTGACGCTCCAAAGTACCAGTTCGGTCGGTTCCAACTTACCTGACTGAATATCCGATTGCCGCAGAGTTTTTAAACAAGATACCAAGGCTCCCACCCCAGAGCTATCCATAAACTCTGTATGGGACATATCAATGATGATCTTACGAAAACTTTCCTCATCTTGGCACAACTGGCGAAAGTCTTCCTTTAGTTTGCGTGCTTCCGCATTGAAAATATTTCTCGGCGTACTGATCAAAACTGTGTCATTGAAATTTATGATCTGCACATCATTTAGACCAAATCTCAAAGATTGGTGCTCATGATTGGTGGGGATATAGACCGCTTCAGGATAGAGACGCACAATGTCTTCAGACCGCACAATCAACAAGTCTAAAGCTTTACACGATCGCAATAATTTCGCCGATAGACTCAAATCACGGATGCGCGTTTTTGACTCGATAAAAACTACTTTGCTCTTAAACAAATATTTCGCAGCCAACAAAAAGGGAGCTGCCACACCAGCACCTGTGGACATCACAAGTTGTGGTCTTTCTTTCCTTAATACATTTATGGCTAAATATAAATTACGAATAAAGTTGGGAACATTGCGATTGGTAGGACTATAAGCCCAGAAAGCGTTTTCCGTGCTCAATTCCGCCTGTGTTGTTCCTGTTTTGAAGGTAATCCAAGTCCTTTGTGGAATAGTTTGCCAATATTCCCTTAGTCCCTGCATTCCCTTAAAATGCCCCCCTGACGAACAAACCAACAGAAGCTTTTGATAGTCTTGGCTAGGATAGCGATCGCTTAAATACTCACATAATTCCTGATCTTCATTAAAACTAAGGGGACTGCGCGGCATCGTGATCAACTTTAAAAATTTCACCAAATCTGCAGGCGATCGGGCAACTAACACCCCTTGATTTTCTAGGTCTTCAGCCAATTCTAGCTGATGATCATCAACGTGCTCATGGAATTTAACTGTGCGTGGCACAAGAATATAAGGCTTATCAAACTCTTCAAGCAGTAAGGTGCTCCCCTCCCCACAGTGGGCGATTACAGCGCTAGATCTACTAATAAGTTGCTTAAACTGTCCTTCTGGAACTACTTTACTAATTTTCACATCATCAGGTAGTCTCGTTGAAGCTCCATACTGAATGAAAACTTCTTCTTCAATCATCCCCTCCTTAAGCAATAAACCAATCCAATCCATTAACGAATTGAACGTATACTGCTCAGTCCCAACCGTAACAAGTATCATAAATTAAAGTCCCCAATCTGTTTAACCGTATATTTATCTAGATGAGACTCAGCAAGCATTTATTTATGCATCTTTCTCCTGTGCGAACTTTTAATTATGCCCAGCTACTTAGTCATACTCTCAGTCTAATCAAATTAGACACTAAGTAGATCAACATAATTAAAATCCAAAACCAGAGGTTGTTCCGCCCGCGTAGCGGGGGGAACAACCTTCTTGGTTTTTAGGTTACTTATGCCTAGCTACTTATTAGACAGAATTATTTATAATCAACTGGTTAGGAGAAACATAAAACCTTAGAGAATATTTCCACCCTTTACGCGAATGAGATAGCCTCTAGTTTTAAATTATTTATTTTGAGATATTTAGCAATCCTATAGGTCGTTGCGAGAGGCTTTGACTTCACTCAGCCAGCTATATTTACTAACTGAGCCAAGTTGAAGAATAGGCTTTCTTACAAATAAATTGGGACTGTAATGTCTTTCAATAATCAATAATTGTAGCAGGTTATAAATATTATTAGTTCAGCACAAAGTATTACAACATATTGCAGTTTTCATTTTCCTTACGAACAAATGAAAACTTGCAATAAAACTGCGGCTTCCCAATGAGTACATATCTATTTGGAAACCACAGGGAAAGTTTTAGGACAACCATCGCAGCACAACTTGATCGCAGTTTAACTGGTATCTCATTATAATTAGGCTGTTCCGCTCGCTATGCGGACGGAACAGCCTAATTATAATGAGTGAATTGCTAGGTTTAGTTTTCAATTCACAAAAGTGTAGTCACACTTTTGTGAATTGGTATTACTTAGCACTATGATGGTTTTAAACCCTGCCTAATTATTAAGCCTGTTTCTATGACTATTTCTCCTCTAAGTTGGACAGAATTAGAAGCTCTCACCGACTTCCAAATCGATACTGTCAACGGTGCTACCAACTCACAAGCACGATTACGCCTATTTGGACATACCGAAGCCGATGTAAGGGTGACACTATATCGCGACAATCATGCATGGTGTCCTTACTGCCAAAAGATTTGGCTATGGTTAGAGGAAAAACAAATTCCCTATCGCATTGAGAAAGTAACTATGTTTTGCTACGGCGAGAAGGAAAGGTGGTACAAGAGGATTGTGCCTTCGGGAATGTTGCCTGCGATCGCCCTAGACGGAAAAATTATTACGGAAAGTGACGACATCCTAATTGCTCTAGAGAAGAGCTTTGGCTCCCTCACCCATGGGATGCTCGATGCTCAAGTAATTCCCATTAGACGGTTAGAAAGAACTCTATTTAGAGCTTGGTGTGAATGGCTCTGTCGTCCTTACAGTTCCCCAATGCAAGAGCAGCGCTACCATCAACAGTTTATTGAAGTTATGCAAAAGGTAGAAGCAGTATTAGGAAGTACACCTAGTCCCTACTTTTTAGAAGATTTCGGTACAGCCGATGTCATCTTTACACCCTATGTTGAGCGCATGAATGCCAGCCTCTACTATTACAAGGGCTATTCCATGCGCGAAGTTAATCCCAAAATGTCAGCTTGGTTTGATGCCATGGAAAGCCGTTCCACCTATCGCGGCACTCAGAGTGACTTCCATACCCATGTTCATGATTTACCGCCGCAAATGGGAGGTTGCTATGAAAATGGTGAACCACAGATGCTGATTAATAAGGAACGAGTAGATCATGGTTCTTGGTTTGGACTACCTGATGTAACTTATCCAGAACCAGCTAACTCCCGTCAGGAGGCACTTCAAAGAGTAATCAAGCATCGAGCCAATATTATTAAGGTCAATCCTGCGGATCATCAATTATTTGATGAAGCTCTGCGTTGTGCCTTAACCAATATGATGACTGATGAAGTTTATCCGCCGCCACCTGATTCGGATATGGCTTTGCGGTATTTGCGCGATCGCATTAATGTACCTCGTGATATGTCCATCTATGCTGCTAAGCGTTTGCGAACGTCCCTTGAGAAAACAGCTTCTTTAGCAGGCGATCGCCAAAGTTTACCCATTTCTGTTCGCGATCGCCGTGATCAAGATCCAACCAAATTTGCATCTCTGTAACAATCCTGTATTGCCAAAGCCCAAGATGGTGCAAGCGCTATTTTGGGCTTTGATACTCAAGCTTGACTGCGTAGAACATAGCCCACACCACGCACTGTATGCAGTAACCGCTTAGGATTATGAACTTCTAGTTTGATGCGTAAAGCCCGAACATAGACTTCAATAATATTTGACTCGCCCATGAAGTCATAGCCCCACACTGACTCAAGGATCTGGTCACGGGTTAGGACTTGCTGGGGATGACGCAGCATAAATTCTAGTAAATCAAATTCTTTAGCCGTCAGATCAACCCTCTGCCCCGAACGAAGGACTTCGCGGGAAGTATGGCTTAAAGTAATATCAGCAAATTGCAAATTATCGTTCGCTTCGGGATACATCCGCCGCATTCTTGCATTGATTCTGGCGAGTAATTCCTCAATGCTAAAGGGCTTGGTGAGATAGTCATCGGCTCCTGCATTTAAACCAGTGACGCGATCGCAGATTTCATCCTTGGCAGTCAGCATAATGATCGGCACTTGTACACCCGTTTTGCGTAATCTTGTGCAGATATCTAATCCTGATATTTCGGGCAGCATCCAATCTAAAATCACCAGATCGGGCTGCATATCACGGGCTAGTTGCAAACCATCTAAACCAGTCATCGCCACAGTTATTTGATAACCTTCTAAACCAAGTTCCATTTCGATAAATTTTGACAACTTGGGGTCATCTTCAACCAGTAGAATGCGATTATTCATCGTTGCGGATTCCATAGCGGTAAACTGATGGTGAGCTACTTAAAAATACTACCTTCATTTGGTTTTGTCTTAACTGTCTACTGCTGAGCAAGACCATGAACAAACAAAGCCATAGAACAAGTATTGGATGGCTATGACGCGCGATTGACCATGCTTTAGTTTTTCTGTTCAACCTTTTAACTCCTTTCAGAATTACCTGATATTTACAGATGCTTGGGGAGGATATGAACGGATTCTAGTCCCTACTAATCATGTAAGATGTTGTTCCGCCCGCTACGTGGGCGGAACAACATCTAGTTTTAAGTTTTAATTAAGTTGAGCCACTTAGCAAACAAAATACTCAGAAAATTGAATATAAGCATCTAACTTTGAGAACTCGAATTAAGCATTTAGAATGAAAGACAATTTACTTTTCTAAATCTATTTTGATGCATGAAATTGTCATCGGTCTGTTTATAGCAATTTTACATATTTGGAAGAGGCTTCGACGCTTCGACAAGCTCAGTGCATCGCTATGAATTTCCGATCCTTTCATGATCACTTATTCAACTACTTTGTAACACTACCCTAAAGTCCCAAAATCTTTGGCAAGTTATTAATTGCCCGTTTGAATGGCTCATTATTACCAAGACATCTAGATAAAACCAACGTTCCTTCAATCTGGGCGATCGCGTCTTCAGCGTTACATCGAGCGACTACTACATCCTGTCCTGCTTCAACTAGCACATCTGCCAAAGCTGCAATCCATGCAGATAGAGTTTGCTGAATAGGAGACTGAAATAAAGGTTGGGACTCGCCAATGGATAGAAGATCTAAAAAACAAGATGAACAACCACCGTTATAAAACAGATCGAGCGTTTTACCCATAGCACGAACTTTATCTAAAGGGTTGCCCTTTACTTGCAAGGGTTTCAATAGATTTATTTCTAAACTTGCATATAGGTGATCGAGGACAGTCGCCGCCATTTCTTCTTTACCTTTAGGAAAGTAATGGTACAAACTCGCCCTACTCAATCCTGTCGCCACCGAAATCTTAGAGAGCGATGCTCCTTCATAACCATATTGACGAAACACATCACTTAATTTAGCGACCACATCATCTTTAGACATTTAATTACCTCTAATTGATTGCTGTAAGGCAAGCTCTTTTGATATTCAACTGAGAAGGCTTATTTGCAAACTATAGCTGTTTTCAAATAAGAGTTAGGGCTTCGACGCTTCTAAATATTTAAAATTGCCATAGCTTTTTCTTGATTTTGTCACAAATTCAGCACTACTTTTATAAAATTTATACCAAATGTTCGGTATAAATTTTAACCCAGCCTCTGATAACAAAAGAAATCAAAAAAGTGTTGACTTTAGACTGATCGTTCGGTAAAGTAATTTATATCGAACGTTCGGTATAAATTACAAATCAAAGGAGCAATTCAATGACTACTTACAACACTATTTCCATTGACGGTTTGAATATCTTTTATCGGGAAGCAGGGGCAAAGGACAAGCCGACAATCGTTTTACTACATGGATATCCCGCTTCTTCGCATATGTATCGGGATTTGATGAATGAGTTATCTGACCAATTTCATTTGATTGCCCCCGACTACCCTGGATTTGGTAATAGTGAAACACCAGCGATCGACAAATTTGAATACAGTTTTGATCATCTCGCTGAAATTACCGAGCATTTTCTTCAAGTATTGGGTTTAAATCGCTTTAGTCTTTACGTGCAGGATTACGGTGCGCCAGTCGGGTTTAGAATTGCTGCTCAACATCCCGACTGGATTCAAGCCTTGATCGTCCAAAATGGCAATGCTTACGAAGAGGGTTTAACTCCAGCATGGCAAGCATTTCGCGACTTGTGGAGCGATCGCAGTGAAGCTACTGAAGCACCAGTGCGAGGGTTCTTGACGCGAGATACCACCGTCTTTTTCTATACCGCTGGTACTAAATCTGCTCAGAATATCAACCCTGATAACTGGAATCTCGACCAGTCCTTTTTGGATCGTCCAGTAAATGCAGCTGCTCAAATGGAATTGTTTTACAACTATCGCGCCAACTTGGATCGCTATCCTCAATGGCATGAATATTTCCGCACCCATCAACCGCCAACGCTAATTGTTTGGGGTAAGAACGATCCATTTTTTGGACCAGAGGGAGCAAATGCCTTTAAACGTGATCTAAAAAATGCCGAAGTACATCTTCTCGATACAGGACATTTTGCCCTAGATGAAGAAGGAAAAGCGATCGCATCCCATATCCGCCGATTCCTGCCAGCCAATATCGCATTTTAAGTAAATGAGTAGTGGAGTGCGGCAAAACTAAATTCCACCAGATTATTAGTCCGATACCCAAGGATTAAGCTTGAATTCATTTGTGAAATATTCGATAAAACAACGCACCTTGGCAGGGATAAAGCGTCCTCGGCGATAGACAGCGTAAATTGGGAGAGATATGGGCTGATAATCCTCAAGTACCACTTCCAGACTTTTAGAATGGATGAGCTCACCTAGCACCCAAACAGGGCAAACCGCTATACCTAAGCCTGACAAAATAGCCTCCCGAATTCCATTAGAACTATCCACTTGCAGATTACCCTTCACAGAAACTTGGGTAGTACCACCTGTTGGAAGTTGAAAGTGCCAATTATTCCCAGTTGTTAGATTGGAATAGACGATGCAATTATGATTGACTAAATCCGCAGGTATTTTTGGTATTTCCCGATCGCGAAAATAATCAACAGACCCTACTGTTATTCGCCTTGTAAAACCAATCCGATGCACGATCAAGTTTTGGTCGCGTACCTCTCCAATGCGAATGGCAAGATCAATTCCCTCTTCGAGAAAATCAACAAAGCGATCGCTCATTGATAAATCTAGTTGCAGATCAGGATAGCGACTGAGAAATCCCTTGAGATAGGGAATGATTTGATACTGTCCAAAGGCAACAGAACAATTTACCCGTAACTTCCCAACTAGATTTTGGCGCTTACCCACACTCGCGATCGCCTCCGAAGCCGCATCTAAGAGCACTTGGCAATGTTCCAAAAATCGCTCTCCCTCCTGCGTTAGCTGGAGCTTGCGTGTCGAGCGGGTGAGGAGTTGCGCGTCCAAATACTCTTCGAGGGCAGCAATTTGTTTACTAATCACTGGCTGCGTGGTGTCGAGTTCCCGTGCTACCGCCGAAAAACTTCCTGTTTCCACTACGCGCACAAAGCTTCTAATGCAGTCGAGGCGATCCATAGACTGATTTATTCCAAATAAGAATAAATCATATTCTATTTTGCAGTCTTATCAAACGTATTTGCATAAGTCAATATTAAAGACATAGACAGCAGGTGCAGCAAACGCCAGCTAGGAAATCCCCAATCAAACAAATTCCAATTAAGTAAAACAGGAGATTATTATGAACGTTCAAGGATCGGTCGCATTTGTAACAGGCGCAAATCGTGGCATTGGTAAAGCTGATGTGGAAGCTCTAGTTAAAGCAGGTGCAAGCCGCATTTATGCTACAGCACGCTCGATTGAGTCGCTGAAGGATATCGTCGCGATCGCGCCAGATCAGATTATTCCCATTGCTTTAGACATTACCAATCCCGAACAAGTGATTGCGGCGGCTCAACAAGCTCAAGATGTTAACCTCTTGATTAACAATGCAGGCGTGATGGGTGCTGGTGGTTTATTTGTTGAAAACAGCATTGCAACGGCGCAATGGGAGATGAATACCAATTACTTCGGTACGCTCTCAATGGTTCGTGCTTTCGCGCCAATTTTAAAGGGTAATGGCGGCGGTGCGATCGTCAACATTCTATCGGTAGTAGCTGTGGCTAATGCCCCTGTGTTTAGTTCCTATAGTGCTTCTAAAGCGGCACTCAATTCTTTAACTCAAGGCATTCGCGCTGAACTTGCCTCACAAGGAACCCAAGTGATTGGGGTATTCCCTGGTCCAGTGGATACAGATATGGCGGAAGCAGTCCCCTTGGATAAAGTTGCACCGAGCGAAGTTGCCAATTTGACTCTGCAAGCAATTGATAAGGGTATTGAAGATGTATATCCAGATCCAGTTTCTCAAGGTGTATTCGCTGAAATTCAGGTTCCTCTCAAGGCAGTCGAGAAGCGGTTTGCGGGCTGGTTGCCTCAGTAGAGTTGCGAACACGCTCCAGATTTTTAATTTATTAAAAATCTGGAGCATGTTCATTTTTTGGAGATAGATTGTTGAAGCGATCAGTAATATAGCAATTTTAAATATTTAAAAGAGGCTTCGACTTCGCTCAGCCAGCAGTATACGTTGGCTGAGCGAAGCGATGCACTGAGCCTGTCCAAGTGTCGAAGCCCTAACTCTTATTTGAAACAACTATATCAATCCGTAAAAGTGTAGTTACATTTTTACGGATTGAAAACCAAACCCAGTATGTTTTTTAAAATAAAGAGATGGCTAACACCATCTCTTTATTTGGTGTAATTGCTTAACCGACGGTAGTGCTATTTTTCATAAATTCTCTAATTTTTCTAGTTCTAATAAAGCTTGTTTGCGTTCTACTCCCCATCGATAGCCACTAAGAGAACCATTACTACCTACAACTCGATGACAGGGAATTGCGATCGCTAACTTATTTGCGGCACAGGCTGAAGCAACTGCTCGAAAAGCTTTGGGCTTGCCAATTTGGATAGCAACTTGTTGATAGCTTAAGGTACTTCCTACGGGAATAGCCTGCAATATCTGCCATACCTGTTGTTGAAAAGCTGTACCTTGAATATCAAGCGGCAAATTCACGCGGCTCTTGGGAGTTTTAATCATTGAGATCACACCTGCAACCCATTGCTGAAATATCAGATCGTCATCACAAAATTCTGCTTGTGGGAAGCGTCGGTGAATCTCGCTTACTAATTCATCGGGGCTGTCTCCTAATGCGATCGCACAGATTCCTCTTACAGTCGCAGCAACTATTACCCATCCTAAGTTCGTATTCTCAAATGCAAATCGAATTTTCTGATTCTTTGCATTATTTTTAGATTCGTTGGGTTTCATATCTAATTTAAGGAGATCTGTTCTTGAGATATTTAATTAAAACCTAGAACTAAGTAGCTAAGCAAAATTAATTACATAAGTTGAACCAAAGTCTCGAAGAACTTTTTCAACATAAGAGACTAAACTTTCCCAAGATTCATATGCATTGAGTTCAATCCACTCATACTTCATGAAACGCCACAAAATTTCAATCAAGTTCAACTGGGGACTATAAGGGGGTAACTGGAAAATCTCAACTTGCTGGTTCTTCCACTGCTCTAATTTATCTTGAATCATTTGACTAGTATGAATAGAGGCTTGATCCATAACAATCACAGTTGGCTTGTTAGATTGACGAGCAAAGTCATCGATACAAGCGAGAATGACTGCACTGGTGATACTGCGTTCAAAAACATAAGCCGATAAGTCATTGTTTCGATTCATCAAACCCACGACATTTAACCGCTTACTGCGTTGACTGGGTAGGCTTAAACCCGTCCCTTTCTCTTGCCAAGCATAGGGAACCGTTGGAGTCATAGAAAAGCCACTTTCATCAAGATATCGCAAATCGATTTTGCCCTGCTTTTCCTGTTCCAGCAATTCGTTGAGTTGTTGCTGTTTCTCTCTATACTCCTGTTCAGTAGGTTTGCCACCAACGACTCGTCGCACCCGTCGCCAGATCATTGACAAGCTTTTAACCACTCGTTTAATCGTATCTTTGCTCACCTTAATTTTCCATTCTTCCTCAATATTTTGCAGCACTCGTTTGAGTTGTTTCGGCGATTCATTCACCCATTGTTTTATTTGTTCTTGCTGCTCTGGGGTAAACGTGGCTTTACGTCCTCGTCCTGCTCGGTCGCACAATCCCACTAACTTCTGGCTTTCCCATGCCACAAACCAGTTATGAATCGTTTTGCGACTCACATCGAAAATTTGCATTAGTTGACCTATGCTCATGCCTTGAGCACTCAAAAGAATACAGTGTGCTCGTTGCCGAATTGCAAAGCGGTTACTTTGACGATAGATTCGCCACAGTAGTTTTGTCGTTTCAGGTGAAAGTGGTGCGATTAGTCTCACAGCTATTAGAGCAAATATGGTGATTTCTAGAATCTTCCCATTAGTTCGCTTATGTGTAAATGAATAACCCCGCCGCAAGCGGACGGGGTATCAAATTCTTTTTTACTAGAATTTACTCACACCGCAGAGCGGTGGGGTATTTACCCTCTTAGTTCAATAATTCTGCATAGCTACTTATAGCAATTTTAAATATTTAGAAGAGGCTTCGACTTCGCTCAGCTGACGTATACTGCTGGCTGAGCGAAGCGATGCACTGAGCCTGTCGAAGTGTCGAAGCCCTAACTCTTATTTGAAACAGCTATAGAATCTGTCCCGCCCGCCTAGCGAACAGGACAGATTTCTATACCTAACTACTTAATTTTGCAACCAATTCAGACATTTGTAACTAGGTCGCTAGATTAGTGGTTGCCAAATACTTGACGTGGCAACACCCGTAAAGCCTCCTCCAAAGTGGTTATCCCCGCTGAAATCTTCCGAGACACACTATGATAAAAAGTCTCATAATCATGCTCTGTTAAATACTCAACTAGCAGAGATTGGCTTCCTTCTGTGATAATTTTGCGTACTTCAGGAGTCATATTTAGTAGTTCAAATATGGCTTCTCTCCCTAAATAACCTGAACCAAAACAATGCTCACAACCTTTACCAATTCGCCAATCCTGATATTTAATATCCTGCACTGGTATATTCAGAAATTTTAGTTCAGCTTTAGTTGGCACATAAGGTTCAGAACAGAAAGAACAGATTTTCCGTATTAGTCTCTGCGCGACTACCCCTAGTAAAGATTCGGCAATCAAACTAGGATGTAGCCCCAAATCTCTTAATCGCGCTACTGTACCAACAGCATCATTAGTATGCATCGTTGAGAGCACTAAATGCCCTGTCATCGCCGCTCGAATTGTAATTTCCGCAGTTTCAAAATCACGAATTTCCCCCACCATAATGATGTCAGGATCTTGGCGTAAAATTGATCTCAGTCCTGAAGCAAAGGTTAATCCACCTACTTCCTGAACTTGTCCTTGGGTAATATTCGATAAATTATATTCAACGGGATCTTCCATCGTCACGATGTTAACCCTATCCGTTGCTAATACTTGCAGAGTTGCATATAGAGTACTGGTCTTACCCGAACCCGTTGGGCCAGTAACAATAATTAAGCCTTGGGGTTGAGATATCCAACTGCGATAAATATCCAATGATTGTTCTGTAAAGCCAATATCTTCAAGGGTTGTTGTCAGCATTTTGTGACGAGGTAATAATCGAATTACTGCTTTTTCTCCGCCAACACAAGGAAACGTGCTAACCCGCATATCTAAATCCAGATCAAGATTGTCCGCAGTAACATAGTGCTGAGTAACTCGACCATCTTGAGGGCGGCGACTTTCAACAATGTTCATGTTACTCATTACCTTGAGGGCAACGATTGTCTTTCGGCTTACTTCTGGAGGTAAGATGCGAGTTGTCCGCAAGATGCCATCAATGCGATAGCGCACGCGCAAACCTAACTCTGTTGGCTCTAGGTGAATGTCACTTGCTCGATGCTGAAGCGCGACGGAAATTAAAGCATTGATCCGATGGGTTTGATCTAGAGCTTGAGACAGGTAAATTTCAGAAATCTCATCTAGGTGAGATTCTTCATTTGCGCCTGTAAGTGGATTGACTATGGGCGATGCGATATTGCTAGGTTCAGGAAGGTTTTGCCGAAGGAACCATAACAGATAGCTTTCAGAAGAAATAGGTATATTTCTGATACCTGTTAACGTCAAGTTACTCAGCCTTTTGATTTCTTCAGTGGTCAGGGGATGGGGTGAGCCTAGGTAAAAATAGCCATGCCACAGCAGTAAAGGAATAATAGGAGGTAGTGATTTGCGATCGTCGAAGTGATGAAAAAATCGATAGTTAACATCTTCATCTAGTAAGTCGATTCGCAGCCCTCCGCGTTTATCGACTAATAGCTGAAGAGCTTCTTCGCAAGTAATCTCTTGATTGCGGAGTCGCTTCCATACAGAAGGTGGTGGATTTACAGCTAATTCACTCATGATGCGCTCAAGGATAATTAATTCACGTTAAATTTAATGCATACTCGTTCAACAAATGTCTAAGCAAGCGCGTTACAAAGGTAGGTTTCCCCGTCTTCGGCAGGGAAACTTACCCGTACTTCACTAGACTGATAAATGCCATATACCATTTCTTGATTTAAAAACCTTACTGAGTTTGGCATTCAATCCACAAAAGTGTGGTCATCATTTCGGGTATTGGTATCAAGGATTTTGGTAAGTAACTAGGCACAATTAAATATAAAACTCTAAAACCTGTGGCGCACGATGCACGTGCGCCACAGGTTTTAGATCTGGTTTTTAGTTACGCCCAGCTACTCGATGTTTTTTAATTAGCAGGTAAATATGGCGGATATACAACAATTACAACTACTAGCCAAAGGGGTAAAAGACTGGAATTATTGGAGAGATCTACATCCAGATGCATTGATTTCTTTACAAAAAGCTACTCTTACCGTTGCGAATCTTCGCTATGCCAACTTAAGTATGGCAAATCTCGAAGGTGCAGATTTATATCACGCGAATTTGATCGAGGCTAACTTACAATATGCCAACTTAGCAAAGGCTACTTTGAATGGGGCGATCGCGACAGGTTCGCTCCATCATGCCGATCTTAGCAATGCGAATCTTTACAGTACTATTTTTACCTTTGCCGATCTCAGCCATAGCAATTTGCAATTAGCCAATGCGATCGGAGCAAACTTTAACAGTACTAATCTCGAAGGAGCCAACTTACAAAATATCAATGCCAGCCATGCCATATTTTGGCAAGCAAATCTGAAGGATGCTGATTTACGTGATGCAGTTTTGTGGAATGCCAAGTTGTACTGTGCGGATTTAGAGCGATCGCAATTACAGAATGTCGATTTTAGTGGTGCAGATTTAAGCGGTGTAAATCTCCGTGGAGCAAATTTAAGTGGCGCAGATCTACGTGATGCAAACTTGAGTGGTGCTAATTTGGAAGGAGCAAATCTTCAGGAGATCTGTTGGGGGAAAAGTATTAAGGGATGTGATACTAACTGGAATAAAGTGATTGGATTAATGACTGCTCAAAATGTACCTAAACCGCTCTTGTCATAAAAACTAGTAGCGGCAAGTACCACCAACAGTTTCTTGTGTTTCCATTGGATAAATAGGCGTGCTATAGCAGTTTTTGAGTTTTTATTTTTCCTACAGCAAAATGAAAACCCTAAAACCAGAAGCTGTACCGCCCGCATAGCGGGCGGTACAGCTTTCTAGGTTTTTAGTTTACTTATGCCTAACTACTTACCACGTAACTGGTCTAAAATCATCATCATTAGCGATCGCCACTCCATCACCCGATGGCTTAATTACAAATAATCCTTGTCGATAGGCATAACGATCTATTCCCTCGTTAATCTCAATACCCGCAACAGCGCCATAAGCTTTGTAGCTGCCGTAATGAGGAAATGCATTCTTAAAGCGGATTAACTTTTCCAAAAATTCATCCACATCATCTTTTGATAAACGTGACTTACATTCCACTAATACCAATTCAGTGTCATCCACTGCAAGAATGTCTATTTCCATAGCAAACCCTTGACGCTTAGTTCTAGCACGAGGATAAACTTCTTTTACATCAATTCCTTTCTCTTGAAATAGTCGCAATATCGCAGGCTCAACTAGCTCCTCCACAAAACGTCCCCACCTAGTGGTGAGGGCTTCAACTGCTTTGGTGGTTCTTTCTACTGTTTTTTCTAGTCTTGCCATACTGCGATCGGCTTCGGCAGCGCGGCGATCGGCCTCAGCAGAGCGGCGAGCAGCTTCAGCAGCACGGCGATCAGCTTCAGCAGCACGGCGGTCAGCTTCAGCAGCACGGCGGTCAGCTTCAGCAGAGAAGCGATCAAACTGTTCTTGAGAGGTTTGAAACAGCTTATAAACATCATCAATAGTTACAGGGATACTCATAACCTTGGTATTTTTTTAAATTAAATTTTCTATGCCAAAATTATTACATAAGACACAAGGGACACAAATCTAGTAATGCAAGCTGTCTCACCCGCGTAGTGGGTAAGTTTCCATGTTGTAATTAAGCGTCAACCTTATTCTAGTAAGCTTCAATTCACTAATTCTTGTTCTTTAAGAGTTTGGTCAATCATTTGACAACAATCGCTAACTGTTGCTGCACTGAGCATCTTTTCACTGAGTGCAACCAAAATGGAACGATGCTCATTCAGTAAGTTACGGGCATTCATCAAAGCCCAGCGCTCTTGAGTCATGGGATGTGGCAAATGAGAAATGAACTTTCGCAACTTCTGCAAATCATCATTGCCCCCTTCAGTGGGACCTTCTAACATTAGCTGTTCGGCAGCGATACCTGCCATGTATACAGTACTGTAGCGATCAAGAAGATTGGCTGAAAGATTGACCGAGATGGGCTGCTCAATCATTTCTACTTCTACTCCGCCTTCAATGCCATCAAAGCAATCATCCGCCAGTATTTCACTCAGCGATCGCCCCACAATTCCCGCGATCGCATAACTAGTTACTTTAAACCCCAATAAATGCGCTACTAAAAAATGCCCCGCCTCATGGTAAGAAACTCGCTCACGATATTGAGGAGATCTTGCCCTTAGCCAAGCTTGAGCGTAGGCTCCAAATTTGCCTTGAAACCAACCAATATCCATTCCCCAAGCACTAAGTAAGCTAACAGCGATCGCAGTTGGGACAATTGGCGAGAGTCCCACCATAGTTCCCACTAGAGACATCATCGTGATTGTAAAGATGGCGATCGCTAGCAAATCTGTAGCAGTAACATTCATAGCAAAGTTTCAGGACATTCTTCGTACATATACTATGGAATACCGCATTTAATACCAAAGCGCCATCTCTCGCAGTGTCGAAATTGTGCAATGTTTAGTTTGAACTATTATTTGAAATTTTATGCTCACATTACCAACTTGGGTAACGCTATCGCGGTTGATTGCTGTGCCGATCATTTTTGGACTATTTGTTTGGCAAGATAGCGAATTGTCGCGTTTAATTGCGCTCTGTGTATTTATTATTGCGGCAATTACTGACTGGTTAGACGGTTACTTAGCTAGAAAACTTAACCAAATTACGGAGCTTGGCAAGTTCTTAGATCCATTAGTAGATAAAGTTCTAACGATCGCCTTATTTCTGTTATTTATAGAGCTTGATCAAGTGCCTGCATGGGCTGTGTTTCTGATTATTACCCGCGAGTTATTGATTACAGCTTGGCGAGGTGCGCCCAGTGTGGCGAGTAGTGATGATCATCAAGAATTGTCACAGTCGCCATCGATAGTGGGCGCGAATATTTGGGGTAAAGCGAAAACTGTGGTGCAAATTTTGGCGATCGCAGCTTTATTAATCAAGCTTCCCTACGCAATTTTCATTTTCTGGTTAGCACTTGCACTTACGTTGATTTCTGGCTTTTTGTATGTTGTCCCTAGCCTAAAGACATAGTTATAATCACCGAACCTACGACTTTAGGCTTGCCTGCGAAGTTTATACAGCTTCGTCTCCGCTCAGCCAACCTTTCCTTTATAATCAACACTAAGAGTTGGATTAAAAGCCCATGACAACATCACAAACAACGGACAGAGCGCAGGGCAACCTCTTGGGTGGACGCTTTCGAGTTGTGCAGATGCTTGGTGATGAGGTCTACGGGCAAACCTATTTAGTTGAAGATACGATCGCCACCGCGATGCCGCGTTGGATTGCCAAAAGTTTTTGTCTAATCAATAAGACTAATTTACAGTTGGATTGGGCGCGATCGCTTTTTCAAAATCAAGTCCCGAAGTTGCAGCAACTTAGTGATCGCAGCAATGACTTTCCCAAAATTACTACTTATTTTGAGCAAGAGGAGGAATTTTATATCGTCGAAGAAGCGATTAATGGAACTCGTCTTAGTGATGAGATTGCCACGGGTCGGCTCTACAGTGAGAGCGAAGTGGTTAACTTTTTGAGGCAACTACTATCGAGCTTACACACAGCCCACCAAGACAATATGGTGCATGGCGACATCAATCCCTGCAATCTGATTCGTCGCAAACAGGAAACGATGGGAAGCTTTAGCAACAGTCATTTTGTGTTGACTAACTTCGCAATTCTCAAAGGTGTGTATGCCACCGCCGCCCAAAATGGAGTGATTTTAGGTACTCCTAGCTATACGCCCTACGAACAGGCGATCGGAGAGTTTACGCCTAGTTGCGATATTTATGCCCTTGGCTTAACGGCGATTCAGCTATTAACAGGTTTACATCCCAGTCAATTAGTCCGTCGCGTCGATCTAAATTTGCTAGATTGGCAAATGGGAGCAAATATCCGCCCCGAACTGGCTCAAATCCTCAATCGCATGGTCAAGCATTATCCTGAAGAACGCTATCAATCGGCAAGAGAAGTTCTCTATGACCTTGATGGAATAGGATTTAGCTCTGAGTCAAGTGACTTCCCGATTCCCAATGTAACCATAGCCACAAATACTAATCGCTGGGTACTGTCCATATTGTGCTTGGCAGGAATCGGACTGGGCGCGATCGCCTTTCAGCAATATTTTCCTAAATGGAATCTTGCAGGGCTTAATCCTCCTGTAACTAGTTCTGTTCAGCCTGACAAAAAAATCAACTATACAGAACGTCTCAATCTCAAAGGACATAGCGGCTGGGTGCGATCGGTAGCTTTCTTTCCCAATGGATTTAGCTTTGCTAGTGGTAGTTACGATCGCACCTTACGCCTGTGGAATGTGAGCAACAATCAATCCTTCGGCACGTTGTCTAATCACCTCGGTTCTGTTTCAGGAATTAATGCGATCGCTGTGCATCCCAACGGCAATACCTTTGCTACTGCCTGTATCGATAAATCCATTAAGCTATGGAATTTCCGTAGTGGTCAACCCGTTCGCAATCTCGAAAGCCATGACGGACAGGTTTATAGTGTGGCTTATAGTCCTGATGGCAAGCTGCTCGCTAGTGCCAGTGCGGATCAAACGATCAAAATCTGGGACTGGCGCAAAGGTGAGCCGATTAAGACCTTTACAGGACATCAAGACAAAGTGGTCTCTTTGGCTTTTGCCCCTGACGGTAAAACGATCGCTAGTGCTAGTTCTGACAAGTCCATTAGGCTTTGGGATTTAAAGACAGGCAAAGTCACCTTGACTATTTCGGGACATACTTCCCCTGTCAATGCGATCGCCTTTAGTCCTGATGGCAAGATGCTCGCCAGTGGCAGCCAAGATGAAACTGTGAAGATTTGGGATGCCAAGACTGGCAAAGTTATCTACTCCCTAACAGGGCATCAGGGCGGCGTTTTAGCAGTTGCCTTTAATCGCGATGGCAGTGCGATCGCCTCTGGTGGAGTCGATCAAAAAATCTATCTGTGGAATGTCAAAACAGGGCAGATCATCCAAACCCTCGAAAATCATCAAGCTCCTGTACTCTCACTCAGCTTTAGTCCCAAAGATGCCACCTTAGTCAGCGGCAGTGCCGATCGTTCAGTCAGGGTATGGCAAACTCCATAGCTCTAATGGCGGCGCTTCGCGCCGCCATTAGAGCCTTAGCGCAAAACGCTGTCTCCAGTACTGATACAATTTGTGATGTGGGTGCTTGCGCCCGCATCACAAATTGTAAGTATCTTTAACTGAACATTCTCTATGCGTCTATCTCAAATGCTCTGGGTCACTCTCCGCGAAGATCCCGCCGAAGCAGAACTACCAAGCCATAAACTCCTCTTACGCGCAGGCTATATCAGACGAGTCGGTTCGGGCTTATATGTTTATTTGCCGCTAATGTGGCGAGTTTTGCAGAAGATCTCGGCGATCGTGCGTGAAGAGATGAACGCAACAGGGGCGCAAGAATGTCTGCTTACCCAACTGCAACCCGCCGAACTTTGGCAAGAATCTGGACGTTGGGATACTTACACCAAAGCCGAAGGAATCATGTTTGCCCTCACTGATCGCGCCAATCGCGAAGTCGGTTTGGGTCCAACCCACGAAGAAGTAATTACCGCGATCGCCCGCGAAACGATCCGTTCCTATCGCCAATTGCCACAGCATTTGTATCAGATCCAAACCAAGTTCCGTGATGAGATTCGTCCTAGATTTGGGCTGATGCGCGGACGGGAATTCATTATGAAGGATGGTTATTCTTTCCATAGCAGTGAATCGAGCTTAAAGGAAACCTACTATGAAATGGATCGCGCCTATCGCAAGATGTTCGACCGTTGTGGTTTAAAGTTTCGGGCAGTAGAAGCTGACTCAGGGGCGATTGGTGGCTCAGGTTCCCAAGAATTTATGGTACTTGCGGAAGCGGGTGAAGACGACATTCTCTTCACTGAAGATAGTAGTTACGCCGCCAATGTCGAGAAAGCGGTATCTATTCCACCCGATACGATTCCTTCCCATTTCGATAAATTTGAGAAGGTGCATACTCCCAAGGCAGGGACGATCGAATCTGTCTGTAAGATGCTGAAATGCGATCCCACGCAAGTTGTCAAACAGGTTCTCTATCAAGTTGTCTATGACAATGGCACAACAGTTTTGGTACTAGTCAGCATTCGTGGCGATCGCGATGTCAATGAAGTGAAGTTGCAAAACGAACTGACGAAACTTGCTAGCAACTATGGCGGTAAAGCCGTAATCAACCTCCAAGTTGCCGATGCCGAGTCTCAGCAGAAATGGGCGCATTCCAAGCTTCCTCTAGGTTATATTTCACCAAGACTTGAAGACACCTACATCGATAAATCCGCCTCAATCTCGCCTAAGTTCCTGCGTCTTGCCGATCGCACAGTTGAGGCTCTCCAGAACTTTGTCACAGGGGCAGATGAAGCTGACTATCACGTCGTTGGTGCAAATTGGGCTAAGGACTTCCCCTTGCCCACAGTGGTCAATCTCGACAAAGCGAAAGCTGGCGATCGCGCCGTTCATGATCCTTCGCAAATTTTACAAACTGCTAGAGGTATTGAAGTCGGTCACATCTTCCAATTGGGAACTAAATATTCCCAAGCGATGAAAGCGACATTTACCAACGAGCAAGGTGAAGAGCTACCCCTAGTTATGGGTTGCTATGGTCTAGGTGTGTCGCGCCTTGCCCAAGCTGCCGTAGAGCAGTCTCACGACAAAGATGGCATCATCTGGAATAAGGCGATCGCGCCTTACCATGTGATTGTCACCGTTCCTAATGTTGGCGATGCTAAGCAAAGGTCAGTTGGCGAAAGCCTTTATATTTCCCTCAGTGCCGCAGGAGTAGAAGTTCTCTTAGACGATCGCGATGAACGGGCTGGCGTGAAGTTTAAAGATGCCGATCTTGTCGGTATCCCCTATCGCGTGGTCACAGGCAAGGCAATTGCCGATGGCAAAGTGGAAATTGTCAATCGCGCTACCAAGGCAGCGACCTTAGTAGAAATCGGTTCAGTGGTCGAGTACTTGAAGAACGAACTAGCATAAGCTACAAATTTTCACGCTATCTGAAGAACTGCCGCACAAAGTGTGGCAGTTCTTTTCTCTGGCTATATTTGGATTCGTTAAAGTACGATTATGCCCACCATAGAACAAGCGATCGACTGTGTTAGAGTTTATCAAATGCTCTGAAAGCCTAGAAGTTTTGATTTTCCCTGATGGTCAATGGAGGCTTAATGATGATGAAGCCTGACTTTAGTAAAATGAATTACCAAGAACTAAGGGCTTATGTTTTAGCTCACATAGTTAGTTTGTGTGATCACACACAAATTTTAATTTTAAGATTATGAGATAATTTCAGAAGAAGGTAAAGTCTACTTTAAAAGGGTAATCAGGTACTTTATGGATAAATCTCGCCCTCTAAAAGCCCAAAAACATCCCCTGATCTCGATGAGATTATTCTTAATAGCTCCCTTTGCAATGCTACTTATGGCATCATTGGGAACAATCGGCTATTTGTCCTTTCGCAATGGGCAGAAGGCTGTCAACGATATCTCTGGACAACTCCAAAAGGAAATAAGTTTTAGGGTTAAAGATCGAGTGCAAGGTTATCTACAAACACCACCTTTAGCCAATCAAACTATAGAACCAATTCGTGAATTTTTGCAGACCTTAAAAGTTGGTAAATCAGGCTTAGTATTTGTGCTTGATCCATCAGGGGAGTTAGTGGCAACTTCCCTAGCCAATCAACCCTTAGCCATTAACAAAAATCGAATTGCAACGATGGATAGTAACAACCCTGTCCTATTTCAAAGTATGCAGTCAATGCGATCGCAACTTGGTGATTTAGCAAAGATTCAGCAAGCTACACGGTTAGATTTTCAGATTACGGGGGAGAAATATTTTCTTACAGTCACACCAATCAAGGATGAATATGGACTGAACTGGCTGACTGCTGTAGTTTTACCTGAATCTGACTTTATGGAGCAGATTAATATCAATACTCTCGATACGATTTTATTATCGATCACGTCTCTGTGTTTAGCACTCAGTACCAGCTTCTTTATTGCTCGGCTGATGTCTCGCTTTGTTCGCGATCTCAACAAATCAGCCAAGGCGATCGCTAATGGGGAAATGGAACAATTTGTAGAAGTAGATGGATGTGCGGAATTAGAATCGCTGGCAAATTCATTTAATTACATGGCAATTCAGTTGCAAACTTCTTTTGAAACCTTAGAAAATCGCGTTCGAGATCGTACTTCAGAACTAGCAGTTGCTAAAGAAAAAGCGGAAGTGGCAAATAAGGCAAAAAGTGCTTTTATTGCGAATATGAGCCATGAACTGAGATCGCCTCTCAATGCAATTATTGGCTTTGCTCAGGTAATGCTACGCTCGAAAAACCTGTCACCCGAACAATACGAAAACATGAATATTATTCATCGTAGCGGGGAATATTTGTTGACATTAATTAATAACGTTCTTGATTTTTCTAAGATCGAAGCAGGTAAAACCACGCTCAATCCTAAAGATATTGACTTATATCAATTACTTGACGATTTAGAAGATATGCTCCATTTAAGAGCAGAGAACGCTGGTTTGGAATTGATTTTAGATCGGGGTGACAATTTACCGCGTTACATTCACACCGATGGCGTGAAGTTGCGTCAAGTTTTACTAAATTTGTTAGGCAATGCCATCAAGTTTACACAACAAGGTGAAGTGGTTTTGAGCGTAAGTTCCTCTGAAAATACCGAACCTCAAAGCTATACCTTAAGTTTTCAAGTTAGCGATACAGGGGTTGGGATTGCACCTGAGGAACTAGATAAACTGTTTGAAGCCTTTACACAAACTGAATCTGGTCGAGAGTCCCAAGAAGGAACGGGCTTGGGCTTAGCGATTAGTCGCCAGTTTGTGCAGCTAATGGGAGGTGATATTACCGTTACGAGTGAACTCGGAAAAGGAACTACTTTTAATTTCTCAATCCAGACCCAGTTAGGTAGTGAAATAATCTGTGAAACCTTTGACAATCGACAAGTCCTTGCTCTTGCTCCCAATCAACCAGACTACAAAATCTTAGTGGTCGATGATAAACCAATTAACCGTCAATTATTGGTGAGACTGCTAGCTCCACTAGGTTTCGAGATAAAAGAAGCAAGCAACGGACAAGAAGCGATCGTTATGTGGGAAGTATGGCAACCTCATTTGATTTGGATGGATATGCGAATGCCTATAATGGATGGCTATGAGGCAACCAAGTATATCAAATCCACTACCCAAGGGAACGCCACAGCCATTATTGCTCTAACTGCTAGCGTCTTAGAACAAGAAAGAGTGATCGTTTTGTCGGCGGGTTGTGATGATTTTGTTCGTAAACCCTTTCAGGAAAAGACGATTTTTGAAGCTTTAACGAAGCATCTCGGTGTGAAATATATATACTCAAATTCTGCCAATGACCAAATAAATTTGTTGGATTCGATGACACCCCTAGATTTGTCGGTGATGTCTGATGAGTGGCGATCGCAAATATGCAAAGTTGCCCTAGAAGGTGACAGTAATCGAGTTACCCAACTAATTCGAGAAATTCCCAATCAAGAGTCAGCAATTGTGAAGACTCTAGAAAAATATGCTCATCAATTTCAATTTGATGAAATGGTGGAGCTATTATCCTAGAGAATTCGTTATGAAGGAACTAATTAACTCCGAATTTGTGACTCCTAATGCCCCGCTAGAGCCGAAAGGCAACATTTTATTAATTGATGATCTACCAGAAAATTTAAGATTATTGACCGAATTACTTACTAATCTCGGATATACTGCCCGCTGTGCTATTAGTGGAAGTAGAGCGCTAAAAAGCATAAGATTTAAACTACCTGATATTATCTTGCTTGACATTCAAATGCCTGAAATGGATGGCTATCAAGTTTGTCAAGCTTTTAAAGATGATCCCGAACTTTGTGATATCCCAATTATTTTCATTAGTGCTTTAGATGAAACCTTTGATAAATTAAGAGCCTTTCAAGTTGGAGGAGTAGACTATATTACGAAACCATTTCAAATTGAAGAAGTTGTAGCTCGCTTAGAGACCCACCTAACTATTCAGAGACAGAAGAAGCAATTGCAATATGAGATTGCTAAGCGCGTTCAAACTGAACTGATTTTGCAGGAAGCAAATCGCAAGTTAGAATTAATGGCTAATTTGGATAGTTTAACGCAAATTGCTAACCGCCGACGATTTGATGATTATTTGACCTCAGAGTGGCAACGCCATCAACGCGACCAAAATTCTCTGGCACTAATTATGATCGACATCGACTACTTCAAACGCTACAACGATCGCTACGGACACCAAGGCGGTGATGATTGTTTAATGCGAGTTGCACAGGCGATGTCCCAAGTTCCCAAACGTTCTACCGATTTAGTGGCACGGTACGGTGGTGAAGAATTTGTGGTGATTTTGAGCAATACTGATACGCAAGGAGCACTCAAGGTTGCACAGGCAATTCAAGAAGCGATCGCTAGTCTCGCAATTATTCACGAAAATTCTGATGTCAGCGATTACGTCACGCTGAGTATGGGATTTGCTAGCTTAACTCCTACATTAGATCTCAGTCCAGAAGTCCTTATTTCCTATGCCGATCAATCCTTATATTTAGCCAAGGCAAACGGGCGCAATCAAGCGATCGCCTATGACAAAATATGAAAGTAGCGATCGCGCATTTACTTTGCAAGTAGGCTCATGAATATTACGCAGATAGCAAATTTATCGTAAGAGCTAAAAAACTATGACTTGGGAAATCGAAGAAGCACAAGAACAATTTTTGGAAGTCCTTAATGCTTCTGGACAAACACCTCAACTAATTTATCAACGAGATCGCTTCGTTGCGGCAGTAATTCGTGCTGACCTATTTCAAGAATTTCTCACATGGCAACAACAGCAAAAACGCACTTCTCTTGCAGATACCTTTGACGAACTACGACAGATTTGTATTGCGGAAAACTATACCTTTGAGATTAGCCCTCGTAGCGATCGACCTAATCCCTTTGCCGAAATGCTGCCATGACCTTTCTCTGCGATACGAATATTATCAGTGAGCTAGCTAGACCTCGCCCAAATTCTGGCGTAGTTGATTGGAGTCAGAATGTTACGCTCATAGCCATAAGTGTAATTACGATTGAAGAAATCACTTACGGACTCACAGCAAATCCAAATGCAAGGGTTGAAGATTGGTTTCAGCATTTTCTAAGCTATTCCTGTCAAATATTACCAGTAACGCCTGAAATAGCTCAATGTGCTGGTCTAATGCGTGGTAATTTCAGAACAAAAGGAATTTCTCGTTCTCAAGCCGATATTCTTATTGCTGCGACTGCTGAAGTTCACGATCTAATTCTGGTTACGCGCAATACCCGTGATTTTGAAGGTTGTAATATTAAAATCTTGAATCCATTTGTTGAATGACAATTTCTATACGATTAGCTTTCAACCTTTATCATTAGCCGCCAGTTAAGAGCGATCGCCTGTGGCAAAATATGAGAGTAGCGATCGCGCAAATTTAGAGGTTAACCCATACTCAAAATTGTAGAGGGAATTTATAAGAAATGATATTGCTTTTGCCTTAGAATCGCACTACCCCTATTTTTGCTAAGAATCTATCTTTGTGAACTCTAGCCAATCTCAAAATTGATTTATTAAAAGCCCACATCAGAAAAGTTTTTAACAAACTAATTTTCATAATGAGGCTTTCTGACTTCACTCTTGTCCAAAATCCAAAACCAACATTCATGAATATTTGCCCTAGCTGTCAAGGTGTGAATCCTCCAATCTATCAATTTTGTCAATTTTGCGGTTCTAAAATTTCTATAGATACTCTTGAAGCTGCTTTGCCAAAATCACTGGAAGATCCCAAGGAAGTAGTTGAACTTGATCTGAATGAACTAGATGAGGAAATTGAGCATGACTTTGACGACGAACCATACGATGAATTAATGGAAATTGTGCCTGCAACACAATCTTCAACTCCCACTGGTCCCCTTAACCTAGCAGGTATGTTGGGAGAGATCAAAGTACAAGTAAATGAGCTAGCTGCTTCTCAGTTATTGGAAGTATCGGATGATAGCTTAGAGCAATCATCTAAAGCAGAAACTCCCGAAGTATTCACAGCTTCTTACTCAGATTTCAGTTCTACACCATCGAAACAAGAAATAGGAATATCTCTATCCACTTACTTAGAAAATATTGAGTATGCTGGCAAAACAGATGTTGGTGTGCAGCGTGAACATAATGAAGACGACTTTGCCGTAGTTTTTCAAACCCGCAGTATTATCGGTAGCAATCAAATCAGCGATCGCAGCTATCGCGGACTATTTGTACTATGTGATGGCATGGGTGGACATGATGGCGGCGAAGTCGCAAGTACTACGGCTGTCAACTTTATTATTGACCAGTTTCGTCCTTTCTGGATTGATACACTTCCAGGACAGAAGAAACTTACTGAGATTATCTACCAAGCAAATAAGCAAATCTTTAGTAAAAATGAGTCAGAACAAAGAGAATCCTTAGGTAGAATGGGAACGACTTTAGTTCTACTAGCAATTCATGACTCAAATGCAGTAATAGCCCATGTTGGAGACAGTCGAATTTACAAAGTTAGTAGTAGTTCTAATACAGAACCCAAACTTACCCAATTAACTCGCGATCACGAAGTTCTTAACCAACTACTTGACCTTGGAGTTGACCTAGAAACAGTTTTAGCAAGACCTGATGCTCATCAGCTCACTCAAGCGATTGGTCCGCACCCTAGCTCAAGGATTGACCCTGCTATTAGCTATTTTGCGATCGCCGAGCCAAGTTTGTTTGTACTGTGTTCCGACGGTTTATCAGATAACGCTCTAATTGAAGATAATTGGCGATCGCATTTATTACCAATTCTCAATCGAGAAATTGATTTACAGACTGGTCTAGATAAATTGATGGAGTTAGGGAATAAAGTAAATGGACATGACAATTTAACTGCTGTCTTAGTTCTTTGCGACTGATTCCTTCAGAGAGCGATCGCTTTGCTAATTTATATATTGACGATTACATTAGAATCAATGCAAAACAAGTACGGCACTGGTTAGTTAAGACGTGAGGGAATAAAAGCCGCACAATGATAGTAACTTCAGTATGGAAAGTGGTCGATGGCATAGCCCCATCGCTATTAGGGTCTTGATTTTACCTAACCCAACATGAGGTCTTACATAGTTATGGAGGGTGGAGCTTCTATTACTTAAAGCTAGATTTTGTGGTAGCAAAGCTCAACTTAACAGAAAAAATTTCAAGACACAAATCAGCAAGAGTATAGAAATCATGCAATTTCTGAACACAATGATATTATTAAGATTTTGAATGACATTATGTGTAAGCCCCTATTAGCAGAAGAGTATTTTCAACTTGGAATGACATATCAGGCAATGGGAGAACATGAATAAGCAAAAGCACTAGAACTTTTCGCTCAAATGGAAACCCCAAAGTAAATAGAGAGAGTTAACAAAGCCTTTTGAGTAAACATATAATGAACACTCAAATAGTTAATGTGATTTAAGAGATTCCTTAAGCGCATGAGTAACATAAAAACTTTTGATACAATGAAAGTAGATTTCATAAAAAGCATTCACTAAGGCAAATGTAATGTCCCTACTAAACCTTGAGTATATAACCAACCAAGAAGGACAGCCCACCGCAGTTGTCATCCCCATTGAGATTTGGCGACAACTTTTACCCACTGACAACATCTCTCTAGAAAATCTTAGCGAAGCCATAGAAGATTATTGTCTCAACAAAGCAATGGATGAAGGGAAAAACACTCCTCTTTACTCCCGCGCCGAAGCTCTAGCCTTCTTAGAGGATTAGATTGGGAGACTGAAATGGAAGTAAAGTATTGTCAGTCATTTTTAAAAGATCTCAAAAACCTGAAAGGCTCATCCATATATCAACGCATCTCTGAAATTGCCTTTACAACTTTACCTGAAACTCAGAGCTTGCAGGAACTATCGAACATAAAAGCCATGCAAGGACATTCAAACCGTTACCGCATTAGAGTCGGTGACTATCGTATCGGCATAGAAATTTCTGGCAACACAGTAGAAGTCATCCGCACATTACACCGCAAAGAATTTTATCGTTACTTCCCTTAAAAAAGTGATCGTAAGCTAGACAATCCTTTGGAGGAAACAATTAATGAATTCTCAAATAGTTGATGCGATTTTAGAAGATAGTTAAGTGCTAATGTAAATGTGCGACAAGCTCTGCCAAAGCTGGCAGAGCTTGTTGGTTTTGAATAAATTCGGACTTATTTTTGGGACACCATTTGTCTAGCTAATCTTGGTGCGGGACTGCGGAATAGATACTGCAAATCTCTTTGTCGCTGGTCGATGGACTCGGGTCCATAACCCCAGAGACTCCTGTAATAAAAGAAAGAAATTCCTAAGCCGCGATTTTTAGCCGTTACCGCTTGAGAAAAGACCCTAGAGATGGGCACATTGCTATTGCGGAGTCCAGAGAGAATGCCGATTCCTGTAGAAATTCTATTCTGGACTTCAATAATTTCAGGACGACTGATCTGAGATAAGAAATCATCCAGATCAGGACGATATACCTGCACAATTAACTCATCGACAAAGCCTTGGCGTACCCAACTGAGCCAGTCTTGAAGCTGCTGTTTGTAAGCAAACTCATGGTAATTGGGTGAGACAGAGAAGATCAGGTCTGGTTTTCTTTGCTTCGCAGCTTTACTTAGCTGTGACATGAAAGCGGTAATTTTATTGGCTCGCCACCGCACCCATGCAGGATCATCAACATTAGCAGGGGCATCTTTTTTAGTTTCTTGGCGGTAGAGATTGAGGGTATAGCGATCGTAGCCAAAGGTTTTAGGAAGGCTGGTGTGATCGTCAAACTGAATGCCATCTAGGTCGTAATTAGAAACAGCCTCAAGAACTAAGTCGGTGAGAAATTTCTGGACTTCAGGATGAAATGGATTAAGCCATGAAACTTCTCCTGCGGCAGTGATAGAGGTTCTTTTACCGTTTCTTTGCTGAGTTAACCATTCTGGATGCTTGACAGCTAGCTCAGACATTTGCGGAGCCATAAAGCCAAACTCAAACCAAGGCATTACGGCTAGATTGTGCTGATGTCCTTGCTCGATGATATCGGCAACTATATCGTGCCCGTCATTGCCACGATAGGTAAATGTTTGGATGCCAGCCTCTTTGGCAACTTCACTGGGATACATCACATAGCCTGAGTTCCAAACTACAGGGTAGATCGTGTTGAAGTTAAGTTGTTTAAGTTGTTGGAGTCCCTCGGCAAGTAGCTTACGATCGCGAAACATGGAAAAGTCGTTACTGGTCAACCATACCCCACGAATTTCTTCGCGACGCTTAGGTGGTGTTACAGGTTGAGTAACTGGAGAGGCTTTGCTGATCGTATTAGCGGCTTGGGGCTTGAGTTGCGCGATCGCCTGATCGTGATTACCAAAAACTGGAATTAGGCTATGTAAAAGTAGCGTGGCGGTAAAAGTTACGCTAAAAAGAAATGACAAAAAACGTTTGCGCGATCGCAATATTTGCCTAAAGCTATGTCTGGGATTATGACTAAAATTGCGTCTTAGCCAATCTTGAGGCATAAAACTTCGGATCAACTGCATGAGTCGCATAAGTATAAATAATTAGATTAAGTAAAAATACTGAGTGCAATCCTTATTGTAAGTCCAGATTGTCCGACTAAACTTGTCTGATAATCTGATAATGCTGTGGCAATGCGCTGCATACCTAAGCTTGTGACAAAATTATGGGCAACAGCAAGCGTCTTTTTGCGGAACTAAAACCTAAATAGCAACGCTTCTCGCCGCCATTTAGGTTTTAGTGAGCGATTTGCTGCACTTTTGGTTTGAGGGTTTGAGCGCAAAGCGCTTATTATACTAGCGAAGCAATTTAGGAGTTTGCTGTAATGCTCAAGCAGAAACATCGAGCTTGGATAGAAGTAAATCTGTTGGCGATCAAATACAATGTTCAGCAATTAAAATCTCTGCTGAATCCTGCGACTGAGTTGATGGCAATCGTCAAAGCTGATGCCTATGGACATGGAGCTGTTGAGGTTAGTCAAGCTGTGATTGAAGCAGGAGCTTCTTGGCTAGGCGTAGCGACAATTCCTGAGGGCATACAGTTGCGAAATGCAGGAATTACTGCGCCGATTTTGATTTTGGGAGCAACAAATGCGGCGGATGAGGTTAAAGCGATCGCGGAATATCGTTTGCAGCCAACAATTTGTAATCCTAAGCAAGCCCTGATTTACCACGAAGTCTTGTCTATGATTGGCGAACAGGTTGCTGTTCATCTCAAAATTGATACGGGAATGTCGAGATTGGGGGTGGATTGGCAAGAGGCAATTACCTTTGTGAAATTAGTTCAGCATTTGCCCAATTTAGAGGTGGCGAGCCTATATTCACATTTTGCGACGGCCGATGAGCGCGATCGCTCATTTATGCATCTCCAAGCTCGCCGCTTTGAAGAGGTAATCGCGACTCTCAGGCGTGAAGGACTCACACCACCGCTCCTCCATATTTGTAACACTGCTGCCATGATGGACGATCGCCAATTGCACTACGATATGGTGCGGACTGGTTTAGGGCTATATGGGCTTTACCCTGCTAGCCACCTAAAAGATACTGTTGACTTACAACCTGCATTGACAGTTAAGGCAAGAATTACGCAAGTCAAAGAAATTACCGCAGGGACAAGCATTAGCTATGGACGCTCATTTATCGCTCCCGAAGACATGAAAATGGCAACTGTCGCGATCGGCTATGCAGACGGAATTCCACGGGGACTCTCTAATCGAATTCGAGTGGCTGTGCATGGGCAGAGAGTCAGACAAATCGGCACAATCACAATGGATCAATGTGCGATCGACGTAACAGATATCCCAGACGTGAATATTGGTGATACGGTCACTTTTTTGGGAGGTGACTCAGGCAATACGGCTGACGATTGGGCAAATTTACTAAATACAATTTCTTGGGAAGTTTTATGTGGATTTAAGCATCGACTGCCGAGAATTAATGTAACGGAGGCGATCGCCTGTCAGCAAAGAATTTAAAAGAAATAGCGTTGCGCGGCTAAGCCGCGCAACGCTATTTCTTGATTGGGAAAGCAGTAAGATAGGTCAAGAATCTAACTAATCTTCAGCTATGCCCCTAATCAAAATTCGCCCTGATTGGTTTATACCTGAGAGCCAAGCAACCTCAGAATCTGTCTATTTAAATCGGCGGAGATTTTTGAAAAAAGCAGGGCTGGGCAGTCTCAGCATTATGGGAATGCTCGCAGGATGTCAAAGTTTGGAAGAGAAGAGAGAAATCGTTAGGCAACAGATTCAAGACGAACAACTCAAGTCATTTACTACTGTTCGCAATCTTGCCTTCAATCTTGATCGCCCTCTAACTGATGAATATAGCGCGGCAGTCTATACCAATTTCTATGAATTTAGCGCTGACAAAGATGTCTGGCAAAAGGTGAATCGATTTAAGCCTCATCCTTGGACATTGGAAGTTACGGGCTTAGTTGCGAAGCCACAGAAGTTTGCGATCGAAGATTTGATTGCCAAAATGCCCATCGAAGAAAGGCTGTATCGTCATCGCTGTGTCGAAGCTTGGGCAATGGCTGTACCTTGGGTGGGCTTTCCATTGAAGCGCTTAATTGAACTGGTGGAACCAAAGGCAAATGCGACTCACCTCAAATTCACAACCTTCTTTCAACCAGAAGTAGCGCGGAGACAGATTTTACAAAGCGAGCCTTGGCCCTATACCGAGGGACTGACTATTCAAGAAGCGATGAATGATCTGGCATTTATGGCAGTGGGAATCTATGGGCATGAGCTTCCTAAACAGCATGGTGCGCCAATTAGATTGGTTTTGCCTTGGAAATATGGATTTAAAAGTATTAAATCCATTGTAAATATCGAGTTTAGCGATCGCCAGCCACCGACTTTCTGGAATACTCGCCTCCCCCAAGAATATGATTTTGTTGCCAATGTAAATCCAAATATTCCCCATCCGCGCTGGTCACAGGCAAGTGAAAGGATGTTAGGGACAGGCGATCGCTATGCCACTCAGATCTATAACGGCTATGGCGAGTATGTTGCTAGCCTTTACAGCTAATACCAAGTAAAGAATTGTCTTACGCCAATTCTTTATTTAAAAAACAAAAGCTGAGTAAATAAAAAAGGGAGCTAGGCTCCCTTTTTTATTTACTCAGCGCACTTTATGCCACCCGATAGGTTTTGACATTGCTGACGAATCTCAGCTAACAAAGTCGGATTCAATTGTTTCGCTTTTTTTAGAGCAGATTCAAACTGCTTCTTAGCTTCAGGGATATTGCTACCACCCTGCATCCACAAAATCTGTCCTTTGAGATAGCTCAGATCGGGGTTATTAGGAGCCGCAACTAGAGCCTTATTAACCGCTTCCAAAGCGAGATTGGGGATACGAGCATCGCGGTAGGCTAGAGCAATGCCGCGCCATTTGAGATAGTCGGGAGCCGCATAGGTTTTGAGGCTAGCTAACGCCGATTCAAGATCTGACAAAGGCAATACTGACGCAATCAGCATATCGATATAGCCTTTAATCAAGTTCAATTCGGGATCTTTAGGATCAATATCCTGAGCTTTTTTGATATTGTCAAAAACACTTTGGACTAAAGGTAGCGCCTTGGCTGCACTGGATAGCCCTTCAGCTTTGACAATATATCCAGCTTCAATGAGGTCACTCGCCGCTAGATATATGTGTGCTCTCAGATTATCCTTTCCTCGCAAAGCCTCGGCATTGGCTCTAACCCTTTTGCCTGCGACTTGCATTCCCAAATAGTCTTCTTGGGCATAAAAAGTCGAAGCTCTAAGGGCAAATAACAAAGGTTCATTTGCTTCGGTACGAATCGCTACATCCAATTGCTTAACAGCCGATGCATAGTTTCCTTCCTTAAACATCAACTCAAAGGCTTTTTGAGTTTCAGCACCGATCGCTCTAGCGTTACTGGTACGAAAAGGATCAGCCGCGCTAGCTGGAACTGCTGTAGCAAAGGACATCAATGTTGTCAGCATCAGGGCGATCGGTACGGAGCCAAATTTCAAAATACGGTTCATATTCTTCCCCGAAAGTTTTAGTCTAAACACAGTTTAAATTGTCTACCGTCATCATAGCTAAGGGTTTTGCTAAACCAGAAGCCGAGTGGTGGAACTTCGCGCCATCACTAGCTTATTGGTTGTTGAGTTTTCCTAAAGATAGATGAATATATCTATGGCTATATTTCTAAACTGAGATGACTACTTTAAGTTATAAAAAGTTTCTAAAAACTTTACAGGAACTGCGGCGCAAAGCGCTGTAGTTCCTATATTGGTTATAATCAAATTTCATAGTAGATTAAAGTTTCTTAATATTTGGGCAATCGTATCGTGCTAATTCAATCAGACTGGCTCAAAAGTTTGCGAGAACGCTCGTTAGATTTGGAGTTGGGAGCGATCGCAGTAATTTACTTTGTGCAAGGGGCAATGGCAATTTCCCAGCTTGCCGTAAGTTTCTTTTTAAAAGATGACTTGGGTTTAAATCCTGCGGAGGTTGCCTCAATGGTGGGGATTACCATGCTGCCTTGGACGGTTAAGCCTCTGTATGGGCTGATTTCGGACGGGTTTCCTGTATTTGGCTATCGCCGCCGACCTTATCTACTACTGTCCAGTGTGCTGGGAATTTTTGCTTGGATCAGTATGGGATCATGGGTGACAACTCCATTTTGGGCGATCGCAATGATTGCGATCGGCTCCCTGTCCCTAGCTTTTTCTGATGCGATTACCGATGCGTTGATTGTCCAACGCGCCAGACTCGAAGCTGAAGGAGATGCTGGCTCATTGCAGTCCTTTAGCTGGATTGCCTCCTCCATTGGCGCGATCATTTCCGCTTACTTGAGTGGCTACCTCTTAGAACATTTTGGTGCAAAGTTAGTTTTTGAAATCACTGCCGTTTTGCCCTTACTGGTGGGGATTTCTGCTTTTGCGATCGCCGATCCGCCAATGTCTACTATTTTTATCGCCGCCCCAAATTCTGACGGGACTGCACCCAGTCTGTCGCGCAATTCGCAGATCTGGCGATCGCTTAGTTACAATTTCACCCAACTAAAACAAGCTTTTAAAAATAAAGCGATTTGGCTACCCGCCGCTTTTTTATTCCTGTGGCAAGCGACACCCAGCGCTGATACGGCTTTTTTCTACTTCACTACCAATGAACTCAAGTTCAATCCAGAGTTTTTAGGGACAGTTAGGTTTTTTGCAAGTTGGGCAGGGCTGTTTGGAGTATGGATATTCCAGCGTTTTTTTAAAGGTGTACCCACTCGCAAGATTTTCTTTTGGACGACGATCGTTTCGACTCTGTTGGGGCTGACCAGTCTTTTGCTAGTTACCCATACCAACCGATCGCTAGGCATCGACGATCGCTGGTTTAGCCTTGGCGATAGCCTGATCTTGACTGTAGCGGGTCGCATTGCCTTTATGCCCGTACTGGTGCTAGCCGCTAGGTTATGTCCTGAAGGCATTGAAGCAACTTTATTTGCTTTATTAATGTCAGTTTTAAACATTTCGGCGCTATGTTCCTTTCAGTTAGGCGCAGGGCTAACCTACTTGCTTGGTGTCACTGAGTCGAATTTTGACAACCTTTGGATCTTGATTGTGATTGCTAATGTCACTAGTCTGTTACCTTTGCCGCTCTTGAATTGGCTGCCTGAAGAGCAGGAAATGAAGAAAATATCTATAGATAATGTGGAGCTTCCTAAGAGCGATCGCCCTGAAGTAGTTTTGCAAGAGTAGGCTTCGACTACGCTCAGCCACCAAGCTTCGACTTCGCTCAGCCAACGGTGGCTGAGCGTAGCCGAAGCCATGATTTTCAAGAAATTTATATGGAAATAGATTACATAGCTTTGTTTGTTTCCGATGTGGCGCGATCGCTAGTTTTTTATCGTGACATCTTAGGATTTAGCTTTGACAAGCCTGCTAAACCTGATGGAGCCGAAGGCTATAGCGGTAAATTGAAAATTGGGATATATGATCGCAGTTGGCTACCAAAATTATTTGGCGATCGCGGTAAGCAAGTAATTAGTGGCAACTCATTTTTGTTATCCATGTCGGTAGCAGATCTTGAGCAGACCTATCAGCAAATACTTCACAAAATAGGCGATCGCACGGATTCTCAAGCTCAATCACATGTAGAAATCATTGCACCACCCAAGCTGATGCCTTGGGGACAAAAAATATTATTTTTGAGCGATCCTGATGGCAATATCATCGAAATTGTGCAGTCATGATATTAAACAAATTTGTATAAGTCCATGCAAACAGGCAGAATTATATTTGCAGATATTTTAAGAATAATTGCGATCATCGCGGTGATTACTCTTCATTCCACTGTTGATTTATTTCGTAGCTACGGTTCTGTGAATATTGATTGGTGGTGGCTAGGCAATATTCTTAACTGCTCATCAAAATGGGCTGTACCAATTTTTGTAATGCTAAGTGGAATGCTTTTGCTAGATCCATCCAAAAGCTTTTCTTTCAAGAGTTTCCTAAACAAAAGATTACCTAAGATTCTTATTCCCCTATTTTTTTGGACTATATTTTATGAGTTATACATCGTAGTTTTAATTAATAAACTAAATATTGATTTACCCCAGTTAATCAAAAATATTTACACAGGAGAAGTTCATTTTCATTTATGGTTTTTATATATGATTATTGGACTTTATTTGTTTACACCAATATTTAGATATTTTATAAAAACTCATGATGAATTTGAAATACAATTTTTCCTATGTATTTGGTTTATAGTAAATGGTATTGTTAATTCGCTAGACACTTTTTTTGATATTCAAAACGGATTTTATTTAAATTTGTTTGTTGGTTTCAGTGGTTATTATGTTCTTGGTTATTACTTGAATACAAAGCTGTATAACAGGAAACATAGGTATATTGCGATTGCTACTCTCATCTTCTCAGTTGCAACCTCAGCAATATTAATATTTTTCCTTTTCACAAATAATTTTGCATCTAAAGTCGATATTGTAATCGACAATATTTCTTTGTTTACAATCATAAATACTATTTGTATTTTTATAATTGTAAAGTCTATAGATTGGGAATCTTTACTAAAAAATAATACATCTATTCTAAATATTATTAAAAGCTTGAGTTTGTCTAGTTATGGTATTTACTTAATTCATATCGTTATCATTTATTTACTATCCTCTAACATTTTCATAAAAATATTTAAAGTCGGCATTAACTATAAGCTAGTACATCCACTTGTAGGTGTACCGCTCACTGTAATTTTAACGGTGATTTTGTCATACTTTTCTGTGCAAATCCTAAAGAAAATAAAATTTGCGAATAACATAGTTCCTTAAAATATAAGGAATTGCTGCACTTCATTACTCAAGAAATAAGTGCTTCTCTTTCACTACCCATCGAATTAGGTATATTTTTGGCATATTTTTGGCATTTGGGGAGAGACGATATATATTTAGCCTTATATTTAACCTTGGTTAAAGCCTCACCTAGAAAACTATGCCTACCCAAAACGATATTCCCGTTGCCCAGCGCATCAGTGACCCTGAGCGATCGCCCAAAAAGCAACCTGTCGTAAAATCCCGCTCGATCCTGCGATCGCTTTTTTCAGTGCCTTGGTGGGCATATTTTTTAGCAGTTTTAGCGTTTTTATCCCCGATTGTCAGTACTCGTATCTGGTTTGCACTAAACGCCGATAAGGTTGCTCAAAACCCCAGTAATGTCGCCGTTGTAGTTGCACCACCGACCACTGCACCAGCCCCCATAACCTTTACTCCCACACCATTTGCCAAGATCGAGCCTGAACCAACTTTAACCACTGATCCACCTGAAGCCGAAGCTCCTTCGGATTTATTTGGACATTATGCCTTTGCAGAGGCTCCAGCCAATAAATTACGCACGATTGGTAGGGCTGGGGATGGATATGAGATTAAACTGCATGAGTCGGCGGCGAAGAGTTATCTCAAGATGGAAGCCGATGCAAAGGCGGACGGCATTGATTTTGTAGTTATTTCTGGATTTCGGACTATCGCTGAGCAACAGGAACTTTTCTTTGAAATTAGTAAACAACGCAATCAAACCCCTGCGGAAAGAGCTAAGGTAAGTGCCCCTCCTGGACATAGCGAACACCATACGGGCTATGCTCTAGACATTGGCGATGCATCGGTTCCAAGCGCTAACCTATCGATCAGCTTTGAGAAAACTGCTGCTTTTCAATGGTTGCAAAATAATGCGGCGAGGTATGGGTTTGAAATGTCGTTTACACCGAATAATCCACAAGGAGTAATGTACGAGCCTTGGCATTGGCGTTTTGTGGGTGATGAAGATAGTCTCGCGACCTTCTATAAAAAATCTAACCGCAGTAATTCCTTTATTAAAAAGCCTTAGTTTTCAAATATTGCTTAGATATTGAACTCTACGTTGTAAATTATTTTTTCAATATTTGGTAGTTCCAAATATTGAAATCGAACTATCCATTCTTTTAAAAAGTACAGAGATGCTATGCCAACCTAGTCATCCAAAACTCTAGCTGTTTTCAATACGACCTTGCCAATTGATTCGCGATCGCTGAAGCAAATAACATCAGAATTTAATGGAACTTCACAAGGATTTTCAATGCCTGTAAATCCTTGGATCTTGCCATCTTTTAAACTATCAGCAATGTTTAATGGTTGCTTTGTCTGAGCTATTCAAGCCTGTCTATCAAATAATCACTTCATTAATATTCATCAGAAGTCCATTTTCTATCTATGGATTAATTATCTACTAAGTCATGAGAGCTTAAAGAGGTTTTATTTTGTGTGATCAATAAAGACAAAATTAGTAGAAGGATGTTAGATAGTATTAAATTTAATTTTTAATTTTAATATATTGAAGCTTAAGTAAATCATATTTGCAAATTAATTCTGTACTATTTTGTCATGAGAAATAAATACATTTAAACTTAGGTATCGCTGATGTGTTCCTATTTTGACTAAACCAGAAGAGTTCTCTGATAACGCATTTCTACAAGTTCATTCCTCTAATGGGATGTGGGAATGGCTGGAAAAAAATCAGATCAGTATTGGATTTACGACTTATCAGACTAATCGGTTGATGTTGATGGGTCGCAAGTCTAATGGAAGATTAGCGATCAACGAGAGATTGTTTGATAAGCCGATGGGACTATATGCCCAAGGAGATCGCCTGTACATGAGTACGCGCTATCAAATTTGGCAGTTTGATAATCATTTGGCTAATGGCGAAACCTATCAAGAAGCTGATCGCCTATATATACCCAGTCAAAGCTATACCACGGGTAGCCTGAATGTTCACGATTTGGTTTTGGGGCGTGATGGCATACCGATATTTATTAATACAGACTTTAGTTGTCTGGCAACAATCCAAGCAGGTTATAGTTTTGCACCGATATGGCAACCACCGTTTATCACAAAACTGGTTGCTGAAGATCGCTGTCATCTGAATGGATTGGCGATAGTCGAAGGAGAACCCACCTATGTCACGGCTTGTAGCATGACCGACAGCGCCGTAGGATGGCGATCGCACCGCAATGATGGCGGTATCGTCATGCATATTCCTAGCAATGAAGTGGTGGTCGGAAGTCTATCGATGCCTCACTCGCCACGTTGGTATCAGGGGAAATTATGGCTGTTGAATGCTGGGACAGGGGAACTGGGCTATGTCGATGACAGCAAGTTTGTACCGATCGCCTTTTGTCAGGGATTTGTTCGGGGCTTAGCCTTTTGGGGTGACTTGGCGATCGTGGGGCTATCGAAACTGCGATCGGCGAGTTTTTCGGGACTGTTGCTAGAGGAGCGGCTATTAGCGGAAAGGAAAACGGCGCAATGTGGATTGGTGGCGATCAATATTCACAGTGGCGAAATTGTGCATTCTTTGTTTTTAGATAAGCCAATCGAAGAGTTATTTGATGTGGTGGTACTGCCTAAAGTGGCGCGTCCAATGTCCTTGGGCTTTCAGAATGAAGATATTGAGAGATTGGTGACTTTTCCAAATTCTAATGGATTGGTGACGACTAAGCCGACGGTGAAACGTCCTAGTGATGTCAAGCCAGCGATCGCAGGATTACCAACTAAGGAGAGAGTCGATTGCGAAAATCAGGAATCGCGGGAATATGAGGAGATAGAACGGCAAGAGCACCTTGCTGGAGCGAAGGTCAAGTTTCAGAGGGTGTTTCATCTGAATCCAGAGAGCTTAGCAACCTATGAGGCGATGACTTTTCCAAGTCTGCGACAGCGCTGGCAAAGTCAACCCCAACAAGGCGAATTGATCGGTGTTTCGGCTTCTGTTTTGGGCGATATGGTCGGTTTTGCGATCGCAGAATTATTACCCGATTTTAAGGCAGAAATAATCTCTCTGTTTGTTAATCCAAACTATCGTCAAAAGCATTTCGGTACAAGAATGTTGGCTTTTTTGGAGCGAGAGATCCTTGAGCAGAAGTTTGAGCAAATCACATTAGTTTATGAGCCGACTGCTTTAGCTGAAAGGGCTTTAGAACCAATATTTCTTAGGTTGGGATGGGCTACACCCCGATCGCTTGCTAATGGGCTAAAAGTTGCTCTGAAGGTTTTGCAAAATGTTAAGAATCCTATTTATCCTTCTATTAGTGAGGTGGCTAAATTAAAGTTTGAGGAAGGTAAAAAACAAGTTCAGGCGCAGGATTTAGCCCAAGCCATAATTTGTTTTAGAGAGGCGATTGCTCTGCAACCTGATTATGTGGCGGCTTATAACCAGTTGGGAAATGCGTTGCAAGGATTAGGTAAGTCTGATGAGGCGATCAGTGCTTATCGAAAAATATTAGAGATTAATCCCAATGTTGCCGCCGCCCATTGCAATTTGGGTAGTATTTGGCAAATTCAAGGAAAGTATGAAGAGGCGATCGCGGCTTATCAAAAAGCGATCGAACTTAAACCTGATTTTGCCTTAGCTCATCGTAATTTAGGTGGACTTTTGGAAAGTCAAGGGCGATTAACTATTCCTAGTTCAGCGAGTGAAACCTAAATTTTGAAAAGCAGTACTTATATTTTACAGATTTCCTAAAGACTAAATAACAATAAATTCAATTTCATGGTTAACATTTTTCTTATCCAGAAAACAGGTGCCGATAATCCATTATTTGGTATCGATGTCGGGAGTGCTAGCGCTCCCACCTTCGCCGATCTTGATGGCGATGGTGACCTTGATGCGATCATTGGTGAAACTTTTGGTACTCTCAAATACTATAGAAACACGGGTACTGTCACAGCCCCCGTCTACACCAAGCAAACAGGTACGGCTAACCCCTTCAATGGCATTGATATCGGGTTAAACAGCAACCCCACCTTCGCGGATCTTGATGGTGATGGCGACCTTGATGCGATCATTGGTGAACGTTTCGGCACTCTCAAATACTACAGAAACACGGGTACTGTCACTGCACCCGCCTACGCCGAGCAAACAGGTACGGCTAACCCCTTCAATGGCATTGATATCGGGAGTAACAGCGCTCCAATCTTAGCGGATCTCGATGGCGATGGTGACCTCGATGCGATCATTGGTGAACTTGACGGCACTCTCAAATACTACAGAAATACGGGTACTGTCACTGCACCCGTCTACGCAGAGCAGACAGGTACGGCTAACCCCTTCAATGGCATTAATATCGGGAGTAACAGCAAACCCACCTTCGCGGATCTCGATGGCGATGGCGACCTTGATGTGATCGTCGGTGAATCTTACGGCAATCTCAACTACTACAGAAACACGGGTACTGTAACTGCACCCGTCTACACCATAGGCACGGCTAACCCCTTCAATGGCATTAATATCGGGGGTAACAGCGCTCCCAGCTTAGCGGATCTCGATGGTGATGGTAATCTCGATGTGATTATTGGTGCGGTGGATGGCACTCTCAACTACTTCCAGAGCTTACTTCTGGTCGCCATTACCCAAACAGGAGGTAATACCCAAGTCACCGAAGGTGGAGCCACGGATAGCTATGCTGTGATTCTAAATGATCAACCCATAGCTAATGTGGTGATTACTTTCAAGGGTGGTACTCAACTCAGCACCAACGTCACCACCCTCACTTTCACCCCCGCCAACTGGAATATCGCCCAAACTGTCATCGTCACCGCGATTAATGACACCATAGGAGAAGGTTCCCATCGAGGCGTGATTACGGCTACCAGTAGCAGCAACGATTCCCGTTTTAATACAATCTTAATTGACCCTATACAAGTCACCATCGCTGACAACGACCTACCCACCTCCTCTCGTATCTACGTCGCACAAACAGGCACGGCTAACCCCTTCAATAGTATTGATCTCAAAAGTGACAGGACTCCTACCTTCGTCGATCTTGATGGCGATGGTGACCTCGACGCGATCGTCGGTGCATTGGACGGCAATCTCAACTACTACAAAAATACGGGAAGTAGCACTGCTCCTGTCTACACAGAGCAAACAGGCACGGCTAACCCGTTCAACGTTATTAATGTTGGGTTCTACAGCGCTCCCACCTTCGCGGATCTTGATGGCGATGGTGACCTTGATGCGATCATCGGTGAATCTTTCGGCAATCTCAACTACTACAAAAATACGGGAAGTAGCACCGCGCCCGTCTACACTGAGCAAATAGGTAAGGCTAATCCCTTTAATGGGATTGATGTCAAGCCTTTCGAGGACAACTTCAGCAAACCCATCTTGGCTGATATCGATGATGATGGGGACCTCGACGCGATCATTGGTACAAATGACGGCACTCTCAACTACTACAAAAATACAGGAAGTAGCGCTGCTCCCATCTACACAGTGCAAACAGGTACGGCTAATCCCTTCAATGAGATTGATACTGGGTCTAACAGCGCTCCCAGCTTAGCGGATCTCGATGGCGATGGCGACCTTGATGCGATCGTGGGCAAAAATGACGG
>QBLS01000003.1:0-193485 GCA_003249015.1 Pseudanabaena sp. | reverse complement strand
TAGCGGATCTCGATGGCGATGGCGACCTTGATGCGATCGTGGGCAAAAATGACGGAAATCTTAACTACTACAGAAATACAGGAAGTAGCACCGCACCCGTCTACACAATCCAAACAGGTGCTACTAATCCCTTCAATGGTATTAATGTCGGGTCTACTAGCGCTCCCACATTCGCCGATCTTGATGGCGACGGCGACCTCGATGCGATCGTTGGTTCAGGGGATCGTTCTCTCAACTACTTCTTGAGTGTTGAGCCGATCGCCATTACCCAAACAGGCGGCAACACCCAAGTCAATGAAGGCGGAGCCACAGATACCTTTACCTTAGTCCTAAATGCTCAACCCATCGCTGATGTGGTGATCACGTTCAAGGCTGGTACTCAACTTAGCCCCAACGTTACTACCCTCACCTTCACTACCGTCAACTGGAATATCTCCCAAACCGTCACCGTCACGGCGATTGATGACACTGTAGGCGAAGGAACTAACTTTGGCGTGATTACCGCCAGCAGCAGCAGCACCGATACTCGTTTCAACGCGGTGACTATCGCTCCCATCCAAGTCACAATTGCCGACAACGACCTCCCCAACACATCTCGTATCTATGTCGCTCAAGTAGGCGCAGATAACCCCTTCAACGGCATTAATGTCGGGAGTTACAGTGCTCCTACCCTAGCGGATCTCGATGGCGATGGCGACCTTGATGCGATCGTGGGCAAAAATGACGGAAATCTTAACTACTACAGAAATACAGGAAGTAGCACCGCACCCGTCTACACAATCCAAACAGGTGCTACTAATCCCTTCAATGGTATTGATGTCGGGGTTCTCAGCACTCCCACCTTAGCTGACATTGATGGCGACGGCGACTTTGATGTGATCGTCGGTGCGGGGGATGGTACTCTCAACTACTACAAAAATACTGGAAGTAGCACTGCACCCACCTACACCGAGCAAACAGGAACGCCTAACCCCTTCAACAGTATTAATGTAGGATCTATCAGCGCTCCCACCTTGGCGGATCTAGATGGCGATGGCGACCTTGATGCGATCGTCGGTGCATATGATGGGACTCTCAACTACTACAAAAATACGGGAAGTAGCACCGCACCCGTCTACACCGAGCAAACAGGAACGGCTAGTCCCTTCAATGGTATTGATGTCGGGTATTTCAGCAAACCCACCTTTGCGGATCTTGACGGCGATGGCGACCTTGATGCGATCATCGGTGAATATGATGGCACTCTCAACTACTACAAAAATACTGGAAGTATTACCACTCCTATCTATACAGTGCAAACAGGTACAGCTAATCCCTTAAATGGTATTAATGTAGGCTCTTACAGCGCTCCCACCTTCGCGGATATCGATAGCGATGGCGACCTTGATGCAGTCATTGGTGAACTCGACGACACTCTCAACTACTTCCAGAGCGTGGTTCCTAATACCGCCCCCGTGATTAGCAGTGCCACTAGTACCAGCTTTGCTGAAAATGCCTCTGGGGTCGCCTACACAGTTATTGCAACGGATATAAGTGCCATTACCTATGGACTAACTGGGCTAGATGCGAGTTTGTTCTCTATTAATTCCAGTACAGGCGAGATTCGGTTTAATGCAGCTCCCGACTTTGAATCCCCTGCTGACAGTGGCGGCAATAACGTTTATGACATTAACGTGACTGCCAGTGATGGCGCTCTAGATAGCTCTCTTGCAGTTGCAATTACAGTCACTGATTTAGCAGAGTTTAGCGGTGTGGGTACTCGCAACAACATCACTGGCACTGCGGGTAATGACTATATCGTGGGTGGCAGTGGTGCAAAGCTATTAACTGGCGGCGCGGGGAACGATCAGTTTGTGTTTACCAATAGTCGTGATGTGGGTCAGCGCATTACAGACTTTACAATTAGTGAGGACAAGATTGTGTTAACAGGATTGTTGGCTAACGTTGGTTACACTGGCTCTAATCCGATCGCAGATGGCTTCATTCGGTTTATCGCTAATGCTGGCGTGGGCGGTGGTTCGTTTCTTCAGCTAGACCGCGATGGTTTAGTTGGTTCGGCGATATTCCGTAATTTTGTGCAAGTTGACACAATCACGCCTGCGAATCTTAATAATGTTAATAATTTCATCTTTTAAGTAGTTAGCTCAACTCATCCACTGGGGTTACGTTCTGACAGGAAGATACAGTCTATTGAGGCTTTGGGTAGTACAAATAAACTTGAGGAAGCGGCGCGGAGCGCCGCTTCCTCAAGTTTATTTGGGTTCTAACTAAGCGCAAAGCGCTGTATTATTCAACAAATGTAATGAGCTTCTGTTTATTGTATTTGTTGAATAATATCGAAGCATTTTATTTCGTATAGATTATCTAGGTCTGCGATGAATCGCTAAGCACTAAAGTATTTAGCGATCGCATGATGCACGATTAGAGCTGTTGTAGACTGTTCTGGATAGAGTTGTTCACTCTCATCCATAATCAAATCAACCCGCTTGGCATCTAATAGATCTAGAAGCTTATACTGATCCTGCATATTAGGACAGGCGGGATAGCCAAAGCTATAACGGGAGCCGTGATAGCGCTGGGCAAGGATATCGCGAATATTGTCAGGATCTTCTGCGCCAAAACCTAACTCGTGGCGAATCCTTGTATGTGTCCATTCCGCCACAGCTTCCGCCATCTGGACAGCTAAACCATGGAAATAGAGATAGTCGGTATATTGGTTAGCCTTAAATAGTCCTTGAGCAAACTCTGTGGCAATATTTCCCACTGTGACTGCTTGCAAGGGCAGCACATCGATAATTCCCGACTCTTTGGGTGAGAAGAAATCAGCGATACAGAGGCGACGCAAGGACTTCTGACGGGGAAAGACAAAGGAAGTGATTGGTTGCGTCTGGGCACTGATGCGATCTATCTCATTATGGTCATACACATAGACTGTATTCCCCTCCGCTAATACAGGGAAATAGCCATAGACGGAGGTTGGCGCAAGCAACTTCTCTTCAATAATTCGTCCTTTCCATAGTTCTAAAATGGGATAGACTTTTTCTTGGAGAAAAGCATCATATTCTTCCCTTGACTGTTCTTTAGGCTTGCGGAATTGCCACTGTCCTGCCACTAGAGCTTGCAAATCCAGATTCCAAAATAGTTCTTCGTAAGGGATATCCGCTGCATGGAGAATCTTAGTTCCCCAAAAGGGAGGAGTCGGACGGGGGATGTTAGTTTCGACAGCATCCGATCGCTCGATATCTAGATAGCGTTCTGCCAATAGAGCCTCTTGCTTGGCTTTTTCTTCCGATGCACTGATCCCTGCATCCAGAGCACTACTAGCTTCATCAACAAGATCCTCATCCAGAAAGCCCTGTTTATCTTCCCATTTACCTTCAGCTTTAGCGGGCATATACTTGTCCATAAAGTTGAGGTCAGAGAAGGCATCCTTGCCATAAATCACCCTACCTTGGTAAACATTTTGGCAGTCGTTATACACAAACTTGGGAGTCAAAGCAGCGCCTCCAAGGATAACGGGAACACTGATACCGCGATTGTTAAACTCTTGCAAGTTATCCTTCATGAAGGCAGTAGACTTCACCAGCAAGCCACTCATGGCAATGCAGTCTGCTTTGTGCTCTTCGTAAGCTTTGATGATATTTTCGACAGGCTGCTTAATGCCGATATTAACAACCTTGTAACCATTGTTGGACAGAATGATATCCACAAGGTTCTTGCCGATATCATGGACATCGCCTTTTACGGTCGCGATTAGAAATACCCCTTTATTAGAACCCTCCACCTTTTCCATAAATTGTTCTAAGAAGGCGACTGCTGACTTCATGGTTTCGGCAGATTGTAAGACAAAGGGAAGCTGCATCTGTCCTGAGCCAAACAGATCACCAACTACTTTCATACCATCCAATAGAAACTGGTTGATGATTGTTAAGGGTTCGTATTTCTTAAGAGCTTCTGTAAGTGCGTCATCTAAACCAATGCGATCGCCATCAATAATATGATTTTTCAGCTTTTCTTCAATGGAAAGATTTTCATCAACGACCTTGATACGCTTGGCGGAAATCCCTTCAAATAGCTTGGTAAATTCCCCAAGTGGATCGTAAGTACAGATATCACCATCAAATTGACGCTGATCGTAAATTAACTGTCTTGCTACTTCTAATTCCCGTTCAGGAATGCGATTAAGCGGCACAATTTTACTAGCATGGACGATGGAAGAGTCCATCCCCATTTTCATTGCCTCATGGAGAAATACAGAATTAAGCACAATCCGAGAGGCGGGATTTAAACCAAAGGAAACATTGGAAACACCAAGCAAAATATGGGTTTCAGGCATCGCCGTTTTGATGCGTTTAATCGATTCAATGGTTGCCGCCGCATTTTGACGGTCTTCGGCAATGCCTGTGGAGATCGGTAAGGCGAGGGTGTCAAAGAAGATCTCACTGGGAGGCATTCCCAACTCTTCGGTAGCTTGTTTGTAAGCGCGGCTGGCGATTTCAAACTTCTTGTCGGCAGTTCTCGCCATACCATCTTCATCAATCGTACCGATGACAATGCCCGCACCATATTGTTTAGCCAGACTAACTACTTTACAAAAGCGCTCTTCCCCATCTTCGTAATTGGTGGAGTTAAGAATACATTTGCCGCCCGCGACTTTTAGCCCTGCCTCCATTTTTTCCCATTCGGTGGAGTCCAGCATGAGCGGTAAGGTGACATTCGTGACCAATCGAGACACTAACTCGCGCATATCTCTTACGCCATCGCGTCCCACATAGTCCACATTCACATCCAGCACATGAGCGCCTTCTTTGACTTGCGATCGCGCGATCGCTACCAGTCCGTCCCAATCCTCTGCATTTAATAAGTCGCGAGTTTTCTTGGAACCACTGGCATTAAGCCTTTCGCCGACAATTAAGAAAGAATTGTCTTGAATATAGGGTTGAGAACTATAGATTGAGGCTGCTGATGGAACAACTAAAGGATCTCTCTGTTTTGGTTTGAGGGTTTTGGCGGCATCGGCTAGCGCCTTGATGTGAGCAGGGGTCGTACCGCAACAACCACCGATAATTTGTACCCCTAAGTCTTCGACAAAATGCTGGAGGTGCGATCGCAGATCATCGGGAGTCAAGCGATAAAAAGCCTGTCCGCCCACATTTTCAGGTAAGCCCGCATTCGGCACACAGGAAACAACGAAGGGCGAATGCTCACTCAAGTAGCGCATATGCTCTTTCATTAAGTCGGGGCCAGTGGCGCAGTTCAACCCTAAGACATCAATTTGATAGGGTTCCAAAATGGTGACCACTGCCGATATATCGGAACCGACGAGCATTGTGCCTGTGGTTTCCATCGTGACGGAGACCATTACGGGGATGCGGGGCTTGCCCTCTGTGGCGACCTTGGCGAAAAATTCTTCGATCGCATTGAGGGCAACCTTAATTTGCAGGACATCTTGGCAGGTTTCAATTAGTAGTAAATCTGCGCCGCCATCGTACAGCCCCGCAATTTGTTCGATAAAGGACTGCTTCATATTGTCGAAATCGATATGCAGCAGGGTAGGCAGCTTGGTGGTGGGGCCAATGGAGCCAGCCACAAAACGGGGCTTTTCAGGTGTGGAAAATTCAGCAGCAACAGACTTGGCTAGTTCGGTTGCTTTTTTGCTTAGCTCATATGCCATGTGCGCGAGGTCATACTCCGCCAACACAATCGATGTCCCGCCAAAGGTATCCGTCTCGATCACATCTGCACCTGCGGCTAAGAAGTCGCGATGCACCTTGGCGACTGCTTCAGGTTTTGTCATCACCAGATACTCATTGCAACCCTCATACTCTGCACCGCCAAAGTCTTCGGCAGTGAGGTCTTGTACCTGCAAATTTGTACCCATCGCACCATCAAAAACAATGACAGGGCGATCGCTACTGTGAAGACGTTCCAGAAACAAACTCATGTGTGTATAACCTTAAGCTTACTAAGCAAGTCTAACAAATCCACTTTACAGAAAGTATAGCAAGCTGAGCAACCCGCATAGAGTTAGGCGGCGCATAGCGCCGCCTAACTCTATGCGGGTTGCAATCTGTCCTACGGCGCTTTGCGCTCAAACCCAAACCTCTAAAAGACTGAAAGCTAAGCTTTCAGTCTTTTAGGGCAAAAGCGGCTTTGCTAGCTTTTTAAAATTTTCTTAGATGCTGAAAACTCCAATATCGGTTTCATAATGGAAATAAGATTACAAAAATAAAGAGCATCACAATGCCCAAACAAGCCCATCCTTTCATTCGTCTAACGCGCTATGCCCACAAATATCGTCCTCAGATTTGGACGGCAACTACCTGTTCGATTTTAAATAAATTCTTTGACTTAGCTCCACCTGTTTTAATTGGAGCTGCGATCGACTTGGTATTGCAAAAAGAAAACTTTTGGGCAAATCCTTTAGGTGTGGAAGGGCTAGCTGCACAACTGTTGGTGCTGTCGATGATTAGTGGGGTGATTTGGGCGCTGGAATCAATTTTTGAATATGCCTATGCTTTGCAATGGCGCAACCTCGCGCAGACCTTGCAGCATGACCTACGCCTCGATACTTATCAGCACTTGCAAGAGTTAGAGCTTGCCTTTTTTGAAGAGCGTAGTTCGGGCGGATTGATGTCGATTGTCAGTGATGATGTCAATCAATTGGAACGCTTTCTTGATGGTGGCGCAAATGAAGTAATTCAGGTTTCGGCAACCATTCTGTTAATCGGGGGCGCATTTTTTGTAATTACGCCTAACGTCGCTTGGCTAGCCATGTCGCCGATGCCATTTATCCTCTGGGGTTCGATCTGGTTTCAGAAATTTCTAGCTCCCAGATATGCTGAAGTACGGGAAAAGGTCGGAATGCTCAATGGGCAGCTAGCTAATAATATCGGCGGCATCACTACGATCAAAGCGTTTGTAACTGAAGACTATGAGCGCAAACGCATTGAGAAAGAAAGCGATCGCTACCGTCAGAGTAATCGCGCGGCGATCGCCTATTCGGCTGCCTTTGTGCCATTGATTAGAATCTTGATCTTCATGGGATTTATTGCGATTTTGTACTACGGCGGATTGGAAGTACAGGCTCAGAAGCTATCAGTAGGCAATTACTCGGTGATGGTTTATTTGATTCAGCGCTTGCTTTGGCCATTGACTCGCCTTGGCGAAACTCTTGATCAATACCAACGAGCCATGGCTTCTACTAATCGCATTCTTGATTTACTTGATACCCCGATCGCCATCCATTCTGGGACGAAATCTTTTCCTCTGCCCGTACTTGATCAAATTCCCATGCGTGGCGAAATCATTTTAAAAGATGTCACCTTTGGCTATCGAGCCGATTTTCCGATTGTCGAAAATCTATCCTTAGAAATTGCCGCTAACAAAACTACGGCGATAGTAGGAGCGACAGGCTCAGGTAAAAGTACCTTGGTGAAACTGTTACTCAGGCTCTATGAAATCCAGTCAGGTCATATTTTTGTCGATGGTATCGAAATTCGCGAACTAGAATTGCGATCGCTGCGTTCTTGTATTGGTTGGGTGAGCCAAGATGTGTTTCTGTTTCATGGTTCGGTTTTAGAAAATATTACCTACGGCTCCTTTGATGCAACTGTCGATCAGATTGTAGAAGCTGCCAAAATTGCGGAAGCCCATGAATTTATCCTGTCTTTACCCAATGGCTACGACACAATTGTCGGTGAGCGCGGTCAAAAGCTATCGGGTGGTCAACGACAAAGAATTGCGATCGCCCGCGCCGTATTACGGAATCCACCGATATTAATCCTTGATGAAGCAACTTCTGCGGTTGACAATGAGACGGAAGCTGCAATTCAGAAATCCCTTGATCGAATCACCAAAAATCGCACCACCATCGCGATCGCCCATCGCCTCTCCACAATCCGCAATGCTGATCGGATCTATGTCATGGAACAAGGCAAGGTTGTGGAAACAGGAACCCATGATCAATTGGTTACTTTGAATGGAGTTTACACAGGTTTGTGGAACTTGCAAACTGGGCAAACCCACGAGGCGATTCACTAAAAAATAACAATGGCGGCGCTTCGCGCCGCCATTGTTATTTTTTAGATTAGGCTTCGACTTCGCTCAGCTAACTGTATACGCTGGCTGAGCGAAGTCGAAGCCTCCAGCACTTTATATTTATAGGCTGGCTGAGCGAAGTCGAAGCCTTTCACAACTTGCTAAGCTCTCTCAAAACTGCGATCGCAATCTGCGATCACCTGCTGCCAAATGTCGAAATGTAACTGTCGATTGCGATCGCGATTGGTTCTGACCTCTAATACTTGAGTACCAGTTGCGGAGATCGAACTAGTTACCGCCTCGCGCAGATGTTGCCAATCTTTGATCGAGACATATTCACAAGCGTAAGCTGTCACTAGGGGCGCGAAGTCCAAACCGTGAGCAGTGCCGAAGAATTCTTCAAAGGTATCCTCAAACTTGGCGATCGGCAATAGATTGAAGATGCCGCCGCCATCATTATTTAAAAGAATGATAGTTAGGGAAATATTGTATTTTTTGGCAGCTAATAATCCATTGAGATCGTGATAGAACGCTAAATCACCACAAATGAGAACCATCGGGCGATCGCACCCACAAGCCGCACCAAGGGCGCTAGAAATCGTGCCGTCAATTCCATTTGCGCCGCGATTTGCCAGAATCGTAATTGGTAAACTGCTGTGAAAAAATGTATCCAAATCCCGAATCGGTGTACTACTTGCCACGTAAATATAGGTTTCCGCAGGCAGGATTTCTGCTAATTCCGCATAAACTTTGCCATCAAATAATTCATCAATTGACCGCAGCGAATTAGCGATCGCTGCACAAGCGATCGTCTCCGCTAGTTCAAAATCCAAACGCCATTGTGGATCTTGCCAAGCAGTCTGGGCATAGCTATTCAAATAATTGGCTAACTGTTCGCAAAAGCTGACAGTTTCCACATTGAGAGCCTGTGTGAATCCATGGGTAGGATCACTGTTAATGCTACCGACCACAATTTGCTGACAGCCAATATGTCTTTCTAGCCAGAGCAAATAGCTTTTAGAGGTGGGCATCGCACCGAACCGAATCACGATCGCAGGTGCATGACTTTGAGCGAAGTTAGGCGATCGCAAAAAACTGTCGTAATGTCCAATCGCACCATGGCGATCGCTTCCTGTTGCCTCGATTAATAGGGGATAGCCTGTCGCCTGTGCCAAGGCTCGCACTGCTTTCAAAAATCCTGCTGGCGCGTCATACACGCCGACCACAATTACCCCCCGTGGACAGCTAATGATTTGATTGGCGATCGTGGCGATTATTTCATCATCAAATATTCTCTGACCCGCAATAATCTGGCTGTAGGCTGTACCGAGAGGATTGCCTAACATAGCTTCGGGACTACTCAAGTCAAGATCGTCAGGAATATCAGTGGGAACAGGAAAGGGAGCCATCGGATCGGCAAAAGGGAAGTTAAGATGGATTGCCCCTGCTGCGGTTTCGCCTTTGCCCATCGCTATACTGACCGCACGCCCAATCAGCGATCGCAGATATCGTAACCGAAATCCCAAAATCTCAGGCGTACCCACCTCAAAGAAATAGCGAACGTGTTTACCATAAAGATTAATCTGATCAATAGTTTGCCCAGAACCACAATCGCGCATTTCAGGAGGACGATCGGCGGTCATCACCACTAGAGGGATACGACTGTAATAAGCCTCAATAATTGCAGGATAATAGTTCGCCGCTGCCGTTCCTGAAGTGCATAGCAGCGCCACTGGTGACATTTTAATTTTGGCTAAACCTAGGGCAAAAAAACTGCTGGAACGTTCATCAATATGCACAAATATCTGAAAGTCAGCATAGCGATCGCGCAGTTCTGCAAAGGCGATCACCAATGGAGTCGAACGCGATCCTGGGGAAATGCAAACCGCTCTGACCCCAGAGCGATAGAGTTCTTCCACAACAATACTTGCCCAGAGCGTATTTCGATTAGCAGTATTCATTTAATCGTGGTTCCATGGTTGCTGAAGTGGATGCCATAGCCTAGTTCAGCGAGCATCTGCCGTAATATGGGCAAGCTCAATCCCAAAACATTAGTATGGCAGCCTTCTATCTTCTCAATTAAAAATCCACCCAACTTCTCTAAGGTAAAGCAACCCGCACAGCACAGGGGTTCCCCTGAACTGGCGTAGCTCATAATTTCCGCATCAGTAACATTACTGAAATACACTTTAGTTACGCCGTAGCGCATAACGGTGCGCTGAGTTTTGGTATCAATTAAGCAATGTCCTGTATAAAGTTCGCAATAGTTGCCGCGCATTTTCTGCCATGTGGCGATCGCGACAGCTTCGGATTCAGGTTTGCCATAGATCAAGCCATTGAGGTACATGATCGAGTCACAACCCATAATCAAAGCATTCTGTCCCGCCAGTTCTTGCGTAATATCTGGTAAAACTGCCCTAGCCTTGCATTGCGCCAAGGTCAGTACCAATGAGGTCGGATCACTAACTTGAATTGCCTCTTCATCAAAATAACTCACCCTCACCATTGGGTTAATACCCGCATTCTCTAAGATTTTTTTGCGCGTAGGGGAGGCTGAGGCAAGAACAAAAACAGGGTTGGACATAAGGGCTAAATTGAGTGGCGAAGATATTTTGGCTTGCATTCAAAATATCATTTTTTAGTCCGTCCCAATGATTGGTTATCTCTCTTATTTGTGCGATCGCTATTATAGTAGTTCTAAATAATTTAGAGAGGCTTCGGCTCCGCTCAGCCATCAATATAGTCTGGCTGAGCGGAGTCGAAGCCCTATTTTTCTTACTTGAATTATCTATAGTGTGTAGTTTCAGAATTTCAAGCAGAGTTACTTTAGCATAGCGGATAAAGCTAATCTGCTATCACGTTAGAGGTTGCATCGGACGTGTACAACGAATAATTAAGTGCCTAATGGAATATGGTGTACGACCGTGGAACAACAGCATTGGGTAGGCGACCTGCACGGAGCATATTGAACAGTAGAGCGATGGAGTTGTCTTGGGTCGGATCGCTAATGATGCGATAAATATAGTGATGGGGAAAGTTGACAATTGATCGATCTGGCGATGCAATGGCGTATCCTTCTAGTCCGCAATCCAAATATATCCAATCCCAATGCAACTCATTCTTGACTTGATCTCCCCACAGTGAGCCAAAGGCATATGCAACTTGCTCAAGATCCTCGTATGCAGATCCTGCTCGTCCTTCGCGCATTGCATCAACAGCGGATCGAATTCCTCGGACAAGAATTTCGGCGTTGAGGTTTGTGGGAAGGTTATCGACCAACCCACAAATGTATTCGATTCCGTCTTCGGAGAGTTGCCGCAACTCTTCTAACTCACCATCATCGAGTGGGCGCTCTTGAATCCCTGAAGTCTCCATTCTTAACTCCTTATATAAAAGTTAAACATTTAATATTAGTCCGAGCCATTGGACTGTATCCTTTGATTTAAAGCGTTTACATCGAGATATAACTCAACGTATCCACAGCCGAGACAGGCACAAGCTTTGTTGAAAAGTACAGGAAGTTTAAAGCGTTTTTTCTGTAGATTTGAATAGTATGCCAAAGTTTCACCCGTCACCTTTCCTACATCCATCTTCCCATCACATTTAGGACAGTTTTGATTTTGCATAATTACCTCCATATACTAGATTTTTATATTAATTGAGCAACGGATTGCTCTTTTGGTTTTGAAACTGCATCACATTGTTAAATACATTATTAAATTAAGCTTGTCGCCTTTTCTGCTCAAAACGATAAACTAGGAGTTCAGTAAAATCTTCAATTGCTCCTGCCATAAACCAGATTGCAAAGCCAAGTAACATATATCTCATGTTTGAAAATTCTAGTAGGAGAGGGATCATCGTCAAGCAAGTGCCAAACAACTCAATAAGGAGCAAAATGGTGCGATATGTGATAGAAGATAATAGATTTTCATCACTCACATCAGAAAATTTAATAGTTCTAGTAAGTAAGTTCTTGCAATTTATAAGAGCGACATATAGTGAATATAAACCTTTCAATAATGCAAAAATCAGAAATACAACTTCCATATCGACAATAACTAACTTCTAATAATCTTAAACTGATTGAGTAGGTGCTGGTATCCCCCGTGAGAGAGTTTTAAAATTTTAAGCCAGTTTGCCATCTTCCATGTTGATAATGCGATCGGCAATGTCGAGAATGCGATTATCATGAGTCACTAGCAGAATAGTACAGCCTTGATCTTTAGCCAGTCTTTGTAAGATTTCTACTACATCTCGACCAGATTTTTTATCTAGTGAAGCCGTTGGTTCGTCTGCTAGGACGATCGCAGGATTTGCTACTAATGCCCGTGCGATCGCCACCCTTTGCTTTTGACCACCAGACAAGCTATCAGGATAGTAATTAATACGATCGCCTAAACCCACGGCTGTCAGCACTTCTTTGGCTTTAAACTTCCGTTCTACTGGCGAAAGATATTGATGGAGTTGCAAAGACATTTCCACATTTTGTTGTGCTGTCAAACTTTCTAAAAGGTTATGAGCTTGGAAGATGTAACCGATTTGCCTACGGGTCTGAATTACCTGTTCTGAACTTGCTCCACAGAGTTCTTTCCCCATTACGATCAAACTGCCAGATTGAGGCGATCGCAATCCACCAATTAAAGACAACAAAGTAGTTTTACCTGAACCTGAAGGACCCGTCATAATCACAATGTCCCCAGATTTAATCTCCAAACTTAGATCGAATAGAGTTTGTTTTCGCAGGCGACCTTTGCCAAAATAATAATCTAAATGGGAAATAGAAATTGCTAAGGCTGAGGATATAGATTGAGTAAGAATTTGAGATTGCATAGTTCTTAAAAAATCTCCGCAGGATCGGCAGAACGCAACTTTTGTAAAGTAATCGTGCCAGAAATCAGACACATGATTATAGTTAAAATTAAGACCTCAAAAGCCTCTCCAAAGGCGAAGATGATTGGTAGATTTGTTACATTCCGCAGAAAGTTATATAAACCAAAGGAAATTAAAGCGCCTGGAATATAACCAGCAACTGCTAAAATCAAAACCTGCTGAAAAACTACACCAAATAGATAAATATTTCGATAACCCATTGCCTTGAGTGTTGCATATTCTGCAATGTGATCGAGTACGTCACCATAGATAATTTGATAGACAATAATCACTCCTACGACAAAGCCAATTACTACGCCAAAAGAGAAAATAAAGCCAACGGAAGTATTATTTTGCCAATAGTTTTTCTCAAAATTTATATATTCTGCTTTCGTAAAAACCTTAACATCATTCTCTAAAATCGCTTCTAATGCCCTAGCAGTTGCGACGGGATCGCTTCCATCTTTGAGCTTAACTAAACCCAAATTAACTGAAGATGGCGGCTGTTGTGAAAAAGCCCGAAAGAAATTCTGATCGCTGGTGACTAGATGGGTATTAGCCGTGAAAGAACCGCCAAGGGTAAATAATCCAACAACTGTAATTTTACGACCTTGCAATTCCGTGGTTAGTTTTTCACCTTTATCTAACTCATCGATCGCCTGTTTATACTCTTTTGCCGACAAGCGATCGAGCAAAAATATATCTGATCCCTGAAGGAGCGGAGCCTGTTGCTCTAGTTCAGGAATATTCAAGGCAACTTGAGCGGGGTTAAATCCTAACACTAAGATTGGCGCTTTGAGCTTTGTTTGTGGATTGCGCCAACTACCTAGCTGTGCGTATAACGGAGCAGTAGATTCTACGCCCGCCAGATTTTGTGCCTGAAATAATCGCCTTCGCGGAAATGAACTAAGATTGCCAAAATTCTTCGCTTGAGGGCTAATCATTACTAAATCTGACTGAATCAAAGTCGGAATCAGTGTATTCGCATCAAATAAAGCATTTTTGAATCCTAGCTGAACTAAAATTAAGATGACCGAAAAGCCGATTCCCATTGTCGCCACTGCAAATCTGGTCTTTTGGCGAATGAGTTGCTGCCATGCTAAGGGAATATCTCTAATTATCATAGAAAAATCTCCACATTCACTTGCATATTAGTGAATCGCTCCACTTGTTGACTTGATGGTGAGTCTAAAAGAATTTTCACTTCTATCACACGAGCATCTGTGGCGGCTGTTGGGTCAGTATTCAGCACATCTTGCTTTGCTACCTTGAAGCCGATTTGAGCAACTTTTCCACTTAACTGATTCGTAAATGCGCCGCTAGGACTGGTGATTTTGACAGATTGCCCCTCTTTGACTTTAGCAATATCACTCTCATAGACCTCAGCCACGACTACCATTTGTTCAGTTTGCCCTAGTTCGACAATGCCGTTACTACCGATAGTTTCAGAAGAGCGGGTATTTATTTTCAAAATTCGCCCTGCGGCGGGACTGCGAACAAAGGCTAGATCTAATTCGGCTTTATTTTTGGCAACTGTTGCGATCGCCAAGTCAACTTCAACTTGAGCGGCAGCAATATCCGATGGGCGAACTTCTAAGGTTTGATCAAGCGTTCCTAATGCTTGATTAACCTGCTCTTTTAGGGAGGTTTGGGTACGTTCCAAAGTGGCTTCAGCAGCATTAAGTTCTGCTTGGGCAGTTGCAAATGTCAATCTTCTTGTATCTAAACTTGAATTTGAGATTGCACCTTGATCAAATAAAGATTGATTGCGCTGCAATTCAGATTTGGCATTTTCAAGCCCTGCTTGCAATTTACGAATATTCGCCTTTTGAGTTTGGATTTCACCATTTAAATCCGCCTCCAGTCTAGCGATCGCTGCTACATTTGCCGACACTTCTCCCTGCTTCGCGCCTGCCAGTACTTGTTCTAGTTTTGCTTTTGCTAGTTCTACTTGCCTTTGACTTTCTACTAAGTTAGCTTGTAGGCGATCGCGAGAATCCAATACCGCAATCACTTGATTGGCTTTAACTAGATCGCCTTCATTTACCAATAGTTGTAAAATTCGGCTACCACTTCCCATGCTAGTCGGAGCAGAAACTTTAACCACTTGATTTTTAGGTTCCAATCGCCCTAGAGCATTGATTGATTGGACAACAGGCTTAGTGAGGATATTTGGCGAAATAGAATCATCAGTATTTTTCTGAGTAAAAAGATAAATTCCGACACCACCCACCAAAACAATGGAAGCAATACCAATCCCAACCAATAAGCGTAAATCAGGAGGTTGTCTCTTTACAGATTCAGCCATAAATTCACCTATTCACTTGACTAAAATAGACTGAAGTTGAATCCAATTCCCGCTAAAATGCCCACATCAGCTTGGCGATCGCTAGGGAAAATCGCATTTACTCGAACAGTTCCAGTGAAATCCTTTGATAAGGGAATATCTAATCCACCGCTTACCATCGGGCTAACAGTCAATCCGTCAGCATTTCTCAATGCAACGCCACCACCAAGAAAGGGAATCACCGTGATTTGATTGGCGCTCTCTTCACGAATTGGAAGATTAAGCGTTAGGGCAAGAGAAGAAGAAGATATGTTGCTACCAAACAGCACAGTAGCAGTATGTAGTGCTAAATTTTCTGAGAGTACACTTTTAGTCAAAAACGAAGCCCCACCACTACTGAGAGCCGTAGTATCTCCACTCAGACCAATCGCCCCACCCACGCCAATATAACTGCGAGGTTGAGGTGTGCTGATTAAATCAGGTGGAATGAGTACTCGACCAATTACATGGATAATGCCATTACTGGCTTGAATATCCGCATTGATCACCTCTGTGCCATTCACGCTCACCATGCGATCGTCAACCTCTACATTCACATCATTGCCTTCGATAGTCTTCACTTGACCATTTTTCAATGCTGTGGAGCGAACTGAGCCAGAAACCACATGGTAAGTTAAAATTTTTCTCAATATCTCGCGATTCTCAGGTAAAAGCAACTTCTCTAAAGCCTCTGAAGTTAGCGCGTCAAATGCCTCATTAGTAGGAGCAAATACCGTAAAGTTCTCACCTGAGAGGGTTTCTATCAGTCCTGCCGCCTCTAACGCTTTGACTAAGGTGCTAAAGGAAGGATTAGTTACGGCAATATCTACAATTGTATTTCCCTGCTGTTCAGACTGAGTAAGAGATCCTTTAAAGGGAGAACATGAGATAAGATTATTAAAATTATGAATATTTTTGCTTTCAGACTGAGCAAGAACTCTGCTAAAGAGAGAAGGCTCTGCTTGTAGTGGATTGACGGATATGATGGAAACCAGACTGCTGCTGATTAAGCTAATCGACAGCGATTGCTGTAGTAATTGACTCATATAGAATAGTTGAATGGTAACGCATCAAAATATAACTTGGTCAATATTGATGGCGGATGTGACTGGGGTCATGTTTTTTAGATCAAATTTTTTTGCGCCCACAGAGCGACTTGAATACGATCGCGCATCCCTAACTTATCCAAAATCTGTGTCACATAGTTCTTGACAGTTCCTTCGCTAATATGGAGAATTCGGGCAATCTCTTGATTGTTTTTGCCATATCCAATATATTTGAGAACTTCGCATTCTCGCTTGCACAAAGATCCCAACAAGGGATTTTCCTTTGTCTGAGGAGACTTGATTTGTGAAAAAACCTTGTGAGCGATCGTTGGACCTAATTGACTATAGCCTTGGTAAACCGAGCGAATAGCGGCGGCAATCTGTTCTGGCGGTGTCCGTTTGAGCAAATATCCTAAAGCTCCTGCTTGCAGAGATTCTAGAATATATTCATCGTCATCAAAAGTAGTCAAAACCAGTATTTTGATCAAAGGAAACTCTTGACGAATTATCCGAGTTGCCTCAATTCCGTTACAGATAGGCATTCGCACATCCATTAAAATTACATTGGGTTCTAAGGATTTAGTTTGAGCGATCGCTTCTCTGCCATTTCTTGCTTGCCCAATCATGCTTAAGTCGTCTTCTCCAGACAATAATGTGACTAAGCTCTTGCGAAAAATATCCTGATCATCTGCTAATAATACTCGAATCATAATGGAAGTGTAACTTGAATTGCTGTACCTTGATTTGGAGCCGTCTTGATCGTGAGGTTCCCACCTAAAAGTTGTGATCGCTCGATCATACCCTGAATGCCAAAGCCCATAGGAGTCAATTCTAAATCGAATCCCACGCCATTATCCCTAAGTTCAAGTATTACTTTTTGTTCAGTAGAGTAAGCTCGAAAACTAACTTGGGAAGCAAATGCGTGCTTTTGAATATTGATAATCCCCTCTTTGACAATACAATAAATCTGGTAAGCTTCTGAGAATGAAAATTCTGGTAAATTCAATTCCCATTGCATCTGAATCTGCGAATAATGATGTATCTTTTCGATCAAAATTGTGAGAGCTTGATTGAGATTGAAGTCTGATTGACGCATTTGATGTAATGCTTGACTAACATCTTCTATACATTGACTAGAGAGTATCTTAGCCGTATCTATTGCCTGAAATGATTGTTCTAAATTGTGCGATCGTAACCTTTGAGCTACTGCTAGTTGAATATCCAAATCAGTGAGAGTATGTCCCAAAGAATCATGAATATCGCGAGCAATGCGAGTTCTTTCTAATGTAGCAGCTAAAGATTCAACTTCCAAAGCCAATGCTTTAGCTTTCTGCCAACTCCTATTCTCTGCCACCATCATGCTACAGAACATAATCGTAAATGTACTACAGGCAAAAAAAGTAAGAAACCCAAAACCTAAGAACTTTATAGATTCCAATGGATCAAGTGAACTGGGATCAAGATACTGAAATACCCTCCCAGAAAGTTGAGCCGAATATTGAACTGCTACCCACGCCATTCCAGAGAATGCCGTAATTAAGATTGTCTTTGACTGACCAAGTAAGAAATAGCTTTTGGCAATGTATGTAAAAAGAAGTATGCCAACATCTACACCTGCCAGTCTTGCCCATATTATTAAGCAGATTGCCCCAACCACATAAATAATTTGTTGCCAAAGCTTAGATTTGGCGGGATAAATACAGCCCAATATAAAAAAAGTTGGATAAATCCAGAGTACTTTGGCTATTGGGTATTCAAATACATTATCCCTCATTCCCAAACTCGCTATAAGAATTATCCATTCCAAATAGCGAAATGTCTGCGGCAGAGAATCAATTAATCTCATTTTAAGTAACTGATGTTTTTAGTTAAAATAACTCAATCACAATAAGATCGGGATATGACTTAGGTCACAATTTTTATAATTACCAAAAATTGATAGGCAGCGCTTCGCCTTGCCTATCAATTTTACTTATTCTTGAAGCTTGGCTTCCAATTCGGCAATTCTTTTTTCGAGCTTACGCACTGTATGCAACAAATCGGGAAGCTGACGCTCGGCAATGACGATCCGTTTCCAATCCTTTTCAGGAACGACAGGATAGCCCATCATCGTTACCCCTGCGGGTACATTGCTGGGAATACCAGATTTTGCGCCAATAATTGCGCCATCACCAATATGAATATGATTGGCTGCGCCAACTTGTCCCGCCATTACCACATGATGACCGAGGGTAACGCCACCCGCCAAGCCTACCTGTGAAGCCAACACTGAATGCGCTCCCACTTCCACGCCATGTCCAATCTGCACAAAATTATCGAGCTTTGCGCCCCGATGAATGATCGTCACGCCCACCGCAGGACGGTCAACGGCGCAGGAACAGCCCAGTTCCACATCGTCTTCAATCACCACATGACCAATTTGGGGAACCTTGTACCAAGTTCCCTTGGGAGAAATCTCAAAGCCAAAACCATCGCCGCCCAGCACCGTACTCGGATGGAACAGACAATTTGCGCCGATTTGCGTGCGATCGCCAATCACACAATTGGCATGAATAACCGTGCGATCGCCAATTTCCACATCGTTATAAATAGTGACATGGGGATAAATCGTGACATTATCGCCAATTTTGACGCGATCGCTGATTACCACATAGGGCGCGATCGCCACATTATTTCCTAACTGCACATCTGCACCCAAAATAGCAGTGCTATGAATTCCCACAGGTGGCGTAGGCGGCTGATAAAACTTTTCAAGAACCTTAGCAAATAAAATACGTGGATAGGCAGTGCGAATACAGGGCAGTGGCGAAGGTGTTTTCAGATCGAGAATGACGGCACTGGCTTGAGTATCCTTGAGATGGGTTACAAACTTTGCCGAAGACACAAAGGTAATTTCTCCAGCTTGCGCCTTGTCGATCGCCGCCACTCCCGTAATAATTGGGTCAGCACCATGAGATTCCAATTGACAATCGGGCAAAGCAGTGACAAACTCAGCGGCAAGTTCTGAGAGCTTAAAACTAATTGTTTGGGTCATGTTTGATTTCAAATCAAGAATACGCGATCATCATGATACTTAATTGCGACAAACATTTAAAATCCAGAGAGATCTTTGAGCGATGCAAAGCATCACTCAAAGATCTCTAGCTGAGTGACGACAGTTATACTACTTAAAAACTGCAAAAGGCGGTAATCAATGACATCTAAACTCACTGCTGTCCCTGTAGGTAGCTTCTTAGTTAATGAGTTTATCTCTGCCGAAGAGCCATCTCTGGAGCCGCTCTCATCAGAAAATGAAATAAAGTTCTCTCTAATTGTGCCTACTTACAATGAGAGCAAGAACTTAGCCAAATTAGTCGATATATTGACGCGGCTACTTAATGATTATTATGGCGATCGCTATGAACTAATCATTGTGGATGATGATAGCCCCGATCTAACTTGGCAAGTGGGGCTAGACCTGATGCCCAGCTACCCCAATCTGAAGATCATGCGGCGACAAGGCGAGAAGGGACTCTCTACCGCAGTGATCAGGGGCTGGCAGGCTTCTCAGGGAGAAATTTTAGGCGTAATTGATGGCGATTTGCAGCATCCGCCAGAAACGCTAATTAAAATGCTAGATGCGATCGCGGCGGGAGCTGACTTAACTGTGGCGAGTCGCCATGTGGAGGGCGGCGGTGTTAGTGACTGGGGCTTTATACGGCGTGTATTGTCCCGTGGGGCGCAAATGTTGGGGCTGTTGATTTTGCCCAATGTGATTGGTCGCGTTTCTGATCCGATGAGTGGGTACTTTATGGTCAGACGCAGCGCGATCGCCAACCATGCCATGAATCCCTTGGGCTATAAAATCTTGATCGAAGTGCTGGGACGCGGCGATATTGGTACAGTTGCTGAGGTGGGCTATGTCTTTCAAGAACGTCAAGAGGGCGAGAGCAAAGTCACTTGGCGGCAGTATGTGGACTATATTCTGCACTTACTGAGATTGCGATCGCGCGGTCGCATCGGCAGAATCCGTGAAAAGTTTCAAGTTCCTGTGCAGCGGTTTCTCAAATTTGGCTTGGTGGGATTCAGCGGCGTATTTGTGGATATGGCGATTTTGTATCTCCTCAGCGATGCTTCCTCTCTGGGGATGGGCTTGACCACCAGTAAAATCATTGCCTCAGAAGTAGCGGTTCTCAACAATTTTCTCTGGAACGATCTATGGACATTCCGCGATTTCTCTAGCAAACAGTCGGGCTGGCGCAAGCGGGTAAAACGATTTGTCAAGTTCAATTTAATCTGCTTACTAGGGATTGGGCTGAACCTCATTATTCTCAATATTTTGTATAACTATTTTGGAGTTAACAAGTATCTAGCCAATCTGATTGCGATCGCGATCGTTACAATTTGGAACTTCTGGTTTAATCTCAAACTCAGTTGGCGCGTGACGCAAACCAAGGAGTAATACCAAAAAATGAGAGGCAGCGCGAAGCGCCGCTTCTCATTTCCCTCAACTGTTGAAGTGGTTGAGTGCTTCAGCGAAGTCCTTAACCCCACGAAATTGTCGATATACAGAAGCAAATCTTACATAGGCAACCTCGTTTATTCCTTGTAAGTATTGCAATACCATTTCGCCAATCTCGACACTCGTTACTTGATGGCGATCGCGTACCTGTAGTTGTGATTCAATCTCGTCAATAATTGCATCTAGTTGGGTTTGACTAACTCCAGTCTTTTCGCAGGCACGAACCATTCCCCGCAATAGTTTAGAGCGATCAAAGGACTCGATCGCGCCATCTCTTTTTAAAATTGTAATTGGCACATACTCAATGCGCTCGTAGGTGGTAAATCTCCGCTGACAATTTAGACATTCTCGCCTGCGGCGAATACTAAAGCCAGATTCCGCCGATCGCGATTCGAGAACACGGCTATCGGGATGCTGACAATAGGGACAGAGCATGAATTATCTCAGACTTGCTTGATATTAAGTCACTATACAGCGCTTTGCGCTGGTCTAAAACCCAGAAATAATTTTGAAAGCGTTGCTTCGCAACGCTTTCAAAATTATTTCTGGCAAGGCTTTTGGGAAAGCGCTTTGCGCTTAATCAAACCCCTTCTGGATTTTCAAAGTGCGGCTCCGCCGCACTTTGAAAATCCAGAAGGGGTTTTGAGATCAAGAAATGGCTGCGCCATTTCTTGATTTGGTATAAATGTTATATTCAGGGGAGCTATTAAATTAAACTTTTGTAAACACAAGCGATTATCCGATGAGTGATTGGCTAGAACATACCGTCCAAACTGAAGTGGCTATTCCCGTGGAATATGCATGGTCGTTGTGGTCAGACTTGGAAGCAATGCCCCGTTGGATGAAATGGATTGACTCCGTGGTGGTCACGGACGATCCTGAAATATCGGCTTGGAAACTTGGTACGAATGGGCTAACCTTCACTTGGAAATCCCGAATTCTCAAACAAATTCCCAATCAAATCATTCAGTGGGAGTCGATTGGTGGTTTACCAAATCGTGGAGCTGTGCGCTTTTACGGTCGTCCTAATAATGTCACCATCGTTAAGCTAAGCATTGCCTATGCTATTCCTGCGATCGGGCAGATTATGGATAATTTGTTTTTAGGTAAAGCGGTTGAAAGTACTCTGCAAGCTGATTTAGAGCGATTTCGTCTCTACGCCCAAGAAGCATTTGTAAAAACCAAATAAAAATAAAAAAGCGTTGCAAAGCAACGCTTTTTTTAATAGTAAAGGCGGCGCATTGCGCCGCCTTTACTGTTAAAAAATCGAACGCTGTCCTTCTGGACTAACGCCGATGATGGTGAGTTGGCAGTCTAGAACTGAGAAACCATATTTATCGGCTACTTTTTTACTAATCGTAAGAATTTGATCATTCTTAAACTCAATCACTCGATTAGTCTTGACACAGACTAAATGGTGATGATGGTGCGGTCTGGGTTGATTAATTTCGTAATGTTTGTGATCCTCTGTGAGTTCTAGCTCACGTAAAACACCCATTCTTGCCATCATTTTCACAGTGCGATAGATGGTAGACAGGCTAATATTCTCACCTTGTGCTTTGAGTCTTTCATAGAGATCTTCAGCACTGAGATGTTCTCCTTCAGGTAGGGTTTGAAATGTACTTAAAATTACTTCACGCTGCGGGGTCATCCGACAACCCTTGGAATTAAGTTCAGCCTTGAGGGATTCAGGTGAATAGCTAGTCTCCGCAGAAGCCATGGCATTATCAATAACGAGTGCTTCTTGAGAATAGCATACAAAATTAACCAATTAAAAGCTCGCCTATGGCAAGCTTTTAATTGGCTTGAAGTGAGATCAGGGGCTATAAACTATGCTATGTTTAGCAGCCTCAGTTGGTTCTGAGGTTTGTTTTTAATGTTGCTAGCGAAGTAATTAGTTATGTCATCGTTGCCCCGTGCGATTATTCATCGAAAAAAGATCGATGCGGTTCAGCGTTTTCATCCTTGGATCTTTTCAGGGGCGATCGCCAAAATCCAAGGTGAAGTCTACGATGGCGATTTGATCGAAGCCTACAGTCAGGACGGCGACTTCTTGGCAATCGGTTTGTGGGGTACAGGTAGCATTGCAATTAAGGTGCTTTCCTTTCAGCCCATTGATTCCATGCAACAGTTATTGCGCGATCGCCTAAATCAAGCATTCCAACTGCGTCAACGTTTAGGACTAATTGATAACCCTAAAACCAACTGTTATCGACTAATTAATTCCGAAGGTGACGGACTAGCGGGACTGATTATTGATGTGTATGGAAGTACGGCGGTTCTGCAATGCCATTCCTTAGGAACCTATCGCTATCGTTTGGAAATTGCCGAAATCTTGAAAGATATCTACGATCAGCATCACTTAGGCTTGCTTCAGTCTGTCTATGATAAAAGCTCAGCAACCCTTGGACGTAAATCCCAGACACAATCTCAAGATAGCTTGCTGATCGGGGAAACGGCAGCAGAACTTGCCGAAGTATCAGAAAATGGACATCGATTTATCGTTGACTGGGCAAAGGGACAGAAAACAGGATTTTTCTTGGATCAGCGTGAGAATCGGTATTTGTTTGGGCAATATGCCCGTGACAAGAAGATATTAAATACTTTTTGCTATTCGGGAGGCTTTTCGGTTTATGCGATCGCCTCAGGAGCGAAGGAAGTCCATTCTATTGATAGCTCGGTGAAGGCAATGGAATGGACAGATCGCAATATTGCCTCTAACAGCAGTGGGTCAGGTCAGTCAAGGCATACTTCCATTACTGGGGATGTGTTTGACTTCCTTAAGCAATGCGATCGCGATTACGATGCGATCGTCCTTGATCCGCCTGCTTTTGCCAAGAGCCTATCGGCAAGACATTCGGCGATGCAGGCATATAGGCGGCTCAATTTACAAGCTCTTTCTAAAATCAAGAGTGGCGGACTCTTGTTTACTTTTTCTTGTTCGCAGGTGGTCAATGTGGAGAACTTTACGGGAGCAGTAACTGCGGCAGCGATCGAGTCAGGGCGTGTTGTTCAGGTTCTGCACCACCTCACTCATCCTCCCGACCATCCCACCAGTATTTTTCATCCTGAAGGTTCTTATTTGAAAGGCTTAGTATTGAGTGTAGTTTAAACGAAGAAAGCCGCCCGCTATGCGGGCGGCTTTCTTCGTTTAAACTACGGTAGCTGAGCGTAGTCGAAGCCTAGTTCTTTGCCGAGACTTTGGAGGGAGCCAACTGACGTACTTTCTTCCAACTCAACTCATGGATCAGTACATAGGAACAAGGAATCAAGAAAAGAGTTAAAAGTGTAGCAAGGGCTAGTCCCGAAAAAATGACAATGCCAAGGGGTTGCAAAAATTCGCCACCTTCACCACCACCTAGAGCTAGGGGAAATGCACCAACTACAGTAGTAATCGTAGTCATCAGAATGGGGCGAAGTCTGGTTGGAGCAGCCTGTAGCATGGCTTGCATACGGCTACACTTTTGCTCATCTCTGATCTGATTAGCTAGCTCCACTAGCACGATCGCATTGTTAACGACAATCCCGATCAGCAGAATCACACCGATGACTACCATTACATTGATCGAGCTGTTAGTCACATATAAACCGACAATACCGCCAGCCAGTGCAAGAGGAATCGTTAGCATGATCACAAGGGGATCGAGCAGTGAGTTGTACTGCACAGCCATCACCACAAACACGAGGAATGAGGCTAATAAACCCAATATGCCAAAGGCTCCAGACAGGTTGTCGTTGGCTTGCTTCGCCGAGCTCGGTAATACGGTGACACCATCGGGCAGATCAACTGCCGCGATCGCCTGTTCAGTTTGCTTAAGTGCATCGCTGAGACTTGCGCCGCGTTCCACGCTACCGAGAATTAAGTAAACCTGACGTTGGTTAATCCGTTGAATTTCACCTGGGGCGCGACCTTCACTCAAATTTGCCACATCAGCGAGGCGGACTGGGCGATTATTGCTGACAAATAGCGGCACTTGCTGCAATTGTGAAGAATTTTTGCGTAACTCAGGATCAAGCTGTACGCGCACATCGACAAGGCGATCGCCCCGTTGCAGTTGTGTCGGAACTGAACCTGTAATTGCAGTTTGCAACGTTTCCCCAACGTCTTGAGTCGATAGTCCCAGCGCTTGTAAACGTTCCCAATCAGGAGTAATTTGGACTTCAGGTTGACGGGCATCAGTATCAGGACGAAAGGTTGCGCCTTTGACTGACTTATCTAAGGCACTGAGAACTTCAATACCCGCCTGTGTCAGTACATCTGGATTACTGCCTTGCAAAACTACGTCAATATCAGTTCTTGGTACAGGGGAATTATTAACAATAATCCCGCGCACTTGTCCAGGATTAACGCGAATCCTTATTCCTGCTAGATTTAGTTTGGCAATTTCTCGGTTAACGCGACTGACAAAGCCAGTCAGGTCAGCATTTGGCTTGAGCGTAACTGTACTGCCACTACGCAATGGGTTAGCAGTAACGTTATTACCAAAAGAGCCTCCGCCAATAGTTACGAATGAGTAATCGGTCTCAGGTTGCTTAATTAGGATTTCATCAACTAGCTCCATCACCCTGCGGTTTTCAGCTAGGGTTGTACCTGCGGGGAATTGAGCATTGATGCTGACATCACCTGTTCTTACTTGGGGAATGATTTCTTGGGGAAGCTGTCTCGCCATCAGGAAGCCACCACCGCCAAGGATGGTGAATAGTGCGATGATAACCAAGAGGCGATACTGCACTATTCTTGCTAAAAATCCTGCATAGCCTAGTGTCGCCGCTGTAAAACGACGCTCAAATGCGACCATAAACCAAGATTCATTCAAACGACTTGACCAATTGATTGCCAACAGTCGCGAAGCCATCATCGGTACAACAGTTACCGCAATCACAATTGAGGCAAGTACCGCAAAACTAATGGTAAGAATTAATTGATTAAATAGCAGTGATAGAAATCCGCCTAATAATAGGAATGGAAAAATTACGACGAGATTAGTGCTAGTGGAAGCAATTAAAGCTGATTCAATTTCAGCACTGCTAGCCTGTGACTGATCGATAATATCGTCAAAGCTTGCCTCACCACCATTGCGCTTGCGGATCTTGTCAATGCCAATCGTAATGTTCTCTAACATCACAATCGAATTATCCACAACAATACCGACACCGAGAGCTAGCCCCCCTAAACTGAACAGGTTTAAAGAGAAGCCAAAAATACCCATACAGATGACTGCGGCAAGAGTCGCTAAGGGAATGGCAAGGGTAATAATTAGGGTCTGGCGTAATGATCCTAGAAATAAAAACACAGCGATCGCTGCTAAGCCAGAACCAATAATCCCTGACCAAACTACGTTAGAAACTGAAGCTCTAATTAATCTCGACTCGTCAAGGGTGGCTGTTAGAGCAGCATCACTGGGAATTAAGCCACTTTCTTGAAGGTTGGTAATCTTTTCTTTGACACGATCAATTACTTCAATCGTGTTAGCGTCGGGCTGCTTGGTTACTAGCAAACGAACTGCGGGCTGACCATTTAAATTAGTAAAAACCCGCTGTTCTTCAGTACCATCAATAATTTCCGCAAAGTCTCGCAGATATACCTGTCTAGGCTGGGTTGCGCTTGAGGGTGTATTAACGACAAAGGATAAATTTTCTAGCTCTTGAGCATTATTAAACTTGCCAATCGCCCGAGTCAGTGGCTCAACCGTACCATCGCGTAACCTTCCCCCAGAGACATCAACGTTGCGATCGCGAAGAGCATCTAAAACATCATTGACGTTCACTCCTGCTGATTGCAAGCGCGGCAGATCCAGATTAACCTGCACTTCTTCCCTGACACCACCAACTACGTCAACACCCGCCACCCCAGGTACGATCGACAGTTCACGACCCAATTCTTCATCGGCAAATAGGCGCAGCTCTGGTAAGGACAAAGAAGAAGATGTGAGCGCAAACTCATAGATCGGAAATTGGGACGGGTCGAATTTAAAAATTCTCTCATTTTCCACAACATCGGGTAGCTGGCTACGACCACGGTTAAAACTAGCAACTGTGTCGTTTAGAGCCTGATCAACATCACTTCCCGCATCAAAAAACAAATCAACGCGCACTTGTCCTTCGCGAGTACGCGAAAAAAGCTGGTTAACACCTTCCGTCAGGGCTAAAGCTTCTTCGAGAGGTTTGGTGACTTCGGTAATGGCAACCTCTGGAGATACACCTGGAACATCAATCTGTACGCCGATACGGGGATAGACGATCGCTGGTAGCAAGTCCACTTGCAGGCGGTTTACATAAAATGCACCCATCACAAAAATAGCGATTGTCAGCATCAGTGTGCCAATGTGGCGGCGAATCGCAGTAGCGCTGATGCTAAATCCTGTCGGGCTAGGAGAATTTTGGTTACTCATAATTACCTCTTAAAAAACAAATAAGAGCTATAGCGCATGTGCGCTGTAGCTCTTTTACTTAGAAGACTGCGATAACACACTTAGCTTGACAGCATCGCCATCCTGCAACTTGCCACCACTTCTGACCACGATGCGATCGCCTTCTTGCAACCCAGAGAGAATTGCAACTTTGCCATCGCGGCGATCGCCAATTGTGACCTGCTTGGCTACAGCCTTGGGAGACTCTTGATCGCCTGTAATTACAAAAACAGTTGCCGTCTTAGGCTTGCCTTGTCCACCCATGCTTTTGCCAGCTCCTCCAGTTTTTGTTCCTGCTGACAGATTAGCCGAAGGCGCAGAAGGTCGTCCTGCCACCTCTAGGGCTGTTTCCGCAACTACGATTTGGCGTTGCTGCCCACTGGAAAACTGCACCCTCGCCAGTTGACCGCTACCAAGTTTGTTGTCCCGATTGGGAACGACAATCTCCACAGGAATTAACCTCGCTACAGGGTCGGCAACTGGGGAAATGCGCCTGACCGTACCTGTAAATTTTTGGTTTGGGAAGGTATCAAACTTGACATCAACCGATTGATTTAAGCGCACCTTCGCAATATCTAGTTCGGAAATCAGCACATTTACTTTAATTTGGCTAAAGTCACCGAGTTTAACCACATCATTACCTGCAAAAAGCAGATTTCCTGTCTCGCTAACCCGTTCCAGAACCACACCACTAATGGGAGAGGCGATCGTGGTGTAGGACTGACGTTCTATTTCTCTAAGTCGAATTGCTTCTTGGGCGAGTACCCTTTGGGATGTTGCGCCGACAGTCTGCTGTTGCAAACTAACTTGTTGCTGCGCCGATCGCAAAGACTGTTCGGCAGTACGAGCCTGTGTGATTGCATTTTCGGCAGTTTGCGGTGACACAGCTCCCTCTTTAGCCAATTGTGCAAAACGATTGGCATCGGCTTGAGCCTGTTGATATTCCAGTCGGGCGCGTTCTACTTGGGCACGGGCATTGCCGACCGCAGCACTTGCTTGGGATACTTCGGCTTCTCTGGCGGCAACTTCTGCTTCAGCTTGTAGGACGGTTGCTGATAAAACTGCATCATCTAGTTGGGCGATCGCCTGTCCACTCTCAACGCGATCGCCAACATCCACATTCAGTTCCAATAACCGACCTTCGATGCGAGACTTGACTGATACTTCACGGATGGGAGCGGTTGTGCCTGTGTATTCAGTTTGGGTTTGCAGATTGTCTAAACTTGCGATCGCCACGTCTACAGCTATAGCTGGCTTTTGTCCCTGGGTTTGAGCTTGAGATGCGCCCTTGTCAGCTTGAGAAGAACAACTTACTGTCGCCACTGATAGGCTTGCGATCGCCAGAGACATCCAAATAGCTTTCATAGTTGTATGTGGCAAATGTTAAATTTTCTAAAGATATTCTAAGCGATATTAAATGCTTAAACTTAATATCGTCTTCATTCTGTGGGATCTATCGGTCTCATTTTTCAGTCAAGGGCGGTGACGCTTCTCTGTGCATACAACTGTCTACGTTTTAAGGTTTAGATCCCCCCCAGCCCCCCTTAAAAAGGGGGGAGAATCTTCTTCTTCCCCCTTTTTAAGGGGGATTGAGGGGGATCTCTTGGGGATTTGGGCAATAGAGAATAGTTTTTCAAGCTAGGAAATGGCTTTGCCATTTTCTAGCTTGAAATTTGTGATGTGGCTCTTTTAAAAATAATGATGGTTTTGTCGCTGTTGCGGGCGATCGCGTCGGGAATATTGCCCTGAACAATATGCTGCAACATACTTTCGCGTGTTGCCCCTAGCAAAATTACGTCACTGCGTTCCTGATTGGCGAGATCGACGATTGCATCGGCGATTGTCTTAGAACAAACAGATATTACTCCCGCCGAAAATCTCTTAGTTTTGAAGAGATAATCTGCATACTTTTCTAAATTCTTGTCTGATTTTCCTGATGATTTTGCTGTATTTGCATCTGGGGCAAAAATTTGACATAGGCAGGCTTCAGGATTTTCCGCCAGAGATAGCAATGATGGCAGTAACTGCATTGCTCCTTCGGCATTGGGGCCACCCGCAATGGGAATTAGCCAACGATTGAAAGAGACTTGCGGCTTGCGAAATTCTTGATTGAAGGGATTGGCGTTTTGGAGGCGATCGCTAAATTTGACCAACATCACATCACAATCGACCTGTCTGACCACTGTATCGACAGTATTACCAAAGATGCGTTCTGGAGATGAGGGTTTGCCAGCCCAACCGATGATCAATAAATTTGTTTTGCGATCGCCTGTGACTTCGAGAATGGCTTGCCCCGTATCATGGGCTACCCGCACCTGTGTATGTAACGGAACTCGCTTGAGTTCGGCGGCTGTAGCAGCTTGTTTAAACAGAGCTAAACTATGGCTCAAGTCCACGCTGGTTTCGGAGGGCGGCAGATGAGAAGCGATCGCGATGATGTGCAAGCATTCCAATTCGTAATTATGTTCAGAGGCGATCGCTAAGGCGATATCAATCAAATAGGTTGCCGTTTGCAGATTGTGAAGCGGTAACAGCAATTTGCCTTTACCCGTGGCAGTTCCCCTTTGTTGATAAACCAAATAGGAGGGCTTTGAAGTTTGGGAACTCACTCCCCGCAATCGCTTAGCTTGCGCCCGCAGGATGTCACTGCGAGTAATGATGCCAACTAACTTATGGCGATCAATCACTGGCAAACGGGACAGTTTGTAATAGGACAGCAGGTATAAAACTTGAGAAAGTCCCTCTTCGGGGCTGACAGTGATTGGCTTAGGAGTCATGATTTCGGCGATCGCCAATTCGTTAGAAAGTTGACGCTCAGACACCTTGACCAAATCCGTTTGCGTGATAATCCCCACTAGATGCTGCTGATTACTGATTACAGGGAATCCGCGATGATGCGATCGCCCAAAAGTCTGCATGGCTTCGGCGATCGTCATCTGATCGGAAAGAAATTCTACTTCTCGTTGCATCACATCCGCCGCGTTCATTCCATTCCAGATATCTTCCGACCCAGTTTCTGTTTTTAGATAAATCCCTTTTAGCTCTAGTAAGTGGGTATAAAGGGAGCCTGGAGCGAATTTCTCGGCGCAGAGATAGGCAACCACACTGGTAATCATCAATGGAAGAATGATATTAAAGTCCATTGTGATCTCAAAGACGATCACAAAAGCGGTAATTGGAACCTTGGCAACTGCCCCAAAAAAGGCTCCCATTCCCGACAAGGCGTAAGTTGAGAGTGTTCCTGTTCCCAATAATGACTGCTCTAAATTGCCAACTAATGATCCTAAAGCTGCTCCTAAAATCAAACTAGGAATAAACAGTCCTCCAGGGGCTTCGGAGCTACAGGCGATCAAAGCAAGAATAAATCTGACGGCAAAAGCGCTAGCGGTCACTTGCCAGTCCGACTGCCCCATCGCCAAAAACAGTTGCAGCCCCGTACTATCGCGAAAGTCAATGGGCAGCATCGCGATCGCCAGTCCCGACAGCCCACCCGCGATCGCAATTCGCCAAGACAACTTGATTTTGAAAGTTTTACGATTCCATTGGATCGCCGCCAGTACACCGTGATTAAACAGAGCTGCGAACCAACCAGCGGCAAGCCCTAAAATCAGTAGAAAAGGAATTTCTTGCAGTGAAAACTGCACTTGGGGAATGGTCTGGGCGAGGCTCTGTCCTGTGAGTAACCTTGAGACGGTAGCGCCAATAAATGAGGCAAGGATGGCAGTTCCGAGGGTCAAGCTGGAAACATCATGCAACAGTTCTTCGATCACAAATAACACACCCGCGATCGGGGCGTTAAATCCTGCGGCAAGCCCTGCGGCGGCTCCTGCGGCAATTAACTGGCGCTGGTATTCAGGGGAATTGGGAATCCATTGGCTGACCTGTCCTGCGATCGCCGCGCCAATCTGGACAGTAGGCCCCTGACGACCTAGGGCTAGCCCTGAGCCAAGCGCCAAGATCGTACTGGAGACTTTGACGATCGCCACCCGTAAATTGAGGGCGATCGGTACATAGCTCAAGGCGGCTTTAACTTGAGGGATGCCACTACCCGAAGCTTCCGTGGCAAAGTTTTCGACTAAAAATCCCGATAAAAATCCGCCCGCCATACCAATCACAGGCAGAGCTAGCCAAGTGGGCAAATCGTTAGAAATATAGATCCGCCATCCCCCTAGCCAGCCAATGCCCTGTTTGAGCAATACCGCCGCTATACCTGCCAATAGACCGATTAAGCAGGCTTCTAAAATGGCTAGCCTTTTTGGTTTTAGCCACCTATGCCAAGATGGAACTTGCCAACCCATGCGATCGCCTCTTCGATATTAGTAACTTTGTTCCCCTCTGGGCTCACAGGGCGCTGCACCATGATCACAGGAAGCCTTAATTTACGCGCTGCTATGATCTTGGCATAGGTTGCAGCACCGCCACTATTTTTACTGACGATCGCTTCAATTTGATATTCCTGCAATAGCTGAAGTTCCTGCTCTAAGCTAAAAGGACCTCGATCAAGTAACACTTGGCTATGGGGCAGTTGCAGATCGGGCGGGTCAATGGAACGGATCAAATACCAAGTTTCTGGCGATCGCTTTAAAAATGGCTCTAGTTGCTGACGACCTGAAGTAATAAATACCCGTTTGACACGATCAGGGATTGCTTGCGCTGCCGCCTCTACCGTCGGTACTTCGATCCAGTGATCTTCCGCCAATCTGTCCCATTGCGGACGCACTAGCATGAGGTGTGGCGTATTTGTAGAACTAGCTGCGATCGCGCCATTGATCGTAATTTGTCCCGCACAGGGATGGGTCGCATCAATAAGCAAATCAATGCAATGCTCTTGTAAATAGTTAGCTAGCCCCGAAGCGCCACCAAATCCACCAATTCGCACCTGTCCCATCAGCGCTGACGGCTGTTTAGTGCGTCCCGCGAGGGAGCTAATTATTTCGAGATCGGGGATGTCGGCAAGTTTGGCGGCGAGCTTTACCGCGTCACCTGTGCCGCCCAAGATCAGGATTTTTGTCATGGTTAGTGCGTCAAAATACTTACTACTTATACAGCGCTTTGCGCTCAAAAAGCCCTTTAAAAGAGGTGCAAAGCACCTCTTTTAAAGGGCTTTTTTTAACAAGCTAGTGACGGCGCTTCGCGCCGTCACTAGCTTGTCAGCAGTGCGAGTCAGCGTAAAGCGTTGTGATTTTGATTTACAATCAAAATCCTATGAATTCAGAAATCAACACAAATACTAATTTCATCGAAGTTACCGCTGATTGCACAACACCTGAGCGTATTGATCGCTTTCTAGCGAGTCAACTCAGTGATCTATCGCGATCGCGAATTCAATCTTTAATTGAAGAAGGTCACGTTACCGTCAATGCGATTCCCTGTAACAACAAAAAAGATCTAATCAAAGCGGGCGATCGCCTTGAAATAGTTAATCCTGAATCTATCCCTCTCAATCTAGTTGCCCAAAACATTCCCCTAGATGTACTTTACGAAGATGAACATCTGATCGTGATCAATAAACCTGCGGGCTTAGTCGTGCATCCTGCGGCTGGGCATAGTGACGGCACGCTGGTAAATGCGTTGTTAGCCCACTGTACTGAGCTTTCAGGTATCAATGGAACTCAAAGGCCAGGAATTGTGCATCGTTTAGACAAAGATACGAGCGGTGTGATGGTAGTCGCTAAAAACGATCGCGCCCATCAAGATTTGCAAGCCCAGATTCAAGCGAAAACAGCAAAGCGTGAATACTTAGGAATTGTGCGCGGCGTTCCCAAAAGTGAATCTGGCACAGTTGAAGCCGCGATCGCGCGTCATAAAAGCGATCGCAAAAAAATGGCAGTCATTGAATCTGGTCGCCGCGCTGTCACCCATTGGCAAGTTCAAGAACGCCTCGGCAATTACACCCTAGTCAAATTTGATCTAGGTACGGGGCGTACCCATCAGATTCGTGTCCATGCGGCTTATATGGGTTGGGCGATCGCAGGTGATCCTCTCTATGGACATCCCAACAAAGAAACTGCCCCCTATCTCTCAGGACAAGCTCTCCATGCATGGCGGCTCACATTTACCCATCCAGTTTCTCAGCAAATAATCGAAAATACTGCCCCATTACCCGCCAACCTTGAAAAGCTGCTAGTTGCCCTGCGTCGCAAAATATATTTGTAGCCGACGAGTGGCAGCGCAGAGCGCCGCCACTCGTTTCCTAGGTGCTTAAGATGGCGGAAGCGAGATGGGGCTGAGAGCTAAATCAGGATGGTCTGATTTAACCTGTTCCAAATTCCATTGATTTTTGAAAAGCAAAACAGGACGTTCCCAGCGATCTCTGACGATAAAAGTGTTGAACAGCCGCCCAACTTTTTCGAGGGCATCCCAGCCATCGACTACCCACCTTGCCACTGAGTAAGGCAACATATCCAAATATGTCTCCACGCCATATTCTTGAGCCAGTCGGAATTGCACAACTTCAAATTGCAATTGTCCGACCGCTGCTAAAACTGGATCGCGCTTGCTCTCGTCCGTGGAATTGAGAATTTGCACTGCACCTTCTTCTTGCAACTCTGATACACCTTTATTGAAGCTCTTGTATTTGGTGGGATCAGTATTTCGCAGATAGGCAAATAGCTCTGGTGAAAATGATGGAATATTGGGATAACGCAGCTTAGAACCAACGCAGACTGTATCGCCAATCACAAAACTGCCAGGGTTATTTAAACCCACGACATCTCCTGCATAGGCTGTTTCCACAGTTTCCCGATCTTGGGCAAATAGCTTTTGAGGACGGGACAAGCGCATTTGTTTGCCTGTGCGAGCATGGGTGACGACCATATCTTTTTCAAATTTGCCTGAACAGACGCGCAGAAAAGCGATGCGATCGCGATGTTTGGGGTCCATATTGGCTTGTAGTTTAAATACAAAGCCAGAAAACTCAGGATGGATCGGTGATATGTCGCCGCGATCGCTATGGTGGGTCGTTGGTTTAAGGGCATATTCTAAAAATGCCTCTAAAAACAATTCCACGCCAAAGTTATTCATGGCGCTACCAAAAAATACGGGTGTCACCTTACCGCGATGAATTGCTTGAAGATCTAATTCGCCACTGATGCCATCCAGTAATTCCAGATCTTCTAGCAGTTGAGCATAGAGATTGGGCGCAATCAGTGATTCGATCTCAGGATCATCGATCGCAACTACGGTTTTGGTTGCTTTTTTGCTGCCGTGGGAAGTCCTGCCGAAGAGATGGATAATCTTTTGGCGGCGATCGTAGACACCTTGAAATTGATCGCCTGTGCCAATCGGCCAGTTGACCACATAGGTGGTCAAGCCTAGTTCTTGCTCAATTTCATCGATTAGTTCCAACGGACTCATGCTAGGGCGATCAAGCTTATTGACAAATGTAAAAATAGGCAGCGATCGCATTCGACAGACTTCAAATAACTTACGGGTTTGGGTTTCTAACCCCTTAGCCGCATCGATGAGCATGACCGCATTGTCAGCCGCCGCAAGGGTGCGATAGGTATCTTCACTAAAGTCTTGGTGTCCAGGAGTATCTAATAAATTAAGTAGATGCTTTTGATATTCAAACTGCATCACAGTTGAGGTAATGGAGATTCCCCGCTGTTGTTCCATTTCCATCCAGTCCGAGGTAGCGCTCCGTTGCGATCGCTTTGCCTTAACTGCCCCCGCTTCTTGGATCGCTCCCCCATACAGTAATAGTTTTTCGGTGAGTGTGGTTTTACCCGCGTCAGGGTGCGAAATGATTGCAAAGTTGCGGCGGCGATCGACCTCCATTCCTAACTCGGCTAAGTCTGATTCAATTTGCATAGGTTTTCGATCTTTATTTCCTTAGATTCTTAATTATAAGTAACTAAGCACAATTAAATATAAAACCCTAAAGCCTATGGCGCACGCGCAGCGTGCACCATAGGCTTTAGATCTGTTTTTTAATTATAACCAGCTACTTATTACTAACTCTGCTCTTGAAAAGAAACACAAACGCAATCATTAGACTTGAGCGACGGAACCATGAAACTTAGGCAAGCTGGATGATCTTGTTGAGGCGATCGCATACTTGTAAAAACAAATCTTCGTTTAATTTCCCCAGTGGATGAGGCTTTGCGCCACGCATTCGCCAATCAAAGGATTTTGGCTGATGGCAAAGTACATAACTAGGCTTGGCAAATTTACGACCTGAGCCTTTACCGACTAGCACTGCAAAAGGATGGCGTTATAGGTAGCTGTGGTCATTGGCAAGCCAATCACTAGGGAGGTTTTACCATTGAAAGGACTAGGGGATAGAACTAAAAATGGGTGAATGTCTCGCATTTCCTGCCCTACTTGTGGATTGCAATCGATCCAAATGATGTCTTGGCGATCGGGTATCCAATCATTTTTCACCATTGCTCAGCGCCTAGTCTTTGGGATGTGGGCATTGCTTCGCCGCCATGAACTGCTGGGTCAAACTTCTCTAGCATTTCTTCTAGGCTAAGAGATTCGTTAAAGACTGGTGCAATGATTACTTGTCCCTCTATGACTGATAGCTTTACCCTCTGGTCTTTGTGAAGTTTTGCAGCACGAGCAATCACCGCAGGTAAGCGCACTCCTAAGCTATTACCCCATGTTTTGAGATCGAGTACTACTTCTGTCATCACAGCAACCTCAAAATATATGTTTAAACTTAAGTATAAACGTTAAGTAGTAGTACTTTGCGCTGACATCCTAAAAAAGCGGCGCATTGCGCCACTTTTTTGATTGTGAGAAATATATAGCGCTTTTCAAGCAAGCGAAATACGGGTTTGTTTTCCCGCCTTCGGCGGGAAAACAAACCCGTACTTCACTAGACAGATAAAAGCTATCTTAAACAAGAACTATGTGGCGATCGCGATCAACCTTGAGCCAACCTTCATCCTGTAATAGTTTCATTGCCCTAGTCACAGTAACGCGAGTACTGCTAATGGCACTGGCTAAATGCTGATGGGTGAGTCTTACTGTCAGCCTAGTCCCACCCTCTACAGGCACACCAACTTCATGCTTGAGCAGTAACAAAATCTGCCGTAACCGTTCTTCTACTCTCTTGTTGCTGATCAGCGCTAACAATGATTCAGTTTGCTGAAGGCGACGATTGAGATGCTGTAAAATGCCTTGATAAAGCTGTGTAGACTGTTCTAACTCAATTAGAGTAAACCTCATCAAATCCACATCAGATAGGGCGATCGCTTGGTAAGGTTCCAAGCTAGTTAAAGGCAAGCCAAAAGGCATAGCCTGAACTGCAAAGCCAACCAGCACCTCATCCCCCGAGGGATGTAATGTATTCAGTTGTACAACACCACGACAGACAACCCATACTTCGTGGGGATACATGGGAATAATCTGTCCAGCCTTGTAATTGTGCATAGTGCGACCGCGATAGATTTCTTCGAGCGATCGCCTCCAGTCAGCTACAGAAGTCGTACAACTGAGATCAAAACTTGAAAATGTATATGTCATATCATTGTGGGGTACACATCCATGATCCTATGTGTTTATCGACACTATCGGGTTAAGACTGGTTTATCTAATCAATAAATTCTGATTAAATAGCGAAAATATGTCCAAAACGGACTTTCTCAACTTATAAAGTATTTTCTTGCCGTACAAAATGCGCTGACTTATATAGCAAAGCAAGGTTTGCTTAGGACATAAAACCAGAAGATGAGTGGCGGCGCGAAGCGCCACCACTCATCTTCTAGGGTTTTGATCAGTCTAATGAAGTACGGGTTTGGTTCTCCGCCGAAGGCGGAGAACCAAATCTTTATACCTCGATTGCTTGAAAAACTCCGACAATACAGCCTTCAACAAAAGAATTGCTGGGGCAATAACCGCAAATAGAAGTTAGTGGCATATAATCAAGTTAAATTTTGTAAAAAATTCAAATTCATACATGACCACAACAATTGCACCTGAAACCGTATCTGTTAAATACGAAATTAAGGACATCAGTCTTGCACCTTTGGGTAAACAACGCATTGAATGGGCTAGCCGCGAAATGCCCGTATTGCGTCAAATTCGCGATCGCTTTGAAGCAGAAAAGCCCCTCGCAGGCATTCGGATTGCCGCTTGCTGCCACGTCACTACCGAAACCGCTAACCTAGCGATCGCCCTCAAAGCCGCAGGTGCAGATGCCGTACTGATTGCCAGCAACCCCCTCTCTACTCAAGATGACGTTGCTGCATCTCTTGTTTACGATCACGGAATTTCTGTGTATGCAATTAAGGGTGAAGACAATGCCACGTATCATCGCCACGTAGAAATGGCATTGGCTCACCGTCCCAATATCATTGTGGATGATGGCAGTGATGTCACTACAAATCTAGTGCTCCATCACGCCGATCAACTTCCTGAAATCATTGGTACAACCGAAGAAACCACCACAGGTATCGTTCGTCTCAATGCCATGTTTAGAGATGGCAAGCTGACCTTCCCTGCGATCGCTGTTAATGACGCAGAAACCAAGCACTTCTTTGACAACCGCTACGGTACTGGTCAATCCACCCTTGATGGCATTATCCGCGCTACCAACATTCTATTGGCTGGCAAGGTCATCGTTGTTGCGGGTTACGGCTGGTGTGGTAAGGGTGTAGCCCTTCGCGCTCGTGGTATGGGTGCAAACGTAGTTGTTACCGAAATCAATCCTGTTGCTGCGATCGAAGCGGCAATGGATGGCTTCACTGTAACCACCATGGCGGAAGCTGCCAAGATTGGCGATATCTTCATCACGGTTACTGGCAACAAGCACGTTATCCGTCATGAGCATTTTGAAACCATGAAAGATGGTGCGATCGTCGCTAACTCTGGTCACTTTGACCTAGAAATCGATCTAGTTGCTTTAAACAAACTCACTGAATCCTCTAGCTTTGTGCGTAACTTCACTCAGGAGTATCAACTCAAGTCTGGCAAGTCGATCATCGTCATTGGTGAAGGTCGTCTCGTCAACCTAGCGGCGGCAGAAGGACATCCTGCCAGTGTTATGGACATGAGCTTTGCTAACCAAGCTCTTGCCTGTGAGTATCTTGTTAAGAACAAGGGTAATCTACCTGCGGGTGTTGTGCCAATTCCTAAGGATGTTGATCAAGAGATTGCTCGCTTGAAGTTGCAAGCGATGGGCATCACCATTGACACCTTGACTCCTGAGCAAGTCAATTATCTCAATTCTTGGACTGAAGGAACATAAGTTTTAAAAGCGCTCAGCGCTCACCCAAAAAAGCGGCGCAATGCGCCGCTTTTTTAGATTTTCAAAAGGCTGGCGTAGCCAGCCTTTTGGGTACAGAAGCGAATGGCGGCGCAATGCGCCGCCATTCGCTTCTTGGGTTTTAGGAAAGCGCAAAGCGCTGTATGATCCTTGGAGTGCGTTTAGGTTAAATATAAGTCCGTGTTAGACATCAAGCTCCTGCGATCGCAGCCCGAACAGGTACAAGCTCGCCTCAACAGTCGAGGCAAAGGTTACGACATTAGTAGATTGATTGAATTAGAGCAGGAAGTTCGGAACTTAGAAACTAGGCGATCACAGTTGCAAGCGGAAAGCAATGAAATCGGCAAACAAGTTGGACTCAAAATGAAATCTGGTGCGCCTGAGTCGGAAATTCAAGCACTCAAAGCGCGATCGCCAGAACTTAAACAACTTCTAGCGGAACTGGAACCTAGGGAAAAATCCCTCCGAGAAGAAAGCAACGCCATTTTAATGACATTGCCCAATTTGCCCAGTGAAACAACGCCCATTGGCGCAAATGAGAATGAAAATGTTGAAGTGCGGCGTTGGGGTGATGAATATAAAACTACCCGCACCGATGTTCTACCCCATTGGGAAATTGGCGAAAAATTGGGAATTCTCAATTTTGAACGCGCTGTTAAAATCTCTCAAGCAAGATTTGTAAACTTGATTGGTGCAGGCGCAGCCCTCGAACGCGCCTTAATCCAGTTCATGCTGAATACTCACACGGCAAATGGTTACATTGAAGTCGCGCCGCCGCTTCTGGTAAATACCGATAGCATGACAGGCACAGGGCAGTTACCGAAGTTTGCTGAAGATTCATTTAAATGTGCCGAAGATGATCTGTGGTTGATTCCTACGGCGGAAGTTCCTGTTACCAATCTCTATCGCGATGAAATCCTTGATGAAGAGAATTTGCCTGTTCATCATTGCGCCTATACACCTTGTTTTCGCCGTGAAGCAGGAAGCTATGGACGTGATACTAGGGGCTTGATTCGGTTGCACCAGTTCAACAAAGTGGAACTAGTTAAATTTGTGCGCCCCGAAAACTCGGCGGAAGAGCATGAAAAACTAGTCCGCGATGCCGAATCAATCTTGCAAGCATTGAAACTACCCTATCGTGTGATGGAACTTTGTACAGGCGACATTGGCTTCAGTGCCGCCAAATGCTATGACCTTGAAGTTTGGCTTCCCTCTGCTAATACCTATCGCGAAATTTCTAGCTGTTCCAACTTCCATGACTTCCAGGCTCGTCGTGCCAATATTCGCTTTAAGAGTAAAGGCAAAAAGGGAACTGAGTTTTTGCATACTCTCAATGGTTCAGGATTGGCTGTCGGTCGGACTATGACCGCAATTTTGGAAAACTATCAACAGCCCGATGGAAGTATTTTAATTCCTGAAGTGCTACAACCTCTGATGAACAGAGAATATCTGTAAGAAAGTAGGCTGAGCGTGCATTTTTACAACACTATGGCGAGACAAACCTATGGCAACTATTCACAGATTGCATCCAGATAGCCCTCAACAAAGGACGCTTGCTCAAATTGTAACGGCTTTACGTGATGGTGCGATCATGCTTTATCCTACGGATACAGTCTATGCGATCGGTTGTGATCTAATGTCCAAGTCCGCCATAGAGAGAGTTCGTAAGCTGAAGCAGATGTCGAACGACAAACCATTGACATTTCTATGCTCGTCACTTTCTAACATTGCAGAATATGCGAACGTTTCTAATGCTAATTATCGCGTTATGAAAAGTCTCGTTCCAGGTCCTTTCACCTTCATTTTGCCAGCGACTAAGCTTGTACCAAAATTGGTGTTAAATCCCAAGCGAAAAACTACAGGAATTCGAGTACCTGATCACGTAGTGTCCCAGATAATCATTGAACTATTGGGAAATCCAATTATTTCTACATCAGCAAATCTAACTGAAGATGACCTTGATGATGATGATGACTTTAGCAGTCAGATCAAGAGTGGAAAGCAGCGTAACGTTTGCGAATTACCAAAAATAGAACTATTTGATCGCTTTTCTAAATTAGTTGACTTAATTGTTGATGATGGTTCTGATGTCACCTATGAAGTATCTACAATCATCGACTTAACAAATGACCTACATCCACAGATTCTACGTCAAGGATTAGGAGAGGTTAATTTTTAAAATAAGAAATACAAAGCGCTATCAACCACTTCTAGGCTTTTATGAGGAGATAAAACATATGCGTACCATCCAAAGATTACCGATATTATCTTTATTGCTTGTGTTAGTTGGCTACATTGCCTATGGATGGTTACTTTCCATTCACAAAGCTGATTGGCGAATTTGGATTCCTGTGGGTGCGATCGCCTTTGGCATGGAGTGGCTGTTTTCGGTTGTTTGGGCGATCGCTGCAGTTGTATTTGTATTTTTACGCAAAGAACAGTTTTTGCTATCGCTAGGAATCAGTGTAATTTGGGCTTTTTTAATGTATGTCGCTAGAAATGAATTGCGAGCTTTTATGAATAATCGGGGTTGGAACTTTTTTGTCTTGGCGTTAATTGCTGGAGCAGGACTAAGTTTAGGCTGGTTCACCGATACATTGCCCATGATTAGAGAGTTTGGCTCAACGTTAGTCAAATAAAAAGAGTGGCGGTGCAAAGCACCACCACTCTTTTTAAATCTAAAAAGCTTGTTCTGCCCGCGTAGCGGGCGGAACAAACCAGATTACAAAGCAGCAGCTAATCTCAATTCGCTGGTTTCGAGAATTTGTTGTAGCTCTTCAGCATCAACAGTTTCGCGCTCAACTAAATCATGGGCAATCTTATCAAGCACATGACGGTTGTCGATCAACAATTGCTTGGCGCGACGATAAGCGTCGGCAACTAAAATACCAACTTCCTCATCAATCGTTGCCGCAGTTTCTTCGGAGAAGTCACGTTCTGCCGCAATGTCACGACCAAGGAACATATTGCCATTGGAGCGACCAAGGGCTACAGGTCCCAGCTTCTCACTCATTCCGAACCGCATTACCATTTGGCGAGCGATCGAGGCAACTTGCTGCAAGTCGCTGGAAGCTCCTGTGGTAACTTCCTCATCGCCAAAGACGATTTCTTCAGCTATACGACCACCAAGGGCGACCGCCATTTGGTTTTGGAGATAGGTGCGGCTCTGCATTCTCTCTTCGGTAGGCAAGAACCATGTCAAACCACCCGCACGACCACGGGGAATGATGGTGACTTTTTGGATTGCATCATAGTCAGGCATCAGTGCACCCACAAGGGCATGGCCAGCTTCATGGTAAGCAACTAATTCTTTACGCTTTTCGCTCATGACGCGATCTTTCTTTTCTGGTCCAACCAAGACGCGATCAACTGCATCATTGATTTCATCCATGGAGATCTCGGTCAAGTTGCGGCGGGCGGCGAGAATAGCAGCTTCATTGAGCAAGTTGGATAGATCCGCACCTGTGAAACCTGGGGTACGACGAGCAATCTTTTCTAGATCGACATCCTTAGATAGGGTCTTGCCACGTGCATGGACTCCGAGAATTTCTAAGCGACCTGCAAAGTCAGGGCGATCAACCACGACTTGACGATCAAAACGACCTGGACGAAGAAGTGCTGCATCAAGGACATCAGGACGGTTTGTCGCTGCCACAATGATGATGCCTGTATTGCCTTCAAAGCCATCCATTTCGGTTAGCAACTGGTTGAGGGTTTGTTCGCGCTCATCGTTACCACCGCCTAAGCCTGCACCACGTTGACGACCGACTGCATCAATTTCATCGATGAAGACGATGCAGGGAGCGTTGGTTTTGGCTTGCTCAAACAGATCGCGCACACGAGATGCACCGACACCAACAAACATTTCTACAAACTCAGAACCCGAAATACTGAAGAATGGTACACCTGCTTCACCTGCGACTGCGCGGGCAAGAAGGGTTTTACCTGTTCCAGGAGGACCGACTAACAGTACACCCTTAGGGATTTTGGCTCCTACGGCTGTGAAGCGGTCAGGGTTTTTAAGGAAGTCTACTACTTCAGTAAGTTCAAACTTAGCTTGCTCAATCCCTGCAACATCAGTGAAGGTGACTTGGGTTTGAGGTTCCATTTGGACTCGGGCGCGAGACTTGCCAAAGTTCATAGCTTGGTTACCAGGGCCAGATTGAGCGCGACGTAGTAGGAAGAACAATCCAACAATAAGCAAAATTGGCAAAACTAGACTGCTCAGAGTTTGAATCAACGCTCCGTCAGTACGACGGGGAGCAACATCCAGTTCAACGTTGTTTTCTCTGAGGGTTTTGATGAAATCAGGGTCATTGGGAAGGTTTACTCGGACTTTGCGCTTACCTTCGGGACCTCCTGGTACAGTTGCTTCAGCAAAAGTGCGATCAGGACTAAGCGTAATTCTGGAGACACCAGAAGGCTTCTTCCGCACCTCTTCAATCAATTTGCTGTAGCGCCACTCGGCTTGGGTCGCAGGCTGGCTATCCAGCAGGGTTGTACCTAGGGTAATGACAACAATGCCAAGCAGTGCATATAAAACAAAATTTTTCCACTTCTTATTATTATCGTTTTTATTATTATTGCTCTTCACTACTACTGCTCCTTTTATAGGAATGTCCTTAGATGATTTTGCCAAGAACGGATGATTTAATTAACTAATCTTAACGCAAGCGGTCTTGAATCTGTCGAGGCTCTTGCAGAATCAGTCTATTGACATAAGTGTCGGTGAATTTTGTGATGATTACTTATCGAGGCGGACGACATACCATTGCCATGTGCCGCGATCGCCACAGTCAAGATCGCAAGCAGTTTTAATCAAGCGCTGGACTTGCTCATTAATTGTGGGGAGATTTTGTAAATCGGTGGGGAGATCTTGATGCTCGATCTCAACAAGTAGATCATGCAAAATTTGTTCTAATTCTGGCTGGTTAACAAATCGCTCTTGCATATCTGGAGGCAGCACTACATAAGTGTCTTCGTAGTACATCATGCTGCTTGGCATATGGTTTCTCGGCTTGTGAAATTTTTTGTTTAAGAGTATAAAAAGAGCGTAAAAGTGGCGCTATGCACCGCCTATACTCGGTTAAAATCTTAGCATGACGAATGTATTGCCTTTTGAACAACCTATTGATCCTGTAGATCCTGTAGATGCAGACGAACTAGAGCCTGAAGAGTTTTTTGAACTTGAAGAAAACTTTAAGGCTGAGCCACTGTCTTTATCTATGGAGGGATTTGAGCAGACAGAACTGCCGATCGCCAATAATCTCAAGCAAAAAGTAGAAGCGGTTTTGTATCTGAAGGGGCAACCGATGAATTTGGCGGCGATCGCTGAATCTTTAGGTTGTGAGCTTGAGGATGCCGAAATGGGGCTAATTGATTTAATCTCCGAGTATGCCCATCGTGATAGTGCTTTAGAAATTGTGGAAACCGATATAGGTTTTTCGCTCAGACTGCGATCGGAGTTTGAGGATTTGGTGCATAAGCTTATTCCTGTGGATTTGGGGCGTGGGGCTTTACGGACTTTGGCGGCGATCGCCTTGAAAAAAAATATTGTGCAGTCAGAATTAATAGAGTTACGTGGGGCGGGAGCCTATCAGCATGTACAGGAATTAGTTGAGCAAGGATTTGTCAGAAAGAAAAGACAAGCAGATGGGGGGCGATCGTCAGTTTTGCAGGTAACAACTAAATTTCATCAATATTTTGAAATCAATGATTTAACTAAATTGATTTAGGCTCTTTATGTAAAAGTTTTAGGCTGCTTCTCATTGAACGTAGCGATTTATTGTTTATGTAAGGACATTCTCAAAGCTATAGCTGTTTCAAATAAGAGTTAGGGCTTCGACGCTTCGACAAGATCAGTGCATCGCTTCGCTCAGCCAGAAGTATAGGGTGGCTGAGCGAAGTCGAAGCCTCTTCTAAATATTTGAAATTGCTATATAAATCATCGGGGTGATGAACAGCAACAGATGGGTGATACCGAAATATTGATAACCTGCGGATAAAGCTTACAAAGATATTGATATTTTTCTTGTAGCGTGATTTACAATCCATTTAGTATTCTTATCATCAGATTTAGACCATTCAATTAATAGTGTTCTCGCGGCTTCATAATTAACTTTTAAATAGTCAGTTACATTATTCGCGACAGACTTTCTAACAAATTTAACGCTATCCTCTTTCAGAATATCAAGAATTTCAAATACAGGCTCAGTGTTATCAATAAAAGTATCTAGCTTTGTAGCCCAAGGTAATTTGGGTCTACTTCCTTCTGAAGATAGTCTTCTTAAATGGAAATTATTTAATTTCGCCCAAATTAATAATTGATATATTGTCTGCTCGGGAAATTTTCTTAAGAAAGGTCGTATGGCATATTCTCCAGTATTTCTTTTTGTAATTTCCTCAATAGCGTGCATTGAAAATTCGAATTTATCTATTCCAAACATTTCAACATATTTTCCAATGGGCATAACCCAATAGAAATCGGTAAACATCCCTGTTTCCTTTTGATTCTCTTCCCCAAGAATTGAAATTAATATACTCATCGCTCTTTCATAATCTTCAGGTAGATAGTTGTATAACTCATTGGCATGCAACTCAATTCTTTGTTTATAGCCCAAGTTATTTACTTTTAGTGATATGGCATTTGTGTAGGACACATGATCAAAGTTAGAAAAGACAGTTAGTATTTTTTCTGACAATAGTTCGGCAAGATTCACCCCAAAATACTGAGTAATACTATTATCTATCGTCATCTTAGCTCCTCCGCTCGAAAGGTAAATCTAACTGTTTAGTTTAGCGACAAGCGATCGCCTCTCAACAAAAATCTCTAAATATTTTCGGTTCCAATAATCATGTTATGCATTGAAGGAATCATCAACAACCTCTTGTAACTGAACAACATTGCTTTGAGCAAGCAGTCACGCATTTGGTGTAGGCATTCCTTGTTTTGGGATGTTTTTGTGATGTCTTACACACAGTAACTCTATTTAGATAAGTAGACTTTATAAAAATTCATTTTACTCCCAAAATATTGTTAATTACCCTGCTTGAGCAAGAATTAGGTAGATAAAATTCATGTCATTAACTTCTGCAAACTCAACTGAGGCGATTATTGCTCAAGATGACTTAACTTCTCAATCAATTTCTCAAGAATTGGACTATAACAAAACAATCCTCTGTGCAGCAGCGATCGGGATCATCGGCGGTATTGTGGCAACGGCATATTATTCCTTACTAGAAAGTTCAATGCATCTGCTATGGCATACAATTCCAGATTTACTTTCACCCTACTTCTCATCCAAATGGCTCGTCTCAAATTATGTCTGGATTACTTCTACAGTGGGTGGATTTCTGGTTGGACTGACTCTATATTTCATGGGATTACCTGGTGAAGTTGCCTTTGTGGTCGAGAAGGTGCATGATCCAGGCAGAATCGACATCAAGCAAACACCTGCGATGGTAGTTGCCTCTCTATTCTCGATTGTCGCAGGCGGCAGCGCAGGGCCTGAAGCGCCACTAGTACAGGTTAACGGGAGCATCGGTGGCTGGCTGGCGAGTAAACTTAATTTGACAATACGCACTACGCGCATACTCACCTTTTGTGGCATGGCGGCTGCCTTAGGTGCTTTCTTTGGTGCGCCCTTGGGAGGTGCATTATTTGCGCTGGAACTTCCCCATCGACGTGGACTGGAATACTACGAGGCGTTGATTCCCGCAACTTTGGCTGCAATTCTTAGTTTTACGGTGTTTCGTTTGACTACTGGGTTATCGATTGGTGGAATGTATCACTTCAATTCGATTCCGCCGCTGACATTAATTAATTTAGCAGAAGGTTTAGTTCTTGGAGCTATTGGAGCGGCTGTGGCTGCCTTATTTGTATTGATCTTTCGCACTGTAGGTTCTCTTGCTCATCGGTTAGAACATCAGACGATCTTATTAGCTACTCTAGGCGGCTTAGCGATCGGGTTGATTGCTTTAGTTTTTCCTCAGACGCTATTTTTTGGTGAGCGCGAAATTGAAACAATTATTGAAACTGGTTCAACTTTTGGGGTAACGATGCTGCTGGTGATTGGTTTAGCCAAAATGTTAGCGATTAGCTGCACTCTTCATTCTGGGTTTCGTGGTGGGTTTATTTTTCCTTTGTTCTACATAGGTGCTGCGGTGGGTTTAGCGATCGCGTTGGGGATTCCTCAAGTTCATCCCACGATCGCTATGGTCTGCATGATGGCAGCGGTTAATGTGGCAATCACCAAAACTCCAATCAGTACTACTGTGATTCTCAGTGTGTTATCAGACACTGCCATGGTTCCTGTAATTGTAATTTCTAGTCTAACCAGTTTTTTGCTTACCCTAAATCTCAATATGATCTCAACACAACGATCGCGACTTGAAGCTAAAGTCGATTGATTCCAAATTCCGTTCTATCTAAAGGAAGGCGATCGCTATTACCGTGAGTCGTGATTTCTAGGCGATCGCTGATGCTATTGTTTCGTTTGTGGCAGACTTAGACATATTCGACTAGAATTTATCAAAACGATTAGTATTGGGAAAGGATCTTTATTTTGTCTAACCTAGATTCCAGCACAAATCAGCCTCGCCTTTTATCATTTACCCTTGACGGTTGGTCTGTTTTGGGTGATCGAGTTACTGTGTCTTTACACGATGGTGTAGCAGTATTAGTTGGTCGCAATGGATCTGGAAAATCAGCTATTATTGAAGGCTTTGAAGCTATATCATCATTTGCTCTGGGTAAGTTTAACCAAGTTCCACAAAATGATATCAACAATATCCCCAAGATATTAGAAATTGAGCTTTTGACACCGACTCATCGTCGGCTCAAATATAATTATGAAGTTGTAACTATATCTCCTTTTAATAAGGGTAGCGAATTAGATTATTCTACAGTTGATGATTCAGAAGAAGATCGATTTTCTTGGAATGATTGGTGTCAATATATTGATGAACAAAAAGAAATTCTATGGACTACGAAGAGTGGAGTAACCACTTTAAACAATGATGGTGATCCAATTACTATTGTAAGTACTAGCTTATTTGGAAGATTGCATATTACAGGAACTCAATCGCTAAAATCACATGCCGATGCCGTAATTCTATGGATTCGTGCAGTATTACAGGGAATTAATATACTCAACAATTCTCTTGTTCGTCGAAGGTCAACACGTGAAGAGGAAGTACTCAAAGTACCGCGAAAAACTTTTCCTTTTAAATATAATGACCTCCCAAGACTAATACTTCGCCAAATATTGATTCTTATGGAAACAGAAAAACTTGACGAACTAAAAAGTGTTTGTCAAAGAATTGGACTTGGCAAAATAACCGAGCTAAAGTCATTTCAAGAAGAAGGAGAATATATCTTTTCAGTAAAGCTAGATGGCGTAGATATTGGATTACTCTCAGACGGAACTCTTCGAGTTCTGTCAATTCTCACCGAAATAATTGCGTCAAATCAGGGTAAAACAATAATCATTGAGGAACCCGAAGCACAGATTCATCCAGCAATGTTAGGAAAGTTACTCAATGAGATCGAGACTTACACTTACGGTCAAAATTTAATTATTTCAACTCATTCGCCACAGGTAGTCGCATGGGCTAGCCCAGAAAAAATTAATCTAGTGCACCGCAAGAACGGACAGACATTTGTTCGTAAATTAGCTGAAGACGATATTCACAGCATTATTGAATACCTTTCTGAAGAAGGTAACTTAGGGGAATGGATTTACAGTGGTATTCTCGATGAGTAACATTAAAATAGGTTTAATTACCGAAGATGATACGGACTGGGATGCAGTTCGAGAAATTATTCATCGTGTGCTTGACTCAAATGTAACAATAAAAAAATGGACATCTGGGGGATCTGTTGCCAAAAAGAAGCTTTCAAGAGAACTTAAAGTTCTTTTTAACAAAGGTTGTAATGTTTTTATTGTTGTTCAGGATTTGGATCGTTCTCCGAATGGTTCCCTTAAAGATGAAGATACATTACGATCAGAGTTAGAACCATTATTTTCTGTGGTGAATAGCTTTAGCAAGCATATCTGTATTCCCATTGAAGAATTAGAGGCTTGGTTTTGGTCTGATTCAAAGATTATCAAAGAAATTGGTGGCGAAAAATGCAAAGCAAATCCAAACCCTCACCAAATTAAAAGCCCAAAAGAGGCTCTTAAAAAGTTATCAATTGGGAAAAATGGAAAGCCAAGTTATGGGACTAACAGAAATGCTGAATTAGCTAAAAAGCTGGATATGGTTGAATGTTCTAAATATTGCCCATCATTTAGGGAGCTAGTCAAATTCCTGCGATCGCTATAAAAATATTGCTAATCCATAGTCCGAAAGAATTGCGATTTTAGGCGATCGCCATTAATTAATGACCAGATTCAATATTAGGAACGAGCTTGCCATCTTCCATTTAAACAATGCGATCTTCAACCATAAGTCATAACTTCTAGGCGATCGCATCAACAATCTATCTCCTAAAGTCGATCGCTATTACTATGAGTGGTGATTTCTAGGCGATCGCAACTAATCGGCTAATCAGCTATGACTTTTTCTTGCTCTTTGGTCGGTCTTCTTCCCCAAGGCTTTAAAACTGAGATACCGATAACGAAGATGAGAAAAAAAGCCTGAATTATAGTTCCAATCAAAACACCTTGAGAATCAAAAGAATAGATAGAGTTGTGGAAAGACTGCAATCCCTCTTCAGAAGAAATATTTTCAGCAACATTTCCCCAAGGGAAAAGCCAAAATGTTCCAAAAACGACCAATCCTGTTGTGACAATCCATTTTGTAATCACCCAGTAGAATTTAGTAAATCCATAATTAGTCATCCAACAAAGAAATGTGGCTGTAAGAACTGAACCGATCGCAGAGGGAATCACAATGTAATCATCGAGGAGATTAATTGCTAAATTAAGCGTGTAAAGAGCCTGTGCATTAGTTGAATTTATATTTTTGAAGGACAAAATAAACATACTAAGGACGGCTCCTGTCCAAAGGGCAGCAAAACTAATATGTGCTGACAATAACCAGTTTTTTTGTTTGACATTTAACTTGAGCATTTCACTTATCCTCTCGCAGATAATTACTTAGCGTATTAACTATTAATATATTAAGCAATTATCCATCTGTCAATCCTTGAACATTAAAATTCTTAAGCTAGGTTCTGAATTATCCGATCCAATATTTTCGCAAACATTTCCTGCTCCGCGCTTGAAATATTTTTAGTTGCTTTCTCAAGCGTTACAGCTCCGATAGGTGGCAAGACCTTCATAAGCTGTTTTCCCTCTTCGGTCAGCCAAATTTGGACAACTCGGCGATCGCTTAAGTTCCGCTCTCTTACAACTAGTTGACGCTCTTCCATTCGATCAACTACTCCAGTTAACGTTGCTCCCAATTGCTTTAGTTTATCTGCAATCCCAGTCGTTGAAAGCCCATCTTCTTCCCAGAGACAACATAAAACTAAATAATGAAATGGAGTTAATCCGTAAGGTTCCAGTCTTTCTAAGAAATCTCGATACATTAACTGGGATACAAGTTTAAGCTTATGTCCCAAGTTATAAGGAGCAAGAGCATATTGCCATTGTTGAAGGAAATCAGCGTCCGAGGATGAGCTAGGCATTGGGATATAAGCAAAGATACTTAACGTATTAACTATTTTAACCAATACCTCCGCCAAAATTACTTTGAACTATCAGTGATTTAGTGCGGTGCTTCAAAAAGGTCTTCAAAAGTTTTCCCATATTGCGATCGCTATTCCCATGAGCCATAATTTCTAGGAGATGCCATTAATTAATGACCAGTTTCAATATACGAGCTTGCCATCTTCCATATAGACAATGCGATCGGCGATAAAGCGTCAGGAGTGTAGTTTTACCAGAGCCAGATGGCTCCGTCGTGATGATGATTTCGCCAGCATGGAGATCGCATTGGGTAATAAGCTCAATAGATCTGACTAGACAACATTTGTGCATAGGGTGTCTCATGTAAATGAGCCTTACCGACAGAGCCAAATAGATTTAGCTTCTCAATGATCACTTCTTGCATAGCAGCGATTGTTTCACCTGCAATCTCTAACAAATCCTTAGGGCTATCGCCACAGATTTCTACCTTGAGTGCTTGCATATAGGCTTGGCGCACTTCTGTATTGACATTAAATTTACAAACCCCCAATTGAATCGACCGATGGATCATTTCCGCAGGTAATCCTGATGCCCCATGCAAAACCAAGGGAATATCAACAAGGCTACGGATTTTTTCAAGCCTTGCAAAATCTAGACGAGGGGAAGTTTTATATTCACCATGCACATTGCCGATGGTGACAGCGATCGCGTCAACTTTTGTTAAATGAACGAATTCAAGGGCTTGAATTGGATCGGTCATTTTTGCCTCTTTTTCGGCAATCGTCAAACCATCTTCTGTTCCGCTAATTCTACCAATTTCAGCTTCGACGACTGCATGGAACTTATGGGAGAGCGTGGTCATATCTCTTGTGAATTCTAAATTCTTCTCGTAGGGCATAGGCGAACCATCAGCCATGATCGATCGCACTCCTGCATCCAGTGCTAAGCGAATATCAATAGCGGAAGTGCTGTGATCGAGATGAATTGAGATCGGTACATTTGCTGATTTCGCCGCTTCGATGCACATTCTTACTAAAGGAAGTTTGCCATATTTGAGAGCGCTGGGATGTAATTGCAGCATTGCAGGACTGCGACTGGCTTCGGCAGCATTTACTACTGCTTTTACGCCTTCTAAGTTGTAGACGTTAAAAGCTCCGATCGCGTAGGCATTGCGTCGTGCGGTTTCTAGAAGTTCTCTAGTCGAGCTCAACATAATAACTTTAAACCAAAATCATAGATGCAAGATAATCTTATATTGTTTTAATAGCTGCAAGCGATGGCTTACACAGCAATCATTTCAAGTCTAAGTATTTTTATTTACTAATTCTCAGGATACTTGATGGTTAAGGCTTGGTATTTTTTATGCGGTTGCTTTTTATGCGATCGCATCAACAATCTATCTTCTCAAGGCGATCGCTATTAATATGAATCGTGATTTCTAGGAGATCGGGATGTTTTGGGGGTGATCGCTCTAAAACCCCAACCGAACTCTATGTTAGGATTTTAAATATTTTTAGTATCTACACAATATGAAAAGCCAGTTATTACAATTAGCTTTTGAAATAGAGCTTCAAGACGGAGAAAAATTTACAATACCTAGCTCCATAATAGAAGGAATCGGCAAAGGTAAATGGCTCATCACTATTCAGCCAAAATCGGAAACAGGCGATCGCGCCCATGATGCCTTTTTAAAAAGTTATTCGTCAGAAGATGAAGGATTATATGACGACTATTAAGGCAGGAGAAATCTGGGTTGCAGCAATTCCTTTTACAAATGGCGTATCTTCAAAAAAGAGACCCGTATTAATTCTTTGGCTAGATGGAGATGATGTTGTATTAGCCGCAGTGACATCCGCGCAGCCGAGAACAAAAACCGATGTTTTGCTAAAAGACTGGTCAACCAGTGGTTTACGAGTTGCCTCAACAGTGCGTTTATCACGACTTGATTGCTTAGAGAAATCTTTACTAATTACCAAATTAGGGCAGCTATCTCAAGAAGATGCTGATAACTTGCGTGAAGTATGGAACACTCACATCAAACCCCAGTTCTGAAATAATGCGATCCCTGTTTGATTTTTGTAAAGTGGCGATCGCTATTACCATGATTCATAATTTCTATCCGATCGCATCAACAATCTATCTTCTAAAACCGATCGCTATTACCATGACTCATGATTTCTAGGCGATCGCTAAACAATTATTTGACTTTGCGGCGGCAAGTATCCTGAAAGGAATCGCCGATAACTTCTCAGAACTAAACAACGAAGCGAACCATTTTGCTTGTGTAATCTCGACTAGAAACAGACAGCCTTAATGGGCGTATCGTTTCGCTATAACGGCTTAGTTCAACGGCGGCGATCGACCTGCTTCAACATCCTACCCTACTCTTGGTTTCGTCCGTTGCAACGCCGTGTTATGAAACGGTGCTCACAGGAGCGATCGTACCGCCTGATCTCAACGATACATCCAGCTTTTTGGCTTGTCGAGATCTTTGTGGACGATGCTCTAGGTCTGGTCGTAGGGACGATCGCACTGCTGAGTTTTGGGGTTTGTCCTACTGCTCCTCAGCGATTCTACGGCTCCTCGCTACAAACATGATCACACGGTTGAGCGAATCGATCGCTTTAATCTTTTTTCAGCACCGAACGGTAGGATAAGGGGGAAACCCCGCAAGCCACCAACCGGGAGGTCGCAAGCCAGTGATGTTGACCAGACTGCTATATAGAATCTGTAGTATCAATGGAGGTCGCTTAATCGATGTTCAGATAAAGCGTCATTGTTATCTCTTTCCGAGTCGTATTGGTCACCCTAAGACGATGGTCTCCAGTTTTTTTGATAACGAACTCGTTTGGCGCTTTCGGTCCTGAGTAAAGTGAAATATCTTGCTTCCCCGGCTCAGTCAAAAATGCTTGGATGTCGCTATCTTTAAAGTCATAGCCAACGGTAAAACCCATTGTCTGACCTTTTCTTGCATTGATAATAAAATCAATCGAATCACCAGCACGAATTTCTCGCGTTAACGTTGCATCGGCTGTACCTCCAGTAAAACTAACTCTTTCGCCGTTCGATGATACTGGTTCCCCACAAACGATTTCACTAGTCGATGTCATTACGCAGGATTCTTGAGGTGATGCCATCACAGGAAGACTAAGTGTACTTACACCCAGCAGGCAAAGAGTCATCAAGGCATTGAACTTCGAGACGCGAGAATAAAAGAACGACTTCATGGATAAATCCTACATTTTTAGCTTCTTACAATTTCAATCCAACGGCAGCCTAACTTTTACCAATAAGCTAGAAAATTCTGCACACCATTACCAATTTACGTACAAAGGCAATCAGCAAAATTTCAAGTATGTTCTTGTATGATTTTACACTTTTATTGCGACCAATACATTACTCTTACGGAAATTCATCAAACCTTTAAAATGTATTTCGTTGGAATTAACTCATGGGTGTCAACTACACCTCCAACCAAACTACACCCCCAACCAAAATTTAGCGGGGTAACTATATATTGTCTTGTAAGTTACAGGATAAATACTTGTATAGGATGAATATCACACAAATTGTCAGATAAAGCAACGAATAAGCGTAATAACAAGATTTTTGCAGGATAACATACCTGAATGGAGTTTTATTTGACAAAGTGCAAGATAAAATCCCTAGATTTATACTGAACATTAGCAAATACTGAACATTAGCAAATACTGAACATTGCTTAGCGATCGCCATTAATTAATGACTAGATTCAATATTTGGCACGAGTTTACCATCTTCCATATAGACAATGCGATCGGCGATGTCGAGGATACGATTGTCGTGGGTGATGAGGAGAATTGTGCAGCCTTTTTGTTTGGCAAGGGTTTGCATGAGTTCCACAACTTCGCGACCCGATTTTTTATCGAGGGCAGCCGTGGGTTCATCGGCTAGAACGATTTTGGGTTGAGAAACCAGCGCACGAGCGATCGCAACTCGTTGTTTTTGACCACCAGAGAGACTGTCAGGATAATAATCGAGGCGATGACCAAGCCCAACTGCTTCGAGCATGGCGGTAGCAGTGCCATCTAGATCAGAAGTTCCATCCTCATCGTGAAGTTCTAGAGACATGCGTACATTTTGTCTAGCGGTGAGGAAGGTCATCAAATTATGGGCTTGAAAAATATAGCCAATATTGCGGCGGATTTGCATGAGAGAGTTTTTATCAGCACCACGAATTTCTCGATCTAAAATTTTCAAACTACCTTCCTGAGCCGATCGCAATCCGCCCATAAGCGTTAGGAGCGTAGTTTTGCCTGAGCCAGAAGGTCCCGTCATGATGATGATTTCGCCAGCATGGATATCGAGATTGATATCAAAAAGCGCCTGTTTGCGTAAGTCACCTTCACCAAAATAATGATTGAGATTTTGGGCAGAGATTACGGGCGTAGATGGAGCAATGGCAAGTGGGGAATTCATAGCTATAGGAGTTTGATTAATGGATTTCCAAAAGCGTTGGCAATGCAATAGACGAGGCTATCGGCAATAAAAAAAATGCCTAAACCCAAGATTAGAAAACGGATGATGTGAGGAGAATAGATGGCAATAGAGCGGTTAATACGCTGAATTAGAGACAGGGCAAAGCTCTGACGATGAAAGAAAAGATATATAACAATTAGAGCGATCGGTGGCAGGACAAAAATTAGGTTATAGAGTGCCAAGATACTCATAGTTGATAGGAGATCTAGGTTAGCGCGGACGATCTGTTCGATCGCTGCAAAATAGGGTAAAGCGGTGGGAAATTCTAAAATCGTTACAGACATTCCTAACAGGAAAGCTCTTGCCAAATTTAATTTTTGCGGTGCTTTTACTGGTTCAGATTGAGTAGGAATTCGGAGAGTAACGCCTACTATCAATAAAATTATGCCACTCAAAAATTGAATTATATAAAATAAGGGCGTAGACAAAGAGAATCCAGAGTTTACAATCACGGTCTGAATTAATCTATCTAAGCCCAATACAGCCAATAATCCCGATGTCCAATAGGCGAAAAATATGCCAATTACAAAGGTGATCGATCGCGGAATTGGCTTTGTCGTTCCTAGCAAATAGACTTGTAAAGCGATCGCTGATGGATTAAGGCTATCGAGTGCCGCGATCGCTATTAGCGATGGAAGTAAGGCTGACATAAAGTTCAAGTATCAAGTTCAAAAAATGATTAGAAAATATCAGCAGGATCGGCGGTTTGGAGTTTTCGCATAGCGATCGCACCTGAAGTTACGCACATGATTACAGTCATCACAAAAACAGAAATGGCACGTTCTACTGTCATTTTTATCGGTAGCATCGTGGCGGCGTAGGTCACTTGATAGAGTCCGACAGAAAGCAGAAAACTAGGCAGAAACCCCAGACAAGCTAACAAAAGAGCCTCTTGGAAAAGGATACTCAAGAGAAAGCGATCGCTGTAGCCCATTGCCTTGAGAGTGGCATATTCCGCAAGGTGATCGGAGACATCGGAATAGAGAATTTGATAGACAATCACAATACCGACGATAAAGCCCATCGCCACGCCCAAACCAAAGATGAAGCCAATACTAGTTCCCGTTTCCCAATAGCTTTTTTCGACACCTGCCCATTCTTCGGTGGTCAGCACGCGCATATCATCAGATAACAGACTAGCAAGTTCCCTTTTGACTTGCTGCACGTCGGCTCCCTCCTTCAGATGAATTAGTCCCATTTCAATGCGATCGCTGCGTCGGTCTGGAAATAAACGTAAAAAAGTTGCGTCACTGGTAATGATATTGCCATCGGCAGCAAAGGAAGAACCAACTTCAAATAGTCCACCAACCTGCACCAATTTATTATTGAGTTGCGCTTCCAGTTCACCCTTTTGCATAAACATATTTGCCACATCACCATATTCGGGACGACCTGCGCGATCGAAGAGAACGCGATCGAGTTGTTGAATCTGCGGAATTTGTTGGGCGGGATCGGGTAGGTTGACGCTAGGATTACCCGCATCAACTCCCCAAATGAGAATCGCTCGATTTTGGCGAGTTTCAGGATTGCGCCATTGACCAGCAACGGAAATGTAGAGGGGAGAAACGGATTTAACTTGAGGGTGAGCAAGAGTTTGATAAAGGCGATCGCGTTGAAAACTAGGCGTGGAGATAAGGGTTTGGAACTGAGTGCTGGCGATCGCTAAATCCGCCTGAATTAATTCGCGATAGGGTTTCATCGCTGAATCATAGAGCGCTCCTTCAAAACCCATCTGCACGAACATCAAGATATCAGCGAAGGCAATACCTGATAGCGCCACAATAAAGCGAACTTTATTACGAGTCAGTTGGAGCCAAGCAAGGGGAGTTTTTCGCAGCAATTTACGAAGCATAGATCCTCTGTGTAGTTTTTAAATATTCAATTTGGTTGACGATCGCAACTGCCTTAGCAATTCCATTTTCAGCCCGAATTTTCTCGCCTAAATTGGCTGCTGTTTCGCACATTGAGCGATCTGTGACCGCCATCTGTATAGCTTTCGCAAGATTTTCCGCAGTGAGTTTTTTGCGGGGAATTGGTTTAGTGCCAACCCCTAATTCGGCAATGCGATTACCCCAAAATGGTTGATCGCCAAAGAAGGGAATCACAATGCTGGGAACTCCTGCTCTGAGTGCAGCAGATGTTGTCCCAGCACCGCCATGATGGACTACCGCCGCCACATAGGGAAAGATAAAAGCATGGGGAATGGAATCCACAATAAAAACTGTATCTGGCAAATCTCGCTTACTCAAACCGCCCCAACCAGATTGCAAGATGGCGCGTTGCCCTGCGATCGCGATCGCTTTTAAAACGAGATCGGCTGTTGCCTCTGGGTTACGATTCCCCATGCTGCCAAAGCCAATAAATACAGGTGGTGAACCCTCAAGTAAAAAATCCATTAAGTCCTTAGATGGAGTCCAATTAGGCTCTTCATCTAAAAACCAATATCCAGTGACATGGGTATTTTGCCAATCGGAAGGTGGATTAATTATCGATGGACTAAACCCATAGAGAACAGGAAAACGCTGCAAATGTGGGGAATTGTAAGCACCAAAAAACGGGGCAGCAGGGAGTTCCCAAACTTGTTTTCTTGCTAGTTCATCACCTTGGCGGGTTCCTTGCCACATGATCTGTCGAAATAGCACATGGGAGAACCAGTTAACATAACTACCGAGTTTTGCTAATGATTTCGGAAATAGGATCGCGGGAAAGGCTTTTGTCGGTGTAAATGGAAAGATATAGGCTTGAAGCAATGGTAGATGGAATTTTTCCGCAATCGCCAGACTGAGGAATAAACCGCCCACACCTGTAATCAGCAGATCCACATCCTGACAAGCCGCCAAACTATCTTTCGCCCAGTCGATCGCAGCGCGTTTAGTTGCTTTTGTCGCTTCTGCGTTAATCGCCAGAAAATCACCTCTTTCCGTTAACTCTCGCATCTTGGGAGTTGCCATAAATTCCTGCACATTTCCAGTCATTGGGAAAAACTCCAGCCCATGCGAACTGATCAGGGATTCAAAGTTTTCATGGGTTGCCATTCGCACGATGTGACCTGCCTTTTGTAATCCTTTACCCAAAGCAATAAAGGGTTGAACATCGCCTCGACTTCCTAGAGAAATAATCGCAATTCGCATAAACAATCCTTCCTTTTTACAACAAATCGAGAGACTTGCCTGATATAATGTGAGTAATTGCTCGTATTTTACAACTACTTTAGAGTGCCTGACAACTCGCCTTTTTTGAACTTTTTTTGATATTTGCCCTATATGACTAAACCCTTACAAAAGCCGCGTAAACTGCCAAAGCAGGAGCGTTCTCAAGCAACTGTTAGCGCTATTCTCATCGCCACAACTCGCATTTTGACCGAAGAGGGATACGATAAATTCAATACAAATCGAGTCGCGGAACTCGCAGGTGTGAGTGTTGGCTCACTGTACCAATACTTTCCCAATAAGGCGGCGTTGCTTTATGCTTTGGGAGAGCATCATGCGAATGAAATGGCGCAGTTAGCGCAACACCATCTAGAAGGGCTAGGCGATCGCTCAATCCTAGAAGTACTTCAGCAGATTATCAAAGCGGTTTTAGCGGCTTATGCGGTGAACCCTAAACTCTATCGCATCCTGCACCAACAGGTTCCCCGTAGTGAGGAGATGCAAAAACTAGATGATGCCAGAATTGAGCAAATGTTGCACGCATTTCTGGCTCTGCATCGCGATCAACTGCGACCCCAAAATCTGGATATAACAGTTTTCATCGTTAGCCGCACAATCAAAGCCCTGCTATATGATGCAATAGCCGATCGCCCTAATCTCTTAAAAAATGGCGAACTCGAACAAGAAATTATGAGTATGTTGTCATCTTATTTGATTGCCTCGCAATAGATATTCGATCCCATAGGTAAGCGCCATTTCTGTTGGTTTGAATATCGCAATGGCGATCGCGCAATTGATGACATCTGGCTCGTAAGCGGCATAGTATTCAAATTCAGCGATCGCATCTTCTAGAACTGAGGCGACATTTGGCAATTGCGCTAACAAAAAGGTGTATGACATTTTTTATCTCCTGAGATTAAGCTTGTGGCGATCGCATCATCATCCATAAGGGTGGCGCATCGTTGAGAACTCGCAGTTCCTCTCGCACCACAAATCCATGCCGTTGATAGAACTTGACGGCGCGATCGGTGGAAGTAAAGAGATAGCAAATCTCCCCTTGGCGATCGGCTTGCTGCAAGACAGGTTGTAATAGCAAACCGCCGATCCCTTTGCCTTGAGCCTTTGACGATACACCCAATCCTTCTAGATACCAGTGTGGTGTTGGACAGTCACGCAAGTGATAGGCTTCCGTTTTTGTCAAAGTGTTGAGTATGCGCTTGGTGGAGATAAAGCCGTTCTGAAGGAATATTTCCAAGATCAAGGGCAGTGATCCTAGCAATGAGGGTGACTTAGCATTAGGAGGCAACCAACTAGCAATCCCTAAAATTTGCGAGCTATCGAGCGCCGTAGAAGTATTGCGATCGCTCTGCTCACTGCAATAGACATGCCCTAAAGGAAAGTCTTGATTTATCGTTTTATGCCAAGCCTTTTCAAGGCTTTCTAAGCGATAACGTTCATTGGGAAGGAGATAGCAAGATAGGGGATCGGGAAAGAATGTGTCTGCCATCATTTTGGCAGCAATAGAAATTTGAGATTGATGAAGAGAGAGGATTTGTGGTTCTTCGTTTTTAGTAGTCATTTTATCGTTGAGAATATGCATAAATAGTTCTCCTAATTGTATTAATTTATGGATGTAGTCTGAATCTTGCCTTGAACTTGTAAATTCGTAAAAGCAGCAACACGGCGGCTATCTTCTGGACTTAAGCGAACTTTGACTTCAATGACACGGCGATCGAGATTCTCTCCTGCTTGATTGGTTGCTTGGCGCTGACGCTCCACTTGCAAACCAACTAGCGAAACAATACCCTTCACTTCACCTTGAAACCCTTGTCCTGAAATCGTTGCCGATTGTCCGAATTTGACGCGATCGATCTCCGTTTGATAGACTTCTAGCACGGCAACCATGCGATCGGTTGCGCCTAGTTCGACAATGCCATCATTGCTAACTTTTTCCCCTAATCGCGTGCGGATTTTGAGGATTTGCCCATCTCTAGGAGCGCGAATATAGGCTTGAGCGAGGTTAGTCTCCGCACGTTTGAGAGCGGCGATCGCACTGTCTACTTCTCTAGCTTTAGTAGCAATATCCACGGGACGCACTTCGGCAATGCGATCGCGAGTACTACTTGCTTCAAGGATTTGGGCTTGGAGAGTATTGGCAAAGCGATCGCGGGTACTCAGAGCTTCTTGCAACTGGGCGCGAGTGGTCTCCGCCGCAAGACGTTTCGTATCCAAAACTGATGCCGAAACCGCACCTTGGGCATAGAGTTGTTGAAACCGAGCAAACTCTGCCTCCGCAGTACGAACTTCCGATTGCCAACGGGAAATCGTCGCCGATTGGGAAGCTTCACTACCGCGCAAATCTGCTTGCAATCGTAAAATCGATGCTTCTTGAGCTTCAATTTCCGACTGTTTTGCACCAGCACTCACTCTTGCGAATTCCGCTTGAGCAATCTCCACTTGAGCCTTGGCTTGCGCCACTTCATCAGCAAAGCGATCGCTAGCATCTAGTACAGCGATAATCTGCCCTGCTTTCACCCGATCGCCTACTTGGACGCGCAATTCCTTTAAGCGATCGCCATCTAGAGCGACAGGAGCCGCTAAACGCATGACTTCTCCTTCTGGTTCCAATCGCCCCAGAGCCGTTACGGGCAGAGGCGCACTAGCGATCGCTGGAGTATTATTTGTAGTATTTGGCTTACTAGAAGAGAGAACGCTATAAATAGAAAGTCCTGTAGCCAGAGTCGCAAGGAAAATTCCCCCAAGCCAAAGATGGCGGGAGTTAAAGAAAGATTGAGATGTCATGTTTTACTATTCCATTTCAAAAAAGGTTTGGAGATCCCCCTCAATCCTCCTTTTTAAGGGGGAAGAAGATAATTCTCATTCATCGGCGTAGGTCATTCGTATTAGCTCCTCAACTATCCGCGATCGTTCTTGATCAGAAACGCAGTTAGTCCCCAGCAAGATGTTCAGAGACAACCCATCCATTGCTAAAAGAATGATTCCTGCTTTTACTGGTGCAATTCCACAATTAAATGCGTCTTGCTGCCATTTTTGATAGGAATCTCGAAGCGGTTGCAGCAGTCGGCTATCCTTCGATACCGCCGCTAACAATCCCGACTGAATTGCCGCATTCTCGCGATCAAATAGGTCTTGAGCGCGGATGTAAGCCCTCAACCATGCGCCTTTAGTGGTGCGATCTCCTTGGCGAGTCAGTTCTATTTCTAGTAACTGCTCGAACTGCGCGATCAGATTTGCCACCATGCCTGTGAGCAGAGCCTCTTTATTGGGAAAGTGATAGAGCAGTCCGCCCTTACTTACACCAGCCTCTTTAGCAACTGCATCAAGGGTCAAAGCGTCAGCCCCAAACCGCAAAACCACTTCTCCTGACGCATTGAGCAGTGTTTCTTTGGTTGTCGATTGCGATCGCTTGCCTACCTCTACAGATTCTTTCCTAATGCGCTCAGCAACCATAACTTTTTGTTTGAATACTGAAAAATCAAGACAATTAGCTTGTCTTGAAAATAACTATACCGTCTGGACTGTACAGTGTCAATAGTCAGACTCCAGCAAAGTAAACCTTGCCTAAGAAATAATGAGTGGCGGCGCTTTGCGCCGCCACTCATCTTCTGGCTTTGACTTTTACTAGCTACTTACAGTCAACAGCAATGTCAAAATGAAGCACATCTTCGCGCACACCAAGCTTTGTATAGAGTGCGATCGCAGGGTCATCACCGAGATCTGCCTGTACGTAAATAACGTAGGCTGATCGCTCAACAGCAATCTTCTTTAATTCCTGAATTAAGGCTGTGGCAATTCCTTCACGTCGATGATCTGCGGCAACCGCGAGATCGTAAATATAGATTTCACTGCGCTCTTGTTCAAATTTCTGAAGTTCGTAAGCAGCGAGACCTCCAACGACTGCTCCATTTTTTAATGCTGCAAGTGCAATGAAATAATCGCTACTTAGTAAACGCTTAAGATATGACGCGCTTGGACGAGCCGAGCTATAGTTATCAAAATCATCAAAAGCTTCACTGAAGACAGCTAATAATTCTTCCATCTGTGCCAAATCATTGGCGGAAAGCTGTTGAATGCTAATTGGTTCAGATAATGACATTTCTCACTCCATGTTAGGAAGTACTTTGGTTCTTTACGAAAGGCATCAAATGCATCATAAAATCGCGCTTCCCTACGGTTACTCCTTCCATACGCAAGATATCGTACGCTGTAGTCAAATGGAAGTAAAAGTTGGGCATTAGAAAATCATCCACGTATGCGAGTCCCGATAGTTCGAGGTATAAACCCTGCCCAAGTTCAATTCGCTTAATCTCTGCAAGCGTAGCATCGGTAACGTTGATACTTGCTAATAGTTCCTTAGTGGATGAAATATGAGTACGCGCCTCATTTAGGGATGCTACATTGGGTGGTAAGTTGTCCGCCGCCTGTCCTAAGCACCACAATGCGAAGTTACGAGGCTGATTGCAAGTAAATACAATTTGTGTGCCGAAAGGAAACATATCGGGAGCAATACGAAGCTGCAATATAGACTCCACGTCGGTTCCGAAATGCCTCTCCGCTAACGTTAAGAGATGGCTCAATGTGTCGAGTCTAGAACTGAAGATATTTTGTAGTGATTTGATCTTCTCATTTTCCATATATATTCAAGCCAGATAAATTAGGTTTGCAATGCAATTGCGGCTTAATTACTTTGGTGAGCATAGATTATCGCAGACTTGAGGTTAATTGAGTTGCATCGCAAGTACTCGACTGACTGATTTTTGCCCTCTGTTGATCGCCGCCACTCATCTTCTGTGTCAAGAATGGTTACAGCTATTTCTTAACTGGGAAGGGAATCACTATATTTCTTAAATTTTTAGATTGTTCACAAGTACTAAAATAGGCAATAATTCAGATAGTAGATTAAGAAACAAAACATTGTGGCGCATACCTTTTTAGTGCAACCCGGAAAATGGTTTCTAGAAGGCAACTGGATAGAGCGAGACTCGATGTCAGTTCAAGTAAAGGGTAAAACTCTAGTAGGTTGGTCAAGGGACAACTTTTGGTTCACTATGGTCACAAAGTTAACCTTTCCTAATGGCGATCGCGATGAGCTGACAATGGCATACAAAGGAAGGATAGACTCTGATGAAAAACGCTTTACCTTTGTGTTAGATCACAGTAGTCTAGGCAAAGTTGAGGGGGAAGGCATAATTGGCCCTGACTCGATCATTCAGCGTTACTGGGTAATTGGAGATAAAAAAATGCGGACAGGGTTTCAAACTCTGTACCGACGTGATAGCAACGTTTATACCCTGACTAGCGGTATCATTGCTGGTCAAAATCTCGAAAGTACGATGGAAGCAACTTTAACGCGCCACACCGAATCTTAGTAAAACCTAAACATAATGAGGCGACGCAAAACGTCGCCTCATTAGTCACAAAAAAAGAGCCTGTTGGCTCTTTTTTTGTTAGTTAGCGAGCATTAGCTCTACGCAACTCATTGGCTAGCAAGTCTATAGCCTTAGCAAACTGCGGGTCAGAACTTGTACCCACTAGATCACTATTTTTATTTAGCTTCTCAAGATCTTCCTTAGTTAACTCAACTACGCGATCGGGCTGGATACCAGTTTTATTGATATCACGTCCACTGGGAGTAAAGTACTTGGCGATCGTGACAGCCATACCAGAACCATCACTCAAAGAGTGAACAGACTGCACTAAGCCCTTACCAAAGGTCTTAGTACCAACGATTAAGGCTCGCTTGTTGTCCTGTAAGGCTCCCGATAGAATTTCGCTAGCACTTGCTGAACCGCCATCCACCAAAACGACAAGGGGCTTGTTAGTCAAAGCTTGTCTATTAGCTGTCAAGCGCTCGCTTTCACCTTTGCGATCAATCGTAGAAACGATAGGAGCATTGTCTAGCCACATTCTGGCGATTTCCGCACTGGAGTAAAGCAATCCACCTGGGTTGGAGCGCAAATCCATTACAAAGGCGACCGCACCTTTGTTAACGTGATCTTGAATCACTTTACGCATATCGCTCGCCGCATTGGCGTTAAACTGCCGCAACCTGATATAACCAACCTTGCCAACACTGGTGTCTCTTAAGTCAGCCTTGACTGGGTGGATCTCAATTTTGGCACGCTCTAGCTCAATCTCAAACTGCTTATCACCGCGTTTGATCCCCAATTTTACCTTTGTCCCAGCAGGTCCACGAATCAGAGCAACTGCCTGATTGATGTCCATGCCTTCGGTAGATTTGTTGGCAATAGATGTAATTTCGTCCTTAGTCAATACGCCTGCACGAAAAGCTGGAGAATCCTCGATGGGGGCAACAACAGTTAACCTTTTAGTCTCTTCATCCATCCCCAGTTGAATACCAACCCCAGTCAGCTCTCCTGAAGTATCAATCTGCATACTCTTGAACTGCTCAGGATCCATAAATCTTGTGTAAGGATCGTTAAGCAGCTTTAGCATTTCGCGTACAGAGCGATAGGCTTCAGCTTTAGATGAGTAATCACGATCCTCAACATACTGCTTTCTAACTTGCCGCCAGTTAGTCTTGTTGAAGGAACCATCAACATATTCTCGGTTTATAAGTTGCCAAGCTTCGTCAACGATTTCTTTAGGGCTATCTCTAAATGCGGCAATGCTAGGATTTGCTAGCTGAAAACCGATCACCGCTACAGCCGCAGCCATTGCTGCTGTTGTACCAAGTACAAGTCCGCCTTTTGCCATGTCAACTTCCTGAAAAGTGATGTGTAGTGAGGTACTAGCCCTCGCAAATTTTGTTTGAAAAATTTAAATTAACTTTAGCACAGGAATTTTGGTCAAAGTGACTAGAAACACAAATATAGCCATTTGGATGATATAGCAAAACTTTTTTTGCTTAAGACATAAAACCAGAAGGCTAGTGGCGGCGCTTCGCGCCGCCACTAGCTTCTTGGGTTTTGATTTGTACTAACTAACTCTTGCTTTGCTATACATCTACTGCCATTTCTTCATTGAAAAACCTTTACTGGGTTTGGGCTTTAATTCACAAAAGTGTAGTCACACTTCTGTGAATTGGTATTGGTACATCGGACAAGCGAATACGGTTCCAGATTCTAAGTAGCTGGGCTTAATTAAAACCTAAAATCAGAATTTGTTCCGCCCGCTACGCGGGCGGAACAAATTTTTTGGTTTTTAGTTTACTTATGCCTAGCTACTTAGATAATTAGAGAATTAGTGGGGCGGTTTTGTCGCCCCACTTAGCTAATTGTAAATTCGCATCAGAGTGGCTGATGTTTGCTATACACTAATGGCAGAAAGTAACTAGATATCCCAATATGACCTTCACAACAGAATCGCCAACATTAACTGTAGAAGCAGAGTCTAGTTTTGCACTACCTAGTAACCAAGTTGTGCAGACGATCCAAACCGTTATCGCTAGCATGGATGCGGATAACTCAGCGCTTGAGAACCAGACTGAAGACACTTGGAAATTTCAGTACGGCACTGTAGAGGTAGTGGTTAATATTACTGGCACTGAGCCTAGTGACACTTTTACGGTTTTTTCTAAGGTTCTTGCGGCTCCGTTTAAGGATGAAGCAAGAATGACCCGATGGTTGTTGGAAAAAAATGCGGCTGATACCTTTGAAGCTCGCTATGCGATCCAAAATGATCAGGTGCTAGTGCTAGCTTCACGCTCTGTTGAAGACCTTTCTCCGTCCGAAATATCACGGATCATTACAATTGTGGCAGCGATCGCTGACGAAAACGATGAGTATTTGGAAGAAAATTTTGGTGCTTAGGTTTTAGCCCCTAGAGAAAATTCCAATCAAGGGCGACGCGAAGCGTCGCCCTTTTGCTTTATGAACCTACCCTGAATTTTCTATGGTTTGTCAACTATTGAAGTATGGAGAGATGTCAGGTGAGCAACAGATGGCGCTGGACAGCTTGCTACTGGATGAACATAGTCAAAATCCCCAAGCCTCGTCAATCTTGAGGTTTCAAGACTGGTCATCTCCCGCCATCTCCCTAGGATTTCATCAAAAACAATATCCTGAAGCTTGGAAGACGATCGCTCAAAAACATGGACTTGATATTGTGCACCGTCCTACGGGGGGAAGGGCGGTGTTACACAAGGGCGATCTGGTTTACGCTGTGATTACTAAGGTGAATACCGCAGGAAAGCCGCGATCGCATCGGGAAGTGTATGAGTATATCTGTAAATTTTTGATCCAAGGGTTTGCTCAGTTGGGGATCAGTTTAAGCTATGGGACTTCGGGCAAGGGCTATATCCACAATCCCAGTTGTTTCTCGACAGCGACTAATGCTGATCTTGTGGTTGCGGATGGGCGGAAACTGATTGGTAGCGCTCAAGTTTATCGGCACAATTCGGTATTGCAGCATGGCTCGATCACGATCGCCCCAGACTACTCTTTACTCACAGAAATATTTTCAGGCTCTGTACCTGTAATTGGTTGCCAAGAGATATTTGCAGAACACCAAGAAATGCCAACAAGTCGTCAATGGGGAAGCGACTTATCAGAAGCTTCGCTGAGAGCTAGGCTCATCGAAGCTCTAACGCTGTCGGCGCGACAGCACTTTTAGTTTTAGCTCCTTAAGCTCTTGTTCTGACAATTCTCTCCATTCGCCTAGCGCCAATCCATGCAGATGCAAGTTGGCGATCGCTACCCTCACTAGTCGCAAGGTGGGAAATCCGACGGCGGCGGTCATTTTTCGGACTTGACGGTTTTTACCTTCAGTTAGCGTCAGTTCGATCCATGCTGTGGGAATATTGGCTCTAAATCGAATGGGGGGATCGCGATCGGGCAAATCTGGCTCTGTATCTAGTAATTTGGCGATCGCTGGCTTAGTCCGATAACCTTGGATAGTGACTCCATCACCCAACTTCTGTAAAGCTTCGGCTGTGGGAGTTCTTTCTACCTGAACCCAATAGGTGCGAGGATGTTCAAACTGGGGATCAATTAAACGATGTTTGAGTTGCCCGTCATCAGTAAGCAGTAGTAAGCCTTCGCTATCAAAATCCAATCTACCAACTGAATAAACATTAGGTACGTCGATATACTCTGACAGGGTAGTCTTTGGCGAGGCACTAAGATCGCGGAATTGACAAAGGACACCGTAGGGCTTGTAAAAGATAATGTAACGATTCTTCATCAATTTCCGAACGTAGCAAAAGGCAAGTTTATGAGCAGCGGCGCAAAGCGCCGCTAGTTGTTTTTACATAGCACGGAGCACCGCGCCATCTTCATTGAGTTTCTTATCGCTGTGGTCTGCCTAGTACTTGCACCCAATAATGTCGATAGCGAGAGTTGGGGGCGTTGGCATATCCAAAGCCAATTTCTGTAAATGCATTATTCAAAATATTGGCACGATGTCCTGGACTGTTCATCCATTGTCTTATCGTCCCCTCTGGAGTTGCCCTTCCTGCGGCTAGATTTTCACCGACTACAGCGTATCTATACCCTGATGATTTCGCGCGATCGCCTATGCTTGAACCATTTAGCCCTGTGTGGCTAAAAAATCCATTAGTTGCCATATCCTTGGCATGGGACTGGGCGGCTTGCTTTAGTTGAGGCGAGAGTTTGAGTGGTGCTAGCCCCAGTTTCTTTCTTTCTAAATTAGTTAGTCTTAGTAGTTCCTCATCGAAGTTAGTAGCTCTATTTGCCTGAACAAGTTTTTGCCTTGTGGAGATCGGCATAATTTGACTGTTCTGGGCGATCGCAGACTGGGTAATTACTTCTAGGGCGATCGCTGGTATGGAGCTTAATGCAAGTAAACAACCAAAGGAAGAGAAAACTGATCTCATAGAAACTAATTTTATAAAAATTACTAAAAGAGGTAACTAATACCAACAAATGGCATAGCTATTTTTTTGTGTTAGTGACTTGAAGTTGATTTCTGTATAGACTTTACAATCAAAATCTAGTTCCTAATTTCGGCGAATACAGGGCTTAACACTTTCTATAGCAAAAAAGTTTTGCTTAAGACATAAAACCAGAAGGCGAGTGGCGGCGCTCCGTGCCGCCACTCGATTCTTGGGTTTTGATTTGTACTAACTAACTCTTGCTTTGCTATAGAATCACCCTTTACTACACAAAAATTTAAGTAACCAATTCAGAGATTTTTACAGCCAAATTCACTAAAAATCCCCAAATTTATTTCAAAATCATAGTTTTTAGGATTTTTCTCAGTAGCTAAGCACAATCCTAAAAAATAGACCCAAAACCTTTAGCACATGCTGTGTATGTGCCAAGTATCTCGGAGTTTTATATTTAATTGCGCCTAGTTACTTATATAAATATCCTTGATATCAAATATCATAGTCGAAGAACAAACCATCAGTCTTTAGTAGAAATGAACAGTAGTCTTTGGAAATATTTGGTTGTCTCATCATGAACAGACATCAAGAACCTCAAAAGATCGGTTGTGCAGAATGTGCGAAAGGGGCGGGATTAGAATTTGAATTTACTATGGCATTTCAGCCAATCGTCAATACAAACTCTAAAAAGGTATTTGCTCAAGAAGCTTTAATCAGGGGAATAAATCAAGAACCAGCCAACGAAATATTAGGTAGAGTCAATGATCAAAATCGGTATCGCTTTGACCAAGCCTGTCGAGTCAAAGCCGTACAGCTAGGAGCTAAGCTGAACATCAGTTCTTACATAAGCATTAACTTCCTGCCCAATGCCGTTTATAACCCTGAGCTTTGCATTCGTACTACGATTGAGGCTGCTGAAGCCTACGGATTTCCTATAGATCGGATTATTTTTGAAATTACTGAAGGAGAAAGAATAACCGATCAAGCACATCTTCGAGAGATTATTCAGTACTATCGACAAAGAGGATTTCTCACAGCGATCGATGATTTTGGGGCAGGCTACTCAGGACTGAATCTACTAGCCGATATCCAAACCGATCTAGTCAAGCTAGACATGGGGCTAATTAGAGACATTGATCAAAATAAAAAACGTAAGGCGATCGTACGTGGAATTACGCAGGTATGTAAGGAGTTAAATATAACGGTGATTGCTGAAGGGGTAGAGACCTATGAGGAGTTGAGTGTTCTCCAGTCTTTTGGGATTGAGCTATTTCAAGGCTATTACTTTGCTAAGCCAATGTTTCAAAATTTGGCAACGCTCAGCAATTTATAGATACAGCACTTTTCAAGCAACCGAGTGGCGGCGCGATACGCCACCACTCGCTCCTAGGGTTTTGATTTTGTCCTAATACAAGTGACTAATGACTACTACAGCACTTGGGGCTCAGATCAAAACAAAAAAAGATGACAAAAGCTTTGCTCAGCAAGGCTTTTGTCATCTTTTTTGATTCTTTGGTTCTACACAAATTAATGCCCTGCCAGATAGCATATCCACCTATATGTAGATGACGATCCCTCTGAGGGAGCATAGTGTGAGGTATCTATGTTTCTATAGTTTTCAGGTATTAATCATGATTCATCAATTAGCAGTTCGCTTAGGTGTGTCGTGTATGCTGCTCCTGACCCTGCCTCTGGCAACTGATGAAATTGTCAAGTACACCCAAGCTCCCCATGTTTTTTCGGGTATTGGCGCGATCGCCTCTTGCGTTGGAGCTTGTATTCCAGTCTTAAGCTTATTTCGCAACTCCGAGTAAATTCTTTGATAAATTTCCGTTAAGCCCAGCGTCCCACTACGATCCGAATATTGCCATCTTCTAGAATTTCCTGTGTTTCAATCATAAATCCTTGATCAGTAGCACTTTGTAAAACAGCTCTAGTTGCATATTGTTGAAGCACCTCGCCCAGAAAATCATCCACATTCATCGCTAGTCCCCACATATCTGCCACTAATTCGTAGCGATCGCCAATTTTCCGAAAGCCAATATCATAGCCATTAGGCATGGGGATCACATATTCAGCATTGTCGGTGTTGCCTAAGTAGCCACGGACTAAGGCACTCTCTTTAACTGGATAGCCAAGAAATTCTAGAGCCTGTTTTAGTAGATCGCCATTTTTAATTTCAATTGCGATCGTGGTGAAATGGGACATAGCAATTAACCCAATTTGGTGATCTTCACTCTAGCTTAATCGTAAATTTACGCAATTCTTGCAGCAGTTTTTCATCATTGGAGGCAGTTCTTGCACCAGACTCAGCAGCCCATTGCTTGAGAGATTCAATCTGCTGAGAGGCGATCGCGGCTAAGGGGACAGTTTCCTCGATCGCACCAATGATATCTTCGGTCGTAAAGTCTTGACGGTTGCCCACAGTACCGCGCCCAAAGGCTCGGTGGATACCGTCAATAATCGCCTGTTCAATTTCGGCTCCACTGAAATTATTGGTATGTCTGGCTAGAAGCGCCAGATCAAAATCTCGCAAGCGGCTAGGACGTAGTTTTTGCAGATGGACTTTAAATATCTCTTGGCGCTCCGATTCTGTGGGCAAATTTAAAAAGAAAATCTCATCAAATCTTCCCTTTCGCATCAGCTCCGCAGGCAAAATTCTGACATTGTTGGCAGTCGCGACAATAAAGACGGGAGTATTTTTTTCCTGCATCCATGTGATCAATGTGCCTAAGACGCGCCGACTTGCCCCAGAATCGCCATCGCTAGCGCCATTGACATTTCCAAAGGCTTTGTCAATTTCATCGATCCAGAGGACGCAGGGAGCCGTAGCTTCGGCGAGTTGGATCATTTGTCGCATCCGACTTTCGCTTTCGCCCACATAACTCCCAAATAGCCGCCCAATATCCAAGCGCAGTAGCGGCAGTCGCCATTCATTGGCGATCGTTTTTGCCGAGAGGGATTTACCCGTACCTTGGATACCGACCAGCAATACTCCTTTGGGTGTGGGAATGCCATATCTTTTGGCTTCTTCCGTAAAAGCATCACATCGAATCCTGACCCAGCGTTTGAGGTTATCCAGCCCACCGACATTTTTGAGGGATTCATTAACCGTAAAAAATTCTAGAATGCCTGTCTGTCGAATCGCTTGCTGCTTTTCAGCGAGGACGGCATCAATGTCAGCATCGTTAACCTGTTCTTTTTCAGCGATCGCCTTGGCTAGCACTCTCTGGATGCGAGTACGGCTCAATCCTTGGCAAGCCTTGACTAATTGCTCCCAAGCAAGGTCGGAGAGATTAAGTTTTTGGGGTGAAATCTTTTGCTGGATTAAGTAACCAATTTCTGCGATCGCAGGTAGAGGAAAATCAATGGCAGTAACTTCTTCAGTTAGCTCTGGCGGAATTTCCAGAATATGACTAGTCAAAACAATTGTGCGGCGATCGCGTTTCAAGTCTCGCGCTAAGTTTTTTAATTCGCGAATAATGGCGATATGGCGATCGTGATGGGGATATTTGAGGATTGGGTGCAGATCCCGCAGCACATAGATAACGCTATCACCTTCTATCGTTGCCTTATCTCTTTGGGCAATTCGAGACAGGGCTGCCATCACAGAGCCTTTATCCGATTGATTATCGCTCCAACCTCGTGCTACATCCCAAAATAAAACTCGCCGTACAGGCTTAGATTGCAGAGCTACTTCTATCAAAATTTCTTCGACGGGTTCTTCTTCGGCGGTAACCACATAAAGCAGTGGATATTTAGCCCGAAGTAGCAAGTCAAACTGCTCGATCAAAGCTTTGTAAACTCTGATTTTGCTTGATGTCGGAAGAGGGCTCTTTGGTAATTCTGGCAGCATATTGGCAGTATAACAAAAGAGTCAAACCCAGAGATTGTTCTGCTCTCTGCGCGGGTAGAGCAGAACAATCTCTGGGTTTTAGTTTTTACAGCAACGGCTGTAATTATAATCAGCTACTTAAGGTGAAGGTTTGCTTTGCTATAAAACCAGAAGATGAGTGGCGGCGCGAAGCGCCGCCACTCATCTTCTAGGGTTTTGATTTGTACTAGCTAACTCTTGCTTTGCTATAGGGAAAGTAATCTGAGTAAGTCAATAGTCGCATCCTGAAGCCTGTGGCGCACGCGCAGCGTGCGCCACAGGCTTTAGATCTGGTTTTTACCTATGCCCAGCTACTTAACAGTCTATAATCATTGAAAATAGCGAGTAAACCACTAGCATCCATTCTTTAATCCTTCATCCTCCTTTTGCACAATGGACTTTGAGCCAGCCTATAGCCGCTATTCCCTAGCTACAGTCAACCAGCGCCTCGGAGCGCTCATCATAGATCTCCTGAGTTGTTGGTTCATTTCCGAATTAACCCTGTCTCTGCTATCGATTACTACATCTAGTCCCTTACGACTATTTACATTTGTGGTGACATGGTTTGTCTTTCGGGTATTGATTTCGGCTCGCAGTCAAGGGCAGAGTTTTGGCAGATGGTTGATGAGTATTCGCGTAGTTGATGCAGATTTTGGGAAAACTGCGGATTTTGGTGCGTTTATTAAGCGGGAAATTTTTGTTTTTAGCTGTTCTATATTTCTGATTGAGACACTCACCACCACTTTTATCGTATTTGCTTGGATTCCCTTTGCGGCAGATGTTGCCTTTGCGGTGGTGGATAACGAAAAGCGGCAGGCTTTCCACGATCGCATTAGCGGGACGATCTCCATCCAGAGCCGTAAAGGATTTGCGGTTGACCAGAAATTAGGGAAGCTATTTAACCAAGCAGGACAACAGGCGACCAAGCTTTACCAAAGCCGCCAAGAACAGGGATTTGATCGCGATCGCCCATACAATGATGTGCCGCGCTCTCGCCCTAAGCGCCGACCACGCACCAAGTCACGCCCTCCTCAAGATTTTGGTAGTGACTATGAACAGAAGTATGATCGCGACTTTTTTGCTGATGATGATTACGGCGCACCAAGTAGAGCTGGGAAAAGTACTTTTAAAGATGATATGGACGAGTTTGATGACTGGGGTCAGAGTCAAGCCTATGGCGATGACTTTGGTGATAATTTCTCCGATCCAGAAATGCCAGAACCTCAACAAAATAAGCGATCGGCACGCCGACCTCGCCGTAGGTAGTACCAAATAAAGAAATGGCTACGCCATTTCTTTATTTGAAAACCCAGAATAATTTTGAAAGCGTTGCTTCGCAACGCTTTCAAAATTATTCTGGGTTGGGCATAAAAATATCGCTCAGGGCGCGATATTTTTATGCATTCATACTCAAAGCCACTGCTTCGGCAACTTTGATCCCATCAATACCCGCAGACAGGATACCACCTGCATATCCTGCCCCCTCACCTGTGGGAAATAGTCCTTTGACGTTGAGACTCTGATAACTCTGATCGCGCTTAATTCTGATGGGGGAAGAAGTGCGGGTTTCCACGCCTGTCAGCATCGCATCATCCATCGCAAAGCCATGAATTTTTTTGTTAAAAGCGGGAATTGCCTCACGGATTGCCGCGATCGCATAGTCGGGTAAGCTCTCACTGAGATTGCAGAGATGCACATTCGGCGCATAGGAAGGTGTAACTGTGCCAAGACTGCTAGAAGGGCGATCGGCTAAAAAGTCGCCGACTAATTGGGCTGGAGCAGCATAGGTACTGCCACCAAGCTCAAAGGCGCGGGATTCCAGATGGCGCTGGAGATCGATACCTGCGAGGGGATGTCCTGCATAGTCATCGGGGGTAATGCCCACCACGATCCCACTATTGGCATTGCGCTCATTGCGCGAATATTGGCTCATACCATTAGTTACAACGCGCCCCACCTCTGAGGTTGCCGCCACGACCAGTCCCCCAGGACACATACAAAAGCTATAGACCGATCGCCCATTTTGGCAATGGTGGACAAGTTTATAGTCAGCGGCTCCCAATAATTTATTACCTGCATATTCCCCAAACCGCGCTTGATCAATCAAAAACTGAGGATGTTCAATCCGAAAACCGATTGAAAAAGGTTTGGCTTCGATATATACGCCGCGATCGTAGAGCATTTGAAAGGTGTCACGGGCGCTATGCCCGATCGCCAAAACAATATGATTGGTAGCGATATACTCGCCACTGGCTAGGGTCAAGCCTCTAACCTGTGCATCCGCAATATCAATATCTTCGACGCGACTCTGAAATCGGATTTCACCACCAAGGGCTAAGATTTTGGCACGAATATTTTGGACAATACCCACCAGTTTGAATGTACCAATGTGGGGTTTATTGATATAAAGAATTTCAGGGGAAGCGCCCGCATTGACAAACTCGGAGAGGACTTTGCGCCCATAATGTTGCGGGTCTTTGACTTGACTATATAGCTTGCCATCGGAAAAAGTACCTGCGCCGCCTTCACCAAACTGAGCATTGGATTCTGGATTAAATTCGGCTCTTTTTTTCCAAAAGTTAAATGTATCGGCTGTGCGATCGCGGACTGCCTTCCCTCTCTCTAAAATAATTGGACAAAATCCCATCTGCGCTAACATCAACCCAGCAAACATTCCCGATGGACCCATCCCAATCACAACGGGACGACTAGTCATATTTTGAGGAGCTTTAGCAACCATGTGATAGCCCATGTCTGGTGTAGGCATCACATGGGGATCTTTTAGAAAGCGATCGCGAATCTTCTCTTCGTTAACTAATTCAACGTCAACGATATAAACCAAATAAATGTTTGTTTTTTTACGGGCATCATAACTACGCTTAAAAATTACATGGCTGATCAGTTCCTCTGGGGTTATATGCAGCTTTTTGAGAATCGCGTCTGCAAGCGCATCCTCTGGGTGATCAAGGGGAAGCTTTATTTCAGTAATTCGTAACATAATGACTAAGCGATCAGGTTCTTTATTTTACTGTCATTTCTTACAGAGCTTTGCATTCACCGCCAAACCAAGAATAATTTTGAAAGCGTTGCTTTGCAATGCTTTCAAAATTATTTCTGTAAATTGAAAAGCTTAAACGAGTGGCGACGCGATGCGCCGCCACTCGCGCCTTCGGTATAGACTTGTAGCTAAATTAACAACCTAAGTGCGGACACATTTGTGAGTAGAACCTGCACAGAGCCTTTCTCACCATGCAAAAGTATTGTTTAGCATTTATCAGTCTAGTGAAGTACGGGTTTGTTTCCCCGCCTTCGTCGGGGAAACAAACCTTTAAGCGCTATATAGGGCTGATCGGGCTGCTTTTACTGGGTATGGCTTCCCTCGCAATGCTACCGATGTTGTTGCACAATTACCCGATTACGCACTCTACTCAATTCAATCTAAGCTGGATTTTTCAGTATCAACGACAGTTTTGGGGCGGACAGTTTTATCCTCGTTGGTTAGAATTTTCTAATTTTGGATTTGGCAACCCCACCTTTGTCTTTTACCCGCCAATGCTAGCGATCGCGACTTTGCCTTTTAGTTGGCTGGGCTGGGATTTGCCCTCTTCACTGGTAAGCAGTATGGTGTTAGCCGCTTTTGTATTGGCTAGCGGAGTGTATCTCTATGCCAACTTGTACTTTCCCTCATGGTTAGCGATCGCGATTTCTGGACTTGCCATTTTCTCTCCCTATTTTTTGATCGACATCTATCAGCGTGGGGCGATCGCGGAAGTTTGGGCGATCACCTTTATTCCTTGGATATTACTTGCAACCAATAAACTGATTGCACAAATTCATCTACCGCAGTGGCAGCGCAGTCACGCAATTAGTCTCGCGATCGCTTGGGGAATGCTGGGGCTATCGCATTTACCGACATTATTGATTACTTTTTTGGCATGGATACCAATGCCCTTATACCTCTTAAAAAATCTTGTGCGGACAAATTCCTTAAAAAGCTATTTTCTAGAGGTTGGGCGCTGTTATTTGAGTGCTATCTTGGGATTTTTAGGAATTAGTTTTTTTCTCTTACCAGTCATTCTTGATCAGAAATTAGTACAGGTTAATTTAATTAATTTTTCTCCTGAATACTTACCTCAAAACCGACTTCTACTGCGAGGCTTATTAAGCTTAAGTCCCCAGATGGCAAAACACTGGTTTGAAAGTGGTTCAGGAATGATTCCATACTTTTGGATTTTATTGATAGCAGTTTTATTTGGTGCAATTTTATTAGGATTTAGAAAATTTAAGAGTGCTAATTTTGTCCCTCTAGTTGACAGCGTAGAATTAGTAAAAGACCGCGATGGGATTCTCTGGGTCATGGCTAATGCGATCGCCCTACTGATGACCACAGATTTAAGTGTATGGATTTATCAGCTATTGCCGACATTACAAAAGATTCAATTCTCTTGGCGTTGGTATGGTTTGACTGTCACCACAATTCCCCTGTTAATCGGTTGGATATCCTATCAACTTTATCGGCTAGTTCATCGTAATTTGCCAAACAGATCAGTTACTAGTGATTTGAATGATGGCTTACAAAAAGCAGATAGAAAGCTTACTAAGCAAAAAGTTTTAGGAATATTAATAAGCTCTCTCTGGCTCTGTCTTGTGACGACTAGCTACATAAGCATTGACAAAACTGTGATGCAAAAAACAGGATTTGATTCAGCGATAATCACTAATTTTGCTAGGCTTGCGAGTCAAAAAGAATTTCCACAAGAGCCTGATGCCTCAGGCAGTGGAACCCCTATACTGTGGTGGCATTGGATATTTAGCGATGGGTTAGGGATAGTTGATGTGCCAGAGTACCGCGCTAAAGGCGTAACCTTGCCCATGCCACCGCATCAGTCTGAGCCATTAGCGGCTTGGCAAACAAGTCATAGTGAAGCAAATATTCAAATTAAGCAATGGAAGTTTGGGTTACGGGAAATTCTGGTAGACAATCAATCCTCTGAGGATGCTGGGGATGTAATTAGCTATATGACTCTGAGAATGCTTTACTATCCCGCTTGGCAAGTTTGGATTGATGGTAAAACTGCCCTGCTAGAAGCAACCTCTGAAGGACAATCTAGAGTTGCCGTTCCCAATGGATCGCACCTCATTCTTGTCAAGTACGTTGGCACACAGTCAGAACATTGGGGTCAAGCAATCAGTTGGCTGATGCTGATTATGCTGATGTCTCAATTTGTTCAGCCCAAGGCAATTGCCACTGACTAAAGACTGCCTGCAACTGCGCCTAGTCGCTGTTGGCTTCGACTTCGCTCCGCCAACGCATACTGCTGGCTGAGCGAAGTCGAAGCCCTAAATCTTATTTGGTATTAAGCATCGAAAATAGATCGCGCTAAGCTTTTGACTACCCATACATCAATGTCATCAGTTTTGATGGCTTCAGCTATTTTCTGAGCGCGATCAAGATCCGCAGCGATCGCAAATATAGTTGAGCCTGAGCCTGACATCATGGCTCCAAGGCATTCTTGTTCCAGCAAATTATTTTTGATTAGGGCTAGCTCAGGATAGGCGGGCAGTACCGCTCTTTCCAAATCGTTATATAACAAACGCCCCACTTTTACAGGTGTTGACTCATCTCTCAAGGCGATCGCCGCCACCATTTGACTAGACAGATTTTGATTTTTGGCTTGACTAGTAGTTAGTAAACCTTGAGATCTAAAAGTTTGGTAAGCCCAAGGCGTAGCTATGGCAATCTGACGATGCTTACAAATTACTAAAACTAAATCCGTGAGGTCGGGCAGGGGCGACAATATTTCACCGCGCCCTGTGGCGAGGGCAGTACCTCCAGTCACACAAAAAGGAATATCTGAACCCAATTGTGCCGCCAGCTCGCAAAGTTGCGATTGGGTTAGCCCCAAATCCCATAACCGATCAATCCCTACTAACACAGCCGCCGCATTGGCTGAGCCACCTGCCAAGCCTGCCCCCATAGGAATTTGCTTATCAATAAATATTTCCATTCCCCCAATATCGGGAAAAGCGCCTTGGAGCAGAGCGGCAGCTTTATAGGCAAGGTTGGAGCGATCGCAGGGTACTTCTGGATTGGTGCAAGCCACTTGGATTTCGTCAGTACCAATTTTGCGAATGTCCACGCGATCGCATAGATCGATACTTTGCAGGATCATTACTAGGTCGTGATAACCATCCGCACGATTTCCCGTAATCTCTAGGTAAAGATTAATCTTTGCGGCTGCCTTGAGGGAAATGCGCGAAGTCATTGAGAAAAAGTACGCTTATAGATGATTTGTAAATTCTTTTGATCGCTATCAGACCCGATACGTCGTAGGGAGCGCATCTGATTTTCGAGCATCAGTTTAGCATCTGCACGAGTAACGGGATCAAATTGCACCCCATCAGGGGTAGTGGTAATCAAGAAAAATAGCCTTTGTGCGTAAAGGGTAGTGAATAAACTACGAAATTCATCGACCCTACAAAGGCGAGATAGCAAGCCAAAAGTAGGATGATTCAAATAGTGTTCGGACATTTGTAGAGCTAGGAAATGTAGTTAGGTAAACGGTATCAAAACTAGTTAAAGCAAATACAGCTGAGTAGCTGAGCATCAATAAAAATCAGATCTAAAACCTGTGGCGTACGCTGCGCGTGCATCGCAGGTTTTAGGGTTTTATATTTAATTGCGCCTAGTTACTTACAGCCATTTGTGTTAGGGCAGATCAAAACCCAAGAGTTACCTAGCGACGCTCCGCGCCGCCAAACAACTCTTGGGTTTTATGTCCTAGTACATTTGGCAACAGCTATAAATGGCAATATTCGCTCGAAAAGAGACATTTAATTTTTCTGTATCACAGTTAACACAAGTTTAACAAGAGTACTGAATTTAATCCTCAAAAGGAACCTTAATAAGTCCTGAAAATTAGACAATACAGCCTATACAACACTATTGCACCTATTATTTTGCTATGTTTAGGTTGATTAACTAAAAATGTTGTCAAACCTTAACAACTCTAAGCTTAAGGCAGATTAACTACTATGATGTCAATGTCTTGTATTCGCCTCTTCGTCAAAAGCTTTGTAGCATTGATCGCTGTTGCATCAATGCTTGTGTTTCCCCTGAACGCGATCGCTGCTGAACGTCGCCCAGTGATCCCCGCCCATGGTCAGCCAATTTTGAGCGGCAATATGCATGGCTCTGACTGGCGACTTGCCTCCAATGACTCCAAACAAGCTTATTGCCAAGAAGCTTTTGCTGCGTTTAGAGGTTCCGCCGCCCAGAGTTACATCATTAGTCACAATATTCAGAGCCTCAGCCCAGAGGGACTGTGCGATCGCATGGATCAGTACTACAGTCTTGAGGAATACGAGGATGATCGATTGGGTTCAGCCGCCGCGATCGCCCCAATTTTATTTGCCGACACACCACTTGGCAGTAGATATTAAAGTGGACAAGATTTAGCTGTGCGGAACCAAGGGACTAAGCACCTTGTCTAACCCTAATGATGGGATCTTTGCAATTTGTAAAAATCAGTAATTACGTTAATCCGTATAATTACCCATCAGATATGTTTATAGATATACAAAAATACACATCACATAAGCTAAGATCTGTCCCATAAATAATTTTGTGGTGTGATTTTTGCGTTTAAAAAGCGTTGTTAAAGGAAGTATGAGCAAACAAACTGAAGCCTCAATGGAATTTTCAAATCAAAATGCTTCGTCTCTGAACGTGGCGACTAGAGAGCTAGCTGCTAAAAAGCTTTACTCAGAACAAGTGCAGGCTGAGCTTGCGGAATTGCAGTCAGATATAGACACGCTGTTTCAGAAATTGCAAAGCCTCAGTCGCCAAAGTTTGACCACAGCAGGGAGTATTCAATAGTGGTTGCCATACAAAAATCATCTTACACACTCACCCCAGAAACCTCCCTTCGAGACATTATTAAAACTATTCCATCTGAATATTTTGAGAAAAATATCCTTAGAGCTTGGTTGAGCGTGATTTTTTCAGTAGTTGCAGCCGCTCTAGGCTACGCCAGCATTGCTTTTTCGCCTTGGTATTTGTTGCCTTTTGCTTGGATCTTTACGGGGACAGCATTGACAGGCTTTTTCGTGATCGGGCATGACTGTGGTCATCGTTCATTTTCTAATAAGAATTGGATCAACGATTTAGTCGGACATATTGCATTTCTGCCCTTGCTTTATCCTTTCCACGGTTGGCGTTTTAAGCATGATCACCATCACCTACATACCAACAAGATGGGTGAAGACAATGCTTGGTATCCTTTCACCATTGAGGAATATGAACAGGGTAAGGGACTGATCTCTAATGTATATCGGTTGATTCGTACGCGTTTTTGGTGGACTGGTTCGATTATCCACTGGGCGAATTTACACTTCAACGCCAGTCTTTATCCTGAACGCCAACAAGAGCAAGTCAAGTTTTCCTATCGTCTAGTCATTGCTTTTGGTTTGATTATGACGACGACTCTGATCTGGACTACAGGAATTACTGGATTTATTAGTTTCTTCCTGATGCCTTGGTTGGTTTATCACTTTTGGATGAGTACCTTCACGATTGTTCACCACACGATGCCCGATATCCAATTCAAGGAAAAGGACAAGTGGAGTGCTGCTACTGATCAATTAACAGGCACTGTTCACTGTGCCTATCCTGCTTGGGTTGAGTGGTTGTGTCATGACATCAATGTGCATGTTCCCCACCATATTTCCACTGGTATCCCTTCCTATAACTTGCGTCTCGCGCACAAGTCCTTGGAAGAAAACTGGGGCAAATATATGTACCAAACTAAGTTCACTTGGGAATTGATTAAAGATATTGGCGATCGCTGCCATATCTACGATGCTGAAAAATGCTACAAGACTTTTGCTGAGGTTGATGCAGATCTTGCAAAATCATAGTTAGAGCAATGGGGGCGCGATGCGCCCCTATTTTGTTTGAAATAGAAATGGCGGCGCAATGCGCCGCCATTTCTATTTGTGATTGTGGGCAGCGAAGAGAGTATTATTTGTCAAGAGCAGCTATGTACCGTGATGAAATTAGACATCAAAAAGAAACTTCAAGCTTTGTCTAGTCCTAAGTTTATTGGTTATGCCATCTTAGGTGCGATCGCTGCCCTGAGTTCGGTTATCACAGGACTAAATCTCAATGAAGTGCAAAATCTGGAACGGCAAACTCAATCTGCCTTTTTTGGTTGGCGCGGGCAGATCCCGCCACCTAAAGATATTGTGATTTTGGCGATCGATGATATTTCGTTACGGCAAGGCGAATTTTATGATCCTAAGATCCGTCCCTTTCTAGAGCCTTTTCGGACAACTACATGGAAGCGCGTAGTTTATGCCCAAGTTCTGGAAAAGCTAGCAAAAGCTGGGGCAAAAGTAGTTGCTTTTGATATTTTATTTGTCACCCCAGGGGATCATGGCATTGCCGATGATGATAAGTTGCAAGCTGCAATAACCAAGTATGGCGATCGCTCGGTATTTGCGGCAAGCTATGAATTTACGCAAATTGGCGAAGCAAATATTATGCAGCTTGCTTCTCCTGAAACTATTTTTCAGATTGATCCTGAGGTGCTAGGGCTGATCAACTTTCAGCCCGAAGTAACAGGCAATATTCATCGAATGGGGGTAACACCTCCTCTAGATAGTGGCTTACCAGTGCTACCCACCTTTGCTGAAGCTGTTCTGAATCGAGCCAAGATTGATTATCCTAAACCCAAAGGTGATGGTATTTACTTTTTGGGTGGAGCCGATACATGGGCAAATGCTCAGCAACAAATTCCTTTCTACTATGTGATTGATCCTGAAAATTGGAACAGTGATCAACTTCAGGGTGGTAAATTTTTTAAAGATAAGATTGTCCTAATTGGCGCAACTGCCGCATCAAAGCAGGATATTCAAAATTCAGCGATGGGGAGAATGGCGGGCATTGAAATTCATGCCAATGCGATCGCTACACTCATGCAGGGAAAAAGCATGGTGGACTTGCTTCCTAATCCTTTGCAAAAGTCGATATTTGTTCTGTTGTTGGTGGGAGCTTCAGGTGCTTTGCTCTGCTTTTTTAAAAAGCCCAATATGCAGATCTTAATGTCTTTGGGGATTGCAGCTATATGGTTTGGGATTGGGTATGTCAGCTTCATTTATGCAAGTACGATTTTACCTGTAGCAATTCCTGCGATCGCGATTAGTTTAAATGGAATTACATTGTTAGCTACGGGTTCTATCGCCGCGCAAATTGACAAACTTCTGCTGCGTCGAACTCTAGAGCGTTATGTCGCCGCCCCCATCGTGGAAGAGATTGTTAATCAACCAGAAGGATTTCGCGATCTCTTGGAAGGACGCACGATTAAGGCTGCGGTACTATTTTCCGACATTCGTGGCTTCACTACTCTTTCCAGTCGCTTACCCGCTAAGTTATTGATTCAGCAACTCAATACTTATTTGGGCGGTATGGTTGATGCGATTTTGGAATATCAAGGCACGATTGATAAGTTTATTGGAGACGCGATCATGGCAGAATTTGGTTCTCCTGTGTCGCGAGGAGAGAAAGCTGATGCGATGAATGCAGTTCATGCGGCACTGAATATGCGTACTGCTCTAATGGAACTCCGTCAAGTTTGGCAAAATGAGAATAAAATTCCTTTTTCTAATGGAATTGGAATTAACTATGGAGAGGTTACTGTTGGTAATATCGGCTCGTCGCGTCGCCTTGAATATGCGGTTATTGGCGATACGGTGAATGTCGCTAGTCGTGTTGAGGGAATGACGAAGGATCTGGGTACAGATATCGTGATTACAGGGGCGCTTTACGAAATTGTTAAAGACGAAATCGAGGTAGTTGATTTTGGAGATCATGCCCTAAAGGGACGGGTAGGCAATGTGCGTCTCTATGGTGTGATTGGGCTTAAGGGCTGCGATCGCCAAATATACGATCAGGTTCAGCAAGATTTGAAGCGACATACGGCTGTAATTGATGTTCTTAAAAAAGGTAATTTCCCCCAAGAAATCAAAAAATAGGTAAATGTGCATTTTTGCCACACATTCACCACAAAACCCAGTTTTGAGATTTTCAGAGCCTTCGGCTCTGAAAATCTCAAAACTGGGTTTATAACAAACCAAGAAAGCTATTGAAAGCTTTGCAAAGCAAAGCTTTCAATAGCTTTCTTGGTTTGGGTTTGAGCGCAAAGCGCTGTATGATCTAACTCATGAATCAATATTTTGCAACTGTGGCAAGAGGGCTAGAAACACTTGCAGCGCAGGAATTAGAACAACTTGGTGCTGGCTCTGTGGAGGCAGGATTTTGTGGAGTCAGCTTTACAGGCGATCGCGAATTACTCTATCGAGTTAATTTGTGGGCGCGGCTACCATTTCGGATTTTGATGCACCTCGACCAATTTGATTGCCTTGATGCCGATGATCTCTACCAAGGGATCAAAGCGATTGATTGGTCAGAATTTTTAAATCCTGAAATGACCCTAGCCGTCAAAGCAACGGGTAAAAATGATCAACTTAACCATACTCACTTTACGGCGCTACAGGTTAAAAATGCGATCGTTGATCAACAAATGGATAGATTTGGTGATCAACGATCGGATGTAGATACTCAAGAAGCAGATTTGCGAATCGGGGTGCATATCGATGACAACGGCTGCACAGTCAGCATCGACAGCTCTGGCAATAGTTTGCACCGCCGCGGTTATCGCCCCGCAGTTGGCGCGGCTCCTCTGAAAGAATCCCTAGCAGCGGCTCTGATCCAAATGTCAGATTGGCAACCAAATCAGATGTTTTATGATCCCCTCTGTGGCTCTGGAACCTTACCCTTAGAAGCAGGTTTAAAAGCCCTGAATATTGCCCCTGGAATGTTTCGCGATCGCTTTGGTTTTGAGACTTGGCTAGATTTTGATCAAGTTCTATGGGAACGATTAATTCAAGAAGCTGATGACAATCGCTTGGATACTTTACTCGCACCGATCTGGGGTAGCGATCGCAATCCTGAAGTTGTCGATCAAGCGGTGATTAATGCTAAAAACTGCGGCTTATCCAATCATATTTACTTCTCACCTCTCGATCTTGCAGAAGTAATAGCACCTGCTGACAGTGGAGTCATCTTCTGTAACCCTCCCTATGGTGAGCGTCTGGGACGGGACAGTGATTTAGGGGCTTTTTACAAGCAATTGGGAAATGTCTTTAAACATCAATTTAAAGGGTGGACAGCCTTTGTACTGAGCGGCAACAAGGAACTCTCGCAAAACATTGGACTCAAATCATCGCAGCGCATTGCTGTATTAAACGGAACCTTGCCCTGTCAGCTCATGAAGTACGAACTGTACTAAGCAAAGTTTATAAGTAGCTAAGCGCCCGCTAAGCGTTACCCAAGCAGCAAGTGGCGGCGCGAAGCGCCGCCACTTGCTGCTTGGGAGTGTTCAAAAAGTCCACCCTTAGCAGCCATTAATCGACACTAATTCTTAAAATATGCAAATATTTCCATTTGCTGTTACTCCATGCACCAAGCTAGTTCCAATCAATTGCTCATTTGGGCGATCGCTTTAGTTGTTGGCTTAGCCCTGTCAGTGATTATTCTGGGCGAAGTCATTTATCGACTCCAGCATAAACGCCGTCCCGTCGCTACCACTTTGCAGGTAGTGCGGAACTTGGTATTGCCGATGCTGGCATTTATGTTGTTTGTGCAGTACGTACTCCAACGCCCTGCCAGTGACGAGATAGTTAAAGCTGTGCAAACTCTATTCTGGGTTTGTGTGCTGCACGCCGCGCTCTCATTACTAAATGCAGTCATTTTTGAACAGGCAAAAGCTGATACTTGGCGCGCCAGAGTTCCTAAATTATTAATTGATCTATTTCGATTGTTTTTGGTGCTTTTAGGAACAGCGATCGTCTTGGCAACGGTCTGGCAAGCCGACCTTGCAGGTCTAGTGACAGCTTTGGGAGTTAGCTCGATCGTAATTGGTCTTGCCCTCCAAGACACCCTTGGCAGTGTTATGTCTGGGATTGCCCTTTTGTTTGAGCGACCTTTTTCGGTCGGCGATTGGCTCAAGGTGGGGGACGTAATTGGTCAGGTAATTGATATCAACTGGCGAGCTGTGCGCCTGCAAACCTTTGACCTTGAGATGGTGATCATTCCCCACAAGCTCATTGGTAATGAAGTGATCCGCAACTTTAGCCAGCCGATCGCCATCCATTCAGAACGGATTCGCCATGGATTTTCTTACAATGATCCACCTAACTTAGCAAAGCACGTCTTGCTGACGACTGCTTTGGAAACCCAAGGAATTTTAAAGGAACCCGAACCGCAGATTTTTACGATTTCCTACGATGATTTCGCGATTACCTATGAAGTGAAATTTTTTATTAATGATTACAGCGATATTGAAAGTATTCGCGATCGCTTTATGAGTCGCATTTGGTACGCGGCGCAACGCAATAGCTTAACGATCCCCTTTCCGATTCGCACTCTCTATCACTTTCATGGCCCCACAGCCCAAGCGCAGGGAACCTCCAAAAAGTTTACCGAAAGCCTGCAATCATTACCCGCCTTTGTCCCTTTACAAAATCCTGACTCCGCCGCCGATGGGATCGATCTGCAACATTACGGGGCAGGTGAAAAGGTAATCTGGCAAGGAAGCCATAATAATGCTCTGTATATCGTGATTGCAGGCAGTGCCGTGATGACCGTAGTTGATCGCGATCGCCTAGAGCATGAGTTATTAGTAATCAAAAAAGGTGAATTTTTTGGAGAAATGACCCTCTTTTCGGATGAACCTAGTCCTATATCGGTAACAGCGATCGCTGACTTAGAAATCATGATGCTGTCATCGCGAGCCGTCAATCAAATGATTGACCGTCAGCCCAACTTTGCCCGTGAAATCAGCCAAATCCTCGAAACTCGTCGTCGTCTAGTAAACGCGATCAGTTAACGCAAACCCAGAATAATTTTAAAAGCGTTGCTTCGCAACGCTTTTAAAATTATTCTGGGTTCGGATTTGAGCGGCGCATCGCGCCGCTTATTTATTCAAATTGGGGCATTTCCAGTGCCACAGGAGCAAACTCTAACTGGACAGTGGACTGCCTCACCCTAGCGGCGAAGGCGAGGGGGTCAAGATCGAACTGTTCAAATAGCTCCCTTCCGCGCAAACAGCGTAATTCAGGATTCTCGGCGGAACCACTGACTACCCACAATACAAAGTCTTTGTTAGTTCTGGCATTTTCAATTTCGATCGCCGAAATAGCAAAAGATTCGCGATCGCTGGTCAGGCTTTTAATGACCACTGCTTCATTTTCCTGATCGCGGCTGCACTCAAGGTCATAGCCCACTTGGGACTTGTCCACTGATCGGACCATCCAGCCATCCCGCATATACTGCGCCATCACCGAGATCATCGCCAGCTTCTCGGAGGTACTGGGATCTTCAATGGAAAATGGGATTGGCTTTTCGACCACCCTTTCCACCATCCGATCAACTACTCGTTCGACCTCGACCAGTTTTTCCACCTCGACGATTTTCTCGACTTCGACAATCTTCTCTACTTCAACGATTTTTTCAACTAGCTTCTCCACCTCAACAATCTTTTCTACCTCAACGATTTTCTCGACTTCCACAATTTTTTCGATCGCTTCAGTCAAATCCGAAATTGCTGCCTCAGCCTCAGAAATGGCTGATTCATTCGAGATCGTTGCCGTTTCAATAATTAGCTTGCTGGTTTCCTCATCTTGGTCAGCAATCTGCGCTGAATATGGCACAGGGCTCTCTGCTGACATTGCCAAGGGGGTAGCGATCGCCTCTGGCTCCGAGGTGATTACGGGTTTCACGGTTCTGTCAGAAGTTCTGTCAGTCGTGATCGCTTCTGAGCCAGAGAGGACATAACTACTTTTAGGCGTAGTTTTTGGCAAAGAATCGATCGCCAAGGTCGCCAGAAATTCCTTAGCTTTTTTGGCTTTGTCAGGTTTTCCCTGAGTTTGATAGAGAATAATTGCTTTGCGGAGGTCGTCACCCGCGAGGGTTTCATCGGCAATGCTGGGATGGGAATAGGCTAACCCCCGATAGTAATATGCCTCCACGTTACTAGGCTGCAAGTCGATCGCATGACTAAAATCGCGAATCGCTTCCTGATATTCCTTGAGAATATAGTGCGATCGCCCGCGCCGATATACTGCTGCATCACGATTGGGGCTGAGTTCTAGTACGCGACTGTAACAGGCGATCGACTGCTCATAGCTTTTGAGCTTGAAATAGCAATTGCCTAAAGCAAAGTGAGCATCGACATAGTTGGGATCAATGGCAATCACCGCCTGAAAGTCTGCCATCGCCTGCTGGTACTGCCCTAGCAAGAGATTAATCTCGCCACGCTTGTAATAGGCTAAACGCGCTTTGTCAGGACGCATGGAGATGGCTTTACCATAGTCACCAACTGCTTTGCCATATTCGCGCAAACTTACATGGGCATCCCCTAAGCCCAAATATGCCTTAATGAAATTAGGATTAAGTTTCAAAGCTTGGCGAAATGACTCCAACGCATCCTGTGGGAATCCCTGCTGTGTATCCTCCAGCCCCCATCGGTAATACACTTCCACCAGACTAATCCCTGTACCTTCCCGCAAGGCTTTTTGGGTATGCCGTTCCCATTCGCGATCGAGCATTTGCACATATTCTTCTCGAAATACGCCAGCATCGGACTGCGGCTCAAGGGGCATTCCTTGAAAGCTGGGCAACTGCCGCAGGTAATCAGTGCGGAGGGGCTTATCAAAACTAACGCAAGCATCCCAAGCGACCCACACTCGAAAGTTATTTAGCTGCGAATCGATGTCATAGGCTTCGCTGAGTTCACGATATCGTGCCGATTTTTGTTTGAGCTGATATTCCCGATCCGCAGGAACTACAGTTCCTGAGGCAAAGTAGCCCTGACTGGCACTGCCAATGCGCTTGAAATAGGCGCGATCGCCTACCTTCAGCGTTTGAATGTTGCCGCAATTCCACGTAACGATATACTGCTCACCCTCCGTAATATCCGCGATCGCTTCACGAATAAAATCGCGAATTTCTGGCTCGGTTTGCTCGTTACACAGAAAAATTCTTGTGACCATAATGGCTATCTTGCTACAGCTTAGGACGCTAACTGTAGTTGATTTTATAGCAATCAGCTAGGGTTAGTTGAAGGAGGTATAATTTTTATGGGGCATTACTTTAATGAGGTCTAGTTATGACAAAGACAAAAGTAGGCGAGAAAGGACTCAGAGATTCAGATATCCGAGAACGAGATAAGCTAATCTTGAAACTTGCAAAAGCATTTACTGAAGTTGAGCAGTCGATTAATAATTACCAAAAACGTGTTGATGAGATTAATGGATGGCTTGATGAGATGCGTGATATGTTTCAAGCCTATTATGATGACCGCTCAGATAATTGGAAAGAAAGCAAAGATGAATCAGTTGTATACGACTCTTTCAAAGACCAATGGGATGGTTTTAGTAAGCTTGAAGAATTTGAGGATATTTTAGAGAACATGCGCGATTCAGTAGAAAATTGGGTATCAGATTTAGAAGAATTACCTGATCATCCTGATCGCCGTACAAAACCGCGTAAAGGCAAATTATTTTCAAGAAATTTATAGAGAAAACGTGATTTGTAGTTAAAAGCTACATAAAGCACAATTTGAATAAGGGGATTAATGTCTATTCTTAACTATTGATGAATTTCTATGTGTAAACTTGCCCAGCAATTAAATCTTGTTTTAACTGCTGGGCAAGTTTTTTAAGAACACTTAATACGTCACAAAGCTCATTTCGGCGACGATAAATTGAAAATTCATCAGAAAAAAGATATTTTGCAGGTTTACTTGTACTAGCCTTCACAAAAATTGAAAACCCACCGTTGCTAATTAATCCGTAGGTCGGTTGAGATTGGTTAGGGCTTGCAAGCATATAGGTTAGGGCTTGTGCCATCCCCTCTTCAATATTAAAAGATGTGCCTTTAGATTCAATCACCAATATCCAGAGTTTTTTGTGAATGACTAATGTATCAATTCTGCCTCTATACACAGTTTCTAATGTTTCCGAGTTCTCACTGTTTTCATTAACCTCAATATGTTCAATTTCAACAGGGTACTCCGCGCGGATATCAAAAGGTGGGTCATAGAATTTTGCCATTTCTAGTAATGGTGCGATCACAATTTGATTAATTAAGCCTTCTGCAATATTTCCATTGTCTCGATGGTAGAGATACTGATATTTAATGCGATCGCATCTTTCTTTTTCAGCTTCAGTTACATCTGGCAAATCTTCATGCCATTCTGAGAAAAAACTTTCATCATTGGTAAGTTCTACCTTAAACCTCGCTCTAACTTCAGCAAGGCTGTTGCAATGTTTAGAAATAGCAAAAGTTGCTGTCATTGTTTTTCTTCTTCATTCATCAGTAATAGTTTAAATCAGAATTTCTTGATTTGTATTTGAGTAGCTAGGCGCAATTAAATATAAAAACCCCAAAACTTGTAGTGCACGCGCAGCGTGCGCTACAAGTTTCGGGGTTTTAGTTATGTCGAAGAGAATAGCGGTGCAAAGCGCCGCCATTCTCTTATTTTGTTTAAACCTGAGCGCCGACAAGATCGGGGCGTAAGTTCTGAGCGCCATTTAGATAAACGTGCTTAATTTGGTGCTGCTCAAGGGGCGTATTTACATGGATCAAGACACGAATACAGCGCTCCAAGCTACCCTTGACATACATTTGCTGCACATCCAAGAGCGGTACATTTTCCCAATGCATCCGCGATCGCGCAATTTTGGCAGGAAAGACCACATCAATATCTGTCGTCGCCGAAAAAGTGGCACTGACGATTTCACGGGGATCAATGTCATTTTGAGCTTCGATTTCCTCCATAAGCTCTAATACAGCCCTCTCTAGGGCTTCATATGTATTTGCTCCGACTGTGGTTGCACCACGAACGCCACGTACACGCCAACCCACGTTTTACACCATCCGTATTGTTTGTCTTTACAGCTTTCACAGTGCTTAGCGCTCAAATCCGAACCAAGAGCAATTTTAAAAGCGTTGCGAACAACATTGTTCTTGGTGCGTTTGATCGAAAATTGCTGTATGCGCTCAATGCTGTGCCGAAGGCAGAGCATTAAACACACAAAAGCTGTCTCTCATTATGAAACCAGTTTTGGTATTTTAATAATGAAAACTAAAAAAATCAAAATCAGATTTTGAGCCGTCCGCAACGTGGGCGGCTCAAGATTTGATTACACATTCTTATACTCCCATGACAGAACCCGATTCCCCTAGATCGCCAAATTCAGATACTTTCCTAGTTTCGCCTTTGATTCGGATTACTCTGCTGCTGCTATATCTCGCCCTAACCGTACCTTTGCCATTTTTAAGTAACTTTACGCAGGCAGCGATTCCTGCATCTTGGTTGAGTGGGGGACTCGCGATCGGGTTTGTATTTTTGTATGGAGGATTAAGCGATCGCGTAATTATTGACGATCAAGGGATTAGTCTTGTTTATCCAAGCTGGTTTCCCACATTTTTTCGTAAAGGCTGGACATTGGCATGGCAGGAGATCAAGGCACTGAAACCACGCATTACAGGACAGGGTGGGATTGTCTATTATTTTGTGAGCAAAAGCTCAGAACAGGCTTACTTATTGCCAATGCGTGTAGTTGGGTTTGCAAGGTTGGTTAAGCAAGTGGAAGAGCGCACAGGGATCGATACTCGCGATGTGCGTCCTTTGGCTCAGCCTTGGATGTATTTAATTTTGTTAGTGTTTACCCTGTTGTTGCTGCTAGTGGATAGCTGGACTATTTACACAGCATTGACATTAAAGGGTTTTGCGCTCAATTAGAGGAAAATGTTGCTTCGCAACATTTTCCTCTAATTGAGCCGCATAGAGAGTTGCGGCGCAACTCTCTATGCGGCTCCTAGGATAGTCCAAAGGGACGATATTGAGAATGTAATTGAGCATTGACGATAATGGCGGTAATCGCCTCCACGCTGTATTGCATCATCGAAGCGATCGCATCATCAAAATGATTGGGTTGAGAATGGGTAAGCGTAATAATCCCGATCGCATCGATGCCGTAAACCAAAGGCATAGCTAGAGCTGATCGGGCTGTATAGGGTTGGTTGGGCAGATTAATCCAGCGATCGTCCATCACGGCATCGTGGATAATGCCGATCTGACGGTGGCGCAAGACCCAGCCCGCTAGCCCATCGTCTAAGACCTTAGAAATTACTGAGTCCTTGAGGTCACGGGTCACGGGTCCTCGCGCCAAGATACTCTCCATAATCACACCATCTTCATCAATCAGAAAAATGCTCCCTTCGTCAGCTTCCGTAGACTTGGTAAGGGTTTCTAACGTGTTTTTGAGAGTAGTTTTGAGAATGAGACTTCCACTTACGGACTGGGCGTAAGAAATTGAATTTTTAAATAAATTGTTTTGCATCTGGATCGCGGCAAGAGCAACCATTAGTAATGTGTGATCGTCCATACTTGCCTGAAAGGGAATCACATCTAAGTCCAAATTTAAGCGATCGCGAATCAATGAATCCTTCTCACTAGTCATGTTAGAGCCTTTGCACGGTGGCAACTTAACCGATTGCAAAAAGTGTAAACCGATTTTGGCTTTTATCGCTACAGCCAAAACTCAAGAAATTAGTGATGGTGCAAAGGATTACCAATAATTTCTTGGGTTTTGTTGATAAGCATCCACTTGTGTGTTATAAACCATTACCTAAATTCCCTAAACGAATTGCCCTTATGAATGCCACCTTAAATGCCCTAGCTAACCCCACAGAAAATATGACAGCCAACCTTCAGCAGGAGATCAGTTTACTCAAGGTCGAACTAGAACAAAAGGATTTGTTAGTTCAGCAGCTTTCTGAAGAGCTATTTCGCTTGGTAAAGGGAAACACTGCTTTTTTACCCAATCCTGAAGAACATGAGCAGCATTCCGAAGAGATGCGCTTTTTGGCGGAAAAACTAGCTCTTGTGGAAAAGCAATTGGTTAATTCACAAACCCTCGTCCAAGAACGCGATCGCGAGGCTGTCGAGTTACGTCAAACGATCCAAGAAATGAGCGATCGTAATCGGATGCTAGAGCAAGTAGTGCAGGAATTACCAAATATCTACCGCGCTAAGTTTGCGGAACGCATTGTCCCCATCAAACAAAAAATCGAAGCTCTCCAAAAAGAAAACCGCCAACTCCATATTGAACTCCAAAGCCTCAGTTTCCGCCTCTCAGGTCGTACCCGTCGCCCCGCTGCCCAGCAGCAGCGTTTAGAGCTACCCAGAGTCATGCCTGCGATCGGCTAATAAAAAAGCACCGCAGATGCGGTGCTTTTTTATTAGCAAAAAAAACAAGTGCGGCATCGCCACACTTGTTTTTTTATGCTTGCTCATTAACTTTCTCGTCTTGCTTGCGATTCTTGAGCTTCTTAGCCAAGAACAAACCACCTAAAATAGCGACACCACCCGAAGCCTCAAACTCAAACGGCACAGGAGTAGCATCAACAATAAACGCTGAATCGCCTTGACCACCAGCAAGTACAAAAGTGCCATTACCATTAGGTCCAGTAGTACCTTCCTGAAAACCTTGACCACCAGAATAAGAATTAACTGAATCTCCTCTAACAGAGGCACTACCAGTAGTAGTAAAGAATGTATTGTTTGATGGAGCATTAAGGAAAAAACCGTACTGTCTATTGGTGGCTAGCTCTGGAGTTCCACCAGTAAAGGTAAATAGAAGGTACGAAACATTATTAGTGAAAGAACCATCAGGAGTGACATATACGGCAGCAGCACTGGTTGTGCCTAATATTGCACCAGCACCACTCACAGTATCAGCGAAGGTTGGGTTTCCCGATGTTACATCAAAGATACTTACAGTAAAAGGTTTTGCTGTTAAACCAGCCGCGTTGGTATTTAAAGCAAACTTAATAGAGTTAACGATTACTCCAGGTCGATTAGTGCCTCCGAAGGCTCCTCCAATGGTAAAGTCTACAGTCTGTCCCTTAAACCTACCAAGATTAGTGTTCGTAGTTAGATTTTGACCGACTAGATTGATAGCAGAAGCTTGATGTGGAGCTGCGGATAATCCGACTGATAAGCCAGCAGCAGTGACTAGAGCATATGTAGTTATCTTGTTTAGAAAATTCATGAATTAACTCACACTCATATTTAACTTGTAAATTAGCATAAAAATTAGATAATACCAAACATATCTTTAACTTAAAGAAATCTACTTTTTTAATTGATTTGAGTAGTCAACTCTAGAATGCTTAGAAAACTACTTTAATATTGCAGCCTGTTAAGATCTAAATCAGTACAGAAAAGATTTCAAAAGCGTGGCGGAGCTACACTTTTGAAATCTTTTCTGAGTTTTAATTAAGTGTAAAGCTCTATAGCTAGGAATAGTGTCAACAACATATAAACTTCGTCAATTTTGCTGACGGTTATTATGTTGTACTAAATCGATTCTTAGTGAGTTTGTGAGTGCGAAGAACCATATAAACTATTCACCGCGCCACCAAAAATATTAAATTACGGCAAAGACCCTTAAAAACGTATAGGTATGGTCGTGATCTTTGCCCCATGTACTGACAACTTTTCCAATGAATGTGGCGATCGCCCCAAAACTCGTCATAATTAATAGATAGGTAATAGTAAAGTTTTTAAATAAAATAGTTTTGAGGAATGCATGAGTACCGAAAGCCAAAAGCCAGAAAGCACCAAACCAGAAGATAAGACCGCCCGCACAACTAAGGCTAAGTCTGAGACGGAAGTTAAGTCGGAAAGCAAGACAGGTACTGTTGATATTGCTGCCCTAGCTGTTAAAGATGAAGCTGCACCTGCGGTAATTGCCCAAAAAGGCTCTTTAACTGTCACCGATACCCTCAAACACTTCGGCGAACGCCCGATCGTTGATGGTGGATTCCGAGCTTTTGAATACTTTAATAGCTCAGGTGAGCGACCCATCGAAGCAAGCAAGTTGGTAGTTAGCAGCACTTACACCACCATGGGCGGCGAGCGACCCATCGTTAGTACTGGTGTCCATGTCACCAGCACCTTTATGTCATCAGGCGAGCGTCCCGTGATGGAAGATGGCTTTGTGATCGTTGACAAATACTACATTGCAGGTGAGCGCCCCGTTGGTTCCTTGGGCTTGGTTATAGATGACACCTATTCCCAGATGGGCGGTACTAGACCCGTTGCTTCCAATGAGATCGACAATGCAGGATTGATGGGCTTCATCGATTAGGTTTTGCGCCAAGAGATAAAAAAGCAGCACCCTATGGGTGCTGCTTTTTTATCTCTTGGGCTGATTTATGGCGCTCTGCGCTCATTAAAAAATGGCACAGCCATTTTTTAATTTGGTATTAAGGGTGTAAATTCAAAGTTGGGCGATTTTTAATAAGATTCCGATGGATACAAAGCTGACCGCGTTAAAAGATAAGTTGTTTTCAGGTAAAGAAGGGCAGCAGCTACCTGCGATCGCTGAAATAGCAAGCTTTGGGGATGAAGGCTTACAGGTTTTAGATGAATTTATTCAGACTCGTAAATCTGCTAATACAGAGGTGTCATGGATCGATGGCAAAATTCACCAAACTCTCTTACAAAGTGATTTGCCCAAGGCAATTGAGCTAGTGCAGCTTCATTACCCCAATGGGGTGGTTACTTTACGTTCTGATAAGGCGATCGACTATCAGCAAATCCAAATTTTACTAGCCAAGCAGGAATTTGAAGAAGCCGATCGCTTAACTAGCAAAAAACTCTGCGAGGCAGCTAGTGTTGATGCTTTGGCAAGGGGTTGGCTATACTTTACCGAAGCAAAATCTATCCCGATCAATGACTTGCTAACGATTAATCAACTATGGCTAGTTTACTCAGAGGGTAAGTTTGGGTTTTCAGTACAGCGCAAAATCTGGCTCAGTGTGGGCAAGGGCTGGGATAAGTTTTGGCTCAAGATTGGCTGGAAAAAGGATGGTTCATTTACGCGCTACCCCAACGAATTTATCTGGAGTTTAGAAGCTCCCAGAGGACATCTCCCCCTGTCCAATCAACTGCGGGGCAACAAAACCATGCAAGCAATTTTTTCACATCCTGCTTGGTAAAAGACAAAAGCACAAAATGTCTTTAATCCTAAAATATTAATTTGTTTTAAGTTATCTCACAAACTTGGCATTGAATGTAAACCACTACGATAAACTTTGATTTAAACATCCAGTGCCTCAATATAGTAACTTTCCAGTAGAGTGAGGTTGCTGCGCTGCCTTTGGCGGGGCAACAACCCAATGCCTCACTAAGCTAGAAAATGCTATAGGTACATATATTGATTGGAGCAATAGCAATATGTCGCATGCAGTCAAAATTTATGACACCTGTATCGGCTGCACCCAATGCGTGCGAGCCTGTCCTTGTGATGTTTTGGAAATGGTTCCTTGGGATGGATGTAAAGCGGGTCAAATCGCTTCTTCACCTCGTACCGAGGACTGCATTGGTTGTAAGCGTTGCGAAACTGCTTGCCCCACTGACTTTCTGAGCATCCGTGTCTACTTGGGAGCAGAAACCTCCCGCAGCATGGGTCTAACTTACTAATTACTGATTAAGCAATTACGAATTAATAATTTTAATTCCTGATTTTTTAATTTTTTAGTTTGATAGATTCTGGTTTACTTTTTTACAAGTGCAATTATTTTTTATCCTGCATTTAGTTTAAGGAGTGCCAATTGGCACTCCTTAATCGTTAAAACAAAAGGCACGCAATGCGTGCCTTTTGTTTTTTAAATAAAGAAATGGCTACGCCATTTCTTTATTTAAAAAACCATACTAATCACTCTTTTGTGAGTTGGTATTAGATTGGTAGCGGCACTTTGCGCCATTACTCAGGAAATGAAATTTTTACAGCGCAGCCATTATATCTACTGATTTTTAAATATTTTGCTAAATATTTTTGACCATATTCCCCAAGGCTTGCTAGATCTTGAGTCTGACCAACTTTGGCAGTTGCTAGACTGCCCCGCCTTGATCCACTTGGAAGGCGATCGCCAACCAGCTTTGTTTGTATCAATCCTATTGCATGGCAATGAAACAACTAGCTGGCTAGCGATGAGAGAGCTTTTACGCAAATATCAAAATCAAAAATTACCGCGATCGCTATCCCTGTTTATCGGCAATATTCAGGCAGCAAAATATCGACTGAGGCATTTAGAGGATCAGCCAGACTACAACCGCATTTGGCAAATTGGGGAATCGGCAAATACATTGCCAGAGCAAGCAATGGCGCAAGCTGTAATTGCAGAAATGCGATCGCGGGGTGTATTTGCCAGCATTGATATACATAACAACACGGGGCGTAATCCTCACTATGGATGTATTACTCGCCTCGACAACCATTCTCGCCACCTAGCGCGATTATTTGCCAAAACCGTCGTTTACTACACCAGTCCTAAAACTGTTCAGTCCTATGCCTTTGCTGAGCTTTGTCCTACGATCGTCTTAGAATGCGGTCAGCCTGACAAGCCCGATGGTACAGCGCACGCATTGGAATATGTGGATACCTGTCTTAATCTCGATAGTTTTGATAGTTTGCCTGATAGTGCGATCGCGGATATTGATCTGTTTCATACAGTGGCGATCGTCAAAGTCCCTGAATCAATTAAATTCAGCTTCACCGAAAATCCTGATGATGACATTACTTTTCCCGCCGACATGGACTGCTTGAATTTTCAAGAATTAGCAATCGGCACAAAATTTGGTAAAGCCAAAACTGATCAAGCATATCTATCAGCGGTAAGTGAAGAGGGAGAGGAAAAGTGCGATCGCTATTTTCAAATCACAGATGGTGAAATCATTCTCAAAAAAGCGGTAATGCCCTCAATGATCAGCCTCAATCCTAAAATCGTCCGTCAAGATTGCCTGTGTTACCTCATGGAGAGGCTCACAAGCTAGAGTGATATAAACTGCTTTGATCGGTTATGGAGACTAAAGTATGACAGTTGTAGCGCCATTAAAAGCGATCACGCCTGTGGAGTATCTAGAGTTCGAGATCGATTCTCAAGAACGCCATGAATATCGACAAGGAGAAATTATTAAAATGACTGGCGGCACTCCCACCCATAACGAAATTATTGGCGCACTCACAGTAATTTTTCGAGTAATGCTAAAAGGTAGACCTTTGCAGGTTTTTGTGACCGATCAAAGATTGTATATTCCCAATCGCCAAGTCTATACCTATCCCGATGTCATGGTTGTAGCTCGTCCGATCGTATTGCAGGGCGGACGACAGGATACAGTTACAGAACCAATCTTGATTGTGGAAGTGCTATCAAAGTCCACTAAGAACTATGATCGCGGTGAGAAATTTGCCGATTATCGCAGTATTCCCACCTTTCAGGAATATTTACTGATTGATCAAACCAAGCCCCATGTTGAGCATTATCTAAAACAGGGGACTAACCAATGGTTGCTAAGGGAATATTCACAATTAGAAAATCAACTGCAATTATCGTCATTGGCGATCGAGCTTAGCTTGGCGGAAATTTACGAAAATGTAGATTTCTAGCATCACTACTGACCCACCTAAGGATTAGCGGCTGGATATAGCAATTTTAAATATTTAGAAGAGGCTTCGACACTTCGACAGGCTCAGTGCATCGCTTGCTCAGCCAGCAGTATACGTTGGCTGAGCGCAGTCGAAGCCCTAACTCTTATTTGAAACAGCTATAGCTATCTAGATTTTGATGAAAAGTGAATGCTAAGTCTATTGCTGCCGACTATGTAATTAAGTTTATTGCTTATCTTTTTTATGTATCTGCTCAATTTGATGTTTGAGTCGATTTAACTCACGTTCAATATCCAAGTGGCTGTCAGGCTTAGCGCTTTTAGTTGGTTCTATTTGCGATCGCTCCTCTTTTTTTCCGTCACTCAATACCAATTTCCAGCCAACCAATAGCAGCACCAAAACAAACAATAGGGGCATCGCATAGGTGACTAGCATCAAGGAAATTGCCAAAATTATGGTCAAAAAATGACTACCAATTACGGCGATCGCAATGCCCAGTATCACTAATAACAAGAATCGATTTGACGTACTCATTGATCACGCTCGGCTCTTTTGCGTTCTAACTCAGTCATTCTTTGCTCTAGGTCTAATTTGTCAGACTCATAGGAAAGGCTGTAACCAATTAGGCGATCGAGCATTTTTTCCTGTTGTTTACCTCTTTCTATCAGTAACTCTATGTCTTGGCGATCGCGAATTTGATCTTCTTGGGTGCTTCTCTGAACTGCTGATAACTGCTTAGTTTGCTCAATTAAAAGCAAAATATCTTGACGGTCTCTTAGCTGACTTTCTTGCAAATTGCGTTGAACTTCCAGCATTCCAGCTATTACAGCTTGCATCTCTTCAAAAGTCATAGCCTCACCTCTCAAATATCACAGAGATTACTCATAATTATCCTACCCTAGTCAACCCGAAAAAATGTTAAAAGGCTTGCGACGCAAGCCTTTTAACATTTTTTTGGGTTGACTAGGGCGAAACTAGCGCCCAAAGGGAAACTTGAATGGTAAAGGCTTAACTAGCGCTAATTCATCAATCATTTGCTGATGCAAATAACGATTGGTTGCCAATAGTCTGCCCGACTTAGGGATATGGTCGCTGCCATCGTAAGCCGTAACCATCCCCCCAGCCTCACGCACAAGCACCACCCCCGCCGCCAAGTCCCACAGCGATAAACCCCGCTCCCAATAGCCATCTAGTCTGCCGCAAGCAACATAGGCTAAGTCCATCGCTGCCGAACCGCCGCGCCGAACGCCTTGGGTGAGATGGGTAAAATGACAAAATTCGGCGTAATTGTTATCTTCAACAAGGGTGCGATCGTAGGCAAATCCTGTTACAAGTAAACTGCGACTCAGTTCCATCGTTTTTGAAACATGAATTGGTAAACGATTGCGCGTTGCTCCCAAGCCTGTTGCTGCCCGAAAGATTTCATCGCGAAAGGGATCGTAAACCGCCCCAACCGCAGGTATGCCATCAATTAGTAAGGCGATCGATACCGAAGAAAAGGGATATTGATGGGCAAAATTGGTTGTGCCATCTAGGGGATCGATCGCCCAAAGATATCGACTTTCTGAGTTACCCAATACACCTGACTCTTCCGCCAAAATCCCATGATCGGGAAAGTGTCTTTGCAAAATCGCTAAAACTGCTGCCTCTGATTCTTTATCCGCGATCGTCACCAAGTCCCCTGGGCGCTTTTCTTCTACTTCTTGAAGATTGCCCCAGTAGTATTTCAACACTGCGCCGCCCGCACAGGCTGCTTCCGTGGCGATATCTAAGAAGCTAGAGAGCTGATCCTTGCTAATAAAGCTACTAGAAGATGAGTCTGTCGATTGAGTCATGGGATTTGAGAACAGCTTTAGGAATTGATGTAGTTAAATTAGAGCATTTAGAGCTGCGTCGTATAACAAGGAATTGATTTTTGATGAAGCAGTGGAGCCGTGCCATCAAGAAAACGACTTTTTCTGAAATTGCAGAACTCTTAGAGCCTCCTGATGTGGTCTAATTTCACCATATTGGTACTTTTAGTCGATACCCAATCACTGCAACAATATTTGTTGCAATGTTGCTTCCTTCCCAGTCTAAGAAGTAGACCTTAAAACCTGAGAATTATCGGTGCGGCGCTTCGCCCCCCTAATTCTAGGACGGGTAGGATATGGAGAATATTTAGTAATTCTTCATGCTTTGTTACTTTTTTCACAACTCAGCCCCCTAAACCAACTTTTCAAAACTTTCCTTAAAATCCTAAGTAACACTCCATGAAGCCGTTTTGGAAAATTTCTTTAATAGTGGTGACAACGGCGATCGCGATCGCTAGTTTGAGTCCATCCCCTATCAGTGCAACTAATGCCATACCCTCGACTCCCATTGAGCAATCCAGAGCTGCTGAAGCTGAAGAACTTTGTGGTAAACCAACCCTTGATGCTTTAGCGCAGCACAAAGTTAAGCAAGGAGAAACCCTCGAAAGCATCGCTAAACAATATGGTCTAAAAACCGCTACCTTGATGGGCATGAACCCCGAAGTCCGCAACGGTCAAGTCAAAGTGGGGCAAAACCTTGCGATCGCCCCAATGGATGGACTAGTTTACCGCTTCAAAAATGAAGAAAACTACACCACCATCGCTAAAAAATACAATGTTCGTGCCGATGTCTTATTTGAACGTAACGGATGTCAGCGTCGCCCCCAAGTTGTGTTTGTGCCAGGCGCAATCTGGAAGCCCGATCCCGTACCCTTCAATCCGCCTGCGATCGCTAGAGGCTCAGGTGAGTCAGCAATAATCATGCAAGCAGGCGGCTATCCTCTGCCCTACTCAGTCCCCGTCACCTCTAACTATGGTTGGCGCATGAATCCAGTTACAGCTATCTGGTCATTTCATAGCGGTATTGATCTAGGAGCTTCCTTCGGCACGCCCGTACTTGCCGCCAAGACAGGGACTGTTGAATTTGCAGGTTGGGGTGGTGGCTATGGCAACCTCATTGAGCTTAATCATGGTTCTACAGGCACTCGCTATGCTCACCTTGAGTCGATCTTTGTCTATCAAGGTCAAAGGGTAGTTCAAGGGCAGCAAATTGGACTTGTTGGCTCGACAGGACGCTCGACAGGACCCCATTTACATTTTGAGATTATGGTTCCCTCTGGAGATGGGTGGGTAGCTCTTGATCCAGCTCCATACCTCAACCGCATTGCCTCAATACTGCTTAATTTGTTTGTTTGATACAGTGCCTTGCACTTAACAAACAGCACTTACCAAACAAAAGATGAGTGGCAGCGCTTTGCGCCGCCACTCATCTTTTGTTTAGGACTACATACAGCCCAAAACCATTTGCGCCGCCTCTCGCTTCTTGTTTGGTATTCTAGGCGAATCTTTTAAATAATTTTAAACAAACATTTATGAATTTTTCTCCTAGTACCATTGCCCTCATCACCTACGGAGTTGTCGCGATCATCGGCGGAGTTTTTGGTTTTGTCAAAAGCCAAAGTAACGCTTCGATCATTTCAGGTAGCATTAGCGGACTTGGATTGATCATCTCAGGAATCGCCGCCGCCCAAAATCAAGAATGGGGCAAAATCGCTGGTATTGCGATCGCATCCCTACTAGTGATCGTTTTTGTCGTTCGCCTCATCAAGACCAAAAAGTTTATGCCAGCAGGCTTGATGATCATCGGAGGCATGGCAACTCTATGTGCAGCAATACTTCCAGCCTAGGCAGAGCTACTTTTGATCCCACTTTTCAACTCTAGTGCTAACATGTAAATTGTTAAGAAGTGTGATGAAGAAAAGCTTGTAGACAACGCAATGCTTCAAAATATTTTAGTAATCATTGCTTTGACAAGAAAACCTACCTACCACTCCCACAAATTTGGTTTCTAGAAACTGTTTGCAAAAACACAACTTGAAATTTTAGGGTTTGATATGGCTAGGCATCACATCAATCGTTTTTATTCACTTTTTTGATTGGAGACAAATTAAATGAGCGTAGTCACGAAGTCCATCGTGAATGCAGATGCTGAAGCACGTTACCTCAGCCCTGGTGAACTTGATCGCATTAAGGGCTTTGTAAGCTCTGGTGAGCGTCGCCTTCGCATTGCCCAAACTTTAACCGAGTCCCGCGAGCGCATCGTTAAGCAAGCTGGTGATCAACTTTTCCAAAAGCGTCCTGATGTTGTTTCTCCTGGCGGAAATGCATACGGCGAACAAATGACCGCAACTTGCCTCCGTGACCTCGACTACTACCTTCGCCTGATCACCTACGGAGTTGTATCTGGTGACGTTACACCGATCGAAGAAATCGGTTTAGTTGGCGTTAAGGAAATGTATAACTCCTTGGGTACTCCTATTCCTGGAGTTGCTGAAGGTGTACGTGGTCTGAAGAATGCTGCTTCTGCTCTTTTGTCTGGTGAAGACGCTGCTGAAGCTGGCTACTACTTTGACTATGTCATCGGTGCAATGCAGTAAGTTAATTTGCGCTAACTGTGCCAAATTAAATTGCTAGACTCGATTGTGTTTAAAAACAGAATTTAAGCTATTCAGATTTCTGAATCCATAATTCAAAAAACTAATTGCAAACCTAAAAGATATACAAAAATGCAAGACGCAATTACCTCCGTCATCAATTCTTCTGACGTTCAAGGCAAGTACCTTGACTCCGCTTCCCTCGAAAAGCTAAAGAGCTACTTCGCAACTGGCGAACTTCGCGTTCGTGCTTCCGCAGCGATCGCCGCTAACTCAGCAACTATCGTTAAGGAAGCTGTTGCTAAGTCTTTGTTGTACTCAGATGTCACCCGCCCAGGTGGAAATATGTACACCACCCGTCGTTATGCCGCTTGTATTCGTGACCTCGACTACTACCTACGCTATGCGACCTATGCCATGTTGGCTGGTGATGCTTCCATCCTTGATGAGCGCGTACTCAATGGCTTGAAAGAAACCTACAACTCCCTTGGAGTACCTGTAGTTTCCACCATCCAAGCTATTCAAGCAATCAAAGAAGTTGCTGCTAGCATTGTTGGTTCTGAAGCTGGCAAGGAATTGGGTATTTACCTCGATTACATCAGCTCTGGCTTGAGCTAATTGCTCGATTGCGGTGACAAGATAGGGACTTTCAAGTTCCTGTCTTGTCACCGATATTTTTATATTCTATTTTCAAATAACTGGCTCTGAAGGAGATCGCCGCTATGCGGACTTTTAAAATCACTGCTTGTGTACCTAGCCAAACTCGCATTCGTACACAACGAGAGTTGCAAAATACCTATTTCACAAAATTGGTTCCTTACGATAACTGGTTTGCTGAGCAGCAACGCATCATGAAAATGGGCGGCCGAATTATCAAGGTTGAACTGGCTACAGGCAGACAAGGCGCAAATACTGGTCTTCTATAGTTGTTGCAACTCGTATTAAGTAAAAAGAAAAAGACTCGCTATGCGAGTCTTTTTCTTTTTGTCTAATTAGAGAGCAAAGCTTTGTCATTACTCATCATGAGCAAAACGGTTATATAAAAAGTCAAGCGCCGTATTTCTAAGATCGTAATATAGCGGATCTTCCATGATTTGGGCGCGATCGCGAGGACGGGGGAAAGGAATGGTCATGATTTCGCCAATATTAGCAGCAGGTCCATTGGTCATCATTACAAGGCGATCGGCTAAAAATAAAGCCTCATCGATATCGTGGGTAATCATTAATACCGTGCAGCGATGCTCTGTCCAAATTTGTAATAGCTCCTCTTGGAGTTCCTCTTTGGTGATTGCATCCAATGCGCCAAAGGGTTCATCAAGAATCAATACTTCAGGACGGATTGCTAAAGCTCTAGCGATCGATACGCGCTGCTTCATCCCCCCCGAAATTTGAGTGGGCTTTTTCTCGGCGGCTTCACTTAATCCCACCATCGCGAGGTGATGGCGGACGATATCATTTTTTTCGCCTTTCGACATATTGGGGTTAACGGAGTCAACGGCAAGCATGACATTTTCATACACCGTTAGCCAAGGCAAGAGCGCATAACCTTGAAATACCACCATGCGATCGGGACCTGGTTTGGTGATCAGTTTGCCATTGACTGTTACTTCACCAATGGAAGGTTTGGAGAAGCCGCCAACCATATTTAGGAGTGTTGATTTACCACAGCCAGAATGACCAATTAAGCAAATAAATTCACCTTCTTGAATATGTAGATTGACATCCTTCAGAACAACATATTCACCTTTTGGCGTGGGATAGATTTTAGAGACATTTTCAATTCGCAGGAATGCTTCTTGAGGTGGAATTTGGGCGATTTGGTTTGTACTTTCAAAAATGGTTTGGGTCATGTTCTTTTTGCTCTCTTTGAAAAATTGGTTGTGAAAGTAAAAGGTTACGATCCCCCCAGCCCCCCTTGTAAAGGGGGGAGAATCAATTTATTTTCTTCTTCCCCCTTTACAAGGGGGATTGAGGGGGATCAAGTAGAATTTTTGCTAAAGAAGGAAGCTAAGCAACCATTCGCATTGATTCCATCGCAATTTCTGCCATCGTGATATTGCGCTTGATTTCTAGCTGGTTGAGATAGCCAATGGGATCTTCGGCATTAAAGGGAATATCATCAAAAAGTTGAATCGCATTGCGGCTGTAGGTGATATCTGTTAGACCCAACTCACGGGCCGCAGTACTAAATACGCCGACGCGACAGGTTTTCTCTAATACTTCTACCCAGTTGCGAGGGAAGGGAACATCGCCCCAACGCGCCATCTGGGTAATGTGCCAGAGATGCTCAGAACGGCTCGGACGATTGACACCAGCCCCATAGAACTGGTGGTGAGCAGGTTCGCGCATGGGAGTGTCGATCGCACAGGTAACATCATCAGGGTTGCCCAAATGAATGTAATTAACATTAGTGCTGACGTAGGCGCGACGGGAGAGAATTTGACGGATCTCTTCGGAATTATTTTGGTCGGCGCAATACATACAGGCTTCCAAAAGAGCCTTGACGAGAGCAATGTGGGTATTGGGATAAGCATTTGCCCAATCTTCACGCACGCCGAGAACCTTGCCAGGGTGTCCTTGCCAGATTTCTAAATCCGTGGCAACCGTAAAGCCGATATTTTCCATGGCGGCGCGGAAGTTCCAAGGCTCACCAACGCAGAAACCATCGATACTGCCTGCTTTGAGGTCAACTACCATTTGAGCAGGAGGAATAGTTTTGAGTTCCACATCATGATCAGGGTCGATGCCTCCAGCCGCTAACCAGTAACGGAGCAGCAAATTGTGCATCGATGAGGGATGGACTACGCCCATGCGGTGAGTGCGATCGCGAGTATTTTGCAACATCGCTTTGAAATCCGCGAGGGTATGAATGCCGCGATCGTAAAAATGCTTGTCTAGGGTAATGGCGTTACCGTTGCGGGTCATAGTTAGAGCCGTAACAATGGGCTTACAAGCACCGTTGCCGCCTAGAGTCATCCACATTGGCAAACCCGATGGCATTTGCGCTGCATCAAGATAGCCGCCTGCAATACCGTCAACAATGCCGCGCCAACTGGTTTCACGCACAAGGGAAACTTCATCCAGTCCATGCTTCTCAAAAAAGCCTTTTTCCTTAGCTACGGCGATCGGTGCACAGGCGGTTAAGGGAACAAAGCCAATTTCGAGGTTGACTTTTTCTAAGCCATGTCTTGCAACCGTTGTCACCTTGCGGGCATTCAATTTCTTGACGCGCTTTTGTTGGTTCAAGAAGTAAATAATTTCACTGCGAAGGCTGTAGTAACTGGGATGATTGACTGCTTCCATGCGTTGACGAGGACGAGGAATATCCACCTCCAAAATGTTACCGATTTTTGAGGCGGGTCCATTGGTCAACATTACAATGCGATCGCTTAGTAATACTGCCTCATCGACATCGTGAGTAACCATTACCGCTGTGATCTGATCTTCGTTACAGATCTGCATCAGCTTTTCTTGCAAATTGCCGCGAGTCAGTGCATCCAAGGCTCCAAAGGGTTCATCAAGGAGCAAGAGTTTGGGACGGACGGCTAGCGCTCTAGCGATCGCTACCCGTTGGCGCATCCCACCCGATAGCTGTGTGGGTGGCTTATCGATCGCATGGGCTAGTCCGACCATATTTACATAGCGCTCAACTAAATCATGACGCTCAACCTTTGGCAAATGAGAAAGAACTTCATCAACAGCCAGAGCCACATTTTCGCGTACCGATAGCCAAGGCAACAGCGAATAGTTTTGAAATACCACCATGCGATCTGGCCCTGGACGAGTGACACGCTCATCTTCGAGCATTACTACGCCACCAGTTGGTAAGTCTAGCCCTGCGATCATGTTGAGCAAGGTTGACTTACCGCAACCAGAGTGACCGATGAGAGAGATAAATTCACCTTTCTTTATTTGAAGATCAATTCCTTTAAGGGCTATATATTCTTTGCCACCTCCCAATGGGAATGTTCTTTCTACCTGATCAACTAAAACAAAATCCTGCATTTTAAAATTCTCCTTTTATGAAATATCAACCTACTGATGGCGCGAGATTCTAAAGATCCCCCCTAGCCCCCCTTGTAAAGGGGGGAGAATAAATTAATTTTCTTCTTCCCCCTTTACAAGGGGGATTGAGGGGGATCTCTTTACTTCTGTTCTTCAGGCAAAATCAAAGTCTGGAGCCAGCCGATCGCACGGTCGAGTAGCAACCCGACAGCACCGATATAAACTAGAGCCAAAATTACTTCGCCTACTTTGTCATTGGTGTAGGAGTTCCAGATGAAGAAGCCGATGCCGACAATACCTGACATGATGATTTCCGCAGCGATAATGGCAAGCCATGCAAGACCGATGGAAATGCGTAAACCAGTGAAGATATAGGGCAGTGCCGAAGGAATCAAAATCTTGAAGAAATACTTTTGGCGAGAGAGTTGTAGCACCCGCGAAACGTTGCGATAGTCTTGCGGAATTTGTTTCACACCCACCGCAGTATTTAACAGGATCGGCCATACAGCAGTGATAAAGATAACGAATAATGCTGCTGGTTCATTTTGACGGAGCGCTGCGAGAGCGATCGGAACCCATGCAAGGGGTGGAACTGTTCGTAAAAATTGGAACAATGGATCGAGGGCTTTGTCAATAACTGCATTAGTTCCCACCAGAATCCCGACACCAATACCCACGATCGCCGCCAGTGAGTAACCCTTAGCAACGCGCTCAAAACTAGCGAGGGTTTGCCAGAATAAGCCTTTATCCGTACCACCGCGATCGAAGAAGGGATAAAGTAACAGGTTACGAGTGTTTTTTTCATAAACAATGTCGAATGGGCTAGGCAGTTTTAGTAAACCAGTAGCCGAGAGAACTTGCCAAACCAGTAAAAATCCTAATAGTCCGATGATTGGGAGCGCCCAGTTTTGAGCATTCTTTTGCCAAAATTTGCTGAGCGATCGCCCAAAGCTACCATTACGATTACCAACACTTACTGCCATGATTTTTTACTCTTAAATGTATTTGTTTGTGATTAATTTTCAAGAGATCCCCCTCAATCCCCCTTAAAAAGGGGGAAGAAGATAATTTTTCTTTTCCCCCCTTTACAAGGGGGGCTAGGGGGGATCTAAACCCTAAAACGTAGACAGAATTAAACCTTCTTAATCTTCAATCCATCCAAATAAGCCTGTGGGTTTTCAGGATCAAACTTTGTACCGTCAAAGAATTCTTCAATACCGCGAGAAGTGCTAGTGGGAATGTCGGCGGTGAATCCTGCTTCCTTAGCTGCCTCGCGCCAGAGATCTTCACGATTGATCTTTTTGATCAAATCCTTAGCGGTAGCTAGAGACTCTTTTGGTAAGAAGCCCCATCGCACACTCTCAGTGATGAACCAAAGATCGTGACTCTGGTATGGGTAGGAGACATTTCCCTTGGCATCTTTCCAATAGAGCGGAGCCATAGTCTTATCGTCAATAATGCGACCATCGCCCATGTCATACTTACCCATCATAGGATCAGCAAGGATTTCAGGAGCAACACCAAAGTAGTTTTGGGTGGCTAAGATCTGCACAAGTTCTTTGCGATTATCAAAGTTATCACACCATTGCTGCGCTTCCATGATTGCCTTCAGCAAAGACTTAGTTGCTTTGGGATATTTATCCACCCAATCTGCACGCATTGCTAAATATTCTTCAGGATGTCCCTTCCAAATCTCCGCAGTCAGCGCAGGAATGAAACCAATCTTCTCTTTAACAATGCGATATGGCCAAGGGTCACCTGTACTAAAGGCATCCATTGTGCCAGTTTTCATGTTGGCAACAGTTTGTGCCGCAGGTACGGTCAATAATTCGATATCAGCATCAGGATCGACTCCATTTGCCGCTAACCAGTAGCGAATCCAGAACTCTTGATTGGCTTTGGGAAAGGTGTAGGCGGCTTTAAACTTTGCGCCTTCAGATTTAGTTTTCTCAAAGAAATCCTTGGCTTTGTCGATTTTTAAAGACAACCCTTTGCCTTGATGCTTACCCGCGATCGCGATTGCATTGCCATGAGTATTTAGCTGCAAAAGCACATACATCGGGATTTTGAGATTGTCGGTAATAACACCCTCGGAAATTAAATAAGGCATGGGCATTTGCCACTGACCGCCATCAATTCCACCTGCGACAGAACCAATTTTGACATTATCTCTAGCGGCTCCCCAGTTGGCTTGCTTAGAGATTTCTACATTATCCATGCCGTATTTAGCAAAGAATCCCTTCTCTTTGGCAATAATTAATGGTGCTGCTTCAACAATTGGTAAATAGCCAAGTCTGACTTTGGTGGTTTCGGGAACCTGTTCAGGAGGAAGATTAACTTTGGTGACATTAGCAGAACTTATGATTGGCGTGTCTTCGGGTGGATTGCCAAGACAGCCTTTGAGAAGCACTGAACTAAGTGCTGTGGCGCCTGCTGTGGCAATAAATCGCCGCCGTGAAATGTTGCTTTTAAGACTGGACATGGTTTCTTAGGAGTTTTATAAAAACGATTGATTTATTTCTATAGGTATCTTAGAGTGAATAGTGAGTAGAGTAAAGTCTATTATTCTTATAATAAAAATAGATTTTACTCTATGTATTTTTTGATAAAGTTTCTATAGGTAAGTTCATATGGTTATCATCTTGATACAACTATAGTTCTCCTTTTAATACTTGCTGGATATACTTTTGAGGTATAACGCTCATAAATTGTTTGTATAAATAAACCTAATCAATCTTTGGATGAACTTATAAGTAGCCCTAACAATTGGCTTAAGCTGACTTAAGCCAATTGCCCTTTGAATTTATTTTTAACTAAATCCCACTATCCCAATCAATAGCGAAAAATTATGATTTCTCCCATCTCTGAACAACAAATGCGAAAAGTGCGCTGGCTATTAACCTGTGCTTGGTTATTGCTGATTGCTTCACTCTTTTATGATCCGATTTCTCCTTTAATTACGACTGCAAATCAAACTTGGAGTCCTTTTCGGATTAAGCCCGACGATTGTATTCCTGTCCAAAATGTCTGTTTAGACTTGCAACCCTACCCCCTCGGCGCACCGATATTTTGGGGAATGATTGTCCCTAGTGCCATTTTTATCTTGCTAGTATTTGGACATGAGCTATGGCGGCGCATTTGTCCGTTATCTTTTCTATCGCAAATTCCGCGCGCCTTGGGATGGCAAAGACAATTAAAAAGGACTGATAGCAAGACTGGGAAAGTCCGTTATGAAATTCCCAAGGTTAAGAAAGACTCTTGGCTAGGCAAAAATTATTTATATCTTCAGTTTGGTTTGTTATTTATCGGTCTATGTAGTCGGATTTTATTTATTAATGGCAATGCGATCGCCCTTGGTTTATGGCTAGTCATAACGATCGCGGCTGCAATTACGGTTGGCTATCTCTATGGTGGCAAGACTTGGTGCAATTATTTCTGTCCGATGGCTCCTGTCCAGAAAATCTATGCCGAACCATCAGCACTATTGGCGACCAAAGCGCACATGAGCGAAGTGCCGATTACCCAATCCATGTGTCGCACGATCACTGATGGTAAAGAGCAGAGCGCCTGTGTTGCCTGTCAAAATCCCTGTATTGATATCGACTCTGAGCGATCGTACTGGGATGGCATTGAGAAACCAGAATCACAATTTCTCTATTACTGCTATTTAGGATTAGTCGTTGGCTATTTCTTCTATTACTATCTCTATGCAGGTAGTTGGGACTATTACTTTTCAGGGGCTTGGGCGATGGAAGGAAATTCCATTCACAAACTAATGTCCTCTGGATTTTATCTATACAATCAAGCGATTCCCATTCCCAAAATTTTGGCAGTGCCGCTTACCTTGGGCTTATTTACAGGCTTAGGCTATATTTTTGGTACGCTCAGCGAACGTCTTTATCGTTCCTATTTGAACTTTGCTAAACAAAAAACCTCTAATTTATTGATTCGCCATCATTTATTTAGTGTCACTACTTTTATTGCTTTTAATCTATTCTTTATTTTCGGCGGTCGTCCCTTTATTCGATTACTTCCTAACTTTTTCCAAGAAACCATTGATGTCCTAATGGTGCTGCTTAGCACTCTGTGGTTAGCCCGTACCCTCAAACGAGATCCAGAACTCTATGCTAGGGAAGGATTGGCGGGTAGGTTCCGTAAGCAGTTATTAAAGATGAATTTCCCTTTGCAAGAATATTTCAAAGATCGCGATGTCGATGATCTCAATCCCCATGAGGTCTATGTCTTGGCGAAGGTTTTACCAGGATTTACCAAACAAAAGCGTTATGAGGCTTATAAAGGCGTACTGCGCGAATCCTTGGAAGAAGGTTATACCAATTCTGCGAGTAGTTTGGAACTATTGCGGCAATTACGCACAGAATTAGATATTTCCGATGCCGAACACCGTAACCTGCTCGAAGAGTTAGGTGTGGAAGATCCGCAACTCCTCGACCCTAGTCGTCAGCGCAACCTTGAAAATCTAGTCCGCATTTCGGGGTATCGCAAAGCCCTTGAGCGTTTGGTTTATCTGCAAAACCTTGATACTGACACCGCTTCACAGCAATTGGTGCAAGCCTATAATATTTCCCCTGCGGAGGAGCGAGAAATTACCCAAGGATTTGATCGCGATGCAACCCTTAAACAAAAATCCCATTTTTATCTTGACAGCCTTGACCAACTATTGCAGTCTTACCATAACCTCAATCAGCGTTGCCTATTGGAACATCGCCCAGCCGTATCCCTATTATTAGAGGCAATCCGTCGTAAAAAGAAGATTCTGGTATTAGCTTTGTTAGAGGCGATCGCTAATCTAAACTCCAATGAAGGCAATGAGATCGCCAGTAATTTAGGTAAACTTGCGCCTACGGTTTTGCAGGATATTTTAGAGGAACCGAATTCCCTTTGGCTTATCAAAATTTCGCCTAGCCAAATAGAACTACTAAATCAACCATCCGCAAATAGTGCTTGTTCAGTGGCGATCACCGTTTCCGAAATAATTGACACTCTCACACCGCTATTGCAAGAACCCAACCCCTTAATTCAATCGGTGAGTTTGTACTTATTACAAATCCTTGATTTTGCTGCTAGTCGGATTTATGCGGTCGATATTGAGAGCAAACATCCCCTAGTCCAAGAAACGATCGCCCTGATTCTCAAAAATACCCAATCCCAACCCTTGGCAAACTTTGAGAAATTAGAACGAGTGATCTATCTATTCAATAGTGACTTTTTCCAGTCCCTCGATAATGAGATTTTAATGGAGTTAAGCGATCGCGCCTATGTGAAACCTTACTTAGAAAATGAACATATTACTGAGGCTGGGGACACTTGCCGCGAATTGCTACTGCTGATTGAGGGCTATGTGGAAATTAGGATCATCCACGCCGATCAATCAGAAACAGTTTCCTCTCTGGTGTCAGGCAAAGTGTTAGACGAGCTAGAGGTGTTAACCCACACCAATTTAACAGGTACGATCACTGCTAAGTCTTCCCCAACTAGGGTTTTGGCGATTCCTGTTGATACTTTTGATGATCTAATGGAACGCGATCGTAGTTTAGCCATAAAAGTTTTAGAGCTGGAAAGTTTACGCCTTAAAGGACTACTCGCCAGTAATTAGGGCTGACGCTTGCTATAGCAAAGCAAGAGCTAAGTAGCTGGGCTTAATTAAAACCTAAAACCAGAGGTTGTTCCGCCCGCGTAGCGGGCGGAACAACCTTTTTGGTTTTAGGTTTACTTATGCCTAAAAATCAAAACCCCAGAGAACGAGTGGCGGCGCGATGCGCCGCCACTCGTTCTCTGGGGTTTAAGTGAAGAAATGGCATAGCCATTTCTTCACTTGGTGTTACCCCCCGTTGAACTGGAAATTAATGAATAGGCAACTTAAAAAAGTAAGCAGTGCAGTCAAAAGGAACATATAAATAACCGCTTTCCTTTGAAAAATAGTCAAGATTAAGCCGATCGCCTTTAAGTCAATTGTGGGGCCAAAAACTAGAAATGCCAACAAAGAGCCACTGGTGAAAGTTGCGGCAAAGGACAAAGCAAAAAAAGCATCGACCGTTGAACAAATCGATACGATCGCCGCCAAGGTCATCATCGCCAAAATCGAACTGACCTGTCCTTGTCCTAGACTCAAAATGATATCGCGAGGAACCCATACCTGAATTACGGCTGCGATCGCGCTACCCATTACTAAAATTGCACCTAGTTCTCGCATTTCTGCCAGAGTGTTATCGAGCAGCATATTTAAGCGATCGGACAAGGGCTTCTGGCTGACTGACTGGCTTCGAGCGGAGGCATAGCCAGCTAAACTCAGGGGCTGACTGCGATCTTCCCCCAAAAAAAATGTACCGACAGGAACTGCACCAGCCTTAACCTTGGGCGCAGGTAAGGCAAGAGCTATGTTGGGCTGTAAAATTGCGTTTAAATCCTTCTGAGTACTAAATACCATTGAGACAACGATCGCGACCAACAAAGAAAGTACTACTCGTAAAATCACAATTTCAGTCTGATCGCGAAAAGCTGTCCAAGTAGCCCAGATCACGACAGGGTTAATTGTGGGAGCCGCTAACAAAAAGCTGACCGCCACTGAAATAGGCGCACCTTGAGAGATTAAGCGCCTTGCTACAGGGACATTTCCACATTCACAGACAGGAAACATAAACCCCAACAAGCTACCAGCAAAGGCTCCCAGTAAGGGGTTTTTAGGCAATAGTTCAATTAGTTTGCGCTCATCCACAAATACTAACAAGGCTCCAGAGAGCAATACACCCATTAATAAAAATGGAATGGCTTCGACAAGTAAGCTCAGGAATAGAGTGAAGGCACTAATCAGTTGATTCATGGAAAAGCTAATTATTTTATGGCGCTAATGGCAAATTATAGCTGTCGCCAGTCTTGTTAGTTAAGAAATCAGTTTTGGGACTTTCAGCGCCCTCGGCGCTGAAAGTCCCAAAACTGATTTCTTGATACAGGGCTTTATGCTTAATTAAAACCCAGATAAATTTTGGGAAGCGGCGCTCCGCGCCGCTTCCCAAAATTTATCTGGGTTTGTTGTCAAGAAATGGCGTAAGTAACTAGACACAGTTAAATATAAAACCTCAAAACCTGTGGCGCACACTGCGCGTGCGCCACAGATTTTGGCTTTGGGTTTTAATCATTTCTTGATTTGGTATAAAGACGACAATAGCAAAACTCTAAGTTTTAAAATTTTGCCGATTATGCTCGTAAAATAGGTTTGTACGACTAAGCTCTAGTTGCTCTCTAGTTTTTTATATAGCGCTTTTCAATCAAGCGAGGTGCAAATCCGTACTTCACTAGACTGACAAATGCTACAAGTATCTCAGCATAAGCGCTTTCAAAAATCCTCTAGATTTGGATGCAAATCGCTGTAATTGGGTAACGGCTCTGAGAAGATAACTAAACGCTTGATTAGGACAATGCCATGAACGATCCGCAATCTCCTAGAGCTTCCATGACCTCTAATAACTCCAAGATTCAAGCTCCCAAAATGGAAGACTATCGAATTCCTACCTCCCCTGGGTACGCTTTGTCTGAAGACCGACATATCATGTCAGCACCAGAATTAGGGGGCGAGTCCGCAATTTTGGCGGAATTTGACGCAGCGGGGCGGTCCGATCAATTTTCTGCGGCTCTACAAAAGTTAATCCGTTGTCGTGAAAACCTCGTTCCTGCTTTACTAGAGCGCCTAGAGAGCGACGAAGTAGCAACTTCTAAAAAAGCAGCGATCGCCCTCGGATATTTGCGATCGCCATTAGCGATCGCTCCTTTGATATCAGCAACCCAAAATCCACATCGACAAATTCATTGGCAAGCAGCTTCTGCTCTAAGTTGGATTGGCAGTGCTGAGGCGATTAATTCCCTGATTAGATTATTACGTCACCCTTCAATTCAGGTACAGTCTGCGGTAGCTAAGGCTCTTGGTCGCGCCAGCTTACCAGCCGTGTCGCCCCTAGTTGAAGCGCTCAAGCATAGTGACAACATGGTCAAAGTCCATGCCGCTCACTCCCTCGGTCAAATTAGCTCACCTTTAGCCGTCACCACCCTCATCGAAGCTCTCGGTAATGAAAGTAAAGCTGTGCGTCTTGAAGCCGCTTGGGCTTTAGGACAAATCAAGTCCCCTTTGTCGGCAAATGCCCTTGCTAATTTGCTCACCGAAAATGATATCAGCGTGCAGTCACAGGCTGTCCAAGCCCTCAAAAGTATAGGCGTTCCCGCCATCACGCCTGTAGCAAAAATGCTAAATACGACCTCTAGCCATACTCGCAGTGTTGCCGCCAGAACGTTAGGGCAAATTGGCATGGAAGAAGTCGTGCCACTACTAGCTAGAGTCCTTAGAGATGATGAGTATGCCTATGTGAGATGTGATGCTGCTTTGGCTTTGGGAGAAATCGGTAGTCACGATGCAGTGTTTTATCTGTCTCAAGCGATTAAAGATAGCGATCGCTCAGTCCGCAGCGCTGTACTAAGGGCATTAGTCCAAATTAATTCCCCAGAAGCTAAGGGAATCTTACATTTAGTTAAGTATTCCGTAGAGATTCCCAACTATTCTGTGTCAAATATCAAGGATTTCGATAGTGAATCCGACTTTACGACTATCCAAGGTTAATGACTAGCAAAAAAAGATTTAGCTAGTACAAACCAAAACCCAAGAATCGAGTGGCGGCGCTTCGCGCCGCCACTCGATTCTTAAGTTTTATGTCCTAAGCAAGACTTGCTTTGATATAGCTGTCATAAGTACTGCTTTAAAATTTATTGTATACAGTATACATATATACAGTTATACTTAAAGGCATGAGTATCTAGGCGCAATTAAATATAAAACTCTAAAGCCTGTGGTGCACACTGCGCCTGTAATACAGGTTTTAGATCTGGTTTTTAATGCCTAGCTACTTACAGTCGTCCAACCTAAATTAAGCTTGGTTCTTGGCATCAAACTTGACTAACTAGTTCATCAACCCTTCGAGGTGTTCATATACAGCAGTCTTAAATGAGTTTTGATTTAGTGCAAACTCTTAAGGCATAGCATCGTTGAATTAAAAAATAATGAATAGTAACTGTTAAATATTTCTATATAAAATAATATCAACTAGCTTGTTTATTGTTATTTAGAAGTAAGGTTGTTACCAAGATTTAATTTAAGATAGGAATTAAATCTGGTCTTTTAGTTGATAATTTTGCTAATAGTAGTTATGTGACTTAATGGCAACTTAAATATTAAATAGATTTTAAAAAATAACGTCTTATAAGATTTTTTAACTACTATTTGTAATGATTAGTTAAATAAGATACTGTTAGTGAAAAGTAATTTACAATACTATTGTTGATAGATTAACCTGTTCTAATAAAATAGACATCCGTATCTAGATTAATTACACAAACTTGCTCAAAAGCTTACTTTATAAGTGTTTAGCACTTATCCAAACTATATTAGGTTGGTCTTAGTAAGCTTTCTTCTATTAGGCAAAAGCCACAATAAGATTTAGTTTAAATGTGTAATTAATCTCCATGTTGACAATAGGTAATTGTTGCTTTGAGCCAAGGCTTAAATTGCCATCAGTGAACACAAATAAATTCCTTGAGGAGTAGAAAGAATATGCACACTAATAATTCTAGAAATACGATTAAATCTCCAAGCCATAGTTTAATTGTCAAGATCAGCACTTTTTGCTTGTCTCTAGTGATGATGATGGGAATGTTCTTGACAGTTTCTGTTGAGGCTAGAGCTGATAAAACTTCTTTAATGGTTGGGGATATTTCTAGTAATAACTTTGTCTCCCATGTATTGCTGGCAGATGCAGAAGTTGAGCCTGAAGCTGTAGAAACCCCTGAGGCAAAAGCTGCGGCTAAGCTCGAAGCGAAAAAGGCAAAGGCTGCGGCTAAGCTCGAAGCCAAAAAATTGAAGGAAGCTGCCGACGCGGAAGCAGCAGAATTGAAAGCTGCTGAAAAAGCTGCCAAAAAGGCAGCTAAGGCTGAAGCAAAGAAGGCTAAAGAGGAAGCAAAGCTAGAAGCTAAGAAAGTAAAAGAAGCTGAAAAGGCTGCAATTCTTGAAGAAGCCGAGTCAAGTATGGCTAAAGAGGTTGAATCTGAGGCTGTTCCAACTGAAACAGTGGAAGTCGAGCCTGCTAGCTAGTTTTTTACCAAATCAATAAATGGCATAGCCATTTATTGATTTGGTACACTTTTGTGAATCTGCATTACTTGTTCTTGTGATGATTCACGCAACCCAAGAAATTTTTTAAAAGACTGGCATAGCCAGTCTTTTAAAAAATTTCTTTCATGATTCTTGTTGAATTCAAGGCAATAAAATGACTTCGGCAATTCCGCGATCGCCATCTAAATTCAACATTAGTGGCTATTTAATTAGTGATGGGCCAGCAGGTTTCCTCTTGAGTTGGGTAGCTGGATTTGTTGATACATCTGCCTTCATTATTCTATTTGGCTTATTTACGGCTCATGTAACAGGCAATATCGCCCTAGCGGGTTCGTCCTTTGTTAGTTCTGATACGGAAACTACAATTACCCGTTTGTTGATGTTGCCGACATTTGTATTGACAGTAGCCTTTACCTCTCTCTTAGCTCGTTATGCCCGTCGGCAGCAATGGTGCGTATTTGGAGTTCTGCTTACTGCTGAGGCGATCGCATTGGCAGTCTTTTTAATGCTAGGCATGACTCTTTCCCCCGCATTATTACTTGATGTGCAGGAGGATTTAATCTTACCCATTGGCATATCTGGTGTCATTGCCATGGCAATTCAAAATGCCTTAATGAAGGAGGCTAAAGGGGTATTTAAAAGCTACATCCCTACCACGGTAATGACAGGGAACACCACTCAACTGACGATTGATGTGGTGCAGTTGCTCAGTGCCAAGCTGACCAACCCACCGACCGAAGCGTCTCAAACTGAAGCTGCGGAGTCTTGGGAGCGCATTAGCAGGTTTGTGCCAACTATTGTAGGTTTTGCCCTTGGAGGCTTGTTGGCAGCTTGCTTTATCCTCGTCTCCGAGTCTTGGTGGAGCTTAGCAATTCCTTTAGTAATCATCGCAATTTTAGCTATTTCCGCCTATGTCGAGCATGGTCGAAATGCTGACAAGTAGTTTGTCAGCATTTCGACCTAAAAAACTAATAAGTAGCTATGTATTTAAAACCGAAAAGGTTATTCCGCCAGCGTAGCGGACAGAATAATCTCTGGGTTTAGGGCTTAGTTATATGGTTACTCCATCTCATAAAACATCTATAAAACTCACGGTTAAAAAAATGAAAAAAAACTTACTATCAGTAATTGCCAGTCTTGCTATTTTCATAAGCCTACTAATTGGTAATTCTGCCCAAGCTCAAAGCATCTTTACGCAATCCTCGGCGACCTTGATTGCTGAAGTAGAAGCTGTTAAAACTGAAGCTGTCGAAGCCGCCCCTGAAGTCACACCTGAAGCGGTTAAAGCTGCTCCCCCTGAGGCTGTTGATTTGCTTAAGCAATTAGAGACTGAAATCTTACCTCAGATTGAAAGTGTCTTAACTCCAGAGCAACAGGCTGACTTTGCCACAAAGATTGCTGAGGGAACGAGTTTTCGTAAAGCTTTTAAGGCGATCGCCTTGACACCTGCCCAAAAGAACAAGCTGAGTACTGTACTTAAGGCTGTTCCTAAAAAAGATATATTTGCTACCTTGACCCCTGCACAGAAAAAACAACTATTTCTTAAAAATAAGCAGTTATTCATCCCTTCTGCTGAAGAAATTGGCGCAAAGATAAATGCAGGAATGCAAATGGCTAAGGACAAGTCACCCATGGCTCCCTCTGCTGAGGAGATCGTTGAAAAGATTAACGCGAAGATGAAAGCGATCGGAGCTGAAGACTAGTCATGGATGGATTGATATCTCCAGATCGCTTAAATGATTGGCTATTGCTAGTAGCGGCGATCGTTGCCTCAATGGTAATTTTTTCTGCCTTAGAAAAGGTAGCCAAGCTTTTGGCTGTGCCTCTAGCTACTGCGGCGATCGTTTTAATAGTGGCAAAGGTCGCATTTGGAGTCAGCCCCGAACAACTCTGGTACACCTTAGTTCATGCTTTTCAGAAGTTCAGTTCTAGGTTCATCTAGTTCAGAAATACTATGAGTCAGAGCCAGTAAAGAGAGGCTGGCAAAGCCAGCCTCTCTTTACTGGCTTTTGCTCACCCCAAAAGATTAATGGCGGCGCATTGCGCCGCCATTAATCTTTTGGGGCTTAAGTAAAATTTCATTTTGTAGTGATGATATCAGAACTAGCTAGATAGTTTGTATACAGTATACGCAAGGTTATATGCAATAAATATCTAGAAAGTTATGGATGTAGGCAAAGAGCTAGAGGTAAAGAGTGATGTGAATGAGGCTCCAGTGGGCAAATCATCCCTAATCTATGGTTTAAACGACGTTCCCCCTGTGGGCGAGGCTATTTTTGTAGCAATTCAACATGTACTTGCTTCCTTTGTTGGCATCATTACTCCCCCCATCATTATTTGCACTAGTTTGGGGCTAGATGCCGACAATACTAGCTTTTTAATTAGTATGTCCCTGTTTGCCTCTGGAATCTGTACTTTCATTCAATGTAAAAAGATTGGACCTATTGGCTCAGGTTTATTGAGTTTACAAGGTACTAGTTTTGCCTTTTTAGGACCTATCCTAGGTGTTGGCGCGATCACGAAGGCGAGCGGTGGATCACCAGAACAGGCTTTAGCACTAATTTTTGGCGTATGCTTATTTGGCTCATTTGTGGCAATTATCCTCAGTCAGTTCTTACATTTGCTAGATAAAATCATCACTCCCGTGGTTTCGGGAACTGTGGTAATGATTATTGGCTTAGGTTTGATTAAGACTGGCATAATTAGCTTGGCGGGCGGTGCAGTTGCGCTAGCCAAAAAGGATGGGTCTTTTGGTAGTCCTCAGAACCTGATGCTCGGCGGTTTAGTGCTGTTGATCGTAGTTGTCCTTACCCTATCTAGTAATCGTTTTTTAAGGATGGGTTCCATTGCGATCGGGTTAGCGGTGGGCTTCGTTATTGCAATATTCCTTGGTATGGTTAATTTTAGTTCTCTAACAACCTTGCCTTTCTTTAGAGTTCCCACGCCCTTCCGCTACGGCATTAGTTTTGATTTTACTGCCTTCTTGCCTTTCATCCTGCTATATGTCTTGACAGCGATCGAGACTGTGGGCGACTTGACAGCCACTTCTGCGGTATCTGGAGAACCAGTCTCAGGTGGTGTTTATATGAGGCGGATCAAGGGTGGGGTATTGGGTGATGGTATCAACTCTTTAATTGCAGCGGTACTAAATACTTTCCCCAATACCACTTTCAGTCAAAACAATGGTGTAATCCAAATGACAGGAGTGGGTAGCCGTTATGTTGGGTTCTTTGTGTCAGGTATTTTTGTAATCCTTGGTTTGCTGCCAATTATTGGTGGTGTGTTTCAAGCAATTCCTCAACCCGTGCTGGGTGGAGCTACTTTGGTTATGTTCGGTTCGATCGCTGTAGCAGGATTAAATATTGTTGCTTCAGCAGGGCTAGATCGCCGCTCCATGATTATTGTGGCGGCTTCCTTGGGACTAGGGTTAGGAGTCACATTCTCACCTGAAATCTTTGCTGACAAGCCTGCTATTTTCAATAACCTATTTGGCTCAGCTATTTCTACTGGTGGTCTTACAGCAATTTTACTAAGCTGGTTACTACCCCAAATTAAGGAACCTACTGAATCCGTTCCTCAGGAAGATGCAGCTTAAAAGGAAAGTCTCTGGCATTGCTTTTAAACTAAAAAATCAGGGATGCGGCGCTTCGCGCCGCATCCCTGATTTTTTAGACTAGTTTTAAAATCTCGTTGAAGATAATTACCATTATTCCTAGGGTTAAAGAGACGATTAGCATTCCTGTGAGGTCTTTTTGAAGAGTCATGGGGCGATAGGCTGGCTGAAGCCAAAACCTTAAATGATTGGACAAAAACGGCATTACTAATAAGCTCAAAATTGTAGAAGTAATCAGATTATTCACAATCATTGAGTTGGCTAGTGACCAATTTTGCATAATGCCAAATGTGGAAAAGGCGATCGCTTGAATCATCACTACAGGATATAAGCCCAAAACCACTGCCATAATCTGCTTCCATAGGGGTGGACCCAAACTGCGATATTCAGAATCACCAGAATGTAGAGAAAACCAACCTTCTAAGCCAGTAGTAAAGGACTTGAAGCGATAGGCATAAAAAATATCTTGACCAATTTCCAGTAAGTTTTGGCGTTCTGGGGATTCAATCCATTTGGTTAAGTTTTCTGGAGAGTCAAAATGGGTGATGTAGTAGCACTTAATTACATGATCGGCACAGTGCAACGGGGGACAAAGGTCGCAGCGTAAAAAACCTTCATAGCTCTCAGCAGTTTTAGTTAAATTAATGTGCCATCTCTTAAAATCTGGCTCGCGACCTTCATGAACTATATGTTCAGCGACTAGACTGGAGTAAAAAGGTGTTTCTATTGAAGAATACTTCATGATTTTGCCGAATAAGAATTTTTGTTTAAACTGCCGATTGGCAATACTTCCAACAAAAATCCTATGATTTTCGCCGCTATGGATAGACAGAGGATATATATTTTGGCTTAGGCTTTAGGGTTAGCTTCGTATGCCAAGATGTCGATGAGTGCATCGGCTTCAGCAACTGCTAAGCGAGCTTTTTGATATTCATCTTCAAATTTCATGTTGGATGTCGTGAGGCTTTGCATCAGTAGTACCGCAAAGTATTCACGCTTGGTCATACCTTCGACAAGGCTATCGGTATCTTTGTTATAGCTAACTGGAAATGCGCTATCACTGCGTCTGGTGGACATATATTTTCCTCTTCAAAATAAGGCATATTTTAGCATTATCCAGTTTTCCGAGCCGCATCAATGATACTAACTCACAAAAGTGTAACTGCAACTTTGCCAGCCAAAACCCAAAGCCAGTAAGGATTTTTAAATCAAGAAATGGCTACGCTACTTCTTAGTTTGGTACTACTTAAAAAAAGCTAGTTAATATACTTGGCATCAAGGGGAGGTCGATCGCCTTGACGATCATAGGAGTCCTTCGGCTCTACAGTAGATTTTTTCTTGAAGCGATCGCCATAGGGTAAGGTGTCGGGATCTTCTTCGTAAACTTGATCATCATCACTAAAATCATCATCAAAGTCTTCGTCTGCTTCTTCTTCATCGTATTCTTCATAATCTTCTGAAGAATTCTGGGTTACAGATCGAGGAATCGATTCGTTGCTATTAGTTACTTTTACGTCGGCTAAAGCACGGCGAATCAGAAGATTTTGTCGCCAAGCCGTGATGGAATTAAATGTAAAAGCTAAAATTCCACCGATCGCAAAAGCGGCTAGCATGGTCACACTCAAAGGGATAGCCACAGTCATTTGCCCTAAAAAGATCAGTTGCACTGTCGGCTGAAGGTTTTGGACAAAAATTGTGGCTAACCCAGTAATCACCAATCCCATAAATACCAATTGAAATATGGGAAGTCCAGAATTTTTGTTAGTATTTTTTGCTTGAGAAAAACGTGATTCTTTCATGATTTACCTTGATAGCACAGCTTTACAGCCTATAGAGGCTTTGAGTAGTACAGATAAATTTTGGAAAGCGGCGCTCTGCGCCGCTTTCCAAAATTTATCTGGGTTTTAATTAAGCGCAAAACGCTATATCTTCCCGCATATCGGGAAGATATAGCTATTAAGTTTGTGATCTCCCTTGCCAACGCTGAACTAAGTCGGCATCAATGTCAAATTGATCTAACGCTCTAACTACTACAAAATCAACTAAATCCTCAATCGTCTTGGGTTGATGATACCAAGCAGGAATCGCTGGCACAATTCTTGCTCCTGCCTCCGCCAAAGCCGTAAGATTTCGCAAATGAATCAAACTTAAGGGGGTTTCACGCGGCACAATCACTAGCCTACGACCTTCCTTGAGATGGACATCCGCCGCCCGTTCTAGCAAGTCCGAACTCAGTCCATGGGCAATTTTGGCAACCGTCGCCATGCTACAGGGAACCACCAACATCCCCAATGTCCGAAAAGACCCACTGGCGATCGTTGCGCCCACATCTCCCCACTGATGGCATACTAACTGCCCATCTACCGTCTCGCTCTGATCGCGCCAAAATTGTTCCTGCGATCGCAGGTTGCTAGGCATGGCGATCTGATTTTCCGATTGCCAAACCATCATCGCCGCCTTGGAAGCCACTAGATCGACATTGTAGTGATTATTTAACAAAAATTTGAGCGATCGCACTGCATAAATCATGCCTGACGCTCCCGAAACTCCCAACACAATCGCCTTTTTGGTCTGCATTCAGTCCTTACAAAATAGAGAATAAATATTTTTTTAAATAACAGTCTTTTGCTTTGCGCTTTTTTACCCCTCAGAAAGGAGTGGCGGCGCTTCGCGCCGCCACTCCTTTCTGGGGAAGGACTATTTTGAGCATCAAGCGCTATAAGTCAGCCCTTGGCACAGATTCCATCATAGCTGCTACGTCGCGATCGCCGATTAGTCCCAAATGTAGAAATAGCTACGCCATCTCTTTATTTGGGATTGCTTGGCGCAGATGGAATAATTGTCACAACGTCATAAAGCCCTTGTTTGGTATCAGCGATCGCGGCTAAATCATCACCGAAGGCTATCTCGGTCACAGGCTTACCAACATCTTCAAACACAGCGCTACAATTCCAATTCGAGATAATTGCCAAATCTCCACTATCTACCTCCTTCAAAACAATTACTGATTGGGGAATCGGTTGACTTTGCAGAGCAAATGGCACGACTTCTTCGATAATTTCTTCGACATAATTGAGAAGCTGCGATCGCATTTCTCCATCATTAGGATCTTTAGGTGTTAATTGTGTAAAGCGAACGACCGCTTCCTTTCCTCTCAATGCAGGAGTTGCCCCCTCGATCGCAGTCTGAGATGCAACCACCTCAAATACTAGGGTTTGCAATGGCTCAGGGGGAGGAGTTGCGCCCTCCTTGCCCTTAGACTTGTAGCTAGTCATGGGGGTATAAGCCTGATAGCTATCTAAATCTTCCCACTGGGAAAGTGCGACTACCTGTTTGCCGTCTTGACTTTGGAGCAAGGCAAAACCCTTAAACCCAAGCGCCTTTTTCATTAACTTATTGCCAACTTTTAAAGATTTCAAGAGGGGCTTCTGAGTTGCGGTCGAGGTCTCATAGATGACAGCAACGGCGATCGCCTCACCTGAGTCGTCAAACTTCAGCGAACTCATAAATTTCCCTGCATTAGCAGGCGCTACAAATGTAAGCACAACTAGGTAAGCCGCAAAGCAAAAAGTCGTCAAGGACTTTAAAGATGAATGCAAATAACTTAGAGCCAATTTTTTTACTCCCTTCCCAGTCAAGAATCTATAGCGCGGGACTTCTTCGCACTATAGTACAGAAAAATTAGCATCTGATTGGCGGCGCGAATTGCCGCTTCGCTAATTCTTGGGTAGTAAGTAGCTCACCATAATTAGAACCTAAAACCAGAAGCTGTCACGCCCGCTACGCGGGCGTGACAGCTTTCTAGGTTATGCCTAGCCACTTAATACATAGAGATTTTGGGAAGCGGCGCTTCCCAAAATCTCTACGGTTTTTAATTAAGCGCAAAGCGCTGTAACACAATCAGCGACAGCTATAATTACAACGCGCATCTTCAAGAATATTCTCAAAAAATTAAAAACCTATGGCTCTTCGCATTTACAACACACTTACAAGACGCAAGGAAGAATTTATTCCCCTTAAGGCTGGGGCTGTGCAAATGTATGTATGTGGTGTAACTGTGTATAACTACTGCCATTTAGGTCATGCCAGAGCCTATGTAGTTTGGGATATGATTCGGCGCTATTTGGCAACAAAATATGAGGTTAAATATGTTCAGAATATTACCGATATTGATGACAAGATTTTAAAGAAAGCGCAAGAAAATAGTACGACCATGCAGGCGATCGCGGAGCAATATATCGCCAGCTATGACGAAGACATGGCAAAGCTGAATATTGATAAAGCCGATGATTATCCCCGCGCGACTGAGACGATTACTGAAATTATTGAACTGATTCAGGAATTAATTGATCTTGACTGCGCCTATGTTTCAGGCGGCGATGTCTATTATGCAGTGCAGAAGTTTCCGAGTTATGGCAAACTTTCGGGACGTAAGCTAGAAGATATGCAGGCAGGGGCAAGCGGTCGTGTCGATGATCATGATGAACAGAAGCGCTATCCCTTCGACTTCGCATTGTGGAAGTCCGCCAAACCTAATGAACCCTTTTGGGAAGCGCCTTGGGGAAATGGAAGACCAGGATGGCATATTGAATGTTCGGCAATGGTGCGATCGCGCCTTGGCAAGACCATTGATATTCATGCTGGTGGCATCGATTTACAATTTCCCCACCACGAAAATGAAATCGCTCAATCCGAAGCAGCCTATCACCAGCCCCTAGCCAAATATTGGATGCACAATGGCTTTGTGAATATTGATGGCGAGAAGATGTCGAAGTCATTAAACAACTTCACGACTATTCGTGACTTAGTAGCGACTTTTGAGCCGATGGCAATTCGCCTATTTATTCTGCAAGCCCAGTATCGCCAGCCCATTGACTTTACGGAAGAGGCGATTATGGCAGCAACTAAGGGTTGGGAAACGATTCGGGATGGAATGCTATTTGCTGTAGATTTTGGCGATAATTTTGGCTGGTCGAATCTAGAAACTCCATCGCCAATAACAACCCATCCAACGGTGATCAGCTTTGAAGAAGCTATGGATGATGACTTTAATACTTCCGTGGCGATTTCCTATGTGTTTGAGATTGCCAAAAAGCTACGCTCCGAGCGCAATTCCCTGTCCCACGCAGGTAAAACCTCTCTGGAGCCTGAAGTTCTGTTTCAAGATTGGCAAGCTCTTGCTTATATGACCAATGTTTTGGGCTTTGTGGCAACTAGCGATCGCCCCACCAAAGAAGATCAAATCAGCGAGTCCGATATTGAAAGTTTAATCCAGCAGCGCATTGAGGCAAAACGGGCTAAGAATTACCAAGAAAGCGATCGCCTTCGTGATCATCTCAAAAGTCTGGGGATTACTTTAATTGATCAAAAAGATGGAACCACTCGCTGGCTCAGGGAATAAGCTTCGCTTATACCGATGGCTTCGACTTCGCTCAGCCATCAGTATAAGCGAAGCCATCAGCACAAGAAAGGCGGCGCGATGCGCCGCCTTTCTTGTTTGGGACTTGCCAGAAAAAGCCAGAAAATGTCGTCACAAATTAGCAACAATGTGATATTCTCTCTGCCATTATTTGCTGTCTAAATTCGGTAATCCTTGAGAAGTAATGAAGATCAGAAACCCCAAACGAGCAGGGATCAAGATTGCCCTAGTGCTTGCATCAATGCAACTGCTAGATGTAGTACTACCGATCGCAGCGATCGCACTCCCAGGGCAATCGCCCGACCAAGTGGCAGATTGGATCAGAACCAATCCAGCTTTGAAACCTGCTCAGGGGGAGCGTCTACTAGTGCGTAAGAGTGATACCCCCTCACGAAGATTTCAGTTTCAGGCAAGTATCATGACTCCTGGGCAGATGGAAAAACGGGGGGATGCCAACTTAATCAGAAGTGAACGCATTCAGTTTTTTGACAACGTTAATGGGGTCACAAAGTCTCGATTAGAAGAATCTTTGCGCTCTATTTATAATCCTGAAATTATGCGTGACTATGCCAAGGCAGAAGTAGTCTATGCCTATCCCACAGCAAATATGATCAGGCGATCGCAAGCAAAGAATGCCTCTCCTTTACTCAGGGCTTTGCAAGGTGAACTACGTAAAGGCAAAAAATATGCCTATTGGGTTGAGCTATTAAATACTGACAGAGGCATTGCCAACTCTGGGAAAATCACTGTTTTTGAGTTGGAAGCACTGCCAAGTCTTGAGCAAAAATTACGCGATCGCGAAAAGTTGTAAAAAAGGCTTCGACTTCGCTCAGCCAGCTTATATTGCTGGCTGAGCGAAGTCGAAGCCTCTTTGGTTACTACAAAAACCATCCGTAACTGTGTAATCCCTTGCCCAGTAAATTAACACCCAGATAACAAGTCCAAACCACCGCCAAACCCACACTAGCCAAAATTGCAGGCTTACGTCCTTGCCAACCTTTGGTAATGCGCGTATGCAAATAAGCCGCAAATACTAACCATGTGATCAAAGACCATGTTTCTTTTGGATCCCAACTCCAATAGGAACCCCAAGCTTCGTTTGCCCATACGCCACCAGCGATGATCCCAATCGTGAGCAGGGGAAACCCTAGCCCGATCGCCCGATAGCTGAGATTGTCTAAGGTTTCGCCGAGGGTAAGACGGCGCAAAGACAGGGGTTGATTGGTTGGAGCTTCGACCGTGAGCGTGGCGGATAGCGATCCAGAATTTAGACTAGCCGCTTGCAAAACATCGCCCATATTTTCGACCGCAAAAGCCGCAAAGGTTTCAGGATTTGCGTTTTGGTTAACTTTTGTGTCGCTATTAGTTTGAAGACTGCGGAGATTTGTGCCGAATGAACTGCCCTGCAAGACAACTTCCTGACCACGAGTGACAATCAAAAAGGCGATCGCCAAAATGCTACCAGTCATCAACGCCGCATAGCTCAACAACATCACACTAACGTGCATCATCAACCAATTAGATTTCAAGGCTGGTACTAGCGGCTCGGATACTTGCATTCCTGAAGGTAAAGCAAGAGCTGCAAAAGCCGTAATACCCATCGCCATCGGCGATGTAAATGCCCCAACTAACCTCTTGGCATTGTCATTGGCGCTAGCATTACCAATGCTGTTAACGACAATATGCATGGTGGTAATGCCCCAAGCTAAGAAAAACAGCGACTCGTAAAGGTTGCTCAAGGGGAAATAGCCCGCATCAATCCAACGCGCTCCAAGCAGAGTTGCTATGCAGAGGTTGGCGATCGCCATGCCCGCATTACCCAACGATCGCAGATATGGCAATTGAGGAAATGCGACATGAACCCAAAAGATGAGCATGGTCGCAAAAAGAATGGCAAATGATGAGTTGTCCAGTAGGTTCTGAAGTGCGGCGAGTTGCATTCAGGCGATTCTCCAGCAATGTATAGATAATATGAAGGTTGGCGCTTTGCGTCACCATTCATTATTGTATAGCGATCGCCAAACCAAGCTTAAAAAACTAAACCTAGCTGTCCTGATTGGCTTTTGTAAAAGTGATATTTTGAGGCTGCGTGAATATGAAGTTGGATGAAGTTGTCCCTTGGGGCAGAACCTTGGAAGAATATAAGCTGATGTTCAGCCTGTCAGAGAATGATTTAAATACAAAAATTCTTGGATGCGGTGATGGTCCAGCTAGCTTCAATGCCGAAATGACCGCTTTGAATCAATCTGTTGTGTCTATTGACCCAATTTATCAATTTTCTGCTGAGCAAATTGAGCAGCGCGTCCGAGCCACCTATGATCTAGTTATCTCACAGGTAAAACAAAATTCTGAAAACTATATCTGGAAAAACTTCCAAGATGCTGAAGAGCTTGGTAAGGCTCGCCTTCAAGCAATGGAAAAATTTTTATTAGATTATGAACTTGGAAAAGTTGCGGGGCGATATTTACCTGAATCTTTACCAAGCCTAGAATTCCTTAATAACCATTTTGATCTGTGTGTATGCTCTCATTTACTCTTTTTGTATTCAGACCAATTATCACTTGACTTTCATATTGCCTCAATTCATGAACTTGTGCGAATTGCTCCAGAGATTCGGATTTTTCCCTTACTTAAGCTTGATGGCAAGCTATCTCCTTATCTAGAGCCAGTTATGGAAGAGCTTTCAAGCAAGGGCTATAACGTACAGGTTCAATCTGTTACCTATGAATTTCAAAGAGGCGGAAATCAAATGTTGAGGATTAGACGATAAGCAAAAATACTTATAACAGATAGTTCACAATTAAACCCCAAAACCTGTGACGCAAGCGCAGCGTGCACCAAAGGTTTTGGGGTTTTACATTTAATTGCGCCCAGTTACTTGTAGCAAATCTTTAAACGCAATGCGCTGTGGCTATAATTTGTTCATGACTTTAAACTACAGTGCTTTTCCTCAGCAATTACCCAACGCCAACGCGATCGGCGCGATCGTCGCTCTGCATGGTTGGGGAGCCAATTGTGAAGACCTCATTTCCCTAGCCCCTCTCGTTGGGCTGCGCGACTATCAATGGATTTGCCCCGAAGCGCCCTTTGATCACCCCATGCCAGGGGGGAAAATGTGGTATGACTTGCAGAGCCTTGATGAAAAAGGCTTAGCAACCAGTTGTGAACTGCTGACGCAATTTCTAGAAGATTTACCAAGCCTCACGGGTATTCCGTTAGAAAAGACTTTCTTACTAGGTTTTTCGCAAGGCGCAGCAATGACCTTAGACGTGGGTTTAGTATTTCCCTTTGCTGGGTTAATTGCCCTCAGTGGATATCTGCACATCAGCAAAGAAGAATTGCAGGAACTCGCCAGTATGAATTTCCCACCCATCTTGATCGCCCACGGAACCCTCGATCAAGTGGTTCCCATTTCAATGGCAAAGGATACGCTCAGCATCTTGCAAGATCTAAATGCAGCAGTAGAGTACGAAGAATACGAAATGTCCCATGAAATTCGTCCTCAAACCTGCGATCGCATTCAAAAATTCATCCTCGATCATCAGCGAACCTAAAATCAAAAAGGATTGGGGCGAGTTTTACTCGCCCCAATCCTTTTTGAACACAAGAATAATTTTGAAAGCGTTGCTTCGCAACGCTTTCAAAATTATTCTTGGTTTTGGTTTGATGGCGAAACGCTGTAAAATCGGTATAGACGGCGCAATGCGCCGCCTATATTGAACCAAAAATTGTAATTTTAAAAGCTATAAACCTTGGATAATTTCACCTTTAAACTTGAATGCAAATGCTGCCACACTGACGCAAGAGTGGGGCAATTTCACACCCCTCATGGAGTCGTGCATACCCCAAGGTTTATGCCCGTTGGCACGTTGGCTAATGTCAAAACTGTTACCCCTGCTCAGCTTCAAGACTGCCAAGCAGAAATGGTCTTATCCAATACCTATCACCTTCATTTACAACCTGGAGAAGATATTGTTGCTGAGGCTGGCGGTTTGCATAAATTCATGAATTGGGATGGTCCTATTCTGACCGATTCGGGTGGGTTTCAAGTTTTTAGTTTGAGCGAAATTCGTTCCATTACCGAAGAAGGAGTTAAGTTCCGATCGCCCCGTGACGGCAACATGATTAACCTCACACCTGAGCGCTCCATTCAAATTCAAAATCAATTGGGTGCAGATGTGATCATGGCTTTTGACGAATGCGCTCCCTATCCTGCCACCTATGAAGAAATCAAACTCGCTGGCGAAAGAACAACTCGCTGGCTAGAACGCTGTATCAAGGCTCATCAACGTCCCCACGATCAAGCTCTATTCGGTATTGTCCAAGGCGGCGTTTATCTGGATTTACGACAAAAATCAGCACGAGAATTAATTCAATTTGATCTGCCTGGTTATGCGATCGGCGGCGTAAGCGTGGGAGAACCGCCCGAATTAATTGAAAAAATTGTCAAAGCAATCACCCCCTTACTTCCTGAAGATAAGCCTCGCTACTTAATGGGAGTTGGCACTTATAAAGAAATGGCTCAAGCAGTTGCCGCGGGGATGGATCTCTTTGATTGTGTTATTCCCACTCGCCTAGCTCGCCATAGTGTTGCTCTAGTCAAAGGCGATCGCTGGAATCTCAAAAATCAAAAGTTTAAGCGCGATTTCACACCGATTGATCAAGACTGTCCCTGTTATGCCTGTCAAAATTTTTCACGAGCTTACATCAGTCATCTAGTGCGATCGCAAGAAATCTTAGGATACACATTACTCTCGATTCACAATATCACCGAGCTAATTCGCTTTACTCAACAAATGCAACAATCAATCATTGCAGGTAATTTTGTGGAGCAGTTTGGTAAATATCTTAAATCCTAGGAAAAATCATGCTTCGTCTGATATTTTATGTTCTACTCTGGGCTTCATCCATAGGATTAGCTGTTTTTTCAAGTCAAAATATTAACCTAGTAACTGTTAAGTTCTTATCCTTTGAATCTATCAAAATTCCTATCGGTTTACTTCTACTCTTCTGCATAGGGCTAGGAGCTAATTGCATCAATATCCTCATGACTTCTTTCCAAGTTGCCGCAATACCTTCCTTCACCAACTCTATCGGCTCAAAGATTCCCAAGGCTCAATCAAGTGTTCCCCAAAAGAATATTAAGAATAAATTCAGCAAAACAAACAATCGAGAAGGTGATGATTTTGATAGAGATTGGAGTGATGACTGGGATTAGAATGTGTTGTTAAATACAATTACTGAGTAGTAGTTTTGTTAGGTTTTTTATACCTGTTGTGATAAGCCTGAAAATTAAGTAATAAGCATTAAGTGATTCGCAAGATATTCTTGAATTCTTGTGATTTTATTAATGTTTATTGGTTGAGATCAAGCTAAGGCTCAGGTGAAAAATTGGTGAAAAGGTGTGATGGCATGAAAAAAATTAATAGTTTGTCAGTGTTGCTAGGTTTAGGTTTACTTTCTTCGGTTACGAGTGTCAACGCAGAGACCCAAGTGCAAGTGATCGCGCCCAGCGCGTCACAGTCTGTGGCTTCCGAGTCCATTGAAGTTGCTCCTAGCAAAGAACTGGTTTCTAGCAGTGATTCCGCGACTATCCGCGCAATTAACAGTCAGCTAAACAGCTCCAAAGCGGTTGCTCAAAACGTAACTTCCGTATCTCAGCTCAGTGATGTTCGTCCTACCGACTGGGCATTCACCGCATTGCAGTCTCTTGTCGAACGCTACGGCTGTATCGCTGGCTATCCTGATAGCACCTACCGTGGCAACCAAGCTACCAGCCGTTATGAATTTGCTGCTGGTCTAAATGCTTGCTTAGACAAAATCAACGAAATCATCTCTGCAGGTTTAGCCGACAAGGTATCTCAAGAAGATCTTGCCACCTTGCAAAAGCTACAAGAAGAGTTTGCGGCTGAACTAGCAACCCTACGTGGTCGTGTTGATGCCCTCGATGCCAAGACCGCCAAGCTCGAAGCACAACAATTCTCCACCACCACCAAGTTAAGTGGTCTCGCTTTCTTCAATGTGACGGGTGTTTCTGGTAACAACGCAGTTAGAACTCCTGAAGCCACCTCTACTCCGACTACAAGAACTCCAAATATCACCATGAGTGGGCTAGTGTGGCTGACTCTGAACACATCTTTCACAGGTAAAGATTCTTTAGTCACACAATTGGCTGTCGGTAACGGCAATTCTCCTTTCAATGCTTACACACCTCTTAATAGCGGTTTCTTCAATTCCACTGGTGTTCCATTCACAGATCAAACCTCTGGAGCAGCAGCCAATACTTTCGTGTTACGTGAGTTATCTTACACTTTCCCTGTATTTGAGAAAGCAAGTTTAGTTGTTGGTCCTCGCGTCAACTTCTACAAGTACTTTGATGGTATTCGCTTTATCTATCCTTGGAATACTAGCTTTAACTCGATCAACAACACATTGCTGAGCAATGCTAAGCGTGGCGCTGGTGCTGTATTTATGACTCCTCTAGGCAACCAATTTGACTTCAAAGTTGGTTACTTGTCAGAAAGTAATGAATTTGGTCCTGGTCCTTCTGGAACCTCCGCAGCATCGCCCTCAAGCGGATTGTTCGGTGGTAACAATGCATTGACAGCCGAGTTAGGCTTTAAACCAAGTGATGCATTTAAGCTCCGCTTGCTTTATAGCCGTACAAATCTTGCTAGCTTTGGTGGTGGTCTTGTTGGCGGCGTTGGCTTTACACCATCTCTTCCTGGTACAGTAGCAGGTGCGAATAATGCTCAGTCCGATGTATTTGCAGCTAACTTTGATTGGCTGCTTTCTAAAGGATTTGGCTTGTTTGGTCGTTATGGCTACAGCACTACCAACATTAATTTAGCCATTGGTGGTTCTAGCAATGTTGTTACCCAAACTTTCCAAGTTGGTGCTGCTTTCCCCGATCTGTTTAAAGAAGGTGCTCTAGGGATGGTTTCCTTCGGAATGCCCTTTAACTTTACTAGCGGCAAGAGTTCTCTAATATCTGGTGCTGGTGATGGCGGTACACAGTACGATCTAGAGTTTTCTTACGTTTTACCTGTAACGAAGAATATTTCTCTAGTCCCTTCTTTCTACACCATTTTCAATGCTAACAACTTCAGCAGTAACCCCACTATTTTTGTTGGTAATTTACAAGCAGTATTTAGCTTCTAATGCTGCCTAGTCCTTGAAATGCAAAAGGGTGTGCCAAGCACGCCCTTTTGTATTTACAGCAATTCACGATCAAACGAACTAGGAATAATTTTGAAAGCGTTGCTTTGCAACGCTTTCAAAATTATTCCTAGTTCGCGGTAATAACTAATACATTTGAATTGACTGACATTTGTTAGTTTTTGGGATGATGTAGATTTTCTGTTTAAGTTTTCTTTTTGCTCACGGTAAATTCAATCTTTTTAAGGTGTGAAGGCATGAGTCCAATTTATATTCCTCGTCGCAAGTTTATTAGAGGCGCGATCGCTACAGCCGCTTTTGGTGCAACCTCTCAGCTATGGGTCGGCTGCTCTGAGCAAGCTCCCACAACCCCTGCGGGATCTCCTGCCGCAACTGGAGATGCTGCGGCAGCTCTGCTAAATATTGGGTTTATCTACGTTGGACCAAAGGATGACTTTGGTTATAGTCAAGCTCATTTTGAGGGTGAAACTGCGATCGCAAAGCTTCCTGGGGTTAAGACATACAGTGAAGCTAGTGTTGCCGAAACTGCTGTGGTGCAAGAAACCATGCTCGGCATGATCAATCAAAATGGTGTCACAGCACTTTTCCCTACATCTTTTGGCTACTTCGATCCGCACATTCTCAAGTTAGCCCCAGATAATCCCAATGTGCAATTCTTCCATTGTGGCGGATTGTACACGGAGGGCAAAACCCCTAAGAATGTCGGTAGTTACTACGGTTATATCGACGAAGCTCAATATGTTGCAGGTGTTGTTGCAGGGTTGTCAACCAAGTCTGGCAAGTTAGGATTTGTAGCTGCCAAGCCAATCCCGCAGGTAGTTCGCAATGTCAACAGCTATACCCTTGGCGCTCGTAGTGTTAATCCTAAAGCTACGGTTCAGGTCATCTTCACAGGCGATTGGTCAGTTCCAGTTAAAGAAGCTGAAGCTGCTAACAGTATGGTTGATCAGGGTGTAGATGTATTAACTTGTCACGTAGACAGTCCAAAAGTTGTGATGGAGACCGCAGAGAAACGGAAAGTATTCTGCACTGGCTATCATACTAATCAAGCATCCCTTGCTCCAAATGGATATTTAACTGGTGCGGAATGGGATTGGACTAATGTTTACACCAAGTATGTAGAACTTATCAAAGCAGGTAAAACTCTGGCAGATGGAGGTATTCCTCACATTTTGCGCGGTGGTCTGAAGGAAGGTTTCTGTAAAGTGTCGCCTTTTGGAAGTGCTGTTAGCGCTGAGACTAAGAAGGAAGCCGAAACTGTGATGGCTAAATTTATGGATGGCAGCATGATTATTTATGCTGGTGAAATGAAAGATAACACTGGCAAAGTCGTGATTGCTAAAGACAAGCAGTTCAAACAGACAGATCCCGATTTGGAAAAGATGGATTGGTTTGTTGAAGGTGTGATTGGAAGCGTTAAAGGCTAAACCAAATAAAAAAGTTTAAAACTTGCTTTGCAAGTTTTAAACTTTTTTACTTGATATATCATTCATTTGAGAACTAAAACTATATGAGCATACGCGATCGCTGGCGTTCAACATCTGAGAATATTCTGCTTCCCATAGGAGCTTTGCTTGCTTCATTAGTCATTTTTGGCATCTTTTGTGCTGTTCAAGGGAAAAATCCGATCGCAATTTATGGGGCGATTTACTCATCTGCGTTTGGCAATAGTTTCTCTTGGCAAGGAACCTTAATTCGAGCAGCCCCTTTGATGCTGACCTGTTTATGCACGGCTCTACCAGCGATGCTAGGATTGACGATTATTGGCAATGAAGGTGCTTTAATCGTTGGTGGATTAGGTGCGATCGCTATTGGTCTATCGCTCGCTTCTTTACCCTCTTTGATCGTTCAGATAGCAATGGCGATGGGCGGTATTATTGCAGGTGGTCTGTGGATAATGTTTGTAGGCGCGATTAAGTACTATCGCGGTGTTAATGAAACTATTAGTAGTTTGTTGATGAATTACATCGCGATCGCTGTGCTTAATACATTGGTAGAAGGTCCAATGCGCGATCCTTCTACCTTGAACAAACCCTCTAGCTTTCCACTTTCAGAAATTAATATGCTGCAAAGTATTCCCAATACAAGGGTGCATTACGGGCTAGTTTATGGATTAGTTGCCTGTGCGATCGCTTATTTTTTGATTCATCGCACCACTTTTGGATTTTCAGTACGCACCGTCGGCGGCAATATTCGCGCTGCTAAAATCGCAGGCTTACCAGTTGGTAAACTCACATTAATCGTCACCTTCTTAGGTGGTTCCTGCGCTGGTCTAGCAGGGATGGTGGAAGTGGCAGCTATTCATGGCAGTGCCAATGCCTCGCTAATTTCAGGTTATGGCTATAGTGGCATTTTAGTTGCTTTTATCGCCAGACAGAATCCTTTAGTTGCAGTACTTGTTGCTGTATTGATGGGTGGCATTCTGGCAAGTGGAAGCGCCCTTCAGAGGTCGTTTGGATTACCTGATGCCACGGTTTTGCTATTCCAAGGTATCGTATTCTTAGCAATTCTCTTTAGTGAATCTCTTTATGGTCGTTTTGACTTCTTTAAAGATAGAGAGCCTGAAGTTAAGATTGACGCATCTGCAACTGTTGTTTAAATGGAAGTTAGCTATTGGCGATTAGCTTCTAAAAAAATTTTTAAATTATTAAAGGCTAACAGCTAATCCCTAACTACTAATCACTGAATCAAAAATCGCTAATTGCTAAATTCAGAACTATGTCAGATACTTCACTAGGTTGGATGAGCGTACCTCTGGCGATCGTCGCAGGTACGCTCCGAGGGAGCGCTCCATTTCTATTTGTCAGCTTAGGCGAATGTCTTACCGAAAAAGCTGGCAAGATTAATCTTGGTCTAGAAGGAACTTTGCTGACAGGAGCAATGACTGCCTATGCGGTTTCTTACCTGACTAAATCACCTTGGTTGGGTGTCCTCGCTGCTGGTTTATCAGGGGCTGCGCTAGGGTTAGTTCATGCATGGTTGTCACAACGCCCTAAGGTAAGTGATGTCGCTGTCGGGATTGCGATGATTATTTTTGGCAGTGGGATTGCATTTTTCTTTGGTAAAGCTTTTATCCAACCCAAAGCAATTCCTTTGCCTTTATTTGAGTGGGGCAATTGGAGCAGCTTACCGCAAGTCCAAGCGGCTCTGAAAGTTAGCCCATTGCTATTAATTGGGATTGCGATCGCACCAATAATGCAATGGTTTTTTAGTTCGACTCGTTGGGGCTTATATGTCCGTGCTGTTGGCGATAGCCCAAGTGCTGCTAGGGCAATGGGAATTTCGGTTGTCGGTGTGCGAACCGCTGCGATCGTTGTCGGTAGTTTTCTTTCTGGTATTGGTGGAGCAAGTTTATCGCTGTATTTCCCTGGGCTGTGGGCAGAGAATATCTCTAGCGGTCAGGGTTTAATGGCAGTTGCTCTAGTAATTTTTGCAAAATGGCAGCCAATTCACTGTCTATGGGCAGCTTTGCTATTTGGTGGAGCGCAGGCTATTGGACCAGCTCTTCAGGCAGTAGGATTTGATTCTTACTATTACTTGTTCAATGCTACTCCTTACATTATGACTTTGGTCATTATTATCGTTACTTGTTCACCACGAAAGACATTAACTGGTTCCCCAGGAGCTTTAGGTACTAATGAATGAGTAAAACTTAAAAAGCCTTGCAAAGCAAGGCTTTTTAAGTTTTTACTGGTTTGACTTTGAGCGCACATCGCAGCAATAAAAAAATATGAAACTTTGTATTTACTTGTGGTACACTCGTAAAGGTCAAAAATCTGGACTATAAATAAAGTGCCTAAGCTCAAAACTCGTAAATCTGCTGCTAAGCGATTCAAGGTGACGGGTAGCGGTAAATTTGCACGCCGCCACGCTGGTCGCAATCACCTACTAGAGCATAAGCCAACTGTTCGTAAGAGCAGATTAGGTCAAATGGCGATAGTTGATGATACCGATAATGACAGAGTAAGCGCAATGATGCCTTACGCCTAAGCGAAAATTTTAGGGTGCTTTGCACCCTAAAAAGTATAAAAAAATTAACGAATTTTACGATAGTAACCAACTGCCATGACGAGAGTAAAACGCGGTAATGTAGCTAGAAAGCGCCGCAACAAAGTATTGAAATTAGCCAAGGGCTTTCGCGGATCGCACTCTAAGCTGTTCCGCACTGCTAACCAGCAGGTCATGAAAGCTCTGCGTAATGCCTACCGTGATCGCCGCAAGAAGAAGCGCGATTTCCGTAGCTTATGGATTACTCGCATTAATGCTGCTGCCCGCCAACAAGGTTTGAGCTATAGCAAGTTTGCAGGTTTGCTCAAGAAAGCAAATATTGATATCAACCGCAAAATGTTGTCTCAGATCGCAATTCTCGATCCTCAAGCATTTACAGCGATCGTTGAAAAAGTCAAAGCGATTAATTAGTTCTCTTTAGAAACGCTATTTTTGTCGCCATAATAGAGAACTATAGAAAAAACAAAGCCCCGAAATTCGGGGCTTTGTTTTTTTGTTTAATACTAATATACAAAGATTCATAAAACTTGACGGTTAAGGTTCCTGACATATAAGAAAATCAACTATTAACTAGGCGTATTAATTTATACGTTTAGCAAAAATAGTCTACCTAGAGATCCTCATTGTAAAACTAGTTTTTGCAATAAGAATTACTGTAGTCCATTAAATTTCAAACATTTTTTAAAATAACTTTGCTATATCAGGAGATATTCAATAATGCCTTTAGGATCTGCTGCACGCTTAGGCGTTAGCCTGTATGACGAAACCCCACCACAAGAGAGGGTTTTAGGACAATCTTCGGAAGAAATTGAATCTTTGATCAAAGCTGTTTATCGCCAAGTTCTGGGCAATGCCTATGTAATGGAAAGCGAGAGACTAATCTCACTTGAGTCTCAATTTAGGAATGGCGAACTCAGCGTTCGTGAGTTTGTGAGAGCTGTAGCAAAGTCTGGACTTTATCGTTCTAAGTTTTTCAACAATGTCGCTCCTTACCGCACCACTGAGTTAAATTTTCGTCATTTGCTTGGTCGTCCTCCCGTCGATTATGATGAAGTGCGCCAGCACAGTGACATTCTCAATGCTAAGGGTTTTGAGGCTGACATTGACTCATACATCGATAGCGATGAGTACCAAAATACTTTTGGTGAAAACCTTGTTCCCTACATTCGTGGTTATAAAACTGAAGCAATCACTAACGTGATGCAGTTTACCCACACCTTTGAATTGGTACGTGGTTCTGCTAGCAGTAGCCTAAGGGGTAATTTGGCTGGAAATAGCGCCAAGCTGAATTCCTTAATCATTAACTCTACTCCAACGGCTGTGATTCCTACTGGTGGTGATGGTGGTTCTTTCCGAACACCTGCGGATGCACCTCTATCACGCCGTGGCTCCTTTGGTACTCCTACTAGCAAGGTCTACCGTATTGAAGTCACTGGCTATCGCGCTAAGGTTCTCAATAGCATTCCTAAATTCCGCCGTAGCAACAAGGTTTATCTTGTTCCTCTCGACCAACTTTCTACAGAATATCAACGTATTCACAAGCAAGGTGGTGTAATCGCTAGCATCACTGCTGTTTAAATACGGCTGATTTCAAGAAGCGAGTTGTGGCGCTAAGCGCCACAACTCGCTTCTTGGATTTTGATTTGTACTAAGTAGCTAGTTATAAGTAAACTAAAAACCTAGAAAGGTGTCCCGCCCGCGTAGCGGGCGGGACACCTTCTGGTTTTAGGTTTTAATTAGGGTGAGCTACTTAGCTAACTCTTGCTTAGCTATGAACTCAGTAAAGATTTTAAAATCTAAAGATAGCAACGCCATTTTTAGACTTGGTATTAGATTATTTTTGATGTGCGATCGCCTAATTGCGATCATTTAGGATGATTTTGAAATGAAAAGCTTAGACATTACTTCCCCTAATCGCGACCTACATCTCAGTAGCGATCGCCAAGTTACAATTAAATTTGTGGGTGGGACTCAGAGAAGTAGATTACAGACAGGCTACACATATACAGTCTCTATTCCCTACAGCTCACTTTCTCAACGCATTAAACAAATCCATCGAATTGGGGGCAAAGTTCTTGATGTGACAATCTCCCATTTTGAGCTCACTACCTCATCAATTCTTGAGAATAAAGTTACTGAGAACCTTGTTCTTGTCACTGAAGTAGAGCCAGTTGAAGAATCTTTACTAATTGAGGCTGTATCTTCTGAGCAAGACAATCAACAAGAAGGGAATCAGGTTGATGTAATTGAACCTGTTGCGATCGGCTCTGAAATTCGAGAAGAAGCTACAGAAGTTCCTACAGAAGCGATTGTTGAAACAGAAAAAACAGTCGCTCTAATTGAATCTGTGCCAGTGATCGAACCCAAGCCTAAGAGGTCAAAGGTTTCTAGCAAAGCAGGAAGTGGCTTTAACAAACCAAAGGCTGAAGCAAAAACTACAAGATCATCAAAGAAGCCCAGGAGTTAATACCAAACAAAGAAATGGCTACTCCATTTCTTTGTTTGAAAACCCATACTGGGTTTAGTTTTCAATTCACAAAAGTGTAGTCACTTTTGTGAATTAGTATAGTGTCTACTCTCGAAGGTGAATGGCAGTGATGTTCGTTGCCATCTACCTTCGAGGCTGCCGAGAAGTCTGCAAGATTAATGTAATATCCATCTGCTCCTCATCTGATATTCATTTTTGATGTCTTTAATGGGACTAGTCTTTGATTTAGCCCCATATAGCAATTTCTATGAAAGTTAATAATTTGGCAACTTTAGCTGCGATCGCCTTACTAAGTGTTGGCACAGCGATCGTTTTAGTAAAGCCAGAATCGACTCAACAAGCTCTATCTGAAGCGATCACAGGTGAAGCTACCTATGCTCAATCTACTTCTGTCGGTGGATCTCTCGCTAAAAAGTTGCAAGGTAAGCCCGTTGTGATTGATATCTATGCCAGTTGGTGTCCTGCTTGCCAAAATATTGCCCCAACTCTTTCCCAATTGAAAAAAGAATACGCAGGGAAAGTTCACTTTGTGGTTTTAGATGTATCAGATAGAGCATCTACCGCTCAATCAGAGAAGATTGCCAAAGAGCTGGGACTCAGTAATTTCTTTGCGGCTAACAAGAATCGCACAGGTTCAGTAACGATTGTTGAGCCATCTACAGGTAAGATTCTGTCACAAAGCTATAACAACCCTAACAAGTCTACTTACACCAGAGTATTAGATGCAGCCTTGGCGAAGAAATAGGGCGATCTCCTATCCCAATCCCTTTTACCTTCATCTAACGATACTCACGACCTAAAAAATTATGAAAATTAAGTATCTGGCTTCATTAGCAGCGATCGCACTCTTGAGTACAGGCGTATTTATTGGTTGCGCTACCCCTGAAGCAACCAAAGACAATGCTGCCAGCACCACAAACACTACTGCAACAAATCCAGATCCTTGCGCTGCAAAGAAAGCCGATCCTTGTGCTGCGAAATCTGTCTCTAGTGCTTCTATTGGAAGTCCTCTTGCTCAAAAGTTGCAGGGTAAGCCAGTTGTGGTTGATGTCTATGCAAGTTGGTGTTCTGCTTGCAAAAATATTGCCCCAACCGTCTCTGAACTGAAGAAAGAATACGATGGCAAAGTTGAATTTGTGGTACTAGATGTATCGGATAAAGCCACTACGGCGGCGGCAGAAGCTACGGCTCAGGAGCTAGGACTGAGCAAGTTTCTTGCCGAGAATAAGACCCAAACTGGTTCGCTCACAATTGTCGATCCTGCAACGGGCAAGATCTTGGCTCAACATCGCAACAATGCCGACAAAATGGCTTACACCAAAGTTTTGGATGCTGCGCTGACAAAGTAATCTCAAAAGCATTCCATTTATTAGACAAATGGAATGCTTTTCATACCTTATTTTAGGAAACTCATATGAATCATCTTCATAAGCCCGATCTCGATACTGATGATCTGGTTATGCAAACTACTACAAGCAAAAAAAACAGTCCTAAAATTCCTAAAAAATGGTTTATTTTTGGAGGCTTAGCACTTCTAGGGTTTGTACTCGCTCTGTTGGTGATTGAACCAGTATCGAAAGGACTGGAATATGCCATCTCTGTTGTGGAAAATCGCTATCAGGAATGGTTCGCGCAACAAGACACAGCTAATCCAATGGTGCTAATGCCTCTCGCATTTATTGGTGGCTTGATTGCTAGCATTTCCCCCTGCATTCTTGCAATGCTGCCCTTAAATTTGAGTTACATCGGCACGCGCAACATTACCTCTCGCAAAGATGCTTTTGTCAAGGCAGGGATGTTTGTACTTGGCAATGTGATTGTTCTTAGTCTATTTGGATTGGTTTCTTCCTTCGCAGGATTGGTAATCGTGGAATATCGCGGTCACATTAATGTGGCTGTCGGAGCGATTATTTTAATCATGGGAATCGGTTTGTTGGGTTTGATCAGGATTCCTTTACCTCAGATTAATGTTGGCGGATCTAATTTCGGGCCTTTTGGTGTTGGGTTAACCTATGCTTTGGTTAGTTCCCCTTGTGCTAGTCCTGTACTGTTTGCCGTGCTTGCGGCTTCGGCGGCAAGTGGTTCGCAAGTTCTATCGGTGCTGACGATGGTAAGTTATGCGTTGGGCTACACGATTGTCATCTTTTTATCTAGTTTGTTGACTGGTTTCGCTAAACAAGCCAAGCTACTGCTGAAATACTCGGAAGGAATTACCAAGTTTGGCAGTGTCGCTCTGATTTTGGCAGGAATATACTATTTATTTATAGGCATAAAGTGGTTTATTGGTAGTTAAGTTCTAATGTTAGTGAATTAAGAATATTGTAGATAGATCTGTCAGGAAGTAACGCAAATTCCTGAATGTGTGGCAATACTTTTGGGGATTAAAAAACGAACCTAGTAAGTTTTTTAAAATCACAAAATGGTATAGCCATTTTGTGATTTGGCATAACATCAAAATCTCCAAAATCGCTAAATTAATGTCAATTCAAGAGACAAATCAAGATTGGTTAGTTAATGATGAGAGCCAATGTCTTCGCCTTACAACTGAGCAGAATGATTTGCCAGAAGATTCATTTACGCCGCCCTATCGACTCTATCGATTCCTCACAGATATTGAAGATATTATCTGGCAAGAAAAAGATGACCGTTTGCGATTACAAAAAATTTGTCCATTAGTTCGTCGATTATTAAATAGTTCAGAATGGATATTAACTAATTTTTTGCTCCCCGATCGCGAAACAGGTTGGTCAGTCCAAATGCTCTATGATGAGCCAGACTTTGCCCTAACTGTGCAGACTGTGGCTTGGTCGCCTCACAGTATTTCTCCCATCCATAATCATGCAACTTGGGGAATTGTGGCGCTGATTGATGGCGAGGAGAAAAATACATTTTGGCAGCGATCGCCTACTCCAGACTTTCCAGATCGCATTGTCAAAACAGGCGAACATATACTTATGGCAGGTGATATTCTCTGTTTAATGCCCAATGCAATTCATCAGGTCGAAGCGATCAGCGATGAACCTACGATTAGTTTCAACATTTACGGCATAACTGACTATAGCCAGCGTTTTGAGTTTGATTTAGATCAGCACACCGCTAAAATTTTTTAATATTCAGCGGCAACACTTAGCGTCACTGCCGCACCCGTGAAATAAATGTATAAATCAATTAGAACGGCGATCGCGAATATATTAGGTAAGCGAGTTTCCCCTAGCTCACTTCAGTTTCGTTTGACCGTAGAATTGATTGCGCTTTCGATAATTAGCTTGACGGGTGTGACTGTTTGGGCGGGATGGCGGATGGAACAGACCGTAGTTAATGGTCACAAGCAAATGCTGGAATATGTGGCAATGCGTTTTCCTGATCAAGTGGAAATGTATATGGAAACTGGGGGCATTAACGCAGGAATAGAACGTACATCCAATAAGGTTGCCACTTCAGAATTAGCAATTCTCGTTAAGGGGGATAATGGCGAAGTTATTGCTAAATCCGCAAATGATTTTGACCTATCCGCAGACATCCAAAATATTGGCGATGCCGAAGTCCCAGTTACGCCTCAGGTGATCCAAATTGGCGATCGCTATGTAGTGATGTGCGGCAATACTCTAACTGTCAACGGGAAACTTGTTGGGAAGGTCTATCTTTCGCAAGATATTACCAATGATCAATTAGAGCTAAACAATGGAATTTATGGGTTAATCATCGTTAGTATCAGTGCAACGATAATCTTAATCGTGGTGATTGCCCTGCGAATTCGCAAAGCCCTCTCACCTTTGCAAGAAATGAGTCAGATGGCAAGCTTGATTTCCATCGACGATCTCAGTGATGCCAAATTAGAACTAGCAAAAGCTCCCGATGAGATTTTGGGGTTGGCACAGACTTTTAACGAAATGCTCCAAAGATTATCAAGCGCTTGGGATCAGCAGCGTCAATTTGTCGGCAATGTATCCCATGAGTTACGCACGCCTTTAACCGTGATCTGTGGCTATTTGCAAAGCTTGCTACGTCGTGGTGATAACCTTAGTATTTATCAAAAACAAGCGCTTGAAACCGCTAGCGCCGAAACTGAGCGCACGATCCAGATGCTTCAAGATTTATTAGATCTCGCAAGGGCAGATAGTGGAAACTTGCATTTTCGGCAAGCTCCTGTTTTTTTAAATACCTTAGTTGCGGAAGTTGCCGCAATGAGTGCCAAGGTTAGCGATCGCTCGGTTACAGCCATTGTCGAAGATCAAGATGTTGTCGCTCTGGCTGACCAAGATCGGCTACAACAGGTTTTGATTAATTTACTGGATAATGCGATTAAATATTCTGCCGATCCAGTGGAAATTAAATTGGAAACTAAAGAAGATCAAGCAATGATCCATATTTGCGATCGCGGGATTGGCATTGCCCTCGCCCATCAACAGCGGGTGTTTGAGCGGTTTTACCGCAGTGATGATCCTTCCACCCGTTCCCGCGATGGCACTGGACTGGGCTTAGCGATCGCCAAGAGCTTAGTGGAAGGCATGAATGGCAAAATCAGTCTCATGTCCAAGCCCAATGAAGGTAGCACTTTTACCATCAGTTTACCGCTATGGAGTCCGCAACGATGAGCGATCGCATGTCGATGATTTCATCAATATGTTCGGGCAGGAGGCGATACCGAATGCAAAGAGTATAATGTTGCCCCAAAGGTGTTGCGGCTGGATTACATACTTCACTTTGCGGCAGCGGCGCGATCGTGATCAATTTCTAGCAGGCAATTCCAGCCAGCCATTCTCAACCCGCAAGACATTCCGCCTGCACCAGAGAATACATAGATAAGTGTTTTTTCATTCTTACATGAAAGTAGCTAATTAGCCAATTGACAGATTACGCACTTAGCTATGTTAGGATAACAGCAATCCATTTATTGCTAAGTTAAAAATGGCGCAAACACAGAGAAAGCCTGTATATGTTCTGCCAGAACATCACGATATTCTAAGACGCATTGCCTATGAACAGCGTTGTAATCTATCGGATGTCTTGGATGCTGTGCTAGAGAATGCTGATTGGGAAGTCATTGAAAGCAATGCTAGGAATAAACCTTTGCAAAGAGCTAATGAAAGAGGTAGTTCCTATACTATTGTCAAAAGATAAATTATGAAAAGACTAGAAGTTGAAACAAGAACAATTTTACTAGCTTTGACAGGCTCTAGGCTATATAGGGTTCACAATGAGAATAGCGACTATGACTACAAAGGAATCTGCATTCCCACACTGCCTTATTTTATTGGCACACAGAACTTTGAGCAATTAGATAGTTTCTCTGACCCAAATTGTCTGTATTCAGCTTTGACCGATACCGATAGTAATATCTACAACATCAAAAAGTTTTGCCATTTGGCAACACTCAACAATCCCAATATTCTTGAATTGTTATGGATAGATAGAAGTGACTATCTAATTCTAACTAGATTCGGCGAATCTTTAATTGAAATCCGTGATGCTTTTTTAAGCCAAAAAGTCTTCTATAGCTATTCTGGCTATGCTCACGCCCAAATTAAAAAGGTGCAGACCCACAGAAAATGGTTACTGCGGTACAAGGAAGACCCAGATTTTTTCTCGTTGCCACCAAATCCTAAAGACTATGGACTAGAGGAAAATCCATTACGCAAAGAACAGCTAAATGCCTTTCTTGAGTTTCTCTATATTTTAATTAAGGATGCTAGCCAATACAGCGAAGTGGCTACCGAATTGCTAACTCAAGTTGATTACAAAGGTTTACTAAAGCAATATCCATTAGCGGAAGAACTACTTCCCGCAGTGCAATACTACACGAGGTCAACCAATGAATTTATTACCTTGCTGCACAATACTCAAACCTATCGTCAAGCACTGCAAGAATACGAAGCTTTTCAGTCATGGCGCAAAAATCGTAATTCCAAACGCGCAGAAATTGAGGAGAAGGTGGGATATGACAGCAAACATTCTGGGCATTGCTATCGCCTCCTCAAATCTGGGATTGAGATTTTGAATGGTGAGGGTGTGATTCCTAACCGAGAAATAACAGGTGATGCTCAATTTATCCGTCAAATCCGCAACGGCGAAGTCCCCTATGACACCCTCATCGCTGAGGTCAGTAAGTTAGAGCAGGAGATGGAATCAGCGATGAAAAATACTAAACTCCCTAAATATCCCGACCAAAAGCTAATCGAAGAAAAGCAAATTGAGATTATTAAGGAGTATCTTAATTTTTAAAAGATATTACAACGTAGATGATGAATCTCCTGCTGATAGCGAAGCAGGGCAACCACGGGGGGCTTGCCCCTACCTAAATAATTAATGTTCTGTAGGGGCTGCGCCCCCGTGCCAGCCCAAGACTTTCGCTATCGTAGGTACTCCTTCCACGTAACATCAGTTTTTAAATACAGGTTCAACAACCAAGGAATTTTATTTTGAGCATACTAATTAGACAAAGCACGATTATTTTGCCCGATCGCCAAACCTTAGTAGGCGATGTCTATATTCAACATGGCAAAATTGCTGCGATCGCTCCTTCCCTCGATCCCACAGAGCTAAGTGCTGATGACCAGCCTTTAGAAATCATCGAAGCACAGAGTTTGACTTTGCTAGCGGGAGTCATCGATCCACAGGTGCATTTTCGCGAACCAGGGTTAGAGCATAAAGAGGATTTGCGATCGGCGAGTCATGCCTGTGCGAAGGGTGGCGTGACTAGCTTTTTAGAAATGCCGAATACGCGACCATTGACGATTACACAGGCGGCGTTGGATGACAAGCTCAGTCGAGCAGCTAGCAAATGTGTAGTCAATTACGGCTTCTTTATTGGGGCGACAGGCGCAGCTTTACCAGACTTGCTCACAGCTAATCCTACCTGTGGCATCAAAATATTTATGGGATCGATGCATGGGGATTTGTTGATCGATCAAGAGGATTTGTTAGATAAGATTTTCTCGCAGGGCGATCGCTTAATCGCGGTTCATGCTGAGGATCAAGCCAGAATTGCTCAACGCCGCATTGAATTTGCCGATAGTAAAGATCCTGCTAAGCATTCCTTAATTCAGGACAATCAAGCGGCGCTCAATGCGACGAAACTAGCCGTAAAGCTTTCAAAAAAATATCAGCGACGTTTGCATATCTTGCATATGTCCACAGGTGAAGAGGCAGAATTTTTGCGTCAAGAAAAACCTGCATGGGTGACAGCCGAAGTGACACCACAGCATTTGCTAATGAATATTGGAGCTTACGAGAAAATTGGCTCTCTAGCCCAAATGAATCCACCCTTGCGATCGCCCCGCGATCAAGAAATATTGTGGCAAGCCCTGTTAGATGGCGTAATCGACTTTATTGCAACTGATCATGCGCCCCATACCTTAGCGGAAAAAGGACTAGCCGCCAGTGAAGATCATCAAGCCAACCAATCCGAAAAATCCTCTAAGGAGACGGTATTGCTAGAGCCAGCTAATGTGCCATCGGGAATGCCAGGGGTGGAAACTTCTCTAGCGCTGATGTTGACGGAAGCCATGAAAGGACGTTGTACTGTGCATCAGGTCAGTGAATGGATGAGCAGAAATGTGGCTGTAGGGTACAAAATCGCCAACAAAGGCGAGATTCGGATTGGTTGGGATGCTGATTTAGTATTAGTAGATCTTCTTAACTATAAACCTGTAAAAAATGAAGATTTGTTGACTAAATGTGGCTGGAGTTCCTTCGCGGGATGGGAGCTCACAGGCTGGGCAGTGACTACGATTGTCGGTGGTCAGGTCGTGTATGCTAATGGCAAAGTTAATCCTGATGCGCGTGGTCAAGCGTTGCAGTTTGGTTAGATTAGCGACACAATATACAGGCAATTTGGAAATCTAAAGTGTCAAACTTATTTGTATTTGGCTTGGCTGGGGCGATCGCCATTGGTTCGCTGACAGCCTGTGGTGGTAATGGCAATAACTTCTCAATGCCAGCAAACGACTCTACTAAGGTGGAGTCTGATGTGCCATCGCCGATCGCTTCTGCACCAGTTATAACTCCTACAAAACCAGCTCCTGTTAATTTACCTGATTTGCAAATTAAAGAACTTGAGCCATTCAAGCACCCTTTAGGAATAGTAACCATGGAAGTTCCCAAGGGCTGGAACCTGATTGATGGTAGCCAAGCTGGTGAATTACTGTTGACTTGGAATGAGCAGGGAGAACGCGCCACAATTTCGGTGAATGTTTTTGCTCCTCCAAATGCAGTTCCTGAAGAGCGCTTGCGTGATACATTCGCGACTATCATCAAGGGAATGTATGGGAATCAAGCAGATTTTGAAATGCGATCGCCTGTACCTGAAGCATCGGGAAATGTTGTTATTGAATGGTCATCAACTATTGATGTTGGTAATAGCAAAGTTAAATTTCAAGCAAGCAGTAAATTACAGAGACTAAATAATAAGTTTGTAATTTTCACCTTTGGCGCGATCGCGCCGAAGTTCCCCGAATTGAAGGATTACTTTTTTAGAATCGCCAATGGCAAGGTCGTCAATGGAGATATTGCCATTCCATAATTGAGGGGCAGTTTATCGCGCCGCCCCTCGTTTCTTGGGGTTAGCGGTCGCTCTATGTAAAAGGAGGAATAACAAATGCTAGAGATTGCCATCGTCGATGCTTTTACAAATCAAATATTTAGTGGCAATCCTGCGGCGACTTTGATGGTTGAGCAATTTCCTACAGATAGTCAAATGCAAAAGATTGCAGCGGAAATGAATCTTTCGGAAACTGCTTTTGTCAAGCGCTTAGCTTCGACACAATATCAAAACTATTTTCATCTGCGTTGGTTTACCCCAACTCAAGAAGTACCGCTCTGTGGTCATGCCACGTTAGCGATCGCCCATTATCTACGCGAGATAGAAGCAATCAAACCTGATCAACCAGTGATTTTTGCCACATTAAGCGGAGATTTGACAGTTACCTTTGAAGATCAACTGATCGTGATGGATTTCCCAGCCGCCTTTTATCAAGAATGTTCACTGCGATCGCAGCAGCACTTGGCAGAAATATTTAGTGATTTGTCCTATCAGGTCTTAGGAACGGCTCAAGACTACATCGCCGTACTTCTTGATTCGGAAGCCGCAATTCACAGTTTTTGTCCACAGCCTCAACAGATTTCTCAGCTAGACGAATTGGGTCTCATCATTACTGCGATCGCTGATCCTGAAAGCCCCTATGACTTTGTATCGCGATTTTTTGCACCGAAAGCAGGGATTCCTGAAGATCCAGTCACAGGTTCAGCCCATTGTAGTCTCACACCATATTGGGCAAAGCGGCTGAACAAGAAAGACCTCAGAGCTAAGCAACTATCCGCACGTACTGGCGAACTCCAAGTGTGCGATCGCGGCAAGCGAGTCCTTATCAAAGGTGAAGCAATTACTTTTTTGCAGGGTCGTATAGTGTGAGGCGGCGATTCGGCGATCTCAGTGAGGGCGAGTGCACTTAGGTTGCTGAAGCCTTAAGCATAATTAGCAAGGGGTAGAAAAACTTTTATAGTAGTTTCTTCATAGGGAATGCTCACGATTTCCAGACGACCATCATATAGGTCTGCTAACCGCTTAGCGATCGCCAACCCCAATCCAGTTCCCTGCTGCACATACAACTTCTTCTCAAATTTGATATAGGCTCCAAGTCCAGCTAACTGCTCTGGCTCAAACCCCTGTCCGCGATCGGTCACACTCAAGCAGAAATCGGAGTCATCACAATTCCCTAGTACACTTACCTCACTGCCTTCAGCAGAGAACTTAAAAGCATTATCAATTATTTCCTTAGCGATGGTTATCAAGTAGGAATCAGAAATTTGAATACTTGCATCATTAATATCGATTTTCAAGTCCGAGATGCGGCTGTAGTCTTCAGCAATTTTTTTAGCGCAATTAGCAATCTCAATATCAATAAAGGTTGACTTACTATTTTTTGCTTGATTTATCCATTCTGAGTCTTTTTCTGTTGACTCTAGTTCTGTATATAGCAAAAACTTTTTCACCATCTCATGCATATCTCGCCCAGCCTTACGGATGCGCTTGCCAATATCAGGCACTTCGTGGGCTTCCATTGCGTGATAGTTTTTAACTAAAATGTCTGCCAATCCCATGACCTCGATCGCAGGGAACAGCAACTGATGGGGCAGAGATTTTGATATATTGCTGCGTAAATTGTCTAACTCTTGCCTGTAATAGTTATTAATTATTTCTTGCTTTTTAAATTGAGCATTGATTGCCCCTAACAGCTCATCTCTAGTAAAAGGTTTGGTCAAATAGTCATCAGATCCTAACTCCATGCCCTGCCTAAAATCAGTTTTGTCAGATTTAGCGCTGAGAAACATAAAGGGAATAGCCGTAGTTGCGGGGTTCGCCCTCAAAGCTGTAATCACTCCATAGCCATCCATTTCAGGCATCATAATGTCACAGATGATCAGGCTCGGAATTGACTGCTGTGCCATTTTCAGACCATCACGCCCATTGGTTGCACTAATCACTACATACCCTTCGGATTGCAGCATTCTTGTAGTGTTGAGCAAGACATTCGGGTTGTCTTCAATGAGAAGTATTTTCTTCATGGGGGCTTTGTAGTGTTCAGATGAAATCACTATTAAGAATTATAACTACAGCATGTGCTTGTGATTATAAGACATAAAGCTTAGATAAAAGTTACTTATACTAGTCTATCAGCTTATATGAAGATATAGGGTGCAGGCTCCTCATGGCTTGGGACTTAAAGATAAATAGGAATACTCAACAAAGCTGAGTACTCTTATTTGCTTATTTCTGTGGTAGTCAAATCACTATAAATAGGAAGAACAACTGTAAATTCTGTCCCAACATTTAGCTTGCTTTTCACAGATACTGAACCTTGATGAATATTCACACAGTTTTTGACAATTGACAGTCCTAGTCCTGTACCTGGTAAAGACCCGACATTTTTTGCTCGGTGAAATGCACTAAATAGATGTGCCAAATCATCATCAGGAATGCCGATCCCACTATCTGCGATCGCAAAAGTAACCTGCTTCTCCTCAATAGTTAATTTAAAGTCAATCGTACCTTCACTCTCAGAGTACTTGATAGCATTGGTAAGTATATTAGTAAGGATCTGCCTGATTAACTTTTCATCCATATTAACGATGACAGGGATAGAATCACTTTGAAGATGCAGGTTTTCAATTACTGTATTTGTTGCAGGAATGTATAAGGAAGCATTTAAAGTATTGTTCTTAGCAAAGGTTCTCTGCATTTGCCGTAAAATTTGTGAACAAAAATCTACTAAATTAAATTTTGTGAGGTTTAATTTGGATTTATTAGCATTGGTGCGACTCAAAAACAGTACATCTTCCATTAAGTCTGTCATATGCTTAACTTCCGATTGAATTTGATGTAATTGTTCAACCTGCTCTTCCTTAGTCCATTCGTAGTATTCCAGTAATTCGGAAGCAGACTGAATAGTGGTTAGTGGTGTACGAAACTCGTGGGAAACAATGGAAATAAAGTCGGACTTCATCTGACTGAGTTCCTGTTCTTGTCTGAGCGATCGCGATAAAACCTCTGCTGATAAAATCAATTGCTCATTTTGTTCTTGCAGCTTTTTCTGCAAAGAACAGAGCCGTAAATGGGTTTCAATTCTTGCTAATACTTCAATCAACTGAAATGGTTTGCTGATATAGTCCACCCCGCCCACGGAAAAAGCCTCTACTTTTTCGGCTGGTTCTTCGATAGAACTGATAAAAATGACGGGAATATCTTTGGTTGTTGGATTATCTTTTAATCGAGAACAAACCTCATAGCCATTCATCTCGGGCATTTTTATATCTAATAAAATAATGTCTGGTAATATTTTTTCAGCTATTTCTAGAGCCTGTAATCCATTCGAGGCTTGCTCAACCCGAAACCCCTGTTTGATTAACATCAAAGATAGAAGCTGAACATTGTATATAGTATCGTCAACGATCAGAATCACAGCTTTTTCTTTAGATTCTAAATTCTCTTCTGCTTCTGAGAAGAGGTTTTGGATAAGTTCTTGATCTGCTGGTACTGACTCTTGCATTTTGGGTTTTAATGTAATTTGCTTTTCATTAGGAAAGATATTTATGCGCTTGTCTATTATACTTCCTTGCCTTAACGAAATTCGGCATGGCTATCTAGAAAACATTATGGAAAATCTAATTGCCCAAGAGGGGGAAATTGAAATCATTGCCGTTGTGAGCGAAAGTGATGATCAGACTGAGGCATTTTTACTTAGGTATGAAGTATATCCTCAAGTAAAAGTAATGCGATCGCTAGCGACAAATCGCGCTCAAAGACTAAATGAAGGGATTGTCGCTAGCCAAGGTGAGGTTGTACTATTGCATCATCCTGCAACGATCTTACCCGAAAAGGATGTGCGATCGCTAATTGAAGAAGCCTTGTCTTCAGGGGAAAGTTGGGGTGCTTTTTATCATAGTTTTGATTTTTCTCACTGGCTACTTCGTTTTACATCTTGGTATTCCAATCATGTGAGAGTTAAGAGAAAGGGAATTATTTATTTTGATCACTGTCCATTTATTAAGCGTCAGCTTTTAGAAAAAGTTGGCAATGTTCCAGATCTAGATATTTTTGAAGATACGGTTTTTAGCGATCGCCTGTGTCAATTTGCGAAACCAGTTTTAGTTAATGCTCCCGTAATTACTTCTGCACGAAGATTTCGGCAAAGGGGCATATACCGCCATGCATTGCTCAATCAATGGTTAAAGCTCTGCTATCACCTGAATATTGATCCTAAATTTCTCAATCGCTTATACGAAAAACGATATAGCATTAATACTACCTACAAATAGAAGAAGCCACGCAAAGCGTGGCTTCAAAATAGTCTATCGGCGCGAAGCGCCGCTCTTACTTAGACATTGACTTCAACAGGTTTGACTTGAGCAAGTAAACCAGTCAGGAATTCACCCTCGATGACTTCTGTTTCTAAAAGCTTCTCAGAGATTGATTCGAGCAAGTCGCGATTGTTATTCAGGATTGCGAGAGCCTTGGCATGGGCATTTTCGACAATGGATTTGATCTCTTTGTCGATCGCTTCAGAAGTGGCGGGGCTGACATTCCGCGCCATTTCCATACCGCCTAGAAACTGATTCTGTTGTTTCTGGTAAGCAAGGGGTCCTAAAACAGCACTCATACCATAGCTAGTCACCATTTTGTCGGCGAGTTCTGTAGCACGTTGGAGGTCGTTGGATGCGCCTGTAGTGATACTACCGAAGATGATTTCTTCTGCCGATCGCCCACCTAATAAAGTGGCAATTTGAGCTTCAATTTCTTCTTTGCTTAACAAGAAGCGGTCTTCCGTTGGCAGTTGCAGTGTGTAGCCGAGAGCCGCCATACCGCGAGGTACGATCGAGATTTTCTCAACTTTGCCGCTACTAGAATTGAGCGCTCCGACCAGTGCATGACCAACTTCGTGGTAAGCAACAATCCGCTTCTCATTCTCATTGAGAACGCGGCTTTTCTTTTCTAGACCAGCGACAACACGCTCGACAGCTTCAGCGAAGTCTTCCAGTAGCACAGTTTCGCGTCCCGCCCGCGCCGCAAGCAGCGCCGCTTCATTGACGAGGTTAGCAAGGTCAGCCCCTGCAAAACCTGATGTGCGGGTAGCGATCGTTTCGAGGTCAACACTCTTATCAAGGGTGACTTTAGCGGCATGGATTTTGAGAATTTCTAAGCGTCCGCTCTTGTCAGGGCGATCGACTAAGACTTGGCGATCAAATCTGCCTGGACGCAGGAGGGCTTGGTCAAGGGTTTCAGGACGGTTAGTTGCCGCAAGCACGATGACCGTAGTTCCATCAACGCCAAAGCCATCCATTTCGGTCAGTAACTGGTTGAGAGTTTGTTCGCGCTCATCATTACCGCCATACATGCCGCCGCTAGAGCGAGCCTTACCGATCGCATCAAGTTCATCGATAAAGATAATACAAGGGGACTGTTTCTTAGCTTGCTCAAATAAATCACGTACTCGCGAAGAACCGACACCGACAAAGAGTTCCACAAACTCAGAACCAGAGATACTGAAGAAAGGAACGCCAGCTTCACCAGCCACGGCTTTGGCTAACAGGGTTTTACCAGTTCCAGGAGGACCAACTAGCAGTACGCCTTTGGGAATCTTGGCACCGATCTTGGTGTATTTCTCAGGAGTTTTGAGAAACTGCACAATTTCTTGTAGTTCTTGCTTGGCTTCATCGACACCTGCGACATCGCCAAACATGGTTTTGGTGGCTTCACCTTCGACATAGACCTTGGCTTTGCTCTTGCCAATCTGCAGGCCTCCAGGAGCGCCGCCGCCACCGTTACGACTGAATAGTTGAAAGATGCCGACAAAAATTAATGGGGGAATGACCCAGCTCAGTAATGTGCCGAACCATCCTGTTTTTTGAACTGGGGCAGCGGCAAATTCCACTCCACTTTTTTCTAATCTTTCGGGCAAGTTGAGGTCAAAAATTGGAGTAGTGGAAATGACATCCCCAGGAATTTCAGGGCTAACGCCTCGGAGTTGATAGGTGATTTGATCTTGTCCTATGTATACTCTCGCGACGTGACCTTCTTCGATTTCATGGACGAAGAGACTATAAGGAACCCTAGCCATTGGTGGCGCGAATAGGTTTGGTAAAAAGATATTAATTGCGAATAGCCCTGCGCCAATTAACAGCAGCACATTACCAATTAGCCTTGCACGCGATCGCTTGGGGTCTTCTTTTTTTACAGCCATTGTTTTAAGCCTTGTGTATTTATTACAGTCATTATAGAAATGATGGTTTACCAGCGCCATACTGCCAACGTAGGGATAGCCGCCTGTATCAATGGGAGGACGAGCAGCAAAACTAACTATCGCCAGTTTTGCTGCTTGAGGCTTAACAGCTCATCAAGCGTATTGCAGTTAAATAAGATATTTGGATCAACTTCTAAGATTTCGACTACCTGTTGCGTATTAAGCCATTGTTGAAACGATCGCCCACCATTTTCCACAAATTCCCTTAGCGATTTTTGACATCCCCACCGATAAAATCCGCATAGAGGCTCCCATTGCTTAGATTTGAGATGGTTAGCTGGCTGATCCTGCCGATCTTGAGCAATATATTTGGGCAAATAGGCGATCGCATCTTCAGGTAAATCAGCTAGTTGGGTAGCCCAGCTTCTTAAAATTTCACTATCTAAGTTGGGCAAATCGCAGGCTAGTAGTAATACCCAATCAGGTGAATTGGAGGCATGGGCGATCGCCTCAAGTCCCTGTAAAAAACCAACCAAAGCTCCATCTAATTGCTGATCTAACACCATCGAAATATTCTCAGAATCGGCGATCGCTGCTTGGTACTGCTCACAACTACGCACCACCACATACAATGACTCCGCCACCTGCGCCGCCACTTGACACACCCTCGCCAGCAAAGTCTCACCATCAATTTTCAATAGAGCCTTATCTGACCCCATGCGTAAGCTTTTGCCCCCAGCAAGGGCGATCGCGATAATTTTCATGTGTTTTACCAAGAATATAGAGAGGCGCGGCTTCGCTGCGCCTCTCTATATTCTTGACTAAATATTTCGAGATTTTCAAAAATCTGTGGCGCAGGTTTCGCGTGCGCCATAGGTTTTAGGATTTTACATTTCAAAGATTAAGAACAGTGCTTACCTACTGAGTCAATCTAAGCGGTATCTTTAAATTTACATATTCTGGGAGTAATGCATTGACTACGATTGATTTGTTTAAAAATGATCCTAAATTCATCACGATTCCCGCAGGACAAGTGATTTTTGAAAAGGGCGGAATCGCCGATCAGATGTATGCGGTCATTGAAGGCGAAGTCGAAATCTCCATTGATGGTAAATTTCTTGATGTTACTGGCGCTGGTGGCATTGTCGGCGAAATGGCTTTGATTGACTCTAGCCCCAGAAGCGCCACCGCGATCGCCAAAACTGAGTGCAAGCTAGTTCCTGTAGATGCCAAGCGGTTTAGTTTTTTGGTGCAACAAACCCCCAACTTCGCCCTCAATGTCATGAAGATTATGGTGGAAAGAATTAGAAAGCTAGATGCTCTAGTTTTGGCTAATGCGTCCTAATCATTTGTGAGGCGGCGCAAAGCGCCGCCTCACAATTCTTAAGAAATTAATCGCATATTAAGTAAACTAGAATCAGATGTTGTTCCGCCCGCTACGCGGGCGGAACAACATCTGATTCTAGTTTTTAATTAAGTTGAGCTACTTAGTTCTATATTTGCGATAATGCAGGGAATAACAAATTAGTTGAAGATCATGGCTATATTTGCGGCTGTGCAAGCCCCCGAAAAAGTTAAAGATACTGTGCGGGAAATCGTACGCAAGCCTTACCCGAAGTATAAGGTAATTGTGTTGAACGATGATTTTAATACTTTTGAACATGTAGCTACTTGCTTGATGAAGTACATTCCCCAAATGACAGAACAAACTGCTTGGGAACTAACTACTCAAGTCGATGCTAAGGGATATGCGATCGTGTGGGTCGGTCCAATGGAACAAGCTGAGCTTTATCACGCACAACTTAAGCAAGAGGGGCTAACTATGGCTCCGATTGAAGCTGAGTAAAGAAATAAAGAGTTGTTCAGCGCCTTTGGCGCTGAACAACTCTTTAAACAAGATTAAGTCATTTGCCCTAAGCTGCAAAAACGTAAATCGTTGTATGCTAATCAACTTAAACAACAAAAATACTTGCATTTTGGCATCATGCTTGATCGAGCGGCGGTAACTGTAGCTATTTCCCTATGTCCTGAAGAGGCTGTTTGCTATTTGGCAAGGGTTTATTCAACCTTAGTTGTTTTTGATCCTCCAGAATTTATCAAAACTTCTATTGGTGAGCGTGTTTTAATTCATTCCCTCGGCTACCCTGACAATCTTGATTCGGCGAGAACCTGTCGGCAGCTTATGGATGAGTTTGGTTTTGATGTGGATACATTTCCAGCTTTTGCCATTCAAGGATTGGCGACAATTACGGCAATTTTTCCATGCGATCGCCGCGATGTGAAGACAGATTTTGAGCTAGACCAGCAGCTTGATATTGCGCCCACAAGTTTGATTGATATCCAGTCGCGGGTTGAAGATAGGGGGCAGTCAGCTTGGCTGATGCAGTTAAAGGAGACGTACTTCTTGCAAGAACCGATTTACGATGTGTTGCCTCCCATGGGTAAAATGACGGGAGATATGTGGATGCCCCAGCACCGATCGCATTTAGAAGATTTTCAACAGGCTTTGAGCCGCGATATTTTAAACAGTAAAGTTTAATCCAAGAATTAGCTGGCGGCGCGGAGCGCCGCCAGCTAATTCTTGGGTTTGAGCGCAAAGCGCTGTAAGTAGGTGGCTAGATCCGCTATGGCATAATGACTAGGGAGACTTAAATATTGCCGCAGCTTTGAACCAAGCATACTTTCAATCAGAACATCTTCTATTTAATCGGACAACACCAGATCATGATGCTGTGCCGATTGTGTTTGCATTTCCCAATACCTACACTGTCGGTATTACTAGCCTTGGCTATCAGGGCGTTTGGGCAAATTTGGCGACGCGATCAAATGTGGATGTTAGCCGTTGGTTTACCGATGCTCATGAAGAATTACCGCGAGATATGGAGATTTTGGGATTCTCTTTTTCTTGGGAATTGGATTATGTCAATATTCTGGCGGCTTTAAAAAAATTTGAGATTCCCATTGATAGTTGCGATCGCCATGATCAGCATCCCCTTGTATTTGGCGGGGGGCCCGTTTTGACCGCCAATCCTGAACCCTTTGCGGCTTGGTTTGATTTGATTTTGATGGGAGATGGCGAAGAATTAATTGGGAACTTCCTAAAAGCTTATCAAGAAGTAAGATCGGCGAGTCGTCAAGAGCAACTTCGCTATTTGGCAAAACTAGACGGCATCTATGTGCCGCAGTTATATACCGTCACCTATGAGTCAGCGGATGGGGCGATCGCTGCGATTGAGCCGATTGATAGCGATATTCCTGCGATCGTGCATAAACAGACTTATAAAAGCAACCTACTCTCTACCTCCACAGTCGTTACTGACAAAGCTGCTTGGGAAAGTATTTTTATGGTGGAAGTGGTGCGAAGCTGTCCCGAGATGTGTCGCTTTTGCATGGCAAGCTATTTGACATTGCCGTTTCGGACAGCAAGTTTAGAGTCGAGTCTGATTCCTGCGATCGCGCGGGGAATGGAAGTAACTAAACGCTTAGGGCTATTGGGAGCATCGATTACCCAACATCCAGAATTTGATAGTTTGCTCGATCATCTTGCCCAGCCTCAGTTTGACGATGTGCGGTTAAGCCTCGCCTCAGTTCGCACCAATACCCTCACGGAAAAGCTAGCCCGTATTCTCTCAACTCGTGACAGTCGCTCTGTCACCATCGCCATTGAAAGCGGTTCCGAACGCTTAAGAGAAATCATTAATAAAAAACTCCACAATGATGAGATTAAACAAGCAGCGATTAATGCCCAAGCAGGAGGACTCAAGGCGCTCAAGCTCTACGGCATGGCAGGTGTACCGATGGAGAATGACGACGATATTGAGCAGACAGTTGAGATGTTAATTTCTCTGCGAAAAGTCGCTCCTAAGCTGAAGATTGCCTTTGGTTGTAGCACCTTTGTTCCTAAGTCCCACACCCCTTGGCAGTGGCAAGGTGTCAGCAAAACTGCGGAAAAGAAAATGCAGCTTTTCCGTAAAAAGTTATTACCCAAGGGAATAGATTTTCGTCCTGAGAGTTATAAGGATTCGATCATTCAAGCGCTGATTTCTAGAGGCGATCGCCGTTTAACCAAGTTGCTAATTTTGGCAGGTAGTTATCACGAAGGTGATGTCCCTAGCGATGGATCTTATAAACGCGCTTTTAAGGAACTATCAGGGCAGTTGCCGCCTTTAAGCTGGTATGTTCATGATGATTGGGATGTTACGCAAGTGCTGCCTTGGCAACATCTTCGTAGTGCTTTGCCCGTTGAAACCTTGGTCAAACATCGTGAGACTTCATTTGCGTAAGTCCCATAAGCGGCTCTTGGGTGAAATCCCAAAATATTGTTGACTGCTCCTGCGATCGCAAAATTATTTGTTGATCAGCCTGTACTTCACCAATCGCTTCACATACCAACCCTTGAGCATGGAACATTGCCTGAACTGCTGCCACATTTTCAGGACGGACACTCAGCAAAAATGCGTAACTAGGAAAGGATATGAGCCAACGTTCTAGGCTGACATCTGGAGGTAAGGGAATTTGATCGAGATTGAGAACTGCCCCACAATGGGAAGTCTCCATTAGCATCAACAATGTACCAATAATGCCGCCCATACTTATGTCTTTGGCGGTATCGCATAGCCCCAAATTAGCAAGTTGGGGCAGTATCGACAAATGCTGACGCAGCTTTGCAGGATCGGCTTTGCTTGCCGCGTTCCAGAATGGATAATCGGGATGAAATTGTCCATCCATATTGACTACGACCAGCAGCAAATCATGGGGTCTAGCATGGAAGCTAGTCAATAACTTTTGGGCGCGTCCAAGGATTGCCACTGATAGCGCGTCATAGGGGCTGCGGCAGTTAGTATGTCCGCCCACAATCGGCACTTGATAGGCTTTAGCAGCATCTCTCATGCCTGCTAAGAGTTCGGAAATTGAGTCAGATGCTTGACTCCAGAGGGTATCGACAATAGCGATCGGTTCGCCGCCCATAGAGTAGATATCGCTGACATTGACCATTACCGCACACCAACCTGCAAACCAAGGATCGGTTTGGATTAACTGGGGCAACATTCCCTCGGCTGCTAGCAACAGATAGCCATCACCATCAGGAATCGCCGCACAGTCGTCTCCTAAGAGAATGTCGGGACGGTTCCAAGTCTCGCTTAGCCCATTGGCGGTAATTTGAATATCTTGCTTATGCAGAATACCAGCGGAATGTCTGAGCCTAGAGGCAAGTTCTTCCAGCATTAGGAGGCCTCTAGGTCGCAAGGAAGCATAGGAATAACTTCCTCGTTAGGTGGATAGAAGTTGAGATCTGCTTCCATAAAATGATGGGGGCGATCGCAGATTGTCATTTCTTCAAGGGATGTCCAATGCAAGCGTTGAAAAAATCTCACATTTTGAATTTGCACTGTTGCTAAAAAGCGATCGCATCCCCAAGTGTTAGCTGTAGTGACAGCTTTGTAAATTAGGCCTTTGCCGATTTGCCAACCGCGCCGATAGTCTTTGTGTGTGCCGAGTCGTCCGCCATACCAGATCCCTTTCTCTTTCTCGTAGATTCTGACTACGCCCACAACTTTACTGTTACTGGTATCGATTGCCACGATGGGATGGGCAATTGTATCAATATCATCGACATCATTCTCTTCAAATACATACTGTTCCTCGACAAAGATATCTCTGCGTAGTTGGAAGTATGCGTCAATCTCTTCCATAGTGGAAGCTAATTTAAAAATATAAGCAGGACTGTTCATTCTATTTACATTGGTTGCTTGCTAGCGATATAAGGCGCAAAAGCACCTTATATCGCTTATTTACTCAAACAGAGATAGTGCTGAACAAGCGCCGCACTTGGCGCAACCAGCTTTAATGTCAGCCGAGGACATTTGCGATCGCTTCAGTAAAGCGCCCACTTGTTCGTAAATCTCAAACATAAACTCCGTAGTTGGCGCGGAATGGCTAGCCAAGGGTGTGCCACTAATCGGTACAAAGGGAACTACAAAGGGATAAACACCCATGTTGATCAGGTGATCGCAGGTTGCGACTAAGGTTTGCACCGTATCCCCTAGCCCTGCCAATAGGTAAGTACTAACCTGTCCCCATCCAAATACTTTCACCGCCTCTCCAAAGGCTTGAAAATAATAGTCTAGGGGAACGCTAGCTTTGCCAGCCATGATTTTGGCGCGAACTTCAGGATCAGCGGCTTCAAGGTGCATTCCCAAGGTATCCACACCCGCATCTTTCATCCGCACAAACCAACCAAAATCATCGGGAGGTTCGCATTGTGCTTGGATGGGAATATCTACACTTGCCTTGATCGCTCTAGCGCATTCAGTTAAATAGGCTGCACCGCGATCGGTCGTGTTGGGCGTGCCTGTGGTCATCACCATGTTTTTGACTCCATCGAGTCTGACTGCGGCTTCTGCAACTTCGGCAAGCTGAGACGGAGTTTTGCGAGCGATCGTTCGCTCTGCTTCTAGGGATTGACCGATCGCGCAGAATTGGCAAGCTGTTTCTTGGTGATTATAGCGAATACAATTTTGGAGAACTGTGGTGGCGAGAACATCATGGCTATGCAGTAGGGCAATCTTCCAATAGGGAATGCCATCACTGGTGCTAAGTTCATAAAACTTAGGTGACTTGGGGAAATGGATGGGACTAATAACAGATTGTTCAGAAGTCAGTAATATTTCGCCATTACTTTGCGTCTCAATACCATAGGGAGATGTTGCCGCCGAACTGTTAAATATCGGAACCATCACCGTCGTTCCATCAATAGAAACGGCTCGATGGTCAGAGGGACCTGCTCCGCCTTTACGTCCGCTGCGTTCCGCAGGATCAATTAACTTTAGTCCCTTAGTCTGTAGCTCTGTGATTAGCTTCTGTTTATTCATCTAGCGCTCCCAACGAAACTTGCGATCGGCTTCTGTAATCTGCACATCATTAATACTGGCTTGGCGGCGGCGCATCAACCCATTTTCCGCAAACTCCCAATTCTCATTACCGTAGGCGCGATACCAATAACCCGAATCATCATGCCATTCATACTCAAAGCAAACCGAAATTCGGTTATCCATGAAACTCCATAGCTCTTTGCGTAGGCGATAGTCTAGTTCCTTTGCCCACTTTCTTTTGAGAAAGGCAACAATAGCTTCGCGTCCACTAAAGAATTCCGCACGGTTCCGCCATTCCGAATCCTCGGTGTAGGCGAGGGCGACGCGCTCAGGATCTCTAGTGTTCCAAGCATCTTCCGCAGCTTGTACTTTCGCCTTAGCTGTTTCAAGGGTAAATGGAGGTAATGGAGGTTTCATGGCTTGCTTCAATTGTTTCGCTAATGTTTAGATTGGATTGGAATCCAGAAAAGGGTTCGGCATTGAGATGTAACTTCAGCAGATCAGGACGGGCATAATGCCCGATCGAGTCCATCATTCGCTTACGCTTCGTAATCAAAGAGAAGTCCAAATCGGCGATCGCCATCCCTTCGCCATCCAAAATTGGTGGACAGAGATGATTTCCCTCTGGCCCAATAATTGCAGTGTTACAACCACCACTTAGGGCTTTTTGTAGCTTTTCATCCGTAGTAATCTGACTGACCTGCTCAGGGGATAACCACCCCGTCGCGTTGATCACAAAGCAGCCAGCCTCAAGGGCATGGTGACGGATGGTAACTTCAATTTGATCGGCAAATATTTGACCGACTAACGATCCAGGGAACTGGGCGCAGTGGATCTGTTCCTGTTGCGCCATGAGTGCGAATCGTGCCAAGGGGTTGTAATGTTCCCAACAGGCTAAAGCGCCCACCTTACCAACATTGGTATCGACAACTTTTAACCCTGCACCGTCACCCTGTCCCCAGACCATGCGCTCATGGTAGGTCGGCGTAATCTTGCGGCGTTTCAGTAGCAAGGTTCCATCAGCATCAAAAATTAGCTGTGTGTTATAGAGAGAACCACCGTCGCGCTCATTGACACCTAGTACCACCACCACACCATGCGATCGCGCTGCTTGGCTGACCGCTTCTGTCACAGGGCTAGGAACAACAACGGCTTCTTCATAAAGTCGCATATGTTCCTTACCCATCAAAACAGGGGGCTGGACAAAGGAAAAGTAAGGGTAATAAGGAACAAATGTTTCTGGGAAAACAACAATCTGAGCGCCTTCATGGGCAGCTTTAGCGATCGCCTGCAATACCTTCTCAGTTGTTCCATCTCGGCTAAACAGTACAGGACTAATCTGTACTGCCGCCGCTCTGACCTTGCGTGAATAATCCACGATTTATCCTAAATGAAGGTGCTATAGAGTCCAAGTATCAAGAATAAAGGCATTATCCTTACGATGTAGCAGAATGATATCTAGGACATCGAGTGGGCTAATGGGACGGATTCCAGGAATTAGAGAAGGTTCACCATGTCCATAGAGAGCCTGAAGTGCAAAGCGGCAAGCATAAACTTTGCCACCTTCAGACATAAATTTAGAAATCTGGTCATTGAAGTTTTGATGTCCAGGGAAAGCAGCATCACCTAATTTGGGGAAGCCCCGTTGTACGCCAAGAGTTACCCCAGGACCATAGAGGAGAATAGAAGTCTCAAAGCCTTTGCGAAGTAATCTGGTGGCTTGCAATAGATTCACAAACCCAATCGAACCTTCAAAAGCAACTGTGTGGAAAGTAACTAGGGCTTTCTCCCCTGGTTCAGCTTTCACATCTTCAAATACTTTCTCCTCGTAATTGACAAAAAAGTCACCAGTTTGGTGTGCGGGTGCAGTAACTTCAGGCATTGTAATTTTCCCTTCTTTTCTAGTAGCGACTAATGGGTGAGCTATCTAAGCTACTTCAGGTTAGTCGCTAGTTAACTCCGTACTTTGTATCTCTAGTTACGAAAAAGTGAACTCTATTTTAATCAATAGTCATGAAATGGATTAGTCGCAAAGTTATAACATTTAGCGATCGCTAGCCTATTGAAATCAATAGTTCTTAAAGAATCAAGGGGCGGGGCTTTGCGCCGCCCCTTGATTCTTTAAGAACCTAATAGAAACTCATTTACCACTGTCCAATCATTTTGCGATTGGGCAACCCGCCGCCGCGCCATGATGTAATCAGCTAGATAGGTGGCATCCTTCGCTACACCCGAAAATCTACCTGAACCCCATGTGTAGAGCCAAGGTAAACCCAAGAAATATAGTCCTCTTACCTCAGTCACACCGCGATCATGCCCTGGGTATCCTTTTCCATCAAATACTGGAATCTCGATCCAACCAAAATCCGACTTAAAGCCCGTACACCAAATCACTGTACTAATATTTGCTTCAGCCAGATTGATTTCAGGCACATCCATTTCTGGCTGCCATAGGGGTTGATAGGGGGCTTCAGTGGGGGCTTCGATCTGATTTTTTTCAATAAAGCTGTCAATGGTGCGTTTGATACTTTCTGAAACAGCATCGGCATTATCGAGATTAACCTTGAGGTCATCAAAGAATTCTAGGCTAGCTGAATTTTCTTTGCGAGTGATGTTTTTAAGTCTGCCGTGAAGCTGCATTCCCTCCAGAGCAAAGCGGCGCAAATCGATTTCCCGACCGCCATCTCGACCTGTGAGATAGTGATTTGCTTTAGCTCGCACTTTCTCTTTTTGGGGGTGCTGATCGATGGATAGGTCATAGTAACCCATCATCGCTAACCATTCCACAGCGTCCTTGCCTCTATAGCGGCGCGGCGATCGCGGCGCACCACCCACACAGAGATGAACTTGACGACCTGCAAGGTGTAGGTCTTCGGCAATCTGGCAGCCTGATTGACCTGTACCAATTACCAGCACCGCACCGTTAGGCAGTGATTCAGGATTTTTATATTGAGAAGAATGTAATTGCTGAACATGCTGTGGTAATCGTTCCGAAATTGTGGGGATTTTGGGTCGATGATATGCACCTGTGGCAATGACTACTTGGTCGGCGGTGTAGTCGCCAATGGTAGTACTTAGCTCAAATATATTGCGATCGCCCCGTCTCAAGTTCAGCACTTCTACCCCTTCCTTGATTAGTGGATTAAAAGACCGCGCATAGCTTTCGATATACTCCACTATTTCATCTTTTTTGATGAATCCTTCTGGCTGATCGCCATTGTAGGGATACCCAGGTAATTGACATTGCCAGTTGGGAGTAACGAGGCAAAAGGAATCCCAACGCTGCGATCGCCATGCACTAGCAATCTGGCTTTTCTCAAAGATAATATGTTCAACGCCCCGTTCTTTTAGACAGTAGCTGATGGACAAACCTGCTTGACCACCACCAACAATTACAACGGAATAGTGATTTGTCATTTTTTAATTCTCTAAAAATTTGTAGTGAGCTTATCGCTCTAATTTGCAATGGTGTACGGCAAAGCTTGCTTTGTTCCAGTTTTTCCGCACAGTCAAAATTGCTTACTCAAGCTCTGCATTCCATCATATAGATGTAATAGATGTAATCACTTATATGAGAACAAAATCAAAATCCAAGAAGTGCCGCCACTCATCTTATGGATTTTATGTTCTAACAAGAATAACTACAGCTATAGATATCTATTACATCCTCTTGATAAGTTGTTTGGTCTTCTACAGCACTTTTTTGATTAAGCTTGATCAAAATTCTATTGAAAGCTCAGTTCATCAATACTTCTAAATATAATGGAACAAATTCTAGTTCTTAGTTTACTTATTCCTTTCCCACTTAAGAATTGGTCTTAACCATGACTGAGCAAAAGCTGAGTTTTTGCATTGCTCAATTTAATTTTAGACTCATGGAACTCACAGCATAACTTTAGCCTTGCATTATCAGGATCATAGATGATTTAGATGTGTAAGTAGTTCACCATAATTAAAACCGAAAACCAAAAGCTGTCCCTCCCACGTAGCGGGCGGGACAGCTTTTTAGTTTACTTATGCCTAGCTACTTAGAACTCAAAACTATCAAATTAGGTATGTTTACGATGAATATCAGAGGTTTTGCCCCCTTATTAACCACTGTTGCTCTAGCTGGTTTTATAAGTGTTGGCGATGTGGCGATTCGTACATTCAGCCTTCAAAATCAGGTCGCAGCGATCGCTGCTGAAAAGACAGAAGCAGAAAAGCATATTGAAACCATCACTAAGAATAAAGGACAGATCGGTAGTGGGGATCAATTACGGCGCTGGTTCTTTGGGGATTTGATGCCATTGGGAGTGCAGCCAGGTGGAGCTGGCATGGTGGTTAGCCTATACAGCAAGGCTAGCAACGTCACTTTTACTTACTGTGCTACCTATGATGTTGTAGTCGCAGTTAGGAAGGGAAGAGTGGTAACATTTCCTGCTAATGAAGTTAAATAGCTCAACATAATTAAAATCCTAGAGCCGAAAGTTGTTCCGCCCGTTGCGCGGGCGGAACAACTTTCTTGGTTTGCTACTTATTTGCTACTTAAGGGCTGAGCTACTTAGTATTATTTATGCCTAGCTGCTTAAATTAACCCATAAAAGTTTTGAATAGAGTTTTTAGTTCGGCTTATCTCGCCCTAGCGGTAGTAATCTTTGCATCTTCTAATTCAGTTACTCGTAGGCTTATAGACATCGGTGGCAATAATCTAGTCGAGGGTAGAAATCCCATATCTCCTTGTAATGTTTTATTTGTGGGAAATATTTGTGCCTTTGGTTTGATGGTTTTCGTCTTTTATAAGCATTGGAGTCTACATAATTTACGCGCTTTAACTCGAAAAGATTGGATTGGCTTAACTTTTACCAGTGTTTTGTCAGGAGCGATCGTTCCTTGGCTAATTTTTACGGCGCTGGAGCAGACCAATGTGACTAACGTAGTATTAATTGGACGCATCGAACCAATAGTTACCTTGATTCTTAGTGTTTGGCTCTTAAAAACTAAAATTAACTATTGGACTGTTGCTGGTTGTCTCATTTTATTTGCTGGATCAGTATTAACTGCATTTTTAAATGTTTCTAGCAATCAATCAATGTTCAAATTGCACCTTGGAAATGGAGAAATATTTGTCGCGATCGCTGCTGTAATTGTTGCCATTTCAACAGTTGTAAGTAAACTGCAACTGCGATCAATTCCCATAGGAATTATCGCGCTCTACCGAAATTTCGTAGGAACTTGGATCTTTTTTGTACTAGCTAACTTACTGTATGGGGCAGAGCATCTTGCCGATGTGCTTTCTCCATTTCTCTGGAAATGGATGATCCTTTATGCTGCTGTCATCGTTGTGTTAGGGCAGTTATGCTGGCTAGTGGGTTTAAAAAAAGCTAGTGCTACTGAATTAAATGTTGCAAGTTTACTCAATCCCATCATTGCTATTGTGATGGCTTATTTATTACTGGGCGAAGTTCCCACCTATGCTCAATATTGGGGTGGAAGTCTATTATTGCTAGGTGTTACTCTCAGCTCCATTGGTGCGCTACGCCAATCTAAGTCAGGTAAGCAATTAAACAAGTTAGATGTACATGACGCAATGGATATAAATATTGGGTTTAAGGGAATTTAAGTAACTTGGTTTAATTGAAACCCATAAGGTTGTTCCGCCCGCGTAGAGGGTGGAACAATCTCTTTAGGCTATGTAGCAGTCCTAAAATCATTTATGAAAAAAATATGGCTTCGACTTCGCTCAGCCAACAATATAGGTTGGCTGAGCGAAGTCGAAGCCTCTCACAACTCATTTAGGATTGCTATATCAAACTCTGCAAGCGATCGCCTATAGTTTTTTGAAAGCGTTCAAATCCAAAGTTATCAATACTCTCTTCTCTTAACTTTTGCGGCTGATAAATAATTTTATTGTGATAGTCTCCCAATAAAATATTTATCACCGTATCCGCTATTTCCTCTGAATTATCTGGATTTACCAAGGCCCCGAGCTTACCATCACACAGAGCATCGATCGCCCCATCAAGATTACCTCCTAGAGCAGGCTTACCACAGGCTAAAGCCTCTAGATAGACAATCCCAAATCCTTCCCTTTTGCTGGGCATAGCAAACAGATCGCAAAGATTGTAATAGTCACAAAGTTGTTCGTCAGGAATGAAGCCAGCTAGCGTAACACAGTCTTGGATATCATGCTGTCTGATGATTTGTTCAAGGCGATCGAGATCGCTGCCCTTCCCGACAATCAGATAGTGCACATTGGGGATCACTTGCCGAATAGCTGGCATGGCTTCTAGTAGCTTGTCATAGCCTTTGTACTGTTCCGATTTAATCAATCGAGATACTGTTAAGATCACCTTCTGCTCTGGGTTAAGTCCATACTTAGTCAGCAAGTACTGAGGTTTAGGTGCAATTTTCCAATTGTCTGCATCAAAGGTATTGTGCAAAATAGCCATCTTTTCGAGAGCTAAATTTTGTTCTTGGTAAAGGCGATCGCGTGTATAGTTGCTAACCGCAAGGATCAAATTTGCATTATGCAGTGCTGATTTAAGTAATTGATTCTCTATATCCCATGCTTCTACACCATGGGCGATCGCGACATATTTGATACCAAGTATTTTCTTAAGAAGTAAGGCAATGGGCGCAAAATTGAGATGGGTCATAATGATCAGGTCAGGCTTTTGCGCGATCGCTGACAGAATTAAGCGCAGGGCAAATATAACTGTTCTGAGAGGAGATTTAGTTGTACCTGTGCCATGAAAATGGATCGAGGCAAGGCGCTCGCTGTTTGCCGTAAGTAGCTCAACATAATTAGACCCTAAATCCAGAGATTGTTCAGACCTCGTAGTAGACGGAGAAATCTTCTCGGTCTTGCTAAGGTAATCGCGAATGATTTGATTGGTATCATTTTTGATAAATACTTCTAAATCAACTTGCGGGTAAAGGTTCTGAATTGCACGTAGAAAAAATCCTGAAAATACCTGAATCCCTCCCTTACTACTAAAAAGTTCAGGAATCCACAAGTGTATTTTTTTAGATTTAGCCATCTTCTAGTTGCGGGTAATTGGCAAACTCTATTATGAGAGTATTTGTGCTGTTTTGATTATCCATAGGACGAGAGGCGGCGCGAAGCGCCACATCTACTTAGGATTGCTATAGTAGGATTTGAGTAACTAAGCGCTATATAAAGCCCAAAAAACCGTAGCGCACGCGAGCGTGCGCCACAGGTTCTTAGCTACTTAATCTACTGTAAAAATGCAGCCCGTATGCCATGACTAGTTTAATAACCGCACAATCACCATCTGTGCAGAATCCCAATAGCCGACAACATGATCGCCACAAATATCCCCTTAGTATTGCGCCAATGATGGATCGCACCGATCGCCATTATCGCTATTTCATGAGGCAAATCACTAAGCGATCGCTGCTATATACAGAGATGGTAACGAGTGCGGCGATTAAGCATGGCGATCGCGATTATCTGTTAGGTTTCTCGGCTCAAGAAAATCCCCTCGCCCTACAGGTCGGCGGCGATAACCCCCAAGACTTGGCGGAATGTGCACGGATAGCTGAAGCAATGGGATATGTTGAAATTAATTTGAATGTGGGATGTCCTAGCGATCGCGTTCAGAGTGGTCATTTTGGTGCGTGCCTGATGAAAAATCCTGCACTGGTTGCGGAATGTGTGGCGGCGATGGCGGCAGCGGCGCAGATTCCTGTTTCGGTAAAGCATCGTATCGGGGTGGATGATCTCGATAGCTATGCGGACATGAGAAACTTTGTTAAGACTGTGGCGGAGGCTGGCTGTCAGAGGTTTTCAGTTCATGCCCGTAAAGCTTGGCTACAAGGGCTAAGCCCCAAAGATAACCGTGAGATCCCCCCTCTGCGCTATGGCGATGTCCATCAATTAAAAAGAGAATTCCCGCATTTGTTAATCGAAATTAATGGGGGGTTTACTAGCCTTGAGCAAGCCCAAGAGCAGTTACAGTTCGTGGATGCGGTGATGATTGGTCGAGCTGCCTACGATCATCCCTATTTATTTGCCCATAGCGATCGCCAATTTTATGGAGAAGAGACTCCCATCTCTAGTCGCGTAGAAGTTGCAGAAGCAATGTTGGAATATATTGAACTATGGACAGCGAAGGGACTGAAGTTAAACAAAATTACTCGCCATATGCTGCAACTATTTCACGGTCAAGCAGGTAGCCGAATTTGGAAGCGTATTCTCACTGATAAATCCTGTATTGCAGGTGCAGGCGTAGAGGTATTGCAAGAGGCGATCGCTATGGTTAAAGATCTTGAACCCAGTTCAAAATCGCAAATTCCCTCGAACTCTTAGATCCAACTCATTCGCACTAAAACCGAACTGGGTTTCAATAGAGGTTGAGCTTTGGGGAATGGTGTATCTCAGTAGTAGTCCATAGGTTGAATCATTAACACGATTTTCAAACCCCTGATTTACCTCACGAAAGTTTTTATAAAACAATCCAGCAGCCCAGCTCTGAGCGATTGACTGAGTAGCCTCCACAGACCAAATCAAATTACTGCGTTCCAATTCAAAACTAGAACGAAACCGCAAACCACTGAAATTGAGACTACTCTGTAAAAAGCCAACTGTTCTAATACTGTCATTTTGATCAATAACTAAAAGCCCTGGCGTAACAGAAAAGTTAACATCTGGCATCTGGCGGGCAAATGTGTATGAGAAATTCAAAAATGAAGCATTATTGGGATTGACTGAGCTATTCCAAGAAAGCCTAATTACTGGAGACTGGGTATTGATGGCGACAAATGTATTACCTTCCCCCAGTTCTACACTGCTAGTGCTCCATACAAATATGGCATTTAAAAAAGCGCCAATTGATGGCTCCCTAGTGCCAACATTATTATTTGAGACATTCCCCGCAGTATTAGGGGCAACATTAAACCATAAACCTGACGAAATCGAATAGTTGAAATTGTCAGAGGAACCAGTCCAAGCAGCTTCGACACTTGGTAGCGATACACTACCCTGATAGTTGGAAAATCTGCCATTCTCGCGATCGCGTCTTCTCAGCTCGATCCGATCAAAGGCGATCGCTAATCTATTAATTCCAATGGGAATAGTTGTAAAAGCAGGATCTGAAGAATCGACAACATTCACAAACTGACGACCGTCAGGAGCCGTCAAAACGATCTCCGAAGCAAAGGACTCATTAGCAGGTAAAAAGCCAGTTTCATCCACTGGAATCTGTGCCCCGATAAATGTCAATGGTCCAAATCGATCCACCGCAGTTCGCAAATTAGATACAATTGTATCCCCCTGAATCCTCTCAGTCTCCCGATCTACAAACTGAACGAGTCTTCTATAAAGCCCCGTCCTGACTTGCCATAAACTAGATTCACTTGGCGTAATATTACTATCAAAAGTCAAATTTCCAGATATCTGCTCCAAACCACTAGAAAGAGAACTATAGAGCAGAGTAGAGTTTAGCCGCTGATTGATCTGCTGCCTTTGAACAGGGGTCGCAACTGTCGCCAGTGGCGTAAATCTGGGAGTCTTGTTAGCTACACTTTGATCTCGAAACTCCCTAGCTTCATCTACTTGAGTTTGTAGATTTTGAGGATCGAAGACTAAAAAAGTACTGCCAAGAAGCAGACCCAAGGTGCTATTAATACTTTGCGGTAAATTAATCCTTCCCTTGTCAAATGAGTAGCTAATCGAAGCCCCTAAGTTGACAAATCGATTATTGTAAGTAGCCTTTACCTCTTGGGCATCATAGCTAATCAAACTTTGATTAACAGGACGACTGATAAATAATCTTTGCCATGTACTATTGCTTTGACTCAGCCTCGTAGTTGTTTGTGGTGTTCTCTCACCAAGATCTGACCAAAATAAAGAATTGAGGTAATAAAATGCCTTTTCATCCCGATCTAAATCTCGGCGCGTCAGGATCTGATACAAATCAAAATTATCAAATTTATCGGGCTGTAAAATTTTTACTCCTGGGAAAGATGAAAATCCCTCAAGATTACTACTTGTCCCAGTTCCAAAAGATAAGCCAAGTTCTGCTAAGCCAGCTTCAGAGACAACCGAATCTTCTTGAAACGCAATTCTTCCATTGTCAAATAGTGGCTGAATATTTACTGTCGGAAAACCTTGCAATACTTGAGGTGTATTTTGAGCTTCCAGATTCCCTAGGTTATTTCCTGCCGCCAAACCAAATACCTTGACATTAGGGGCATTGCGATCAACTCCCGAATTAATTACTACTGGAGCCGCAGGCACACCAATAGGATTAACAAGCTGCCCTACAGTGGCTTGAACTGAAAAAGTGGCAGGATTAATACTATCGGTAATTTCCGAAAATCTTTCTGGCAAGGTTGTCACCACTTGATTGCCTGTAAGGGCGCGTGACAAATTGATCACTGAACGAACATTAAGGTCAGTACCTCTTCCTTGTTGGACAATGCCCCCCTGAAAACCTTGAGTTTCGATGATGATGCGGTTGTTAGGTAATACCCAATAGAACTGATCGCTCTTCGGGAAATAACCATAGGTTAATTTAACTATGTTTGGATTCTGGTTAGCAAAACGAATATCAGTATCAAGATAGCTTTCCGCTTGACTTGGATTAAATATTGTCGGCGAAAAAGTTAGGCGATCAGTGGGGTTAGTCAACCAAGGATAGCGAATAGAAGTAGTACTTATGGCAAACTCAATAACCCTATCTATCTGATCAGGTCTTATTTGGGGAGGTAGAACTTCTGGACTTGTCTCTTGAGGCTGGGTAGGTCTAGTCTGCTCTAAGATTTGCTCAGGGAGTTGGGTTGGGTCGGTAGGAATATTAGGTGGTAGGGACTGTGATTTTAGTTCTTGAGGTGAAGCCAGCACTAACAGATTGACAAGAATTCCAGACCCAATTTGGACAAATTTTGCCTGAGATTGGGACATAACTGCTTAGTTTAATATTTTGGTTAAATTGTAATTTTGTAGTTATTTAGATTTATTGATAATTAAATTATTTATAGGCTATCTAAAGATAGGTAGATCAATCTAACCCATTTACCCCAGCCCCAGCCCGAATAATTCCAATAATTAGTTCTAGGTTAGGATTGGCGATCGCACCAGAGGCTGCATCTATAAGTGTCTGTGAAGCTGCACGGTTAAAGCTTGCATCTGGATCAACTTTTTGAACCCCATTCGATGATCCGATTGATAAAGAACTAACGACATTGATAGTACCATTACCTAGATCCGTACGAGCTTGATAAGTTGGAGTAACAACTACATTTCCAGAATAGAAAAGCCCTGATGGAAGAATGGACTCAGCGCTTACAGATGTGATTACGCCAGTATTAGTTATTGTTTGTGATAAATCAGTGGTTGTGATCACACCTAAGTTTGTTTGGGTGACTATATTGTTAGTGGTGGTCGTACTCCCAGCATTCATAAACATAGCTGATGACGAAATACTAGCTTGTGAATATGCTTTTTCAGATGTCATGTTTGATGAAACTAGACAGAGGAGTAAGCCTAATATCAATTTATTAGCCTTTGCCAAACAGTCAATATTTATCATAATTGTTTTTAATAATTGAGATATTGTTCAAAAACAATACCTCAACATCGTAAGCTAATCAACAATATAAGAACGTCATACACACAAATTAATGAAAAGTTACCGTTGTGTTCAACGATAACTTTTCATTAGAAAGGTTTCAGGTCTAGTAGTGGATTTAAATAAAAAAGTTAGTAGTAAAATTATTGATTATAAAAAACAAAGATCTATAGCAGCAATAATATAGTATGCGACACTCTTGTGTTTCTTGATATCCATAAAAAAAGATAGGATAGATGATAAATCTATTCTACCTTTTTTATTGATCTAGAACTCTTTAAAAGTAACTAGCTAGACTTGCACAGAGTACTAATCTAGTCCGCTTACACCAGCACCGGCACTGATGATAGCAGCGATAAAGTCGATGTTAGCCGAGAAATAAACATCGCTAACACCGTCATTAAATACCGCACCATTAGGACCACCAGGGGTAGCAGCAGCAGCATTGGTCAGGATGGTCGCAGCAGCAGCTGTAAAGGAAGCGCCTGTAGCGGCAGGAACTGCTGTTGGTGCTACCGAAGTAGCAACTTGCAATGAAGTAGTAGCAACGGCGAAGCCTAATACGTTATAGGATGGCGCTGCAATTACTGCTGGATTGGTCACAGTGACATTGACGTTTGGAGCAGCAGGGATGGTAATAGTTCCAATACCTGTGTTATAGAAAAAGCCAGATGGCAACACTGATTCAGCAGATACGGTCGATGTGAAACCTGCGGGGGTGATGAAGGTCGCAGAGCCAGAGATAGATGCTGCTGATTGAGCAGATACTGAGGCTACGTTGACAGCACTAGCTAGAAGAGCACCGCCGATTAGACCTAAAGCAGATAAACGCATTATTAAATCTCCAAAGATATTTGTGAAGAATGCTGAATTTGAAACTTTCTCTAAGTCTTTCTGCTTATTAAGAAAAAAGACCGAGAGATTTAATGTATTCCAATATACTCAAACCTTAGTTTAAGTACACTAATCACATTTAATTAAACAATATCTCAATAGGGTACTTTAGTAAATAGTTAATTTCCCCTATTTTAAATGAATTAAATGAAGTAAGTTACTGATTTAATATCTTTATTGTTTATAAGAAATAATACTCAGCTAAACAAAAGTATTAAATCAGCTATGTTGATTAATAAAAGTCAAAATAAACACCGAAGATGATTACCAATGTTCATCTTCAGTGTTTATTTAACCTGACAGTCTACATAAATTATAAGTAGCTGGGTATATTTAAAAACAATATCTAAAACCTTTGTTGTACCCTACACATGCACCACAGGTTTTAGATTTTTTATATTTCATTGTACCTAGTTACTTAGTAAATATGTAAGCTAAAAATACTGAATGCAATTTAATACAAGATTTTGATTAGCTTTAAATATCTACTAGAAAGAATTTATTGCTGTTGAGGAATCATTTTGACTTTTTAAGTTTGGCTGTGGTACTTTCAAATAGCCCGCATTAGGAAAGAATCTACCAACTGATGCAGCATAGCTCAAATAATTCACGTCATGCACTTTAACTAAAGATTGCTCTTCATAAATGGTTTGCAAATAAACAAGTAATGTAAATTGACAGCATCCCATAATTAGCCAAGGGCAAGGACTAATGAATATATAGGAATACAGAGTCAATAACATTCCTGTGTAAATTGGATTACGACTAAATCGAAATAGCCCAGAGGTAATTAGTCCCGTTGGTTTTGGATCGACTCCCATTCGCCAAGAAGTTCCCATCTGTGCTTGAGCCGTAACAGTTATGGTTAGACCACTGGCTAGAATTAACCAACCGATCGCTTTAATAAATGTCGGTGTTTGCCATATACCCAGAGCTGTACTCCCCAAAACGGCATAACATATCGCCCAGACACACAAACCAGTCATGTAAATAGCAATCCCAGCCCCAACCATTTTTTGGATTGGATCTTGGTTGCGGCTAAAAGCCATTGCAAAATCCCCTGTCTTGAGCCATAGACGAACTAGTGGCATTACAAAAGCTATTAAAAAGAACAATAGAATGCTCAAGGGAATGGAGTGTTCGATTAGATAAGGGAAAGCATTAGAAAACATGATTTGTTAGTTTTGTCGTAATTAACGATTAGGGGAAAGGGATAGAACTTCAGCTTTGCTCAGCAAGATAATATAAATACATGAGCAAAGCCAAAATAGGTTTATAGCAATGCCTGAATCTGACTAGCGGTTAGACAAAATCCTAAAATCAGGATTACTTCTACTCCAGAACAAATTACAGGTCCCGCAATTTTTTGAGGTACAGCACCTCCCAAGAACATGACGATACTACTCATCATTAACCAATAGGATTCAAATTGCTTCCATAGAATGAATCCTAAAATACCAACAATGACAGTGGTAATAATTGAAGGGATGGGAGGCATCTTGTATGCTGCATTGGTATAACGCAAGGTACCTTGAAATTTCTCAATCCTTGGGTCAAACTTCCTGTAATAAGTGAATATTTCAGCAGCAATTAGGAGGAAAGTAACAAGACTAATTACGACTAGTGCCAGTGGCTGAGTTGCCCATTTTAAATGGATTTGGAAACAAAAACTGAAGGCAGCAATTACTGATAAAGGCGTTAGAACTACATGACAGAAGAAGCGAGGCTGGCTTAGTTTAAGAAGTACTTTCCCTTTACCAATCAATCGACCAAGACTGATGATGAGATTGTCATAGGCGATCGCCGCAGTAATGGCAATTAACAAAATCAGACCAAACTGATGAGAATCAGCATAGAGGCTAAGCCCCCATATCAATAGAAAAAAGTGACATAGGGTATATATTGGATACAAAAAAACTGCCATTTTAGTCCCCTCTTTGTTTCGTACCAATAGCTGTAAGTATTGGTAAATTTAGTAAAAAACGATTCTGATCAATGTAATATCGCTCTTAAGTAAAAGTTAACCTCAGGATATACAAATCATACGAATTTTGGAATCATTTTAAGCATAATTCCTAAGAGCAGTTCAAGCAACCTTAATATTTGTTAATAATGGCAAGACGCCTTTTTTATATTGTAAAGATTTTTAAATGTCGCTAAGTTTTATGGTTGATAGTACGCAAATTTAAAGATGACTAGAATTTATATTTTGTAATCTTTTTAGTAACCTAAATGATTAGGTGCTTGTTAACACATTAACATTACAGCTCTCTAATGCTTTTTAATACTTAGTAGCTTGCCTAGAATCTTTACCTAGAAAATCTTTTGGGTAATCTACTGGAATTTGTAAATCCTAAATATTTTTCGATTGACTCAGCTAATTAGCTTAGTTTTTAATTGATTTAGAATAGTTTGTACTAAAGATATAGGCACATAGGTTGGTTTATTGATAAGAGTTGTAATCCCTAAATATTGAATTGCTTGATACTTTTTGAAAGGATATTTACAAATAGAATTTTTGTACTATTTTTACAAAGAATAAAATCTAGGTAAAACCTTCAAAACAAGTCTTTCGCATATTTTCAAGGTTTTATCTGGATTGTTTATAGACTTAGTGTGTTGTATAGGGGTCTTGCCATAAATATACGAAAATCATATCCTTATTTTGCGCCAACTTAAAAACCAGAAAATTTTTTGAACGTGGCATTTTGCGCCATTTTCAAAAAATTTTCTATCCTAATTAAAACTTCAAAATGCTGTATTGCATACTAGTATTTTGATATTCCCAAAGATGACTCCCAAAATATGGAAAGTGTAAAAACTACAAAACAGCCCCTGATATCTAAGCATTACAGCAGTAATCAGATTCTTAAGAACTTCTGGTATGGAATAGAGCATAGTGAAGCTATCTCTTCTAAACCTAAGACGATCACTTTCATGGGGCATGAACTAGTTCTTTATCGTGGAACTGAAGGTCAGATAATTGCTTTGGATGGTCGTTGTGTGCATCGAGGTACAGAACTTGCCGCAGGTTGGGTAGAGAATGACTGCATTTATTGCCCCTATCATGGATGGCGGTATGAAGCAGATGGAACTTGTAGCCAAATTCCCGCTAATCAGCCTGAAGTAAGCATTCCGATCAGGGCTAAATTGCGATCGCACCAAGTACAAGAAAAGTACGGCTTAGTATGGTTATTCTGGGGAGATCTACCAACTACTGAATGTCCACCGATCCCAGATTTAGCAGAATTTAATCAAAAGGGATGGCGAACAGTTTCAGGTAGCTTCAACTGGGATGGACATTACTCGCGAGTAATTGCAAACACCATTGATATGGCTCATGCCCCATTTGTACATGCAACAGCATTTGGAAGAAAAGAGTCGCCAGCCGTGCAACCATATAAGTTGGAGATGGGAGAATGGAGTGCTAGTGGGTTTATTACCTTTGAAACTAAGCCTGCCTACTCACTCAAACTAATTTTAGGTAACGATCCTCCAAATGGTATTTTTCGGGCAACTTTCTATATGCCCAATATTTCACGAGTAGATTTGCAATTTGGGAAGTTCCAATTTGTTCTGTTTTTAGTTCATTTGCCTGTCAGTGAGACTAAGACGATTACTAAATGGTTACACATCCGTAATTTTATAACGACTCCCTTGGCTGATATTTTTATGCGTCAAGATGTGGTGAAGACATTTTTACAGGACAATGATGCTGTTAAGATTCAGGCTGGGGCAGCTCCCCTTGACCTCACTGAGGAAGTTCATGCACCTTCCGATGCGATAGAACTTGCCTACCGCAAATTTTATAATCAAGCAGTACAGATGGGATGGAGTGAAGGGTAAGTAAAGGGAGAGCAAAGCGCTCCCTTTACGGATTTTTGAGGTTTAAGTAAACTCAAATCGCTTTATTTAGGGTGTAATTAGATAGAAAAATTGGTAAAGATATGAGCGAATCAATGGGTTGGACAGTCGAAGCAGAAAGTAAACTAAAGGAAATTCCTTTTTGGGGAAGATTTTTAGTGCGTAGGGAAGTAGAGAAGTTTGCTAGGGGAATGGATGCTAAGGAAGTTAATCTGGAAGTATACGATTTAGCAAATCAAAAGTGGCTATCAAGTCAAAAAAAATAGTTAAGGCGGCGCGTTGCGCTGCCTTAACTATTTTGGATACAGCACAAATCGCTGTAATACCAATTTACAAAACTAACTAAATAAGAACACATGAAGAGATGGTGTAAGCCATCTCTTCATGTGTTCTTATTGCCTTTGGGTAGTATTAATCAGCCACTGCCCTGAAGACTCTTGCCAGACTAGCCCCATACGTAGTGTTTCGGGAGTGATTGCTGCTGACTTTTGATAGGTTAAATCAATATCAATTATGGCAGAATCCGCTTTTACTTCCACTATCCGCGCACCTCTCACGTCAACTTTATCAATAGTTTGCCAAAAGCCTGTGAAAGTTTGATAGCCACCAGCGCGATCGCGTTGAAAAGTCGGCGTGAGGTTTTGCCAAGCTCTTTCAAACTGTCGCTCGTTAATAAGATTGTAATAGTCCTTAATAAATTGTTCGGGAGAGGTTTTAGGCTTAGGTTGTAGAGTTGCTGTGGCAGTAGGAGTAGGAGTTGATGTGGGCGATGGAGTAGGGACAGAAATGCGTTGAACTGCATCATCAGGATTGGGACTAGCAAAGGCACAGTAGGCATCATCAACAAGCTTAGAATGTTCTGTCAGTGTCTCTCTACAGTTTTCTAAATTGGAATATTGCTTTGCATATACTTGAAAAAATTGACTGTTTCCTAAATTGGGGTAATCAGGTATCCAAAATACTCCTGCGTCTGTATATCCCTGCGATCGCAACTTCTCGACTCTCAGGTTTGCCTTAGCAGAATCTTCAAAAGCAGAATCGGCTAAAAAATAAAAGGCTGTCTTTTCTGCTGATTTATTGGAAGGGAAAATCCTATTCCACAGTGAGGCGATGTCCCCCCTTTGGGAAATCACGACAGCCATTGCCACCATTGCCCCAATTCCCACACCAATGATTACGGTGGCAATCATGGGTGCAAGAGCTTTCCTCTTCGATGGTATAGGCTGATAAGTATAAATTGGCTGAGCTGGCGATTCTCCAAGACTGCGAGGCGTTACTGCGAGGGTTTGCATATTTGAGAGGTTTTGCGATTTGGGCATTGGAGCTAAATCGACTCTCCTAACCTCCATTGCTTTTAACATCTCTTGTGCCGAACTATAGCGATCGCGTGGGTCAAACTGTAATGCTTTGGTAAATACTGCTTTTAGTTCTGGGCTAATGCTGACCTGTGGCTGCCATAGTACTTCCCCTGATTGGGGATCAGTGCCTATTTGCTGTGGATACTTTGCTGTCAGCGCATAAATTACAGTCAAAGCTAAGCTGTAAAGATCACTTGCAAAAAAAGGTCGTCCTGCCGCCTGTTCCGAAGCCATAAAGCCAGGAGTGCCGATGACAATTGAATGAGCTTGCTGAGCAGATCCTTTAACGGTTGTAATATTCAGAGTCTCCTTGACTGCTCCAAAGTCAATCAAGACAGGTTCTCCCGCTCGCAAAATAATATTATCTGGCTTAATATCACGATGAATAATACCCTGACTATGGACATAGGTAAGAGTTTGGAGAATGCTAATCATCAATGTCCTAGCCGCATCCTCAGTCCATGGACCTTGCTGTTTCACTGCTTCCGCCAGCGTCAACCCATCGATCCACTCTTGGACTAGATAAAATAGACCATCTTCAACAAAATTTGCATAAAGCTTGGGGATATATCGGCTCTCTTCCCCCAAGGCTTCGAGTACGGCTGCTTCCCTCTGAAACCTTTGCTGCAACAGTTCATACATCTGAGGATTATCAGCAATCGGTCGTAACTGCTTAATTACACATCGGCGATTAGATGGCATTTTTGTGTCTTCAGCCATGTAGGTTTCCCCAAAGCCACCACAGCCTAAAACGCTAGTGACACGATAGCGGTTATCTAAGAGTGTTGACATCATAATGGTTGTGTTAATCGCTTGTAGCGATCGTACAGCATATCAAAGCCAAGGAACGAATTGCGGCACATTCGCAGATATTGGGGTAAATGATAGAATGCCCTTACCATAAGTCTTACGAGAAACTAGTCCAACTTTGCCAACAAAATCACGATCTAAGATTTTGGCGGGGTAATCAATCGGCAAGATCTATACTGCCCAATGGTGCGCAGCGATCGTCTCATGTCTCAAGACAATCGCTGACGCAAGAATGTCAAGACAATGGGACAAAGCTCTGTCACTTATATTTTGGTTTTGACCATTGCCAAAATTACCATAATGCTTTACTATCTTGCAGTCAAAATCGACAAAATTTGGATGACGCTGTACCGAAAACCAAGTAGGCAGCAGAGGAACTTTTTATGCGTATCTATTACCTAGCTGGCGTGATTCTTAGCGTTGCCTCAATCATTAGTGCTTGTGGTGAGGGTACTCCTGTTGAATGTACTATCAGTAACGCCCGTGAAATTAGACAAGGTGTTGTCAAAACAGCTAAATTCGCAGCTGGGACAGATTGCGAACAAATAAGAGTCCTTGTGGCGGAAGGCAAGCCATTGCCAATTATTGCTGATGGCACTTCCACTAATGCTCCGCCGCCTGCTGCTGAGCCTACTCCGACTGCTCCAACCTTTGATACGCCAATCGTATCTGGGCAAACCACCCAAGAGCTAATTGCGACTACTGATAAGGAAGCGAGAGTACAGGAGTTAGAACAGAAGGTCGGCGTGAACTCCAAGCAGTTGCGGGATCCTTTCACTAGCACTGTGATTAACCCAGTCCCAAAACTAGAGACACTCCTAGAAAAGCCAAAAGCGCCCCCTAAACTGAGAGCCGCAGTAGTGGTGAGAACTTCTAACCGTCCTAGTATAGTTGCACCTCCCCCTGATACGCAGGCGGCAGAAGGAACTGTAGTTACGGGTACGGTTGAAGCTGCTGGTACGATTTACGCAATTGTTAAAGCCTTTGGTGAGACAACATCGCGTTCTGTCAGCGCTGGGCAGTTAATTTCTAATGGCAAAGTTTTGGTAAAACGCATTGATACTAATGCTGAGCCTCCTATTGTGGTGCTACAACAAAATGGTGTTGAGGTATTGCGTCCTGTAGGAGCGCCCGTAGTTGGTGCTACACCTAGTCCTGATCAATTACCAACGAATCCTTCAACGCAGTCAAACGAAGCTCCGATTTCGATTCCACCCTTAACTCCTGCTCAGTAGCGTTGTGAGTTATAGCTGTAGCTTTGCTATAGGCAGAACTAAGAAGTTGAGTGGCGGCGCGAAGCACCGCCACTCAACTTCTTTTGTTATGGATAGACCCTAAAAAATTGAGAGCGTTGCTAAGCAACACTCTCAATTTTTTGTGAATTTACTTTTTAGGAGCCATCAGCATCGTGATGTTTCTACCTTCACGCTTAGGATACTGTTGAATTTCAGCAACAGACTCAAGATCGCTTGCCATCCGATTAAGTAATACCTCAGCGAGATCCACGTGCTGAATCTCGCGACCGCGAAACATGACTGTGGCTTTAACTTTGTCCCCTTCTTTCAGAAAACGTTCAGCGTGGTTAATTCTGACCTTGTAGTCATGCTCTTCAATTTTATAACGCATCTTTACTTCTTTAACGTCAGAAGTATGCTGCTTCTTGCGAGCTTCACGAGCTTTTTTCTCTTGCTCAAACTTAAACTTTCCGTAATCCATGATTCTACATACGGGTGGATCGGCTTTGTCGCTCACAAGAACAAGATCTAATTCCTTTTCCTCAGCCATTTTCAAGGCTTCTTTGGGAGTGATAATGCCGAGCTGCTCTCCCTCCATATCAATGACTCGAATTTTTGGATATCTGATACGTTCGTTGATTTGGGGAAGGTCTTTAATTGGCTTTTTAGTCATGAAATCTCTGTTATTTAGTCTCTTTTAGGTATTAATTGAATTACTAAGGGTTTACAAATGTATGCGCTTGTCAAAAAGTTTATTTATTTGACTTGATTTCTATAAAAGCCTGCCTGAAGCCCCGAAGCTTTCACTTTCAGTTGCATTTGGCGGTCTTTTAAAGTTTTTTGCTTGACATAAACGTTTAAGTATAGTACGAACTCCCCCATCTTGTGTCAAGTATTATGTGACTATTTTTCGTAAATTTTGTTTAACTAGCTCCGTAGTGACTCGATCGCTTAATTCGGCTGAGCCGATCGCTGTCGGTAAAATAAAACGCACTTTCCCTGCTTCTACTTTCTTGTCCGTGGATAAAGAAGCGGCGATCGCATCTAGGTCAATACCTGAGGGCAGAGTTTGCGGTAAACGGGCTTTGGTAATCAATAACATTTGCTGATCTTGATCCTGTTGTGTCCAGAGTCCAAGGTCAACAGCGATCGCGCCTGCAATCACCATCCCTAATCCCACAGCTTCGCCGTGATTATAGAGGCGATAGTTGGTAACTGATTCGATCGCATGACCAACCGTGTGACCGTAGTTGAGAATAGCCCGCAGATTACCTTCTTTCTCGTCTTTGGAGACAATCTCGGCTTTGGCTTTAGCACAACGATATAGGATCGATTGCAGTAAGTCAGGTTTGACATAGCGCAACTGGTCAAGGCGATCGCAGTTGGCTAATAGCTCGAATAAATCACGATCCCAGATCACGCCATACTTAATTACCTCCGCCATCGCTGAGCGAAACTCACGGGCAGGTAAAGTTTTCAGTACTTCGGGATCAACCCAAACTAAACGGGGCTGATGGAATGCGCCGATTAAGTTTTTGCCATGAGGATGGTTAATCCCTGTTTTGCCACCGATCGCTGAGTCCACCATAGCGAGCAGTGTTGTCGGGACTTGGATTAAGTCAATCCCGCGTAACCAAGTTGCTGCTGCATAGCCAGACATATCCCCGATTACCCCGCCACCAAGGGCAACGATCAAAGATGACCGCTCTAAACGATGGTTAAGAGCAGCATCATAGATTTTTTGAAGAGAGTTGGCTGTTTTAAACCTCTCGCCCGCTGGCAAAATTAGGCTAGTAGAACTAAAACCTGCATCACTAAGAGATGCGTTCACGGTTTCACCGTAATACTTATAAATGACAGGATTGGAAACAACTAAAACCTTGTTGCTTTTCTTGCCCAATCCAGTTTCTACTAATTTTGAGCCTAAATCCTTGAGACAATGATGGGCAATTTCAATGTTATAGCTGCGATTTGGCAGCTCTACAGTAACGGTGGCGGGATGAACAGACATATCTATAAGTAGGAGATCTAGGTTTCATCGTAACAGAACGGCTCCGACTTCGCTTAGTCAACAAACGATGACCAAACTATTTGGTCATCGCTTGACATAATTCAATGATCGCTGTTTGCAAGGTAGCCGTTTCCTCTTTGCCATGTTTAAGGTCAGCTTCTAAACGCAATAAAATACTCAGCGATCGCATTAACTTTTGACTGTTTAAACCTTGAACTTCTTGCTTCAAAAAATAGACTCGCTTGGGATTGCCAATTTCCGCAGCCTCAGCAATTGCCTTGTCATCCCTTTCGCCCGACTCCTGCATTAATTTAATCCATAGCCATGTCCGAAACTGCCCAACCAAAGTGGCACAAATTCGCAATCCAGCTTCATTATTTCGCAACAATTCGCCGATTAAAGATAGCGCTCGACTAGTATCAGCAGTACGAATTGCCCCTGCTAATTGCAAACTATTGTGAGCCGATACTTGAATTAAAGGTGCGACATCTTTAGCTGTCATTGGCTTGACCTCACCATAGTGTGACAGTTTTAACTTTTGCAACTCCATAGTTAATCGTCTTGTGTCGTTCCCAATAGCATCAACTAATAAATCAATAGCATCATTGGCAAGCTTCAAATCGATTTCTATGGCAGATTGTTTAACTAATTGGGCGATCGCATCGGTCTTCCAAGGAGGGATTAAAGTAAACTCTAAAACCTTGGCATATTTTTGAATTAACTTAGTAGATTTGGCTCTGCCATCAGGCTTATTTGTAGTAGTAAATAAGATGTAAGAATCTTCGGGCAAATGATTAAATGTTCGTTCCAATTCGGCTAGTAATGGCTCTGAGCAGCGTTGGGCGATCGTAGTGTCGGCAAGCCATGTCAACCGCCCTCCCATCCCAAAAGGAGCTGTCGCCGCTTGGTTTAAACCATCCATCACTTCTAGATCGCCGCTAGCATTGATTTTTGTATAGTTAAAGTCTTTCCATAGGGGATCGATATACTTATCAATTAACTTTTTAGTTGCTTGGTTAATCTGATAGTCATCATCTCCCCAATAAAAGTAGACAGGCATTGTATGATTGTTCCAACTATGTGGTGTGGTGCAGAGGATTAATGATTACTAGAAGTAAAGCAAGCAGTCGAACAAGACTTCAAAAGCAAAAAACGCTTGGCAATCGTATTGATCACTATGCAGTTTGGGGAAAGAGAAGTTTTGATATTTTGTTTGCCTTAACTGTTTTAATCTTGTTTACACCAGTATATTTAATTATTGCTTTCTTGATATTGGTTAGTTCGCGGGGATCAATCTTTTATATCCATCCAAGGGTTGGATTACATGGACAAGAATTTAAATGTATTAAATTTAGAACCATGATTGATGGAGCCGAGCAGCTATTAGCAAATTACTTGGACTCTTGCCCCATAAGTCGTGCTGAATACGAATCTTCTTTCAAACTCAAGCAAGATCCCCGCGTTACCAACATCGGTAAGTTTTTGCGAACCACCAGTCTTGATGAGTTACCACAGTTTTGGAATGTTTTAGTTGGCGATATGAGTGTGGTAGGCCCACGCCCCCTCGTCCAAGCGGAATTGGTGAGGTATGGCAATAGGATTGACGAGGTGCTGAGTGTACGCCCTGGGATTGCGGGGCTGTGGCAAGTCTCTGGACGAAATGACATCCCCTATGCCAAGCGAGTCCACCTTGATGCTAGTTATGTCAAGCTCATGTGTCTCAGTTTAGACCTTAAATTAATTATGAATACAGTTTTGGTAGTGATTTTTCCTCGGGGAAAAGGGGCTTACTAACATACGCTACTCACAAAAGTCAAAACTCCAGAAGATCAGTGGCGGCGCTTTGCGCCGCCACTGATCTTCTGGAATTTTGATCTGCCCGACTTGCGGGCGGATCAAGATCTGTCTGAGCTAATTAATTTCTACGGCTGCGAGCTGTTGGTTTAGAAGACAAGTCGAATTCTAAGGCGGCAGCCATCCCCCATAGGAGAAAGGCAAGAATCCAGAAAAACTCTGTCGGCTCTCCACTCTGATAGGGCTTGCAAGCGTCACTAACATTAATGCTGTAGTTGAACCAGAGATCGCTAAGAAACATAGAAATACCTGCACTACCAAGCAATCGCCAAGACTGAGCCGCTTTACCACCCCAAAAGGCTAACAAGAGAATCGTTGCTACAATTAGCAACCAAATATCACCAAGGGCATAAATAATATTTAAAATTTTGCCAGTACCTAGATCAAGTCCTCCTCCTACTCCAAAAGTGACATAGCTTGCCATCGCAATCCCTACAAAGCCCACAGCACCGACGATCGCCCATTGTTTTGGATAAAGGTTTAGTCTTCGACCAATTACGGACATTGCCATGCCCCATGATAAAAATACATAGGTAGCTGTAAAGAAAACATCCGCGATCGATGGAAAAGTACTAACTAGATCTTTGGCTCCCTTTGCGCCGCCTTCAATCAAACCACTTTGATATTGAAAATCTAAATAACCAAAAATTAAGTTGCCGATCCCCCAAGAGATAATTCCAAGTCCTAAACCTAACCAAACAGTCCGACCATTAAGGATTTTGGGGCTGCGCCAATTTCGCAAACACAACAAGCCTGATGCAGCGATCGCTACAGTTTGAAATATATAAGTACCGAACCGATACCAGTTGGGTCTGAAGGTGAAATCCTTAACTACATTTTCACAGTCTTCAGGCTTAATCGCTGGAATGACTTCAGTTGGAGCGCTCAAAAATAGGTAGAACATTAGGGATATTACTGCCCATGCGATCGCTGCCCAGACAATTTGCTGTGTGGAAATCCCTGATGAAGTGGAAGATTTGGCCCTACTCATAGATATTGAACCTTGGCTACAACCATAAAAAACTTGCTTTTTAATAAACTTAGAATACAGCGCTTTGGACTGACTTAAACCCCAGAAAAGTTTTTGAAAGTGGCGCAAAGTAACGCTTTCAAAAACTTTTTGTACTACTCAAAACCTTAAGAGGCTGTAAAGCCAGAGCCGACATTTTTGGGATCTAAAGAGACTATTCAGCCTTTGAGTGGGTGGGCTTTATCCCCAAATTTTACCTTTGGGAGTCTTTTGGAGCCATGCATTTACGGACATTGCTTCAGGAAGTTCGCTTAAAGCTTCCATCGCGCTATCTACAAAACTATTGTTACCAAAGTACGATGAGCCAAGACGATGCACTTCTCCTAAAAGACTTTGTAATTTGTTTTCATCCCAGTTGGGAATTTGGACGCTGTTAAGCGGGTTGATGGACAATATTGCTTCTAAAGCTTTGAGATTATCGCATTGAGCAAACTTGCCTTGTTGCATAAATTTTAGTAGGTCTTGCTTAAAAGAACCTGCTTGCCTTGTGCCGAGCAAATCCTCAATATCAAAATATACAGCTTGCATCATCAGTAAGCAGCCTTGCACAAGATGCGTCCCTACCGACGAACTGGTACTTGTGACCATTGGAACTTGGTCTAGCTTGACTCGTCCCCAGACGCTAAAGCGTTGAGGCTCCTCTAACAACACGCAAGCTTTACCTTTGTTATCAGTTAAATCACGCCACAGGGCTAAAGCTTCATCTCGATTGTCTCCAAACATATTGAGTAACCGAAATGTTTGCCCCTGATACTGCAAAATCGGTATTTGTTGATCTTTGTTTTGGGGATTTTGAACGTTGACTATTTCAACGTCTTGGCGCTTCAGGATAAACATTTATCTACTGTTGACTTACAGCCTTTTGCGGTTTTGAGTAGTACAGAAATATTTTTAAAAGCGGCGCGATGCGCCGCTTTTAAAAATATTTCTGGGTTTTAAGTCAGCGCAAAGCGCTGTAAATGATGTTACCAGTAGCAACAAACTGTAGCTACCTAATGCCAAGGTTAATAATAATCCTAAAATCACGCTTACACCTTGAAAGTTTGAAATATAGCAATAAATCCAGAATATGAGTGAAGGCGCGAATCGCCCTCACTCATATTCTGGGAAGTGGCAAATGTATTTTGTAGCGCGTTTTGCTGGGTCACAAAATATATTTGCTGAAACATTACCTTAAAACTATTGGTTTTGGTATGGGCAGAATAATTAACAGGGCGATCGCCATCAAAATCATGCCCAATATATCGCGCTTTCCAATTTGTAAGCCCTCATTTTTAATCAACCTTTGAGGCATGGGCAGGACAAATAGCAGCAAACTGTATAGCCTTAGCCAAGGCTGGATCAGCAAGGCGATCGCCAGCAACACGACTCTAGTGATCCTTGCTAGCTGGGTGGCTTGACGATGACCAAATATAGCGATCGCGATGTAGCCTCCATCAAGAAACTCAAAGGGCAGTAGTTGTAGAGCTGTCATCACTAAACCTGTCCAGCCTGCTAGGGTCAGAGGTGACAACAAAATACGGTTGACTTCTAAATTGTCGATTACATCAATTTTAGGGGAACTGTAAGGAGAAATTACCTGTAAAGTATTGTGAATAAAATTCACAAAAATTGAGTTGCTGAACTCGAAGTTGGTGAGGCTAGGTAGGAGTATGGATGGCAAGGTTGTTGTATTAAATTCCGTAGGAATTAGGAACCAATGCCCTAGAAACAATAAAACTACAGACATACCGAGACTAGCCAAGTTAGGAAATGCAGCTAGATCAAATAGGGTTTTTAGTTGTTGTGGATAGTCTTGTTTTGGAGGATGAATGTTAAGGCTTCCCAATAATCCTAATCCCCCGAAAGCTGGCAATATTAGAGGTGGGTGAAAGGAGAATCTATTTTTTTTTGCAATAAAAAACTTGGTGATCCCATTGGCGATAAGTACGCTCAATACACCTAATACATAGGGCAATCCCTTTTGGAGATGCGCTAGACTTATCTCCTGCGGAATGTCGTATATAGCTGAGCCGACAAGTAAAAGTGAAAATGTCGTAGTTATCAGGGTGATGCTGCTGATAGCCCAGTAATTAACATTTGGTGAAGGCATAAATTGTGGACGTGCTGGCAACAAGTAAAAAGCATATTGACTTGATCCTTGAGCATCTTGAGCTAGACCAAAATCTAAACCTCGATTTTCGGCTGGGGTTTCTTGCAGATAACAGGTAAAGCGATCGCCAAATATGTTCTGAATATTTTGACTTACGGTGTCATGGGCATATTTGTAATTACGCGATCGCAGAGTACCGCGACAGTAAATCTCTGATGGGCGATACTCTATTCCCCTTAATTGATAGATTGCTGGCGGAAAGCAGTTTTTTAACTGTTGCTCTTCTGAGTCCAGCAAAGCTGGGATCTCATCATTTGACTGCCAATTTCCATAAGTCCATGCACATAGCAAAAGTCCACTAAGTGACAACATCGGGGATAAGGATGTTTGAGAAGTAATTACCCAAGCGATCGCGCAGCAAGGCAGCCCAATCAGGAACACCCATGAAAAAATTGCTGGTGGTGTAATTGATCTTGGTCGTGAGCGTTGGTAATAAACAGTTACACAACCCACGATCACCAATGTAAATATTTCTTCAAATCCCATACAGTTCCAATCTACAGCTTAGTAAGGAACTGATTTCTGATGGCGCGGTGGAGCCGCGCCATCAGAAATCAGTTCCTTATTTTACGGTGAACCGCAGAGAGATTTTGAAAGCTTTGCTTTGCGAAGCTTTCAAAATCTCTCTGCGGTTGGCTTGAGGATGCACCACTAATTTGGGAATGGCAAGAAAAAAGCTTAAGATATGTAACGAAATGTAAATAAATCAATTTCAAATTATTGCATTTACAGCCGAAAATCAACCACAACAATGCTTGTCTGTTATTAAATATAGGGAGTAGGTATAAATCTTTAGTTGCTAATTGTTACGTTTAGTAACAAATATAGCCATTTTTACTTGTATTAGGACGTTAGACCAAAGCTTGGACAGCGTTATAACTCGCTCTCTAGGTTTTAAAACCAATTCACGAAAATGTGACAACACTTTTGCGAATTGAAAACCAAACTCAGTAAGGTTTTTAATTCCAAAAATGGCATAGCTTCTTTTAGATTTGGTATAAGTTGTCACAGTACAGGTAAAGAAAGCCATAACAAAACGCTATTTATAAAATCACTAAAAAATCAGGACAGTAATTTAAGGAGACTGCATGTTCACTTCTGTGCCACCGATCGCCGCATTATCTAACAGACGTATTGCTCCCGACGATTTAAAGGGGCGGGTTTTAATGAAATTGGTGTATGTGGTACTTGAGCCTCAGTACCAGAGCGCGATGTCGGCGGCGGTCAAGTCTATTAATAAGAACAACTCTAACCTAGCGATCGAGGTAAGTGGCTATCTTATCGAGGAGTTGCGTAGCCCTGAAAATTACGAGGCATTTAAGGATGATATTGCCGATGCCGATATATTCATTGCTTCACTAATCTTTATTGACGATATGGCGACCAAGATCGCCCAAGCAGTGCAACCCCATCGCGATCGCCTAGCCGCTTGCGTAGTTTTCCCATCAATGCCAGAGGTGATGCGCCTCAACAAGATGGGCAGTTTCAATATGGAAAATTTAGGGCAGTCCAAGAGTGCGATCGCCCAGTTTATGCGAAAGCGCAAAGAAAAATCGGGCAGTTCTTTTCAAGACAGTATGCTCAAGGTCGTACAGACCCTGCCCAAAATTCTTAAGTATATGCCGATGGAAAAGGCGCAGGATGCGCGTAACTTCATGTTGAGCTTTCAATATTGGCTAGGGGGATCGACCGAAAATATTGAAAACTTCCTATTGATGCTTGCCCAAAACTATTTGCCAGCGGTAAAGGCAAAAGCCAAAGAAAACGGCTCCGCACCTTTGCAAATCAAAGAGCCTGTCACCTATTTGGACATGGGGCTATGGCATCCCCTCGCGCCCAAAATGTTTGAATCCACTGCCGAATATTTGGCATGGTTTAACAGTCGCACTGATATTTCTGATGATATGAAAGATCCTCTTGCGCCTTGCGTGGGATTGCTAATGGCAAGAACGCACTTGGTCACAGGGGATGACGCGCACTATGTATCGATGGTGCAGGAATTAGAATCCCTCGGCGCAAGAGTAATTTCTATATTCAATGGCGGGTTGGACTTCTCCAAAGCCGTTGAAGAATATTTTTATGATCCTAAACAGAAGGATCGGGCGATCGTGGATAGCGTGGTTTCCCTGACAGGCTTTGCTCTGGTTGGCGGCCCCGCTAAGCAGGATCATCCCAAGGCGATCGAAGCCCTTGCTAAGCTCAACCGTCCCTACATGGTGGCTCTGCCCCTAGTTTTCCAAACCACCGAAGAATGGCAGGATAGCGATCTTGGTTTGCACCCTGTGCAAGTTGCCCTTCAGGTTGCCTTGCCCGAACTTGACGGCGGACTCGATCCCATCGTGTTGTCGGGTCGCGATAGTATGACAGGTAGATCTCACGCATTAGGCGATCGCGTCGAAACCATTGCCAATCGTGCGATCAAATGGGCAAACCTGCGCCGTAAGCCTCGCCATGAGAAGAAATTGGCAATCACCATCTTCAGTTTCCCTCCCGACAAGGGCAATATCGGTACGGCTGCCTACTTAGACGTATTCTCCTCCATTCACAAAGTTGCCGAAGCCTTGCGTGACAATGGCTACGACATTACCGATCTGCCGAAGACTTCCCATGACATGATGACGGAAATCTTGCATGATCCCGAAGCAATGGTGGGCAGTCCTGAACTGAATATCGCTTACAAAATGTCCGTCAACGAATATGAGGCAAATACGCCCTACGTTGATGCCATTACTGAACAATGGGGAGCCGCCCCTGGACATCTCAACTCCGATGGACAGAACTTGCTAATTTATGGCAAACAATACGGCAATCTATTCGTAGGCGTGCAGCCCACCTTTGGTTATGAAGGCGATCCCATGCGCTTGCTCTTCAGCAAATCCGCGTCCCCTCATCACGGCTTCGTTGCTTACTACACTTACCTCAATCACATCTGGGGAGCCGATGCTGTTCTTCACTTCGGTACTCATGGCTCAATGGAATTCATGCCTGGTAAGCAAGTGGGTATGTCGGGTGACTGCTATCCCGACAGCTTGATTGGAGCTTTACCTAACATCTATTACTACGCCGTCAACAACCCATCGGAAGGCACGATTGCCAAGCGGCGCGGCTATGCCACGATCATCAGCTACATCACCCCTGCCCCTGAAAATGCAGGCTTGAGCCGCAATTTACAAGAACTCAGTGAATTGATTGCTTCCTATAAAGACCTCCGCACAGGCGGTCGGGGCATTCAGATCACCAATACGATTATGGACAAGGTGCGCTTAGTCAATCTCGATAAGGATGTGGAACTTCCTGACCAAGATGCTAAGGATATGTCCCTTGAGGAACGCGATAACGTGATCGGTCAGGTCTATAACAAGCTGATGGAAATCGAATCCCGCGTTCTTCCTTGTGGCTTGCACGTTGTGGGTGAACCTCCCAAAGTGGAAGATGTCACCGATGTCTTGACCAGCATCGCCAGCTTCGATCGCCCCGAAGACAACATGAAGTCCCTCTTGCGGATTATGTGTGATGCGATCGGGCGCGATATCGAACAGCTTTATAAATCCAGCGACAAAGGCATTTACGCCGATGTGGAACTCTTGGCGAATATTCGTAAAGCCGCTAATCAAGCGGTGGGTGCATTGGTCAAGGCAAAAGCCGATGACGATGGCAGAGTTTCTAAGCTCTCCGTTCTCAACTTCTTTAGAATGGGTAAAACGGAACCTTGGATCGAAGTTCTCCAAGAAGCAGGCTATGGCAATGTCAATAAGGACGACATCAAGCCTCTCTTTGAATTCCTAGAGTTTTGTCTCAAGCAAATTGTTGCTGATAATGAATTGGGTGGATTGATCAAAGCTCTTGAAGGTGATTACATTCTGCCTAGCCCAGGGGGCGATCCAATTCGCAACCCGCTAGTGCTGCCCACTGGCAAGAATATGCACGCCCTCGATCCTAACTCGATCCCCACTAGTGCCGCAGTCCAAGCCGCGAAAACCGTAGTCGATCGCCTATTAGAGCGTCAGCGCCAAGATAACAACGGAGTCTATCCCGAAACGATCGCTGTTGTCCTCTGGGGAACCGACAACATCAAAACCTACGGTGAATCCCTCGCTCAAGTTCTCTGCATGATCGGCGTGAAGCCCATGCCCGATGCCCTCGGTCGTATCAATCGTTTAGAATTGATCCCCCTTGAAGAGTTGGGTCGTCCCCGCGTGGATGTGGTGGTTAACTGCTCTGGCGTATTCCGCGACCTGTTCGTGAATCAAATGGACTTAATCGATCGCGCCGTAAGAATGGCAGCCGAAGCCGATGAGCCTTTGGAAATGAACTTTGTCCGCAAACATGCGATCGCCCAAGCTGAAGAGTTTGGCTTAACCATCAATCAAGCTGCTACTCGCGTATTCAGTAACTCATCGGGTTCCTATTCCTCTAACGTCAACCTTGCTGTGGAAAATAGCACATGGGAAAACGAAGAAGAATTGCAACAGATGTACCTATCGCGCAAGTCCTTCGCCTTCGGCGGCAATGTCAGCAACACTCAACAACGTCAGATTTATGAAGCATCGTTGAAGACCGTTGACATGACCTTCCAAAATTTGGATTCATCAGAAATCAGTCTCACCGATGTATCCCACTACTTCGACTCTGACCCCACCAAGCTCGTTGGCAGTCTCCGCAAAGATGGCAAGAAACCCGCCTCTTTTGTCGCTGACACCACCACCGCGAATGCTCAAGTCCGCACCCTGACTGAGACTGTCCGCCTCGATACCCGCACGAAAATCCTCAATCCCAAGTGGTATGAGGGAATGCTCAAGAGTGGTTATGAAGGTGTGCGCGAAATCTCCAAGCGCCTTGTGAACACAATGGGCTGGTCAGCAACGGCTGGAGCAGTGGATAACTGGGTTTACGAAGATGTCAATGATGTCTACGTGAACGATAAAGAGATGTGCGATCGCCTCAAGAATCTCAACCCCAATTCGTTCCGTAAGATTGTTGGTACTCTCTTGGAAGTCAATGGTCGCGGCTATTGGGAAACCAGTGAAGAGAATCTGGATAGATTGCGTGAGATATATCAAGAACTCGAAGACCGCATTGAAGGTGTAGAGTAAAAATTAAAAAAGGCGGCGCATTGCGCCGCCTTTTTTATAGGCAAAAATACCCTTGGTATAATGTTAAATGAGTTATGTGTATATGCCATGAATACATTAGACAAATTAGAGCTACTTAGTGCAAATTGCAGCGATCGCAATGAGTTAGATCGGATTCTGAGTCAATTACTCAGTGTCATGTTAAATCGTCATCGACAGAAATTAGCTGTTTATGACCGTGATATTAGCAAGTTTGAACAGAACTACAGGCTCGATTCTCATCAGTTTCAAGAACAATTTGAAGTAGGAACTTTAGGGGATGAGATGGATCTGTTTGAGTGGTTTAGTTTATGTGAGTTGCGAAAGGATCTCTTGGTTAAGATTAGCAAGCTAGATCAAGCACTGTGATGATTGATCTAGCTTTGATAAAGTCACTTCCAGACGACACTTATTCTCTCTCCATTTCAGCAAGTGCTTTTTGGAGACTAAGAGACTTTTCGTCTTTAACCTCTAGCATGGAATTAACCAGCCCTAAATCCTCAACTGACAATCTGCCTCTAATTGGCTCAAATTCATCTTCTAAGAGCCATAGCTGGGCTTCTTCATAGTTTTTGCTAGTTTGCACAACTCGATAATTTTCGACAGGATCGCAAATATGACAGATACCCATGCGATCGCCCATCAGCACCAATAAATAAGGCGGTGATTGCATGGGATCGATCCACACTTCCAGAAAGTTCCATTCATCCTTCACTGGGTTTGGTGCGGGGGATAACGTGATATCGATTGTCTGCATCTATCTTTACCTCGCCATAAAATAAGGGGATTGTTGAGCCATCGGCGCTAATTCTATAACCGATAGGTTCTGTAAAAAATAGTCCATATCGTTCATAGTTTCGGATTTTTCCATTGTACTCGCCTTGTTCAATAATCGCCTGAGCAACTCGATTCATCGTATCTTCATCTATAAAAATATGGGCAGCACGTCCTAGTTTTAATAAGCGTTGAGATTGCAGTGTATTTGGTAAATGTTTGGCAATATGTCTGCGATCGAGAGTAATTTGACGAGCAATGCCATTCATTTCATATAGATCAACAAATTATGTGGTTAGTCTTGTTTTTAGAGCTTTTGAGGTAGAAAAAGCATGATATCAGATATTTTTATCGCTAATCACCAACGAACGCAATCTTCGAGCATCAGTTTTTCGTGCAGGGCGATCGCTGAGTCAGAAAGGTTAGAGAGCAGCTAATTCCTAGGAAGTTCCTGTTGCAAGAGTTTGTATAGACAATAAGCTCGACTTAAAGATATTTATGCTGGTTAAAAATGACATATATAGCTATACACAACTCATAAAATCGTTATCTTCTGTTCTAAGTATTTTATCAGGGTATTCAGATTTTTCCTCCTCAGTAAATTCGAGTAATTCAAGAGATCCCTGCTCAATAATGAACTTACCTTTTTCGACAAAAAACATAGGATTCACATATTCTCGAACTACATCTGCAAACCAATTAGCTGCTTTTGTCGCGTCATATATTGTTGAATCACACCTTTTTAACCAGTGTTCGTATCGTCTTACATCATCATTATAATTAGTATTAAAAGATCTTTCCTTATAGAATTTGATAGGAAAATATGTCGGGAGCATCTCAATTAGGCACTGAGTAGAAATACATAGGAGAATAGAAATAGCC
>QBLS01000039.1 GCA_003249015.1 Pseudanabaena sp. | reverse complement strand
TAATCGGTCTATTTATCAATCGGTATGAGTTTCCTATTCTTCTCTGATTTAATCTGTTCAACAACTTTGTAACATGACCGAAAAATTCCTACCTAGTTGGTATGGCTTCAACACTTAGGATTCCCTCAGCCAGAATTATTTGGGCAAATCTTAAGTTACTAAGTAGCTCAACATAATTAGAACCTAAAACCAGAGTTTGTTCCGCCCGCGGTACGGGCGGAACAAACTTTTTGGTTTTTAGTTTACTTATGCCTAGCTACTTAGCACTCTCTAATTGCAAGTCCCTAAGCAATAATTAAGTTTTGATCGCACAGCTTAGCTCTAGCTATGAGCATTAGCTTGACAGTGCTATTATTTCAAGAAGCTAGGAGTGTCTGTGAAAACCAGACTGAGAGCAAATCCTTAGAACCTGAACCGACTGACATCGGCGTAGGAAAGCACATTATTTGAGGAAATTTACATGACAGTTGGATTGAAAATTAGCTCTGCACCGACAAGGCGCGGAGAATATCGTGGTACGCAGATGCATTGCGCTCGTCAGGGCATCATCACCGAAGAGATGCAGTATGTGGCATGGCGGGAAAACCTACCTGTAGAATTAGTTCGCGCTGAAGTTGCTCGCGGTCGTGCCATTATTCCTGCCAACAAGAACCATACTAATCTTGACCCCATGGGTATTGGCATTGCCTTTCGTTGCAAGGTTAACGCCAACATTGGCGCATCACCCAACTCATCGAATATTGACGAAGAAGTTGATAAACTGAAGCTCTCCGTCAAATATGGCGCAGATACCGTCATGGACTTGTCCACGGGCGGCGGTGACTTGGATGTAATTCGTACCGCGATTATTAATGCTTCTCCAGTTCCCATCGGTACTGTTCCCATTTACCAAGCTCTCGAAAGTGTGCATGGCAGAATGGAAAATCTTACCGCTGATGATTTCCTGCATATCATTGAGAAGCACGCTGAGCAAGGTGTGGACTATCAAACCATCCATGCAGGCATCTTGATCGAGCATCTTCCCTTGGTGAAAAACCGTCTCACTGGAATTGTATCTCGTGGCGGTGGAATTCTTGCCCGTTGGATGTTGCATCACCACAAGCAAAATCCTCTTTACACCCATTTCAATGACATCATTGAAATCTTTAAGAAGCATGATGTTTCTTTCAGTTTAGGAGATTCGCTCCGCCCAGGATGTTTGCATGATGCTTCCGATGCTGCCCAGTTAGCTGAACTGAAGACCCTTGGACAGCTAACTCGCCGCGCATGGGAGCATGACATTCAAGTAATGGTGGAAGGTCCTGGTCATGTGCCGATGGATCAGATTGAGTTCAATGTGCGGAAGCAAATGGAAGAATGCTCCGAAGCTCCTTTCTATGTGCTTGGTCCCTTGGTAACTGATATTGCCCCAGGGTATGACCACATCACTTCGGCGATCGGTGCAGCGATGGCGGGTTGGTATGGTACTGCCATGCTTTGCTATGTCACACCGAAGGAACACCTTGGACTTCCTAATGCTGAAGATGTGCGTAATGGTTTGATTGCTTACAAGATTGCGGCTCACGCAGCAGATATTGCCCGTCATCGTCCTAACGCTCGCGATCGCGATGATGAGTTGTCAAACGCTCGTTACAACTTCGATTGGAATAAGCAGTTTGAATTGTCTCTCGATCCTGAACGCGCTAAGGAATATCACGACGAGACTTTACCTGCGGATATTTATAAAACCGCTGAGTTCTGCTCGATGTGTGGACCTAAGTTCTGTCCGATGCAAGAGAAAGTAGACGCTGAAGCAATCAGCGAGTTAGAGAAGTTCTTGGCTAAAGAGAAAGACTCTGTAGCAGCCGTATAAGTTGCGAGAGGCTTCGACTTCGCTCAGCCATCGGTATAAGCTGGCTGAGCGGAGTCGAAGCCCTATTCTTTGCGGAAGGTTTTGGCAATTGAGGGAATGAGTAAAACTATTAAGGCGATCGCATTACCGATGGCGATGTAAGGATTTAACATCATTAAGCGAGAAATAGGTTCATCAGTACTTACATTTAAAACATCATCAAACACCGTTGGGATTTGCAAGAGATTTTCCGCAGAGGGGGGCGAAACCCATCCTAGACAAGCGGCGATCGCAGGAAACATGACGGCACTAAACATACAAATACTGAGAAATCTCGCCCAAGATTTTAATTGCCAAAGCCCAATAGCCAATAATACTGGTACACTTCCAAAACCTAAAAAGGCTATCCCTGAGACTACTTGCAAGTTGATTTGATTGCCATCTACCAGAGTGCTACCAACTAAACTACTGCTATCCAATAAACGATACAAATAGAAATTGAGTAGGCGATCACTAACCATGATCATACTTACGCCAATCATAGCAACGCAAAGAATCGTAATTGCGATCGGGCGTTTGGAAGTTCTAAGTTTCATTTAGGGCTGACTGAGATATTGGGGCAATTTGCGGGATAGCTTACTAGACTGGAACATTCGTAATAAATAATAACTGGAAGTTGGCAGAAATATGATCATCGTCCAGCCGAACTGATCAGGACGTTCGACTTGAAAGAAGGTGGGAAACATGAGCATCATCCAAATTGCTAGAAGTAGGGAAACAGTACCCAAAACTGCGGCAGTTTGATTTTTTAAGAATGTCTTTGGCTTCCAAATGGAGATATTTGTAAGTGTCCAAAATACAAATAGACAGAAGATCGTACCGATAATCGTACTCACGCATTGCGCCTGTCCTCTAGCGATATCTTGAAAAGTAAGCGAGTCAATCATTACCGAGCCATTAGGAACCTTGAGCAAAGCCCAACCACTAATGTAATAGGAGAAAACATAGCCAATCGTCATCGCGATCGCTCCAAATATACCTGCTAAACAGCTATATCCCAAAACATCGCGCAGGAAGTTTTCTAGTCGTTTGGGCTTTAACCAACCAAAGGCAATCCACACCGTTGGCAAGGCAACCATTGCCATGGTTAAGACGGTCATTTGCCTTGGTTCGACGGGAAAGGGAAGTTGCACAAATCCAGCAAAGGAAATCGTGAGAATCACCATAATATTTTTGGTGAGATAGATTAAAGCCGAAGATAAAATCTTCTGCTTAATCTGATCCCCTGCAGCGAAGGCTTGGGGCAGCGCTGATAAATTATTATCAAGTAACACAATATCGGCAACGTCTTTGCTAATTTGTGCGCCATCATTCATAGCGATCGCTAGTTGTGCTTCCTTAAAGGCTGGCACATCATTCACACCATCGCCCACCATGCCCACATAGCCACCCCGCTTCACCATTGCTGAAATTAGCCGCCGCTTCATGTCGGGAGTAATTCTTCCAAAAACAGCTCCCGAAGCCGCCGCCCGACCAAATACAGGTGATTCCATTGCCTCTAAATCTTTTTGAGTATAGATTTCTTCATCTGGAACGGCTATTCCCGCCTGTCGAGCGATGGAAGCTACAGTTTCCACGCTATCCCCTGAGATTACTTTGAGACGAATATTCTGATTTTGCAGTTTGGCGATTGTGTCAATCACATCAGGGCGGAGGCTGTCTTCCAATAGAACTAAACCGCGATCGCGACAATTGCTGGGCAAAGCGAGACTTTGGCTATCAATACTTGCTTCGCTCGTCACCACCGCGATCGCCCTCAAGCCTTGTCTGGCGTACTGCTTCGATTTTTCTTGCATTTCAGGACTGGTTAATAAGATTTCAGGCGCACCGACCATAATCGTTGTACCAATATCAATGGCGATCGCCCCCCACTTGCGGCTGGAACTAAAGGGAACTTCATTAACTAACTTAGCAGGCGATCGCGGCTTATCGGTGTATGCTGCCATCGCTCTAGCACTACTATTTTGAGTTCCCATTAAGTTGGTGTAGAGCGCAATTAATTCTCTCAAAGAATTTTCATCTGTATCACCCAAAGGCACGATGGACTTGACTAGTAGCTTATTTTGGGTCAAGGTTCCTGTCTTATCAGTACAGAGTATCCGCACACTATTCATCGAATCAACGGCGTTAATTTTTTGAATCAAGGTTCTCCGTTTGCTGATTTCTACGGCTCCAATGGCAAAGGCAACACTAATTGAGAGAACTAAACCAGCAGGCACAAAACTATTAATAATGACAGAAGCATAGCGAATCGTATCCACCATTGTCCGCCCCGAATTTAGGCTGGAGGCAATATGTAAAAAAGCTGCCACAATCAAGACAAGAATGAAAACTTCTACTAATGTGTCGATCTTTTTTTGTAAAGGCGTAAACACGCGCTTGTAAATCCTTGATGACTGGGATAACTTAGCGGCATAGCTTTCATTACCAATCTTTTCAGCGCGAAATACACAACTTCCCGCTAGACAAAATGAACCCGACAGTACTAAATCCCCGATCTGCTTTGCCACAGGATCAGATTCCCCTGTAAGCAATGATTCATCCATTTCCACATTTTGAGAAATCACGACCTCGCCATCGACAGGAGCGCGATCGCCAGGACTAAGTTCGATCAAGTCATCGCGCACCACCTCGCCCACAGGAATTTCTAGGGATTGGCGATCGCGCCGCACTGTAATTCTTTGTACTGACAACAGCGCCAACTTATCAAGGGTCAGTTTCGCCTGAATTTCTTGGGCTACCCCCACCAAGATATTCATAAACACCGAAAATCCTGAAAAGAGCGCATCGGTGACTTGCCCTAGCGCTATCAATAGAACTAAGACGACCCCAAAGGTGACATTAAATAATGTAAAAACGTTTTCCTTAAAAATATCTTGGTAAGTGCGACTAGATCGCATCACGACCACATTAATGTCACCACGCTTTTTGCGATCGCTAACTTCAGCTTCACTGAGTCCAATTTCAGGATTTATTTCGGTATTTATCTTTGTAGTTGCGGTTTCTGATAAGTTGGGGTTGTTGTCTGACGTAGGTTGTGACATACAGGCACAGGTATCATTTTTAGTAAGAAGTATACTCTCTTAGTAGTAAATCTAGAAAAGCTCATTCCAATTAAAAATAACATCTGGAAAAGCAAGCATTGATAACGTATCGCCTTCATCGTAGCGATGGATTTGTTTATAACCTAATGGTGATGGTTGAGAATATCCCTCGATCACTTTTTTATTAACATCAAATAACCACATTTCAGGAATCCCTGCCGTTGCGTATAAAGGCGCTTTCTCATCGCGATCATAATCAATGGAACTATCCGCAACTTCAATAATCAGCAAAATATCCTCTGGTATGGGCAATCCTGACTCATAAAAATCATTACGTGGTTTCAAAATCGCTAGATCGGGCTGCGGTTGAGAATTATCATCTAAGCGAATTGAGTTCTGCGTTGAAACCATAACGCGATCGCCAAGTTTTTTTTGGAGCAGTTTGTCAAGTCGAATAATGCAAGCAACGTGTTTTCTGCCAATGGGGGACATGGTTTTAATTTCTCCATTAATTAACTCAAGGCGATCGCCATCGTTAAAAACACCAGCTTCATGCATGAGGTGATATTGCTGGTTTGTAAATTTAAACTTCTGGGCGATCGCGCTCTGATCAAGTAATTGCACTGTCATAAAAGTTGATCTCCTTTTGGACAACATGAGATCATTTTAGGCTGGTTCAATGCGATAAGATCATAGTCCTTAGTCAAAACTTTGTCTCACATTAACCATGACCGCCAGTATCACACCTAAATTTTCCCCAGCCGAAATCAAATCTGAGGGCTTGACTCTTGATGAATATCAAATGATTTGCGATCGCCTTGGTCGTGAACCCAACAAAGCCGAATTGGGGATGTTTGGTGTGATGTGGTCAGAGCATTGCTGCTACAAAAATTCGCGTCCCTTGCTCAAGCAATTTCCCACGACAGGCGATCGCATTTTGGTAGGGCCAGGAGAAAACGCGGGTGTAGTCAAGATTACCGATGATATTGCCATTAGTTTTAAAATCGAAAGCCATAATCGTCCTTCGGCAGTAGAGCCGTATCAAGGCGCGGCGACAGGTGTGGGCGGCATTTTGCGCGATATTTTTACGATGGGAGCGCGTCCTGTAGCCATTTTGAATTCATTGCGTTTTGGTGAACTTTCCGATCCTTGGGTGCGAAGTCGCGTGAATGGTATTGTCAGCGGTATTGCTGGCTATGGTAACTGTATCGGCGTTCCCACCGTTGGTGGCGAAGTTTATTTTGATAAGGCATATAACCGCAATCCGCTGGTCAATGCGATGGCGATCGGGATTATGGAAACTAAGGAGATCGTCAAATCAGGCGCGGCTGGTGCAGGGAATCCTGTGGTTTATGTCGGTTCAACTACGGGGCGCGATGGCATCAAGGGCGCGAGCTTTGCTAGTACGGAGATTTCTGGCAAATCGGAACAGAATCGCTCAGCGGTACAGGTCGGGGATCCATTTTTAGAGAAATCTCTAGTAGAAGCTTGTTTGGAAGCTTTTAAAACTGGTGCAGTGGTTGCCGCGCAGGACATGGGTGCAGCAGGTTTGACCTGTTCCACTTCGGAAATGGCAGCTAAGGGCGGCGTGGGAGTAGTTCTCGATTTGGATAAAATTCCTGCACGGGAAACGGGGATGAATGCTTATGAATACTTGCTTTCAGAATCGCAGGAACGGATGTTATTTGTGGCGCATAAGGGTAGGGAAGCAGAACTAATTGAGATCTTTGAACGCTGGGGACTTCATGCTGTGATTGCAGGTGAGGTGTTGGAAGAGCCGATTGTGCGGATTCTCTGGCATGGGGAAGTGGCGGCAGAGATTCCTGCAACGGCGCTTGCTGACAATACACCGATATATCATCGTCAACTTGCCGATACTCCTGAATATGCTAAAAAAGCTTGGGCTTGGGATGAGAAAACGGCGATCGCCTCTTTTCCTAATGTCAATCCTAACGATGCGCTTTTAAAATTACTGGATACCCCTGCGATCGCCTCGAAAGCATGGGTCTATCGCCAGTACGATCATCAAGTTCAGAATAATACGGTGATTTTCCCAGGGGGAGCGGATGCGGCGGTAATTCGGTTACGCAGTCAAGGTTTCGGCACTGGTGAGCTAAGTTCTGCACAATGCCAAATCGAATCCCTTGCGGGGGTTGCGGCTACCGTTGATTGCAACGCCCGTTATGTCTATCTTGATCCTTACGAAGGTGCAAAACTAGCTGTTGCTGAAGCTGCTAGAAATCTTTCATGCGTTGGTTCTGATCCTATCTCTGTTACTGATAACTTGAACTTTGGCAGTCCTGAAAATGCGATCGGTTATTGGCAGTTGCACGAAGCTTGTCGTGGTATTGCCGATGCTTGTCGCGAGTTGTCAACACCTGTCACTGGCGGTAATGTCTCGCTCTACAACGAGACTATTGACGCGGAGGGCAATTCTCAACCCATTTATCCCACACCTGTAATCGGCATGGTCGGATTAGTTGAAGATGTCACCAAGGTAGTTGGTCAGGGTTGGCAGAATGTCGGTGATGCAATTTATCTGCTAGGTGGCGATCGCGCCAGCCTCGCAGGTTCTGAATATCTCGCATCGGTGATTGGTGAAGTCACAGGTCGTCCGCAATCCGTGGATTTTGAATTGGAGCGTAAGGTACAGCTTGCCTGTCGTCAAGGGATTGCCCAAGGCTTAATTCAATCTGCCCATGACTGTTCTGATGGTGGACTAGCGGTAGCGATCGCTGAATCCTCTATCTCTGGCAAACTTACAGCCAAAATTCAATTGGCGATGACCGAAGGTTTACATTTAACCCAACTTCTGTTTGGTGAAGGTGCAAGTCGGATTGTGGTTTCTGTAAAAGAAGGCGATCTCACTGCATGGGAATCGTACCTTAATCTTCAATTAGGTAATGCTTGGCAATACATTGGCACTGTCAGCGAGGCAGCTAGTGATTTGGAGATTTTGGTAAATGGCGAACAGGCGATCGCGCTTTCACTTTCACAGATCACTAAAAACTTTAATGAAGCTATTCCTAAGCGGATGGGACATACTTTGTAGTTTTCAAGTCAGCCGCTTGCGTAGCAAGCGGCTGATGCTTATTGTTGAGAATTGCTGAACTAGGAAATATGATCAAAAAGAATCCGCCATCATCGTCTGCGAATATTTTAAGAAGCACTGGTCAATTTGTTGTTTTAATGGCGATCGCTTCGTTAACTGTATTTCCTTTGCTATGGCTGGTGAGTACCGCTTTTAAGTCGCCCAGTGAAAATATTTTTCAGGCTGTACCGCAGCTTTTGCCAGCACAACCAACTTTTGATAACTTCATCAAGGTTTGGCAAAATTCACGTTTTGATCTCTACCTCTGGAATAGCTTTTTAGTTTCCAGTATTACCGTAATTTTAAATTTATTGTTCTGTTCCCTTGCAGCTTTTCCTCTAGCCAGACTGGACTTTAAAGGAAAAGATACGATCTTTTGGGCAATTATCGGCACGACCATGATTCCCTTTCAAATTACGATGATTCCTTTGTATATCTTGGCTGTGGAGTTGAATCTCAAAAATACCTATGCAGGCTTGATTTTTCCCTATGTAATTTCTGCTTTCGGTATATTTTTATTACGCCAAACCTTTCAAAGCGTTCCTAAAGAAATGGAGGAAGCGGCGCGAATGGATGGCTGCTCCAGCTTAGGGATTTGGTGGCACATCATGCTACCTGCGGCGCGTCCTGCGCTGACGACCCTCGCGGTATTTACCTTTGTGGCAATGTGGGGAGATTTTTTATGGCCCTTGGTGATTGTTGATAAAGCTGAGCTTTATACTTTGCCGAGGGGGATCGCTAGCCTAGCGAGCGCTTTCTCGGAAGATTGGCGACTGATTGCCGCAGGTTCGGCGATTTCCATATTGCCAGTTTTAATTGTATTTATTTTTTTACAGCGCTATATCATTCCCACAGAGGCTAGTATTGGCGTGAAAGGTTAATTAATGGCAAAATTAGGTTTATGCCAAGATTTCAAAGCCGACTTTTTAACTGGATCGATCAATCTCTCCCTGCTCAAATGGGACGCAGGGTCAGGCGATCGCTTGACATAAAATTTGAGCAAATCGCGGAAGCTTTAGTTGGCATCAAGTTACAGGAAGTACCTCAACTGCTCGCCTATCAAGTCGCAAGGGCAGCGCTTTATCCTGTGTATGTTTTAAATAAGAATATCCAAAAGGTTTTTCCGATTTTAGGCAGTCGCCCTCAAAGTCCTGATGTAATGGAAGCATCGGAAACACCAGATCTGTTAACGGAATCTAAACTTTCTGACATCGACAGTGACCAAGATGGCAGGATTTTGGGGTTAAGGATGGGCGGCGCTTTGCGCCGCCCATCCTTAACCCAAGATCATGGGATGAAGTTCTTATCCGCAAGTCCTGAAGTAAATTCCGAGATAGATTCTAATTCCTTAAATCCAGAAACTCCTTGGCTACTGCGTCCTTTATTGAGATTTTTTAATTGGATAGATCGCACTAAAATCAACTTAGATCGCAATATTACGGCAATTATCAAACCAATCGACAATGGCAATAACCTCGACACATTTCAGACTTACATTGCTAATCGCTTATCCAATCGTGTGCCTGCTAAAATCTGGCGACAAGTTATCGAAGAATACGAAAACCAGAATGATGATCAAGGTTCTCTTAAAGAAAGTAACGCTTTGTCAGAAAATCGAGCATTGGGAAGAAATCGGAAAATCGAATATTTGCGGCAATTAATTGAAGACGCGATCGCCTATTTCTTTGGTGAAAATGCATCCCAAGATCCTGATTTGTCAATGGATGAACTGAAAGCAGATACTAATTCTCATCAAATGCCTCAAAATTTAGATGGTAATGCTATAGAAGGTGATCGCCAACCTGCAAGACTGCGATCGCGTAAGTTTAATCTATCCTCATTCAATAAAATCAAGCAGAGTGATGCTGTTGAAAGGAGCGCAAATTCATCGCCTTTGCAGGAATTGATCGCCGCCGCGATGGACTATTTCACCAGTAGGCGATCGCTAAAGGAAGATAGAAGTAAGGACAGATTAGAAAAACTGGAAAATGCTGAAGAAATTCTTGAGCCTAATTCAGATAGTACTGGACAAATTAGACTTGATGATCAAATTGATCGTTTACGCAAATTAATTGAAGCTGCGGTTGATTACTTTTTTAGTAAACAGCGATCGCCTTCCGAATTAGAGGCAACCAATAGCATCGAAATCAGTAAATCAGAATCAATTGAATCCCTATTTGCTGATGATAATGGCCCTTGGCCGCTACCAATGGAATATGAGTCTGTCGCTTTTGCCAACTCTCCCGATCTAACTGCACTCAACTCTTCAGGAGAGTTACAAATATTTGAAACAACAACATCACAAATGTCTCAAGAGCGTTTAGAGGGTGGTTCATTCTTTATAGAAGAGACGCTAATGCAATCAGAGAATGAACGTCCTCTGAGAGCTTGGATTGAGGCTCAGGCAACAATTTTAGGATATGTATATAGTCCTGTGATGACGGTCGTTTTCTGGTTTGATGAGATAATTCTCAAAATAGAGAACTTGATTATTAGACTATGGAAAAAATTAGTCAGTCTGCCGAAAAAATTATTAGGTAAATAATCGCTTCGATTGCACTTAGTAACTGATGTTACGTGGAAGGAATTCTTGCGATGGCGTAAGTCTAGGGCTGGCACGGGGGCACAGCCCCTACAAGATCTAAAATTTACAGGTAGGGGCAATCCCCCCGTGGTTGCCCTGTTATGCTAGCAGCAAGAGGTTCATTATCTGAGTTCCACGTAACATCAGTTAGTAAGGCTTCGACTTCGCTCAGCCAACTGAATATCAATGACTGAGCGAAGTCGAAGCCTAAGCAATGCTGCTGCGCTTACGGGACTCCTTGTAAGAAGTAGCCACGTTGCGTAAGCCCGACTTCATCATTTGTTGCTCTAAAATCGCAAAAAAGCGGCGACGATCGCTACCTGTGACTACGGCTTGATTGTGAGCCTCGGCGAGAGCGATGGGGTAGCCATATCCTTTCTGTACCTGCGCCAATATGATCGATAGGGCTTGCGATCGCAATTCCGCATCTAGGGCAGTCCAAGCAGGCATCTCCACCCGCGCAACTTCTGTACCCACATGGAAGTAACAAAAGTAAACTTGATGCTCTCCATACTCCTGCAATATGCGAGCTTGACTCCGCCACAGGGGGCTGCATTCCCCCACTTTTAAAATGCGGTTCCAGAGTGAGCCATCGCGGAGGGGCTGAAGTTGACTGCATGGAGCTGAGTCTAGAGGTTTATTAGCACAGTGAGTGGAGCAGTCGGGTTGCTCAAAGGGACAAATCTGTAAACGCAGAAAATTGGTGGCTTCGGCGGCGCGGGGAGCGCTGATATATCCTGCTAGGGGAATTTGTTGCGATCTCAATTTGTCCCAAGCCGCCAGCATGTCTGGTAAAAGATGCGATCGCGCTTCCGCAGGAATCTCATCAAATTCCCAATGGATTAATGCGCCATCGGTAAAGGCAAGGGTGGGAACTTGTGAATTATTCGTTTGGGCGATCGCTAAATCAGCGAGGGCAACGACTTCAGATACGGTGCGCCTGAGCGTCATCCATTGTTCGGTTTGGATTCCCCATTGCCGAGCTTTGTAAAGATCCTCGGCTTTATAAAAAACTTCAGGAATATTATCGAGTAATGGATAAAGCCCTGAATGGTAATGAATGGCAACTCTGCCAATATTAATCAAATAACAATAAGCGATTTCATGGCGATTAGGGGCAATTTGGGAACCATCGGTGGCAAGTACGGTGTGGGCGCTAGTAATCGGTGCGATCGCTTGTTTTTGAGTTAGCGGCTCAATGGGAACTGCACAGTTAAAGGCGAGGCGATCGCGAAATTGGTCAAGTTGTTGAGTTAGGGATTCTTGTTGTATTTGCGCTTCTAAAAATATGGTTTCCGCGCGATCGAGTTTGATGGTTAGCTGAGCCGCCTCTTTTTGCAATTGCTCAGACATTCCTTGCATTTGACCGATTAGTTTTTGCAAGTCCAGCATAGTTTTTTCCTAGTCTGTCAATATAAGCATTGAGTTTCCGAGCCTTCGGCTCGGAAACTCAAAAGGTTTTGCAACTATTTAGGAATTTTAACCTGTGGTTGATCTTGGCGCGATCGCATTTCCTTAGCTTTAATTCTTTGAGAGACTTTCCAACAGGCATAAATCATCAACACAGTGCTAATCACCGCGTAAGTTCCGCCCGCAGGCATTCCCGACACCGCCATCGCGATACTACCCACCCACAGCGTAAGCGCATAGATAAACAAAACTGTTAGGCGTTTGGATACTCCCGCTTGAACTAGGCGATGGTGCAGATGTTCTTTACTGGCGGCCATTGGCGACTCGCCCCTAGCGAGACGTTGCAAAATCACCATCGTCGCATCCACAATCGGAACTGCCAAAATCACATAGGGCAAGATCAAAGCTACGGTGGCGACTGCTTTTACCAGTCCGATGATACTTACTCCAGCAAGGGTAAACCCCAAGAAATATGCGCCACCATCTCCCATAAATATTTCAGCAGAACTTTTGGGCTTAAAGTTATATCGCAAGAAACCCAAACAGCCACCTGCAAGAGCAGCGGCAATTAGTGCGGCGGCTGGTTGCTGCATAAACAAACTGGTAATCAAAATAATTGCGGCAGCGATCGTAGTTACGCCTGCGGCAAGTCCATCCAGTCCATCGATCCAATTAATGGCATTTGCCATACCCGACAGCCACACCATCGTGATTGGCAAGCTCAGCCAACCAAATTTGACAATACCAATCCAAGGCACGGATATAAAGTCAATCCTTACGCCGACTCGCCACGCGGCGGCAGATACTGCCAGTTGAGCAAGCAAGCGTGGCAATGGCGGCAAGTTAAATAGATCATCGGCAAATCCGATTAGGAAAAAGGCGGCTCCACCGATGGTTACGCCCCAAACTTCATATTCCCTAGTTTGCGGCAGGATCCCAAACCAGCCTGCGCCCCAAACCAGCAGCAATGCGGTGACGCTTCCCAAAAAGATTGCCACGCCGCCAACTCTGACTACGGGAGTTGTATGCATCTTGCGGCTATTGGGTTGATCGACTAATCCCGCCTTTAGTCCAAAATGTCGAATAATCGGTGTACCTAGCCAGACCACGATCGCAGAAACGGCAAAGGCGACCAAGTAAGGAATGGCAGTTGGATGCAGCATTACACGAATAAAGTTGAGTACTAGAATCAAGCAAATTTATGCTTGCAAGCATAGCATTGGATTGACTAAAGCTGAACCTTATAGGCAATTTGCATGACAAAAAGGAATGGCGGCACGAAGTGTTGCATTCCCATAAATAGCAGTGTGCGGCTCAGCCACGCACTGCTATTTATAGGGTTTTAGGAAAGCGCAAAGCTCTGTAGTAATAACAATTGCGGCAAATTGTTAAAAAGTGTGGATTTTAGATTGGCAATGATGTTAAGATTGTAAGCCGTGTGAAAAATTTTAATTAGTAAGTAAACGTTAGGGATTAGTCCATGAAAGTCGTTAGCTCCCTCAGATCGGCAAAAACTCGCCATAAGGACTGCAAAATTGTACGTCGTCGCGGCAGAATCTATGTCATTTGTAAGTCAAATCCTAAGTTCAAAGCTCGTCAAGGGTAAAAAGAAAAGGTAATGCGATCGCATTGCCTTTTCTTTTTTTTGGGTTAAGGCGTTTTTCTCCTGCGACTTGTATTAAATTCGCCCGCTTCGCGGGCGAATCAGAATTTTGGGTGTTAAATCAGCGCAAAGCGATCGCAATCAGATATAAATAAATCAAAAAGCTTGTTCAGACCGCGTAGCGGTCTGAACAAGCTTTTTGATTTATTTAAGCCCAGCTACTTAGTAAAATAGTGACCATGACTAATACCACTCGCAAAGCCAATCTTTTAAACGCGATCGCCCCTGTCAATCGCGGCTTAGACATGACTGAAAATCAGCGCAAAGCAATCTTTTCGGCAGTGGCTTACCTTGAGGAGTTAAATCCTACACCGAAGCCAAATCAAAGCCCTGAGTTGCTAGATGGGAACTGGCTATTATTATTTACAACCAGCCAAGAACTTTTAGGAATTGATCGATTTCCCCTTTACAAGTTAGGAAACATTTATCAATGTCTAAGGGTTGCCGAAGGAAAAATTTTTAATGTTGCTGAAGTGAAAGGGCTGCCACTATTGGGCGGACTGGTTAGTGTATGTGCCAATTTTATGATCGTCTCTGATCAACGGGTTAAGGTCAATTTTGAGCGTTTGGTTGCTGGCTCACAGAGTATGATCGGCTATCGTGATGTAAATAGCTTCATCGAAACTCTGCGATCGCCTCGCAAATTATTGGCTGTAGATTTCAAGATCAAAAGAGAAGATCAAAAAGGTTGGTTAGAGACAACCTATCTCGATCAAGATATGCGAATCGGTCGCGGCAATGAGGGGAATTTATTTGTATTAAGAAGGATTTAATAGGGAGCTTTGCGCTCAAACCAGAACCAAGAATAATTTTGAAAGCGTTGCAAAGCGACGCTTTCAAAATTATTCTTACTAGTTCATCTGATTGGCAATTGCTGTAAAAGCCCATATTGGGGCTTACACCGATTCGCGAAAGTGTGATAAAAATTTTGTGAATCGCTGTAAGAGGACAGCACAAGTAAAAAAAGACGTTACGTTGATTAAACTGTATTACCCATGCTTAATAAATTTGTCCAAATCAAAAAAGATTTTTGGAAAAAATTTTCACGTACTAGGAAGAGTTGGCGCTTTGCGTCAACTCTTCCTTTATTATTGGGCGCGATCGCCTTTACCATTGCCTTGACAACTCCTTATAGCGCTTGGGGACAGGCAGAATTATTTAGTCTCAATTGGATAATGGGAAATAGACCCAATGATGCGGCGCAGATTGATCATGCTGTGGTCAGACTTGACGGCTATCAATTATTTTTACTAGCAGCCCCTGCCGCCAATCAACAATTTCCACTGGAGCAGCGATCGCAAGGAATTGAAGAAGAACTTAATCGCATCGTCAGTAGTAATTTCAATGGCAGTGGTGATCCTGATAATTTAGCCATTGAAGTTGTTATGGATGAAAAAAGTGAGCAGCCTACGATTGAAATTGGCGATCGCTATCTAATGACCGTGACGACAATTGATGCCCAATTGCAAGGGCGCGATCCGCAAGGTTGGGCTAATCAAATTGTGCAAATCTTGCGGGATGCACTGATCAGAGCCAAGCAGGAACGTCAGCCACAATTTTTGCTCAATCGCAGCGTAATGGCAATGGCAATCATTGCCGCGATATTTGTGGGACTGAAGCTAATTACTCATTGGCAATGGCGCTTAAAACGACACCAAGAAGCGATCGAATCGCGCCTTGAAAATGAAGCAGAATCTAATCTTGAAGTTGCTGCCGCACAGGACTTACAGCATCAGCTTACCCAACAACAAAAAGCCAATCTTCGTGATCTCCAATGTCGCGCCTTAGAGTTAACCTATGTCGGCATTTTAGGAGGTGGCACTTTCATTGTTTTGGGATTGTTTCCCTATAGCCGCTGGCTCCAATCTTTTTTATTGTCAACTCCATTGCAAGTCATGGCGATCGCTTTCCTTACCTATCTTTTGATTCGGATTAGTAACTTGCTAATTGAGCGATTTTCGGGATTTTTAAAAGCGAGAGAATTTGCAATGTTGAAACCCTATCAAAGAATGGACTTGCGAGTTTCCACGGTTTCACGAGTGCTAAAAAATGTAGCGGGTATCATTTGGTTCAGTCTAGGCTTTTTGACCATCCTCTCGTCGATTGGATTTGACCTAGTTCCCCTTTTAGCAGGTGCAGGAATCATCGGTTTAGCAATTTCTTTTGCAGCGCAAGGGCTAATTAAGGATGTGATTAATGGATTCCTAATTATTCTGGAAGACCAGTATGCAGTCGGTGATGTGATTGTGATTGGGGATCTGGGCGGACTGGTGGAAAACATGAATTTGCGGGTCACGCAAATTCGTAATAACGAAGGGCAGTTAATCACAATTCCCAATAGCTCGATCTCCATCGTTCAAAACCTATCGAAAGATTGGGCGAGAGTTGACCTGACAATTCGGGTTGCCTATGCGACTAACCCTGATCAAGCTCTAGATATCCTGAAGAACCTATCTAATGAAATTTATCAAGAACCTATCTGGCGAGCAAAAATCATTGATCCTCCTGAAGTGCTTGGTATTGATGATTTACAGCACTCAGGGATGCTTATTCGGATCTGGATTAAAACGCAGCCTCTCCAGCAATGGGCTGTATCAAGAGAATTTCGCCGCCGCCTTAAGCTAAGAATGGAAGAGGAAGGACTAGAGATCGGTATTCCTCAGCAAGTTACTGTTTTGGCAAGTGGTCAATCGCAAAGTCTTGCTCCGCTGGAATTACAACCATAAATTTCATAAAATCATGCTAATTTTACCAATCATTATTATTCTGGGCGCGATCGCGCTCTCTTGGGGCTTGGGAATGTTGAGGCGATATCTATCGCAAATACTCAAACAAAAACTAGCAGGAACTGATCGCGAATCGAGTACTAAAGGATTAGATTTATTTTTTGCGGTTATCCTGTCAATTGCCCGTATTTCGGTATGGCTTGCCAGCGTTCTCTACATTGCCGATCTCTTTCCTGAATCTCGCGCCATTAGTCAACAGATTCGTGATGCTTTGTCGTCTAGCTTTACCTCACCAGTATTAACACTTGGTCGCAGTTCCTATTCAATTATTAACTTGTCAGTATTGGCAGCTTTAATTTTTGGATTAATTCTCCTCGTTAGAGCCATTATGGCGATATTTAAAGAGCGGGTACTGAACCTAGCAGGACTAAATCGTGGCGCTCAAGAAGCGATCGCTGTTATTGTTCAATATGTTCTGATTTTTGTCGGTACATTAGTCCTACTACAGATATGGGGACTAGATCTAAGTTCTCTCACGATCCTCGCTAGTGCCTTGAGTATTGGCTTAGGTATTGGATTACAGAATATTGCTAAAAACTTTGGTAGTGGATTGATATTGGTATTTGAAAGACCGATTCAAGTTGGAGATTTCATTGAAGTTGGTGATCTCAATGGCACTGTTGAACGCATTGGAGCGAGAAGTACAGAAATTCGCACCCTTGATCGAGTTTCCATTATTGTGCCGAACTCTCGCTTTCTGGACAGTGAAGTTATTAATTGGAGTCATGGAAATCCTATTTCACGACTGCATTTGCCCCTTGGTATAGCTTATGGCTCCGACCCAAAGCAGGTTCGCACTATCTTACTAGAAGCGGCTTTGGATCACCCTAAAGTATTGCCATTTCCTCAGCCCGATCTACTATTTAAAGGCTTTGGTGATAGTTCGATCGACTTTGAGTTGTTAATTTGGACTGCTGAACCTGATAAACAGTTTTTAATTAAGAGCGATTTATACTTTTTGATGTACGAAGTTCTCAACCAACATCAGATTGAAATTCCTTTTCCGCAGCGAGATCTACATTTGCGATCGGGGAAAGTTGAAATATCTCCCCAGCTAGAGTCAGCACTAATTGCATTCATGCGATCGCCCCAAAATTAGAATATAGCTGTCGCCACCTGCATTAGGACAAATCAAAACCCAAGAAGCGAGTTGCGGCGCGAAGCGCCGCAACTCGTCTTCTGGTTTTGTGTCTTAACCAAGAATGGCTACGGCTATATGTTCTGCCCGCTACGCGGGCAGAACAACCTTAAATTATTTTGAGCAAATACTATGATTACCCTTGTAACAGGCGCAACTCGCTCAGGCAAAAGCGAATGGGCGGAATATCTGGCAATGCGATCGCCAAAAAATGTGATTTACATCGCAACAGCAACTCGATATCCTGATGATCTGGAATGGGAAGCGCGGTTACAAAAACATAGCGATCGCCGCCCTAACAGTTGGAAAACCCTAGAAGTCCCGATTGAATTAGCAAGCAGTATTTTAGACATTCATAATGATGCTTATGTGCTAGTGGATTCCCTTGGTACTTGGCTAGCTAATTTTATGGAAGAAAATGAAGAATCTTGGGCAAAGATTGAGAAAGATCTATTAACAGCCATTCAAGAATGTGAAGTGGATATTACCTTTGTATCCGAAGAAGTGGGTTGGGGTTTAGTTCCTGAATATAAGTTAGGTCGCATATTTCGCGATCGCCTTGGGGGGCTGAGTCGAAAGATTGGCGCGATCGCTGATGTGGTTTATTTAGTGACAGGTGGCTATGCGGTTGATCTAACTAAAATTGGCGAAAGATTACCCAATTAATCTCTCATCAGCGCTTTGCGCTCAATCAAGCCTTTAAGTGCCTCGCGGGGCGAGGCACTTAAAGGCTTGATTGAGCAATCCTAAATCCTGCGTGCTGATAGAAGCTAGGACGAAACCAATTCCGATAATATTGTTCAGCTTGTGTTCCACTGGTAATCCATGAGCCACCAGCCATCATGTAGTGATCCTCATCAAAATATGGTGCTGAATAGTTTTCATAGAGAGCATGGGATTGGTATCCTGCGAATGGCAGTAAATGATTTCCTAGCCATTCCCAAACATTACCCCGCAGGTCAGATATTTCTGAGCTGTTTTTAGCGCTATCAAGAGAACCAACTGGACTAGGAGAACCAACTCGCAAATTAAGGTTGTAGTTTGCTGAAGGTTGGATTTTTCTTACTTTCTCATGGGAAATTAAATGAGGTTCCATAGAAATTCCATAGGTTGCCAGATACCACTCATCCTCTGTCATCAAGCGACTGTCATTACCCAACCATTGGCAGTAGGCGATCGCTTCGTGATGATTAACTTCCACTGGCCAGTTGAGTGGTAATTCAACTTCATCAAACATGGCACGATATTCGTAGGAATTGTTTTTGGGAATCCAAAATTTAGGATGATGAATATTATGCTCGACTCTCCATTGCCATGCTAACTCAGTCCAATATTCAGGATTTTCGTAACCGCCAACTTTCACAAATTCCAGAAAATCAGCATTGGTAACTAGAAATTTACTGACATAAAAAGTACTAACATCGACAAGGCGATCGCCATATTCAACATCCCAGCCATAGATACTAGAGTCCAGTGGTTTCCCTAATTTCACAATGCCACCAAGAACTTCAACCATTGCATTTTTACTAGACAGAGGAAGCTTTGCGTCCTCTGCTTTATTAATTGGGGCATACTGCCAACCTCTGGGGCGGAGTAGTTTCTCAACGGGGATTTGGCGCAACAACATTGAGGATGTTTCTATATGAATGTACTGATGCTCGATCGCCATCATCAGTGCCCAAAGAGAATGTTCTGAGTTAATCGGATGGATAATATCCAAACCATCAATTAGCTCACAGATACATTGATATACTTGGTGGCGATATTGCCAGACTTGAAAAACATCAACTCGCTTTAGGTTGATAAATATTCCAGCTATATCATCAGGCTTTTCAGGATCAACCCCAATTTCAAAAAGCATTTCAAAATTTGGATTTATTCTGTTTTTTATTAACCCTACTTTAACCAATTTATTAATATAAAATACTGCTGAATGCCCAAGATAAAATATTAGTAAATTGCGTAAAGGATCAGGATTAGTATAGAAAATATTGGGATCAATTATGCTTTTCATCAAGCAATCTTCTATTTCCCAAGCACGCTGAAAATATCCAAGAATTTCTTGGTGATCGCAATGGTAAAGGCTTGGCGGCTGAGTGGGTTGGTCAATATTCATAAAGTTATAAAATTTAGTCTTTAACTTGGCACAAAATCAGACCGAATAATTGTTGAGGATCTGTCCAGAATTTTATTGTGCGTAAGCCCTGCGATTGCAATTGTAATTGGAGAGTGTCTAGATTAAACTTACGAGAAATTTCCGTTAGAATTCTTTCATCTGCTGCAAATTGCACTTTTAAGTCGAGAATATCTAAAGAAACTTCGTGTTTTGACTTTGCATACAAATACATCTCGATTTGATGATCAACTTGATTATAAATAGCTTTATGCTCAAATAAATTGCAATTAAAATCCCCTTGAAATCTCCAGTTCAAATGGGAAAGCATATTCAAATTGAACGCAGCGGTGACACCCTGTGCATCGTTGTAAGCAGCTTCCAAAATTTCCTTGGGTTTCTGTAAATCTACACCCAACAAGAAATAATCACCCTTAGTGAGTGCATGGGCAACTTTCCCCAAAAACTCATCAGATTCCGCAGCATTGAAGTTGCCAATGGAGCTACCTAAAAAGAAAATCATGCGCGATCGCTGATGATTTTTGTCTAGATATAGTAAAGCCTCTTCGTAGGTTCCGATCAGACCAGCGATCATTAAATCTGGATATTTTTGTTGTAAATGCAGAACACTGGTTTTGAGAATACCACCACTAACATCAATGGGAATGTAACTAAAGGCTTCGGCAATAGAAGTGTTATGGGATATTTTTTGATAGGCATTTAAAAGATAATTAGTTTTTGTGGAGCTGCCGCTACCTAATTCCACAAGTTCACAAGATCCAGTAATGGCAGCGATCTCATCGGCATATTGCCTTAAAATACTCGCCTCTGTACGGGTGGGGTAATATTCTGGCAAATCACAAATTTGCTCAAACAATTCTGAGCCACGATCGTCATAAAAATACTTTGGTGGCAAGCTTTTAGGACTTTTAAGCAATCCTGCAATGACATCATCTCCGTCCTTGCTGATGACCTGACTATGCTGGTGGAGGATTTTTAAGTGTTTGACTGTCATGCGCGGATTTTTTAATTTAATTAAATCTAATTTTACATTTAGGGGACTTATCCCTATTCACAAAATGGCTATACCAAAAGAGATAGTTGCAGCGCTTAGCGCCAAAACTATCTCTTTTGACTTTGTATCTACTCTCTTTCCAGACGTTGCGGCGCGAAGCGCCGCAACGTCTAATTTTTCACTGGGAAAGAATCAAAATTGCTTTCTACCCATATTAAATTTGATAGATTGAGGCTTTGCTGAAGAGTGCCTGTGAGTTTGCTAAGAAATTACTAAATTAAACTTCAGGAGGGTTGAGCCTCGCCATTACCCAAGTCACATAAGTACCAACGGGACTCCAAAGTAAGTACGGAACTAAAAACCATCCCGCAAGACTAGAAACCTGCCAAACCTGAGTGGTTAAAATCAGTCCCAAGATAAAACCGATCGCACCGACAATTGCGCCAGCCCTAACATTTCGTAGGCGCGTCATGACGGGGGTATATACCAAAACTGCAACCTCGACAACACCATAGGCAAACATCAGCAGCCAAGTTGCAACCGTGGTAGGAGCAGTCTGCCATACCACCGAGGCTGAGGTGATCCCAAAGATAAAAATGCTAATCCAAATGAAAGGGATCGCCTTTTCAAAGGTGAGCCAGCGGGGGCGGCGCAAACGCATAAACCATTTGTAATCGCTGGGGAATGATTTATTAATTGCTAAGCCAATCAAAAATGAGGCGATCGCAATTACCACCCAAGCCAAAATCATGACTTTTCCTCGATCGCACAGCGATCGTCACAGCCATCAATTATTTGTTGTCGTCTTTGCTCGCGCTCAGCCACAATGGTTTTGAGATCAGCGCGACCTGTCAAAACCGTGCGATAGTCTGCCCAGACTCCATAGAGGGCATCAGCTAAACGACCAACTAAAGGTAATTTGGTGATCGCGTAAACCCAGCCAATACCAAGCACATCATAGATTTGGCGAAATACTTCTACATTTTTGATCACTGTGCCATCTGCTAAGATGCCATGAATACGCCCCATAGCGGTTTCAAAGTCAATCCCTGCATTGTCTTCGGCTTGGTAATCATCGGCGGCGATATCCACAAACTTAATCAAGCCGCGATCGCTATCTTGTCGTTTTAAAAAGTTAACTTCGCGCACACACAATGGGCATTCACCATCAAAGAGTAGTTTGATTTGCCAATGCGAATCAGTTGCTGGTGGTTTTAATTCTGTTTGGGGAGATAGCATTTTATTGTAAATTTCACCTTTAAAGTAATTGTTGCCCGCCAAAGGCGGGCAACAATTACTTATATTTTAAGCCAGTAATAAAGCTTCGGCGAGTTCCTTGTCCATCTGCTCGGCACTAGCGATCGCCTCAGTCATAATTTGTCTGGGTGAAATCCCGTTGTTATAGGCACATAGCCAGTGCTGCGCCTCATTACCTTGATCAAGAATTTTTTGCAATGGCGACAGGAAACACCACACACCGTTATCTTTTGCCCTTGGTTTTAATTCGGCAAATAGCTCAGCAATCCATTCCCTAGCCGTAATCTCTGCACCTGTTTGCCAATGGGTTAATACAGCATCAAGACTATTGTGGGCAGCCGCAATTTCATTTTGATCAGCGATCGCCGCTAGCTCTTCAGGCGTAAATTTACTGGAGTTAGGGGCAAGGGGATCAAGACTAGAACCAATTCCTGCTTCGAGAAACTGATGTAAGCGCATTTCTAAAAGTGCGGTAATTGCTAATAAAGCTACGGGATCAATTACCAAGTCAGAAATTCGCAATTCTAAACGATTGAGATTGTAGGGACGATTGTCGCCATTGGGACGCACCGATGACCAGAGATGGCGGACATTTTGCATTGTTCCTAACTGCAACTGCTGCTCTGTCCATTTCACAAAATGACGATGGTTACGAAATAGCGGAACTAACTTAGGTGTTTTGGGAAACATCTGCCAACGGGAGGAGTGAAAGCCTGTTACCTTACCATCTAGAAATGGAGAAGCAGCGCTTAAGGCAAGATATAAAGGAGCTTCAAGGCGAATCAATCGACAGGCGGCAATTAAATTTTCGAGATCGGGAATACCGACATTGATGTGGATACTGGCGGTGACTACATCTGTGCCATAGGTTTGCTCAATGTAAGTGTGGTAAGGATTTTGAGGATCGGATCGATAAAAATGATCCACACCGCCCAAAGCTAATGTACTTCCAGGCATCAATGTGTAGTCACCTAGCGATCGCAAATAGCTGCGGAGTTTTTGTCGTGGTTCTACCAAAGCCATTAGCAAAGGCTCGTACTTATGAAAAGGCGGCGTAATGTATTCCACATTACGGCTATCTGGTTCGCGCACAAAACCATTGAGATTGGCGACGATGCGATCGCTAAAACCTACCACATCCCCCGTTGGTGTAGAGGTATAGATTTCTACTTCAAAGCCTTTTGATAAAAGCACGGGAGAATTCCTTTTACTAGAGTCACCACCACTAGACTACCGCGCAATGTGCTCAAAAAAACAATGGCTCTACAAAACCAATTCTGGTTTTTTATAGGGCTTTCCATACCGAAAACTCTAAAAATTAGAGGCTATTCCGCCAGCGTAGCGGACGGAACAACCTCTAATTGTAAATTTTAACTATGCTGAACTCTTAAGTTCTTAGATTCAAACAAACAGCGATCGCTATATAATCTGCTGCAAACCTAATAATTAATCAAGGTCAAATCTGTGTATAAAGTTTCATCTGAGCAAAAGCAGTATCTTACCTACGCCTTATCTGACGAGAGTGCTGCTTCGATAATGGAAGTTGTGCCAGAACGTGGAGGTATTGTTACTAGTTGGCAAATCAATGGAAAAGAAGTTTTCTATCTTGACACGGAGAGATTTAAGAGCCCTGAATTGAGTGTTAGAGGTGGAAATCCAATTCTATTTCCCCTTTGTGGCAATCTGCCAAGCGACACCTACCATATCGATGATGCAGCTTATCAAATTAAACAACATGGTTTTGCGCGTGAGCTTCCTTGGACAGTGACATCCCATGCCGATCATGATGGGGCAAGTTTGACAATCGCATTAGTTAGCAATGAAAAAACTAAGCTAGTTTACCCTTTTGATTTCCAGATCTCTTTTACCTACGTTTTGCGAGGTCATACCCTAGAGATTCATCAAGAATATAAGAATCTTTCATCAACTCCTATGCCATTCTCGGCAGGCTTCCATCCTTACTTCTCCTGTGGTGATAAAAGTCAGATTGAAGTATCGATTCCCTCTACTAAATATCAAGACAATCGCACTAAAGAAGATTTTGCTTTTGATGGAAAATTTGATTTTGAGCAAGATGAAATTGATGCTGTGTTTGGCAATCTATCGAGCCGTTCTACATCTGTGGTTGATAATAGTCGTAATCTCAAAATTAATATTGATTACGATGATTTCTTTACATATCTTGTATTTTGGACAGTCAAAGGGAAGGATTTCTATTGCCTAGAGCCTTGGAGTGCTACTCGCAACGCCTTAAATACCAAGGAAAACTTGACGGTCTTGGAGCCTAGTGCTAGCTGTAGCGCAGTTGTCAAAATTACAGCTAACTTTTTCTAGTCGTTTAGAACTTTTGTAAACAAAGTAGTTCAGTATAGTTGGAGAACAGAGGTAGTTACGTCTACAAAACGGGCGGAATTACCTCTGTTTTTTTGTATTTAGGACTGCTATGTATCGTGGTTTAAGAACCAAACTAAGTACAGGTTTGCAAATAAAGAAATGGCGCAGCCATTTCTTTATTTGGTATTAACTTTTGTAATAAATAGCTGGCTTATTCCTCTGAATATATTGGTAAATCTATAATTGATCCATGTGAAAGCACGATTATCTACCTTTCAACAAATAATGGAGATGAAAGCGATGTATGGTCAATGGCAAAGCTTTACAGAAGGTATTTGGAATCAAGAAGTTAACGTTAGAGACTTTATTCAACGGAACTATAAGCCCTATGCAGGGAATAGCGATTTTTTGGAAGATGCCACCCCAAGAACGCAACAGCTTTGGAAAGAAGTTTCAGAATTAATGCGTCAAGAACGGGAAAAAGGAGTTCTCGATACTGACACTAAGGTACCAACTTCCATTACGGCTCATGATGCGGGTTACATCAATCAAGAACTAGAGCAAATCGTGGGGTTGCAGACTGATAAGCCCCTCAAACGCGCAATTATGCCCTACGGCGGCATTCGTGTGGTCAAGGCAGGTTTAGAAGCCTATGGCTATGAACTTGATCCCCAAACGGAAGAGATTTTTACTAAATATCGCAAAACCCATAATGATGGCGTATTCGATGCCTATACTAGCGAAATGCGAAAGGCTAGACGATCGGGGATCATTACAGGACTGCCCGATGCCTATGGGCGTGGGCGCATCATCGGCGACTATCGTCGTGTGGCACTTTATGGTTGCGATCGCCTAATTGATGATAAAAAAAATCAGCAGGAATCCCTCGAAGTTGATGTGATTGATGAAAATATCATTCGTCTACGCGAAGAGATTTCTGAACAAATTCGTGCCCTGTTTGAACTGAAGGAAATGGCAGCCAAATATGGCTTTGACATTGGTCGCCCTGCGGCAAATGCCCGTGAAGCTGTGCAGTGGCTGTATTTTGCCTACCTTGGAGCCGTCAAGGAACAAAATGGTGCAGCCATGTCCCTCGGTCGCGTTTCCACATTCCTTGATATTTATTTTGAACGGGATTTACAGAACGGCACAATTACCGAAACAGAACTGCAAGAGTTAGTCGATCATTTTGTGATGAAATTGCGAATGGTCAGATTTTTGAGAACTCCTGATTACAATGCCTTGTTCTCAGGCGATCCCACATGGGTAACAGAAGTAATCGGTGGCATGAGTGCCGATGGTCGCTCCCTTGTCACCAAGAATAGTTTCCGTTTCCTGCATACCCTAAACACCTTGGGTGCGGCTCCTGAGCCTAATTTGACCGTGCTGTGGTCAGAACATTTACCTGAAAACTTTAAGCAATTTTGTGCCAAAGTCTCCAGCGACACCAGTTCCATTCAGTACGAAAATGATGACCTGATGCGTCCCACCTATGGCGATGACTATGCGATCGCCTGTTGCGTGTCGGTAATGCGAATTGGCAAACAGATGCAGTTTTTCGGCGCAAGGGTAAACCTCGCGAAGACGCTGCTCTATGCGATCAATGGTGGTCGCGATGAAAAGTCAGGGGATCAAGTCGCACCCCACTTTGCACCGATTACTGGCGAATATTTGGACTATGCCGAAGTCACCGAACGTCTGCACCAAATGATGGGCTGGTTAGCGCGTCTCTATGTCAATACCTTGAATGTGATCCACTATATGCACGACAAGTATTGCTACGAGCGCATCGAAATGGCATTGCACGATCGCGATGTCTATCGGACGATGGCTTGCGGCATTGCGGGGCTGTCGGTGGTTACGGATTCTCTTTCGGCAATTAAACACGCTAAGGTCAAGGTCATCCGTGATGAAAGGGGCTTGGCGATCGACTATGTAACCGAAGGCGAATTTCCCCAATATGGCAATAATGACGATCGCGTTGATAGCATTGCCAGTGAATTGGTTTCGCGTTTTATGAATGAAATTCGTAAGCAAAAGACCTATCGCGGCGCTACGGCAACCCAATCAGTGCTAACGATCACTTCCAATGTGGTCTATGGCAAGAAGACAGGTAGTACGCCCGATGGACGCAAAGCTGGTGAACCCTTTGCTCCGGGTGCGAACCCCATGCATGGAAGAGACTGCTGCGGCGCGATCGCCTCTTTATCTTCCGTTGCCAAACTGCCCTACAGCGATTGCCAAGATGGTATTTCCAATACCTTCTCGATTGTACCTACGGCACTCGGCAGACAGGAAAGCGATCGCATTAACAATCTGGTCGGTCTGCTCGATGGCTACTTCCACGATGGCGGACACCACATTAATGTTAATGCCCTCAACCGCGATACCTTACTAGATGCGATGGATCATCCTGAAAACTATCCCCAGCTAACCATTCGTGTTTCGGGCTATGCGGTCAATTTCATCAAGCTCACCCGTGAGCAGCAGATGGATGTGATTAAACGTACGTTCCATGAGCGTGTATAGTCAAAACCAAGAAGACTAGTGGCGGCGCAAAGCACCGCCACTAGTCTTCTTGGTTTTATGTCCTAATAAGAATGGCTACAGCCATATCACCCCAAAAGCAAAAACCTCTCCCTAAGGAGAGGCTTTTGCTTTCGATTATCAGAAGACTAATCTAGCTGAATACTAACCATTGATGGCAGGAG
>QBLS01000038.1 GCA_003249015.1 Pseudanabaena sp. | reverse complement strand
CAATCACTTTGTGCAATGGTTATCTTTTGGTGGTGAAGGAGTGATTTCTTCTAATAACCGAGAGGAGCAGCGTAAGATGATTCGTTACAATCACTTGATTGCAAATTGCCTGATTTTCTACAATGTCTTTGAGATTAGTCGTATTCTTAATGAGTTGAGACAGGAGGGGTTCCCACTAGATGCTGAGGCTATTGCTGCACTCAGTCCCTATTGGACTCAGCATGTAAATCGCTTTGGGTTTTATGCTCTTGATCTAAATCGTTGTCCTCCTCCTATTGATTACGATGCGCCTATTGTCCAAAACGCTGATTCTCTAAACGCACCGACCTCAAGTCTTTAGACCTCTTAAATCGTGCAAAAAATATCGTTTTAGATGAAATGTAAAATTGTTCAAGCGCCTTTCTCAAATCAATCGCTAAAAGTATTACTATATATTGCTTTTAAACCTGTCGTGATACAGTTTTACACGAATCGTTGCCATACCCGGAGAAGAAATCTCTCAAGCGACAAATGGGAAAGTGCAGTCTGCTTATGGAATTTATCTGACATTAGTACTCCGATTACTAAATTTACTACTCAAAATATTTCTAAAATCCAGAAAATTAGAGACTCCACAATGAACAGAAGTGTCCGTAACGCTCTGGAATTCACCCTTGCTCTTATCCGTTTAAGACAACAATTTGATATCGATATTGAAGACTCATCCAGTGATGTTCAATTCAATGAATTTGATATTGAGATTGATGGATAATTAAGATGGGAGAAGGCAATTAATGAAAGGCTTGTAAATCAATAAAGTTAAGCGCTGATTGATGTTCTATAAATTCATAATCTGCGACGTTAAAGCAGGCAGTTAGTTCTATTAAGTTACCTGAATTATCTTTGGAGACTGAATGATGTCTAAGAACTAAATTTGTGCCTACGCTAGATTTTTTTGAAAACGCATAACCATATACTACCTGCCAATTAAATTGTGATTTAGCTATACGAGTTAGTGTATGGCAATTATCGCAATACATATGCTCAGATGCAGGGTATTGTCTTGTTTTGCGTTCTTCTAGAGTTAATTGCTCTAAAGCTGTGATTAGATCCTCTCTCTCTCTTCGAGCGATTTCTGGCAAATCTTCCATCACTTGGGATTTCGCAGTTTTCCTAGATGAATAATTTTTTAAATTTAAAGCCATTAATATTTGTCGCTCATCATTAGCATCTATACTTAGTCCTGTTTTACAAGCTTTAATATTTGAGTAAATACGCATATTTTCATCATTTTAGATAAGAGCTTAGCTTATCGACATTAGCATACACAAGCTTTATTCAAAAGGCTAAAAATACAAATAATATCTGAATTGAAATGAATAACCCCGCCGCAAGCGGACGAGGTATCAAATTCTTTTTTACTAGAATTTACTCACACCGCAGAGCGGTGGGGTATTTACCCTCTTAGTTCAATAAACATTTGTTTTAATTTAGTTGAACGCTTCAGAGTATCAAGGTTAGATTCTGACTATGGTAAGTAGCTCATGATTAGAGATTCTAAGGATGATAGCAATCAATCTAGCTGATAAGCAGTAACAATTCTATTATTCGCAGGATTATAAACCGCCATCACACTGTTATGTTGCTTATGAGAAAGGAGATACTTTAAGCAATTATGTTTTCCTGAAGGCATAGTTGCACTCACCGTATAACCAGCACTCGCAAGAAGATCGAAAAACTCTTGTTTGGGTAGAGACTTAACCGTGAAAGGCGGTAAGCCAATAATGGCAGGATGTTCATTTAGCGGCACGAGTCTGAAATCCTTCCGCTACATTATCTATATTCTTTTTAATCCGCTTAAACTGAGTAAAAGGAGTATGCCAAGAGAAACCATTAGGAAGTACAAATCCAAAACCGATAAATGTAGGAACTACAAAAGGATAGTAAAAAGGCTCATCATCCACCTCAGTACCACCAAACTGAACCACAAAATTACCACACCAAAAATACAACCCAGTCATCTGAATATCTAGGCTGTAAGTAAGCGATCGCAGTTCATTTGATATATTCATAACCAATATCCTGAGTTTACTAATCTGATAATACCATTTTGCTTTTCACGCTTTCTCTAAAATCGTCATAAACCTAACCCTCCTGCGAAAATATGCCCTAGCCTTAGTAAAATTGTACAACTATAAAACAATTGCCCAAAACAACAAGTATGTTCCAACGGCTAAAACGACTATGGCAAACCCTATTTCCCTCAAAACAACCGATCGCTAACAATCATAGGGATCACCTACTTAACCTCGAAAGCGAAACCCAAAGCTTGCGACTGACAATCAATGAACGCGAACAGACGATCACCCAACTGCGAAATGAGTTAGAACGTCAACGCCAAAATGAAAGCAATAATCAGGCGATCGCCTTTCAAACCCAGCAAGAACAAGTCTTTAGTGAACTAGCCGCACCGATCTCACAACTGCTCACCCAAATCTATTTGCTAGAAGTTGAGAACAAACCCGTACAGGCAAAAGATGCAATCGCTATTGTCAAAAGAATGCTGCGTGTGTTTACAGAACAAGGGCTAACACAGGTAGGCAACATCGGTGAAGTTGTGAACTTTGACCCGAATCTGCATCAACCTTTGAGCAGTGCCGTAGAGATTAATAACGGGCAAGCCGTCAAGATTAGAGTAGCGGGGCTGACCTATCAGGGCAGAGTGCTTCGGGCGGCAGGGGTGGAACTATGTCAGGACGTTTAGCGATCGACTTCGGCACATCAAATACCGTTCTGGCAGTTTGGAGTGAAGATCAACAGACAGGAATTACCCATCATATTCCTGATTATGGACAGCTTTATACACAGGGGAATGAGAAGGTTTCTCTAATTCCCTCATTAATTCATTATGCCGCCGATCAGAGACGTTGGTTAGGGAATCAAGTGCAGCAGCGTAATCTCGAAAAAAGCGATCGCACCTTTCGTTGGATTAAACGTTATATCGCTAATCGTAGCCCCGTTAAACGTCGCATCGATCAGCGTCAGATTGCCTACGATCAAGCAGGAAGTGATTTTCTGTCCACATTGTTGCTATTTGCAATGACAGAACTAAATCTCAGTGATGAAGAGATTGCTTTTACGGTTCCTGTGGAATCCTTTGAACATTACGAAAGTTGGCTCAGTGAAGTTGCCCAAAATGCAGGAATTAGAAGATTTCGGTTAATTGATGAACCTTCCGCCGCCGCCTTGGGCTATGGCGCACATATCCAACCCAATGACGTTTATCTAATTTTTGACTTTGGTGGTGGGACGCTTGATGTGGCGGTGGTATTGATTGAACCTAATGAAGCCCAATCAGGTCGCCGTTGTCGCGTTCTCGGTAAGTCAGGAGCCGATCTCGGTGGTACAAATCTCGATCAATTGCTATTTTTAGAAGTTCTCAAGCAGTCAGGCTATCAAGATACCGATGAAGCGATTCGCCGACTTAGTGGTGCATTGTTAGTGGAATGCGAACAGGCAAAAATCCGATTATCTAGCCGCGATCGCGCTGAGATTACGGTTCTCGATCCTGATACAGGGGCGGTGATTAGTGCCGAGATTAGCCGTAGCCGTTTTGAAGAGTTAATGGATGAGCAGGATGTATTTACGCAGCTTAATCAAACGATTCAGCGATCGCTAAATCAAGCAAGGGAACGGGGCTATCAGGAAGAGAATATCAAGTCGGTATTGCTGGTGGGTGGGAGCAGTCAGATTCCTTCAATTCAACGCACGATTCGGCAAGTATTTGGGAAAGAGCGCGTATTAATGGATCGTCCCCTTGATGCGGTGGCAAGGGGAGCCGCCGCCTTTGTGTCGGGTGTTGATTTTTATGACCATATCCAACATGACTATGCAATCCGTTATCTCAATCGTCAACAACAAAAGTATGACTATCGAGTTCTGGTTCCCCGTGGCACTCCTTACCCTACTGAAGGGGCGATCGCTAATCTGACGATTAAGGCAAGCCATGACGGACAAGAACGCCTTGGTATGGCTCTGTTTGAAGTTGCCGAAGCCCATAGACGTGGGAGCAATGCGGTGGAACTGGTCTTCGATCCTTCAGGTGGAGCGCGAATTATCGATCTTAGTCCTGAAGAGTCAGAGCGCCGCACTTATTTCTGGATGAATGAAGATAGTCCTACTTTTTTGAAAACTAGCAAATCACCGAAAGCAGGCGATCGCTGTTTTCGGGTAGAGTTTTCTATTGATGGTAATAAGCGTTTACTGATGACCTGTCGTGATTTACAAACACAGCAAGTTACCCACAAAGATTATCCTGTGATCAAGCTTACTTAAAACCTATGTCCCATTTCACTACCATTCGTACTCAGATTGTCGAGAAGGAATATCTCAAACAAGCCTTACAGGATCTTGGCTATGCCTATCAAGAGGGCGCAGTTAAGGTCAATGGCTATAGTGGCAAGCAAACCACTGCGGAGCTAAAAATTGCGACTTCTAACGCTGGCTATGACATTGGTTTTAATAAAACGGGGAATAGCTATGAATTAATTGCTGATTGGTGGGGTATCCGCGATCTCAATCAACAAACCTTTGTGCAGCAACTTACCCAGCGCTATGCCTATCATTCTGCTTGCGCCAAGCTTGAGGAACAGGGTTTTTCTTTGGTTAGCGAAAATGTCGAAGAGGGACAAAGAATTCATTTAGTATTGCGGCGCATGGTGTGAGCAACTATAAAAATCTATAAATTCAGGAAAAATATATGCTAGATAGTCTAAGTCTGAAAAACTTTACAGTGTTTCCCAGCGCCGATCTCCAGTTCTCTAAATATCTCAATGTCATTATTGGCGAGAATGGCACAGGCAAAACACATCTTCTCAAAATCGTCTATTCCGCCCTTGCAACTAGTTGGGAGGAAAGTCGCAATCCCATACGCAGTACACCAACAAAAACACGTCTGCAAACTCGCCTAGCCGAAAAGCTGATTGGTGTTTTTCGACCTGAAGAGTTGGGAAGACTAGCGAGACGCAAGAAAGGGCGCGAGAAATCTGATGTCAAGCTATGTTTTGAGAATTCACAATTCAATCTTGACTTTAGTTTTTCGACAAGTAGTAAGACAGAAGTAGTCATCGGTCAAGCCCCCGAAGCTTGGCTAGAGATTGCACCTGTCTACATTCCCACGAGAGAATTACTGACTATTTTTCCTAACTTTGTTTCAGTGTATGAAGGGCATTATCTGGAACTTGAAGAGACTTGGCGCGATACTTGCCTACTGCTAGGCGCACCTTTACAACGCGGTTCTGAAGAAAAACATATCCAAGAATTGTTAGCACCTCTGGAAAAAGCGATCAATGGGGCGATCGAGCTAGATAAAAATGGTCGCTTTTATTTAAAAAATGATCATGGTCGTTTTGAAATGCCTCTGATTGCTGAAGGTCAGCGTAAGTTAGCAATGTTGGCACGACTTATTGCTAGCGGTGTACTCATGAACAAAGGATTTTTGTTTTGGGATGAACCTGAAGCTAACTTAAATCCACTGCTCATTAAGCAAGTCGCTCAAAGCATTGTCAATCTTAGTAAGGGTGGAATCCAAGTATTTATAGCTACGCATAGCCTGTTTCTATTACGAGAGCTGGAAATTTTAATGTCTGATTTAAGCCCTGACAAACAAGATCATCAACTTGATGCGCGATTTTTTGGGCTGCACCTTAAAGGCGATTATGTTGTTGTCAAACAAGGAAATGCGATCGATGAGATTGGCGATATTACCACCCTTGACGAAGAGCTTGCTCAATCTGACAGGTTCATGATGAGTGGAGTTTAAATATGCAAAGTTTTCAAGTCGATAGCTTAACTTTTCATTTTCCCCATTCATGGCGGGTCTCCAAGTATGACGAATGGTCTTTTTATGATCATCAATTCTCTGAAATGTGGGATCGAATTAAGGCAGTCGATCTGATTGCCATTGAAAATGGCGTTGTATGGTTAATTGAAGCAAAGGACTATCGCCAGCATCGGCGTACTAAGACAATACACATAGCAGATGAAGTAGCTGACAAGGTATTCTGTACCCTTGCGGCTATGCTCCCTGCAAAGATAAATGCATCAGATCCTTCTGAAAAAAACTTTGCAAGAGACGTTTGTGCTGGGCAAAGATTACGGATTGTATTGCACCTTGAGCAACCCAAAAAGCATTCAACGCTATTTCCGCGTGCTATTGATCCGACAAAAGTACAACTTAAACTCAGAACTCTCATTAAGCCAATTGACCCGCATCCAAAGGTTGTCGAATCTACGAATATGCAGCGTTTGGCATGGACAGTAACCTAACAACTATGTACCTTTGCGCTCGCTAATGGCAACCAAAATATAACCAATAATTCAACAAAACATTATGGAACTACAAGAGATTGATGTATTTATCGAGAAGGATGGTCAGGTGCGTCTGGAAATCAGGGGTGCGAAAGGGACACAATGTTTAGATTTAACCAAAGACCTTGAAGCGGTTTTGGGTGGTCAGGTGTTATTGCGAGAGATGACTCCCGAAGCAGATGAGACATCAGGACAGGTGACTTGGCAAGAACAACAATCAGTGGGTTGGTAATTTTATGAGTTTCGATCAAGAACTAGATCTCTATCTTCGCGCTCGGTTTACTTTGATTGTGTTGATTACGCCCGAAGAGGAACGGGTAATCCAAACGATCAAAGCGGTGTGCGATCGCAGCGATCGTCCTTGCCTGAGTTGGGATGCGGGGGATGGCTTTAAGGCGGTTAGCAATTGGAAAGGCACGTTATTGGCGGCGAAAGATCCTCTGTCGGCGTTGGAACAAATTGACAAAGCCGATGGGAATACGCTGTTTATTCTCAAGGATTTCCATGATTGTTGGACAAATCCCCAAATTAAGCGCAAGTTACGCAATGCGGCGCAACAGTTGAAGTTCACCAAAAAGTCGATCATTCTCACGACACCCCACAGCAAGTTACCTGAAGAGTTAAAGGATATTGCGGTGCTGCAAGAGTTTCCTCTGCCCGTTGCTAATGAGCTAGATCAAGTGCTGGCAGGACTATCGAAAACTCCAGGGGTGAAGGTGAATTTAACCAAACTGGGACGAGAAAAGTTGGTGCAGGCGGCGCTAGGGTTGACTGCATCTCAGGCGCAACGGGTATTTGCCAAGGCGATCGTTAGTAATGGCGTTTTGGACGATCAAGATATTGGTTTGGTGACGGAAGAGAAGAAGCAAATCATTAAGGAGAGCCAAGCCCTAGAGTTTTTTGCTGTCCATGAAACGGCGGCGGATGTGGGAGGTTTGGAGGTCTTGAAGGGTTGGTTGCGGTTGCGCGAACGTGCTTTTAGTGAGGAGGCGCGTAACTATGGATTACCTTCTCCCAAGGGGATTGCCCTCATTGGTATTCCAGGGACGGGTAAGAGCTTGACCGCGAAGATGATTGGTGGGCTGTGGCGGTTGCCGCTATTGCGTTTGGATGTGGGGGCTTTGTTTGGTTCGCTGGTGGGTGAGTCGGAGGAGCGTACAAGACGCGCTTTGAAGTTGGCAGAAACTGTTGCCCCTTGTATTCTCTGGATTGATGAGATCGATAAGGCGTTTGCCTCTGGTGGTCTGGACGGTGGTGCGAGTAAGCGGGTATTTGGCGCGATTTTGACTTGGATGCAGGAAAAGACTGCGCCTTGTTTTGTGGTGGCGACTGCCAATGATATCAGTAGTTTACCGCCTGAGTTGTTGCGGCGCGGTCGTTTTGATGAGATTTTCTTTTTGGATTTGCCAACTAAGGATGAGCGCAAGGAGATTCTATCGGTACATTTACGCAAACGTAGACGGATGAATCATGATTTTGATTTGGAGCGTTTGGCGCGGGAGTCGGAGGGCTATGTGGGTGCGGAAATTGAACAAGCGATCATTGATGGAATGTATGTTGGGTTCAATCAAAACCGCGAGTTCACGACTGCGGATCTATCGCAAGCGCTGAAGCGTCAAGTGCCGCTTTCGATCTCACAACGGGAGAGGATTACGGCTCTGCGTGAGTGGTTGAGGGAGGGTCGAGCGCAGTCGGCTTCGTTTGCAGAGGTGAAGCAAGCAGAACAGCAGTTTGTGCCTTTACAATTAGATATCAGGAATTAAAGCAAATCATGAGTAACGAATATCAAGTTTTATCTGAACGCATTTATAGCGATTTCCCTGTTTTTGGTAGTTGTATTCGTCAACGGGCGGCTGTGGCTTTAAGTAAGGATAAGTCGCCTTATGCGGTAAGGATTTTGGCTGAGGCGGTGGTTAGGAGTAGCGATCGCAAGGTGATTACGATCGCTTTGGAGGCTTTACGCAATTTACGCGACAAAAAAGCCATTGACACTTTTTGTGAAATATGGCTAGACAAGCAGAGTCAACAATTTAAAGCAATTATTAAGAAATGTAACTATGTGCCTAGTGATGCAAATACTAGAGCGTTGTTTTATTTTCTAATGGGTGATTGGCAAAAATATGAAGGTCTAGATATTGATCAAAAATTACTTGCAAATGCTTATAAATCAGCAAATAAGGAAATTCAAGATAGAGTTACAGCAATTGCTAGGCAAGCAGGGAGAATAGAATTACTAAAAATTTTAGTTGATTCCAAACATGGATTTGGATTTGACAAAATAACAGACAAAAATTTATCAACTCTAGTTGATATTTTAGTAGCAAATCCAGACAGAAAAGAAATATGGAGATTTCTCTATAATGCATCACCTGTATGGAGTAAAAAATTACTACACCGAATTAAAGAATCATCATTAGAAAATAATTTTCCTGCGGATGAGAAATTAATATTAACGAGATTATTCGATTTGAATCAGAAATTCAATCTAGAAGAATTTAAAGACTCAATTTTTTTATACCTTAATCAAATTAAGTCATCTAGCTTTATGATGCCTAGACCAATACATTCTCTAGTGATTCTTTCAGATAGAGAAACGATATTGTTAGCGACGACTTACGAAGTTATTGTATGGAATCTATCTAAAAAGCAACAATTAAAAAGAATTGATATTTCTTATGGTTTTGAACACAAAAATGTTACTTTTAACCCTCAATCTCAATACACTAGTGGGCTACACTTTACCATATATAAGGCTGAGATTAAAACACGGGGAAAATACTTTGGACCCTATAATTATCATTATGAAGTAGAGGAATCTATATACAAAAGTAGCCTTCATTCAATTGAACCAAGTAGTTCGACATCTTCCGATAAATTTAGCTTATATTTACAAGATAAATTTATAGATGATGATCGGTATTGTCTATTCGGGGATGAACCGATTTATTGGATAGACAATGATGCAACTGAAACATTTAATCTGACTATGGCAGTCAGTCCCAACGAAAAGTTCTTAGCTGTAGGCGGGATAGCTAATTCTTATGAGAGAAAATGCTTTAAACCTTTTGTCAAAGTTTGGAGCTTATCCCATAATATAGTTCTAAATAAATTTCCACACTTTAATGTTGCTTCTTTAGCATTTAGTCAAGATAGTAAAATTCTAGCTTCTGGTAGTAAAGATGGAAGTATTAATTTAATTAACATACCTTATTTGGAAACAGATGAACAATTTCAATCCTACCGTAAGTGTTTTCAAGCTCATAATAGTTGTATTAGCGCCCTAGCAATTAGCCCAGACAATAAAATCTTAGCTTCAAGTTGTAAAGAAGATAGATACATTCGTTTGTGGAGCATACCTGATGCAGAATCTTTAAATGTTATCACAACTTCTAGTTCTACAACTTCTTTACTAATTACACCTGACAGTAAAGTCTTAGTAGTAGGAATGGAGGATGCAGATATTGGTTTATGGAGTATTGATGGAAACTTTTTACAAGTTTTAAAGGGACATACTGCATCAATAACATCTTTAGCAGTTACTCCTGACGGTAAAACACTTATATCAGGTAGCAAAGATAAAACTATCCGTCTATGGAATTTAAAAAATCCTAACGACTTTCCAATAAACGAACTTTCAGACAAAGATGTTGCCGAACTAAGTTTGAAAAGAAAACTCCCTACACTAACAGAAGGTGTTCGCAATGCTATTAAATTTACTCTTGAACTCATACGCCTCAGACAACAATTTGACATCGACATTGAAGACTCATCCAATAACATCGCATCCAGTGAATTTGATATTGAGATTGATTAGTAGTTAACAAGGTATGCAATAATTTAAACAGTAGTAAATGTGATTGATATGACTGACGAAGAACTAAAATTAGCAGCATTTGAACACCTATGGTCTAGAATTAAGGAATACGAAAAAATTATACAAAGTCAGGGATATAAGAATTTACCTAACTCCAAGGAATTTAGAGAAGAATTGGAGGAATCAAAGATGTTAATTAAAATTGCAATAGATAGTCTTACTGAAAGTGTAAGCAATCCTAAAAGAGAGATTTGCTATGGAGAATTTGTAAAGTTTCTGCAAAATGACTCTGAGATAAAAGGACTTAAAGACACAGTAGATTCTCTTGCCTTACGAGTATTCCAAGAATCTCAAAATATTGAGATTCAATCAATATTTGCTTTTGATAGACATGAATGGGTTTTTCCAACGTCAACTACAAATTTAAAAATGGATCTAGATAAAGTAAAATCTTTTCGAGAGGAGCAAGAAGATCAATTATCAAATATTGATGTTGATTTTTTCTTCACAGACGTATTAATGGATAATAATCGTGTACAGCAGACACTACAATTTTGGGAATCCCAACCTAAAATCTCTAAGAGATTACCAATTCTTAAAGAAGCTCTAGAAGCGCACATAGATGGAAAATTTTACTTAAGTGTTGCCGCATTAATTCCTCAAGTAGAAGGCGTTTTAAGGGATTCTTTAACGGCTATGGGTAGAAATGATGAGTTTAACTCTATGGGTCGTGAGGATATGCATAAATCGATAACTGCTCTAAGAGATTTATGGAAATTACAGTCTAGTAAAACAGATCAAGCCATTATACTGTTAAATATATTGCCTGATGCTGTAGCTGATCTTTATGAAAAGTATGTTCTTCCCATAGAAGGTAAGCTTTATCGTCATGGAGTTTGTCATGGTTTACAAACAGATTTTGGATCAAAAAAGAATTCAACAAGACTAATTTTACTCCTAGATAGAATCATATTTTTTTACACACTAGCTCAATAAAATCTTGATATACCAACACAGAGTTCTCCTCAATCAGACATATCCAAACAAATAAAGTCATCACAGAAGAGAAAATCTTCGCAGAGCTAAGACTTTCTCTTCTGAAACAACAGTTTTAGAACAGATTCAACTGTTCTCTCTCCTCATTTACATTCTTCTGCGGAATCACAAGTTGCTTACCTCCTCCTTCTAGAATCATGAATTCAGAGAGTGGCTTGAATACTTGCGGTTGTAAAAACCGATCGCCACTCACAGGCAAATCAAGATCACCCACAATCTGCGCGATAAGCTCAAGCCAGTTATCAGCATCACCTGACACCCAATCATCAAACTGTCTCTGCCTCAATGCCTCCACGATCGCTGTTGATGGTGGCTCTAAGGGCGCAGTACTAGAGTCTCTTTCCCAGAAGATTTCTCTCGATTCTTCTAGTTCTTCTGCATCTAATCCATTATCTGATTCACTATCATCGACAGGAGATTCATGGACGATCGCATCAAACATCTCCTTCAGGAATCCAAACCGACTTAATTTCTGTTCGTATTCATGTGCTTGTTCAAAGGGTTGACTGACTCGATTCTGGAGAATTGGCAGTTCTTGTCTGTCTCGTTCTAGATTTTCTTGGGCTGTGGTTAGCTTGACAGCGATCGCATTTCTCACCACATGCAACAGTGAACTATAGGGCTGTTGACACTCTGCATTAAATTCATAGCCTGAATTGATGCTGATGCCAATATACCCATTAACCTCTGAGCCAAATCTGCTCAAAAATACATTCAGTCCTGCAAATTGTCCGATTTGAACTTGGGTTAATCGATAGCTTTCTTTCAACCGTTGTACTTGTTCGGTAATGTGATGATCGATTAGCACGGCTTTATCTAGCATCACTCCGCGATCGCTAATGAATTGTTTCAGGTTAGCTTGAGATACTGTGGCTAGGTCGGCTTGAATACGCTGAATTTGGGCGGTATAGTTGGTATTTACCATGTCAGTGAGGTACTGAATCTTGGATTTATCCCTAAATTGCCTGTCGTTATAGGCTTGCAATTGCATTCCTAATCCCTGCAATTCGGCTTCAAGGGTAGCGCGTTCCATGATTAATGGATCTCCCGATGCGATCGCTTTCATTTGGGCAGCATTGAGAACCGTCTCGTCAATGTCTTCGATGGTGCGATGCGTCCGATCGCCCGACATCACCTGTGAAATCATCCTCTGTTTGTTCTCAATCGCTTGCCATAGGAACGAGTCAAATCCCGCTTGATTGTCTCTACCTTCGGTAACATAGCGGAAGATAAAAACATCACTCCATTCATTACCCTGACGCACGCCTCTACCTTCTCGCTGTTCGAGATCCGATGGTCGCCAAGGACAATCGATATGATGCAAAGCAATCAGTTTGCTTTGCATATTTACGCCTGTTCCCAGTTTTGATGTGGAACCAAAAACTATCCTGATGCTGCCTTCGTTGATGGCTTCAAATAGTTTTGCTTTCTTGGTATCCGTATCGTAATCATGGATAAAGGCGATCTGGTCAGCAGGTATGCCCAGCATCACTAAGGTATCGCGGATATAGCAGTAACTATTCCACCTGTCTTTTTTGGGTGTATTGCGATCGCAGAATATCGCTTGAGTGCCTTTGGCGATCGCGGTAATCGTCCAGATTTGCCAGACGTTCCATGCACAGGCGAGCAGTTTGTTATTGATCCATTCACTTGCATTAGGCGAGACCAATTTGGTGTGCATACAAGCTTTGGCTCCATCGCCTGTGATTTTCAGCATGTTGTCAATTTCGGGTTTGACTTTACGTTTTGCCACTGCCTCAGCGCGCTCACCGAGCTTGTCCATGTAGGTGATTTGCTCTGGTGATGGTTTGCAGGACATCACATGGTAATGGGGTTTCGGGGTCTTCACTTCGGCTAGAGCTGCGGTCTGGATATCGGTGACTTGACACCACATCGCCATCAGTTCGGGCATATTCACGAATTCGCGGAGGCGTGTTTTCGATTTAAGTTTGCCTGTGGGACTAATTTCTAAGGCGGTGCTGGTTTCACAGAATATTGAAAAATTACTGCAAAAGTCAGAAATGATTTCTAAACAAGAATATTGCTGTGATATCTTAAGCGCAAATCCAAGTACCTCTTACAACACAGTAAATCCCCAAATACAAAGTAGCAAGCATATACAACAAGTTAGTTATCCGAAATTTACTCATAAAAATCAAACTAATTAAACCTGAAAATGTAGTTCCAACAAACATTGCAAAATAGAAAGTTAGAATATTGCCAATAATTGATGATCCAGCAAAGCTATTATATACAACCCCCGACAAAAGCAAAATACATCGACAAAGGAAAAAGATCGTAGTAGGAGCAATTACAACAACAACAAATAAGGATGATACTTCTTCAGCGGATTCATTAAAAATAAAAAATATAAAAACTATTAAAGCAAGAACTGCAATTATAAAACAAAAGTTTAGGATTGATTGGTGGTATTCAGAGCCAAAATTCCATCCGTCAAATTGAATAAATCCTACACTAGGTTTTGTTTTAGAGATTACAATACACAACCCAGCAGTTCCCGTAACAATTAACCACCACAAAAATGTTAAAATATAATATTCTTGTGCGTATCTTGTAGTAATCAATTCCCTTAAACCAACACCCCAATCAGCAAAAAAGTCCTCTTTCCCTCTGGCAAGAGTTACAAAAGCAAGCATTGCAGTTACAATCCCCATGCCAAATCCTGCAATACTTAGACCACTTGCAAACTGACAAGTCCAGCCAAAAAGGATATCAATCTGTTGTATAAAAATAGAAAACAATGAAACAAGATAATCATAAACAAATTGTAAATTATCCATAATCTGTAGAAAAGTTCCTTTTTTAATATTTGGTAATTCAGAGCTTATTTTTGACATCGTAAAATCTTGAACTGCCAAGTTAGGAGAATTATTATACTTACAAGTTACCTTTCCATTAACTTCAGTCCAACTTGAATTAGCATTCCCCTTATATTGCATCTCAAAACCATCACCAAAATAAATAAACTCTATCTTTGAATTGTCCTTCGATATAACCCCATTTCCTGATGTGCAAAATTTCTTTTCTTGAGTTTCAACTTCTACAGGAGGTAATATAAGATTATTAGTCTGTTTATTTTGGATCAAAATAATTGGATATCCATTTCTGACATCTTTTCCACCAATAAAAACTACTTTTTCTTTAGCTTCAGCAGATGAAGCGACACTACATCCATCTGATTTGCCTACAAATATCATTCTTTTAGCAGTCCAACTTCCCGTCAACGCATTTGGCTGAGTATCAATTTTTGAAAATTCATTGTAAGCACATTCAGAAGTACAAGAAGATAGAAAAATCACTAATATCAAAAGCAGAGAAGATATAAAACCTCTAACCGATAATTTCATAGAAATTTATGCTTACCAAATAATTTTGACCATTAACAATAATTGCCAAATCTGAGTTCTGACTATAATAATCTATAAAATCTCTCACTAACTAAAAAGTCTTACTACAACGATAATATTCGAGCATAAGCAACGCTTTCAGCTAAAGAAAAAAATTCTTTTTTATAATCTAATCTTCTTTGAAAGCCAATTGTAAGACTTCTAGTGATGTAGTTCCTTTATAGAAGATATCGCCTTCAAGCTCAGTGATGACATTGCTAATGCTTTTGTCGATCAGGTTGGCGATCCAGTTTAGGTCGATATAGCTTTTAGCATCTAGACATTGGGCTAGGGCATCTTTGGCATTATCTGCTCGATACCTTGGGGTCGCTCTGACGGTTCTTTGATGAAAGATAGGCGCTTTGGCAGGGCTTTTGCCTTTGCCTCGGTCAATTTCCAATGCTCTCAATCGATAGTAGTTAGGGTCTTCTTTGAAAATGCTAAGATTCTCTTTGCTGGTGAAGTAGCCGAATTGTTTGATGAAATCATCATATTTTTGATTGAGAATTTGACGAAGTTTAGCTAGTTCTTTCTCGTCTTCGTACTGCTGCATTCTCAGCACTAGGTCGAGAATCTTAGCGACAGACATAGCGAATCGAATGCGCCGTTGTTGTTTGGCAACTAGTTCTAGCTGATAGTCGGTGCGCCGATAGATTTGTCCTTCAAGTTCGCAGAAGGCATTTGGTAGAACTTTTTGTAATTGTGGTGGAATTTGAATTACTTTGGATTGAGTTGCGGCTGGTTCGTAGAATTTACTCAGCGCTTTCCCAATCTTGCTTATCTCCTTTCTCAGGTCGAAGTTGGCTGGGGCGGTTACTCCTAAATGCTCTCCTCCATATAGTTTGGAGACGGTCAGTTCTCCGAGAATATTGCGGAATTTTACTTGGGGCGTAGTCATGGGCTTTTCCTTAAATAAAAAAGCACCTCATTCCTTAAAAGGGATGAGGTGCTTTGCAACTTTTGTGGGGTGAATACTCCGTAGATCTGCCGCTAGGCTACTTAAAGCAACTATTTCTCTAGCATAGATAAAGATTTGGCAATAAACCTGCGTATGGCTTCAAATCCAAGTGATATTGTTATAGATCTGGATGCCTTGAGTAAACAGAAAAACCAACGAGTCCCCATCACATTTTGAAGCGACGCTCTCCGCAAAGGCGATCGCTTTTTTGTTGGGTAAAGTTTATCTGGCGATCGACTTATTGATAAGGTTTGTAAGTCTAAAATTTTGAAGTAGCCTTAAAGGTAATGTTATGGCTTCGCGCTTCTAATCGGTTGGAACTGTCGTGATAACTGGTATTTTCTAAAGTATGGCTATTTATCTATCTGCTGAACATCGACTCGCTATGCAAACCCACGCCGAAGCAGCTTATCCAGAAGAATGCTGCGGTGTGCTTTTGGGTCAGATCCAATCCTCCAATCCTCCTATCAAGATTGTTAGTGAAGTTCGTGCCATGCGTAATATCTGGGACAAAGAATCGGCTCTTAATTTTCAATTACCTTCAGGTTCTCATCCTAGTTCCCAAGAAGTGCATGATGTCAGTAAGATTGACCGCTACAGCATCGATCCGCAAGAAATGCTCGGCGTTCAACAAAAGGCACGGAAATGCAGTTTGGAGATTATTGGCATTTATCACTCCCACCCAGATGCGAGAGCAGTACCTTCTGCCTTCGACGAAGCGATCGCTTGGCCACTGTACTCCTATGTGATCGTTTCTGTTTTTCAAGGGCAAACAGACGATCTGCAAAGCTGGCTGCTTGATGCCAAGGGTAACTTCCAAAGTGAACCGATTCATCTGTTGGAAACTAAGCAGATCCTTTAAAAATGTTATCCTGCTGGCACTAACCCAATAACTCTTGACCATGCGCCGCTGCCGCCCTTTACTTTGATTGGAAAGCACAGGATAGTGCTACCAACAGGTGGCAGTTGGCTCAAGTTTGTTAATTTCTCGATTTGACAGTATTTTCGCTTTATCCCTGCAAAATGAGCTGACCATAAACGTTTTGGGTCTTGAAAAGTTGCCCACTCATTGCCAATAATTGGGTAAGGACGATCCAAACTCCATGCATCAGTGCCAATCACTCGTACCCCAAGGTCTACGAGATAAAGAACTGCTTCCTCTCCTAATCCACACCCATAGCCAAAAAATCCTTCTGTACCCCATACTGCATCCGCTCCTGTACAAAAAAGCACAATCTCACCAGGGGTAATGGTGTGGTTCAATTTCTCTAAGCGCTTCTCTATATCTTCGGGTTCGATCAAATAGCCTGTGGGTAGATCCGATACGTCCAAAACGATAGCTTGCCCAGCGAACCAATCAAGTGGAATTTCATCAATTGTCCAAGCAGGCTGTCCCTCTGAAGTTGGCGCGTAATGCCAAGGTGCGTCTAAGTGAGTACTGGCATGAGTTGAGGCTTCTACAATTTCACCTGCAAAGCCTAGTCCATTAGGAAGGGCGGTTGATGGTATGCCAAACATAAATTCCCACATCTCGGCACAGTCTTTATGGGAGATGTGCTGTATGCGGGGAGGAGTGGGTTCGCTTGCTGTTGGTTCAAGGGGACGACTGAGGTCGATTAGTTGAACGTGCTGCCCCAGAAGTGCGACAGTCTTTTGATTAATCAAGGTGCGCTTCTCCTGCACAAGTAATACTTACTTCACTTTTTATCGTCTCACAGATAACTCTCAAATAGGGGGAAGAGTCATACAATTGTGAGAAAGCAGCTTTAACAGATGTTTTTAATCCGCAATTTCGAGGTGTAAGTAGACATGGATTTGTTCTCAATTAAAAAACGAGTCAATCCTATTAAGATAAGAATTGACTCGCTCAATAGTTTTGGTGTGGTTACTCTCTAGCTCGGTCGCTAGGCTGACTCTACAAACCATTGGTTAATCATGATTGGTTCCTGATTGACTGTATATTTGCCTGATGGAACTGTCTTTACCCAATCAGGACATTTATAATTTTTTTGATTCGCTGTCATCTGTTCAGTTTCTGTGAGCTTGCGGAAAATTAGAATATCAGCAACTACTTCCGTGTTGGCAAATCTCTTAAAAGCTATATCTGGTAATCTAATAGCGGTCACTAGCTCTAACTTATTCGCTAGATATCTCCGAAAGCTGGTATTAGCTGCATCAAGGGTGAAACAACTGGTAATCAAGCATATCAGTCCGTTCTCTCTGACTAGATCTACACATTTAGCTAGGAAATAGTTGTGGATACTCAGGTTTAGGTGTGCGTAGCGCGGATCGTAGAGTTTGTAATTGCCAAAGGGGACATTGCCGATCGCTAGGTCAAAACTGTTATCACTGAGGCTCACCGTCTCAAATCCTTGAGCGTAAATCAGCGCTTCTGGGTATAGCAATCTCGCGATTTGGGCAAAGATTGGGTCTAGTTCTATACCTACCCATTGCGATCGCTCTCTCATCATTGCGGGCTGACATCCCATAAACGATAAGGTGTTGCACGCTGGTTCGATGATCGCTCCCCCTGTGAAGCCAATATCACCAAGCAGATCCCACATGGCACGGATGACTTCAAAACTAGTTTGGTAAGCGGTTGCCGTCGCAGATTTAGCGGATTGGATTTCGGCTTGAGTCAAAAGTTGGCTTAGTTTTTCATGACAGCGATGCTGCCATGTGTTGCCCTGATGATTGGCTTTTATCCAGATATCAGTGAGTGTTCCCCATCCTGATGCTCTGGCTAGTTCTACCTGTTGTTGTTGTGTTGCTGCTGATATTGATTTGCTTAGAGCGATCGCCTCGACGGTTGCTTCGGCTTTTACTCGCAGGGGGCTATCAAAATGCTGTTCAATTTCTGGCGTGATCTCAAATATGGGTTGGTACATTTTTAGCTTTTTTACTAGTTTTTGTTCTTGCGAACAAGCGCTAGCCATAAAAAAGGACACGACTTTAGCTGTCATGTCCTTTTTTAGATATTGGTTCAAAATCGTTTAGTTGCCTTTGCCTTTGTTTTTTAACTCAGGACGGAAACAAAAGCTTTAGTCACGGCTATTAATGGAAATTAAAAAACGCAGGATAAATACAAATAGATTAATGTAAGTGAGATACATCGAAAGTGCGGCGAGAAGGTACTGCTCATCTCGGTAGCTGCGTGGCAAAATAAAGAAATCAACCACTGCGGCTCCGACAAACAAGAGAACCCCGATCGCAGAAATCGAGACTTCTAGAAAACTGGGGGTATAAATCCCCAATAAAGACAACAGCAGTTGACCTATCATCACTACACAAAGGGCAATGATTCCCAATTGAATCGTTTTCGTCAATGCCATTCCGTCTTTCTCGGAAAGATTAGACCCAATCGATCTCGCGCCGATAAACGTCACTCCACAACCCAAAGCGGCAAATCCAACTCCATTGATTCCGACTCCCTCAGTTTGTAAGGCTAGAAAAACTAGTCCACTTAAGGTATAGCCCGACAGTAAGCTGTAAGTTGCTAGAAGCGGCAGTGCTAGAGCAGTATTACCTTTCTCAGCAACACTAGACGCGACAAAAAATAGAATCAATTCTAGTACGATCGCGCCGATAAATGTGGGCATGAAAACTTGAGGATTGTTCTGAAGAACTTGCAAGCCACCGAAGGTTCCGACTGCGGTTAAAAGCAATCCACCACCTAACCAAGGTAGAGCATTGGCAATGACATTGGGTCCAATTAGGGATTGAGATTTTGCATCTTGAACGGCTTTGCGGAAATTATTTGTATTGCTCATGATTTTCTAATAATAAATAACAATAAATTACAATCAACAATAGTAAAAGCATCATGTTCTAACCTTCAGGATTGGCAAAGAAAAACTAAAGGCATCAAGGCTTTTCCAGATATTTGAGGACTTTTGGGCTAATCTCACTAGCTTGTAATCAGTTCTATAATGACCTTGGAATGCGATGTGAGAATCCCCATACAAATAATGAGGTAATCAAGCCGACCATTACCCATTCAGAAGGCACTAAGTCTGGATTGATAACTCGGAGTAGTAAACGCATTCCAACCAATGCAACCGCAAGATAACCAGCATCTTCTAAGTGCGTGAATTCCTGCAACCATCGAATGAACAAACCCGCGAGAAACCGCAGTGCGATTACTCCGATCGTTCCTCCCAGAATGATCAACCAAAGTTCCTGAGAAATTGCGATCGCCGTGGTTACACTGTCCAAGGAAAAAGCCAGATCGGTTAAGACAACTAAGGGAATAATCTGCCATAGCGATCGCGCTTGCTTAGGATTGCTTACATCTGGTGGTTCCGTTGTGAAATATCGCCAAGCCAACCACAGGAGGTAAAGCGCTCCTGCAAGTTCAAATTGCCAAAACTGCACAACCCATGCTGCACCTATAATCAGCAGTATGCGGAAACCATAGGCAAGCCCTAAACCAATATTTAAGGCGCGTCGTTCTAGTTTTGGGTGCTGTAATGTTTGAGTTAATGCGGCAAGGGCGATCGCATTGTCTGCGGAAAGGACTAACTCCATCACAACTAGGACTATTAGCAAAAACAGTGTTTCGACTCCTAGATTAAAAGGAGAATTAAAAATTCGTTCCAACATTGATTCGATTCCACCTCGTGTTTGGGCAAATGTAATAGAAAATCAGAAGTTAGGCGGGTAATTTAGTTAGCCATACAAGATAGCCTGCTCTTTGCCATGCAAGCAGTCCACCTTTCAAAACATAAACCTTGCAATAGCCCCTCTGAATCAGTTGTTGAGCGACAGACACACTTCGCTGTCCAGTTAGACAGGTAATTAAAATTGGCTTGTTTTTGGGAATGTTCCCAAGTAAAACATCTATATTCAGTCGTTGTGCTTTTGGCATCATCCGAGTCATGAATCTTGGGTTCTGCACATCAACCACAAGCAGATTGATGTGCTTGCTTTTAGCTTCATCTGGGGTCAACAAAATGGGGCTAATTTTTCGTTGATCGTTGATCAATTGAGCTGTCATTGATTTTCTCCTTATAATCGTTCAGTAGCCAGCAGCGCCAAAGAGGTTATGCTCTTTGGGCAATCAAGTAACTTGCTCCCCATAGAACTTGATTACTTCTCTAGGACTATTCAATAGTCAATGAGGAATTGCCGAGGGAAAGCTATGGTGGAAAAACTAGCTCAATAACAATGCTGGAGCTAGAAAAGTCGCGTTGAAAATCATCATGGAAATTCATGATTAAAAAGTCCTTTAAGTTTTCTGGGTATTAGGCTAAGAGTGATGACATTAATCGCGATTGAATGTCACTGTTTTTCGCGCTAGTAATTAAATAAAAGAACCATTGCCGCCATTGCTAAAACAATCATGCTGACTCCCATCAATTCAGTTTTGATTTTAGAGAGAACATAGGCAGGTTTTAGCCAAAACTCAAGAGGGCGAGCGATCTGAGGCATTACAAACCAAGTAAGAATGATCGTCGTAACAAAAAGATTGACAAGCATTGAGTTGGCAAAAGACCAAGACTGCATAATTCCCAAAGATTCAAACAGTTTTGATTGTAGAAACACGACTGGATATAGCCCTAAGACAACAATCAGTGCTTGCTTCCACGATGAAGGACCTAAGTTAGTTACCTCTTCTCCAGATTGATTAGAGAACCAACCTTCTAAACCAGTAGTAAAAGATTTAAATCGGTAGGCTTCAAAAAATTGCTGTCCAGTTTTCATGATCTCTTTGCGATCGCTAGAGTGCAACCAATCATTGAGATGAGTTGGTGAATCGAAGTGCATTACTGAGTACCACTTGAGGACACCGTTCTTGCACTCTAAAGGTGAAGGCATATCAATTTGAATGTATCCCTCTGCCTTTTGAATACTATGAACTAGCGATTGATGCCATTGGCGAAAAGCAATTTGTTTGTCTTTCGAGACAATATGCTCGATAACAGCACTTGAATAAAAAATTTCATCCTGTACATGATTAGCCGTCAACATAATTTGCGATTTCCTTCTTCAAAAAATTAACAACAGCTATCTTTGCGATGCAATAGCTTATTTGGATGAGTAATCTCTACTCACTTGTTTAACGATATAGATGCTTGATTGCAATAGTAGAGCGTGCGGTTCAAATCGCCGCACACTCTACTATTCAGATAAAAATCGAACATAAACTAATCAAATCAGCAACAAATCCTGTGCCGATCAATGACTGCAAAAACAGAACATAAGCAGTTATCATTCAGACACAGATAGATGTGACGAATGGCAACTGCAAAAAATAAAGTTTGCAGTAAAGAGTTAATAGAAGTAGAACAAAAACTTTAGGCTCTAACAAAAAAGACCAGCAAGCATTGTCTCAATTAAGGTACAGAAACTTTTGCTTGACAGTTCTTTCCCAATATTGAGCGGTGAAATGGTTAAGGTTTGAGCTAACAGCCGTGCTTGAGTGAAGACTCAAATATCGGTGAACATCTGCATTCATGTCTACACAGTTTATAGTGCTTTATTTTTTACGTAAACGTTCTTAATCATATCACAAGAATCTATTAAAAAACGATTATTTAATAATTGCTCGGCAATTAGAAGTTAATTATGTCCTAGGAGGTACGGACAAATACCTTACAGATACTCAAATTAGAATTACTGATTTTGAGAAAACTAGCGTATGACCAATCAGAATGATGCTTTTTATTCTAGGGGATTGTAGCCTAATATCTTAAGTAGGCTACGCTTCTCTGCATTAAACCCGTATAGCTTAGTTAGACAGAAAGTTCCGTATAGAGCGTATGTCTCGAAACTTGACTTTCAGACTGTATGCTTCACTGATATTAATGCCCTCCATCCTTTAGTTGATTATGCCGCTACCAATTCGCAAACTATGGTCTTTTGCTGTGTGGTCAGTGATGCTGTATATTCACCCACCAATACTTTGGTAGAGTCTTTAGCGACCAGTCCCAGTAGATATGGCTTTTTCCTGCTTTTGCGGATGACTTCTATTTGATATCTACCATCTTCTTGGCGTTGAGATACAACAATAGGGATACAGGCGTGTTCTCCATCTCCCGTCCATTTAGTTGATGCGAGTTCTCCATACTGTGCGCCCACGACTTGCAAACGCATCAGTTGGTTGTCATGGAGGCGATCGCAGATCTCTGGTAGGAACATATTGAAGACAACACTTGCCGTGCCATGATCGCCGTTGTGACTGGCTTGCCACATGGCAGCAGCACAGGTTTGTGCCGTCTGCTCACTTTTCTCCCGTAGTTTCTCACCTAGTCCTTTTGCCCATTGCACAGCAGCTCTCAGGATTTTCTTGCGAGATTCCCGATCGCTTGACAATTTCATCGCTTCCCTAATCTTGCTAGTATATTCATCGCGGCGGGCGATCGCTCTTTTGTAGAGAGTTTCACTCGGCTTGACAAATAGTTCGCGAAATTCGAGGAGGGTTCTCTCATGCAAATCTACGGGTTGCCAAATCGCGTTTACTGACTGAATCAATAAAGAAATTGCGTCGTTGTATTCGCTGTTGGCTTCCATTGGTCTGGCGGGTTGTTTGCATCTCTGCTTAGCATCGTAGTAACTGCCATAGACTCCTTGCTTCTTGCGATCAATCAGCCAATCCAGTTTCGGTAAGCTTTTGCCCACTTCATCAAGAAAGGCTTGGTCATGGCTGAGGTCAGACTTGAGCCGATCTACAGCGACTTGCACTTCTTGGGCTAAGCCTGCGATGTACTGATGATGTCCTGTTGCCCATGCAGTAGCTAGGTAATAGGTAATCAATCCAATTTGGTTTTCAGTGGATCGCAGAGCAACTTCGGCTAGAGATCCTTGCACTGGCAGTTTGTCGGGTTTATAGGTGGTGGGCTTGATGTGGTGTTGACGGATCTCTTTAGCGATTTTAGGTAATTTCTCAACTGATTTCACGCAGAAAGTATCCCCATCAAAGTCCATGCCGCAATAGTCACGGGCGATGTCTGGATTGACATACATGGTTCCCTGTTGGTTGAGTCCTTTGATATGCTTGTTTGTCCAAATCTGTAAGTCATTGCGATCGCGGATGGGATAACGGAAACCGACATATTCGCCTTCAGGCATTTCAGGAATACACATTTCGAGTTCTCCAAGTTCGGGATAGGGCTGGGCCATGAAGCTGGAAAAGTTGATACCTCCACTAGTAGCTAGGGTTAACCACCTTCTTCTTACTAAGTCCTCAATCTTTCGCACCACATAGGGATGTTCTAGCAGTTGTCCATGAATGTCATGTTTGAGGATTTCCGCTAGGATTTTACCATCAGCTTCTTCCTCATTACTTTCGGCTTCAGGATCATCAGTTTTGACCCACTGCTCTGTCTGCACTAGTTGGCAGAGTTGTTTAATGTCTGATTGGGCGGCAACTAGGGTTTCCGCTTTCTGTTGGGTGGTGGGTAAGACATCTTGAGCGATCGCCTGTTGGCTAAACCATTGCCAAACGGTATAGGATGTCTTGACTCTGCGCTTTTGGGCGAAGTTGACGATTCCCAGTTTCAGGTTGGCTAGTTTGTGGATACCAAGTTCGGGTTTATGTCCTTTGAAGCAGGATAGAGGGAGAATTAAGTCAATTCCTTTTGGACAATTTAGGCTGAGTTGTAAGGTTCCTTTGGCGACCCATTGATTGGCGATACCTGCCCGAAATTGGAATGGCGTATTCGCTGGAATTACAAAGTCTTCACTTTGGCGCAGTTGGTTCAGAAATTCATGGCTGATTTTGCCGTGACAGTCATCAGTACGATGTTCTCTGTCTTGAACAATCAGGATGGTGACTCGTTCGATGCCATAGATTTTCAAGCATTCAGTCATCAAGATGGAGCCATAGTTGATTTGTCCCATCGCACTAGGAAAATATGTAGCAAAGGGATTAAGTCCTTGACTGAAGAAGAAGTCTCCATGTTTTCTGGCTCCCGATGCTCCTGCTAGTTGGTATTTACCTAGACCTTTAGTTAAGGCAGCGAGCGCCTGTTTCTTTAGGGGGATAATGCTTTTGGCGGCAGTGCTGCGTTTGCTTGCCGATTTGCTGGTTTTTGCGACGCTTTCGGCTTTAGCAATCTTTTGTAAATAGGTAGAAATATTGCCAATGCTGAGGTTAATGTCTGGATGTAAGGCTTCGAGTAAAGTATCCCGAAATTGGATCTCGTTATCGACGATCTCACCTGTGGCGAGGTTGGTCTTGGCGATCGTTAGCATTTGTCTGTACTCTCAAAATAATTTAGCAGATAGATTCAACGGTTTGAATCTATCTGCTGTTGGTTTATGGATGGACTAGGCAGCTTTCCTGTTTAGGTCTTGACGATAAACGACAAATCCATTCTTTTTCAGTTCATCAATCGTTGTCGGCTTTGATGGCAGAAAGTTGATCTTTCCTTCTTTGGTTGCCAGAATCTTGCAGCCATAATGATCCTGCAAACGTTGGACGACCCGCTCAACTGGCATAGTAAGGTTGCTTAAAGCCCACCCTTTCTTTGCTTGGTATAGCCACATCTTGTCTGTGCTGGCTTGTGGTTTACGAACTTTGGGTTTATGGCTTGATGCAACCACTGCATTGCTGGCTGCTACTGTCTTCTCAAGTTCCTTGACTGGGATCTGTTCGTGGATATGGACAATCAATGCTCTAGTGGCTACGCGCAGTTCTTCTTGACTCAGTTTGTCGATGATCTTTGTAGCAAGTTCTTCAGGGGTATCGAATCTTAGTTGACGAGCCATGTTTTTAGTCTCCTGATTTTATTTTTCGGTTGTCAATCGCTCACGGACTTCACGCGCTAGCGTTCTTCTTGGTTCACTTATTCATCAATGCAGACATCATTCTTAGATGGATATCTGCATTGATGAGATTGCTCTTTTTGATTAGGCAGTTAGATAGAGCAGTAATTCTTTCTTCTTCAATTTCCGCCAGTTAGGGATTTTGCGGTCTTTGGCTAGGGGTCTTAGTTCTTGAACTGTCATTTTCGTCAGAGGTTTGATAGGGAAGTTCGCTAGAATCTCTGTATCTCTTTCTGCAATGACAGGTTCAAGTTTTGGTGCTGCTTTGGCTGATGGAAGAATGGATGCGAATCCAGTAGATTGGTCTTGGAGGGTCAGAAATGACAGCAGGGTATAGGTTAAGGCGGTCAATAGTCCCAGTAATGCAATTAGGCTGATCGTGATAAATGCTTCAATGGCAATCTCGAATAATGATTGAGTTTTCATGGTTTTTCTGATTGAGGTTAATGTGTTGTTCTGTCGACGGGGAAATGTTTCTAGCGATGTTTGCTGAGCCAATCGAATTTAAGCGAGATCGCTAGACTGATTTTTAGTTCAATGCTGTTACGGCGTTTTTTTTAGAGAAGATCTGGGGATAGTCTTCGGACAGAGTTTCCAGATGTCTTGTGGCAACTTCGCGGCAGTGTTGGGGATCTGTGGTGTATTCGTTCATTGCGGCTTTGACGAAGTACTCGGCATAGGTCAGCATTTCCACGATGCTCGGATCTACTTTGGAGATTTGGTCTGGATGCTGAGCGAGGTATTCTCCTAGTTCCTGTACGCTTGCCTGTACTGCGTCAAGAAGCAGATCTTTGATTTGGATTGTTCGCTTTGTGCCATCGTTGAAGGTGATCAGTTTTGTACCGCTGCCGAAGTCGGTTATTTGGGCTTGCATCGATTTGGCGAGATCTATTTGCTGTTTGCTGGTCTTCATGCATCTCGCTCTCGAACGATATACCTGTGCCTGTGTCCTGCCTGTCATCGCGCCTATTGCAATTTTCACGGTAGTTATTCCCACTATGTCTTTGGTCGCGGACTTCAAGCGTAAGCGCTCTTCTCTTTTGTTAGTAGACATCGATCGCCTAGAAATCACGACTTACGGTAATAACGATCGCCTTCTTCATATTCTTCTTCGTAATCTTTCCAAAAATTCAATTCTTCAATATCATGATGTCTGTACTTTTAGTTTGTTGACAATTAATCTATTTTGTGTCCAGTGGTCGGAACTAATTTCAAAATTTGAACTGACATATTTACCTATCGATTCTTCCCAATTTTTCTCTGTAAAAGAGCTTGCCAACCTAACTACAAAACCTTCAGTATTTGGATTTGCTTCTACGTGTTTTATTAATTCACCTGCTAATTGCTCTGTCCAAACTCCCTCATAGAACAAAGGCACTGTATCCAGTCCTATTAACTCAACTGTATTTCTAACATCTCGCCAAGATAACCATAGGGATGGAAAGATATGGATGTTAAAAACCATAAAGTAGGAGTTGAGATTGCTGTATGGGATACTGTGCTCTGCGTAAAGGTTCTCTCCATATATAATCATGTTTTCTGGTATCTGCGACTTTACTTGGGCATGTAGTTGCTTTACCCAACTGCGAGAAGGGTGGTGTGCTGAGTCTAAAGAGCGAGCATGGATATAGTCTGAATACATTGCAGTACATTCGCCATCCATTTTCTCTAGAACTACGACTTCTTTTCCTAATAAATAGTCCTTTTTAGCGATCGCATCATCTCCTGAAATTGTTCGACTATACGGCAAGTGAGGGGTTCTAGGATACTTCTTCATTAGAGTAATTCCGTTGATTAAGGTTCTTTACATGTAGTTTCATATTACTGGTGCATTAGCGATCGCCACCCAAAGAACAAAGCATTTGTGATTTATTATATTTTGGAATAGTGATCGCCTTTAGTAATCCTTGAGCTGAGAGATAATTGAGGTGATCGCCTTGTCGATGTGCGGGAAACTGCCGCATTCGTACTATCCAACCGCGTGACGTGGCATCAATCAATTTTGGAGACTAACATGACAGAAAACTCTGAGTACACACCGCCGAAAGTATGGACATGGAACAAGCCTAGCGGGGGCAGCTTCGCAAATATCAATCGACCCATCGCTGGAG
>QBLS01000037.1 GCA_003249015.1 Pseudanabaena sp. | reverse complement strand
ATTTATGGCTTCGACTTCGCTCAGCCAACGTTGGCTGAGCGAAGTCGAAGCCATTCAAACTCGGTGAGACATAAGTAAACTAAAAAACCATAAGGTTGTTCCGCCCGCGTAGCGGGCGGAACAACCTTTGGTTTTAGGTTTTAATGACTAACTCAAGTAAGTATAACCATTCAAGCAATGCTCGTACTTCTGTAAGAACAATCTCGCTTCATCAAGGGTAATTTGCTTCTCTTGCAAAGCTCGTTCTGTCTCTTGCCGAATGTTCTCAAGCATTGAGTCGCGATTGTACTGCACATAGGCTAACACCTCAGTCATTGAGTCACCCTTGATAACATGTTCCACTTTGTAGCCTGTCGGTGTGGCGTGGATGTGAACGGCATCGGTATCACCAAATAGATTGTGCAAATCTCCCAAAATCTCTTGATAAGCACCACCCAAAAATAGAGCCAAATAGTAGGGGTCTTCAGGGATAAAGGGATGCATCTCTAGAACTGATTTGACATCGCGAAGATCGATAAATCGATCAATTTTGCCATCGCTATCACAGGTAAGGTCAGCGATCGTGCCGCGACAACTGGGTTCTTCATTGAGACGATGGATTGGCATGATCGGGAAAAGCTGGTCGATCGCCCAACTGTCAGGAGCCGACTGAAATACTGAAAAATTACAGTAATAGGTAAGCGCCATCGACTTTTCTAAGTCTTCCAAATCATCGGGAACATAGTTCATCTTGCGAGTCACCTTGAGAATGCGATCGCAACATTCCCAAAACAAGCGCTCGACTCTGGCTCTCTCTTTAAGCGTCAAATAGCCAAAGGAAAATAGGCTGATTGCCTCTTGGCTGAACTGTACAGCATCATGGTAGATCTCTTGATAGTTACTTTCGTTAATGTTTTCTAGAGATTCAAAGAGATTCCGCACGATGATATGTTCATCTTCCTTGAGTGGTGGAATTGCTTGGGTGGGAGTGCCACTAATGCCCATGACATCAAAAACCAGCACCGACTGATGGGATGCGATCGCCCTTCCACTTTCACTGGTCAGCGTTGGCACGGGAATCCCTTTGCTAGCGCAAGCATCTTTAACAGCCGCCACAATGTCGTAGGCGTAGTTTTGCATACTGTAGTTTTTGGAGGCATAGAAATTAGTTTTCGAGCCGTCATAGTCTACACCCAAGCCACCGCCGACATCTAAATGTCCCATCGGTGCGCCCAGTGACGCAAGCTGAACATAGACCTGTCCTGCTTCTCTGAGTGCGTCTTTAATGGTGCTGATGTTACTAATCTGAGAACCAATGTGAAAATGGAGAAGCTTTAAGGAGTCAAGCATTCCCGCTGCCTCTAACTGTTCCACCGCTTCGAGAATCTCCCACATACTTAAACCAAATTTAGCGCGATCGCCTGTGGAGTCTTCCCAATGTCCCACGCCTTTGGCGCTGAGCTTAGCTCTCACACCGACAGCAGGAACGATACCTAGCTTCGTAGAAGCGCGGATGATCATTTCCACTTCTTCCAACTGCTCAATCACGATGATCGTATTTTGTCCCAACTTACGGGCGAGAATGGCAGTCTCAATATATTCTGCGTCTTTGTATCCGTTGCAAATCAGTAAAGCTCCTGGGGTGCGTAGGGTCGAGAGGGCGATTAAAAGTTCTGGCTTAGATCCTGCTTCCAGACCAAATTGGAAGGGTTGTCCAAATTTAGCAATCTCTTCAACTAGCTGTCGTTGTTGGTTGACCTTGACAGGAAATACACCGCGATAAGTGCCGTTGTAGTTGTAGCGGGCGATCGCTTTAGCAAAGGTGGCATTGAGACGCTCAATGCGATCGGCGAGAATGTCAGAAAACCTGACCAAGATGGGCAACCGCAATCCTCTCTGTTTAAGGTCATTTACCAGTTCAAACAGGTCAATGCACCCACCGCGATCGCCTTTTGGGGATACGGTGACATGTCCTGCTTCGTTGATACTAAAGTATGGTTCGCCCCATCCATCAATGCGGTAAAGCGTTTCACTATCCTGAATAGTCCACTTCTTTGTATCCGCAATCACAGGCAACTGAATCTCTTGCAACATCTCTCTAAATCCTATAGACCGTAAATCTTTTCGCCAAACTCAACTTTAACATCAGCCACAACCAAATAGAGAGGCGGCGCGTTGTGCCACTTCTCCCTTTTTTGAAATGCTTTATACTCAAAAAATATAGTTACATCAGACTAAAGATGACAACCCTAACCGTTACCCTGCCTGATTCATTGACTCTCTACCTACAAGAGCAAATAGCATCAGGTTCTTACTCCAATGCCAATGACTACATTCAAACCTTAATCCAGCAAGATCGATCGCGTAAACAACATCTTGAACCTCTCATTCTCGAAGGTATCGCTTCAGGAGCGCCAACTCCTATGACCAGCGATGATTGGGATGCAATCCGTCAATCAGTCCGCAATAACTATAGCGATCGCACTCAAGATAGCTAATACCTAATGGCTAATATCAACAAACGTCCGATCGTCAGTCAGGATCTAATTACCCATGCAACCAATATCAGTCTGGAAAACCTTGATGCGAGCGATCGCTTTCTCTACTCTGCTGAAGCCACATTTAATGTTATTGCTCAGTTCCCAGCGATCGGCAGACTTAGTAACTTCAGCCATCCACAACTGACTCAAATTCGTCAGTATCAGATTAAAGGGTTTACGAAGTACATTATTTTTTATCAGATTCAATCTCCTGAAACTATTGAAATCATGCGGATTTTACATGGGGCTCAAGATCTCGAATTTATACTTACTTCCGAAGAATGAAAAAACTAAAATTTAGATTTCAACAAATCACCGTAGGGGCAGAGCATTCCCGCCACAATTCCCCAATTTACAGACAACCTCACATTGGGAATGCTCTGCCCTAGACCTCCAACATTTGCCCTAGAACTCTAACCGCAGGGAAAATTTATCGGTTATAGCAAAGAGGGTTGAGCATTTGCAGATCGAGATGTCGGTGGGGAGTTTGAAAATAGTGACGCAAATGCTCCACCCCTACGATTGGTGTTTTTGATGATTTTGGCGATGTTGTCAGAAATTTCCTAAATGAGCGAAAAAATGCCAATTAGACCAGTAAAACGCAATCTTGATATTTATTTATCAGCAAAGTATTCTTTGTCAATAATGGCTGTAATTTTCAACTCTAAGCCATATAGACAGGGGGTTAAGCCTCTTACCCGTAAACCGTTACCTAACAACCTGTAACCAAATGCTCAAATCTAAAATAAAAATGGGGGGGTAACTGCTCTCCTAGCAACCACCCTAGCCTTTTCTAGCTCCGCCGAAGCAATTAATCTCATCGGTAACTCACCTTCAAGTGGGGATGTTAACTTTACGATTAATTCTGTCAATCAGCGAGCTGTCGGTTTCACATTACCCGTAGGCGTGGACTATCAGTTAGATAATATTGTTTTGCGACTCTCAAACTACAACACCGATGCTGGTGATGTCGCCCTGCTGCAAATCTATGCCGATGCCGCTAAGACAAGTACTAGTCCATTAGGAGCCACATTAGAGTCAGTTTTATTCAATAACCCCACATCTGCTTCTGATGCAGCTAGTGTCTTCACCTTCACTCCTACCGCCAACTTCACTTTTGCCGCAGATACTCGCTATTGGCTATTAGTCGATGCTACATCTGGTTCTTATTTTTGGCGCAGTAGTTTCCCTAATGTCACGCCAACAGGAATTGCTACTTTTGATAGTCTTAAGAGCAGCTCTAACAATGGCGGAAGCTACTTCAATAGCGGATCTTTCAATTCCTTTCAAGTCAATGCTACGCCTGTTCCCTTTGAATTTTCGCCAAATTTTGGGATCGCAGTCCTTGGCGGCGGCTGGCTCTTGCGTAAAAGGTTTAAAAAATCAAAATAAACAAGAGAAGCGGCGCATTGCGCCGCTTCTCTTGTTTATTTTGATTTCAACAAATTATCGTAGGGGCATAGCATTCCTGCCACAATTCCCCAATTTACAGACAACCTCACATTGGGAATGCTCTGCCCTAAACCTCCAACATTTGCCCCAGCCCTCTAACCGTAGGGAAAATTTATCGCTCATAGCAAAGAGGGTTGAGCATTTGCAGATCGAGATGTCGGTGGGGAGTTTGGAAATAGTGGCGCAAATGCTCAACCCCTACGAAGATCAAAACCAAAGGCAATGAATCACCCCGCCGCAAGCGGACGGGGTATCAAATTCTTTTTTACTAGAATATACTCACACCGCAGAGCGGTGGGGTATTTACCCTCTTAATTGAATAAAAAAGCGGTGCAACGCACCGCTTTTTTATTGCTTTTACTTATCTAAACTTGGTGCAACTAAAGCTTGCAAACTTGCCAAGCGCTTATTGTCACGCTTTTCTGCTAGGACGGGAACTGCGTCACGCAGAGTCCCTGCCAACTTAGTTGTGGTTGAGTCATAGATTTGGGTAACTACTTTTGGATAGAAACCAATGCCGATGATCGGAACTAACAGGCAAGCAATAATAAATACTTCGCGAGGCTCAGCATCAATTAACTCTTCATGGGAAGTTAAAGTTTTATTTTCTTCACCATAGAAAATTTCCCGCAACATCGAAAGCAGATAGATCGGAGTCAAGATTACCCCTACCGCCATCAACAAGAGCGCAATCACCTTGAAAGTACCACTATAGGCATCGCTAGTCGCAAAACCGACAAAAATCATTACCTCCGCCACAAATCCACTCATCCCAGGTAAAGCTAGGGACGCGAGGGAACAGGTGGTAAACATCGCGAAGATTTTGGGCATCTTTTGACCGACTCCCCCCATTTCATCGAGAATTAGGGTGTGGGTGCGATCGTAGGTCGCGCCCACTAGAAAGAATAAGCTCGCTCCAATGAGTCCGTGGGAAATCATCTGTAACATTGCGCCGCTTGTTCCTAGATCGGTAAAAGAGGCTAAACCAATCAATACAAAACCCATGTGGGAGATGGAAGAATAGGCAATTTTACGCTTGAGACTGCGCTGAGCAAAGGATGTGAGCGCCGCGTAAATGATATTTACGATCCCTAGGATCACTAAGATCGGCGCGAAGTAGGCGTGAGCTTCAGGCAGCATTCCTGCATTCATTCGCATCAAGGCATAGCCACCCATCTTTAACAAAATCCCTGCAAGGAGCATATGCACTGGTGCGGTGGCTTCACCATGAGCATCGGGCAGCCATGTATGTAGAGGGAAGATGGGCAGCTTGACTCCGTAGGAAATCAAGAACGCGCCGTAGGCTAGTAACTGGAAGGTGAGGGGATAGTCCTTGTTGGCGAGGGCTTGCATATCAAAGGTGATTGTATCGCCATAAAAAGCCATCGCTAATCCAGCAACCAGAATAAACAGAGAGCCGATCGCGGTATATAAAATAAACTTAGTCGCCGCATAGAGACGCTTGTATCCGCCCCAGATCGATAGCAATAGGTAAACAGGAATTAGCTCTAGTTCCCATGTTAGGAAAAATAGCAACATATCTTGCACTGCGAATACGGCAATCTGTGCGCCATACATCGACAGGAGCAAGAAATAAAATAAACGCGGCTTTAAGGTGACGGGCCAAGCTGCCAAAGTTGCTAATGTGGTGATAAATCCAGTCAGCAAAACCAAGGGCATCGAGAGTCCATCAACACCCACAGACCAATTTAGCCCTAGCTGTGGAACCCATTCATACCTTTCAACCAGTTGTAGCCCAGGGTTGCTGTAGTCGTACTGGGTACAAAATGCATAGGCGATCGCGGCAAAGTCGATCAGCCCAACTACCAGTGCAAACCAACGGATGGTTTTGCCATCGCCCTTATCGGGGACAAAAGCAACCGTAAAAGCCATCACAATGGGGAAGGCGATGATAAACGTGAGCCAAGGAAAGTTTTCGAGACTTAACATATTCAAAAGTAACCGTTGTAATTACCCACCCATTTCTTGAGAGTCATTGTACCTACGCTCCCTTGCTGACATCCCAGTTGTTTATAGTTACTTAAACCTAGTCTGTGGCATCAAATTCTCTAAATACATCTGGGATCATGATGTCATCAGCGATCAGACAGTTTTTATTCTCAAAATCAATGCATCAGATTTTGTAACGACAATTTAATAATTAGAGACAATTATTTACATATCGCGGTTTTGATGAACCTGTGGCTTGGGGTTTCCACTTTTCTGCTAATCTCGAAAATGAATAAATTATTTTTTAAATTGAGAGATTTTGGCATGAAAGCACTTATACGCTTTTCTGTTTTATTAGTGGCGATCGCGTCAATTTGGACAACTGGCTTTTTAGGTTCTTTTGGTAGTAACGCCGCATTTGCTGATGAATTGCCTGATACCAGCTTCTACACACAAGATCTTAGTAAGATTGATCTAAATAACTCAAATATCAATACTTTTAGACAAGTACGCGGAATGTATCCAACCTTGGGACGCATCATTATCAACAATGCTCCCTATGAATCCTTGGATGATGTGCTGGCTATTGAAGGACTAACTGATGGTCAAAAAGAACTAATCAAGGCTAATGCTGATAAGTTCACCCTCAAAAAGCCTGACGAGTCGATGGGACGTGAACGCATCAATAATGCTAATTACCGACTGTAAAACATTTTAAAAGCATGGCTAGCCATGCTTTTAAAATATGTAAGGAAGGGGCGCAAAGCGCCCCTTTCTTGTATCCGCAAAGGTCGCCATTTACTCAGTGTCTCACTTTGATTAAGAAATGTTGAGATATGTTAACCTAGCTGAAGTAAGGAGTAAGTCCATAAACTAAAGCAAGGAGTAATTTCGGTGAGTAGCCCTGCGATCGCTTCTATGTATCGTTATCGAGTGCAGCGTTTCTGGAAAGAATTCGATTTAATCAAGCAAAAGCAAGCAAATTTGACGGTACCCGACTTAACTAGTTTGGATCAATACCATTATCTTGGCACTAGCGCTGTGGATCACGCCGCAAAAATCCTGAATATTTCTGATTGTTCTCAAGTACTAGATATCGGCTCAGGAATTGGTGGCACCTCCCGTTACTTAGCTTGGAAATATGGCTGTCAGGTGACGGGCGTAGAACTACAAGAGCAATTGCATCAAGTCGGCATGAAAGCGAATGAAATCACGCAGATGACCGAGCAGGTTCAGTTGATGCAAGGGGACTTTACGGATATCAGCAATCTGCCGATCTCTGATCATAGTTTTGACAGTTGGGTATCGATGAATGTGTTTTTACATATTTGCGATCGCACTACGTTATTTCAGAACTGTGCAAGGGTACTCAAACCCGAAGGTCGCTTCTACATTGAGGACTACTACGCCGCCCAAGATTTACCAGAAAGCGATCGTCAAGCCCTAGCCGAAATCATTGCCTGTCCCTACTTACCAAGTCGTGAGCAGTACCTCGAAGATTTAGAAAAAGCAGGTTTTCAAAATATTGAGTTTGTGGATATGTCGGCACTGTGGCAACCTTGGTTGCAAGAGCGCTATGAAAAATTTGAAGCAAAGCGAGAATATTATCTAGCTCTGTTTGATGTGGATATGGTCAATAGCTATAGCCATTTCTATCAAACCGTTGTCAATTTATTTAGCAGTGGCAATGTCTCAGGGGCGAGGATTTACGGCACTAACTAAAATCTAAGCATTAGCAAGGCGGCGCTAATGTTTAGATGGCAAGGGATAAAGCAATTTTAAACATTTAGAAGAGGCTTCGACGCTTCGACAAGCTCAGTGCATCGCTTCGCTCAGGCAGCAATATACGTTGGCTGAGCGAAGTCGAAGCCCTAACTCTTTGAAACAACTATAAAAAATTTTGTTAATCTAAAGACCCAAGGGGCATCGGCGATCGCAAGTGAATGGAGAAAAGATGCAACAAGAAATTAAAAAATTTGACGCGCTGGTAATTGGCGGAGGGGCGGCTGGCTTGTACACAGCCCTCTCTCTCCATGAATATCTCCACAAAGCGAAAAAACATGACTGGAAGATTGCTCTAGTCACTAAAGATAATTTGACAATTTCCGCCAGCGACTGGGCGCAAGGCGGGATCGCGGCTGTAATCGATAAGGATGATTCCATTGCTTTACATGTTGCTGACACTTTGCAGGCAGGTGCAGGCATCTGTGATGCTGAAGCTGTAGAAGTATTGGTATCTAAAGCTGAACCACAAATCAAAAGACTATTGGAATTTGGGGTTGATTTTGATCGGCTGCAAAATAATTCTTTAGCACTTACCCTAGAAGCCGCCCATTCTCGCAAGCGAGTAATCCATGCTGCAGATGCCACTGGGCGCGAGCTAGTCACCACCCTCGCCAAAAGAGTGATGGAGCAACCAACCATTGAGGTGTTTGAAGGTTTTTTAGTTCATGACGCAATTATGGACGCAAATCGCTGTATGGGGATGACTTGTCTTGACCTTAATCAAGAAATTCCGACATTAATTGAAATGTACGCCCCTATAACTGTCCTAGCCACGGGCGGTGGCGCACAAGTGTTTTCTCAAAATACAAATCCTGCTGCGAGTACTGGTGATGGCGTAGCGATCGCGTGGCGAGCAGGAGCAAAGGTGCGTGATCTCGAATTTGTGCAGTTTCATCCCACCGCTTTAGCGATTGAGGGCGCACCGAGATTTTTGATTAGTGAGGCAGTGCGTGGCGAAGGCGCTCATTTAATTGACAACAAAGGCGATCGCTTTTGTTTTAATTACCATCCTCAAGGTGAGCTTGCCCCGCGAGATGTGGTCAGTCGGGCTGTATTTCAACATTTACTCAAAACTGGTGAACCCACAGTATTTTTAGATTTGTCACCTATTAATCGCGATCGCATTGCTTACCGCTTCCCCAACATCATTAAGCTCTGCCAAAAGTGGAACATCGATCTGTTTTCGCAACCGATCCCCGTCACGCCTGCGGCGCATTACTGCATGGGTGGCATCCTCACCGACACTTGGGGCGCTAGCTCCATTGATGGACTCTATGCCGTTGGTGAAAGCTCCAGTACAGGAGTGCATGGAGCCAACCGTCTGGCTAGCAATTCACTATTAGAATGTTTTGTTTTTGGCGTGCGCCTAGCCGAACGGGTATCGCAATTACTACTAAATAATTCAGATCAGCCAGAATCAAGCAGTAAAGCCCCTCAAACGGTTAATACTAACCTTGACGCACAGTCCCGAATTGCTGATATTCGTGAACAATTGCGCGAACTCACATGGCGATCGGCGGGCATCTGTCGCAGCACCAAGGAACTAGAAGATGCGATCGCTACTATTCAAGTACTACAGGCAGAAATTGCCAGTTTGCAAAGCCAAACTCGCCTTTGGGTAGAAACCCGCAACTTGACTGATTTTGCCTACTTATTAATTAAGTCAGCCCTGTTTAGAACTGAAAGCCGAGGCGCACATTTCCGTTTGGACTATCCTGATACCGATGTAAATTGGCAAGTCCATACCGTCATACAGGGTAACGATGTCTATTCTTCACCCCTATAAGAGAGTAGTAGCGGCTCTTTGCTTCGCCACTACTCTCTGAGGGCAAAAACCGCTGGTTATTAGCATTTCTTTGGCAATTACAAATATTTATAGACTTATATTGCTAAAATGTTACACAAATCAAAAGGTATAGACCCATGGCACTTTTCGGCTTATTCGGCAAAAAAGATAAGAAAGACGACTCTGAAAAAACAGAATCTTCCTACTTCCTCGATCAAGATTCTGCTAAGACCTTTGGCAATATTGACTACATGAAAACTCCCAAAGCAGTCAAGAAAACATTTCCAACTGTTAATGGAGTGAAAGGTGCAGAAATTACCGAAATTGTATCGGCAGATGCAAAGCAAGAAGTTTCTGAAAATCAAAATCTTGTCAGTAAAGCTCCAGAACCAACTGAAAAGACAAGTTTTGAACCAAAGGTCAATACTCGAGTCGATTCTAGTATGGACATATTCTTGAATATGGCAAAAGATATCAAGAAAAAGTAAAACAGACTGCAATTGTCATTTTAGAACCATTAAAAAAGTTAAAAGCGTTGCTTAGCAACGCTTTTAACTTTTTTAGTGGTTCTAAATCTATACAACAAACGCATACTGTGAAACGATCGCGCCGCCAATGATGTGTTCTTGCAATATCTTTTCTAAAACTTCCACAGTGACAGAATGATACCAAACGCCATCTGGATAGACTAATAGGATAGGACCGCGATCGCATACTCTTAGACAGTTTGCTTTAGTCCGAAATACTTTTGTTTCTAGTTCTAGTTCTTTAATTCGCAATTTAAGATAGTCCCAGACCTGAAGACCGATCTCTTTTTGACAGCAAAGTGGCTTAGTTTGATCGGCACATAAAAACAAGTGCTTTTCGATATTGGGAATAAAAAGTTGCTCAGCGCGAGTGGCAAGTTTTTGATTTACCAAATCAAAAGCCATTACACTTTCTAAATCAATATTTGTACTAGCGCTCTCAATATTTGGCTCCATACTAAATTTCTCAAAAAAATTAAATTGAATATTACTGCTATAGCTGTCGCCACCCATTTCTTTGATTTTGATTTAATTTGATTATCGACGCTTCGCACCAATAATCAAAAATCTCTACATCAATTGCTGATTACCCAAAACCTGCGGCGCACTCTGCGCGTGCGCCACAGGTTTTGATCTGTACACACCATAAAAACTAAAAAAGCTCATTACAGCGCTCTGCGCTGTAATGAGCTTTTTTAGTTTTATGGATTAACTTCGTTAATTGCTTTGTCAGTATTGCGGAATTTCAACTCAGGTGGAGCATCAGGTAGATTCAATAGATCCCGAATTGCCGTATCTAAATCTTCAAAACCAAACAAACCTTCCCGATCAAATCCAACCTTGCCATCCCCAGAAATTAGGACAGTTTGCGGAACTGTCCCCTTGTAATAGTAAGCCTCATCAGTTGGCGCATATTCTTTCTTCTGCAAATCCAAGCTATCTACAGACACAGCTATTAAGCTGAGGTTTTTGCCATAAAATCCCTGAGCCAAGTTGAGAATCGGAGAGAATCTCTTGCAGTCAGCACTGTCATCGACATAAAAAACCAACATAGCGGCGCGTCCTTGCTGAAGTGACTGCGCTAGACTAATGCGTGGTGGCACAATCGACCCATTCCCTCCATAGAGAGCAAATATATTGCCATCGTAGGAATCATCCGTAAGTTTTGCCTGTGCGGACTGCATATCACCAAAAGCAATTCCTAAGAAAGTAACTACACTTAAACAGCTAGCGATCGCTACACAAAAAATTAAATTTAGATACTTTTGCCAATTTTTCATTATTTTTATGGAAATTAATACGAGCTTACTTGCAGCAATTGCCGATCAAACCAACCTCAAGGGAAATTTTGAAAGCTTTGTAAAGCTTTCAAAATTTCCCTTGGCTTAGTTTTGGGCGCAAAGCGCTGTAATAGATGGTCTTGGCGCATCGATCTGAAAGCAAAGCCTAATATGGTGATTATATATGTGTTAGCACTGCGCCAACATCTCAGTAAATTTGAAGCGCCAACGCCAGCTTGTCTGAATGCCTGAGCAAAGTCGAAGCCTCTCACAGCTCATTTAGGCTTTCCATACAGCATTTACCTGTCTATTGAAGTATGGGTTTGATTCCCCGCCTTCGGAGGGGAATCAAACCCGTATCTCGCGTACTTGAAAAGCGCTATAAGTTAGTTTTAGTTATTAATGCTTCACATTTCTTTACAAGTACGCACTAAAATGTAGGTATTAGAGTCAAAAATCTCCAGATATAGGCTCCGCCACAATAACCATCAATCTATATATTTGAGTTTAAAAAATGACTGTTGCTTATCCCCATAAATTTCGTGGTCAACTGAGCGCTCAAGAAATTCTTGATCAAGTTGTACGTCAGCGCGAAGTACACATGGTCACTCTCAACCGCTACCGCTTTAATGAGCAGCGCAGTTGTAAAGATTTAACCGAATTGATTGAAAAGCTTGACGGTAAACCTCGTGATCTAATCAAAGACCTATCTCACCACATTGCTGACGAATCTCGCCATGCCCTTTGGTTGACAGATCTTCTCCATGAGCTAGGCGAAGATATTGGCACACCTCCAGGTAACTCCTATATTGATGAATTTGAGCGTCTCATTAGCAACGAAACAATTACAACCGCTGAAGATGGGATTATTGAGGCTCTAGCGGCGATCAATGTCACCGAAAAACGTGGTTGTGAGTATTTTGCCGCACATATTCGGGCGCTTAAGAAGGTGGAACAGACTGAAGAGAATGTCAAAATTTGTGAAACCATCGAAAAGATTATGCCTGAAGAGGTAGAACATGTTCGCTGGGGCAACCGTAAGCTTGCCGAAATCGGTAAACAAAGCGAAGCTCTCCACGCTAAGGTCGATGCGGCAAAACGCAAATATGCGGCGATCGAGCAGGCTGCCTATGAGTCTGGCATGGATGTTTTGGCTGGAGCAGAAGTGCGCCGCATTGAGAACTTGATGAAGATTGCAGATACTCTTCCCCTATGGCAACGCCCTCAGTATCTAGTCGATCAACTTCCTAAGACTTTGTTCTCTCCTGAGTTACAAAAGACCAGAATTGAGTTAGCTAGAAAAGCATGGGAAAAAGATCCTTCTTCTTTTGTGGAGAAGTTTATTCCTATGTTTTTCTCTGCTAACCTCAAGAGCACAGCCAATAAAGCTGGTAGCTATTAGTCTTTAATGGCTCCGCGCTAAGCATTGCACCAGTAGTACCAAAGAAGTTTTAAAAGTGCGGCTTCGTCACACTTTTAAAACTTCTTTGGTTTTTAACTAAGTTTAAAGTGCTGTACTAGCAACTAACCCATTTAAGTCCAAAAACTAGCATTGCGGCGCTTCGCGCCGCAATGCTAGTTTTTAGGTAATAACCCATTTAGGAATTGGTATAAATTTCTATTAGTTTTTCAATCAGCAATATGGACATGGACAAATCCCAGCCTTGGCAAAAAGAAGAGATAGTAAGACATAGCCAGTTATTAATGTATAGCTTCAAGTACTGGACTCAAAGAGATTTAATTTTAGCTAGCAGTCAGCAATTGTCTCCTTTGGAAATAGCCTTATCTCTTTTTAGCGCTGATTTTGTCGTAGTTTCCCATGGTACTCAAGCTGACCCCGTTCTCAACTATGGGAACCAAAAAGCCTTGGATCTTTGGCAGATGGACTGGTCTAGTTTTACTTCAACACCATCACGGCACACAGCCGAGCCAGTAGAACGACATGAAAGGGAACAACTTTTGACGCAAGCAAAATCACAAGGATATATCAGTGATTACCGAGGTATTAGGATTTCTAGCACAGGCGATCGCTTTTACATCAATCAAGCAATTATTTGGAATGTAATTGATGAAGATGGCAAACGGTGGGGACAAGCCGCTACTTTTAGTAATTGGGAATATATTGAATCAGGTTTATGATTTTTTGAAAAAATAGTTAGGCATCTCACTAAAGAAAGCTGTTCCTCCCGCTATACGGGAGGAACAGCTTTCTTTGGTTCTTAGCCAATCACTTCGGCAATTTCAATTACTTGACCATCAGGGTCTTTTACCAAAAAGTTAAGCGGCTTCTCGCTACGGACTTTATGCTTGATCCCCTTGATTTGAATTTGCAGCAACACCTGCTCCACACAGTCACGATTAAAGCAAATATGCCGACCACGATTGGGGTCGATAATGCTCGCCCCAGGGACTACATGCAGTTGAATATTCTTTTTCAACTGATACCAAGCACCCTCCATATCCGCTGAATATTGCTGCGATCTCGATCGCCTAGCTTCCGCAGGAATATAAATGGGGTCAGCAGGTGCGCCCATGCCGTACTCGTAGCCATAGTAGTAATGCAGCGGCACATCAGCGATCGGTAATTTTAGCTCTCCCTCATAAAAATATCGCGCTTGATCAAGGTTAGATACCATGATCGTATGAACTTTTGGGGCGCTAGTTAGAAACATCCACATTGCAACGGCGTATGCTCCTAACAGCATCACCATGATGCCCTGAGTAGAAAAAATTGACTCCATCGTAAAGCAACTTCATATTAAGGGAATTAAATTTTAGTGTAACTCAACTGCAAGAGGTTTAAGTAACTACGCGCAATTAAAACCCAGAGCTAAAGTCTGTGGCGTAAGCTGCAAGTGCCACAGACTTTAACTTTGGTTTTGATATGATGGAAGCTCATGGTTTTAAATACCCCTCACTAATCTCATGGCAATATTTGACATCCGTACCCCTTGGCAACCCACTGCCGATCAACCCAAAGCGATCGCCCAATTGGTTGAAGGATTAAAAAAAGGATTTCGCTATCAAACCCTCTTAGGCGCAACAGGCACGGGTAAAACCATGACCATTGCCAATGCGATCGCCCAATACCAAAAGCCCACCCTAGTACTAGCCCACAATAAAACCCTAGCCGCCCAATTGTGCAATGAATTGCGGGAGTTTTTTCCTAATAATGCGGTGGAGTATTTCATTAGTTATTACGATTATTACCAGCCAGAAGCTTATATCCCTGTTACCGATACTTATATCGAAAAAACTGCTTCCATTAATGATGAAATCGATATGCTGCGCCACTCGGCAACGCGATCGCTATTTGAACGCAAAGATGTAATTGTGGTTGCCTCCGTAAGTTGTATTTATGGCTTAGGTATTCCTGAAGAATATCTTAAAGCTTCGATTCCCCTTGGAGTTGGGATCGAATATGACCAGAGAGAATTGCTAAAAGCCTTAACTAATGTGCAGTACGAGCGCAATGACATCGAAATGGGGCGTGGTAAATTTCGTGTTAAGGGCGATATCTTGGAAATTGGTCCCGCTTACGAAGACCGCACCATTCGCGTAGAATTTTTTGGCGATGAGATAGAAGCAATTCGCTATGTTGATCCTGTGACGGGAGAGATTTTACAAAGTCTAGAAGCTTTGAATGTTTATCCTGCAAGGCACTTTGTTACTCCGACTGAGCGTCTTGAAATTGCCTGTGCCGAAATCAGGGAAGAAATGGAAGCACGTCTGGAAGAGTTGACCAATGCGGGAAAACTATTGGAAGCTCAAAGATTGGAACAGCGTACTAAGTACGATCTGGAACTTTTACAAGAAGTCGGATTTTGTAATGGAGTAGAAAACTACTCGCGGCACTTAGCAGGTCGTCAGGCAGGGGAGTCCCCAGCCTGTCTAGTGGATTATTTCCCCAAAGATGATTGGCTACTGGTTGTCGATGAGTCCCATGTGTCGATCCCTCAAATTCGTGGGATGTACAATGGCGATCGCGCCCGTAAAATGACGCTGATCGATCATGGTTTCCGTTTACCCAGCGCCGCTGATAATCGCCCATTGAAAGCCGATGAATTTTGGGGAATGGTCAAACAATGTGTATTTGTTTCTGCGACCCCTGGGGATTGGGAAATGGAAGTCTCGGAGCAGGTAGTAGAACAGATCATCAGACCGACTGGCGTGACCGATCCTGAAATATCAGTACGTCCAACGGAAGGACAAGTCGATGATCTTTATAGTGAAATTCAAGAACGAATTAAGCGCAAAGAACGGGTGCTAATCACGACGCTCACTAAGAAGATGGCGGAAGATTTGACCACTTACTTTCAAGAGCGAAATCTGGCAGTACGTTATTTGCATTCTGATATCAAGTCTATTGAACGAATTGAAATTTTACAGGATTTGCGACGTGGTACTTTTGATGTGTTGATTGGTGTTAATTTGCTGCGTGAGGGTTTGGACTTGCCTGAAGTTTCTCTTGTAGCAATTTTGGATGCTGATAAGGAAGGATTTTTAAGAGCCGAGCGATCGCTAATTCAGACCATTGGTCGAGCCGCCCGAAATGTTGATGGACAGGTGATCATGTACGCCGATCGCATGACCAATAGCATGGAAAAAGCTATTTCTGAAACAGAACGCCGCCGCCGTATTCAGATTAAGTACAATCTCGATCATCAAATTACACCGCGCTCAATTGTGAAGTCCATTGAAGGTAATGCAATTCTAGACTTTCTATCTGTTTCCCGCCGCCTCAATGAGCGTCAGCTTGAGTATGTGGTGAACAATGCCAAGGAAATTTCACTAGATGACATTCCCTCAGTGATTGAACAGTTAGAAGCTCAGATGAAGGATGCGGCAAAGAAGCAGGAGTTTGAGCAAGCTGCATCCTATCGAGATAAGATCAAGGCTCTGCGCGATCGCCTCATCGGTAAGGCATAAGTAATTTGGTCGTTCACAAGATGTGAGGACAAGATTATAAAACCGTTTTTACTCACGTAATTAGCAATGCCAAAATGCCCTAAGTGTGAATCAAAAGATATGGTCAAAAATGTTTGTATAGCAATTTTAAATATTTAGAAAAGGCTTCGACACTTCGACAGGCTCAGTACATAGCTTCGCTCAGCTAGCAGTATACGTTGGCTGAGCGAAGTCGAAGCCCTAACTCTTATTTGAAACGGCTAAATCCATAACGGAAATCAGAACCACTTTCTTGAGACCGAAGCTCATGCCATACTTATCTGAAAATTGCAATACTGAATTAATATTGTCAATTTAAGCTGACAGCATACTTGTCCTGTTTAGTCACTGTTATGGGATGAATAGGGCAAAGCTGGCAGACGGAATCCAAAAATTGCACCTTGGGGATGATGGTTTTCTGCCCAAATTGTACCGCCATGAGCTTCAATAATTTGGCGAGTTAGATATAACCCTAGCCCAGAACCAGTAGCCAAGCGATCGCTCTGCCCTTGATAAAACCGCTCAAATAAGTGCGGTTGCTCATCAGGCTTAAGCCCTGCACCAACATCAATTACTTGGACAATCTGATGGGAAGATTGGGTTTCTAGCACTAATTCTACTTTTGCACCTCGAGGAGAATGATTAATTGCATTGGTCAGTAAATTTGTAAAAACTCGCCGCAATTGAAAGGCATCACCATACACCCATAGGAACTTGCGAAAGTCTGATTCTCCATAGTGTAGGTTCAAATAAACGCGACGACTGGTAGATAGACCCAAAAGCGAAGTTGCCACATCTTCCGCTAGAATAGCTAAATTAATTGGTTCTAATTGTAATTGTAAACCTTCTATTTCATTGCGATAGACATCAAGGAGAGTTTCCACTAGTTGCAAACTATTCTGATGACTACGAATCATAGTTGCGACTACAGTTTTTTGTTTGGCATGAATAGTTCCAAATTGTTCACGATCAAAGGCTTGGAGAGTCTCGATCACACCAAGTAAAGGTGTTCGTAAATCATGGGCTAAAGTGGAAGCAAAATCTTCACGGACATTCATGATTTTCTCTTGTGCTTGAAGTTTTGCCTGTTGCTGCACCAAAATTTGCTGTGTTTGCCGATTGCGATCGCACAGGATCGCAGTCACGACCAGAGCTAAGATAGTTACCAAACGATTGACAACCATAGAAACTTGAATTGTTTCATGACTAGGAATCCAGATATTAATGAGCGTCAAAATCGCAGCAGCAAGTGTAAACCAAAAAGTACTACTACGACTCAATTGAGAATTAGCGATTAGAATCGGGCTGATGTAGAGATAACCCATCACATAGTCTGGAGGTGTGGAAAATTCTAAAATAATCACTAGCCCAATCAAGCCTATAATCTTCCAAAATGAAGGCGATCGCCAAAGCGATGCTTGTCTAGCCATGTATGTCGAATTTCCCACAACCATTCGCCTCTCTCAAAAAATCAATCAAATAGCAATCGCCTATTAATCCCCACAACCCGCGATCGCCCCCTAAAAAATCAATCAACCAGTGATCGCCTATCCATCTCCATAATCAGCGATCGCCTCTCTAAAAAAATTAACCAACCAGCGATCGCCCCTCTAAAAATAAATCAACCAGTGATCGCCTATCCATCCCACATAACCAGCGATCGCCCCTCAAAAAATCAATCAACCAGCGAATGCCCATCTATCAGAATCTAATTATAGTAAAACGATCACCTCATTTTCCTCTCCTTCAACCAGATATAACGGTTTGGATTTATAATGAGTAAACTACAACACAATAGTCTATATGAGAGAATTACCAGATTCTGTAAGAACTGAATTACTTACACCGAAGCGGACTGATGATGGCTTAGAAATCACTATAAAGTACTTTATCGCCATAAAAGGAGAAGTTACACACGAGTTCAAAACTTTTAACTTATCTATATCCAATGTAGGCTCAGATTTTCATATCGGTGATTTGACTGGTGTGTATGAGTGTGTAGATTTGTGGATGCAAAGTAACTCTCGTCTAACAAAGAATGAAGCTTTGAAAGCCCTGTCTCTATATATTGAAGACCTATATGACCAATCTACGGCTCTTGAATTTAAGAAGTGTGTTGACGGAAAATGGTAAGAATGAAATTAAAAGTTACACAATTTCGATGTGATTTACTTTTTAGTTGAAATCTTTGACTATGAGTATGGATAGAACTTTTTTCTAAACTCATTAACTAATATTTCTTCAACCTCTTCATATGTATCTACATAATCTTCATAGTCATATGGCTGTGAAAAACCTTTAACCTTATCAGGTGACGAAACATTGAACATACCGTAAAACTCATCTAAAAGCCAAGGCAACTCACCATCTTTACGTTTACTGAGTTCACATGATATCAGATGGTATAAGGTTTTTACGTCTTGCGACTTTAACATTACATCTGAACATTCATTTACATAATGAGGCATTCTATCTAGAAGATCTGAAATGAAGTAAAAAGATTTAAGGTTTGAAGTTGAAGCTGAAAAAATTATAGCCTCAACAGAAGCTTGAATACTATTGTTAATCAAGATTTTTTTATTGACTTCTTCGTAATTCATGGTTTTGTAGAAAAGCTAAGTCTAACGATCACAGTCTCCCTCATTGTATAGCTCATCATCTGGGACATATACACTACTGTAATCAGGTTTAAATTCGTCAATATTAAAATCACCTTTATCGGGGTGTATACCTGCTCTTTTATAAGCTACAGATAGAAGTACATTTATGACTTCATTGGTTACATCTATCCATTTACTGTTAATGTCGTATTTGTCTTTTCTATAAGACTCAATACCACCACAGTTGTCGAAAGCCTCAAGCATGGTCTCATGGTTTACTCTATTCACTATGGAGTGAAAAAAACTTCTCACTTCGTTCTCGGCAAACATGAACTTTCTGAATGCTGGCTGATTCAAAACATCATAACCTTCATCAACTGTTATGAATTCACTTGGTATAACAAGTGTTTCTAATTCATCAAGCCCATATAATTTTGCCACAGCAAAGTAATATGTATTAATGTCAATTAGTTCTTTTATATAAGCTTCTCTAAGTGTTAATTTCATATATTTAGCATTATGCTTCAATAGTGATTACTCTGTAAGCACGAGTTGTAAACTATGGGCTTTTTAATTATTAATTCTTGATTGCTACTATCTTATCAGTAGTTTTTGTTAATGCACCACAATCTGTTGATAATCAATCTCTGGAATACCAACCCTTTCCTTAGCGTGTTCAATTGTCATACTGCAAAGCTGACCATCCTCATCTAAATCCAATAAGGTATTCTCATCTAAATCTCGCGTTTCCGCAGGTGTTTTCTGAGAAAAGACGATGTACAGAGTGTCCGTATCCGCAAAATATCTAATTTTCATGTTTCTAGCTCCTTGAAATTTCTATCAAAAAACGCATTGTGAACTGTTTCACCATCTTCCAAGAGAATAACCCGTAAATATCTACCATCATTTTCCTCTATTTTTGCCCAACATCGCCTACGTCCATCCGCCTGAGTCTCAACTTTTAAGGGATTAGCGATCGCTTTGGCAATCCATTCCAACTTTATATCGGGTCTAAGCTGCATGGATTTGAAATATTCTGTAACTTTCACTTAGTTTAACAATCATTATTTACTACAGCGATCGCCATACTCATGAACCTGTTAGCAATCAATCAAAGGATTTTACCTATGAAATGAATAGGCGATCGCCCTTTAAAAAATTTATCTCTGATTTTGAGCAATTTCTAAAAGCACCTGATAGAGAATAATTTCAGGAGATTCTTTGATATCATCACCTTCGTGCTTGTGATGTGGAAAAGTAGCAACTTCAGCATGATGAGGAGTATTATGATAGCGAAAAATCATGACTTGATTTTCATCCATACAATGATATCAATTTCAACAAAATAAGCCTCAATCATCTCAACTCACTAAGCTGCATCTGATTGTGACAAAGCATTTCGCACAAACCCGACCAAACCATAAAATCTGCATCATCTCCTAAAACACCTTGAGAGAATCTCTCTTGAAAGTCTTCAGAAGTCATTTGATATTTTTGTTCAAATTCCTTTAGATCCAATCGCAAGTTTAAGCTCCCTTTCTGTAATTCTGCAATTTGATAGGAAATAATATTTCTTGCAAACATCTCAGTATCTTGCACCTGACTTAAAATTTTTCTAAGTCTTTGTTCCGTTTGCGGTTGGACAGATAGGTGGAAGTCAATCATAGGTTTTTTGTTTTTGAAATGAGGGTGATAAATTTTATTTTAAACTCTAAGATAACCGATAACCAGCGATCGCCTATCCAACCACCATAAATAGCGAACCTGTAAACAAGCAATCAAGCGATTTTATCTATGAATTGAATAGGCGATCGCTAATTTAGACAGAGGGTCGTACCACTCGAATCAACTTCTTCTGCAACGATCCCTCTGCTATTACTGCATCGTTAATCCGTGCCGCAAACTGTTCCCAATTACGATTATTCGTACAAACTACAATCCCGAAATGCTCATCGTCATGACGATGCAAACGGATAAAGTCAATTCTATTGATAGTCAAAATTGATCGCTCTTGACCTACAGCAAACGCCAAAACCTGATCATCTGGTATCCGTTGATTGGCATTTCCTGCTTCTTGCACTGTCAAAACGTCATGCCCTAAGCTTCTCAATAATTCTACAACCTGAAAGGGAAACTGCTCATCCGCGTAAAAATGTGCCATCCCCTAAGCTGCCTCATTCTGCTCAATCAGCAAATCAATCTCATCCTCATGAGCCGCCGCATATACCCAAGCATTCGCTAAATCCGTAGCCGTAATCGTTGGATAGCTGGTCAATAAATCAAGATCGCTGTATCCCTCACGGCGAGCCTCCACTAGCACCCAAACAGGAATTCTTGTATTCGCAATGCAAGCCTCCCCACCACAAACTTTAGGCGTTTTCTCAATTCCCTGCCAATTGCTGCCCAAACTTTGAGCAAGTAACTGGATCACCTGCACCTTTTCACTAGGTCTAAGGGCGAGAAGTTGCTGTTCTAACTCTTTGACGATCACAGATGTCAATCCTCATAACGTTTTAACAAAGGGCAAGCCATTTTATAGGCTCACCCTAAGATTATACGCAAAGTAACTAACTACTTAGCTGCCACAGGCATACCCAAAATGTCCTCAATACGAGGCATATCCTCTAATGCAATCACCCGACCTTGATCTTCAAAATTGGCGATCTGATCGAAGTTGAGATAGCGATAGAGGTCACTGGCAAAGGGATCGATCTTCTTGGTGACGATCGCTTGGTATTCTTCCACCGTCGGAATCTTGCCTAGCAAGGCGCAGACCGCCGCGAGTTCAGCGGAACCGAGATAGACTTGAGCATCCTTGCCCATGCGATTATTGAAGTTGCGGGTGGAAGTGGAGAAGACGGTTGCGCCATCGGCAACACGGGCTTGATTACCCATGCAGAGAGAGCATCCAGGGACTTCGGTTCTGGCTCCTGCGACACCAAAGGTGCTGTAGATTCCTTCTTCTTTAAGTTGGAACTCATCCATGCGGGTGGGTGGTGCGACCCAGAGACGCGCTTTCACGGCGGCTTCTTTTTCGAGAACCTTGGCGGCGGCGCGGTAATGTCCGATATTGGTCATGCAGGAACCGATAAAGACTTCATCGACGCGATCGCCTGCTACTTCGGAGAGTAACTTCACATTGTCAGGATCGTTAGGTGCAGCCACAATTGGCTCCTTGATTTCATTGAGATCGATCTCGATGATTTCCGCATACTCGGCATCAGGATCGGCTTCCATTAATACAGGATTGGCGAGCCATTCTTCCATTTTGGCAATACGGCGCAAGAGCGTTTTCGCATCGCTATAGCCACGAGCGATCATGTTCTTCATGAGAGCCACATTCGATCGCAAGTATTCAGCAACGGTCTCTGTGCTGAGCTTGATCGTACTACCAGAACAGGAACGCTCGGCAGTGGCATCGGTGAGTTCAAAGGCTTGTTCCACTTTGAGATCGGGCAAACCTTCAATTTCCATAATCCGACCTGCGAAGACATTCTTTTTGTTTTTCTTCTCAACGGTGAGTAATCCACGTTGAATGGCAACGTAGGGAATCGCATTGACGATATCGCGCAATGTTACCCCTGGTTGCAATTCGCCTTTAAAGCGAACTAGAACTGATTCGGGCATATCCAGAGGCATGATACCAAGGGCAGCAGCAAAGGCGACGAGTCCTGAACCTGCGGGGAAGGAGATGCCCAAGGGGAAGCGGGTATGGGAATCGCCGCCAGTGCCGACGGTATCTGGCATAAGCATTCTATTTAACCAAGAATGGATAATGCCATCATTGGGACGGAGGGCTACGCCACCACGATTTGAGAAGAAGTCGGGAAGTTCCTTATGGGTTTTGATGTCGGTGGGCTTGGGATAGGCGGCGGTATGGCAGAAGCTCTGCATCACCAAGTCAGCGCTGAAGCCTAAGCAAGCAAGTTCTTGCAACTCATCGCGGGTCATCGGTCCAGTTGTATCTTGAGAACCAACGGTGGTCATCAAGGGTTCGCAGGAAGTGTAGGGACGCACACCCGCAACACCGCAAGCTTTGCCGACCATCTTTTGGGCGAGGGTGTAGCCTTTGCCTGTGTCGGGAGGTGTGGCAGGAAGGATGAACACATTACTGGCAGGGAGTCCCAAGGCTTGACGGGTTCTAGCGGTGAGGCTACGACCGATTAAGAGGGGAATTCTACCACCTGCACGAACTTCATCGGCGATCGTGTCAGGGGTGAGGCTGAAGGTAGAGAGGGTTTCACCTGCGTCGTTAGTGATTTTACCTTCGCGAGTGTGGATGGTAATAACATCGCCAGTTTCCAATTTAGTGACATCACACTGAATTGGTAAGGCTCCTGCATCTTCAGCAGTGTTAAAGAAGATCGGTGCGATCGTGCTTCCTAAAATTACGCCGCCCGATCGCTTGTTGGGAATAAAGGGAATATCGTTGCCGATGTGCCACAGCACCGAGTTAATCGCGGATTTGCGGGAAGAACCTGTTCCCACGACATCACCAACGAAGGCGACGGGATACCCCTTTTGCTTGAGTTCGGCAATGGTTTTTAAACCATCGGGAATGCGGGACTCCAACATACAGAGGGCATGGAGGGGAATGTCAGGACGCGAGAAGGCTTGGGATGCAGGCGAGAAGTCATCGGTATTGATTTCGCCTGTGACTTTAAATATGGTCACGGTCACAGTTTCAGGCAAAGCAGGGCGACTGGTAAACCATTCGGCAGCAGCCCATGAATCGATGACAGCTTTCGCTCTGGCGTTTGTTTTTGATAATTCTAAAACTTGGTTAAAAGCATCAAATACCAGCAGGGTCTTTTTAAGAGCCGTCGCTGCCAAGTCTCCTAAATCATCATTGCCTAACAAATCAATCAAGGTCTGCACGTTATAGCCACCGACCATCGTGCCGAGCAGCTCCACCGCATAGGCTGGGCTAACTAATGGTGATGTGAGTTCACCCTTAGCGATCGCTGTTAGCCATCCTGCTTTGACATAGGCAGCTTGATCGACCCCAGGGGGAATGCGATCGCGTAGTAACGCTAATAAAAACTCCTCTTCACCTGCGGGGGGATTTTGCAATAGCTCACAAAGGGCTGAGGCTTGCTGAGCATTGATGGGTAAGGGTGGAATTCCTTGGGCTGCACGTTCGGCAACATGGTCACGATAGGCTGATAACATACTTCGTTATTTCTAATTCTTGAACGAGTTTTAGGGTGGTGGGAGTGTTTCGCACGCTCACCATCATTTTCATATTATCGATCCTATTGAACTTTGGTACTCAAATTATGTTTGAGGTGATATATTTCAGGAGTTTGGCGAATTCGGCATCTTTTGCGAGTAAGTTACGTCGCGAAGCGATCGCTCTATGACAGATGCTCAGAAGTTTATAGCTTTAGCAAATGAAGAGATAGATACTTATAGACTAGCGCTAGGAGTTTTGACTCTTCCTTTGTCAACAAAGTAGGCGATCTTTCATTATTAAAATAGATTTCAGATAAAATGCAGTTGCAGCATTATTAAAGACGAATGGCGGCACGAAGCGCCGCCATTCGTCTAGCTATTAAGATCGGTGATTTTCTTGTCTAAAGGATGATTGTATTTAGATCATCGCCTAAAGTAAACTTTTATTAATCTATATAAAAATTATTTTAGAAAGTTGAAAGTAGGGACATAAAAACTTATGAGTTCAACCAATGCAAAGGGTTTTGCTGGGGTTTCTAGTCAAAAGAAAAAGAAGAAGGAGCCTAATAAGCATCAAGTAGCTGCCAATCGCTATGATGAGATGAAAGAAAAAGGTTTGCCTGAATTTAATATTTATATCCGTATTAAGGGTAAGGAATGGGTTCCTGCGGGTTCGATGGCTGTAGAACGCAGTAATCAGATCAGTCGAGCTATTTTTCAGCAGGAAAAGGAATTGCTCAAGGGAGCTGTCCGTCTCTATCCAATTTTGCGTAAGTATCAGGAAAATCTGGAATACGGCTATCGTCTCAAGGAATTTCCCGATGAAGAAATTACTGTTGCTGTATTACCAGAACCTACGCTTGGAGATAAATTCCAGTACGCATTTAGCCGTGCCAAAGAATATTTTAATAGTGTAACTAAACCGAAAAAATAAGCGCAGCGCTTTGCGCTGTAATTGCGATATTTGTCTGAATGAAGAAACTTTAAAAGCGTTGCAAAGCAACGCTTTTAAAGTTTCTTCATGTTTTGGTTTGAGTGTAAAGCGCTGTAATTTATTATCAGGATTATCAAATTACTCTAGCCCCTTGAACCTATGAACCTAGTTCAGCTACTTTCCCAGAATTTTGCAAAGTATAGTAGTAAACCTGTAATTGTTTTTGGCGAGAATACTTGGACTTACCAAGATTTAGAAGATCAAATTAGAGATTATGCGTCATTGCTTAATCAAATCGGCATCAAAAAAGGCGATCGCATTGCTATACAGATGCCTAAATCTGTAGAATTTTTATTCTTGCACTTGGCAATTCTTTCCATCGGAGCGATTAGTCTTCCCCTCAATCCAGACTATCGCGGCTCGGAAATAGTTTATTTTTTATCGGATTCAAGCAGCAATCTATTCATAACTACTAGCGATCGCCTCGCTCAATTTCAAACAGAAATTCAACATCTGTCAAATTTACAGATTATTCTTGCTGATCAAAATAGCAACCCAGAGTATCAGCCTAATATTTTAGGATCTCTGCTGGAGTTAGTTGCCCAAAGTCCTAAAGAATTTGTGCCTACTTACTCCTCTGGAGGTAATGATATTGCGATGATTTGCTACACATCAGGAACAACAGGACGTTCCAAAGGTGCAATGATATCGCATCGAAATTTAATTGCAAATATGGAAGCTCTCCATGAAGCTTGGCAGTGGCAAGACAGCGATCGCTTACTCCATGTATTGCCTTTATTTCATGTGCATGGGTTAAATGTTGCTGTCCTCGGCTGTCTCTATGCGGGAGCCACAATGATTATGGTTGAGAAATTTGAGCCAAGATCAGCGTGGCGAGCTTTAGAGAGGGAACAAATATCAATTTTTATGGCAGTTCCTACGATCTATCAGAGATTGATTAGCTCTTGGCAAGATCTAGAATCTACTCCAGACTTAAGTAAAATGCGCTTATTTATCTCTGGCTCGGCTCCTCTTAGCGATCGCCAATTTGATGATTTTGAGAAGTTAACTGATTTTCGCATACTAGAACGCTACGGCATGACGGAAACAGGCATGAATGCATCTAACCCGATAGACCCTAAACAGCGTTTACCAAAGAGTGTAGGGTTTCCATTAAAGGGAGTAGAGATTCTGATTGTTGACTCTAATGGAAAGAGTTTGAGAGACGGAGAAGTTGGAGAGGTATGGATTCGTGGAGAAAATGTTTTTCAAGGATATTGGCAAATGCCCGATAAGACGAAAGAATCTTTTGTAGATGGTTGGTTTCGGTCGGGCGATTTGGGCTATGTAGATCCTCAAGGTAGATTGTATCTAGTGAGTCGCGCTAAAGAATTAATCATTACAGGTGGATTTAATGTCTATCCCAAGGAAATTGAGAATATTTTAGAGAGCCATAAATCTGTTAAAGAATCGGCAGTTATTGGTATTCCTGATCAGGATTTTGGAGAAAAAGTAGTGGCAGCGATCGCTTTTCATGAAGGGTTACAAGTACCGCTAGAAGATTTGATCGGACATTGTAAAGTAAGCTTAGCTTCATATAAATGCCCTAAGCAAGTTTTTGAAGTTTCGGAAATTCCCCGCAACGCGATGGGAAAAATCCAGAAGCATCTTTTAAAAATAGGGCTGTAAACAGCCTAACCAAACAAAGAAATGCCTACGCCATTTCTTTGTTTGAAAACCTTTACTGGGTTTGATTCTTAGTCAACAGAAGTATGACTACACTTTTGTTGATTGGCTCAGCTTAATTAAAATCCAAAACCAAGAAGTTTGTTCCGCCCGCAAAGCGGGCGGAACAAACTTCTTGGTTTTTATATTGCTGACTGAGCGAAGTCGAAACCTCTTACAACTCATGTAGGATTTTGATTGAAATGGTGGCGCTTTGCGCTGATATTATTAGGACTTACGCATTGACAGCAGACATCAAATATGGGATATGCGTTTCAGACGTTTAATTTTGCTTTGATGGCGATCGGTAGTATGGGAGAGAATGAAGGGAGCGACCGTTGGAAGGCATGGATAACAGCCCGAGTGGAGGGGATTGGCAACTTCTTGGTAGAGCTACGCAAGTCCACTGCAACCACTCACTCGGAACGTTAGACCGATAAGGTATGTGGGGTAACCTCTTAGTAGAAAGTAATGCGTCAAATGGGTAAATAAGCCTTATAGACACAATCTCTCATAAAAAAGGAGAATGCTTTGCACTCCTATTTTTTGTTTTTAAATTCAAAAATACACCAATTCTGAAGATGGGATGTAATGACTATAGATTCTGAAGATAAAAAAAATCTAAGGCTATCAATTGTTGAGATGCAAGAAGAGCGTTTGCAATTGCGTCAAGCTGTCGCGCAATCGATGGCAGCCCTCAAACGCCAAGAGTTGCAATATAATCGATCGCAAGTTCAGTTAGAAAAATATGACAGGCAAGCCTTACAAGCTTTGCAAAATGGCGATCAAAATCTAGCAAATGAAAATCGGTAATGTTACAAAGTTGTTGAAAAGTAATAAAGTAGAGTAAGTAAAAAGAGACA
>QBLS01000036.1 GCA_003249015.1 Pseudanabaena sp. | reverse complement strand
TGCAAAACTGATCCCAGATTGATGCGCTTTCGCGTCTCTGTACTGCTGTGGTCATAATGACAAATAAATCCTGATGGGAATGTATAGGTTATGAAGTATGAGCTTTTAACTCATTAAAATAGATTAGTAGAACTGTTGCGTAATGTAAATGCTGAAATATTAAATCTATCTAAAGTTTCATGCCAGCATTAAGGCTTATTAAATTTACCTACACCCAAATATAGTTTTGCTACTTCAGGATCATTTAGCAAGTCTGAGCCTTTACCAGTGAATTCATCTTTGCCTAGATGCATTATGTAACCGCGATCTGCGATCGCTAGAGCTTTACGAGCATTTTGTTCCACTAAGATTATTGATGTTCCCGCTCGGTTGATTTTTTGAACTAGGTCAAATATGTCTTGCACTAATATTGGAGAAAGTGCTGCTGAGGGTTCATCTAAAATTAGTAGCCTAGGCTCTAGCATCATTGCTCTCCCCATCGCCAGCATTTGACGTTCCCCACCTGATAATGTCCCTGCTCTCTGATTACAACGCTTGGCAAGTATCGGGAAAGTCTCATAAATTTTTTCTTTGATAGTGGAGATATTTCCTTCTCTTGTGTATGCTCCCATATCAAGATTGTCCGAGATGCTTAGAGACGGGAATACGTTAGCAATTTGGGGGACATAGCTAATCCCATTGCGGACAATTTGTTCAGGTTGCAGTCCCACTAGAGAGATTGCACCAAATAATATCCCTCCTGAGCGTATGGGGACTAGTCCAAAAATTGTTTTAGCTAAAGTTGATTTGCCAGCGCCATTCGAGCCAATTACTGCTATTAACTCCCCTTCATGAACTAATAAATTTGCCCCTTGTAGAATATCTACGCCGTCCACATATCCTGCCACTATGTCACGGACTTCGAGAATAACTTTGCTGGAAATTTGGCGATCGCCTGTAATTGCAGATTGACTAACACCCATACAACTAAAATCACGTAAAAAAATATGTTAACTTTCCATCCTTAGCAACAAGCATATAGCGCTTTGCCCTTTCCAAAAGAAGCAAGAAAATTTTTAAAAGACCCGCTAATCTACTATTTAAGCCTTAATAGGCTGTAAATCATCTTTGGTGCTGCAATTATCAAACCTTTTTTTATAATCACAATTGCTGTGTTGTCATAGTCTTCAAGAGATTAAGTTTGGTTATGTAGCGCTGTATTGCAAAAGTTGCATTAAAACAATGCAGCTTTCGTTCAAAACAAAAATTATCGGTTACAGTCCATCAGTTACAATAACCAAACAGGATATAGATTTTAATGCAGTCTTGTAATTTTTTGTAATTATTTAGAGGGCAAAACGTGCCACAGGCTAAGCATTTGTTAATTGGTTCCACTAGATCAGGTAGTGGAAAGTCGGCAACAATTTTGGGACTGACGTACAACTTGCAAGCCAAAGGTTACAAAGTTGGCTACGGTAAGCCTATAGGTACTTTTACATCCAAAGAATTACCAGAGTCCGCTGATCGTGGTGAAGCGGATGTTGAATTTATCAAGCAAGCTTTAAATTTGCCACCAGCACTTTTACGTCCAACACTTTTAAATCTTGATCGTGCAGCATTGCAACATCGTCTATCAGGAAAAGATACGGACGATTACAGTAATAAGCTAGAAGAATATAAGGAGATTATTGAGGGAGATCTGGTACTTCTGGAAGCACCCGCAAATACAGCCGAAGGTGCAATTTTTGGGCTTTCCCTTCAGGAAATGGCTGAACATCTTGATGCACCAATTTTGTTAGTAATGCGATTTGGTTCTTTGCTAGTGGTAGACCATATCTTGATGGCAAAGCAACGCTTTGGCGATCGCTTATTGGGAGTAGTGATTAACGACATTCCTGATGAACAGTACGAAACTACCCTTGAAATATTGCATCCTTACTTAGAAAATCAGGGTATTCCAGTATTTGCGCTGATGCCAGAGAATCGGACTTTGCGTAGCGTAAGCGTGTCTGAGTTGATCGAGCAACTTAGTGCCACTGTTTTGTGTTGTCCTGAAAATATCGATCTAGGTAAAGTAATGGTGGAGGAACTAAAAATTGGTGCGATGGATGTAAATTCAGCCCAAAGTTATTTCCGAAAATCCTACAATAAGGCGGTAATTACAGGCAGCAGTCGCATCGATCTTCAGTTTGCGGCTCTTGAAACTTCTACTAATTGCTTGATTCTGACTGGTCGTCCCTTTATTAGTGATGATGTTGCTCATAAGGCTATGGAGCTAGGAGTTCCAGTTTTAGCAGTTAGTAAAGATACTCTTGGAACTGCTGGCATTATTGAAAGCTGTCTTGGGCAGGTGCGCTTACATGAAGGCGTGAAGGTCACAACTATTTGTGAAATGATGGCGAGTCATTTTAATTTTGATAGATTTCTAAAAATGATGCAAATTAAAGCGCTTGCTACAGTGTAATTTCTCTACAAAAGAGGTATGGCGCTTTGCGCCATACCTCTTTTGTTTAAGCCGTGCATCAAAGCATCACGTAGCGCCGCTACGTAATGCTTTGATTTAACTTTGCTGTGGCTGCTCGTTTAAAGCTTGCCAGCCAGGTGACCAAAGCGATCGCCTTTTGAGAGCTTTAGCATTTAGCCAAAAGCGTACAGAGTCATCACAGGCTGCTTTGATTTCAGCGAACACTAGTTCACCCTCATTTTTACGATTTACCACTACAAAATGTCGCCAGCCAAAAGTTTCTTGCATGGCAGTCCATTTTGAGCCGAGTAAATGGGGGAATTTTTGTTTTTTAGCCATTGAAGCAAGACAATCTCTTAGTCAACGTCGTCATCATCCAAATCATCATCATCGTCATCAATGTAGCTAGGGTCATCACCAAGCATCAATTCACTTAGTTCTTCAGCCTCATCATCAAACTTGAGGCTAGATTCAGTTCCTTCGCGGGCAATCAGTCGTCCTGTAGACTCAAGCCAATCTAGGATCGACACTTGTTGTTGGGTAGGAATAAGCGCGGCTGGTTGGTTGCGGCGCTGTACTCGCAATGCGGGGTTATTTATCATGGCAATCTTTATGTGAACAAGTCCTTATTTTTTCGAGAAATCCGAGAAAGATATTAAAAGCGTTGCTTTGCAACGCTTTTAATATCTTTCTTAGGTTGAAGCAAAAAGTCTAGTTAGAAGCCTGCGGGTAAACCAAGCCCACCAGTTAGGTCTTCCATTTTTTGCTTCATTGTGCCAGTAGACAGTTGATAAGCGTCTTTGAGAGCGGCTAATACTAGATCTGATAATACTTCTGCGCCTTCGTTTAGGGCTTCGGGGGCAATTTCTACACTCTGAGGTTCTTGGTTTCCACTTAAGGTGATCTTAACTAAGCCACCACCAGATTCGCCAGTTAAGCGCAATTCATCTAACTCTTCTTGAAGCTTTTTTGCACCTTCTTGAATCTGTTGTGCTTTTTGGAAGGCTTCTTTCATTTTGCCTAAGCCAAATCCAAATCCTTTTCCGTCTGACATAAAATTATCAGTTATATCTTAAGTTTTCCTACTCATTATGTCACTAATCGGATTGATTTTGATAGCCATAACAAAGCAAGGCTTGCTTAGGACATAAAACCAGAAGATGAGTGGCGGTGCGAAGCACCGCCACTCATCTTCTAGGGTTTTGATTTGTACTAGCTAACTATTGCTTTGCTATAGGCGAGCGCAACCAGTCATTCTCATTATGAAAACAGCTCTAAGACTTTCAATACCTTTGGCGTTGAAAGGCTCAAAATTGTTTGTTTGAATGACGAGCTTTGATGTTAGAGCGTAAATTTAAAATTGCTGACTAGCAACCCTGGGACTAATATCCCGCCTAGCGATCGCTTTTCATAGGTTCCAGTATTAGGGATAAACTCGCGAAATTCGGTGACTGAATCTAGATTTTCACCTAAGAAGTCATAGATGCTATCGTCAAATCTCAGATTTTCAATTGGGGCGATCAGCTCACCATTTTCTACCCAAAAGCAGGCATAGCGAGTCATCCCTGTAATTCGCCCACCTGTGCGATCACTCCAGTTGAGGTAATGCAAATTAGAAAGATATAGGCCTGTATCTAATTTTTTGAGAATATCCGTCAAGGGTAGATTGCCCGCCGCAACTTCGGGTGATCGCATTGATTCCGACATTCCTGCGCCATTTGCCTGCTTGCCGTATTCCTTAGCGCTGCGAGAACTCACCAATGTATTGACCAGTTTGCCATTGGTAATTATCGGTAAATGTTCAGGGGCTACCTCTCCTAAACTATTAAAACGCGGTACATTACCGTAGGTGAAATTTTCACTAAGAGATAGTAATGGCGAAAGCGATCGCTCTTGACTATTTAGCTTAAAAAAAGCACTACTTCCCTGCTGTAAGCTCGACTCACCCGCACTCCAAGTCAAAAAGCCTAACAGCTCGGCAGCAGCAGCAGGAGCAAAATAGGTGCGATATTGCCCTCTTTCTATGGTTTTGCTGGGATTTTGCAAAGCAATTAATTGCTGTTTGGATGTTTCTATTTGGGATAGGTAGCTCTCTAATTGCCAGTCTTTGCCAGCATAAATTCCCTTGACTGCTTTTTCTCCTGAGCTAGTTTGCACAAATATCGAATAGTCTACAAAAAATGAATCTGTCGCAAACCAATGTCTTTGCCCTGCGGAGTTAGCATTAGCGTGGATGATTGAGCCTGATGCGTAGAAACCAGCAAAGTCGATTCCTGATAGGGGAGCCAGAATTGTGGCGATCGCCTGTTCAGGATCTAATAATTTGCCTTGGTAAATTTCGCGACTAGAACCTTGGTTAGTGGGCAGGACACAGTAAGGATTTTCGGGTAACTGGGCAACTTCTTGGCGGAGGTAATTTAAGCTTGCCAGACCATAATCCAGATCGGTTGATAAATATCCTGTAAATGGAAATTCTGCGTAGGCTTCGCGTTGATTATTGATCAATGAAATGCGGATATTTCCATCGCCAACTAACCCAGACTGCCGAACCTTTGCCTTATTGAATCGCGTAAATTGACTTTGTTCACTGTCTAAACTAATCGTGAGATGTTCACTACTGGCTAAGTTGTCCACTAAGCGATCAGCAAGTTGATAGAAAGTTTTTTCTAAGTTTTCTTGATTTTGCATTATTTTTTGTGGTGATTTTTACCCCAATAGGTTGGTGTCCCTGCCTTCGGCGGGGACACCAACCACTCCTACAGAGCTTCAGCAAGCTTGAGAATCTTTTGCCAATGTAACTCAGAGACAGGAACTACTGAAAGACGACTGATCCGAATCAAATCAAAACCTTCAAAATCGGGATCTTTTTTGATTTCCGCGAGTGTCACAGGCTTAGGTAATGGTTTTAATGCTTTGACATCAACTACAGCACGCTTCGGATCATCTAATTTTGGATCAACGTAGGGGATACTAACAACTTCAGCAATACCCATAGCTCGCCTTTCATCTCCTGTGTGGTAAATCAGCGCCAGATCGCCAATTTGCATAGTACGAATATGTTTCAAGGCTAAGTTATTGTTTACTCCATCCCAGATTGTCTGGCGATCGCGTTCTAGATCAGCGTAAGAATAAACATCGGGTTCACTTTTGAGTAGCCAGTAAGCCATGAAACTATCTCTTGGTATTGTCAGATTTATAACCAAAAATATTAGCAGCAAAGCATTGCACAGTCTGTTGAGGCTTGATCTAGTGCGGAGAATTTTTTAGAAAGATTGCTCCATGCACCTTTTAAAAAATTCCTTAGGTTTCAAGGAATCGATGCTTTGCGCCCAAACTCAAACCAAGAAAGAAATTGAAAGCGATGCTTCGCATCGCTTTCAATTTCTTTCTTGGTTAAGAATTGTTAAGATGTTGTAGTTGCATCATAACCTCAGCCAAATTATGCCTTTAGCATCCGCCCAACGCACCAAGCTAGATAATAGTGATGACGCGCTTTTTTATGACTATCCTCGATTTGTTAACCATGTAGATGATCAATTCATAGCGCAATTAACAGATCTATACCGTCAGCGTTTACAGCCCAACACTCGGATCTTGGATTTGATGAGTAGTTGGGTGTCACACTTACCAGCAGATATGGAATTTAGCCATGTGGAAGGACATGGCTTAAACGCCGAAGAACTTGCCAAAAATCCACGATTAAATCATTATTTTGTCCAAAATCTTAATAAGCAACAGCAACTTCCTTTTGAGGATTGTACTTTTGATGCAGTTCTCAATACGGTTTCAGTACAGTATCTCCAATATCCTGAAGCTGTTTTTGCGGAGATCCATCGCATCCTTAAAGTTGGTGGAATCGCAATCATTAGTTTCTCTAACCGAATGTTTTACCAAAAGGCAATTCAAGCTTGGCGAGATGGTTCAGAAAGCGATCGCCCCAAATTGGTAGTTAATTATTTTGCCTCCGTTCCCAAAGGCTTTACGCGCCCAGAATTGGTGGCAAATGTCGTACCTAGCTCACCTTTCCTCGCGATGCTAGGTATGGCAAGCCGAGATCCTTTTTATGCTGTAATTGCTACTCGTTGCCAAGTCTAATAGCAATGGCGGCGCTTTGTGCCGCCATTGAGCTTTTGGTTAGAAAATGGCGTTACTACTTTCTAACTTGGTGTAGATTAATAATCACAGAACCAGATTTTTGGTGGCGCGGCTTCGCCGCGCCACCAAAAAATTTACGGCTCAGCCTTTAGCAAATCATGGAGTAACTGCAAATGAATCCATTTGGTGGAATTGTTCAGAAAGCATTTTATCTCGGTCTAGGCTTGGCAACTGTTGCAGGCGAAAAGGCTGGAGAGACTATTGGTGAGCTTCGTACTCAGGCTAGTAAGCTCGCTGACGAATTGGTCGAACGGGGCGAAATGACCACCGAAGAAGCTCGAAAATTTGTGGATGATTTAGTGCGTAACTCGCAAAAGCCCATTAGCGAAACCCCAAACTCATCTGGCTCTAGAGACAAAGATAGCCCGCGCACAATTAATATTGATGACGATGAGGATACATCTACAGCATCAAACGAGGTTGATATTCTTAAAAGTGAAGTTGAAGCTCTCCAAGAAGAATTGAAACGTTTGCAGAAGTAGGTCAGTTATGACTTTGACCCAAATTAAAGTTGTTTTAGTTGAGGCAACTTCGAGGTGTTATTATATTGTCTGCTAGAAACGCCGATGTAGCACAGGGGTAGTGCAGCCGATTCGTAATCGGCAGGTCGAGAGTTCAAATCTCTTCATCGGCTTATTTTCATTGCCAAAAAATAACACAAAAGCCTTGCACTGCAAGGCTTTTGTGTTTGTGAAATAAAAATAATTATACCTGATTGTACCTGAATGTACTTGATTGACACTCAAAAACTAGGCTAACTTTAGGCATGGCAGAAATTGATATAGACGGAAGGATCGCCCAAGCGAACGGGCGGCTCAAATCGGCAAAGGTGGGAATAGCGATCGCCAGACAAGGCGATCGCCTATATCTACGCGGTACTTTTCCACCCAAACCAGATAGCGACAAAAAAGCACCCTATCAGCAGCGCTTAGCGCTCAGCATCCATGCCAATCCATTAGGCATTAAGACCGCTGAAGCCGAAGCCCGAAAAGTTGGGGCGCTGCTAGATTGCAAAGAGTTCTCTTGGCATCCATACCTAAGCGATCGCAAAATTGCCCAAACCTGCGGCGACTGGGTAGAAAAATTTGAGAAAGACTACTTTGCAAAAAGAGATCGGAACCCTAAAACACAAACCACATGGCGGAAAAACTATCACGAAGTACTGAAGCGCTTACCAGTCGATGCACCGTTAACTGTCGAAGTCTTGAAAGAAACCATTTTTAGGGTTGACCCCGACACGCGCAGCCGCCAAATTTACTGCATGGTTGCAAACTCACTCGCTAAATTTGCCAGTCTGGATTTTGATTTTTCTATTTACTCAGGCAATCACTCACCCTTAAAGGTTTCACCCCGCGATCTGCCCACAGATCAATTAATCCAAGAAACCTATTACAAAATCTCAAATCCTGCTTGGCAATGGGTTTACGGGATGCTTGCAACGTATGGACTCAGACCGCACGAAGCATTTAATTTAAATCTTGACGATTTGCCAATCCTCACCGTCACCGATGGCAAGACAGGGGGGCGGCGCGTTTGGGCTTGCTATCCCGAATGGGTAGAAACTTTCCAATTAAAAAGCGTTGCTTTGCCACAGGTTACGGGCAAAAGCAACGCAGATTTAGGAGAACGGGTAAGTAAGGCTTTCAAGAGATATGCTATCCCATTTAAGCCATATGACCTGCGCCATTGCTGGGCAGTGCGTAGCCTAGAATTTGGGCTTGATATATCACTGGCGGCTCAACAAATGGGACATAGTGCCAAAGTTCACAGCGATCTGTATCACCACTGGATTAGCGATCGCCATCACCAAAAAGCCTATGACTTACTGATGCAGAGAAGCGATCGCCCCAAGCCGCCTATTCCTTAATAGCCCTAGAAATCAAAGACTCAAGCCTTTTAAAGCTTTCTTGGATGCTATCAAATCTGAAATTGTTGACAGACTGATAAGCCTCACCCTTGGACTCACTCTTATTTAACTTGGCTTCCAAAGTCTCCAAATTAGCCAGCCCAACTTCATGGATTTGCGAGAGCTTTCCATTTTGCTCTGATTGAGATTTTTCTAGACTGTCCATTCGTGAATCAAAGTGATCAAGTTTTTCATGAACTTGTTCAAATTTCTCATCAACTCGTTCATTAACTTGTTGAAATTTCTCATCAACTCGATCGCGTTCAGCGCTTGCAATTGCTCGGCGCAACATATTAAAAAGCTTGTCAAACATAGATTCACCAATGGATTGATAGTTATGGAGTCGTTTCTAAAACTTGACAAATGGCATTAGTCCCATTAGCGATCGCAAAAATAGCACCCCTGTAAATGCTGCTAAGTGTCCACTCATATAACCCATTGGCGGGAATCCTTGCAAAATAATTTGAAGTTGCAGAGACACTACTGTTAATTCCAAGATAGACAATTCTGTTGCTGTTATTAAATATGCTAAACCCTTGTCTATTGGGATTTGCAGCAATCAATGACTGAGAAGAAGTACCAACCGTAACGTTTGTAATAGCCCCGTTATTGCTGGGAGTTGGATCAATATTTGCAGGTATTGTTAGATCGGAATATAGAGCCATTTTTTAAATCTCCTCAGTGTTTTTAGAACCAAAATTAAGCTCAATCAGCTTCTCGATCCTCCCTTTAAAAGCAGCATCAATAACGACTGAGCCTGTAGAAATATTTGAGGGATTTAAAGCCCTAACCCTCTTCTCAACTGCTTTTGCATAATCCAGTAAAGCAGCATCAAACTCAGGTAAATTACCTTGAATGATTGTTATAGCCTGATCTGAATTGAGGATCTTCTGCATTAAAGATCCCTCTAGAATTGAAATTTTCTCTTCAGTAGGCAAAGGACTGTTAAGCCAAGCCAAGCAAGCAAACCACACTGATACAAGTTGGCTGTCCGTAACCTGTGCGAAATTCATTAGTTACCCCAAGGCTTATAAGCCGTAATATTCCCAAACAATGATCGTAAAATCGGTTAGCCAAGGTACAGGCTTAAATCTAAGCCTATATTGATTACCATTGGCGATATTAAATCTGAACAAAGTAGGGTTGAAACCCAAGTAACTGAAGGAGTCAGAGACTTCTAATCTGGTAAAAAAGTTATCCACTAATTCCAAATCAATTACTTGGATTATGTCCCCCGCCTTATTCCACCCCGCTTTCTTTTGAGAAGATTGGAGATCGAGACAAATTACCTTGCGAGAAAGAGTGAAAGACAAATCCACGGCATTAAGAACGCCCGAAAAACTCTCACTATTCCCATACTGCCAATTCGTCATCGTCTCCGACCTCATCGTATTCCCCGCCCAGAGCGAACTCGATCGCCTCATCAAAAGAGACAGCTTCGAGCAAACCCGATCCAGCCCTTTGCACCACACACTGAGAGCCGTTGAAACCTACAGGCAAGGAACTGTTAAGAATCTCAAAAAAGCCCTCATCACTAGGAAGCATAATGAGGCGATCGGTAATCATACGAAGTCAGCCCAAGAAGCCGCAGTATATTGACCTGCTTCAATTCGGAACTTGCCAACGACCTGAGCTTCATTGGTAGGATCGTAGAAAGTGCTAGACCGAACATCTCCAGCCTTGCTGGTGACAATGCTTTCAGCCCTTGGAGGTTTAGGGAAAGAAGCACCAAATACTAGATCTTGTTCAGAGCCATTTGCTTCTTTAATTCCAAGCGCTCCAAAGTTTGCGCCCAGCTTAGCTTTTTGCGCTCTTCGCATACCCCAAGCATACTTAACACCGTTAACGGTGACATATACAGGGATTTGAAACTGAGTAACAGACTTACGACCATTAGGACGAGCCTTAGTGATATCGAAGCCAGCAGCAACAGCAGCCACAACAGCAGCGGGAGCGATAAAGCTAGACTCTAAACCCGTTGCAGTACGGCGCGAAGCCCTGCGAGGTTTGGGCGAATTGGCTTTAAAAATCAAGCCAGTCACAGGGGTGGAAACATCAAGAGCTTGATGCCCTAAAAGGGTGGAAGTGGATTCTTTAACCGTAGTTCTGAAGCCATACTTAATCCCATCGTATGGAGCCGCCATCGCGACAGAAACTAATCTAGACATTAATTTTTACTGTTTATTCAAGGTTTACCGAATTGAGAATAAATTTAAGAGCGAGATAAACTCGCTCTCAAATCTAGGCAGTAACAGCAGTAGTAGCAGCCTTGTTGAGAGGACTGCGGCTAGTGAAACTGTATGTAGCACTGACATAGAAATTGTTGTCAGTCGAGTCAATGAAAGGCACACCCGAAACAGGCTGAGGATAGCTAGCAAGCTTAGTAGTGTTAGCGGGATTAGCATTGAAAGTTGTCTCGGCATCGGCGGCGACATCAAGCAAATTGGTAATAAATTCTGCGACCTTCGCATCACTAAGAGCGATCGCAGTTTCCCCCATCAACAAAGAGCAATCGATAGAAAGAACAGAACCAGAAGCACTAATCGCGTTAGAACCAAGAGCGGTATTAAGCTGTGCGAAAGTCAAATCAACGGTCATGAGAAACTCGCTATATCTAGGGTTGTCTTAATCAATCTATACGATTTACAGCAAATTGCAACACTATATGTAGTGTCTAAAAAATCCTGAAACTGCTACAATTAGACACAGGAGTATAGATAGAACCCTATGGGTCAGATTTTACGCCCCATACTTAGCAGACAATATATTTCAGCACTGTAAATTTTTGTAAAGATGCTATTAAAAGCCTATCCTCTCCTATTTTCTGCAAGTAAACGTGCATTAACACGAACCAAAGGGAGTTTTGGTAGACCTTACAACTACATCCCAAGAGGTGCGCTTTTGGAACGAATTTCTACAAAATTGGCTATCAGTAAAGAGGCTGCTTACTCTTTGCTGATGGAAGAACGGGAATATTTAATAAACCTCGAAAAGAGCGGCAAATGAGCGAATTACAGCAAACCTACTCACGAACACAGCAGATTTTGAACTCTTTTAGGTCAGGCTCTGACAGTTTGCAGGTGATTTATCAACCATCCGCAATCTCGCCTTACGACAGAGTGCAAACCCTTCGCTTTTACGGGTTTATCACTTCGCTAAGGATGCGAGTAGATATAAATTCAATGAATGAGGCAGACATACCAAACCTAGACGCGGACACTACTCGCACCGAACGATTAACAGCCCTTCGTGATATGGAGTGGCGAAGCCCTAGAAAACAGATAAGCTTTTTTATGAGAACGGCTCGCCTAGATTGGCAGCCTATTTTTGATGTCTCTCTCCTGAATAGACTGCCTTACTATCAGGTCAACTTGCTACCATACCTCACCGACAACATCAGCTTTGACACCAGTAATGACTTTATGCTTGGGGCGCAAATCACTGATGTTAGCTACGGTAAGCTTTCAGGTGAGGATAACGTGCTTATCTTCGGCAGTGTGAGGGAAGAAATAACCACATTGCCGACGGACAGCAAAGAGATAAGTTTCGCCCAGCCGTTTAGCTGGGAAATCAACACTGACTCCCGCGTGATATTGCCAGCTAACCCAAATCGGCAACAGGTCACGCTAGTAAACAGGTCATTAACTGAAGAAGTATTTATTAATTACGGCTCAAGCTCACAGATAAACCGAGGGATTACCCTGATGCGTGGGGGTGGCAGCTATGAAATCAATATGTCTAACCTCTATCGCGGCGCTATCTCTGCGGTGAGTTCTGGGAATGCGTCACTTACAGGGATTGAGGCAGTGTAATGTTTGACTTGGATCAGTGGCTAGGTGGAGAACAAAGGAGCGATCGCTACAAACAAGTACAAGCGATCGAGCTTCCCTATAAGTGCGGCAAGATTGAAGCCGAGCTTATTTTTTATCGGTTCATTAACAATGAAAGACAAAACCGCTATGACCTGATCCAACCTTTGCAAACGAGGTTGATGCTGTTATGAGAGGTGCTGCAAGCATTGGGGGGAGGGCTTTTAGACCTCCAACAAATACAACGAGGCGCGGTGTAGATCCTTTGGATATTGTGGATAATTTTCCAGAATTTAATGAGTTGGAAACTGCGCCAATTCTGGAACCTATTAATGATGAGTGGTCAATTTCCGATCCCTTTGAAGCTGTTGATCCGCGTGATTGCTCAAAATATCCTGCTTCACCATATTGTGAAAATGACTTGTTTGCGATCGGACCACCAGTCGGTTTTGAGGTGGAGATAAGAAGCAATAGATGTACTACTTGCGTATATATCTATCCCATCGTTGGATTTATGCGCCTAACTCCTACAGTAATTTGTCGGCGCGATCCTAATTGCTCAGAAGATGCGCCCCCAACTGTTATTCGCAATAACTTCAACCGCCCAGATAGACTGGATGAGAACGTACAGCCAGACCCTTATAAATCGCCTCAATGTGCTTTTAGAGAGTCTGTAATCAATCGGGCGATGAATCGCATAAATGACGGGGCTGAAGAAGATTTAAAGCGGCTAACAACCTCTTTTTACAAAGCTCCTAACGGTGCTGTGAGTGAAACAGAGTATAGAAACCTGTCTGTAGAGACTGTTGAGCAAACCTTTAGATTAGAATCTTTTAACCTTTCAGAAGAGCAGATTACTAGCGGATGCTTCGACAATTTTTATAGGACTTACTCAGCAGTTGGCGCAACTATTCCTACTGGATACATCGCCCCAGATTCTGTCACTCATAAGAGTGGAGACACCATTACAAACAAGATCGCGGTAGTCAAAGGAGAGCAGAGAACAGTAAGGCGCAACATTCTCACTGGTGACATAGAGTGGGTAAGCTCTTGGTTCCCTCTAGGGCTGCTTTCAAAATCTGCTGCTGACTTTATAACGTGGACTCCCGCTAAATGCTGTGGGATGCCTGAAAAACCATCAATAAAACCGCCGCCGCCGCCGCCTCCCCCATTCGGGAGGGATGACGATCGCAAAAAAGGAGATAGAAAAGGAGGAGGGTGCTGTATGTGCTGCAATAGTTGCAATGATTCAAAAGAGAATACCGATCAACTCCTTAGAGAAATTAGGGAGATAAGAAAGGTTTTAGGCAGTGGCAAACTGCAAAAGGCTTTAAATGCTGCTGTTGGCATTGGTGATGATAGCGTTACGGGCATTTTAAATAAACTTTCTAGGCGGATTGGGATTGATGCTTACCCCATCGAAGTACCAGAGGCGCTTTTGCAAGGGCAGGGTGACAAAGTAATTAAGCTGCAATCCAATGCAGAATTTTTGTATTGGATTACAACCCAGATGGACGGGTTGATCGGGCAATTCCCGATCGATATTGAGGTAAAGGACATTGACCCCTTAAAAGCTGGCGATCAGAAAAAGACGATCACTTTGCCAAACATCGCAGAGGCGATCGCTGAACTGTACGGGCTAACTATCAAGAGTTCTGTTAACCAAGAAGTAGAACTTAATATGTTGCTACGACTGGCGGCAGAGACTATCGCGACGAAAAACGCCGCTGTAGTCACCCAAGATTATGCAAGAGCTAATGCTAATTTTCTGGGATATAAAGCCAACTACAAGCGCAGAGAACTGCAATACAACTTTGATTTTTCGGGAGCAAATTTAGACCCAAAAGCCAAGCAGCCTATTGTTTTGGAAAATCTACTTAAAACCGTGACTGGCTATGTGCAAGGGTGGCAACTTGAAGACAAGGAAACGGTTGTGGGATTCTTGCAAAAGCTTATGTTTTCGGCGGGAATCATCAAGGCTGTATTTTTCCGAGGTAAGGGAAACCAGAAAGAATTGAATAGAGAGTTAACCTCAATGTCGGAAGACGACAAGACTCAACAAGATAAATTTGAAGCCTTTATCAAAGAAATTAACGATCCGAACTCCAAATACAACAAGGGAACAGAGGACAAACCAGAGATTAAAGACGAAACACCACCAGACAAGCCAAAGGGGACAAAATGAGCAACTTAAAACTTGTAAAAACCAAACTATTTAGCCGCCAAATCAGAGAGAAATTTGTCCCCAATAAGGGGAAACGGGCTTTAGATCTTAAGCATGAGATTGTTCGCTCTGACGAAAAGAACTTGCTAGACAGAATCGGCGATTTTTTCAATAACTCTGGGCTTACCAATTTTCTAAGCGGAGCTTTAAACCTTTTGGGCTTTGCTGGGGGTGGACTTGTATCAGGGATCTTTAATTGGCTCAGAGATAGGACTGAGCAGATAAAAGCTTTTAATTGGAATGCCTCAGACAGAGAGCTAGAGGGATTAATGGAATCCCAAAATGTGCGAATAGCTAGCACTTGGGGATCTGCTCTTGGTAGTTCTTTTGGCTGGCTAGCAGGGATCGGCGTAGGTTATGGGATTAGTTTCTTATGCCCTGTCATTGGAGGCGCAGCGCTAGCAAAAACCGTAGCCTCTAGGGTTGGTACTGAGGCTATAGAAGAAGTATCTAGGGGAATTGCGGGAGCAATTCAGCAGACCGTAGGGGCTTTAGCAAACAACGCTTTGATTAGTGGCTACATTAATTACCGTAAGCTTTTGCGGTCACTCCCTAACAACGTTCTGACAACCATTTATGGAAGATCTACGGCAGAATTTATCAAAAACAACTGGGGTACTGAAGGACAGCCAGTAATCTCTTTTAATTCAAAAATGGATGAGTTTGTAGAAAGCATCCAAAACAAAAAACTTAGGGCATTCACTGAGGCATTCTTAGAAGAATCTTACGACTCCTTTATGGAAGCAGGGGCGATCGTTGCCTATGAAATTGATGCGGCTTATGCACAGGCAAAGAGAGCGCAGGAAAACACCCAAGGTAAGCGCCGCACCGTGAGGCTAACACCTGATCGAAAGAGAAAAGGAGAGCAATTAGTACTGAGTGCTGCTAGTAGCGATCTAGAGACAGAAACCCTGTCAACCCTCAACAATTACCGATTAATCTCTAATCGTGATGTGGGTCAAATTGTCGGGATGCCCGCTGAAGACTTTGTTAGTGCTAAGCCACTACGCCGCCAGCTAACGATCATCATGAAGAGCAAAAAAGAACCGCCTTGGAAGGTAAACGGTAAGCAAGCTAAAAACGTTACCGTGACCATCCCTGACGCAATTGTCGGCTTGACATGGGCAAAGATTAAACTCGCGGCACAGCCCTACACATGGGGAAAATTTAGAGCAACTGCGAACCTTGACAACGGGCGGCAAATGGCGATCTATGCCAGTAATCGCAGTGAAGCCGAAAAGGTTATCAAAAGATTTTTGACTTTAACCGATGCCAAGATTTTGAGCCTATCCGTAACTGAGGAGGTAGACAAGAAAAACATCAACCTTAAAAAAGACCCTGTGCAGGTATTTCCTGCTCACGCGACCGTATTAATTCGGCGCGATACCACTGGCGAGGGGCGCGATTTTGTTGATGGCTCCAAGATGATCCAAGAGTCTATCCGTATTGACTTATGGCAAAAAACGGAACCTCAAGGAATACCACCACTCAAATAAAAAACTATGCCAATTTCTAACCCTCTCCTGACAATCAATGAATCAGATAGCAAGGTACTGATACGGGATGCCGATCCAATCGCGCCGCCTATGGATACAAGACTTTTTTGGCTCAACTCAGAGAATAACCGCCTATGGATATCTAAGGGAACTCAATCCCTTGACGACTGGGTATCTATAGGCGGCGATATCGCTCAAGTATTAGGCGCGATCGTTGTGGAAAACAATGCTGTCGTCACCGATGGCAAGAAAGTTATTTGGGAGATTGATTAATTTATGAAACATTCCGAACTCAACACAGGCGAGGCTTTGCACTTTGCCAAGCTTCGCACCTTTACGGGACTTCCCTCACAGATACGCCCTGACTTTGTAAACCAATTGCTAGCTAGGGCTGACACTCGCCAGCTTTATCTAGCCATTGGCTCAGGACTAGGGCAAATAGTCGAGATTGTTGCGGTAAGTCCTACCGAGGGACAACCCGCAACAATCAACACCCAAGAGCTATTCGCCAAAATCCTGATCGCTAATGGCGAAGTGCTGACCACTGACCAAACCATCATTTATCAAGACTAAAAACTATGAGACATTCAGACTTAACCTCTCCCGCCGATCTGCACTTTTCTAAATTTAGAACCTTCTCTGGTTTACCCTCTGCGGTAGCTCCTGACTTTGCCGATCAGATTTTGGCGGCGACTGATACTAATAAAATCTATCGTGCTACTGGGACAGCACAAGGCAACCTTATTGAGCTTGCGCCACAAGAGCAGAATGGCGGCACAGGTGGAGAAGGGGGGACTAACTACACCTTAGTTACTACTTTTTCGGGTTCCCCTTCTTCTGTGACTCCTGACTTTATCAATCAACTATTTGCGGCGACTGATACCAACAAGATTTATAGAGCTACTGGGACAACTCAAGGCAGCTTGATCGAGCTATCGCCATCGCCAAGCGCTCAGCAAATCCTTACTACAGGAAGTCAGTACCCTTTCAATTTCCCCGAATTTCTGGGGCAGCAGTATTTTGACTCAGGCACTGGGATTTTGTTTTTTGCTAAGGGATTAACTCAACTGGATTGGCGACCAGTTTACGAGGATATGAAAATCGACATATCGATCTCAAACAACACTGGACAGCCCTCAATGACCTTTGATTTGTGGTATTCCCCAGAGGAACCAACAGACGGATTTGATTTTACAATCCAAGTAGCTAATGGGTTTCAGGTCGGGACAAACTACGATAGATTTGACATTCAAATTGCGGGAACGGGCTACTATGCGATCGCTCCTAGCCTTTCAGACCCCACAGTAATCACACGAAGCACAACAAATTACATTGAACATCCAGTAGGCAATCGGGGGATTTTTTCCACCGAATCTCTGACGGGAACCTTTACGGCAAACGGGCAACCCATATCAGGGGACATCCTTCGATTTATCCAATTCCCGAAGACTGGGACTTTATCTGGATCGCCTTACTCGGTGAGTTTTGAGGCTAATTTGATTTAAGTCATGCAGAGAGTTAGGGCAAAGCTTAATAATGGCTACTACATCTACGGCAGAGTAATCACTACTGGGCGTAATCGCTGTTTAATTAAATGGGACGATTGCCGATTTAACTCTTGGCACAGAGCCAATGGGTTAGAGTTCTTGATTAAATGAGTAGTGGGTAAGCTGCCCTCATTCGTGAGGACACCAATAACAAAGAGAGGCGATCGCTAATTTAGCGATCGCCTCTCTTGTTGGTATTTGGTGTGAGTCTAATGAGTCTATAATGAGATAGACTTGTTTCCTTTGGCTTTTAGCTAGGTCAAGGGAGTTTTTTGGTTGTGTGGTGGAATTGGTAGACACGCTGCTCTTTCAAGGCAGATATTGCGGGTTCAAGCCCCGTCGCAACTGTTGGCTAAAAGCCATATATAGCCCAATGCCATGGCAAAACAAGAGAGGCGATCACTAATTTAGCGATCGCCTCTCTTGTTTATAGGTTTTGTGCGCCGTTGAAAGTATTGCTGCGTATAAATCCTGTCAGTTACTAGCCTTGTTTTGTGCGGTTGTGAAACTGCTAATTTATTACTCCTTTGGTTCAATCTTGGCTGTGAAATCTCGCCACTTATCAGGCAGCTTGACCATTAGGTCATGCTCAGCCTTGCTAATAATTGCCCTTGCACAATATTCGGATACTGTCTCGCCAGATTCGCTCATTGCTTCAATGACTGCATAAATATTATCGGGAAGGGTCACTTGTACTTTTTTAGAATCACGAGCCATAAAATTAATAGTCTAAACACTGTCTAGATAATATCTAATGACTGTGCATTTAGACATTATTTAAGGTATAACAATAAAAAGCAGGGCGCTAGATTGAGACCCTTTCGCCCTGCCTACCCAATCACTTAGGTACAAGCATTATGGCAGTAAAAAAGACTATTGAGGTAGTGCCACAACTACCAGAAGCGGCGCGAAGCGCCGAAGATTTACTAAGCGATCGCATTGCCGATCAAATCTTGGATGAGGTCAACTGGCAAAAAGTATTAAGCGCCATTGTCCGCAAAGCGCCATCAAAATTACTTGCTTGGCTCACCAAAGGCGAAGATACGCCGATCAATATCTCGCAATTCCCAGAGCTTGCAGCATTGCCCAGCCGTGACGATGAGGGCAAAGCAGCATGAGCGTAGATCCTGAAAAGTGGACATTTTGGGATGCGCTGACCAATGCCAATCCCGAATGGTGGGATAAGGACGACGACGAAGATAACAGTGATGAGGAGGAAGAGGAGGAAGATGATTAAAATCATTTGCATCCCTGTAGCCTTTTCACTAGCCTTGGGTGCGCTGCTTGGCTATCACTTGCAGAAATTGGAATCACAGCCAATGACTAAGCAAGACTCCGACCATGCGATCGCCGCACCTAAGCAAATTGACCTTAGACCAAAAAAAAGCCCCAAACGCTCAGAGCTAGAGCTTAAATATGCGCTCTGCACTGACTCAAGCCCAGACCCTAAGACACTTTCACGCCTTGACGATAAAACTCTAACCGACTTGGTTTTTCAAGTCTGCTCTGTAAAAAAATAACCCTAGCAAGCCCTCGTAATGAGGGCTTTAAATTTATGTTGACAAAGGATTTTCACCCCGCCCAATTAACCTATGTGCTTGAATCGCGTAGGACTGCCAAGTATGGAAATATTGCCACTTTTGCTCTTGGTATTTCTGCCTGTGTGGTGTGCATTTTGCCGAGCCACTGGGCTTTGAAAGTTTCCAACTTAGCGATCGCCTCTGGACTATTCATCACCAGCTACAAGCTCGAAAAATTGCAAAAGTGGGGTGAAGATTATCGCCACACGACCAATCACGAATCGATCAAGGGATATGGGCGACATCTTGACTCAAGCTTTGCGCCGCCTAAGAGAGAAATAGCGATCGCTGAGCCAGAAAAAGCAATCCCCTCTCATCCAATCCTTAAGGCACTGCATAACCTCAAAATCGAGTGCGAACTAGCAAAGGAATTAACCTCACCTTCCTTTGTGAGAACGCTTATTAAACCGATTAATTGCACTGCGGCTAAGGTACTAACTACAGGGCAGGAACTACAGCTAGAACTAGGCTTAGATTTGCCTCCCGTAATGAGTATTTATAAAGGAGCGATCGCCATAGACACACCCCGCGAGGTTAGGCAGTCGGCAAAGTTTGCTGATTACTGGAAACCATCGGCAAAGTTTGAAGTTTCGATCGGTGTGGACATTAATAACAAACTCGTATCAATCGACCTTGCACAGCCTGAAAGCTGCCATGTTCTGGGATGTGGAACGACTGGATCGGGTAAGTCCATCTTCTTGCAAAGTCTCGCGCTTAGTTTGTTGATTGATCGCCCAGCGAGTGATTTGCATTTACTGATTTGCGATGCAAAGCGCGTGACTTTCCAACGCTTCAAGAATTGCTCGCACCTGCTCGCGCCGATCATGTCCAAGCCTGATGAGGTTATCAAATGGCTTCATCAGATTGTTGATGAGATGGAAAATCGCTATGAAATCTTTGAGCGAATGGGAGTAGAAAATATTGAGGGATTTAACCAGCGATCGTCTGAGAAATTAGCCCGAATTGTCTTCTTGTTCGATGAGTTTGGCGACCTGTGGGATTGCTGCACAAAATTGCAGGTTGATCAGCTTGAAAACTTAATCATTAGGCTAGGACAAAAGGCGAGAGCGGCTGGCATTCATTTGATAATCTTCACCCAACGACCTAAGAAAGTTGTGTCACCTCGTTTAAGGTCTAATTGTCCAGCAAGGGTTTTGTTAACTGTTGTTGATGCGTCCGAGAGTGAGGCAATTCTGGGTAATAAATCTTTTGATGGTTCCCAATTGCTTGGACGTGGTGATTTGTATTTTGATGGCGATCGCTTGCAATCCCTGCTACCTGATGAATCAGATTTTGCAAAGTTGCTGACACAAAATATCAGCGCTGACGACACAGAAAACCCAGATATTTTATTAGCGTCAGCAGGTCAGCAGCCCGTCAGCACCGTGTCAGCCCGTCAGCAATCTGTCAGCCCGTCAGCACCTCGTCAGCAGTTGTCAGCCCCTTTGCTGACAATCCTTGACTATGCCAAAGAGCAAGATAGTTTTGTTTCTGCCCGAAAGATTCAAAGCTCTATCAGGCTATTTCGTGATACTCCCGCCGATGAGATTAGGAAGTATTTTCAATGGCTGGCGGATAAGGGATACGGAATTGTGAGGGGCGACGCTGATAAACTTGAATTTTCTGCGGGATAGAACTATGAAGCTATTACTTTTCTTTGGTGGGCTTGCCTTGATTGCTATATCGGTGTTAATCATTAAGCCGATCGCTAAAAAATTGCCTGAGTTTGGATTGTTAGAATTTTTGCTAGGGTGCTTTGCTCTCTCACTGCTATCTAGTGGCGTAAGGATGATTTGGGCGGTACTTTTTATCCCGTAAAACCTAAGCACAGAGCCAAATATTTTTTTAACTTTGTCAGGATGTCTTCTACTAAAAACAATGGGCGGCGCATAGCGCCGCCCATTGTTTTATCTCTTGGCTAACCACTCCTTAAACTCGTGGTATTTGTCCCAACTTCGGGAAGTGGTTTTGAATTCCCCCCGCTGGTTTGGATTTGTCCCCCAGCTTGCCGCCTGTTCCGCCTCGAATTGCTCTATGAGTAATTCGATAGGCTTTGGCTCAGGATCGGGGACTATGGCTAGGGCTGGCTTACCAGTAATTGCGGTTAGCTCTTGGGCGATCGCCTCTGGATTAAGGCAAAGCTGATTAAGTTTAGATTGCTTGATTTTGCCCCCATCAACTTGTCGGGCAAGGCTCATCATGGTATCCGCCAAATACACAGGTATTCGGATTACTTTTGTATCTAGTGTTGTCCATACTGGTTTTAGATTTGGATTGCCCCGTTTTTTTGCTGCTGCCATAGCTTTGAATAATTGTGTAACGCAATTAATTAAATCATTGATAGATATAAAAAAGCAATAGTGTAACGCAATTTATTATTGCGTTACACTATTGCTTTTTATTCTGGCTTACAAAATAGTGATGTGATTTTCTGGTACGTCTAGAACTCCGCCGCAATGAGTTCTGATTGTGCAAATTTTGATAACTACCCCGTCGAAGTCTTCCTTTGAGCGTTTCAAGACTGTGCAAAGTTTACCGTTATACCAAGCCTCTGAAGTGCTTAAAACCTGTTTTGGCTTTGTGTTTGCGGGGACGGTTGCGACACTTCCCAAAATGTTTAAGGTTAACTGTCTAGCGCTGGTTTGCGCTTTCTTTTCAGCTTTTGCGGGTACTAGATCGGGAATAAGTGATAGTTGCGTCATGATGTTTTGTGATTGGGAAACTTAAAAAATGCTTGTTGTTTGGCGATAGTTAGCGACATCTAAGGATTGGGCACATAGAGTAATCCCCTTCAGGCTTGCAATACTCCGCGCCACAGTCACTTAAAAAAATCTTCTTTTTACCGATGTTTCTCCCATCGATCTCAAGCGTCACAAATGATTTTGTACGAGCAATAACTTTGTATTCCGTCTTTAGGTCAGCGTCTCCAACCCATCGGGCTTGATAGCTCTTGCCAACAATAAAAACGTCATGCTTTGGGGCTGGGGCTGTCTTCGGTGTAGGAAAATAGATCAGGTTGTTCATTGTATTGATGTAAATAGGTGTATAGAGAGATCGCGTTTTGTTTATCCAATCAATGAAAGCTGTCTAGGCTTTTTCGCCGCCTGTTTTTTGACAATTCCTTTCAGAGTAGCTTTGGCTCTTGAAAATACGTTTTTAGGATCAGAAACTAACTCTTTCATGTCGCGATCCTCATAAGCCTTACCTTCAAGGCACATACTAAACACAGCATCTTTAATAGCTGCGTGCATTATCACGCCATTCTCTTGAGTAAATTTCCACCCATAGCAAACCCCAACAAATGTTAATCCAGTGGAATAAAATAAATCTTCGGGATCGATTCTTTCTATATAGGCAAAGCCCATAAGCTCAAGTGATTTGGCTTGTTCTCTCAATTCAAATGGTAAATACCAGTAGTCACACATAAGATTAATCCTGATTTAAAAGATATTTTTTTATAGCGATCGCCTGGTTGCGAGACAGTCGATCGCTGATTTGGTTGAACTAGATAGCCTTAAAAAACCTTTACGACTAAACCCGTTCTTCTGTGACGAATGATACTAGGAGTGCTTTCAAGCTTTCCTTCCCAGTCATGAACATTCCAAGAATCACCAGTTAATCTTTGCAATTGAGTTGACAAGGGATTTTGATTAGAAATTGTGATTTCAATAGCATCCATAGATTGAATTTCTTGCATTAAATCTTGGATTTTTGACAAATAGTATTGATACTGTTTTTCGCAATTTTGCGCTTTTTGCATTGCTTCAGTATCGCCGTAATATTCCCAAGCCTTTTTTGACGAAAGCCAAAAATCAGCTAAATCTTTGTAACGTTGCAGTTGCTTATCTAGTACTGTCATTTGTTTAAGTAAGTTGTTTAATCTTTTTCGATTGATTTGCTTATCTAGAATTGCTATCAATCTTTTGCTACTAGTAATTGAATCTAATTTTTATTACTAGGCTTAAAAACGTCGCGATCGCTCTTAAGGAGTTTGAATAGTTATTAGGCAATCAACAGGCTTTACCTCTCTTGCAAGTACCCTCTATCGCTTTATTTAACCCTCTATTAGCTTTTTATTGGTTAGATACGCTTTACTAATTGCGTTACACAATTATAAACATACATTTTTAGGGTTGTCAATTGTGTAACACAATTATTTTGGGATAAATTAATTGTGTTACGCAATTGACTCATAAGAGGAGTTTATGTATAATTAATTGCGTAACACAATTATTTTTTAGCCATGAATGAACAATTACATTTTTTCAATCCCACACAAACCACTTTAGATTTAGATATCCCTAAACGTGGCAACCCAAACTTTAAAAGTAAATATGGAAGTAAAACAAAACCTGTAAGAATACCTATTGAACACATAACAAAGGTAGAAAGTTTTATTAAAAATTTGGATACTAATAAAACTCATTTAATTTTCAACAATGATGATGATTTGGTTTGTAAATTACATATAGATGATTTGGTATTAGCTCCAGATAGATTTCAATACAAAATTATTCATGGATGTAGTGGATCGACTGGTTCGCTAAGAGAGATTAAGCAATGGGATAACAATCTAGCTGGTTTGATTCTGGTATGGCGTGATATAGACGGTTTAACCTATGTCATTAATGGTCATAATCGTGTAACCCTTGCTAAGAAGTTAGGTATTGAAAAATTATGGGTTAGGTATATCTCAGCAACTAACCCTATAGAAGCAAGAGCGATCGGCGCTTTAGCAAACATCGCAGACGATAAAGGCAACGCGATCGATGCTGGTAAGTTTTTTAGAGATATGGGATACAGCGCTGAAAATTTGCCTAAGAATATTGATTTAACTAAGGCTGTATGCTCTCAAGGGTTGGCACTTGCAAAGCTGTGTGATGAGTTGTTTATGCAAGTTGTGAATGATCAGATTTCATTAGCGATCGCTGTAGCTATTGGGGAAAACTTACCAGATCACGATCTGCAAATTGATTTATGGGAGTTACTGAAAACTCGCAAGCACATCACAGCCGATCTAGTCTGCGAACTATGCCAAGTTGTAACCAATGCTCAAAAGTCTTCACAGAATAGCGTTACGCTATTTGATTTAAATTCATTCATGGTAAGCAACGCGATCTACTTGGCAGAGCTTCAGGCATACATTAAGCAACGCTTATCACGCGATCGGCGCTTATTTGGTACTGTAGCCAAGTCTAAAAATGCTGCTAATCTGTCGCGTGGCAATAATCAGATTGATACAGATACCAGTGCAAAAATTGCTGAGCATTCAGATTATGTCTTAAGGCTGTTTGATGAGTTAAAAGCCTATAAGAATAGCGTTACACAATTGCTAAATGAGTTCGCAGATAGGCTTATGAATGGCGAAAATTGCAAGGATGATTGCTATACAGCTATTTGTGAGTATCTTGCTAATGTCTCACTGCATGAATTAGCGGCTTAAAGTCCAATATATAAGGCTTGAAATAAATAGCCATATCGCGCTAATTTTGCCCATAGCATCTATGGCTACTTGAGTTAAATATGTTGAGTTTCTTGCTAGTAAGATTTCTGGATTTTGCCACAATCTACCATCAAATAAAAATGCAAAAAACAAGGCAATACTAGCTATTAGCCAAGCCTTTGACACTTCCTTAATGCCTTTTATAGCAAAGCTTTCAGCAAGTTTACTATATATGATTTTTAATACCAACCTCCACAGAAAGGCAAAGGTAATAAATAGAGTAAAGCTAATGACTAGCATTATCAAAAACATCAATAAGGCAAGGCTGTTTTTGGGTAAGATAACAAGAAAATTAATAGCGTACAGAATTGGAATATACAAGCAAAAAAGCATAGGTAAATAGCTTAGTAGTGCTTTACCTATGCTTGTTAAAAATATAGTCACTTCCCCCCCCTCTATCTGGTTAGTTCAGAGAAAACCTGTTCTTTAGTCATTTCATTGCTAGTTAAGCATTTAATCATCACACTTCTAGCCTTGTCAGGCAAGGCTAGAACAAGCTTTCTAAAACTTTCTGTGCCAATATCCGCCTTACCTTTACGGTAACGACTTATTTGGGATTCGCTGACACCTGCTTTATTAGCAATGCTTTTAACCTCAAGGTCTAAAAGCTTAATACATAAATCAAGCGCTTCATAAGGTGGACATAGGGTTAATGTTGTCATCTCAGTTGCCAAAGAGCAATTTACATACATTATTTTTATCACTTTTTTAAATAAAACTACTTGCTTTTTAGCAACTTGTTTGATATAAGATTGTAATTGTTAATCAGCAATTAATTGATTTATGACAATTGATGAGTTTCAGGGTTTAAGCCTTGCAACATTAGCAGGGCTAACCCGAAAGCCTTTAAGCAATTGGTCTAGATGGGCTAAAGGAAGAAAAATGAACTCTCAAACCTTGCTTGAGTGTGCAGAAAAGCTATCCATGAATCCTGACGACCTTTTTAGAGCCTTAAAGATGCGTACAAGCAAGCAAACCGATATTGCAGAGCATTTAGATAAAAACAATGAAACCCAAGACAGAAGTTGACAAGCTAGTTGCCGCCCTCAAATCAGGGGCAAAAACTAGAGATCAACTTGAGAGCTTCCTAAGCTTCAAGTCAGTGGTTAAAAACGTTGTTGATCGCGCCAGAAAGCAAGGATTCACGATCACTTATCAATTAGGCACTTACAAACTTGATGAATTATCGCCATAGACAAACCGTCTACATTTCCGATCCTCACTTCCCCCGACACAGATCGGGGCAATTTACAGGATGGCTTACGGAAGGCTCTCTCAAGATCGCCTATGTAGAGGTTTTTGATAAATCCAGCCGCAAAGCTGGACATCTAGAAACTATCTGCGTAGAAGAAAAATTTCTTTCCCCCATCCCGCCCGTAAATGTTCAATTTAGTGCCTAACCCCGCCGAAGTCTTCTTTTTTGATTTTTTGAAGGACAAAACCCATGCAAACCCAAAAAAACCGCCTAAAAGTGATCATCCCGAACGACTGCGCCCAAGAAGTTTTCGATCTTCCCGCAATCAGTAAAGCCATGTTGGTTTGCGAGTTGATTGATGACGTAATCGACAAAATTGATGGGCTTCCAGTACTCAATCTCTCAGCCACAACAACCCAATGGCTAAAAGCCATCACCACTCGCGAAGCCCTACAAATCATTGAAAACCTATCACTACAGCTAATGAGTGAGGTTCAAAAATGAGAGCTTTTTTACTTTCATTGCTAATCTTTGCCTCTCAAATTGCCTCAGCAAATGCCTATACCCAAACCCCCCGCTCTTGCGGCGACCCTCGTACACAATTCCCCAGTTACCCACCATGTCAGAACCCCCAATTTTTGAGCCTACTGCTAAGGCTGAGCCACTAGACTACGCCGATCTAATAAAAGTCACCATTGACCAACGAACCGAAATCAAATTTCTCGAAGAGAAAATCAAAACTCTGGAAGCCCAACACGCTAAGGCTTTACAGCAAACCAAAGCCAAAGATATCAATGTTTTTAATTGCTTTAAAGCCGATGTGATTGTCTGTCTCAAAGCAATTGAGTTAGCAGCGATCGCCTCTCAACGTCACGGGAAAATTGCCCTCAATCACCATGAACGTGACATGAGGCTAAAGCATCTGCAAGGGATTGTCCAAAATGCCATTGAAGACATTAGCGATCGGCGACTTGTTCATTATGAGGATGATTTTTAAATTATGTCTCTCAAAGATGAAAACTATACGCCCAAATGGTTTATAGACCCTTGCCGAAGCTTTCTTAATGGGTTTGAACTTGATCCGTTTTCCAATGCGATCGCTAACGAAACCATAAAAGCCAAGCAGTTTTTCAGCATTGACCACAACGGTTTCAATCAAGACTGGTCAGCATTCAAAACTAAATGGGTAAACCCACCCTACAGCAAGCCATTGATCGAAATGGCGATCGCTAAAACCCTCGACTATGCCCACATTGGCGAAACCCTCTTATTGGTCAATACAAGCAGTTCTACAAGGTGGTTTCACTCCTGTATGGCTGTTTGTGCCGCCTATCTCCATCCCTATAAGCGCATCAACTTTGATTCGCCATACAGGACAACCAAAGGGAACCGATACGATCAAACCCTTTTTTATTTTGGAACTCGCCCCTATGAGTTTGCCGCCGATCTGATAGCCCTAGGGCGAGCAGTTCAACCCATTCCCACCATTCATTAACCAACGCGATCGCCTAATTACTCCAACTAAAAAACATGGAAAAAATCAAAACCCTAGCTATTAATCTCCTTGAACTTGAAGACAAAAAGCGGAATCTCCTTCTTGAAATCTCAGCCAATCAAGAAGCATTGAGCAAAGCCTATTGTGAAGAGGCTTCCAAGGGTGAACCAGAAGACCTATGTATGGGCGAAAAATTTCTTTTTGAATATGACTCTAAATTTTATTGGCTTCAATTTTCCGAGTATGAATTCTCCAATCTTGTAGAAACTGGAGCCGAATTTATTTAACTAATCACGCGATCGCCTAATTACTCCGAAGTAGTTAGGCGATCGGACCTACTAAAAACCATGCCGCAACTAATACATGAAGACTACTTCGCAGGGATTGGAGGATTCACCAAAGCATCGAGCGAACTAGGAATCCCCACAGTCAAATTTATCGAGATTGACAAAGATGCCCAAAAAACACTGCGCTCAAACTTCCCAGACGTTCCCATCCATGACGATATCCGCACCCACCACCCAACGCCTGGAGCAAATTTATACACCATTGGTTTTCCCTGCACAGGAACCAGTGTTGCAGGCAGCCGCACAGGACTTAGCCATGAAGAGTCCGCACTCTGGTTTGAAGCGTTGCGGTGTATCTGCGAAGGGAAGCCGCAATTCATCATCGTGGAAAACCCTGAAGGACTTATCAATACAGGACTTCGAGCAGTGCTTGGGTCGCTCCGAATGGCTAGATATACGTTCGACAATCCACAACTCATATCTGCATCGGAACTCGGCGCGGGACATCAAAGGAAAAGAGTTTTTATCGTTTCCTACCCCGAACGCCTCAGATTCAAAGAAAAGCCGTTGTGCTGGTCAGACCAGATTAGAGACAGCATTCAAGAGGTACGGACTAAAGCCCGATGGTTATTGCTTGAGCGCTCAAGCAATGGCATTAATCCAAGGTTTCCCGATGGACTGGACAATGTGCCTCTCAACGTACCAAAAGGAACCGCAGGAAGAATCCGATCAAGATTCTTGTTTGGTCGATGCGTTACCCCGCCTCAAGCAACTATCCCTCTTCTAAGAGTTCAGTATCTCAATTCACTGATTAAGGATTAAAACCATGCCGATGAATCGGAAGCTTTACCCACCTAATTGGAATGCGATCGCACTTCAAATCAAAGAGGCGGCTAACTGGCAATGTCAAAACTGTAAACGCCCATGTCGCAAGCCAAAGGAATCATGGGAGGCACTAAGCGATCGCTTACATGAATGGGATTGCACCCACGAAACCAATTGGCTGAATGAGTTTTTGCAAGACTTCCATGATGACGAGACAGGGGAATGGGGACAGGTTCCAAAAATACAGCGCTTTGCCCTCACCGTTGCCCATCTCAACCACCAGCCTGAAGATTGCCGACCAGAGAACCTAAAAGCGCTTTGCGCTCCCTGTCATCTCAAGTACGACACCTCACAAATGAAACTCAAAAAACGGCTCAAAGCCGAGCGTTTAGGTCAAATGACACTGCTTTAAAACAATGCCCTCAACACAAATAATTGATGAACTATCTCAAGCTCACCTCAAGGAATGGGAGCAAACAGACCCCGATATAGTGCGGATGAATGTCCGCACTATAACTGATGAACGAACCATCAGCTATCTACTAGGCTGGAAAACGGGGCGCTGGAAAAGTGGATGGAAAAACGGGGGGG
>QBLS01000035.1 GCA_003249015.1 Pseudanabaena sp. | reverse complement strand
TGGCTATTTCTATTCTCCTATGTATTTCTACTCAGTGCCTAATTGAGATGCTCCCTATAAGCAGTCTTCCATGTCAAATGTTGCGTACTGTAAGTAAATTTTAAAAGACTAATCAATAATTTCAAAATACTGCTGTAGCTATCAATTGCTACAGCGATCGCCTTTGAAGTCCCGTTATTGTTAGCTGATGTTAAAATCAGCTACTAACCTCAAGGATTGACTGGTGGCGCTAAGCACCGCTAATTAATCCTTAAGGTTATGCAGAAAAATTTTTGAAAGTGCTGCCAAGCGACTTTCAAAAATTTTCTAGATGTTAATTTAGCGCAAAGCGCTGTAAATAGGCACTATTTGAGGGTCTTGCTCGTGAATGCAGCCGAACAAGCTAGAAGCGTCGAAGTTGCTACTAAAATCGCAACTATAGTTAATCTGTTTAAAAATATTTATCCTGCGGCAAGTTCTGATCTAAAGCCTTGGCTAAACAACTCAGCTACACGCAGATTACTCGATCCTGACTCCATCGATTTGAGTTTTCACTTCCCAGGGGTAAGCTGGAGACTGCGGGTTCGCAGTATTCTCTTTCAAATTCGTCTTTATCAAGACCCCGATAATGGCAATCTTAAAGCGATCGGGCTAGAGGCGAGTGGACATGATTACAAAGGGGAACGTTGGCGATTTTCAACGGTCGATAACTGGCAGTTTGTTGGCGACACTCTACCAATGGAAGATGGAGCCGCTAATTTAAGAGAGTTCAGTCGTCAAACCCTAGAAGTTTTCAATAATTACAATGCTTTTCGCGTTGACCCCAACCAAGACAATTTTTAGCTAGAAAGCTCTTTAACTAGAGCTTTCTAGCTAAAAGAATTCTATATTCGGGATTGATAGCAGTGTAAACTAATGCCATTTTGTTGTCGGTAAATAGCGATCGCCCCTGATCTTACAACGTCATAAATCGGTGTGAATATTAGCTACAATTGATTAGTGATTGCTCAAATTAAACAGCGCAAACGATTATGTTACAGACAATCCAAGGAATATATCGGAACGGTAAGATCGAATTAGCGGAAATCCCCCAAGATATTACGGAGAGCCAAGTTTTTGTAACTTTCTTTAAGCCTGAGTCAGTTAGTCGCGCTAATCAGTTTATGTCGTTTGGGATGTTTTCAGGTTCTCAACAATCGACTGAAGCTGAGTTTAATGATGAGAAAATTAGGTAGCTCTTTTGAGTCGTGACCAAATATTTATGCTGCGAATTTGGTTAGGATTGTTTGGTAGTTTGACTAGGGCGATTACCTAAAATATTTATTTTCAATGTTATAGTTACAAAATAGCTGTAGTTGAAATTCTGCCTAATAAATTTTTTGTTAATTCTATTAAAATGTCATCAGTAAAGTGTAAAGGTACGACAAAATCTGGCGCAAAATGTAGTCGTGAAGCAGGTTCTTCTGGATATTGCCATACTCACGATCCTAAAGCAATAGCTGAACGTGAAACTCAAAATCAAGCGTTAAAGTTAAAATCTAAATTTGTAATACCCTCTAAAAGATTTAGCGAAAGACAAGGGTTTAAACCTGTATCTGAAGTAATTCAAGTTGATGATATAAGTAAAGATTTAAGACATTCACTTTGGAATGTTTTAAGTAACAATTTTTTACTTGAGTATTCAGGTAATACAAGAAGTATTTTTTATGGGAAGCAAATTGATGAGTATATTAAATATTTGTGGATGGATTTTTTTAAAAAGCCAATAGATGATTTGCACTCTATTCTGTTTAAAAGTGGGCAAATACATGAATTGCGAAAACTCTTTGATGGATTTAAATGGTTTGAAGTTTATGATTTTCTCGAATTTACCCTTAACTATTTTGAAAATGTGACATTAGTGGAAGAAGTGAATAACATCTTAAACAGAGAGTTTTCAGGCTTTAGGTTTGTTGGAGGTGTATTTACAGATATAACAACTGAACAAGAGGTTAAGATGCTAGAGGAAGTATTGACTAGTAAGCGATTTCCTGCTGTATCGAGCCATCTCCAACGCTCACTGACTCTTATGAGTGATCGAAAAAATCCAGATTATCGAAACTCTATAAAAGAGTCTATCTCTGCTGTAGAAAGTATTGCAAAAGAGATTACAGGTAAGCCCAAAGCAACGTTAGGAGAAGCGCTCAAAGTTTTAGAAAGTTCTAACAAAATCCACCCATCTTTAAAAGAATCTTTCTCAAAATTGTATGGTTATACTAGCGATAAAGGAGGTATTAGGCACGCTATGCTAAGTGAACCTAATCTTACTGCCGCTGATGCAAAATTTTTTCTGCTTTCATGTACATCTTTTATCAATTATCTAAAGTCAAAAGTTTAGTCCTTCAATTGTCTTGACTTATTTTAGAATGTTTAAATTGAATCGCTGCAACTAACTGCTTAGGAATAATGTGAAGAACCTTTACAAAAAATGGCAAAATCAGAAAGGAGGCTCAAAAGATGAGCACAACTTACAAACAACCACTCGATCGCCTCAAGCGTCACATGGCAGAATACCAACCTCAACTAAAACGTGCAATTGCAGCCATTAATATTCTTGAAACAGCTAATCCAGACTCTGATGAGTTCTGTAACGCTCTAGCTGAACTTCACGTTTGCACTACCATCTTAGAGCCATACTCAGAGGGAATGCTAGAAGCGATCGAACAGTTTACAGAAGATGACTCTATCTCAACCTTCTAATCAAAAGCGCCAGCAATTTTCTATGACATCGCCCTTATATTCGCCGTAAATCAAAACAGTGATTTGTTTGGGTTATATATAGCTAGTAAACGTTTGAGATTTCTATGGAGGTGCAAAATGAAACAAAAAATCGCAAATACAAAAATGAGGGTTTAAACCAAATATGAAAAGTACACAAGTTAAAGTAAATTTATCTCTTCCCTTTGAGTCATTGATTGAAATGATGAGTTCCCTAGAACTGCGTGAGAAAATCAAGCTGCGAGAACTATTAGATCGAGATATTGCCATAACTCAACAAAAAACTCAAAACATACCCCCACAAGAACTCGAACCTGCGATAGAAAGTTTTCGACGTGGTTGGGATGACGTAATGAATGGTAGAACCAAGCCAATTTCAGAACTATGGGATGGAATTGATGTCGATTGAGCCATTAGTTGAGCTTAAATTCTCAGAAGAGTTCAAGAATAAACTTCGTGATTTATCAAAAAAGTATCGTAATATTCGTGCTGATTTACAACCGATTCTTGACGAGCTACAAGCAGGAAACTTTCAAGGAGATCAAATTGCCAACGTTGGCTATACAGTTTACAAATTGCGGATTAAGAATCGAGATAACAAGAAAGGTAAAAGTGCGGGTTACAGAGTTATCTACTACGTCAAAACAGCTACATCGGTGATTCTAGTTACAATTTACTCAAAATCTGAGCAGTCAAATATCCCAGCCGCAGAGATTCGCCGTATTCTGGCTAACTATGAATAAAGTTTAGAAGAGCGACTATATCATTCGTCTCAAGGCGCGATCGCAGAAAACTTAATCCCAGCCTTTTGATTGAGAGAGACAGCTATTTTCTATAATTCTACTTCTATCTTTTAGCCGAGCCATTGCACGCGATAGCTACAAAATAAAGTTCCTTGCCTCTGAGCTGTAATCTTTCCGCCTAGCGAACGCACTAACTCCTGTATCTCATCTAGAGCCGTTAAAAATACTTCTGCTCCCAAATATGTCTCTAAAATCGCCCAATTTTCAGCTAGTTCCAAATCAGGAGCGATCGCATCAAAAATCAAAATTCCATCAGGTTTCATTACTCGCCGAGTTTCAAGCAAAACTAACTTCAAGTAATTGATTGGATAGTAACAACTAAAGCCAGTAGCAATCACACGATCAAAGAAATCATTTTCGTAGCTTAGCTGATGAGCAGCACCTAGCTGAACACCTTTAAATAGTTTGGAATTAAGTTGAGAACCCCTAGAATTGAGAGCATCTTTGGCGACAAAGCTAATTTCTTGACCATAAAAATATACTTCCCAATCACGCCAAGGATAAATCAAAAAGCTAACTCCACAGCCGATGTCTAGACAGCGTTGATTTTTGTGAAATTGGGCAAGTTCCCAAAAAGGAGAAGCGATCTTACTCGATAGAGTATGGCTCACCCACTCACGAAATAAGGGCATCGACTCCACTTCTTCGGGCAATTCAAAAGCTTCATTGCGATACTCGCGATCGTATCTTTTCTGCACAATTGCGATCGCTTCTGTCCATGCATCATTCTGTGAAGTAAAAGCTTTGCTCATCTACTTTTTACTCAATAACCATAATTAATTACTGGGCTAACCAATGGGTTTGATTAGCTCCACGCCATCGCGCCCATCTCCTGCGGCACTTAAAAATACTTTAACTTGCTCATCCTTAGCAGTTGGCAGAGTCCGCCCCACAAAATCAGGATGGATGGGTAACTCACGGTGTCCGCGATCAATCAGCACTAATAGTCTCACAACCTTTGGTCGTCCGTAGTCATGAATTGCGCTCAAGGACGCGCCAATAGTCCGACCGCTATAGATAACATCATCAACTAAAACTACAGTTTTGCCGTTTAAATCGTTAGGGATCTCGGTTTTACTAGGGGTTCGCAATCCAATTTTGTCGAGGTCATCCCGATAAAATGTGATATCTAAAGCTCCTGAAGGAACAGATATACCTTCTAGATTTTCAATTTGTTTGGCGATCGCCTTACTCAGAGGTACGCCACGGGTATAAACGCCCAGTAAGACAACATTGGACAGATCACTATTTGCCTCAATGACCTGTGAAGCTAGGCGGTTAATTGTGCGCCGCAATTCATCGGCAGTTAAAATTTCGACAATCTTAGATTGTGACACTACTTAATTCAGTTAAATAAATTTGTAGATATGTGACTGCCAAGGAGTGATGGCGCATCGAGCCATCACTCCTTAGCAATAAAATCAATAAAGCCATGGCATAGACATTTCTTTATGATTAAGAGAGTCTTAAAAAAGACAAAAGGGGTGCAATGCGCCCCTTTTGTCTTTTTTGCGTTTCTAAAAGTTGTTAGCTATCTACACATCTGTCGATGGTAGTGCAGAGGGTCGCCTTGGGTACAGCACCCACAACCACGTCAACGCGCTGACCACCCTTAAATAGCATGAGAGTTGGGATACTGCGAATCCCATATTGTCCAGCTACGCCTGGATTCTCATCAGTATTGAGTTTAAAAACTTTAATCTTGCCCTCGTACAGTGAAGCAACTTCCTCTACGACAGGAGCAACCATACGGCAGGGACCACACCAAGGGGCCCAAAAATCTACTAGAACAGGGATGTCACTTTTAAGTACGTCCTGCTCAAAGCTAGCATCTGTGACGGCGATCGCTGATGACATGCTTTGCTAACTCCCTAAATACTAAAAACTTATACTGTTAAAAATTACGTGTAGGTAGTATAACAGCTAGAATCGCACATTTGCTAAAAATGAGAATTGTTGTGGAAGTTCTCGTTATAAAAATTAGCTTTTGCAAGGGTAGCTTTGTGCGTTCAGTAACAGAAATTCCAATTTTGGAAATTAATTTTTTGTACGCCTATCTATGCATAGTGCTGTCAGGACTTTCAAAAAACTACTCCAATCAGTTCCATAATGTTAGGGCAAAGTCCAAACCCTAAACTAAGAAAGAGTTGTGGCGTTTATTTCCATAATCTCTTAGTTTATTTCCCATCAAGCAATGGCATAGCTATTTCTTGATGGGAATCCTCTGACTGGGCTTGGCTTTTAATTCACAGAAGTGTTGTCACGATTTCGTGAACTGATATTAGATGTTTGCTCAAATCGCTGTAAAAATAGGAAACCGCCTTTGCTGCTCATAAGCTCAGGCGGAATGTGGTGTGAGGAGTGAACGGAAACCTTCGTCTCCGCTTACATATATATTGTAGTCTAATTCTTTAATATGAATACGATCACCCAATTTTTTCGGGTTTTTCAGAGCCGTAAGATGGCAGCTCTGCTGTCACTGGGGTTTGCGTCAGGACTACCCTATGCACTCACCGATGATGCTTTTCGGGCTTGGCTTACCAGTGCTAAGTTTGACCTCAGTACGATTGGTTGGCTTGGTTTGGTATCACTGCCCTATTCTCTCAAGTTTTTATGGTCGCCATTAATTGATCGATTTGTGCCACCTTTTTTGGGAAGAAGAAGGGGATGGATTTTCCTAACTCAAGGCGGTTTGATCATTGCGATTTTAGCGATCGCCTTACAAATGTTTACAATTGACCAACTTGACTTAGCTAGTCGTAACGCGGCTTTACCGATGTTGGCGATCGTCGCTTTGATAATTGCCTTTTTGAGTGCTACTCAAGATATTGCGATCGATGCTTATCGAACGGATGTATTAGAAGCTCAGGAAGTGGGGGCAGGGATCGGCATTTGGGTCATGGGGTATCGCATTGCCCTGCTATTTGCAGGATTTGTGGGTTTTAGTTTAGCAACTCGATTAAGTTGGAAGTCTCCGCTTTCGCAATTTCTATTTGATAACCACTTGACTAATTTAAGCCTTAGCAAATTTGGTTGGGCATGGGTGTATGTTTTGCTAGCAATGGTGATGAGCCTTGGACTGCTTGCCACGATCACAGCCCCCGAACCACCAGAAGCTAATGCCCGACCTGCAACCTTAGACGAAGCTGTAGTTAAACCTTTTCAAGAGTTTCTGCAACGATTGGGGATTGGCAAAGTTTTATTAATTCTTGCATTCACGATCTTCTATCGATTTAGTGATGCAATGGTGGGCAAAATGGCAGTTCCTTTCTTAAAAACTCTATTTGACGATGCCACAATTGGCACGGTAAGACAGGGAATAGGAGTTGTCGCCACGATAGTAGGAACCCTAACGGGAGGCGCGATCCTAAGTAAAATCGGAGTCAACCGATCGCTGTGGGTTTTCGGATTATTACAAGCAGCCAGTAATATTGGTTACTACGCAATTTCTGTTATAGGGAAAAACGATTATGTTTTACTTGCCGCAATTAATATCGAGAATTTTTGCGGTGGACTGGGAACTGCTGGCTTCCTAGGCTTTTTGATGGTGCTATGTAACCCTAGCTTCTCGGCAACTCAGTTTGCTTTGCTCTCAAGCTTATTTGCGGTTGGACGCGATCTGTTAGCCTCACCATTTTCAGGGGAGTCAGCCCAATTTATTCAGCGCAATATGCCTTCTTGGGCAGCGATTAACCAAAATGTCTGGCTGGCTGGCAGTGACGGTAAGGGTTGGGCGTTGTTTTTCCTATTTACTTTAGTACTGGCGCTTCCAGGAATGATGTTCTTACCATTTTTTGCACCTTGGAATGGAAAATTTGAAAAAGTGGACTCCTTACCTATTGATTAAGTTGGCTAGGACAAATACAGCGCTTTGCACGCGCTTTATAAAATTCCAAAAGAGTAATGGCGGCACTTCATGCCGCCATTACTCTTTTGGAATTTTATATTGTTTTAATTTCACCCGATTGCGTGAGGAAAAGGGGATGGTTGTCATAGTAAATTACTTATCAATGAAGCCTTAAACTGACTGCACCCAGCGCTCCCACGCTGGGTTTTTATTTTTTGTAGCAAATTTAAAAAGTTGAAACAGAGAAGGGAGCCACCTTGTGGCTCCCTTCTCTGTTTGCGCGTTACCCTAAAACTGCTACTGCAAAGAATAATAGATCCACCAAAATAGTGCCAAGTACCGCGCCACCAAAAGCCCAGTAAGCCAGATCAGAAGATTTCATCGCTTTATTTGCTGTGACTAATAGTAAGGCTGCTAGTAAACAAGCCCATGTCATCCCCCAAGGAGTTTCCACCAGACTTAAAGCATTCTTCAAAATTGGTTGGGCGAGGCTTACATTCGCTTCGACCTGCATCAATGCTTGCCAATGGGGAAATAGATGCGCTGCGTAAAAGTACAGGTCAGTAACTGTAGTCCCAAAAAGAGAACCAATGTAAAACCAACCACCAATCCGATGCGTATCTTGACGGGTCGCCCAAATCGCCCAAGGTAATGCTAGCGCCTCCACTGGCACATGGTAGGCTGGTTCCCACCGCAACCATCCCCAATACAGCGATCCACATAGCCAAGTCAAGCTAAATCCCCAGATAAGGCTGCCCCACAGGTGCAATTTAGTGTTTTCTTGTAAATGCTTAGCGATCGCTAACCAACCGACGCTAAAAATTAAGCTCAACCAAGGTGCATGGCGAACAAGGGGAGCTTCAAAAAAAACTGGTACAGATACTAAAAACAAAGAAAAAGACCACATCTGCCAATGCTTGGCAAAGGATGCGGTGGCTAGTATTTGGGAAAACGCTGACGTATTAATCGGAGTCAGGGGTTTAGCCTGAACTAACGACTTACGTTGGAGGGAGCGGTTTCCCAGTTCAACCTTGTCAGGAGTTAAAAACAAAGTATCTTAAAAAGTTATATTAATTATTATTACTTAATATATTAACAGCCTTCTGACTAGGTTAAGGAAGTCTCTACCTTTTCTTAATCTGCGTAATGTTCTTTCACCCATTACCAAAATTCTTTGAGTGTTTGGCGATCGCCTAAATCTTGGGGCAATTGCTCAAAGGTTTGCCAACTGATATTTTCTAGCCATATTCGTTGTTCGGCAATAGGTCGCACTTGATCAGGTAAAGCTATAAACTCTTCATTAGTCCAAATTTTGGCTTTAGTTTTTTCTGTGGCGATCATCATGGCTTTAATTTCTTGTCTAGTATGAACCTGTGCCAAGTCTTATAATCCTTTTTCTACTCCAACAATAGCTTTTAGGTCTTCAATTGTATTGAGTAATTGTTGATAGGAAGATGCGTCTTGTACAACTAATTCTGCTTTGCCATTGATGGTTAATACTATGGGATGCTCAGTATTTCTGATCTGGGTAATGAGTTCATTGTTATTCCGCTTGAAGGTGGATAAGGGTTAAATATCTTAGCTGAGGTCAATCACAGGGCTGCTACACTAAATTTAAATTCAATTTAATGCCATACCGTAATAAAAATGTGAAACAGCATAAAATTATTAAGCAATTAATCTAAATAGTGTATTGTGGTATCGGGCTAATACATGATGGATAAAGCTTTTCTAGTATGTGATAGTTGGAGAATGAAGAAGTATTATGGGGATGCCATGTGAAGTTAATAGCATTTTGAAGTTGAAGCCATCTCAGGGCTACCCTGTCCAACTTGAGAAAGGTAAGAGATACTTTGCTCAAAAAGAAGGATATAGAATTATTCCAGTAGATGTCCCAATTCTATTGGTAGACGAGAACTGGCTTGCTCATGCAGACATTAAAATTTGCAGACTTACTTGGGAGAATGGGATAACCATTATAGACTTTGATATTGACAGGATATATGATTCTCCTTTTTTGACTAAAAGCTAGAAGTATGATCAGGGTTAATTGGTTATGCCTCAGGAAAACATTAATCTATGAAATCGATTACTTACTCCGAAAATTTAGACTACTTCAAGCACTCATATTTATTTTATTTATTTTCGTTTTAACTATTCTCTCTTTAGGAGACGCACAATCATTTTTTATTGGTGAAAATAGTCCTATCCCTAATTCTTGGCAATTTTTGAAAAACGAAACCGTTGCCAATATCATTTCTATCTTCGTCATAATAGCTTCCTATTTTTTACCTTGGCTGTCCGATTTCTTGGCTAACAGAAAGGAGAGCAATGAATTATCTAGTGCTGTTGAAGAGAATCTAATTCCTGCCATTGAAATTGAACTAAGCAAACTCAAAGTAAGAACTAGGAGAAAATTTCGCTTAGGTGAATCTGTAAGGGTATCTATTTTTATCCCTGTAAGACAGGGATTTTTTAGATGGTCTCTTCAAATGGTATGCAGGACAGACAATATTCCTGATCGAGAACTATTAGCCAAGTTTCAACTCAATGAAGGTGTGCTCGGATATACATTTCTCAAGAATCGTAAGCATTGTCTAGAGTTTGTTAATATTTCTAATCCTAATTTTCTGCCTACAAGTTACAAACCCTTAATAAATGAGAATGAAACTCTGATCAACCGAAATATACAAGCAGTGTTGGTTGCTGCGGCTTTTCAGGAAGGATCGGTTGCCGGATTGCTGGCGATTGATACTACAGATGATAAAGATATCTTAAAAATGGAAGATAAATCACTTCATGATGAAGCATTAGATTGGATAATAGCTAGAAGCAAGGCAATTAGACTACTGTGGAGGACGAAGAATAATGTCTAAACTATTGTCAGACATCCCTAAGCGTAGGAGAGTTCTCGTAGAAGTTATTGAAGATGGCAGTGCTAAAACTTTTGTTTATAGAGATCTTGATGAAGAAGGTCGGGCATCTTCCAGGAATTTGTTTTGGAGATTAGTTCAAAGGCGAAAGAGACGCAATCGCTCGGCTCTCCCAAGATAATTAAAAATTTTGATTGATATCACTATAGATAATCTAAAAGAGTAGCCATTATCAATAATAGTTATGCTTTTGAGCCTTAAATTGTAGTTTTGCTGAAAGTCTTATCTGTTGCTGTATTGCGTAATTGCCAGCTAACACTGCGTTGGTGCGGATGGTACAGAGGTTATCGGTGATAGTTCGAGTTTGTCTGCCCCCGCACAACTTCACCGTTAGATAGACCCAATAAGCTGATAAATTCGATAAGCTTAATTAGTTTTTACCGAAATTAGGCAATCAAAAACTTCCTATTTTGTTGTTGAGTTCCGAGAAGTTATTAGCGATCGCCAAGTACAAATAACAAGTAATTGTTAAGTGATCGCTTTTTTGTGGATATCTTAGCAATCACCATGTAAATGTCTAGTTTCTAAGAAAACTTGCTTTTTGCTAAAATACTCATAAGCAACGCTTTTTTACTCTCTCCCTAGGACTCTATGCAAGAAGCCATAACCATAACCCTGCCAGTAGATGTAAAAGCCTCGCTCGAATTACGATCACAAATTGAGGCAATTTCATCAACCGAACTCATCGAACGCGCGGTTCGTGAATATCTACTAGTACGTCAATTTCGATCGCTACGTAAAAAAATGCTTAACAAAGCTGACTTACAAGGCGGCTTTACAGACGAAGATATCTTTGAAATGGTGTCATGAGAATAGTCCTTGACACCAATGTTTTGATAGCATCACTGATCTCTAGAGGCAAATGTTATGCACTTGTTGAACATTCTCTTGAAGTACATGAAATTATTTCCTCCAAGTTTATATTGGAAGAATTATCAGAAAAGCTCCTAAAGAAATTCAAATATGGAACAGAAGACATAATTGAGGCTCTATCGATATTTCAAACCAAGATGGAGATAGTTGCTCCTACTAAATTAGAGCAGCAAGTATGTCGAGATATTGATGATGACTGGGTGTTAGCAACAGCTTTAGCGGGTAAAGCTCAATGTATCGTTACAGGAGATAAGGATTTATTAGCGATCGCCACATTTGCAAATATTGATATTATTGCCCCTGTAGATTTTCAAACTTATGAGGAAAAATACATTTCCAACCTAGATTTCTGATTTCTTTGACGACTGAATAAATGCGCGATTTTTAATTTATTTTTGAGCGATCGTAGATTTAGAGGGCTAGTAAACTTAAAACGTAGACAAAAAAAGAGGTCGTAGCCTCAAGTACTACGACCTCCGTTTTAATAAACAGTCAGAAATATTACAAGGTCAAAGATTGAGGATTGGTTTCAATCAACTTGGCTAGATCTTGCAAGAACTGAGCCGCATGAGCGCCGTAAATCACGCGGTGATCAGCGGTGAGATTGACTTGCATTTGACTAGCAACCTTGATCGCACCATCCTTAGTTGCTACAACTTGAGGACGGGAACCACCAACAGCAAGAATTGCACCAGTACCAGGGGGAAGAATTGCATCGAAGCGATCCACGCCAAACATTCCCAAGTTAGAGATGGTGAATGTACCAGAGTTATATTCATCGGGTTGTAACTGCTTTGCCCGCGCACGTTCGACTAAACCTTTCCAATCACGAGAAAGCGTATACAGGTCAGTTTGATCAGCATTTTTCAACACAGGTGTAATCAAGCCACCGTCATCCATCGCCACAGCTACAGCCACATTGATACTGCTCTTGTACTCAATGCCGCGATCGCTATAACTAGCATTAATCAAGGGGTGCTTTTGTAAAGTCACCGCCACAGCTTTAGCAAGCAGGGCTGTCATGGTGACACCCTTAGTCTTAACTTGCTTGTAGAGCGCATCTAAGGCATCGGTGGTAATGGTGTAACCAACACGGAAAACAGGCACTGAGAGGCTCTGATTCATGTTATTGATTACTGCTTTTTGCAAAGTAGTGAGGGCTTGAGTACTGCCTAGGGCGACGGTTGGCGCAGCTTTGGCAGGAGCGGGCGCGGCTGTAACGACGGGAGCAACGGGAGCAGCGACTGGCGCAGGAGCGATCGCAGGTTTTAGAAAAGCTTCAACATCAGCAGCAGTAACCCGACCATTGGGCCCAGTACCAGCAATCAGAGCTAGGTCAACACCATTATCTTTCGCGATGCGTTTGGCTCTGGGAGATACGATCTGACGGCTGGGAACGGAGGCGGGAGCCGCTTTGCGAGGAGAGGAGATGACGACATCAGGGATCGAGGCGGTCGAGGCGGTTGTGGGAGATGAGACTAATTTTGCAGGTGGTTCTTCATCATTGCCTACCTTGGTAGTCTCGGCTGTGTTTTGCCCCGATCCTTGACCAGAGGCTTTTTGCTTCGCTGCTTCGATTTCTTCCTTGGTTTCAGCTACATAGGCGATCGCCGAACCAACGGGAGCAGATTCACCAGCAGGGGTAATAATTACGCCAAGATAGCCTTCATAAAAGCTTTCGACATCCATATCAGCTTTGTCAGACTCTACGATCACGACAGTTTCGCCTTTTTCCACCTTGTCACCTGGAGACTTCACCCAAGAGGTGATTTTACCTTCGGTCATGGTTGAGCTAAGCGCGGGCATGAAAATTTCGTAAATCATAGGAGTTTAAAAATATCTAAATATCAAGCTGTTATGGCGATCAAAACCAAGAAATGAGTGGCGGCTCTTCGCGCCGCCACTCATTTCTTGGTTTTGTGTAATCCGCAATGCCATCATAAATCTTAACGTGTTTTGGCGATCGCAGAGACAAGAATTAGTGGCGCGGTGCTATGCCGCTAATTTTGAAAGTGTCGCTTCGCCACGCTTACAAAATTAGGCTTGGTTTGGTAAGTAGCTGGGCTTAATTAAAACCTAAAACCAGAGTTTGTTCCGCCTGCGTAGCGGGCGGAACAAACTTTTTGGTTTTTAGTTTACTTATGCCTAGCTACTTATTACTCATTCATTTCACGATAGATAGTTGCCGTGGAGGGAGACGCTTGGGTGAGATATTGGAAAATCCAAAATTTGAATAGACCATCCAGAAATACTGGCACTGTAGAAATAAATGACTGCGCCAAAATTCTATTTTCAGGTAGTCCAAAATGTTGAAAGACAACAGTTAAAAGCGCATCCCAGCCTTCGCTAGAGTGAAACCCTACAAAAGTATCTGTGGAAATGATAATTAAGAAAGCTTTGGCATTGTCATTAAGACTATAGAGAACTTCGTCTAGAAATTCTTTGATAGTCATGAGTTCCTCTCGTCCCGAAATCAGGAATAGATAGAACACAAAAGCCGATGTAATATCAGCTAAGAGATTTTTAACCCCATTGAGGCTTTCTTGGTTGTATTTCTTGAGGATTCTCATCGATTCTGCTTGAATCAGTTTTTCGACACCTTCTTCCTCTGGTTTCGCTTCAGGGGCAGTCCCTAGCTCCTCTTGTTTTTCTTGCTCTGTTTCACGTTGCTCCTGAAGAAATGTCTTAACCGTAAATTGAAACTCAATTCTTTCCTTAGCTATTCTCAATTCTTCAAAGGCGCGTTCCTCGATCGCGGGGCTAAATTTGACCGCCATATTATTTGTGTCAGTCAAGCTATTGATCAAGGGACTAAAAATCAATATTTTTGATAGAACCTGTACCGCGATTACAGCTACTACCAAAACTGCGATGTATCGAGAAGCTTGCTTGATTCGCTCTCTGGACTGCCGCAGTTCCTCAACGATATCCTTCTCATAGTCGGTGTAGGAACCACTGAGATTACGCTTGACCCGATCAAAGGCTTTAAAAAATGATCCTGGTAAAATGCTTTTTTCGATGGAAGTGGATAACTGGGTATCCCTACGATAACTTTTAGGGCGATCGTTTCTAAAAAGTTGAAACTTATCCTCAGCAGGTTGTTCGGGTTCTTCGTCTCGATCTTCCCTTTTGTTGTTGGTATTTTCAGCAGAGGCTTTTGCGGGTACGTCAATGGTGCGACTGCGAGGGTTATATCGGTCGAGGGTGTAATCAATAAACGCTAGTTTCTGATAGACGGAAAACTTTTTGGCATTTCCCCGTAATTGATTTGCCGATAGCTGTCCGTTACTCACAGGGTCATTGGTTAAATCATTAGGCGCATATCTAGCAATCAGATTATTAGGGTTGCTTTGAGTCTGTAAGTAAGGGAGAGAGGCACTAGCTTTATAAAAATTTAGTCGAGCCTTAATATTGCTAATATTTTTTTGAAGTTGAATCTCAAATACGCTAAATACATTTTCACCGATGCTGCCATCGTTGTAGATTTTATCGTTGTTAAAGCTTTCTTCTTCGATCTGTTTGATGTTAACCGCTGATTCAAAAGCAGCGTCAATTGCTCTTTCTGGGGTGTTTTTGACCCATGCGAAGACATTTTGAAGAGGTGAAGAATTTTGGGGCGATGATTTCATTATTTAACGTTTTAAGCTTAGTTACTATGAAAACAATTTTAGGTTTTGTGTCAGTTATGCTGGCAAGCTAATCGGGATTTCAATTCTAAACTCGGTACCTTCCCCAACATTAGAGAGGCATTCCAGTTTACCTTGATGCTTTTCTACGACAATCTGGTAACTAATTGACAGCCCTAACCCTGTGCCTTTCCCCACTGGCTTAGTGGTAAAAAATGGATCAAATAGTTGGCTGCGTATATATTCGGGAATGCCATGACCATTGTCGGCGATGCGAATTACCACCATCTCTGGACTAGTCAAGGACTCTCGAAATTCTGTTGTTACCGTAATCTCTCCATTAATCAGATTTTCAATTAGCTGACTATTAAGTTGATTAGTTAGCCGCTCATCGATCGCCTCGATCGCATTGCTGATGATATTCATAAATACTTGATTAAGCTGCCCTGCATAAGCATTTACAAGGGGAATATTGCCATAGTGCTTGGTGAGCGTAATGGCAGGGCGATCGCCAAAAGCTTTGAGGCGATTTTGGAGAATTAGTAAAGTGCTATCTAAGCCCTCATGGATGCTAAAAGGTTTGCGCCCCTCCTGATCGGTGCGGGAGAAGTTACGCAAAGATAAAACGATCTGTCTGATTCGCTCCGCGCCAATTTTCATCGAAGCCAACATTTTCGGTAGATCCTGTTTAAGAAAATCAAGGTCGATCTCATCTAAAAATTTGGCAATCTCAGGAAGCGGCTGGGGATAGTTTTTTTGGTAAAGGGCAATCACATCTAGCAAATTTTGCACAAAGCGATTGGCGTGGTTGATATTGCCATAGATAAAGTTGACGGGGTTATTAATTTCATGGGCGACACCTGCGACTAGCTGACCTAGGCTAGACATCTTTTCAGTTTGAATTAACTGGCTCTGGGTTTTTTGGAGATCAGCCATTGCCTGCTCTAGTTGCAAAGCTTGAGCCTTGGCGGCAGCCGCACTGGCTTGCGCCGAGTCAAAGAGTTCGGCTTGGTCGATCGCGATCGCCAATTGGTTTGCCACAGCTTTCAATAACTCCACCTCATCGGCACTCCAAGGACGACTACCTTGGCAATGCGCCGCCACAATTACACCTAATTTTTGCGATCGCGTTTTGATCGGCACCAGTAATTGTGATGAGAAGCCCCTCTCAATCAATAGATCGCGACTAGCATCGTCAAGCCCAGCATTGGTATAAATCGATTGAATTTGGAGGATTTCTTGTTTTAATAAACGCTTTCCTAGCGTCGGCAATTGCGATAGGGGATAGGTTGGTTCCGCTGCCATCAGGCTTTTGCTAGTCGCAAAATGGACTAGTTGAAATTCTGGCGGATCGGTTTTAGGTACATACCAAAAGAAATTACAGAGATCGATAGAGAGCAAGTCTTGGACTTCATTGACAGCGGTTGCCAAGATTGTATTTAGATCTAAGGAGTTGCGAATTTGGCTAGTCAGTCGTCGATTGAGCATCTCCTCTCGTCTGACCAGATCCTTATAGCTTTGCCGCGATCGCTCTAGCTCGCGTTCAGCGCGTTGACGCTCTGACTGATCGATTTTGCGATCGCTAATGTCATGGGCAATAATCACAATATTTTGCACATTTCCCTGATCGTCACGCATCACATAGCCCGCCGACTGTAAAACCCGCCAGCTCCCATCTTTATGCCGCATTCGGTATTCTAAGCCCCTCCCAACTCCCGTTTTTAGGGTCTCTTCGGCAGCCGCTAGTACTTGAGCCTGATCACTCGGATGAATCTTATCGTAAGCCCAAGTTCCCATTAGCTCCGTAGGTAGGTATCCCAAAACCTTTTGATAGGAGGGGCTGTTATATATGCGATAGCCATTGGCATCAACGACAGCAATCAGATCAGCCACATTTTCCATAATTGCTCCAAACACGCGATCGCGTTGCAAAATGGGCATATCAGAAAATAAATTTAATTTATCTAATTTATCTGCTCCTTGGTTGGCATTGCTCAATTCCCTGTCTACATCCAAAGCCAAATCACCATCAAAATCATCTTGAAGGCTGTCTTGCTCCGCAACCAAACTATCCATTAAATTTTTGCTTAGATCGGTCATGATGATTTTTTAGTGAGAGGGAGGGCATGAAATCAGCATGAGTTTGCCTAACTGTGTAACCAAATGCAATAGCATCTTAATTGGCTAGTTTAGTTTTTGATGCAATGTTAAACCTTAATTTAGATCCTGCTTTAGATCGTACAGAACCCAGTCTTGATATTGTCAGCTACGCTAACCGAGCTTTGCCTAAAGCTTGGGTTAAGAATATGGCAGTTATCGCTGTTTTGGTAATAGTGTCTTTTTATATGACCGTAGGTTTGGCGATCGCTCCTAGTATGGCAGCTTTACCAACTAAGAGCGCGATTAAAGATGCTCGCATCATTCTCCGCAACGCTTTACCAATTGATAATGAAGTAATCAGAGATGTGCAACTCACCCTAGAGCAAATGCCACGTCAAGCCAACCTCAAGCGCTGGGGCAGCCTCAAAAAAGACATTGAAACCATCAATCAAGAACTAACTAGCAACCAAGCTCAATTAATTGCTGGCGTTAATCCTGAACTTAAAGAAGCCGTAACCGAGCATTTAAGTAGTCTCAACAAAGCGCTAGTCCCACTGCAAGAAGCAATTTTGGGCAAGGATCGCAATAGCGTTAAGGCTTTATCGGAAAGAGCCCTCGACTACGTGGGCTTAGTCGAAGCTGACTATATTAAAGAATTTCCCTTTGAAGTGCCTGCCGCCTATGCTAGCCTGCCGCAACTGCGAGGTCGTGCCCAAGTGGAACTGACAACAAATAAAGGTAGCGCTATCATCACCCTCGATGGCTACAATGCCCCAGTTAATGCAGGACAGTTTTTAGACCTAGTGCAGCAAGGCTTTTATGACAATTTAGCTTTTACCCGTGCCGATGAAAACTACTACCTGCAAACTGGCGATCCCGAAGGTGACATTGATGGATACATCGATCCCGCCACTGGTAAGTACCGCACCGTTCCCCTTGAAGTGCGGATCCCATTTCAAAAAGCTCCGACCTATGGCAAAACCTTTGAAGAAATGGGACTATCAGGAACCCTGCCCGTATTGCCTTTTGCAGCTTTTGGCACAGTGGCGATGGTGCATCCTAACGATGATCCCAATGGCGGATCATCACAATTTTTTATCTATCTCTTTGAGTCTGACCTTACCCCTGCGGGCTTGAATTTACTAGATGGGAACTACACCGTTTTTGGATATGTCACCGAAGGCAAAGAAACTTTGGATAAACTAAGACTAGGCGACAAAGTTTTGTCGGCTCGAGTCATCAGTGGCGCAGAAAATCTGATCAAGCCGTAGGAAATAATGCCCCATTGAGTTTATATGGCTTCGACTTCGCTCAGCCAACGTTGGCTGAGCGAAGCTATGCACTGAGCTTGTCGAAGTGTCGAAGCCATAATTAATAGCAAGCCCTTTAGAGGATCTTTAACTGCATGGGTACTCCCCGCGAACCATATATTTTTAGCTTGCCTAACCCTAGTAGTGCGATCTGCTTAGCAGGAAATCGCGAAGAAAATATTAAGTTACTTGCGGAAGAAACTGATGTAAAGCTAGTTTTGCGTGGTCTTGATCTCATTATTGATGGCAGCCCTAGCCAAACAACTCTATGTGAACAAGTAATCAAAGCTCTAAAGCCAATGTGGTCGCAAGATCGGGCGATCGCCGCAGTAGATATTCGTGCTGCCAAACAGGCGATCGCTGAACAAAGATCCGAGGAATGGAGCGATCGCACTACCATTTCGCGTAATCGTCGGGGTGACTCGATCCAGCCCCGCACCTATCGCCAACAGCAATACGTGAAAGCGATGGAGACCAATGACCTTATTTTTGGAGTGGGTCCCGCAGGTACGGGCAAAACCTACCTAGCAGCGGTGGCGGCGGTCACTGCTTTACAAAGCCAGAAATTTGAGCGGATTATTCTCACCCGTCCCGCAGTCGAAGCTGGCGAAAGTCTTGGATTTTTGCCTGGGGACTTGCAGCAAAAGATTGATCCCTATCTGCGTCCTCTCTATGACGCGATGCACGAAATGATCGGAGCTGAGAAAGTGCCGCAACTTATGGAACGGGGGATCATCGAGGTGGCTCCCCTTGCTTATATGCGTGGTCGAACTCTTAGCAACTCTTTCATCATTGTCGATGAGGCTCAAAATACAACGGCAGCCCAGATGAAAATGGTGTTAACCCGCCTCGGCTTCAAATCACGGATGGTCGTCACAGGCGACATCACACAGATCGATTTACCGCGCCATCAAAAGTCTGGATTGATCGTTGCTATGAATATCTTGCAGGGTGTGCAGGGAGTTTCATTCAATCTATTTGATAAAAATGATGTGGTGCGCCATCCCCTAGTGCATCACATCATCGCCGCCTATGAAAAGGCTGAGGTTGAATAGAGAAATGGCGGCGCAATGCGTCGCCATCATTTACCACCCGCGTTGCGGGCGGTAAATTTTTGGGTTTTGTATTTGACAAAAAAACTATGAATCAAACTATCCAAGTCACGGTTAAATTGTTTGCTATTTTTCAGGAAACCATAGCAAAAGACCAAATTCAGATGGATATGCCTTCGGGAGCTTGTGTATCAGAAGTTTTTGAGCTTTTAGTTGATCGCCATCCTAGCCTCGAAAAATGGCGATCGCTAACTCGTTATGCAATTAATTTAAGCTTTGTAGAACCCCAAACTACGCTGCAAAGTGGTGACGAAGTGGCGCTGATACCGCCTGTAAGTGGTGGTTAGTAACTAGTGTCTAGACGTGCTTGACCAGACCAGTCTAGTAAGCCACTAAACTGCTGTAAGTCAATAAAACTAAGTTGCAACAAGATCATGAGTAGAGGACCTTCTTGGCGCTCTTGCCAACGCTTGGCAACGGCTAACTGTTCACGATCTACAACAGATAGATCGAGTAAATATCTCTCTAAATCTTCTTGGCGACTAGCGATCGCGTATGTCTGGGAGTGATAACTCATTGGAAGTCAAATAACTAATTACTTAGGCAATTTGGATTAATAGCGTAGCGCACATTACCATATCTATCAACGTCCGTCAAAATTATTTTTTGGCTGTTTGTATTTGTTAGTAGTCTTGTTTATATAGCTGTAGCCATTCTTGTGAGGACATAAAACCCAGAAAACGTTCAGCAGAGTGATGTGCTGCCACTCGTTTTCTAGTTTGATGTTGATTTGGACTAATCTAGATGGCGATAGTTATAGTCAGAATTGCTGAACTTTCAATATTGTAAAAGTCAGAAAATATCTCTAGAGTTATGATGAGAAGCACAATGTTGTATACAGCATTTTTCAAGCAAGCGCAGTACAAAGATTTATTTTTCCGTCAAAGGCGAGGAAACAGATCTGTACTTCACTAGACTGAATAAAAGCTATAACTGGCATTTACAGATTAAGTGGCTAGGCATAAGTACTCTAAAAGCCAAGAAGGTGGTTTCGTGCGCGAAGCGAGCGGAATCACCTCTGGTTTTAAGTTTTAATTATATTGAGTTACCTATTGGTAATAACAATTCACATAAGTATGCCAACACTTTTGAAAATAGAAATCGAACAGAGTAAGGATTTCCAAGGAAACGGCACTGCCATCTTCCAAATTGGCACAGGTAGATCAGCGAAGGACTAAATGAATAAACCCAAAGCCCCCGCAAATATGTCAACTAGAGAATGGCAAGAACTTCAGAAAGAAGTCAAGGAATTACAGAAAGAAGTTAAACGACTTCAGGCAGAAAATTCTGACCTAGAAAATTCCCTATTGACCGCAGTTGAACATGGAGATCTCGTCGAGTCAGAACTTCTTGATGTCAATAAGCGATTAAAAAGTGAAGTTATTGAGCGGAAGATGGCGCAAGCCACCCTACAGTCTATTTTAGAAATTGTCTATCGAGATAAGAGCGATCTCGAAATTATGCTGGCTACCGCGACAGAGCATGGTGACGCGATCGAGTATGAACAATACAATCGCGCTGTTGAAACCATGCGTCAAAGCGAAGAACAGTTTCGCGCGATCGCCGAATCAACTAGCATGGCAATGCTGGTAAGTCGTTTGTCAGACGGCAACATTACCTATGCTAATACTAGTGCAGGCAAGATGCTCCAGAGGGAAGCTCAACAGCTAATGTACCAGTCTATTACTGAGCTGTACTATCTAGAGTCAGAATGGCACACCCTGCAGCAGCAGTTTTTAGAATATCAGCGAGTCCGTGACTATGAGATTCGCCTCCAACGGGGAGATCAAGAACCCCTGTGGGTACTTGCTTCATTACATCCTCTTTGGCTCAATGGAGAGCAGGTTTTACTCAGCACTTTCTACGATATTACGCCACTTAAGAAAACAGAGATCGCCCTGAGAGAATCAGAAACAAAGCTAAAAGAACAGGCAAGTCTCCTTGAACAGCGCGTCAAGGAACGCACCCACGATCTCAATCTTGCTAAAGAGGCGGCGGAAGCAGCAAGTCGTTCTAAGGCAGCTTTCTTGGCAAATATGAGCCATGAGCTTCGCACTCCACTGAATGCAATTTTAGGCTTCGCTCAGTTGATGCTCTATGATCGGGAACTGAACGAGCAGCACCAAACTGACCTACAGACTATCTGTAATAGCGGCAATCATCTATTGACGATGATTAACGACATTTTGGAAATGTCAAAGCTAGAAGCGGGCAGTGTCCTCTTGAGAGAAAAAGAAAGCTGTATATACGACATCATTGATACAGCCAGAGATATGCTTACCCTTAAGGCTCAGGAAAAGCAGCTATCGTTTGATGTTGATGTTTCTCCGCGAGTCCCTGTTTACATTTATGTCGATGAGGGTAAGTTACGCCAGATTTTGATCAACCTGATCAGTAATGCGATTAAGTTCACTAATATCGGACATATTCTGGTGCGGGTGTTTGTAGATGAGTTGCCAGAAACTTTACGACAAGACCACAGCCAAATGGGTGACAATCCACCTATGTACGACTGTCTCCTATGTTTTGAAGTGGAAGATACAGGTATGGGCATCTCCGAAGCAGAATCGCTAACCCTGTTTCAACCTTTTGTGCAGACCCAATCTGGTCGGCGATCGCAGGAAGGGACTGGACTTGGACTATCAATTAGTTACAACTATGTTCAGCTTATGGGTGGTCAAATGTCCCTCACTAGCAAGGTGGGCGAGGGATCTACGTTTAGATTTCATATCCCGATCAAAGCTCTCGATGCAGACAATACAGGCTTAATTGAGCGATCGCCTAATCGAGTAGTGGGGCTTGTCAGCCATCAGCCCTATCGCATTTTAATAGCCGAAGATATCCGTCTCAATCGGCAACTACTGATCAGAATCTTATTGCCATTGGGTTTTGAAGTGCGCGAAGTAAGCAATGGACAGGACGCGATCGCCGTTTGGCAGTCTTGGTCGCCTGATCTGATTTGGATGGATGTCAGAATGCCTATCTTGAATGGCTATGAGGCAACTTCTGAAATCCGCAGGATAGAAGCATCTCGAAAATCAGAAGAAGCTTCAAATGTTTGTATTATTGCCCTAACCGCCAACTTGCTTGATCTTAGTGAGCAGGATCTCTATGCCCATGGCTTTAACGACTTTGTAGCCAAGCCTTTTACTGAGGACGCAGTTTTTGCAATGATGGCTAAACATCTCAATCTCAAGTACACATATCTCCCTTCGTAGCTTCTAATACCAAAAGATGAGTGGCGGCGCTACTCGTCTTTTGGTATTAGAAGCTAATGGCGGCGCGAAGCGCCGCCATTAGCTTTACTAAATTAATTTATGTAAGCGCGGAATGGAGAAGTTTTTTCAGCTAGGATTCTTCGCATTTGCGGTGAGTTATATACAGGACTAGTTTCGTAGCTACCATATAGAACTATGTCTGCCAAGAATCCATTTATTCCCGCAATATCTTCAACCCGTTCTACATATTTGCAATGTTTAATGGATGGGTTCTCTTTACGCCAACTCAAGTACTCAGCATAATTACCTGCTAAGACTAAAGTTTGAGAGTCATTGTGAATACTAGTTTTAGCCGTCATTTCTTGTAATTTATAGCTCTTCTTAAAATCAGTGAATTCGACTACTTATGTCCACAGCCATATAGGGGGAGCCTTGGCAATCAACGCTACAATCATTTCCTAGGCTTCAACTCTGTCCCCACTAATTAACAGCCACAAGTCGGAATTGTATCTTTATATACATAGTTTAATATAAATATACATAAGTTTACATCATCCGTTGAGTTGAAAAAGAATTAAACTTTTCACGTGATTGGGCTTAAGCGACTTGGGAGTGAAAGTGTCTGTGGTTTCATACTTCAGTAAGCTCAGTCAGAAATGCTGATTATAAAAATCGGTTTTTTGGAAGATCGCCTGCGGCGAGCTTTCAAAAAACCGAGTTGGAGTTTTCAAGCCCTTCGGCGCTAACCCCTGAATACCAAAAGAAGAAATAGCTAAGCCGTTTCTTCTTTTGAAAACCCTTACTGGGTTTGGTCTCTAATTTGCAAAAGTGTAGTCATACTTTTGAGAATTGGGATGAATCGGTTTCATAATTACTTGTGACTAATCGGAATATTTTGTGATGCGACTCCACCCTTACCTGCTTTCTATTTTAGTAACCCTTTTACTGATAGTTACTAGTTGTACTGCCACGCAGCAGTCGGCAAGCGCTCAGCTATCGGATACCCAATTTGAATCTAAAGTACTAGAGATTATCCGTAAAAACCCGCAAGTAATTTTGGACTCAGTACAGTCCTATCAAAAATCTCAAGCTCAACAAGAAGAACAGTTGCGAGATAAGGTTTTATCACAGATTCGTCAGGAACCACGCCTACTAATCCGCAACTCGCCAGTTACAGGTTCTAGCAGTCAAAAAATAATTTTTGCCGAATTTTCCGACTTTGAATGTCCTTTTTGCGCCAGAGGCTATGCTGTTGTGAAGGAATTTATGGAGAAGTACAAGCAAGATGTAACCCTTGTATTCAAGCATTTTCCCCTAGCTGAGATCCATCCACAGGCGGAACCTGCTGCCTATGCGTCTTGGGCAGCGATGCAACAGGGCAAGTTTTGGGAATACCATGATGCTTTATTTGAGCAGCAAAATCGCTTGGGTGAGGATTTTTATCTGGAAATAGCCAAAACTCTCAAATTAGACATTGCCAAATTTAATCGCGATCGCCAAAGTGAAGCGGCGAAGGCGGCTGTGAAGAAAGATTTTGAGCTAGGTAAATCCTTGGGAGTGCGCGGTACGCCTTCTTTTGTGATGAATGGGGTGTTTTTCTCTGGCGTACCAAATCTCAGGGATTTGGATAATCTGGTTACTCAGCTTAAGGCTGCGCCATAAAGATTTTTAGTAGCGCGGCAAAGCCGCGCTACTAAAAACTTAGTTCTTTAAGATATTTGTCGCCTGTGGAATTTTTGAAGCGCTTTGCCGATCGCCTGATCTGGCTATCTGAACATCCCGTCTTTGGGGTGATGGCGATCGCATTGGTTGCCTTTGCCACCCGTTTTTGGAATTTGGATGGTACGGCTGATGTAGTTTTTGATGAGGTTTACTATCCCAAGTTTGCTCAAAACTATTTGCGCGGTGAGCCTTTGTTTGACGCTCATCCTCCTTTGGCAAAGTACATTATTGCCTTAGGGATTCAGATTTTTGGTTATGCGCCCTTAGGCTATCGGTTTATGACCGCCCTCGCAGGTTCGCTATTGCCGTTAGTTACTTACGAGTTAGTTTGGCAACTGAGCGATCGCCGCAGTTGGGCATGGCTAACGGGTTGGTTTATGGCGATGGATGGCTTGCTATTGGTGGAGTCCAGATTTGGCTTGATCAATATCTACATTTTGCTGTTTGGGATGCTGAGCCAGTTATGCATGGTGCTGGCACTTAGGCGATCGCGCCAACGCTGGTTTTGGGCGATCGCCACGGGCGTGATGTTAGGCGCATCGGTAAGCACGAAATGGACGGGCTTAGCTTATATTGTCGGCTTAGTGACGCTTGCGGGCTATGCATGGTCAAACTATCGCCAGACCCTAAACATAGCTCAGTTTGTAATTGGGCTAATTATTGTTCCGATTACCTTTTATCTGGTGCAGTGGATTCCGCATTTAATGATTAATCCTGAGCGCAATCTTTGGGAACTCCACGATCAGATTTTAGGCTTTCATCAAAAATTAGGAATTGGGAAAACCGAGCCAATTCATCCTTACTGCTCTCCTTGGTGGAGTTGGGTTTTGCTGATTCGTCCCGTTGCCTATTTCTTTGAAAATCGACCTAACGGCACTTTGGAATTTGTCCATGCGATGGGAAATCCATTTCTATACTGGCTAAGTGCGATCGCCCTGTTAATTTGTTTAGGACTACTACTAGGAAAGTTCCTCATTTCCCAATTGAGCCTTTCGCCACAGTTATTCGCCAAACTTGGCTTCAATTTATTACGCCGCCCCAAATTGAGCGTCAACTTATGGGGTTATGTTCAACCTTTGGCGGTACTGGTGGCAGAAATTTATACGCAGTGGCGATCGCTATTTTGGTTTGCCTTATATGTAATTACCAGCTTTGGCGCTCATTGGTTGCCTTGGAGCTTGAGTCGGCGCTGTATATTTTTGTATCACTATATGCCAGCCTCTACTTTTGCTTTTATGGCGTTGGCGTTAGTAGTAGCCATAATGTGGCAGTCAAATTTAAAAATATTCAGAGCGGTCGGGATTGGTGTTTTTGGGATGGTGGCGATCGCTTTCTTGTTTTGGTTGCCTATTTATATCGGTTTACCGATCTCATCGAATTATTTGCCCGTGCTAATGTGGTTTCGTAGCTGGATCTAAGGCGCGTTAAAGATTGTTCCGCACGCTAGGCGTGCGGAACAATCTTTAACGCTAGCGCCGATAAGGTAAGCTTAGTTATCTATTTGTTTGCAGTTCGGGAAATATGCAAAACTTTCGCAATTATTATGAAATCCTCGGTGTACCCAAGACAGCGACCGCTGACGAAATCAAGCGATCCTATCGGAGGTTAGCGCGGAAATATCATCCCGACCTCAACCCCAACGACAAGGCAGCCGAGGAGAGATTTAAAGATATCGGCGAAGCCTACGAAGTTCTTTCTGACACCACCAAGCGCCAACAATACGATCGCTTTGGGCAATATTGGAAGCAAGGTGGATTTCAAGGGCAAGGAAACCGCCCGCCATCGTCGTCACGGGAGCAATATACCCCTGACTTTGAGCGTGGCTATACAGGCGATGTAGATTTTAGTCAGTACAACGACTTCCAAGAATTTGTCGATCAACTATTGGGCAAGTTTCGCACCAATGAACGCACTCAAGATACAGGCGGCGGATCTTCGTCCTATCGCACCACTACCCAAGCTCCTCCACGCCCCACGCCCCGCCGCGATTCGGAAGCATTATTAGAATTACCCCTAGAACGCGCCTATGTGGGCGGTCGCGAACGCATTCGGCTAGAGGATGGGCGATCTCTGGAAGTAAATATGCCCGCAGGTGTTCTTTCTGGGCAAAGAATCCGTCTTAAAGGACAGGGAGCATCGGGCGGCGACCTCTATCTCAAAATCACCATTAAGCCACATACTTTCTTCACCCTCGAAGGTCACGATATTCGCTGTCAGTTACCGATCTCTCCTAGTGAGTCGGTCTTGGGCGTACAAGTAGAAGTTCCCACCCTTAGCGGACTGGTAAAGTTAACGATTCCGCCTGCGGTCAAGTCAGGACAGCAGTTACGCCTCTCTGGGAAAGGGTTCCCTAAGGATACAAAAACCTTTGGCGATCAGTATGTAGAGATTCAAATTGTCGTACCCAAAAATCCTAGCAAGCAGGAACGCGAGCTTTACGAGAAGTTGTTAGCAATTCAATCCTTTGATCCTCGCGAAGGTTTACCCAAAAAGTAAATATTAGGGAAGTGCACAGCGCTTTCCTAAATTAATTTTATCTATAAGCACTATGTCAACCATTATCTACGTCAATCAAAACTGCATTGAGTCCCTTGACATCACCCCAGCCAAAATTGCGATCGAGAAGCTATTAGCCAATTGGGATGAAACTTCTGAAGGCGATCGCCAATTTCAAATCGAACTAGTATGGGACAAAGAAGATGGCGACCCTCGCGAACTATCAGAAATCTCCGAAGTCCGTCTCTGGTTTGTCCGTCTCGATGCCACCTATCCTTGGTTTAGCTATCTCCTCGATTGGCGTGCAGAACTCAGTCGCTATGCTGCGATGCTAGTTCCCCATGAGTTTAAGCGCGAAGGTGATGGCTATGTGTTGCAGTACAATCCCGAAGCATTGGAGCTTTTTGTAATGCAGAAAGTATTCACAATTTCCCTCTGGCTCAAGTCACGCGGTATTGATAGCACGGCAAAGTTACAACAAATGACCCAAAGCCTCGGCTATGAAATAGATTCGGCATTTTTTAACCTTTTATAGGATCAATATGTCACAACGGTTAACCATTCATCAATTTGGACCAATTGCAGACATCGATATTGATGTGAATGATATCCTTGTGTTTATTGGTTCTCAAGCTAGTGGGAAGAGTACTATTAGTAAAGCAATCTTCTTTTTCAAATCTTTGAAAGATGATTTATATCGATACTATCTTGATTGTTATAACCAAAATAAATTTAATGATCCTGTTTTTGGTTTTACTAAACTTGTAAGAGAAAAACTTATTAAAATTTATGGTTCTATAATATTTTATTCTCCTAATACTAAACTAACTTATACATATAGTGATCAAATTGAGATAGTTATTCAGGCATCTCCAAACGGGCGGATTAATTATATTGAATTTAGTATGGTGCTAACGATAAGTTTTAATGAGACTATCAGTAACTTAAAAAGTTTACGTGATGAGATAAATCAAAATCAATCTGATTTTTCTTCTTCAAAAGAAATAAGTACTATTAAATCGAAAGAATCTGCGCTGTTTGAAGAAATTAATATTAAGCTTAATAATCTCTTTGGGGACGATAGAGAAGTTATATATCTGCCTGCTGGTCGCAGTTTAATTACGACTCTATCCCAACAAAGATATAACATTGACATGGGAGATAAGTTGTTGTCTGGTAGTAAATTACAAGCAGACAAATTAATTAAGCTAGATTATATCATGCGAAACTTTATTGATCTTATTGATCAAGCTAAACAAGTATGTGAACTCGGCATAGACAATTTAATTCAAGATTATATCTTAGAAAATTCTAATCTCAATAATAATTCTGTAAGAATGATCGAGATTGCTCAAAATCTTGTTAACTCAATCTTGAAAGGATATTATAGTTATCAAAATGGAATTGAGCGGATAAATTTTGCTGGTGGGGAAACGGCAATAAATTTTGCTTCTTCAGGTCAGCAAGAAGTTGTTTGGATTTTACTAATTATTGTGATTCTAATGCTTAATGAGCGTAAGGTATTTATGATTATTGAAGAGCCTGAAGCGCATCTTTTTCCAGTAGCCCAAAAGCAAATTATTGATCTAATTGCACTTTTATCTAATCAAAATGACAATCAAATTCTTTTGACAACTCATAGTCCGTATATTCTATCATCTTTTAATAATCTTCTCTATGCTCATAACGTAGGCAGAGAAAAACCAGGTGCAGTTGCACAAGTTGTAGATCCTCACTTGTGGATCAATTGCGATAAATTGAACGCTTATATTCTAGAAGATGGAACTGCACGAACGATTGTAGATCGTGAAGAAGAATTAATTCAGTCAGCCGAAATAGATAGAGCCTCAAATATTATCGTTGATACTTTCAATCAACTCTTTGACCTTGAGGATTGAGACATGAAATTTACTTGTCAACATTTTCAGGAAAATTATCGAGAATGTACAAAGTGTTCTGATGTCGCAGAAGAAAATAAAAGAAAATATATTCTTCAGAATCCATCCAGAAAGAAAGTATGTAAAGTAAGAATTGATGGCTGCGTAATTACTAGTCAAAGCCAAAGAAAGTGTGACTATCTCATGATAGTTTGTGAAGATGAAGCGTCAAATCAGGCTGAATCAGTCGATTTATACTTTGTTGAACTTAAAGGTCGAGATTTAATGTCTGCTGTAGAACAACTAACTGAGACAATTAAATATTTCCAAGCAAACAATTATAGATTTTTTGGAAAAGTCTTTGCGAGAGTGGTGGTAAGCCATGTTTCTAGACCTACAGCATCTATCGATACTGACCCACGAGTGAAATCACTAAGAAATCTTCTTAAAAAACTTGGTGGAAACTTTGACTATCGCGCAGTACGATTTGAGAAAGATTGCATCTAAGCATTATGAGTAAATCGCTAGAACCGTCATCTTTTCTGCCCAAAGGAATGCGAATCCAGCAAATCAATCATCTCACACTCTTTAAATTTACCGATGAACTAGGCGATCGCCTTCAAACGTTACTTGACAAGAAAAAGGCAGATACACTTACTACTACAGAAAATCTTGAGCTAGAAGCGATCGGAGAGCTAGACGAGATTTTTAGCTATATTAATGCAGCGATCGCAAGTGTTCGATGCAGTTAGCCCCACGTTTCTATAAAAACAATTTGGTCATGTTACAAAGTTGTTGAACAGATTAAATCAGAGAAGAATAGGAAACTCATACCGATTGATAAATAGACCGATTA
>QBLS01000034.1 GCA_003249015.1 Pseudanabaena sp. | reverse complement strand
GGCTTCGACTTCGCTCAGCCAGCAGTATACGTTGGCTGAGCGAAGTCGAAGCCCTAAATCTTATTTGAAACAGCTATAAAATCTAAAACCAGAGGTTGTTCCACCCGCTACGTAGGCGGGACAACCTTTTTGGTTTTTAGTTTACTTATGCCTAGCTACTTACTTAATCGCTCTTAATCGCTAAAGTTAGTCGCCATCTGGCGATTTCATTGATTTCTGCGATCGCCTGTTTTTGTTCCACTTCTATAGCATTTTGTAACCTTCGCTGAAAGGATTGGAGAATGCTATCTTTAGTGTGATTTCTAACGGCGATGATAAATGGGAAGCCAAATTTATCTTTGTAAGCTTGATTAAGCTCTTGAAATTGATGGAACTCTACCGCCGAAAGTTGATCTAGTCCGAGTGTAGATTGCTCAAGGACAGAAGCTTCCGCCATCTTAAACTTGCTACCCAAGTCGGGGTGAGCGCAAATCAACCGTAATTGGGCTGCTTCATCCATAGACAGTACAATCGCTGCCATTGCTTGATGAAGATGTGAAAGATCTGAGAAAGGATGCGATCGCCAAGCTTGAGCGGCAATTTCAGGAGTATCCTCATAAATAGATCCCAGCGATTTTACAAATTCTTCCTCACTCATTTGATTGAGTAATGGGATTGTCAGGGTTGGTGATGAAATCAATGTAAGGGTCCTCCTTTGATGATTTTAGCGATCGCAGAAGTTACATCTAAGGGACTTTCTTCCGCAAGCTGTTGATACCACTTTTCGGTAACTTCAGGATCTTTGCCATGTATTGCTTCAGCTCGGTTACGAGCTTTATTCACAATTTCGGTGGTTCTAACTTTACGCTCTAATTCGTAGCGCCTCAGGGCATCAGGAACACTCAAATTTGTAGATACCAAATAATTTGCCAGCACCCAGCCATCTTCAATTGCTTGACAACCACCTTGCCCCAGATCAGGACAGGTAGCGTGGGCGGCATCGCCCAGTAACGCCACTCTTCCCTTGACTAACTTATTAATGGGGCCGACATCATGAATTTCCACGCGAGCTACAGTTTCAGGTTCTATCCGCTCGATTAACCGTTGTACTGGTTCCGCCCAACCCTGAAAATGACTTTTTAATTCATTTTTATAGTTAGCAAAATTATTGACAGTCCCCAAAGGTAACGGCACATCAAAAAAGAAATAGAAGCGATTGCCAGCAACGGGCATCAAAGAGGCACGCTTATGTTCGCCTACATAAATTGACCATGTATCTGCGGGGGCAAGAGCGGTGCTAATCGGGACTAAACCATTCCAATTGACATAACCCGCATACTTGGGTTCGACACTATCATTAAGGACATATTGCCGTAATAGCGATCGCACTCCATCCGCCGCTACCAGTATGTCTCCTACCGCCGTACTGCCATCTTCAAACTTAGCGGTGACTTCACTAAATCCTTCTTTGACACCAATACATTTAGTACTTAAATTTAATTTGCCGCCTACTTCTTCAAATTTAGCTAGGAGTATATTTTGTAAGTCTCGTCTCGCTACTGGATACGGGCGCTGACCAACTTCTTCGACCAAAGGCTGCAAAGAGATGTGGTTAAGCAAATTGCCATTAATCTGTCTATATTCCATGTAATTCATGGTTCCACCGATCGCCGCCAGTTGCTTCCCTAAGCCAAGGTGGTTAAGAACTTTGACCCCATTTGACCAGAGAGATATGCCCGATCCGACGGGTCGCAGCTCTCTGACCCGATCATAGACTTCTACTTCATAACCAGCTTGTCTTAAGGCAATCCCTGCCGTAAGTCCACCAATACCTGCTCCGATCACAACTGCTTTTAAGCCATACATGGCATAAACCTATACACATTGCATACAGTATACATTTGATTTTTGCATTGTTAAGGACGAACGGGCATTGAAACCCTCAAAATTGGGTTCATAAGTACTTTAGTAAAATCATCCAAACCTATGAAGTTTCGCCCCACAGGGGCGAAACTTCATAGGTTTGGGTTTGCAACATAATGAGAACTGCGGACGTTTTGAGGCATGTAACCTAACCAAAAATAAAACTCAGATGTAGCGCTTTTCAAGCAAAGTAAAAGGTTTTTTCTCCCCGCCTTCGGCAGGGAGAAAAAACTAGACTGATAAAATGCCTACGCGAAGTGCAGACACTCATCATTTATAGCGATTGAAAAGCGATTGAAATTTTTCTTGGTTAGGGGCGGATACAGATAAGATTGTGAAGCTGTCTATCGATCAACTTTGGCGATCATTTTCATGGACTTTAAAAGTATTATTCGCAATATTCCTGACTTTCCGCAACAAGGTATTATTTTTCGAGATATCACACCACTACTAGCCCATCCTCAAGGGCTAACCAGCATTATTCAAGGGTTTCAGACTAAGTTCGCTGAATTGAATATCGGTAAAATTGATGCAATCATCGGAATTGAGTCAAGGGGATTTATTTTAGGCGCTCCTCTTGCCATGGCTTTAAACTGTGGATTCGTGCCAGTTCGCAAGCCCAAAAAGTTACCATCAGCAGTATTTCGCGTAGAGTATGCCCTAGAGTACGGCACTGATTCCTTAGAGATCCACCAAGATGCGATCGCAGAAGGACAGAGAGTAATCATCATTGATGACGTAATCGCTACGGGGGGAACTGCCGCAGCCACAGCAAAGCTAGTGCAGCAAACTGGAGCAGAACTGGTTGGCTATGGATTTCTAATTGAGTTAGATTTTCTTGCAGGGAGAAATGCTTTGCCCACAGTGCCAATAGTTTCCCTAGTAAATTACTAGCTCTGCCACTTGTGCTCTAGTTTATATAGCTATAAAACAAATAAAAGCGTCGCTAAGCGACGCTTTTATTTGTTTCTATTGACTTTAGCTCAATACGCTAAATGAGGGCGAACGATGGGAATTGAACCCACGTATGGTGGAATCACAATCCACTGCCTTAACCACTTGGCGACGCTCGCCATTTAAGCGATCATTATATTAATAGTAGTTGGCACAATTGCACAAGCCCTTTTTTGAAATTTTTCTTGGATTAGGTTTTGATTTTGCCCTGATACAAGTGAGTACAACTATACATAGCATTTATCAGTCTAGTGAAATACGGGTTTGTTTTCCCGCCGAAGGCGGGAAAACAAACCTAAGGTTGGTTACTGCTACCTAGCTACTTACTTCTAATTCTCTAGTAAGGGAGTAATAAGTTATAAGTCATTGGCGAACTTGTGAGTTACAGTTCAAGTCTTATAAAAAGATGAGTAAAATCTATATCATCTGTAGATAGCGATAAGGTAGTATACACAAATTTACTAATATTTATCTGAAACTTTGCCAGCACGAAGCACTTGACACTCTATTGAAAGCCAAGAATTTTTTAGAAGAGTTAAGCGCATAATTAAAGGCTAGATCTACAATCTATGGCGATCGCTGAAAGTGCGCCATAGATTGTAGGAATTTATACTTAATTACGCCTAGTTACTTACAAAGGATTAGCCTGATTAAATGGTGAAACTTCGAGACTACAGTGACCTTATTAAAAGTAGAATTCTGCCTTAATTTGCATATTTATTTGATAGTAGTAATATATGACAAAAAATCTTCAACAGCATAAATACTCACAGAATTCAGAACAATTAACTGACATTACTTCTGGAAGCATCAATAAAGCTCAAGAGGTAATCTATGACTTTTTCTTGGCAATTATCAAAAGCTATCGTCCTGAAGATATCTTAGACCAATTTAATCGTCTATTTATTTTGTATGAAGAAGTTGATAATATTTCCGCCTACTATGCTCTAGGGGAAATTATATTTCACAATAAGGAATTAGAGTTTAAAAATACTCTTTTAAGATGTTGCTATATTCTAAACAACAATTGGGCGATCAACTCAAATATTGAAGCTTGCCGTCAACTAGCAGATTTATTTTTGACAGATAGTATTGGCATCTCAACAAAAATCACTAAGTTGAGAACCTTAAGAAGCTGGTTACAAAATTTCGTTCAAAGTGATGATTACAATACTTTGCGATCGCTATCTGGTAGATCTAGCGTTTATAAACATTATTACAACTGGTCAGAAAGGTTTTCATCCTATTTGCTCACATTAGATTACACCAACTACAGTAAATCTCAAGAGCAAAGAGAATATGCAGAGAATTTATCTCGCAAACTTAAGAAACAATTTAAGTTTGATTTAGCACTTTATACAGCTCGTCTCGACTCAAAATCAACTTTAGTCCCCCAGCAGTCAAACCCTACTAGTCTAGGTAATGATGTCTTGATATTGGTTAAAAGAATTTTAAATAAGCAAGGCAGTCAAAACTTTAGAAACAATGCTAAGGCTTTTTATCAACAAGCTCGCAATATGAGCTACTTTGAATTTAAAGAGAGTCTACTTAAATATATAGGTATATCAAGCGATAATTTAGATACATCTGAAGTCATTCGGGTGACGGTGGTACAGAAGCTAATGTATCTACAAAAGCACCGCGATCATGAAGAAATGAATAAAAGTTTTTTGTTCATTACCTTAAATCGAGTTTTACAATATCTCCTGCTAAATGAGCGTCGTCAGCCATCAGACTTTTTACAGTTGTCCCTAGAATCAAATAATTATTTAACACCCGTCATTTTCTTAATCAAAACTATATTGATCGTTGCTGAAAGTAGGGTGTATTTAGAAAGTCATATTGCTGAGCTAATCCGTTTTTACAGTTCTTATAATGAAAGCGAATGCCGATCTTTCATTAACTTTCTTGATGTGTTAAATGTTACCTTAGCAATCTTTGATGATGACACTAATTACAGTCTTATAAAGATGAAAAATGCTGAAGCAGAAATGGTAAGTTTAGACTTAGATCACTATCGCATTTTTTCACAGGTTAAAAGCTATGAAAATTTGCCCAAAAATTTGACTAACATCCAAAATACAACCCAAACTCTCCCCCCATCTTTCCCAAATCCATAGGGGTAAATCAAGAAACAGCTATGCCATTGCTTGGGTTGGTCTTGTTTGCGATTATTACTTCTTTTCGATCCATTCAAAAAATCGATTCCATGCCCACCATCGATCGCGATCGCCAAATTGGTTCTGACAAGCTTTGCTACTTACGTAGCCCACATGACCACCGTACTTTGTCAGCACTAAACTAATCGCCTCATTATCCTTAGCGATTTTTTCTAAGTCCGCGATAATTGTGGGATCAAACATCGGATCATCGGCGGCGTAAATAATTAATGTTGGCTTTTGGAGATGCGGCAAGAAATATAAAGGACAGCTCGCGTCATAATATTCTTCAACGCTAGCAAAGCCCAACTTAGCAATTGTCAACTCATTATCAAATCCCCAGATACTGTTAGCTCTCTCCACAGCTTCAGCGTTGATCGCTTCAGGGTGGATTTGAGCAATTTTTCGTGCTAATTTCTTCAACTCGCGGGCGATCGATTTTTCTAAAAAACGACCTAGCTCATCTTTAACTAAATAAGTAAGCGATCGATTGGAATCAACACTAGGACAGATCACCGCACCGCCAGCTATGTCGGAAGCAGTAATTCCTAGTTCCTGCCCCCAATTGTCAACATCCTCACCTGCCTTAATCCCCCACAAAGCTAACTGCCCCCCTAGGGAATATCCTGTCAACCAAAATGGTGCAGGGCATCCCAGTTGTTTTGCACCACTGGCAATCCGAATAAAATCTTCTCCTTCATATAGTCCATCAGAAGTTAAGGCTGGAGAAAGCTCCGCAGTTTTGCCATGCGCTCGCCAATCAAACAAAACAACTGCATATCCTTTGGCAAAAGCCTTGCGCCCCAGTATTTTTAAAAACCACTGATTATCTAAGTCACCCGTAATTCCGTAAGTACCGACTATTGTGCCTTTGGCATTTTCAGGAACAGCATACTTGCCAAAAATAGGTACTTCATTTGCGCCGACAAAAATATGTTCTTGGTATGTAGGTTCTGTCTCAATGGTAGCATCCTCCCACTTGCGACTAAGGCGTATAGCCGTATAGATAGTCATTAATAAGCCATTGTGGAGATGCCAAGGCGGAGCGTACTGCATACAAACCCAGATAAGAACTATTACCAAATCGTAACATTGATTTTTCGTCTGCTGCTATACCAAGCAAATGCAATCAATTCGGTATCTTTTTTACCCGTTTCAAAGATCTATCTTGAGTATGATCGTCTAAACCTTAAATATTTTCTAAAAAATAATCATGAGCGGAAACGAGTCACGCATTCAAGCCATCTATCAAATCACCAACCGTGAGCCGATGCCTAAGAAAGCACCAAAGCGTTTGGAGGAAATGTGGGCGACCGATGTGTTTACTCTGAGCAAGATGCAAGAATGTCTTCCCAAGACAGTCTTTAAGTCAATCAAGAAAACGATTCAAACTGGTGAACCTCTTGATAGCTCAGTAGCCGACGCGATCGCATTAGCAATGAAAGACTGGGCTATTTCTAAAGGCGCATTGTATTACGCCCACGTCTTTTATCCCTTAACCAACGCCACCGCCGAAAAGCATGATGGCTTCATTTCCGTCCAGAGCGATGGTTCTGCGATTTCGGAATTTGCGGGCAAATTATTAGTTCAAGGTGAGCCTGATGGTTCTTCCTTCCCCAATGGCGGCATCCGTTCCACCTTCGAGGCTCGTGGCTACACCGCTTGGGATGTGACCAGCCCTGCTTACATCATGGAAACAGATAATGGCTCTACCCTCTGTATTCCTACCGTTTTTGTATCTTGGACTGGCGAAGCCCTAGACAAAAAGACTCCCTTGTTGCGCTCCAACGCCGCCATGAACAAAGCTGCGACTAGAGTCCTAAAGATTTTGGGCGAGAAAGATATTGCCCCTGTAAACTCTAGCTGCGGTGCTGAGCAAGAATACTTCTTGGTTGATGCTAATTTTGCCAATGCTCGTCCTGACCTAGTACTAGCAGGACGCACTCTATTCGGCAAGCCTTCGGCTAAGGGACAACAGTTTGATGACCATTACTTCGGTGCAATTCCTGAGCGTGTGCAAATGTTCATGCAGGACGTAGAAGAGCGTCTGTACCGCCTTGGCATTCCTGCAAAGACTCGTCACAACGAAGTTGCTCCAGGACAATTTGAAATCGCACCGTTCCACGAAGCCGCCAACGTAGCTACCGATCACCAACAGTTGATCATGACCATGCTGCGCTTTACAGCTAAAAAGCATGGGTTTGTCTGCCTGCTCCATGAAAAGCCCTTCGCAGGCATCAATGGCTCTGGTAAGCACGTTAACTGGTCAGTTGGCAATGCGACTCAGGGCAACCTACTCGATCCAGGTGATACTCCCCACTCCAATGCCCAGTTCCTAGTTTTCTGCGGTGCAATTATCCGTGGTGTGCATACCTATGGACCTTTGCTCCGCTCAGTGGTAGCGACTGCTGGTAATGATCACCGTTTAGGGGCAAACGAAGCGCCTCCTGCGATCATCTCTATGTACTTGGGTTCCCAGTTGGAAGATGTATTTGAGCAGATCCGTAAAGGTGAGCTGAAGAGTTCAACTGGCAAAGGTTTAATGAATATTGGCGTAGATACTCTACCCGTATTACCAACCGATCCAGGCGATCGCAACCGCACTTCTCCTTTCGCATTCACAGGCAACCGTTTTGAGTTCCGTGCTGTTGGCTCCAACCAGTCCGTAGCAGGCCCCTTGGTTGCAATGAACACAATCTTGGCAGACTCACTAAACTGGATGGCAGACAGCTTGGAAGCTGCTATGGCTAAGGGATTGAGCCTAAGCGATGCTATCTCTTCAGTTCTCAAAGAAGTGATGGAATTGCACGGAGCCGTTATTTTCAACGGTAATGGCTACTCTGAAGAATGGCACAAACTAGCTGCCGACCGCGGTTTGGCTAATCTGCGTACTACCGCTGATGCACTTCCAGTACTCAAAGAATCCTACATCGAAGAACTGTTTAGCAAGCTGGGCGTTCTATCCCCTGTTGAACTTGCTAGCCGCTTTGAGACTTATGCAGAGCAGTACATTCTATCGATCGAAGTTGAAGCTAAGTTGGCGGTGAGCATGGTCAAAACCATGATTTACCCTGCGGCAACTCGCTACCTCGCTGATCTTTCTAATACTGCTCTTAGCCTTAAGGAAGTTGGTGTTGATTTCGATAAAGACAGCATTGAGAAGGTTGGATCTCTCACCAAGTCAATGATGGAATCTACCAGCAAGCTTAGTGCGGCACTAAGTAATCATGACTTTGCCTCCGTTGAAGATCACATGCAGTTCCTCTCGCACACTGTCCGTCCTTTGATGGATACTGTCCGCGCTGCTGTGGATGAGTTGGAAGGCGAAGTAGCCGATGACCTATGGCCATTGCCCACATACCAAGAAATGCTTTTCATTAAGTAGTTTCTGAACAAGCAACACAATAAAAAAGATAGGAGGCACAATGTGCCTCCTATCTTTTTTAGGAGACTCCTAAGATCGCTTTTTTGTATGCAGGGCGATCGCTAGTCCGTTTTATATAACTATCAATGGCAGGATAGTCAGCATAGGACATCTGCAACATCATCACGGCATATCCCAAAATCGTACCAACGGCAATATCTGAGACAGTGAGGCGATCGCCAGCAATGTAAGTGCGGTCTTCTAGTAATTTGTTTAGTCCCGCTAGTAACCTTGGCGATTCTTTGGCACGACTCTCAGCGACAAATAGCCCAGTGGCAAGGGTGGAATTAGCGAACAGCACCCACTGAGAGGCGATCGCCTTTTCAGACAAGTCTGTCAAGTGGTCGTACTTCTCAGCAAGATATAGCAAAATTGCCCCTGACTCCCAAATGGTCAGCCCATCGTCATCAATAGCAGGAACCTTACCAAAGGGATTAATCTTTAAAAATTCGGGCTGCAAATGTTCGCCAATTTTCATATCTAGCAATTGAAATTCGTAAGGGATTTGCAACTCTTCCAAATACCATTGCACGATCGAAGCACGACTTCTCGCGCCACCATAGAGCTTGATCATAATTTTTCTCTCCTTGTGACTAATTTGATAGCTTTTGCCAGTCCTATTAAAGCGCTTTGCGTCAAATTCAAACCAAAAAAATAAAAGCGTGGCTTTACCACGCTTTTATTTTTTCAAGTAGCGACGCACCGCACAGCTACTTGTCGGTTTTGGAATTTTTATACTTTTGTGCGATCGGTGAAGATCTCATAACCAGTTTCAGTTACCAAAACCGTATGCTCAAACTGTGCCGAAAGTTGATTGTCAACAGTTACGGCTGTCCACTTGTCTGCCAGAATCCTGACACGCTTAGAACCAGCATTCACAATTGGCTCAATCGCCAAAGTCATACCAGGACGAAAGCGCACATTTGGTAACTGATGAGTACGGAAATTGAAAACAGAAGGTTCTTCATGCAAATTGCGTCCCACGCCATGCCCCGTAAAATCTTCCACGATCGCAAAACCACTAGCTTTCACATGATCCTCAATCGCCCCAGCCAAGTCCAACATACAGTTACCTGGCTTAACTTGTTCAATACCCTTGTATAGAGCTTCCTCAGCTACTCGCATCAACTTAGCGGCTTTTTCACTAACATTTCCAACTGCAACAGTTATACAGGAATCTCCATGAAAGCCATTCTTAAAAGCTCCCGTGTCTATCTTAACGAGATCGCCCAGCTTAATTACCTTCTTAGCATTGGGAATACCATGCACAACTTCGTTGTTAATGCTGGAACAGATGCTTGCAGGAAAACCACAGTACCCTTTAAAACTCGGAACCGCCCCCATTTCCCTAATTCGTCTTTCCGCATGAGCATCTAAATCCTTTGTTGACATCCCAGGAGCGATGATTTCCGAAATTTCTTTGAGTACCGTTGCCACAATCCGAGAAGACTCTCTCATATAGTCTAGTTCTCGCTGAGACTTGATTTCAATACCTTTGGTTTGCTTTGGAGTCGTTGTTTTAGGAGCTTTTTGGGTATCTGCGCTTGGCTTAGATCGCAGCGCACTAAGAATATTCATTAATTATTTTGAGGATAGTATTTACAACAGCTAATATATTTTTAGCTTATGAAGTAACAGGATTGGTTATTTTGGGGGCAAATTTAAAGAATTTGCTCAACAAAAGCCACCTTAAACCAAACTAAGAAGTGGCTGCGCTATTTCTTAGCTTAAAAACCCCTACTAAGTTTGGTTTTTTAATTCACAAAAATGTGACAACACTTTTGTGAACTAGTATTTAGCTAAATTGACTAAAGTCACCATCAAGAGGTTCAACTATGACGCAATCTGGGATGCCTCCAGTACCACCGCCTTCTTCTGGAGGCGGTGTGCCTCAACAACGTACCAACCCTGCCGTACCACCACCCGCCCAGCAGCGTGTCGCACCTCCTAGCAATCCCCAAGTCCCACCTAACCCTCAAGCAGGACAACAGCGAGTTGCTCCAAATCCTCAAGCTCAGGGTTCTCAGCCTCGTGCTGCGTCTCCCAATGCGGCTCAACAGCAGCAAGCAGCAGCAGCCCAACAAGCTAGGGCAGCAGCGGCGGCTCGTCAAGCTCAGCTATCAATTCCCGCTGACACCCAGATCACTAGCGTACCGCCACCACCGAACCCTCGCCCACCAATCCGTCCAGGTCCACCTCCAAATCTACCTGGACTTGGTGTGCCGTCAATTTTGCAGCGCAGTTCAGGGCAGCCTACCCTCGGTCAAATCGTCAAAGATGCTTATGAACAGGGATGTTCAGATATTCATGCGGGAGTGAATGAGCCAGTCAGGTTTCGCAGTCGTGGTTTGATGGTCACGCAGGAACAATACCCAGTTCCAGACAAGCAAACCTTTGACACTTGGCTAACCGAAATTATGGATGATAAACAAATCCAGCAATTTCGAGACACCTTAGAGTTTGATGGAGCGACCCAGTATGAATTTGCCCGTTGTCGGATCAATGTTTTTGATTCCCTGCGCGGCTCAGCAATGGTGTTGCGGTTGATTCCGCTTAAGATTCTCTCCATTGAACAACTTGGTCTTCCAGAAGTATTCCGCGAACTTTGTTATACCCACAAGGGGCTGATTTTAGTTACTGGACCAACAGGCTCAGGCAAATCCACCACCTTGGCGGCAATGGTAGACTTCATCAATACAGAAATGCAGAAGCATCTCATCTCGATTGAAGATCCCATTGAATTTGTGCATCAAAGTAAAAAAGCATTAATCAAACAACGGGAAGTCGGTATCCATACTCTCAAGTTTGATAACGCGCTCAAAGCCTGTTTGCGGGAAGATCCTGACATTATCCTTATTGGGGAAATGCGGGATAAAGAAACCGTAAATACAGCACTTAAAGCTGCTCAAACAGGACACTTAGTATTCGGGACGTTACACACCAACAGTGCCGTTAAGACGATTGAGCGTATTTTGAACCTCTATGAGCCAGAACAACAGGGCCCGATGAGAATTCAGGTCGCTGAGTCTTTGGTCGGTGTTATCGCCCAATCCTTAGTACGAACCACTGATGGTAAACGCGCCGCAGTACATGAAATCATGATCAATACTGATGCTGTCCGCGACTACATCAAACGAGGTGAAGTAGATGAGATTGAAGCAATCATTCCTAAATGTACCTATGAGGGAATGGTAAATATGAATCAATCTCTCTATAAACTTTATGAAGATGGTCGAATCACGGAAGAAACCGCTGTAGAAAACTCTCCAAAACCTAACGAAATGGCGCAAATGCTCCGCGGTCGGATGTAATTTAGCGACAGATAGTAGCACTTTGCACTGCTATCCATACCATAAGCAAAAAAGAACGCTCTACGAGGGCGTTCTTTTTTTGCTTATGCTCCCATCCCAGAGTATTGTTTAACCCCTTTCCGCCAAAGCCAACGACTAACTGTATAAGAAACTCCCATCCAAACCATCATGACACCCAGACCTTGCCACAAATCAACCTCTTTGCCGACTAAAATTGTCGCAGGAAAGTAGACCATATAGGGAAACGGAGTCCACATGGTAATTTCTCTTACCAAAGGTGGAAAGACTTGCAAAGGCGCAATAATCCCTGACAAAAATATATAGGCTAAAAACCAGATCTGCTCTACAGCACTCGCTCGTTCTGTCCAAAAAGACAGTAACGCAAATGTATATTGAATTAAAAATCTCAATAGGAAGCCGATCGCTACGATCAGAGTAGTCACAAGGACTGTCGGGAGAGAAGGTATCCAAAAAGACTGTGGATAAAGAATAAAGAATAGGATTATCAAAAATATTAATAATGGCATTCTTGCCCAACGTTCGGCAATGTGACTAATCAAATGATGCCAAAAGGGATCGACGGGTTGCAACAATCGATGGGAAAGTTGTCCTGAAATTAGTTCTCTCTCAAAATCCCAGATTACCCAAACGATGTTAAATTGACGCACTATAAAGACGGCGAGAAAGTAACGGATAAACTCCAAGCCAGTTAGTCCGATGCTGCCACTTTCTGAGGCCTTGAGCCATGCTCCCATCAGAATAAATGGCAAAGAGTTAGTCATTACCCAGATAAATAGTTCCGCTCGATATTCAACCATCTGAGCGTAGTAAGTGGCAAATAGAGTCTGAGTAACCCGCAGAATGTATTTGATAGACATGACGACCTCGAGCAATTACAGCAATTATCGATCAAACGAACCAAGAAAAAATTTAAAAACTTTGACTCGTAAAGTTTTTAAATTTCTTCTTGATTCGGGGTTTGAAAACGCTGTAAGTAACATAAGCAACAAAATGCCGTGAAATACTGGACTGTTAGACAGGAATATCTGATCATTTCATTAAGACATCCTACCTGAGGCATAGAGTGTGCATTACAATCCAATTTAGCCGCCGTAACTAATAGCAAAATTGCGATCGCGCTACAATGCCCTCTAATTATCACCATTTCCGTCCATGATGAATAGCAACGCACTACCCGTAAAACAAGGTTTGTACGATCCACAGTTTGAACATGACGCTTGTGGGGTCGGATTTATTGTCCATAAGTCAGGAAAAAAATCCCATGCGATCGTCGAGCAGGGTTTGACAATTCTAGAGAACTTGGAACACCGTGGCGCGTGCGGTTGCGAGACAAATACAGGTGATGGTGCAGGGATTTTGATGCAAATCCCCCATAAATTCTTGGTGAAAGTGGCGGCGGCGGCAAATATCACCCTACCTGAAGCAGGACAATACGGTGTAGGCATGATTTATGCTTCGCCCGATGCTACTTCTCGTAAGAATGGCAGAGAAGCTTTTGAGAAGTTGGCAGTTGCTGAAGGTTTGAAGGTATTAGGTTGGCGTGATGTCCCAACCGATAACTCGTCTTTGGGGGCAACTGCCCAGTCTAGTGAGCCTTTTATACAGCAGGTGTTCATTCAGCGATCGCCTGATCTTGCTGATGACCTCGCCTTTGATCGCAAATTATTTGTACTGCGTAAGCTTGCCCATACCGCAATTCGCGCCGCGAACGTTGACCCTTACTGGTATCCCTCTAGCCTTTCCTGTCGCACCATCGTTTATAAAGGGATGTTGATGACGGCGCAAGTGGGAATGTACTACGCCCATGATTTGCGTGATCCCGATATGGAGAGCGCTCTGGCTCTGGTTCACTCCCGTTTTAGTACCAATACTTTCCCTAGCTGGGAGCGATCGCACCCCTACCGCTACATTGCCCACAATGGCGAAATCAACACTTTGCGCGGCAATACCAACTGGATGATCGCCCGTCAGTCGATGTTTGAGTCGGATTTGTTTGGTGATGATATTTCCAAGATTAAGCCTGTAATTAACATCGAGGGCAGCGACTCAACGATTTTTGATAACGCCTTGGAATTATTAGTGCTAGCAGGGCGATCGCTACCTCATGCCGTGATGATGATGATTCCTGAGCCTTGGACTGCCCATGAGTCGATGAGTGATGAAAAGAAAGCATTTTATGAATATCATTCCTGCTTGATGGAACCTTGGGATGGTCCTGCCTCCATCGCCTTCACCGATGGCACAATGATCGGCGCAGTCTTGGATCGTAATGGTTTACGTCCTTCCCGCTACTATGTCACCAAAGATGATTTAGTCATCTTCGCTTCGGAAGCAGGTGTATTGAATATTGCACCTGAAATGATTGAATCGAAGGGGCGCTTGCAACCAGGGCGGATGTTCCTTGTGAATATGGAAGAAGGTCGGATTGTTGCTGATGAAGAAATCAAGCATCAAATCGCCACCGAACAGCCATATCGTGAATGGATTAATCAGCACATGGTGGATATCGCCAGTTTGAAGGATGCAGAAGTTGCTGCCGAAGTGGAAGCTCCTACCCTCACTCAGCGTCAAATGGCTTTTGGCTACTCTTTTGAAGATTTGCGGTTGCTGTTAACCCCAATGGCGCGTGATGGTGTGGAAGCTGTGGGCGCGATGGGTAATGATGCACCCCTTGCCGTTCTTTCTAATCGTCCGAAACTTCTCTACGATTATTTCCAACAGTTATTTGCACAGGTAACCAATCCACCAATTGACTCCATTCGTGAAGAGATTATTACTTCCGCCGAAACCACAATTGGCGCAGAACGGAATTTATTAAAACCTGAACCAGAAAGCTGTCACTTGATTGAGCTAAAAACTCCCATCCTCAGTGATGCTGAACTTGCCAAACTGAAGCATATTAATGAAGGTGGTTTTAAATCAGTTACACTTTCCACTTTGTTCGCTCCTAAGTCTGGTGTATCTGGATTAGAAGCAGCTATTACCGAAATTTGTGCTAAAGCTGATCAAGCGATCGCCGATGGTGTGAATATTTTGATTTTAAGCGATCGTGGTGTGAATCCTGACTATGCCCCAATTCCTGCATTACTTGCCGTATCAGGCTTACATCACCACCTCATCCGCACAGGAACTCGTACTAGAGTCGGTCTAGTCCTAGAATCTGGCGAACCTAGAGAAGTGCATCACTTCGCCTTATTGATTGGCTATGGTTGCGGCGCGATCAATCCTTACCTTGCCTTTGAAAGCATCAACGACATGATCAAGCAAGGCTTGCTGGTTAATGTCGATTACAAAACTGCGGTCAAGAACTACATCAAGTCAGCCACTAAGGGCGTAACTAAGGTTGCTTCTAAAATTGGTATTTCCACGATCCAAAGCTATCGCGGCGCTCAAATCTTTGAAGCCGTTGGACTCAATCAGGATGTGATCAAGAAATACTTCACTTGGACAGCTTCACGCATCGAAGGTGCTAATTTAGAAGTAATCGCTAAAGAAGCGATCGCTCGTCATACTCACGCCTTCCCCGATCGCCCCGCGAGTGGCAACACTCTCGATGTTGGTGGCGATTATCAATGGCGTAAGGAAGGAGAAGCGCATCTCTTCAGTCCAGAAACCATCCATGCTTTGCAAAAGGCTGTCCGTGAAGGCAATTATGAGCAGTTCAAGAAGTACTCCTCTCTAGTCAATGAGCAGAATCAGCAGCATTTCACCCTCCGTGGCTTGCTCGATTTCAAATCTCGCGAATCTATTTCCATTGATGAAGTAGAACCCATCGAATCAATCTTAAGCCGCTTCAAAACGGGTGCGATGAGCTATGGTTCGATTTCTAAGGAAGCCCATGAAGCTCTAGCGATCGCCATGAATCGCATTGGTGGTAAATCCAACACAGGCGAAGGCGGCGAAGATCCCGATCGCTACACATGGACAAATGAGCAAGGTGATTCCAAAAATAGCGCCATCAAACAGGTAGCGTCAGGACGTTTCGGCGTAACCAGCCTCTATCTCTCCCAAGCCAAAGAGATTCAAATCAAAATGGCTCAAGGTGCAAAACCAGGGGAAGGCGGTCAACTTCCTGGGAAGAAAGTCTATCCTTGGATCGCCAAAGTGCGTCACTCCACCCCCGGAGTCGGCTTGATTTCGCCACCTCCTCACCATGACATCTACTCCATCGAAGACCTCGCTGAGTTGATTCATGATCTCAAAAATGCCAACCGCGCCGCCCGTATCAGCGTCAAACTGGTTTCGGAAGTCGGTGTCGGCACGATCGCCGCAGGGGTTTCCAAAGCTCATGCTGATGTCGTGCTGATCTCAGGCTATGACGGCGGCACTGGCGCATCACCCCAAACCTCAATCAAACACGCGGGCTTACCTTGGGAGCTTGGACTCGCAGAAACCCACCAAACCCTCGTTCTCAACAACCTGCGCAGCCGCATCGTTGTGGAAACCGATGGACAAATGAAAACAGGACGTGATGTCGTGATTGCCGCGCTACTAGGAGCAGAAGAGTTCGGCTTTGCCACTGCTCCCCTCGTTACCCTCGGTTGTATCATGATGCGCGTCTGCCATCTCAACACCTGTCCCGTCGGCGTGGCAACCCAAGATCCGCAACTGCGCGAGAAATTCACAGGCGATCCCGCCCACACTGTCAACTTCATGACCTTCATTGCAATGGAAGTCCGCGAACTGATGGCAAAACTCGGTTTCCGCACCCTTGATGAGATGGTCGGTCGTACCGAAGTTCTCGAAGCAAAACAAGCTGTTGAGCATTGGAAAGCTAAAGGCTTAGACTTCTCGAAGATTCTCTATCAACCCGAAGTCGGTGAAGATGTCGGTCGCTATTGCCAAATTCCACAGGATCACGGCTTAGATAAATCCCTTGATATGACGGTGTTGCTAGATTTATGTCAAGCAGCGATCGTTGATGGTGAACCCGTTCAAGAGACTATTCCCATCAAGAACATCAATCGCGCTGTCGGAACTATCCTCGGTAACGAAATCACCAAGCGCCATTGGGAAGGATTGCCCGATGACACCGTGCATCTGCATTTCCAAGGTACTGCTGGTCAAAGCTTCGGAGCATTCGTTCCTGCTGGTGTGACGATGGAACTCGAAGGCGACACTAACGACTACCTCGGTAAAGGACTAAGCGGCGGCAAAATCATTCTCTATCCTGACAAGGCTTCTACCTTTGTCGCTGAAGAGAACGTCATCGCAGGTAACGTCGCTCTCTACGGCGCAACCAGTGGCGAAGTCTACATTCGCGGTATCGCTGGCGAACGTTTTGGAGTCCGTAACTCTGGCGTAAATGCCGTAGTCGAAGGCATCGGCGATCATGGTTGCGAATATATGACTGGCGGTAAGGTTGTCGTCTTGGGCTTAACAGGACGGAACTTTGCGGCTGGTATGAGTGGCGGTGTTGCCTACATTCTTGATGAGTCAGGCGACTTCGCAACCCGTTGCAACACCTCAATGGTGGGCTTAGAATCTCTCGAAGACCCCGAAGAAATCAAGGATCTGAAGCAGTTGATTCAGCAGCACGTTGACTATACAGAGAGCGCTAAGGGTGCGAAGGTTCTCGCTGATTGGAATGCGATCGCTCCTAAGTTCGTGAAGGTAATGCCCAAGGATTACAAACGGGTATTACAAGCGATTAAGGAAGCTTTGGAAGATGGTTTGAGTGGTGATGATGCCCTCAACGCCGCCTTTGAAGCCAACTCTCGTGATGTCGCCCGTATTGGTGGTAGCTAATTAAATAAGAGGCAAGGGGCTTAAGCCCCTTGTTTTTTATGTGATAATTTAGGTATAAAAAATTTGGTCGAACAAATACGAAGTTTATGAGTAGCCCTGTAACTATTGATGACATCTACAAGCTATTTCAAGCCTCTAAAGAGGAGTACGATCGCCGTGCTGCTGAAGCAGATCGCAGTATGGCAGAACTCAAAAAAACAGTTGATAGAACTAGTAAGGCTGTTGAAGCACTTACTACAAGATGGGGACGTTTTGTCGAAGAGTTAGTTGAACCTGCGGTTTTGCGACTATTTCAAGAAAAAGGCATTGATGTAAAAGAAGTACATCCTCGCGCAAGAACTAAACGTCAAGGGTTTGCTATGGAAATAGATATTCTGGCTGTGGATGATACGGAATTAGTGTTAGTGGAATGTAAATCCCGTTTATCAAAGGATGATGTGGATGAATTTGTTGAGAAGTTAACACGCTTTAAAGATTCCTTTCCTCATTACGGCAACTATAAAGCCTATGGTGCTGTCGCAGGAATTGAGATTAATGAGGGGATAGATCGTTATGCCTATCGTCAAGGATTATTTGTAATTAAGCCTTCGGGTGATGGTGTGGCGATCTCTAATGATGACGATTTTAAACCTGTTGCATGGTAAATTTAGCGGTTTGTTATCGTTTAGGTGTTTAGGCTTCAATGATTGTCTCGTTTGCTTGTAAAGAAACCGAGAAGATTTGGCAAGGGGTGCGGGTGCGATCGCGTAAGCTACCATCAGGTATACAGGAAAGGGATTTACGCAAATTACGTCAACTTGATGTGTCAGCTAATCTAGAAGATCTGCGCGTACTACCTGCTAACCATCTAGAAGCACTGGTTGGAGATCGCCTAGGACAATACAGTATTCGCATCACTAAGCTTCGCATCACTAAGCAATGACGACTCTGTTTTATTTGGCGTAATGGAAATACTTATGATGTTGAGATTGTTGATTATCATTAGGAAAAAAGGCAATGGAAGATACTTTACCGCGTAATCCTCATGTTGGTGAAATCTTGCAATATGAGTTTTTGGAAGAGTTAGATATTAGTGTAAATAGTCTGGCTGATTGTTTGCGGTTGCCATATTTGAGTATGCAGCAGATTATTCAATGTAAGGCCCCGATGACTGCGGATGTGGATTTGCGGTTATGTCGCTATTTTGGATTGTCGGATGGTTATTTTTTGCGGTTGCATTATGCCTATGAGTTGATGGAAGCAAAAAGAAATTTAGGTGATATACTGCGTCAAATAGTCCCGATCACAGCATTACATTAGATAATCATCTTAGCCACAAGATCGCAATCAAGTTTAATTGAGTGTGAAGCCGAGTGTGTTGCAAAAGTCTTTGGTTAAGTTGAGATTGCCAGTTGTGAGTCAAACTTGAGTGAAATTTATGTAAACAATTTAGTTTGCTTGTATTTTGCTCTCAAGATAATATCAGTCGATTTAACCTGTTTAGAGGTTGTAATTTTTCCATCTCTTATAACTTCAACTTCTTTAGCATCTCTTTGTTGATTAACAAATTCTACATAATGCTTGATAGTAGCTGGATTTGTCTGGATTGTTTTAAGCTCAAGATCAGAAAATTGAATACCATCACCACTATAAATTAGCGGCATTAAATGCTCATCTAATTTTTCTATGCAAGCTTGATTGTTAGTTTCTTTTACGTCGAAACAGCGTGGTAAATTCTGCGATTCAAAATAATAGACACTTTTATGACCCATACCATAAACACTATCATGATGTCGGCACAAAAAATCCAAGTTATTTTGCGCCCACATAGCTGATTTCATAACCCTTTGTGCTACGACACTACTGGCTAAATGTATCAAATAATATTTAACTAATGATTGATTATGCAGTAAAGAAAAGCCATAAACAAAGTCAGCTTTTGTACGTTTACGAAAAAGATTGAGAGTTTGATCTTTTAAATATTCTTGTTGAGCAGGGGTGTCTTTGTATGTGTCTTTTAATTCATAATAACCATCTGCCTCTAAAACACTTTGAAAGCTAAGCTTTAGTTTTCTATTATTTGTTTTTAAGAATCTACGAACAAAATCAATCATAAAAGTATAAAGTATTTCAGATTTCCCTAATTCAATAATGTCTCTCATATTTTGCATTGAAACATCTGTATATCCAAAGGGGTCAAGTAAAAAAAATGATGAAGCTCTCAATTTTTTCACTTCCAGAAGGATACTCTCTAATTGTTGATCAAATTTCCCCCATAAAAGCTCACATTTTTCTGGGTTGTTAGTATAATCTCCTAATCCTAAGCCCATCATATGAACTCTTAGGGAATCTAAATGTTCTTTTTTCGAGTCAATAAAAATGTATTTTGCTTGTAAATCATAATCTGGTTTGGATTTTTCTATTTTGACTCGTTCTAACCCTTTTTCAACTGCTTGAATAATTCTTATTGGAGAACCAGCCCACATTTCTCCATTTTCAGGATCACGGTACATACCTCCGCCACAAAACCCATCTACAATTAGAACTTTTTTGCGCTTGCCTATGTTATTTCCACAAAGTGTCACGATCCAATTTTGGATATATTCTTCAACCAATCTATGTTTAGCTTTTGTATGAGGTTGTACGTCTGGCAGATGACTTCCATCAGCAGTCCAAAAAGTCTCATTTTTCGCCATTATTCAAGACCCTGCGTTGTCAGTAAACGTTTTTCTAGTGTACTATACAGCTATATTAAAATTTTTTGTACATTTTTCAAAAATCTGAGGTTTATCGATTATGGATACTGTAAGAGGCACTGAAACTGTCGCTAGTCCTCTACAGGAAAGCGCACTAAGAAAAAAAGGACTATGTGACTACGTTATTAACGTTGCCTCTGGTTGTCTGCATGGTTGTACATTTTGCTACGTCCCCTCAACCCCAGTCATCAGAACCAGACAAGCACAACTAGCCCTCAAAGGCGTTGATAACCCTCAAATGGACTGGGGGAAATATCTCTTTGTACGTGAAGGCATTGCCGAACAACTAGAAGAAACTCTTAGTCGTAAGAAAACTTGGAAAACTACAGAATCAGGTCAGGGTGTCGTCATGCTCTGTTCTGGAACTGACCCTTACCAAAACCATCAAACCGCAACAATCACTCGGCAGGTTGTCAAAGTATTACTTAAATATGACAAGCGAGTACGGATTTTGACTCGTAGTCCTTTATGGATAAATGATATAGATATTTTGCGATCAAAAAACGTAACTGTTGGCATGAGCTTACCCATGCTCGACGATGAACTAAGTCGCAAAATTGAACCCGCAGCACCTTTACCATCTGACCGATATAAAGCCATGATGAAGGGATATGAGGCAGGTATTAAACTTTATGTGGCGATCGCACCCACACCGCCAACAATGCAATTACAAGATTTTCAAAATTTGTTACAGCAAGTAATGAAGTTTGAGCCTGAAGTCATTTTCTGGGAACCAATAAATGCTCGCGGTACAAATGGAAAGAGAATGCTCGAAGCAGGCTTAGATTTTGTCCGTTCTGTAACTAATAGAGACTCGTGGGCAGATAACTTTATTCAGCAATGGCAAGACATCGAGCAAGCTGCAAACAATATTGGCTGTAAGGATCTCTTACATATTTGGGTTGATCCAGAACTACGAGGTTTTGTGGAAGATGAGTCTCTAGATTATTGGCTGTTCAGAAAAACGGTAGAAGATTGGGATAACGACATAAGAAAGTCCAAAACATCTGAAAGCAAACTATCGCAGGCTGTACAAAAACTAGATCAAGCAATTCGCAAACAAAACAAATTCAAAAAGGGAACTGTAAAATTAGTAGCGTCTTGACATTAGTAATGATCGCTTGCTTGGAAGAAGCATTGATAATTGAGGCGATCGCTGTTTGATATTGTTGGTTTGTTTAGAGGCGATCGCTCATGTGGTGAGAATGTTGATGTTTGATGCGATCGCTTTTTGATTGAGATTAGAGGCGATCGCTATTGAATTTATGAAAAGTATCGCGAGGGCTGAGCAACGCTATTCAATAGGAAGTATCAGCGAAAAACATCTTAGTCATACTTGAACCTTGACTCTAGATGTTCAAGCTTGCCTCAAATAGTCGCCTTTACAGCACTCATATACCAAGCCTTATATCAACATATTCACATTTTACTCATCGTTCATGTAATTTTTTTGAAATTACATAGGAATGGCGGCGCGAAGCACCGCCATTCCTTTTACTTCCCAAATATCAGATCATCAAGTTCTGCATAATCGGGCAGAGTCAGATCAATCGCAATTCCATCTCTGAAGACAAGGCGATCGCTTTGGGGACGTGATAATAACTCGCTATAGCTGCGTGCCTTAAATAGAACTAAATCTGCGGCTTGTCCAATCTCGATTTTGCCAACATTGCTTAGACCCATGAGGCTAGCAGGACGAGAAGTGACTGACTCAATCCAGTTATCGTAAGGAGTATCAAGATGCAAAATCTTTGTCCCCATGCTAAAGACTTGTAACATATCGTGATCGCCAAATCCATAGAAAGGATCACGACAATTATCACTGGATAGAGCTACCTTCACAGATTGAGTATCTAGCTCCTTAGCGAGAGTAACTCCGCGCCAGCGAGGGGTGCGATCGGCAACACGATCCTGTAAGTAGAGGTTACACATCGGTAAACTGACGATGCCAATGTTCGCTTCTTTTATTAGCGCGATCGTTGTCTCCGCCGTTTCTTGATCTTGGGTTGCTAGGCTACAACAATGACCGCAAACTATTTGTGCCTTAAAGTCATGTTCAAGGGCTGCTGCTGCCACTCGTCGCAAAGTCTGCGACTGTGGATCATCAGTTTCGTCGGTGTGAAAATCTAAACAGAGGTTCCGTTCTCTTGCCAATCTAAAGATAGAAACTAGGTACTGCTCAAATTCGGGAACCATATGTGCGATGCCGCCGATAATTGCGCCGACATTGGCGATCGCATCTGCAAATACCTCACCGTCGGGAGTATCAAAATAGGAAAGGGGAACTAGGGATACAGCTTGTAGAGTAATTTTATCTTTCCATTTATCGCGTAGCTCACTAAATACTTGGAAAGTGGTCTCAAACTGATGGGGAGGACAATCTAAATGAGTGCGAATAGCCTTAGTGCCATGGGCATAACTACATTTCAGTCCAAACTCCATGCGGCGATAGAGGTCTTCGTAGTGCCAATTTTTATTTTCGGTGCAGTCTTTATAAATGCCGCTGAGAGCACCCTGAAAGGTTCCATCTAAATTAGGACTGCGTTCCCAAATATGCCCCTTATCAAGATGGGTATGTAAATCGGCAAAACAGGGAATCAATAGTCCTTGCTTTGCATCGACGATCGCTAAACTCTCTGTCGGAATGGCTGTAAGTGAGTCTGGAGAGTTAGCCACTATCTGAACTAGGTGACCGTTATTTATTTCTAGATGACAAGGAAAAAGGCGATCGCGTTGTAATGTCGGTGCAAGTACAGGTTCGGGATCATGGAGAGAACTATCGATAAAACAATGGGGAATCCGAGCGTTAATAATCCAATAATGCGATGCTTCCGACATAGTACCCCTAAAAAAATAAGATCCAAAAGAAGACAGCGTTGCCATCTTCTTTTGGATCTTACCATTCCATAATTGGTAGTTCTGCACTACTAATTACAGCGCTTTGTGCTCAAATCCTGAACCACAAGAATAATTTTAGAAGCGTTGCTAAGCAGCGCTTCTAAAATTATTCTTGTGGGCTGTTAGCGATGTAAATGGGCAATTAGCGCTAACAAACCTAGCCGATAGCTTTCAGCCCCAAATCCGCTGATCTGCCCGATCGCAACGGGGGCAATAAATGAATGCTGGCGAAACTCTTCGCGCTTGTGGATATTACTGAGATGTACCTCCACTGTGGGAATGCTTACAGAGGCGATCGCATCGCGGAGTGACACACTTGTATGGGTAAGCCCCCCAGGATTAATCAAAATTCCTTGCTGTACCTGAAAAGCAGCATGAATCGCATCAATCAATGCACCTTCATGATTAGATTGCAGAAACGTTAGTTCTGCGCCCAATTCCTTTGCGGTTTGAACTAGGCGATCGTTAATTTGCGCTAATGTGTCTCGACCATAAACCTCTGGCTCCCGTAAACCCAGCATATTGAGGTTGGGTCCATGCAAAACCAATATTTTCATCATCTAGTTGCTACTTGCTTTGTCTTTGAGTTAATTTAGCGAAATCTCTCAAGGGTATCGCTAAAGCGCATGGTCTTAGTGATGGCTTCGAGGTTGGGATGTGGACGCGGAATGATTGTTGCTGATAGAAATAGAGCCTTGTCTTTAGCGCTTAGTACTTCAATTTGTTTAGCAGCTTCGACACCAGCAGCAACTGCTTTTTTGACATCACCAACTGGTCCCCGCACAATAATCGTCAGGCGTGCGCCGCTGACTTTTTCATAACCAACAAAAGTGACATTGGCAGCCTTAACCATTGTGTCAGCGACCGATAGGGCGGGAGGATGCCCTAACACCTCGACTAAGCCAACTGCGATTCCCATAAAGTTTTCCTATGCTTGCGGATATGTAGCTAACTATATTCAATAAGACAAAACCAGAAAAGAATGTCGGCGCGTTGCACCGACATTCTTTTCTGGTTTTTGGGTTTGTCTTAACATTGAGTATATGAAAAATGATTTTTATCACTATCAATCATAAATCTCAATGGTATCGATTGAATGATATACATCAGTTATCTGTTACATAAGCAAAGAAGGAGATGACGCTTTACGTTATCTCCTTCTTAGTTCATAGCCTATCGATACTTTGAATCGCTTAGATAAACTTTTGAAAGCATTGCTAAGATAAACTTTCAAAAGTTTATCTGGAGTTTAAGCAAACATTTGGCGAATTGTTTCGATACGATCGCGGTTAACACCTAGATCTGACTTTCCAAGGCGAGAGGCGGAGCGCACATCAATCACACCATTTTCAGTATTTAGATAAAACTCCACATCATCGACATAGCCCATAAAAGCACTTGTAAACTCGGCATAAATATAGTTACCTTCGGCGGTGATGATCTTGGCGCGAGGCATTTTAGAAATTACAGCCTTAAGATTGGCGATCGCTTCGGCAGGATCACCCGTAAAAGTCAAGGGGGCAATCTGATGCTCAGCGTCGGTGTCTTGGCTAGATACACAATTAGGAGAATCGGGGCAGCTTAGCAACTTGCCATCAGCCGTTAGTCCTAAATTGCTAGGACGAGTACCAGAAAATGAAAAAATTGCCATGGGTTTTGCGATCGCAGAATTTAAAGAACTAGTTAGAGATTGGGCGGATGCTGTGGGTGCAAATCCGAAGAAAGCAACAGTAAAGAGGTAGAAGCTCGCGGCGATCGCGACAAATTTAGACATGATAAATGTTTCCAACTTACGAAGCTAAGTATTAGTACTCATTATAACCAGATAACTAGAGGTGCGGCGCTTCGCTCCTCACCTTTAGTTATTAGAAAGCACTGCTCCGCAACGCTTTCTAATAACTAAAAGCCCGCCTATGGCGGGCTTTTAGTTTTAGGTTGTCAAAAATAGTCCCCGTACTAGATTAAAAAGCGTACCAAAAATGAGAAATAAAGTCGCCAAAGAAGCGATCGCATTGCCAGCGGCGCGTTTACCAGCTTCGATGTAGTAACCCCACGCATAGGCAATGCGCCCCACAATCCACACGGCTCCCAAAATTGCACCCAGATTAGGATCTACAAAAATGCTGTACAACCACAATGCAGGCAAGAAAATCACGATCTGTTCAAGGGTATTTTGATGGGCGCGATAGACCCGCTCAAAAGCTTCATTGCCCGTAGTTTGCGGCGGCGAAATCTTATATTTAAACCTAGCTACGCCCACACCAATCCCTAAGCCAAAGTAAACAATCAATGCGCCAAGAGTGGAGATCGCGGGAAATACAAACTTTTGAATATCCATTTTTTTATTTGTTACAGCTTTTTGAGGCTTAAAGTTGTACAGATAAACTTTTGAAAAGGTTGCTACGCAAAGCTTTTCAAAAGTTTATCTGTTTTTTAGATCAGCGCAAAGCGCTGTAGTATAGCAACGATACCCAAGATAATGAGTGGCGGTACGAAATGTCACTACTCTAAACTACCTTGTTTATAATTTGATGCTATGCCTAAGATTCCATTTTTCATTGCCGCGATCGCTATTGTTTTGGTTAGCTGTCAGCAAAAGCCATCAAATAGTTCAACAGGTAATCGTCCCAGTGCCACTGTCAACAAAGCGATCAGTTACCTACGCTCAGAACTAAATCTAGCCGTAGACTTGGAGATCGTTGCCGAGTCTCAAAAAACAAATACCGCCAATATCAACGATCTTTGTCAAGCTATGCCGCCTACAGAAGAAGGTTTAGAAATCGCACTAGTTGCTGCGGGTCAGCGCTACATTTTACAAGCCAACTCTGATGCAAGCAAAATTGAGCTTTGTCGTTCAGAAGATGCTCAGCCCCAAACAACCACAAAATATATTGGCGCAGGTTATCTGCTGCGTTATCCATCTGAGTGGCAGGTTACAGACTTCGGACTAGAACCCACAGGAGCAAGTACCGTTATCTTTTCACCTACTCGCATCAATATTGCCACCGAACAGAGTCTTGAGCAATTCCTCCAAGAACTACAGCAAAGTCAACAGGTTTATACTTTGATTGCTAAACGGGCAGTCACCACCCAAGCAGATAATGGCGATCGCATTTCAGGAGAAGTTAGTAACAACCTAATCACAACTCCCTTAGATGTTCAAAGTAAAGGATTCACGTCAGGCACAAAGAGAAAATTTACCACTAATATTAAGAATAAGTCGGGGGAAGAGAATCTAGCGAATGTTGAAGAATTGACCTTTACGACTGAACAATTTATTTATACGATTCGCCACTATCAACCCAGTCCGCAACAGGACATAGCGACAGCAGAAGCCTTCAAGCAGCTTGTCGATAGTTTCACACTAATTCCTTAAGGTAGGCGACGCAATGCCTACCTTACTCTTAAACAGCTTGAGCGTTGTAACTTTTTCGCTTAGTGATTGCGAGAACTAGCACTAGAAAGGTGCAGAGTCCTGCGAGATAGAGAGGATAGCCATAGGAATGAGGATAGTTTTCATTGACTAATAAACCAGCAATAACGGGACCAAAGGCATTGGAGACGCTAAGATAGGAAGAGTTTAAGCCGAGAATCGTTCCTTGCTCTGCAGGGCTAGCATTAAGCGAAATCAAGGCGCTAATCATTGGTTGCACGACTGAGTTAAGCAGCGAGAATAGAACACAGACTGCCACAAAGTAGTAGATATTTTCCCAAATTGGCATCAAGGCAAAGGAGATACTGCGAATTAATAGCCCCATAAATAGAATCTGCACTAGCTGAAAACGTTTCACTAGTTTGGAAATTCCCAAAGTCTGTACGATTACCCCCAATACGCCAAAGAGAAAGAACATTAGTGTAAGGGCATCACTATTTTGTTTGAGAACGATTATAAAGTAGGGCTGGAAGGCGAAGGTAAATAATGTGAAAGTCAGCCCTGTCAGAAAATTAAGAATTAATAGAATTCCAATTTTTGGCATAAATAATCCTTTAATTAGATTCTCTAAGCCAAGGTCGAAGATATTTTGCGCTTTATCAGCTTTGACCTTCAGAGTTTCAGGCAAGAAGAAGATGGTTATGAATAGGGCAAGCGCCGCAATAAAGGCTGACACCAAAAAGGAAGCTCCAAAAGACTTGCCTAGAGGCGTATTGAGCGCAAGTTTTTGAGCAACTAAACTCAGCGGTGGCCCCAAAATAAAACCAAGTCCGAAAGCAGCTCCATTAATTCCGAAGGCTTTGGCTCGGTTGTCTGGGGTGGTGACATCGGAGATAACCGCTTGGGCAACGGAGGCATTACCACCTGTGATACCATCCAAGAATCTGGCGAGAAATAAAAACACAGCACTGCCAGCAGTTCCTGCCATCAGGTTAGCGATCACTGTCCCCGCGAGGCTAATGATCAGTAAGGGTTTGCGCCCAAAGCGATCGCTAAGCTTGCCGATCACTGGAGTCGCAAAAAATTGCGCGATCGAGTAAATCGCAAACAGTAAACTAGTTTGAAAGTCATCTAATTTGAACTGTCTGCCGTAAAGATACAAAACAGGGATTAGAACCGTAAAACTAAGGGAATTAGTAAAAGAGATAAGAGCAATAATCCAAAATTTACGATTCATTCGAGGGGCGATCGCGTAGAGTTCCTACTTATATTACATTCTTATACCAATTCACAAAAGTATGGCTACACTTTTATGAATTCAAAAACCAAACCCAACTATGGGCTTTCAAATGAAGAAATGGCTACGCCATTTCTTCATTTGGTATTACACCATTCCACTCACAGCTGAGAGGTACGGCGCGAAGTGCCGTACCTCTTAGTTTCTGGACTTTAGGATTTATCCTTGCTTGACAGGTTGTCTTTTGACGACTCTAGCAAGAGCAGTCATTATGGTTGCAGACTAAAATTCAACTCGACATTGCGGTTAATCCGCGTGGGGCATTAGCTGCGGCTTTGCCCTTATTTTCGTGAATATGTGTAATTAAAATTTTACGCGCATTTTTTAAGGACTAGATAATTATGAAACGCATTTTTTTGATTCTAGCGATCGCCTTCACCTTGATCGCAAACCTAACCTTCTCCCAACCCGCCTTTGCGGAACCATCTGAAGGAGCAAAAATTTTTAATAACAACTGCGCGGCTTGCCACGCAGGTGGGCTGAATCGAGTAGTGGCAGCAAAGACTCTCAAGGCTGAAGCTCTAGAAAAATATGGCATGAACTCTGTAGAAGCAATCACAAAACAGGTGACCAAAGGAAAAGGCGCAATGCCTGCTTTTGGGAAGAAGCTGAGTGCCGAAGAAATTGATCTAGTTGCTAACTATGTAATTGAGCAATCCCAGCGCAATTGGGCTAAAGGCTAATACTGCTAAGTAATAAAATGCGGCGCAATGCGCCGCATTTTATTACTTGTACGAATTTATTTTTTAATCTAATTTTTAGGATTGTATGTCTTCTATCTCTAAATTTTCTATACTACTTTTTTGTACGGCTGCGATCGCGATTACTGATAGTGCGATCGCCCAAGCAGCTACTAGTGCCAAGTCTCGCATTTTTAATGCTAAGGGTGAGCTGGTCGGCACGGCTAGTTTTATCCAATCTAATAAAGGTGTAAAGGTTACTGTGCAAGTACAGAACCTCAACCAAGGCGAGCATATGATACATCTCCATGAAAATGGAAAGTGTGAGGCTCCAAGCTTCAAGTCCGCAGGGGATCATTTTAATCCTGATCAATCGCCCAAGAACCATAGTCACGGCGGGCATCACAAGCATGAAATGCCTAAGCATGGAGGTTCTCACCACAAGCCTGCGGGAGACTTACCAAATATAATGGTTAAGCAGGATGGAACAGGCTTCCTATCTGCCGAATTACCAGCCCTGACCCTTGGCTCAGGCAAGAATTCTTTACTTAAGCAAGGTGGAACCGCAATCATTATCCATGCGGGTGCAAATGGTAAGTCAACAATTCCCAATGTTGATTACAAAACTCGCATCGCTTGTGGGGTAGTTACTCCCTAGTCATTTATCATCTGTCTTGCGGGTGTCAAGTACCACCCGCAAGAGTCTCTAGGAACATCATTAATTAATCAATGTTTGAAGTAGCCTCCATAGCCCTGAATTTATCTAACGTTAACAATTTGGAAGCTCAGGGTTTACCTGTCCGCATCGCCCATGAAGTCAAGACATCGGGACAGGTGGGCGGAACAATTCATATTGAGCCAAATGATCGCCCCGTAGCAGGTAAAAAGACGCGCATCTGGATCGCTCTGACTAGACGGGGGGGCGAGATAATTCCCTACTCTAAGTGTAATTGTCTAATGGAAGTGCGATCGCTAACTAATCGGAATATCAATTTTCAACTGTCAAACTCCTTTTCAATTATTGAAAAATATTTAGGTTTACCCAGCAAAGAAGTAACTTTTCCAGAAGTAGGAAGATATGAATTGAAATTAGTAGGATCAGCCAAAAATGATCAGGATTTTCCTCCATTTGAGCTGACCTTTACGACTAATGTTGGTAGATGATGTTAGATTTTTTGCTGGTTGCGGCTCTGGGTTTTGTCGGTAGTTTTGGGCACTGTGTGGGGATGTGCGGGCCCCTGACCGTCGCCTTCTCGCTTTCTAAAAAAGATAACAGTTCACCTCAATGGCAGCAGCATTTATATTTTCATCTTTTGCTGAATATCGGCAGAATTTTGAGCTACGCGATCGCGGGTGCATCTATTGGTGCGATCGGCTCAGTCCTAGTTGCGGGAGGTCAATTAGCTGGGCTAGAGAGTGATTTACGCCGTTGGCTAGCTATATTTACAGGGGTTTTGCTCGTGTGGATGGGGATTGCTCAGATCATTCCCTCAGGATTACCGAGCATTCCTTTCTTAAATCCGATCGCTAAGTTGGGACTGCACCAACGGTTGAGTAATGCAATGATGCGGCTATCAATGCATTCCCATCCTCTGACTCCCGCACTCTTAGGGATGACATGGGGCTTGATCCCCTGTGGCTTTCTTTATACAGCCCAGCTTAAGGCTGCGGAAACTGGCGATACCATACAAGGCGCATTGACAATGCTGGCTTTTGGAGTGGGTACTCTGCCCTCCATGCTTGGCATCGGTGTATTTGCAGGAATGCTCAGTCGCGATCGCCGCAGTCAACTATTTCGACTAGGCGGTTGGATTACTCTGACCATTGGGGTACTAACACTTTTGCGCACCAGTGACATGGTGGACTATACAGGGCATGGGGGCTTGATTTTACTTACTCTTGCCCTTGCGGCTCGTCCCCTTAGTCAAGTATTTAAGTTTTGTTCAAATTTAATGCTTTATCGCCGCGCGATCGGTGTTGGTGCATTTGTTCTATCTCTAGCCCATACTTTTCACAAAATTGAGCATACTTTTCAATGGAATTTTGACGCTCTATTATTTATGATTCCGCAGCACCAGATTTCCATCTGGATTGGCGCGATCGCGATCGCGCTGATGACCCCTGCGGCTCTAACTAGCACAGATTGGATGGTGTTAAAGCTCGGCAAAGCTTGGCGTTATTTACATTTACTATCGGTTCCTGCCCTATTGCTTGCTTCAGTTCATACTATTGCGATCGGTTCTAGTTACCTCGGTGCTATGGAATGGAACTTAAAAAGTTGGACTTTAACGATTCTATTGGGAATGGTAGTTCTGATCGTATTGTCTTTGCGACTATGGAAGAGGTAAGTCGTCCCAATTTTATAAAATATCCTGCGATCGCTACTTCAATCATTTAAGGCGATCGCTATGCAAGAACGCAATAAAAATGAAAAATTTGCTGCCTACCTTAGATTTCCATGAATTAATCATGATGAAATTTAAGTAAGTTATTTTATGGGCGTTATAAAAGTGTGATCGCCACGATGAAAACTAAAACAAACAATCTCTTATATAAATAGTGTTAAATGGGCATACCTTTTTAATTATTGAATTTCTTCTAAATGAAGCAATGCTTACCTTTTTTAATGATTGTAGCGGCGTAACATCTACGATCTTGTTGTCATTGAGAAAAAGGAGCTGTAGATTTGTAAGATTTTTCGGTAATGTTACAAAGTTGTTGAAAAGTAATAAAGTAGAGTAAGTAAAAAGAGACA
>QBLS01000033.1:7238-43771 GCA_003249015.1 Pseudanabaena sp. | reverse complement strand
GCGAGTGGCGGCGCTCCGCGCCGCCACTCGCCTTCTGGTTTTTAAAATTTTTTAAATAAAGAAATGGCGTAGCCATTTCTTTATTTTGTATTCAACATTTAGTTTGGTCGGGGTGATGGTTCTGGAGCAGCAATCTCAGGCTGTACAGGTGGCGGTGGTGGTTCGATTGGGACTGGTTGTGGTGGCGGCTCTGGGCTAACTGGTTCGCTGGTCGTGGGATTTTCGACAACAGGCACAATATCAGGGCTTGGGACAGGTGTAGTAGGTTCAGGGCTACCTTGATTGTTCCGAGCAGCAGTCGGCTCTTCTGGCTTACGCTCGGGTTCCTCAGGTTTAGAATCTCGCCTATCTACTGGGCGATCGTTCCTAGGGGTCTCTCGCTCCTTATTTACTGAACCCGATGTGTAGGTAATCTTTTTCTGATTGTTGTCAGTTGGCAGTTTGGGCAGGTCGGAACGACGAAACTCAATGGTGCTAGCTGCTTTAACTGAAGCGGTGATTCCAAATTCTGCAGCGATTTGATTTAAGTTACTTAGCTGTGTGCTAAAACCAAAAATCAAATTATTATTGGCAAGCCGTTTGTCAATATTTTCTTTCTCTATGCGTTTTGGCTTTGACGCGGTACCATCGGCTTTAACTGTTACTTCTTCACCCTTATTTAAGATCAAAGTTTCTGAAGAGGCTTTTAGCAAGACATTGACTTTGCCATCAAGGGCTATTATTAGCCTTTCTTCGGCAGCCTTGACAGGGATATCTATATAGACAGTGCCATTTTCACTAAAAACTTCACCAAAATTAGTTAATATTCTGGCTGTAGCTTTCTTTTCACCTTCCGCCCAAGTCAACAAGCGTCCAGAGATAAACTCAACTTGATTTTGGGGCTTGAGGGTGAGACTAGACTTACCGCCAATCCGCACGATCGCACCATTGCGTAAACTTACCTGCGCTGTGGAGTTTTCATCGGTGCTGATGGTTTCGTCTACTTTGAGAGGAATACCTACTGTGGCTGGTCTTGCCACTGACGAGTTGAGATATTTCACTCGCACAGGATAACTACGAATCTCACTAATTTCCGCGATCGCCTCGGTTGGTAAAGCCTCAGAACTAAAAGGCTTAGGTGGCGGACTGCTTAAGCAACTAGGCAGCAGAGTCACCGAAAGCGAGAGCACTAGAAGCAGCCCGATTCGCCCTGATATTAGCCTAGAAATTTTGGATAACTGCCAAAGTTGCATCGTAAATTTTTTGTAGAGTCTACAAAGCCAGTTTTTTAGCTATACTAGAAAATCTGGTTAAAACCGTAAATTCTAATGTATCTATATTAGTTGTAACATTGTTGTTTGACCATAGCTAATAGTTTTCATTAAATCAAGTAAGAATCACAAGCCCATGGCAAAGAGTAATTTGCAGGTCATGTTGACCAAAAATGTTACAAAATTAGGCAAACTCGGTGACTTAGTATCGGTAGCCCCTGGTTATGCCCAAAACTTCCTCATCCCTCAAGGGTTAGCAATTCGTGCTACCTCAGGTGTGGTCAAAGAAGTTGAGCGCCGCAAAGAAGTTGAGCGCTCACGTTTGTTAGCAATTCGTCAAGAAGCTGAAAGCCGTAAGACTGCTCTAGCAACGATTGGCGGATTTATCATTAAGAAAAAAGTTGGTGAAGGTAACTCTATTTTCGGTACTGTAACTGATCGCGAAGTTGCCCAATTGATTACAGCAAAGTCGATGTTAGAAATCGATCATCGCGATATTACGATTCCTGAAATCAATCAGACAGGCTTTTTTGATGTTTCCATCAAGCTCCATGCTGAAGTTACCGCTACGATCAAGATCCAAGTTGTTGCAGAATAATCTTTCAAAAAGAGAGGTGGCGCGATGCGCCGCCTCTCTTTTTGTTTGAAGCTACATCTACAGCGCCTACCCCAGAATAATTTTGAAAGCTCTGCGAAGTAGCGCTTTCAAAATTATTCTGGGTTGGGTTTTGAGGGCAAAGCCCTGTAAGCATCGATCGCCGATTCTTTTTTTCTAATCTTTACTAGTTCAACTGCTAGGGCGATCGCCTCGATCATACTGGCGGGATCAGCGATCCCCTTACCCGCAATATCAAAGGCAGTACCGTGATCAGGGGAAGTTCGCACAAAGGGCAAGCCAATGGTGGTGTTCACGGCGCGATCAAACGCCAAGAGCTTCACAGGTATCAAGCCTTGATCGTGATACATAGCCAGATAAGCATCATAACCAAGATTAACTTGCTCTTGATGATGCCAAGCTTTGGCAGGATTTACCCACATCGTATCGGGTGGAATCGGGTTAGTAATTTGGACGTTGGGGTGTTGCTGACGATAGCGATCAATTAATGGTTGTAACCAGTCACGCTCCTCGCGCCCCAGTTGTCCCATCTCACCACTGTGGGGATTGATCCCCGCTATGGCGATCCTTGGATTCGCGATCCCAAAATCCTGTAATAGCGATCGCCTTAGCAACTCTAATTTTTGCTCAATTAGCTCTGGAGTAAGTTGCTCAGTAACTTCACTCAAAGGAATATGTACTGTTGCTAGTAAAGTTCGCAATACCCATTGCTGATGAGGCGCGGCAGCTACAAAGAGCATCCCGAAGTCATCTACCTGACTGCGCTCTGCCAACAATTCAGTTTGACCTGCATAGTTATGTCCTGCCATTTTCCAAGCTGATTTGGCGATCGGTGCCGTGACGATCGCATCAAAATCTCCCGCCAAGGTCGCCGTAATTGCTGCATCAAGGTAAGCAAAGCTAGCCTCACCACTATCGCGATCGCCTACACCCCAAGAAAGATCATATTTAGAACCAACTTCCGCAATTTGGGGCAACTGGGGATCAATGCTGAAATCAAATTTTTGATGGCTCGGCGAAGCTGCGTCATTAAAAATCTGGCTTTCTAAGCCTAATAGTTTGTGGGTTTTAGCAATAATCTGGCGATCGCCAAATACCGTAAATTCCGCTCCTAGCAATGATATGACTGAACTATTGAGCGATTTTAAAATTATTTCCGTGCCGATTCCTGCGGGATCGCCTATAGTGAGAGCTATTCGAGGTTTGCTGTTCAGCTTAGGTGCGTAAGGAATGTTCATATCAGTAATTTCTCAAAATTATTAGTACACGCGATAAGATCTTAGTTCGCCATTATCCCTCTTGATTACCACAACAATGTCCGTTGATATTTCCTTAGAAACCCTCTGGAATCAAGTTCTTGAACTTCTTGAAAACCAACTTAGCCGTCCTACCTACGAAGGTTGGATCAAAACTGTTGTGGCGGAAGAATTGACCGCAGACCGTTTGACGATCCGTACGCCTTCGATTTTTGCTAAAAATTGGCTGTACAAATATTATTTTCAGAATATCGCGGATGCGGTGACAGAGATTTTGGGTTATCCCGTCGAGGTGCTGATTGTGGCGGCTCCTAGCAATGAAGTATCGGGGACTCAAGCTATTTTGACTGACCCTAGCGGCTCAAGTAATGGTCAAAAGCCCAATGAAATAGGGGATGGGGATCTGCTAGGTAGTCAATTGATTAATCAAGATGGGTTGCTGGAAAATGCGATCGCAGCGGAAGCAGTGCAGGCGATGGCAGCGGCAATTCCTAGCCAATCAATATCGGGCAATGCCCATTTAGAAAATAACGGCGCGGGATCACGCCCCAGTAATCTCAATCCTAAATATAATTTCAATCGATTTGTGGTGGGATCAACAAATCGCATGGCTCATGCGGCAGCTCTAGCTGTATCTGAGTCTCCAGGGCGTGAGTTTAATCCTTTATTTTTATGCGGTGGTGTGGGACTGGGCAAGACTCATTTGATGCAGGCGATCGCCCATTACCGCATTGAAATTGAACCCAAGGCACGAATCGCCTATGTCTCGACAGAGCAGTTCACCAATGATCTGATTTCGGCAATCCGCAAGGATAGTATGCAGCGATTTCGGGAGCTATATCGGGAAATCGATATGCTGATTGTGGATGACATTCAATTCATTGAGGGTAAGGAATACACCCAAGAAGAGTTTTTCCATACTTTTAATACACTTTACGAAACTGGTAAGCAAATAGTCCTTGCTAGCGATCGCCCTCCTGCCCAGATCCCCCGTTTGCAAGAGCGGCTTTGTTCGCGCTTTTCGATGGGCTTAATCGCCGATATTCAAGTTCCCGATCTGGAAACGCGGATGGCTATTTTGCAAAAGAAAGCTGAATACGATCATCTCAAAATTCCCGCTGATGTCCTGCACTATATCGCTGCTAGCTACACCTCGAATATTCGAGAGCTTGAAGGCGCGTTAGTGCGGACTGTCGCCTATATCTCGATTTCAGGATTGCCAATGACTGTCGAAAATGTGGCTCCTGTGCTGAATCCGCCCAAGGAGCCTGTGGAAGTGTCAGCCGAGATGGTTTTGAGCGTAGTTACAGAAATGCTAAATATTGACCTAGCGGATCTGTTAGGCAACTCACGGCGGCGCGAAATCAGCCAAGCTCGCCAGTATGTAATGTACCTAATGCGCCAACATACTAATCTCAGCCTGCCCAAAATTGGCGAAGCTGTCGGCGGCAAAGACCATACCACCGTCATGTATAGCTGTGAAAAAGTTGCCCAACTCCAGTCTACCGATGGCGATATTGCTCAGTTACTCCGACAGTTAAGCGATCGCATTTATCTAGTTGCCCAAACCAAATAATCAAAGGCTGCGCTAAGCGTGGCATTTGATACTGTTAATACCAAAGCAAGGAGAAAAAACAATGGCTACCACTGCAGAAGAAGTTTGGTTATTACTGGGGCAGTTAATTGAATCCCAGAAAGAAAGTGAGCGACTCTTTAAGGAAAGTAAGCAGGAGGCAGAACTCCGAACTAAAGATATTGATCGCCAATTAAAGGAGCTAAGCAGTCAAACGCGAGAGCTAGGTAAACAAATTGGAGGGTTGGGTAAGAAATTTGGCAGTTTCACCGAAGGCTTAGCCTTGCCTTCTATGGAGCGAATTTTGCAGAAACAGTTAGGCATGGAAATCATTAGCCCTAGCGTTAGAGTGAGCAAAGGGGGGCTACATTTGGAAATAGATGTTCTCGCCTATGCAAATGGTGATGTTAATACAGCCTACATAGTGGAGGTAAAAAGTCATCCTAGAGAAGAATCAATTACCCAATTAAAAAACTTACTAGAACGATTTCGCGTCTTTTTCCCTGAGCATCATAATAAAAAAGTACATGGTATCTTGGCGGCGGTAGATTGGTCAGAGGATTTAAAGCAACAGACCTTAAACGAGGGGTTGTATGTGGCTAGCATCCACGATGAGGTATTTGAGTTGGAAACACCCGCTGGTTTTCAGCCTAGATTTTGGTAAGGCAAACAACCAAGAGAAGATTCAAAAACGTTGCTAAGCAACGTTTTTGAATCTTCTCTTGGTTCGGGTTTGATTGCGAAGCACTGCACCGTTGATTTATTAAAATGGCTTCCAGTCGGGCGATCGCAACATCTTGAAATGTTCGAGTCGGTAATGAAAATAACTGCGATCTAGCTTGCTGTGGTTATGGACAGTCGCCGACTTAACACTAATCGCCCATGACCAGATCTGCGCCACTTGCATTAAGGATTGCATACACCTCAGCTCAATCTCTTGCAGGGGCTGAACCGATTGATAGCCTTGTAAAAATGCCCTGCGGACGCTAGGACTAATCCCTGCTTGCAGAGTGACTTGCAAAAACTTGGCAATATCAAACGATCGCCATCCATAACCACATTGATCAAAATCAAATAAAGTAATCTCGTCATCGTCCGTAAAATGAACATTGCCACTGTGAGGATCTCCCCAGCAGATACTCCAGAGCGGATATTCTTTCGGTAATTGACAAATATGGGACTTGATATCCGCGATCGCCTCTTCTAAATAACTTTTGGCTGATTCACTTAAAAATGGCGACAAGCCTTGTAATGAGTCATCAAGTAAATACTCCGTTGTTAAATGGGGACGCTCTAAATAGCATTGAAAATTTTGAGAGGCACTGTGTAACTTGGCGACAGTTTCTCCTAACCGATGCGCCTGCACTTTATTGAGATCCCCCACGGCAACCTTGCCATCGGCATAGGTAAACAAAGAAATATAGCGCTTACCTTCGGGAGCCTCAACCTCGATCGCCAATTGCCCATCCTTAGTCCGAAGCGGATGAGCCACGGGAATATGATTTTCTTGGAGGAAGGCTAGCAACTCTAACTCAAATTCAATTTCTGACTTGTTGCGCCAATGGGCATGGGAGATCCGCAAGATATATTTGCGATCGCCCGCCTCAACTAAATAAATGTCGCTAAGCCCGCGCATCCAAAATACACAACTGCTAACCTCACCTACGATGTAACAACTCAAAATGCGATCGGCTAGAGCTTGAGGCGCAAGGGTGGAATAGGTGATGGGAAAAAACTGGTCTGACATACGATGGTGGCGCAGCGAAGCTGCACCACTAGAAATTTTTTATTATGAGTAGCTGGGCATAGTTAAAATAAAGTTCCAAAGCTTTAGTGCAAGCTGCACTAAAGCTTTGGAGGATTTAGTTTTGACTGCGCTTAGTCTTTTACATATATCGCAGAGGTGTACTTGAAAGTGTTTATTAAAAACCAAATCCGATCAGATGGTGCTTAGCACTGTCTGATCCGTTAACGATAGAAAAGTTGCGAAGCGCCTTCTCTATCATTAAATTGCTAACGGCAGGCTTTTTTGGCTATTCTTAGGAACGGCGATCGCCAAACAATCAATAATATGCTGAATTCTACAACCCCTCAATCTAGTCAACCCAATGGAGAACTAATCGTCAATGTCACCAATGACAACGTGGCGCGGCGGGCGCGTGTCCGTGAACATGTCAATCCGCTAGCCAAAAAATATAGCACCGCGATCGCGCCACCAATCTGGACAGAAGTTTATGCTAATTGGGAACAGCCGCTTAGTTTAGATATTGGCTCAGCAAGGGGACGCTACATTCTACAGATGGCGCAGTTAAAACCTAATTGGAACTTTTTAGGCTTAGAGATTCGAGAACCACTAGTTGACCGCTGCAACCAAGTCCGCGATGAGCTAGGGCTAACTAACCTGCACTATATTTTCTGCAATGCCAATGTGTCGTTAGCGGGGCTATTGCCTAAAGGCTCACTCCATGAAGTAACGGTGCAATTTCCCGACCCTTGGTTTAAACGCCGCCAGCAAAAAAGGCGAACTGTTCAGCCTGAGCTAGTAGCCACCCTTGTAGAATTGCTAGTTCCTCAAGCCCCAGTATTTTTGCAGTCTGATGTTTTCGATGTCGCCGAAGATATGCGCTTACATTTTGAAGCTAATGAGAATTTTGTAAATCTGGCGGGGACGGGAAATTTTGCTGATGAAACTATTTTCCCTAAACATATTCCCACTGAGCGCGAAAGCTCCGTAATTTCCCAAGGGCTACCAGTTTATCGGGCTTACTTTCAGCGTAAATAAAAAAACTAGTGGCGGCGCTCTGCGCCGCCACTAGCAATCTATCCAAATATTTCCGCAGGATCGGCTGACTGCACCTTCCTTAGTGAAATTGCTCCTGAAATGACACACATAAAAATTGTCAAGAGCATTACAGGAATTGCCTTGTCCCAAATGTAGAGAGGCAGTAAAGTTGCATTTTTGGTGAGATTGTACAGACCAAAAGAAATTGCCAATCCTGGAATAAACCCAAGAATAGATAGAACAAAAGCTTCTTGAATCACCACTTGTGCTAGATATAAATTTCCATAGCCCATTGCCTTGAGCGTTGCATATTCTGCGAGGTGATCGGAAACATCAGTGTAAAGAATCTGGTAAACAATCACAATGCCCACAATAAAGCCCATAACCGTACCCAAGGTAAAAATAAAACCGATCGCAGTACTTTTTTGCCAATAGCCCTTTTCAAAATTTATATAGCCCTGCAAGGTCAAAATACGAGTATCTTCGATCGCTGCATCATCAGTCTTTTGCAGATCTTCAATTCTTAAATCTGCTTTAGAAATGACAACCTTATCCTTGTTTTCTTCTTTAATAACTTTGCCATTGTCATCGACACGTTCTTGAAATAATGCTCTGACTCTTTTGCCATCGGGAGGTAGCTTCTCTCTTGGTAAAACAACATCTTCTCCAGGTTGCTCCATCACATAGTTACGCATGACTTCATAGGGAGAAATATCAGGGCTGAGATTAATTAAGCCTAAATTAATTAGCCCCGATCGCCGATTGTCAAAAATCCGTAAGAAGTTAGTATCACTGGTGATCATTGCCCCATCAGCTGCGAAAGAAGCCCCTAACTCAAATAAACCGCCCACAGTAATGGTGCGATTAGCGACTTCCCGCTGTACCAAGTTATTGCAAGCAAAAGCCTCAGGTGTGAACTTAGTTTTTAGTTCCAGTACGCCGCATTCACTGACGATAGGACCAAATTCCGCACGGGAAGCGCGGTCAAATAGAACCACATCTCTAGTTTTGACGCGATCAATATTTGTCTCTGTACCCGCAATTTTAAAAACCTTAGACTCTGGATTAGCACCTACCACCAAAATATTGCGAGTCTGTCCTGCGGGATCTTCTTGTACCTTCCAAGCACCCAAACCGATATACATGGGGTTGACCGACTCCACGCCTTTCATGCCAAGGGTTTGATAGAGGCGGCGCTGCGAAAAGTTTCGCATTCCCACCAGATTTGTAGATTGGGGGCTGATGATTACCAAATCACCAACTAGGTTACTTTGTAAGCGAATGGCACTCGTAAATAAAGCATCACGAAAACCTAGCTGCAAGAACATCAGCACCACAGCAAAGGTAATTCCTGCGATCGCCACTAGCAATCGACTTTTTTCGTAAGTGAGCTGTAACCAGGCGAGGGGTACGGCAAAGATCATAGATTTTGATTTGTGTGGGCAATTGATTTGGGCAGAAAAAGCTTTTATACCAAATAAAGAAATGGCTACGCCATTTCTTTTCAGCATTTATAAGTACAGTTTGTTTCCCTGCCGAAGGCAGGGAAACAAACCCATGTACCTCGCTTGCTGTAAAAGCTATCTAGACTTCAACTTTAACTCTGACTTGTAAATTGGTCAGTCCAGCAACTCTTTTGCTGTCATCGAGTTTGATCTTGACTTCGATAATACGCACATCGGTCTTAGCCGCAGGATCAGTTCCTAATATGTCATTCTTGGCAATGCTTAAACCAATACTTTCAACTTTGCCCGTAATTTCGCCCTCAAAGGCTTCACTGTCGATCTTGGCAGTCTGTCCAACCTTGACTCTGCCAATGTCAGTTTCATAGACTTCTGCGACGACATACATTTGCTTAGTATTGCCGAGATCGACCACGCCGTCAGTTTGGCTAACTACTTCCCCAGTTTTAGAGTTAATCTTTAGTACCTGTCCATCGATGGGAGCGCGAACTTGAGAAAGATCTAGATCAACTTCAGCCCTTTTGACGTTAACGATCGCCGTTTGTAGCTGAGCTTCCGCAAATTGGATATCGGTGGGGCGAACTTCCCTCACGCTGCTGAGCAATCCCTGTGACTGGCGCAACTGAAACTGCGCTTGCTGGATTTGTTGTTGTGATTGAAAAAACTGCCCTTGTAAAGTTTCAGCTCGCAGACGATAGATATCTAGTTCAGTTTGAGAAATTGCACCCTCATTAAAAACCTTGAGAAAGCGATTGTAATCCTGCCCTGCAATCTCCAACTCGGCTCGGATACGTGCCGAATTAGCCTCTAAAGACTTGATGTTCGCGGCTGCCGATAGCACATTTCCCTCTTGGGCTGCAATGTCACCACTTTTGGCTCCTGCTCTGACACGGGCAAGATTGCGTTCACTCTCTTGGGCTTGACTTTGCGCTTGTAGCAGTGCTGCTACTGCGCGATCATAACTATCAAGAATAGCGATCGGCTGTCCTTGCTTGACCATATCGCCTTCTTTGACTAGCAGCTTGACGATTCTTGATGTGCCAAGAGCCGATGGTGAAGCAACCTTTACGACTTCACCCTGTGGCTCGATGCGACCCAAGGCACTAATAGATCTAGGAGCTTCTTTGGTTGCAGTGTTAGTGACTGGTGCTGAGGCTGTCGAGGAAGATGAATTACTGCTAGAACGACCAATTACTAACCAAACACTCACGCCTAAAGCCGCGATCGCAAGGGCGATCGCAGGAATCAGATAACGGTTGGTTTTCGGCTCTAAGGCTTTTTTCATAGTGATAGTTTCCCAAATTCGAGTAGCGGTGCTTCGCGTTGCTACTCCTTTCTTGGTTTATATATTACTGATTTGCGTAGACTTTTACCAAGTGAAACCGATTTTAGAATTTACCACCCCGATATCGAGGTAAATCCTGTAGAAGCTTAGCGCTGCTGGTGCGGTAAGCTTTGTGAAAGTTCTCAGCGTCATCGGCGCTGAAAACTTTTGCAGGGTTTTATTCCATGTCGTCAAGTTTAATTCTGGGATCAACAGCTTTTAGCAGTAAATCACCAATTAAATTTCCCACTACCAGCATCAGCGTACCGAGCATTAGCCCTGCCATTACCAGATTTGTATCTTTTTCACGAGTGGCATCTAGCAATAACTTCCCTAACCCCGGCCAACTAAAAAAGAACTCTGTAATGAATGCACCACCAAGTAATCCGCCAAATTCAAACCCCAATAGGGTAATTAAAGGATTGATCGCATTGCGGAGAGCATGGATATAAATAACTTGATTTTCTGGTAATCCTTTAGCACGGGCTGTTTTGATATAGTCTTGGCGCAATACATCTAGCAAGCTACCGCGCATAATGCGCTGTAATCCCGCAAAACTAACTAAGGTAAGCGTTAAGATCGGCAAGATCATATGATGGGAGATATCAAAGATTTTGTCTAGCAAAGACAAATCTCTAAAATCAATGCTAGTCATGCCCCCGACAGGAAACCAGCCAGTATTTTGAGCAACCATTAACAGTAAAATTGCCAGCACAAAACTGGGAAATCCCTGTGTGGCATAGCTAATCACCTGAACAATGCGATCGCTTGTCGTGTTTTGTTTAACAGCACTATAAATGCCGAGAGGAATCGCGATTAACCAAGTGGTAATCAAGGAACCCAGTGACATTAATAATGTATTGCCAGCCCGCTCAACTATTAAGGGCGTTACGGGCGCTAATCCTTGGCAACGTACTCCCAAGTTACCGCCAAGAGTGTTTTGCAGCCATAGTAAATACTGTATTGCTTCAGGCTTGTCATAGTTCATCTGCTTTTCTAGCTGCTCAATCGTCGCTTTGGGCGTACTAGGGTTATTTCGCAGTTCTGAGAAGCAATTTCCAGGAGATTTTGTAATCGCAAAAAAGCTAAGAATAGACACACCCAAGATCACGATCACGGCTTGCCCCAAGCGTTTTATGATAAAGCCCGTTGTATCGTTGACAATCAAACGCCTTAGAGATCGATTTTCTTGATTTGCAGTTGCCATAGCTTCAAATTGCTACCTTGTCAATTTTAGTCACACTAAGTAGTTCAACATAATTCAAAGCCAAAACAAAAGGCTGCTCTGCTCGCTACGCGGGCGTAATAACCTTTTTGGTTTTAGGGTTACTTATGACTAATTACTTAGTTTAGACATCTTAACAGTCTATCTCTACCCGTCAAACCTTAAAAATCGTTCATCACCTGCGATCGCCTGTTGTCACGTCGTGAGTTTTTGGTCAAACATTCTCTTAATAGCAAATGTAAATAAAGAAATGGCGTAGCCATTTCTTTATTAAAAAACTCATACTGGGTTTGGTTTCCAAAAACCAGAAGATGAGTGGCGGCGCTTCGCGCCGCCACTCATCTTCTAGGGTTTTGACTTGTATTAGCTAACTCTTGCTTTGCTATAGTCGTTCTCTCGTGAATTAGTGCAGTTTATGGGATTGGAGAATTCAGAAATGTTAGGGCGAATGCTTTGCATACTTTGTGACCATGTGAACTCAATGCGAGTTAAACTCAAGGACGATTTAGCTTTGCCAAGAATTCAATTTTTATGTCTCAAAATCTCCAAAACATCTATGAAACTGCCGATCAAATATCTGATCTCCCAACAATAGAACAACCCGACGCATGGCTTTACAATCGTTCTGTTTTGGAGTGGATATTTAATCCTAAACTCATTAGTCAGTTACCATGGTCATACCAAGCTTTTGGATGGTACTGCAAGCTATACTTCCAAATCACTGGAAATGAGAATCTTTGGGGCGGTCGAAGTTTATTTGGATTTTTGTCAAAATTATTTTTAAATAGCCATCCTGATCGCTACTTGCATCTACAGCTAGACAATTATCAGGTATTTCTCAATCCCTCAGATATGCGGCTCTTTCAAGTGGTTAATGAGCTATCAGAGAGCGATGCTGACACGCAGGTACTCACACAATTGCTCAATGAAGGCGATACTTTCTTGGATGTAGGGGCAAATCACGGCAGTTTTGCGATCGTGGCGAGTAAATTATTGGGGACAAATGGAACGATTATCGCAGTTGAGCCACAGCCTCGACTGGCTAAAGCGATCGAGCTATCCCTCAAAGCCAATGCCCAATGTAAATTTCAAATTCTCAATCTTGCTGTTGGCGACAGTGATGGAGAGATTGAATTACTTGTACCAATAGGTACATCTGGCTCGGCGGGTGTGTTTCCCGAACATTCGGCGACCCATCAGCATAATGTGATCAAGGTTCCACTTAGACGGTTTGATGAATTAGTGGATTGGAGAAACTTCACAGGAAAGGTTGTACTTAAACTTGATGTGGAAGGGAGTGAATGCGCTTTTCTCTTGGGTGCGAGTGCGATGATTAGGGCTTTACATCCCCAACTAATTATTGAAGTACATCCCAATAGCCTCAAAGCCGCAGGTGCAACAGGCGATCGCCTCAAGCAATTGCTACAGGATCTTGGCTACAAGCACTATGCAGAAATCAAGAACTGCGATCGCATTTTTTCCTTAGCAGATTTGGATACGAGTGTGCAACGAAATGTGGTGATCATGGCTTAATCGAGTGGCGGCGCGGAGCGCCGCCACTCGATTCTTGAGTCAGCAAAAGATGAGACATGGTGCGAAGCACCATGTCTCATCTTTTGGTTCTTAATTTATGTTAATCTTAATAAAAAGTTAAGTTTTGTATCTCCCTTAAATCTATGCTTCGTCTCGAACACATTCAGAAAATTTACCCCACTGGCGAAGTCCTCAAAGACGTTAATTGGGAGGTCAAAACAGGCGATCGCATCGGCTTAGTTGGTGTAAATGGGGCAGGTAAGTCCACCCAACTCAAGATCATTGCAGGGGAAATTGAACCGACCGCAGGGCAGATTGTTCGTCCCAGCAGTCTCAAGATTGCGTACCTCAGTCAAGAGTTTGACATCGAAGAAACCCGCACCGTCAAACAAGAGATGTGGCAAGCTTTCCAAGAAGTACGTGAGATTCAAAAGGAATTAGCAAAAATCCATCACCACTTGGAAAACTTGCAGGAAGGTGAGGACTACGAACCGATTCTCAAGAAAATGGATCGCTTTCAACGTCAATTTGAAGATCATAACGGATATGAACTGGAAAGTCGCATTGATAAGTTACTGCCAGAACTAGGCTTTAAAGCGGATGATGGCGATCGCTTCGTTAGCGAATATAGCGGCGGTTGGCAAATGCGAATGGGCTTAGGCAAGATACTGCTCCAGTCGCCAGATTTGTTGTTGCTGGACGAACCGACTAACCACTTAGATTTAGAAACTATCGAATGGTTAGAAAAATACTTGCGATCGCTAAGTACGCCCATGGTGATTGTTTCCCATGACCGTGAATTTCTGGATCGCCTCTGTACGTCCATCGTCGAAACAGAGCGTGGCGTATCAATGACCTACTTGGGTAACTACTCCTCCTATCTCACCCAAAAAGCTGAGGCAAAAGCCGCCCAAGGAGCCGCCTTTGAGCGTCAACAAAAATACATCGAAAAGCAACAGGTATTTGTTGATCGCTTCCGTGCTAGTGCCACGCGCAGTACCCAAGCCAAGAGCCGTGAAAAGCAACTCGATAAAATTGAACGCATCGAAGCTCCCGATAGTGATGTGCGGACTTTGAAATTTCACTTCCCCCCCGCCTCTCGCAGTGGACGGGTCACGGTAGAAATTAAAGACCTGACCCATGCCTATGGTGAGCAAATTTTATTTTTGGGGGCAAATCTAGAAATTGAGAGAGGCGATCGCGTTGCTTTCTTGGGGCCCAATGGTGCAGGCAAGTCTACTCTTTTAAAAATGGTAGTTGGCAAAGAAGAATATAACGAAGGTGAAATTAACCTTGGGCATAACGTCTTAATCGGTTACTTCGAGCAGAATCAAGCCGAAGCTCTAGATTTGCATAAAGATGTATTTCACACCATTCACGATGATTTCCCCAAGATGACCCACGAAGAAGTGCGGGGAGTCCTTGGGAAGTTTCTCTTCAGCGGCGATAGCGTATTCAAGTTGGTGCGCGATCTCAGTGGTGGCGAAAAGGCTAGATTAGCCCTTGCCAAGATGCTGCTAACCCCAGTGAACTTCCTGATCCTCGATGAGCCGACCAATCACCTCGATATTCCTGCCAAAGAAATGCTAGAAGCGGCTCTGCGCGAATACGAAGGCACTGTGGCAGTGATCTCCCACGATCGCTATTTCATTTCGCAGGTAGCCAATAAAATTGTCGAAATTCGTGATGGTGAGCTATGCGTCTATGCAGGTGATTATGCTTATTACCAGAGCAAACGTGAAGAAGAAACTAGAGAAGCACGATACAAGGCTGAAATGGCAGCAAAAGAGGCTAAAGAAGCTATAAAGCGTGAAAAAGAAAAGGCTAAACAAGCTGAAAAACGTCAAGAAAAGCAACAACAAAAGGCTAAAGCAAAGTAATATGCATTTACAGCGCTTTGCCCTGAATTAAATTAACTTTATGTTGGATCACATTGCTAGAAAACGCAATCTGATAAAAAGCTATTCTCAAGGGTTGCGAAACTTTGAGGGATGGGATCTGCATGAATTAGATCTAAGTAAAGTTGACCTGAGCTACGCAATTTTACGTGATGCCAATCTGGTTTCGGCAAATTTATGGGAAGCAACCCTGTGCAATGTCGATCTGTCAGGTGCAAATTTGTCCGATGCTGACCTATGTGGTGCATCTCTTCTTGATGCCGATCTCAGCAATGCGACTATCAGCCGCACTAACTTTAGCTATGCTGGGCTAAGTGGGGTGAAATTTACTAACGTTATGGTTAGTAGTGCCACATTTAGATTAGCCATTCTAAATTGTACAAACTTGCATGGAATGGACTTTAAAAATGCCAACCTTCAAAAAGCCTATCTTCTTGAAACAAATTTATCGAATACCGATTTAAGCAATACAAATCTACATCATGCTTTCCTATTTAGAGCAAATCTGAGCCGTTCTAACTTACAAAATGCCGATCTTAGTGAAGCTGATCTTAGTGAGTGTAGTTTGCATGGCGCTAATTTAAGAGGAGCTAACTTAAGCGAAGTTGATCTACGCGCAGCCGACCTTGACCGCGTAGATTTTGGTGGAGTTAATCTTCGCATGGCAAATCTCAGTGGATTAAATCTTAGCAATATTAACTTCGCCGATAGTAATCTCAGCAAAGCCACTTTGCACGGAGCAATATTGCGAGGAGCTTGCTTTAATGGAGCGAATCTGTGGAATGCAGACCTGTCAGATGCAGACCTGTCAGGGGCTGACTTGACGGGGGCTGATCTGCGAGGCATCAATCTAGATAGGGCTAATCTTAAATATGCAGCCTTAAATATTGGATGGATGAATGAGGCAAGACTTTGTCAAACTATTTTACCTGATGGAACGCTCTCCTATCGAACTTGCCGCCTATGAGACGCTATTTTAACGATGCTGTATTGCTCCGCATGAAAGATTTGTTTGTATTTCAGAATGAGAACTTGCTAAAGATGGCTCTAACCCATCGCTCTTATCTCCATGAACATCCTAACGCGGGGGAAGACAACGAGCGTTTGGAGTTTTTGGGAGACGCGATTTTGAATTTCCTGAGTGGTTCCTATCTCTATCGTCAGCATCATGATGTGGGCGAAGATGAACTAACTCGCCGCCGCGCTGCCCTCGTTGATGAAAGGCAACTGGCAAGTTTTGCGATCGCCCTTGGACTTGACGATCAGATATTGCTGGGGCGAGGGGCTGTACGGGAAGATGGTCGAAAGAGTGATAACTTGCTAAGTTGTGTGTTTGAGGCGATGATTGGCGCTTTTTATTTAGATCGGAATTGCGATGTGGAGGCGGTGCGCCCTGCGGTAGAGGCGTTATTTGACTCTGTACCGCCTGAGTTGATCGATATTCGTGCTGACCTCGATGCTAAAAACCGCTTACAGGAATGGGTGCAGTGGTATATCGGGCATATTTTGCCGAGATATGTGACGGAAAAAGTCGGCGGAACCGATCATACGCCTGAGTTTGCGTCTAAAGTATATGTTGGCGATCGCCTTTATGGTTGCAGTATGCGGAGCTTCTCTAGTAAAAAAGAAGCCGAACGAGCTGCGGCTCTTGATGCCCTAGCCCAAATAGAAAGAATGTTATAAGCAGAAGTTGCCGTGCTTGGCGCGGCAATTTCTACAGGACTTGCTTAGGAAAAATATAGATGACAGAAGATTGGTTAATTATTGGTAAAATTGTTTCGCCTCAAGGACTGAAGGGAGAGATGCGGATTTTATCCTATTCTGATTTTCCTGAGCGCTTTGAAAATGCTGGTAAACGCTGGATTGCCCCGACAGAAAAGCATGAGCCACAAGAGATCATGTTGCTGTCAGGACGCGAGATTGCTGGCAAAAAGAATCTATTTGTGATCCGCTTAGAAGGAATCGACGACTGCGATCGCGCCGAGGCATTGCGTAACTATGTGATGATGATCAAGCCTAGCGATCGCCCTTATCTAGAGCCGAATGAGTATATGATTGCTGACTTAGTTGGTTGCAATGTTTATCATCAACCCACGGGGCAGTTTTTAGGTGAAGTAATTAGTATTATTGCCGCAGGCAATGATTTACTGGAAGTGCAAAATCCTCAAAATAATGAGATTGCTCTAATTCCCTTTGTCGAAGCGATCGCGCCTTTTGTCGATATCCATCAAAAAAGAATTGAGATCACGCCACCAGTGGGGCTAATTGAGCATTGGTTAACTTAAAAAATGGCGGCGCTTAGCGCCGCCATTTTTTACAGAAAGTTATGAGGCTCACGAAGCGAGCCTCATAACTTTCTTGGTTTATTCTATGGTAGTTTTACAGAAATCTATGAGGAGTGAGTTTATGTTAGCAGTGGCAGTTTTGGCGGCGGGAAAAGGAACTCGCATGAAGTCAGCCTTGCCCAAGGTGTTACAGCCCCTTGGCGGTAAGTCTCTCGTAGAGAGAGTCCTGAATGCCACCGATGCGCTCAAGGCTGATCGCCGTATTGCCATTGTTGGTTACTGTAGTGATCAAGTGCGATCGGCGCTCGCTAATTATCCTAATCTCGAATTTGCGGAGCAAGCAGAACAATTGGGAACAGGACATGCGATCCAGCAGTTAATGGAACCCTTGATAGATTTTCAAGGTGAGTTGGTGGTATTGACGGGTGATTCGCCTTTGATGCGAACGGAGACAATTCAAGCTTTGATTGATAGTCATCGCCAACACCAAGCTTCGGCAACTGTATTAACCGCAATTCTGCCAAATCCTACGGGCTATGGTCGCGTATTTTGCGATCGCGAAATGCAGATTGAACGAATTGTCGAACATCGGGATTGCAATCCTGAGCAACTGCTGAATCAACGGGTGAGTACAGGAGTTTACTGCTTTGATTGGCAAGAACTAGCCCAAGCTCTGCCAAAATTAACGACTAATAATGCTCAAAAAGAATATTATTTAACGGAAGTATTTGACTATCTCAAATCAGTCTATGCTAGCGATCTAGAAGATCCCGATGAAAGCTTGGGAATCAACGATCGCATTCAGTTAGCCCATGCCTATGAGGTCTTGCAAAAACGCGCTAGAGACAAATGGATGCGGGCGGGCGTGACCATGCTCCTGCCTGAAACCATTACCATAGATGATGATGTAGAACTTGCGCCCAATGTAATCATTGAGCCACATTCCCATATTCGCGGTAATAGCAAAGTTGGTTCTGGTTCTGTTATTGGTCCCTCGACGATGCTTTCCAATAGCGTAATTGGTGAAAATTGTGAAGTACAGTTTTCTGTGATTGAAGAAAGTCAAGTCGGTGCTAACTGTCGCATTGGCCCCTTTGCGCGGATTCGGGGAGAATCAATCGTGGGTGAGAAATGCCGCATCGGCAACTTTGTGGAATTAAAAAATGCCAAGATCGGCGATCGCACCAATGCCGCGCACTTGAGCTATCTGGGTGATGCCACTCTGGGCAAGCAAGTTAACATCGGTGCTGGCACGATTACCGCTAATTATGATGGTTTCAAGAAGCATCAAACTGTAATTGGCGATCGCAGTAAAACAGGTTCTAACTCCGTCTTAGTGGCTCCCATCACCATCGGCGCAAATGTGAATATTGCTGCAGGTTCAGCGATTACAGAAGATGTTGCCGATAATGCTTTAGCGATCGCCCGTTCTAAACAGACGGTTAAGTCTGATTATTACGATTTGGAAGGTAAGAAAAAAGCCTAACTCAGTGCTTTGTGCTGTAATAAAGGCGGCGCTTCGCGCCGCCTTTATTATTTAGGATTGCGTAAAAACAGCCTTAAGCATTTCTTGATCGGGATGTAAAGTGAAGCCCAACTTGCGGCAGACACTCTGCATCTGATAGTTGCTCTGGAGAATGTAGCCGATAATCCTATCGAGATTTTCTTCCTTGCCAATTTCTAATAGGCGGCGCATTAACTCTGTCCCGACCCCTTGATGTTGATAATGATCGCTGACGATCAAGGCAAACTCCGCCTCATTTGTACCATGCAACTTGCTCAATCTAGCGACACCAACAATTTCAGAAATTTGAGTTTCAGGGTTTGAGAGAATAGCAACAAGAATCATTTCGCGATCGTAGTCAATAAAGCAGATCCGTGATAATCGCTCATGGGAAATGCGCTGATTGAGCTTAATGATGTGGGCATAGCGCAGATAGACACTTTCCTCTGATAGATTTTTATGGAACTGCACCATCATTGGTTCATCTTCGGGGCGAATCGGGCGAATTTTCAAGCGATCGCCTCTGAGGGATTGCCAAAGCTGGGAATATTTATTGGGATAGGGACGGATTGCGGGGGCAGGACGCTGATCGATATCAGCGGGGGTATGCAGCACCACCCGCGCATCAAGGGCGATCATCCCTTCCGATGATACGAGTAAAGGATTGATATCAATTTCGCGGATTTGCGGTTGTTCCACGATTAATTGGCTAAAGCTTACCAATAGCTGCTCTAACTTAGCAAAGTCGATGGATTTGCGCCCCCGCACTCCTTTGAGGGCGTGATAGATGCGGGTTTGCTCCATCATTCGCCTTGCAAGGGTTGTATTTAAAGGCGGCAATGCCAGCGCCCGATCGCGAAATACCTCCACCAACTGTCCGCCCATACCAAACAACATCACTGCTCCAAATTGCGGGTCAAGGCTACTGCCTAAAATCAATTCATAGCCTTCGAGTTTGACCATCGGCTGCACTGTCACCCCTAAAAAGGCTTCAGGATTAATTGCCTTCACCCTTGCCGCGATCGCTTCATAGGCTTCTTGCACCGCTGCGGCATTCTCCAAATTCAAACAGACCCCGCCCACATCGGTTTTATGGGTAATGATTTCAGAATGCAGTTTCAGGACGATGGGATAGCCGAGGCGCTCGGCGATCGCCACAGCCTCATCGGCGCTATGGGCGATCTCCGTCTCAATTGTGGGGATGCCATAGGCTTTTAACAATTGCTTCGATTCGTACTCGGTCAAAATCGGGCGATCGCTACTGATGGCATGGTTGAGAATTTGGGCAACAAGGGCGCGATCGGGGGCGTACTGATCGGAATCCTTGGGCAGCAATGGCGTTTCGTAAATACCGCGCAAATTGTAGGTATAGCGCCACATATAGTTAAATAAGCGCACCGCCGTATCGGGATAGGGAAAGGTGGGAATATTCGCCCGATTGAGAACCTGCGTACCCGCATTTACCTCCGTTCCCCCCATCCAACTAGTGAGGATTGGTTTACCCAATTTGCTGTATGCCGCCAGCTTTTCGGCAGTGGCGGTGGGGTTGGTCATCGCCTGTGGGGTCAAGATCACCAACAGTCCATCGCTATGGGGATCATCGGCAACCACTTCAAGGGTTTGGGCATAGCGATCGCAACTAGCATCCCCCAAAATATCAATGGGGTTGTGATGACTCCATTGGGCGGGTAAAAACTGATTTAATCTCTCTACAGTCTCGGGCGTAAGTTCAGATAGTTCGCCGCCACCACTAATCAGAGCATCGGTGGCGATCGCCCCAGGCCCCCCCGCATTGGTGACAATGGAAAGACGATTACCCTTAGGACGGGGCTGCTTTGCCAAGATCTCCGCCATATCAAACAAATCGGAAATCGTATGCACCCGCAACACGCCACAACGCCTAAAGGCAGCATTTAATACTTCATCACTGCCTGTCATCGCACCCGTATGGGAAGCCGCTGCCTTTGCCGCCGCCTCAGTTGATCCCACCTTCAGCACAATGATCGGCTTGTCCATCGCCACTTCCCGCGCCGCCGACAAAAAGGCATGGGCATTACCGATCGATTCCATGTACAAGACAATACTTTGGGTATGGGGATCATCACCTAAATATTCAATCAAATCGCCCCAGCTAACATCTAACATTGAGCCGATAGAAATAAAAGCACTAAATCCCACATTCTCATTGAGGCTCCAATCTAAGATCGAAGTACAAAGCGCCCCACTTTGACTGATAAAGGCAACATTACCCTTTTGGGCGATCGCCCCTGCAAAAGTGGCATTTAGCCCAATCAAAGGATTCATTAATCCCAAACAATTGGGACCAATAATTCGCATTCCCCCCAGTTGCGCCGCCGCTAAAACCTCATGCTCAAGGGCGATCCCCTGCTCCCCGACTTCCCGAAAGCCTGCGGAAACAATGATCGCTCCCTTGACCCCTGCGGCAACACAGTCGCGCACCACCTGCGGCACAGTTACCGCAGGCGTGGCAATTACCGCCAAATCCACCACTTCAGGAACTTCTCCTATGCTGGGATAAGACTTGATCCCCAAAACACTATGACGCTGCGGATTAACGGGGAAAACTGTGCCACCAAAGGGACTGCTAATCAAATTCCACAATAAGGTTCTGCCTACACTTCCTTCTCTTTCGCTCGCTCCAATTACTGCCACGGAGCGCGGATTAAAAATACAATCAAGGGGATGCCGTTGCTCCCGCCAAATATCATGGGAAGGATCTTTGCACTGAATCATATCTTCGATCATTTTATCTTCCTCAAATTGGATATGCTGATCTTTTCAAAATAAAGTCAAACTAATTGCAATTATTGTTCTCTCTTTGCCATCACTGTAGATATAGCTGTTTTAAATAAGAGTTAGGGCTTCGACTTCGCTCAGCCATCAGTATACGTTGGCTGAGCGAAGTCGAAGCCGCTTCTAAATATTTAGAATTGCTATATCAGACTCAAGCACTAATGTTATGGGAACTTGATTAATTTCTTTCCCTTTAACTAATCCAGCATAATTAAATCCTAAAACTAGAAATGATTGCGCCCGATATGCGGATGGAACAACCTCTTTGAACTTATGCTGAGCTACTTACAAGGAAGGATTGAGGGGGATCTCTTAGAACTTTTGAACTCAGGAAGTAATCCTTAAATAGTTACTTAAATTATTGATTCATCAGTTTTGAGAACCACCTTGTTCTCATTGGATAAATACTCAAAGGAATTATTTGGCAATTCCGTCACAATAAATAACTAGGTCAAAGTAAGTTAATAATTTAGAAGGTTGTCACGCCCACTACGCAGATGGAAAGATCTTTGTTTTTAAGTCTTATCTATACCGAGCGACTTACTGATTAGCTATTTTTGCAGATCATCTTTTCTAATAATACCGTGTCTTGGACAGGGAATTATTACTTCTATTCTAGATTCTTTCCCAGTATGAGATTAGTCAATAAATATAACAATTTTAAATATTTAGAAGAGGCTTCGACTTCGCTCAGCCAACATATACTGCTGGCTGAGCGAAGCGATGCACTGAGCTTGTCGAAGCGTCGAAGCCCTAGCTCTTATTTGAAACAGCTATAACTCCACCGCAAGCAGTTGCAGTATCGAAATTCTCTCTTGACAAAATATACTTACGCCGCAGAGCGGCAGCGGATTTACCTTTTTGCTAGATTAAAAAAAACAAAATTATTGGTGCGCTGCGAAGCACCACATCAATAATTCTTGGACAGGAAGGTAGTATCAGATTTGAATTAAAAAAAGGGATGAATGCGCCACTATTTCTTTCTTGAGTCCTAACAGGAGAGTCCTAAACCATTTATAAGCAAAACAGGGCTGCGATTTCACTCAGCCATCAATACGAGCAGTCTGAGCAAAGTCGCAGCTTCTCACAACTTATTTATAGCAAAGCAAGAGTTCGTTAGTAAAAACCAAAACCCAAGAAGCGAGTGGCGGCGCTACACGCCGCCACTTGCCTTCTGGTTTTATGTCCTAAGCAAAACTTTTTTTGCTATAGGATTGCCGTTAATATTTGTGAATTAGTTTTCTCACTTAGTTGGATTTTTAATTCGTGAAAGCGTAAAATACTCTATGTAATTTGTATGATTTGCAATTGAGTCTAACTTTTCGATAAGAATTCTATATAGGTTTGTAACTGTAGTAGTTTTTTAAGAGGATCTTTACAACAATTAATAGTAATTAACTGATTATGATTATGGTGAAGCCCCGCACATAGCAATGTTGAATGTTAACTAATAAGTATCTGGGCATAATTCAAAGACCAGATCTAAAACCTGTGGCGCAAGTGCAGCGTGCACCACAGGTTTTGGGGATTTATATTTAATTGTTCTTAGTTACTTAGCTGATCCATGAAATGCATGAAAATAAAATGACGAAACAAATTAATGACAAACGAATTTTCGATTTTGGTTGTCGATGATGACCCTAATAATTTTGATGTTATCGAGACTTTTTTGGATGATCAGGGGTATCGGTTACATTATGTCACCAGTGGCAAAGACGCGATCGCAGGGCTTGATGTCTGTCAGCCAGACTTGATCTTATTAGATGTGATGATGCCAGAGATGGATGGCATTGAAGTCTGTAAATTGATTAAGGCTAGCCCTAAGTGGCACGCAGTCCCAATTATTATGGTAACGGCGCTCAATGCTAAATCGGATTTGGCAAATTGTCTAAATGTAGGGGCTGATGACTTTTTAAGCAAACCGATCAATAGTCTCGAACTGCGGGCAAGGGTAAACTCCATGCTCCGTATTAAGCAACAGTACGATAGTATCCAAGTTCTCTCTAATGTTCGTGCCAATACAATTGGCATCCTTGAAAGCACTCTCGATGAGTTGCGGGGCAACCTCGCCGCCAAAATGTCCCATGAGTTAAATACGCCTCTCAATGGCATCATCGGCACAATTGATTTGTTAACTGCCGATCTCGAAAGCATGGATCTTGAAGAAATTCGAGAAATGCTAGGTTGGGCAGAAGAGTCGGCGCATCGTCTAGAAAAGTTGACTAAAAAGTTTTTAACATACCTAGAACTAGAGATATCTTCGACCAGTCAGCAATCATTCAAATCCGCCCATACCAAGTTCGAGAAAGATCTAGTTGCGTCGAAGCTGCAAGCAAACGCCAATCAGTATAAGCGTGACAAAGATCTAGTGTTGGAGCTAGAAGATGCGGAGATTTGCCTATCGGAATATTATCTTTTGACGATTTTGCAAGAGTTATTTGATAATGCTGTGAAATTCTCGTCAGCTGGTTCGATAATAAAGGTGAGCAGTCAAGTTATTGATCGTGTATTTCATTTGTCAATACAGGATTTTGGGAGGGGCATGACTGCGGAACAGATCAAACTGATTGACGCTTTTATGCAGTTTGATCGCAAAACCTATGAACAGCAAGGTGTTGGCTTGGGCTTGAAAATTGTCAAAAGAATCACGGAACTTGCAAGGGGGAAGTTCTCGATCGCTAGCATTTGTCAAGAACACACCACAGTTAAGATCTCACTGCCGATTTTTAACAGTCCTGTTGCTAACACCTGAAGCTGCGTTAACTTTACTAAGTCTTTGATAAATCCATGCTCACGCATCTTAACGCTATTACTAAATCAGAGCTAAATGCTGCTATTGTTCGCGATCCGATTGTGGTGTCACCTGAAACTACAGTCATGGCAGCTATCTGGAAGATGAGTGAGTTGCGATCGCAATGTCAAACGCAACCAGCCCAATCCTACAAGCAGCAGCAATTGCATACAGAGGTGCGCTCAAGCTGTGTAATTGTGATTGCGAATGATCAGATTTTGGGGATTATGACCGAGCGGGATGTGGTGCGGCTCAGTGCTGAGCAGCGATCGCTAGATATATTAACCGTTCATGAAGTGATGACACATCCAGTTTTGACCCTGCGGGAGTCCTCATTTACAGACTTTTTTATGACGGTTAATTTGATTTTGCAAGAACGCATCCGCCATCTGCCAATGGTTGACGAGCAAAATCGACTGGTGGGTATCGTCACCCATGAAAGTTTGCGCCAAACCTCTCGCCCAATTGACCTGTTGCGCTTGAGACAGGTTAGCGAGGTGATGACTAGTGATGTGGTTTGTGCTCAACCAGAACAACCGATGCTGGCGATCGCTCAACTCATGGCAACCCATCACATTAGTTCTGTGATCATCACCGCCCATGATCCTGCTCAGGTATCTTCAAAAGCGCCGCTAGGAATTCTCACAGAGCGGGATATTGTTCAGTTTCAAGCCTTGGGTCTAAACCTTGAACAACGAAAGGCTGGTGAGATGATGAGTAGCCCCGTCTTTACCGTGAAACCAAAGGACTCACTGTTGGCAGTTTGCCAATTGATGGAACAGCATTTCATTAGTCGATTAGCTGTGACCGATAGCGACAACCAACTTCTAGGGATAGTTACACAAAGTAGTTTACTCAGAGCTCTCAACCCCCTTGAACTTTACAATTTAGCTACAGTGCTAGAACAAAAGGTATTAAGTCTAGAAGCAGAAAAAATTGCACTCCTTGAAAATCGCAATCTAGAGCTAGAACAACAACAGGTTCAGACTTATCAACAATTACAAGAAGAACTAAAGGAACGGCAAAAAACGGAAATAGCACTGCTCGAACTTAATCAATTCCTAGAAGCCAAGGTTGCTGAACGCACTAGAGAGTTGCTAAGTAGCAATGCCAGAATTCGAGCTATGATCGAGGCCTTACCTGATTTGTTGCTACGGGTTAATCGTCAAGGTGATTGCTTGGAGTACATTAACACGGGGGAGTATCGCGATAAATTTGTACCTGTGCATCTCAATATTTCGGAAGTTTTACCGCCAGATCTATACCAAAGACAACTAGATGTTATCGATCAAGCGCTGACTACAGGACATTTACAGGTCTACGAGCATCAGTTGCATGACCATACTGGTAACCCAGTTTTTGAAGAGGTGCGAATTGTACCGATCGCTAGTGAAGAGGCGATGATCATCGTCCGTAATCAAACCGATCAAATGCGAACTGAATTGGCTCTAAAAGCCAGTGAAGCCAGATTTCGGGGCATATTTGATGCCAATGTGGTGGGGATGCTATTTGTCAATTTAAATGGGGAAATTACCGATGCAAATGATTGTTTTTTAGATCTGATTGGCTACAGTCGTGACGATCTCCATAGTGATCAGCTTGATTGGGCAAGCATTACTGCCCCCGAATATCTACCTATGGACTTGCACGCGATCGCCAATGTCAAATTGAATGGGGTAATTGAACCTTGGGAAAAGGTGTACTTTCACAAAGATGGCTATCCTGTATCAGTCTTGAGCAGTCTCGCCATGGTCTCAGATACAGAATGTGTTTGTGTGGTTGTTGACATTAGCGATCTCAAGCGCACCGAAAAAGAACTTCAACAAAAATTAGCGGCGATCGAGACTGCCATTGATGGCATTGCCATATTAGAGAATGACAAATACATATACTTGAACTGCTCTCATGCAGAGATGTTTGGTTATGCAAATGCGGATGAACTGTTGGGCAGAACTTGGCAAACGCTATATTCGCCATCGCAGCTAGAGAGATTTGAAAGTGAGATCTTTCCTGTGTTGATAAGAGATAAGTCTTGGACGGGTGAGACTATTGCCACCCGCAAAGATGGCTCTACCTTTGATGAGGAGCTATCGCTAACCTTGACTGATGATGGACTATTGATCTGTGTCTGCCACGATATTAGCGATCGTAAGCAGTCTGAGCAAGTTATCGCGCAGCAGGCACAGCAAGAAATATTATTACGGGAGATTACTCAACGCATTCGCACTTCGCTCAACCTGCAAACTATCTTTGATACTGCCTGCCAAGAGATTCGCCAACTGCTCAGTGCCGATCGCGTCGGTATTTTTAAATTTAATATGGACGCTGGCTGTAGTGAAGGCGAGTTTGTTGCTGAGGCGGCTATTGCGGGTTTGAGATCGGTATTGGCACAGCCTGTCCATGACCATTGCTTTGGTGAAGACTATGCACAGTTATACCTAGAAGGGCGATTTTCGGCAATGGATGATATTTACAATCATGGATTAAAGCCTTGCCATATCGAGGTTTTGGCACAATTTCAGATCCGTGCTAACCTGATCATTCCTTTGTTTTATGGTGAAAAACTATGGGGATTGCTATGTGTCCACCAATGCGATCGCCCAAGGGTATGGCAAAGATTTGAAATTAATCTCACCCAGCAAATTGCCATCCAAATAGCGATCGCGATTCAACAGGCAAGTCTGTATGAGCAGGTACAAGTCGAACTGCAAACTCGTAAGCAAACGGAACTGCGCCTAAAACAAGAAGTGGAAGAGAGTCGGCTCTTGGCAGCAGTTACAGAAAGAATCCGCTCCACCCTAAATTTGCCAGAAATCTTAAGTACAACCGTTACAGCAATGCAACAGGTTTTAGAATGTGATCGCGTGCTGGTTTATCGCGTCTATGCTGATGGCACAGGGGCAGCCGTTGCCGAAGCCTTATCATCCTCATTATTTCCCCCAGTTTTAAATATCGTTTTTCCCGAAGAAGTATTTCCACAGGTTAATTATGATCGCTATGTCCAAGGCAGAGTCTTTGCCCTCAATGATGCCCAAGCCACACCCCTCGAAGTACTGCCATGTTTAGCCGAATTTCTCGCCGAGATCCAAGTCCGCGCCAAGCTCGTTGTTCCTATTGTCAAAAACGATGAACTATGGGGTTTACTGATCGCCCATCAATGCGATCTCCCAAGGATATGGCAAGAACGGGAAATTAATCTATTACAAAAGGTGTCCAATCAATTAGCGATCGCCATTCAGCAAGCTAGCCTCTTTGATCAGTTACAACAAGAATTAGGCGATCGGCAACAGACAGAACAACAACTCACCGAGCGTAACGAACAGCTTGCCATCTCCAACGAAGAACTAGCTCGTGCCACCCGACTTAAAGATGAATTCTTGGCAAACATGAGCCATGAGTTGCGTACTCCTCTCAACGCTATCCTTGGCATGACTGAAGGACTTCAAGAAGGAGTTTTTGGCGTAGTGACAGAATCCCAAGTTAAGGCACTACAGACCATTGAACGCAGTGGTTCCCATTTGCTAGAACTAATCAACGATATTCTTGATGTTGCCAAAATTGAATCGGGACAAATCAAACTGGAATACAGCAACGTAACGATCGACTCTCTCTGCCAATCCAGCCTCAACTTTATCAAACAGCAAGCTCTCAAAAAACGGATTCAATTACATACCAAATTTCCTCGCGACTTCCCTGAAGTAAACGTTGATGAGAGGCGCATTCGCCAAGTGCTGATCAACCTGCTAAGTAATGCTGTGAAATTTACCCCAGATGGAGGTTCCATCAGTCTTGAGGCGATCGTAATGCCCATAGACATAACTCAAAACGCTGAGAACCCTGACAAACCCTATCAAGGCTACCTTCGCATTGCCATCAGAGACACGGGCATCGGCATCGCAGAAGAAAACATTAGCAAACTGTTTGAGCCTTTCTTTCAAATCGATAGCGCCCTCAACCGTCAATATCAAGGTACAGGCTTAGGACTTCCCCTCGTTAAGAGAATTATAGAAATGCACGGTGGTAGCGTTACCCTGACTAGTGAAATCGGGGTGGGCAGTTGCTTCATGATTGATATCCCCTACGCCAACGTTCGTTTGACTTTGCCAGACCGTCTAACCAGCAGTTCTAGTGCTATTAGTCAAAGTAATATCAAAGATTCTCGCTCTTCCATAATCCTATTAGTGGAAGATAGCGAAGCTAACGTCATGACTGTCTCAAGCTATCTGGTTGCCAAAGGCTACCAAATTATCCTCGCTCACAATGGACAAGAAGCTCTCGACATCGTGCAATCAGTACAACCAGACTTGATTTTGATGGATATCCAAATGCCAATCATGGATGGATTGGAAGCCACTCAAAGAATTCGCCAACTACCTTCCTTCGCAAATACGCCGATTATCGCGCTTACGGCTCTAGCAATGCCCAGTGATATCGATCTGTGTCTCACCGCAGGTGCAACCAGTTATCTCAGCAAACCCGTCAAGTTGCGGGAACTAACAAACACAATTCAAAGATTATTGAATTGAAAATCTATAGTTATAGCTGTTTCAAATAAGAGTTAGGGCTTCGACGCTTCGACAAGCTCAGTGCATCGCTTCGCTCAGCCAGCAGTATACGTTGGCTGAGCGAAGTCGAAGCCTCTTCTAAATTCTAAATATTTAAAATTGCTATAGCAAAGCAAGGTTTGCTTGGGACATAAAACCAGAAGATGAGTGGCGGCGCTTCGCGCCGCCACTCATCTTCTAGGGTTTTGATTTGTACTAGCTAACTCTTGCTTTACTATATAAAAAGCTACACTAGATTCGTTTTTAATTCATAAAAATGTGGCTATACTTTTGTGAATTGGTATAACTTGCTTGCGGCTAATCAATTTGTTTAAGTAGCTGGGCATAATTAAAACCCTAAAAATTCTGGCGCACGCTCAGCGTGCGCCAGAATTTTTAGGGTTTTATATTTTATTGCGTCCAGTTACTTTAGATTGATAGTCATAGAGGAGAGACAGACAGTTTTTTAAGCGAAGTGCAAGTCTTCGTAAATGATTACTATAAAAATAATTTTGCTTAAAGCTTTATAAAGTTTAGTACAATACTTAACATTCTCTAGAGTAAGTATTTATTCTTATTGACATGACATCAGCCCAATTTCCATGGCTTACCGCGATTATCCTGCTGCCCCTCGTAGCTTCTTTTCTCATACCGATACTGCCAGACAAAGAAGGCAAGACAGTACGCTGGTATGCATTGAGTGTAGGCATTATTGATTTTGTTTTGATGTGCTATGCCTTCTGGAGCAATTACGATCCGAGCAGTGCGACCTTTCAACTCGCGGAAAAGTACAGTTGGATTCCCCAATTAGGGCTTAGTTGGGCTGTCTCTGTTGATGGTATTTCTGCGCCTCTAGTACTGCTGGCGGGACTCGTTACTACTCTCTCAATCTTTGCAGCATGGCAAGTCAACATTAAGCCGCGCCTATTCTATTTTCTGTTGTTAATTCTTTACTCCGCCCAGATTGGCGTATTCGTTTCCCAAGATTTATTGATGTTCTTCATCATGTGGGAAGTTGAATTGATACCTGTGTATTTGTTGATCTCGATTTGGGGAGGTCAAAAGAGACAATATGCTGCTACCAAGTTCTTGCTTTACACTGCGATCGCCTCAATTTTTATCTTGGTGGCGGGCTTGGCAATGGCACTCTATGGCAATAACCTCACCTTTGACATGGCTGAGCTTGCCCTCAAAGATTTCCCCCTAGCTCTAGAGCTTCCCCTATACGCAGGCTTACTGATTGCTTTTGGTGTCAAGCTAGCGATTTTCCCTCTACATACTTGGTTGCCCGATGCTCACGGCGAAGCATCTTCTCCTGTGTCGATGATTTTGGCAGGTGTATTGCTTAAAATGGGCGGCTATGGATTAATTCGCTTAAATATGGGACTGCTGGATCACGCCCATGTTTACTTTGCACCAGTTCTCGCTATGCTCGGTGTGATTAACATCATCTATGGGGCGGTCAACTCCTTTGCCCAAACCAACATGAAGCGTCGTTTGGCTTTCTCTTCCGTGTCGCACATGGGGTTTGTGCTGATTGGGCTTGCCTCCTACACGGATTTGGGAATTAGCGGCGCGATGTTGCAGATGTTGTCCCATGGACTGATTGCTTCGGTGATGTTTTTCTTGGCGGGAGTCACCTACGATCGCACCCACACCATGTTGATGAACGAAATGGGCTATATCGGCAAGGTGATGCCTAAAGTATTTGCACTATTCACTGTTGGTGCTTTAGCATCCTTAGCACTTCCAGGAATGAGTGGATTTGCTAGTGAAATTGCCGTGTTTGTGGGGATGACCTCTAGCGATGTCTATAGTTCGACATTCCGCACTGTGACTGTATTTCTAGCGGCTGTGGGGGTAATTCTTACACCGATTTATTTACTGTCGATGTTGCGTGAGATTTTTTATGCGTCTGATGCTAACCCCTCCTGCGACATTAATCCTTCCTGTGATATTTCTGATATCAGCTTGAAGTCTCAGGGCAATCAAGAGGTGGTTTGTTTTGGGACTAACTGCGTATTGCCAAGTGAAGCTGAGTTTAGCGACGCTAGACCCCGTGAAGTGTTCATTGCGGTTTGCTTTTTAGTACCAATTATTGCGATCGGTGCTTATCCTAAACTGATTACCAATATGTATGATGCGACTACGGTGGCAATTAATTCTCAGGTGCGTTTAGCCCATGAGCAGATTGCTGTAGTTAAGCAGTCTCAAATTGTTGCTGAGCAATTAAGCGCTCCTGCTTTGATTGTAAACAATTAAAAAAAGAGCCGCGCTTAGCGCGGCTCTTTTTTTGTGAAGCCTAGTGATTGCGTTGCATTCACTGGGCTTTGCCATTAAGAACGGACTTCAGCAAAGATTTTGTTGAGAATATCTTGAGCGCCCTTAGACTTGAGATCGTCAGCTAGTTCTTCGCCGATCGCATCAGGATTAGTCACATCCCCTGTGATCTCACCTTTGACTAGGGTCTTACCGTCCAGACTTGCCACGATTCCTTTCAAGGTTAGCTTGTCGCCATTGATTACAGAATTTACACCGATGGGAACTTGGCAACCTCCTTCTAGCTCTCGCAAAAAGGAACGCTCAGCTAAGCAACGTTGCGTAGTGGGGTAGTGAATGATTGGGGTAAATAGTTCCAGAATTTCAGGATCTTCCGCCCGACACTCAATGCCTAAAGCACCCTGACCAACTGCATGGAGCGAAATGTCCGCATCAATTACTTGATGGACGCGATCGCCCATACCCAAACGCCGCAGACCAGCCGCTGCCAAAATTAGCGCATCGTATTCGCCTGCGTCTAGCTTTTGTAAGCGGGTGTTCAAGTTGCCACGCACATCTTTAAAACTGAGGTGGGGATAGTAGTGACGTAACTGAGCGAGGCGGCGTAGTGAGGATGTACCAACGACAGTACCCTCTGGCAAAGTTTCAAGGGTCTGATCCTTTAGCTTTTCATGGACAACCAAAGCATCAGCGGGATCTTCACGTTCGGTAACAGCGCCAAGGATCAAGCCTTCAGGGAGGCGTGTGGGCAAGTCCTTAAGGCTATGCACCGCCAAGTCTGATTCCTTAGTTAACATTGAGACTTCTAATTCTTTGGTAAAGAGTCCCTTGTCACCAATCTTTGCTAAGGCGACATCAAGGATCTTGTCACCCTGTGTGCTCATAGTGACGACATCAAACTGGACATCGGGATGTGCTTTGCTAAGTTCCGCCTGCACCCAATGTGTCTGTACCAGTGCTAGCTGACTTTTGCGAGAACTAATGCGAACTGTTGAGGCAACCATAGGACAAAGGGTGAAATATAAAAAATAATAAAAAATAAAGGTAATTCAGGACAATACTTCGCACTGCCCTGAATCAATTAAAAGCACTGTTTCTTATTCAAACAGGTTTTGCGGCTGTTTCGATGCGATCGCTAAACAATTGGGTGTAAAGAATTCTTGCAAAGCGATCGAGGAACAGGTTATTGCCCCGCCAAATGCGGGGCAATAACCTGCTCCTCGATCGCCATTAATAACTGTTCCTGTGTCCAATCTTGGTAGAGACTAGCCGCGATTGCGGCCCCACCAGCCCCTACTCCTTCTTTGACAAAACCCTCTTCGTAAGATCGTAACTGCGCGAATCGGGAATTAGCAAAACTTAGCTGCGTCGCCAATAGCGGTACATCCCCAATTTCAAGGGCTAAATCCACCGTGCCACCTGTGGGATCTTCCGCAACCCACTTGGTTGTGCCGATCGCAATTGATTGGGGATTCCAGTCGAGATTTTGATAGGTAGCGATCGCTCTGGCGAGGGCATATACCGCTAGCATCTGTGTACCTCCCGCTAGGAGCACGCCTGCCTGACGACTGGCAGCGATCGCCATACCTGCTACGACAATCTGCATTGGATCGCCAATGGCAGCTACGATCTCTAGGGGATTGGCACTTGGTTTTAAATGCTGCAATCCTGACTGCACAATTTGCCATTTTTGTGCGTGATTACAAATGGGATGGGAGCTGTTCACGCGATCTTTTGCCGCAACCCCAAGGGCTGTTAGTACCGCTAAAGCCGTAGTTGTGCCACCCACCACACATTCGCTCAAGATCACATAGCTTCCACTCTGAGCGAGCTTTTCTCCCCAAACTAAGCCCTGCGTAAATAGATGACTCACTAACTCAATAGGAAGCGCTTTACCTGTGCTAAGACAGTCGGCAGGCTTGCCACCGAAAGCGATCGATTCCACTGTGGGCGCGATCGGTAATCCTGCATTAAATATAAATAGCGGCAGCTTTTGGGCAGCAACTACCGCACGGGAAATCAGCACTGGCGAAGCTCCTGCTACCAGTGGGGGCAGGGAAAAATTAGAGTTTCTACCCGTTGCTAAGAACTCCGCATCCGCGATCGCCGTAATTTTGCGATCGGCTGGAGTTGCCCCTGCGGCGGAAATATTAGGAATTAGCCCCGTCGCGGTAAATCCAAGCACGCAAACAAAAGTTGGGCGCTGATGGCGATAGCGATCCAGCCAACCTTGTGCCTGTTGATGCTGTGTATAGACTTTAATCATCCATCTTTTATAGCAGGATTGCTGCGCTTTGCGTTCAAGCCAAAAAGGAGCGCTTTATGGCTGAGTATGTGTCTTTCCAATGTGATCATTGATATAGCAATTTTAAATATTTAGAAGAGGCTTCGACACTTCGACAAGCTCAGTGCATCGCTTCGCTCAGCCAGCAGTATACGTTGGCTGAGCGAAGTCGAAGCCCTAACCCTTATTTGAAACAGCTATATTCTGGATAAATCTTTGCCCAATTACCTGATTAGAATACTCTGCTAAGACTACTGCGCGTCCTTTATCAGCCAGCTCATTACGGAGATGTTTATCTTCAATTAGTCTAGTAATGCAATCCGCGAGAGCATCCTGCTTACCCTCAGAAAAAGTTAAACCGCCACCCGTTTTACGGATCAAGTGAGGAATCTCTCCTGAATCTGAGCCAATCACAGGTGTACCACAAGCGATCGCTTCAATAATCACTCTGCCAAACTGCTCTTTCCAGTTTTTGCGAGTTTCTGAAGGTAAAACAAGAAGGTCAAAGGCTGACAAATATCGCGGCGCGTCCTGATGGGGGACAAATCCTAACAGGGTAATGCGATCGCGGATCTGACATTTCTCAGCGATTTCATTAAAAGTAGATAGATAGTTGCCTGTGCCTACCATGACTAGTCGCCAAGGCAAATCAACAATACTTTTGAGAGCATATAGCAAGGTTTTAAGCCCCTTTTCTTCAACAATACGCCCCATATAACCGATCAATACTTCTGATTTGGAAGTTTGTAAATCTTGCTTGAGCGATGCTATAAGTTCTGACTGAGGCTTATATATCAATGGATCTACACTAGCGGGTAGTAAGACAGATTTACCCCGCAGCCCTTTTTGAATTAATACTTCTTCCGCACTGTAGGAACCAGAAAAGGTGATCGCGCTATTTTCTAAAACAAATTTTTCAGAATATTTAAATGGAAATGGATAAGACTTAAGAATATTTTGCCAAGTAAAAAAGCTAATTGGCTTATTTCCAGTTATGGAGTTTGCTAGGTAAAGCTGTGCCGTAGCTGCTGCATAGGGTTCGTGATGCACATAGATAAAGTCAGGTTGGATATCTTTTAAAATAGATAAGAAAGTCGCAACGTAAAAATGTAGCGGTACATTGCCAGAAATCAAAACAGGTAGTTCTATAATCTTGCCGCTAAATTTTTCCCATCTTTTGGGAGAAATGACATTACCATAATCATTTTTCCATTTTGATGGAACAATAATTGTAATTTCCCAACCTGTTTGACTTTCTATTTCCGCAAAAAATTGCTGATTTACTGGAGTAACACAGGCGTGGCTAAGCACAAGCAGCTTCATACAATCTCCCTATTTGCTAAATTTCCTAACGATTTTCCTACTGTCCTATAACACTTTCAAATAAGTCAACATATTCGCATGATTTGGTATTCCAAGGATGTTGTTCTGCGATCGCTCTTGCCGACTGTCCCATTTCCCTTCTCAAGCTTTTCTCAGAGGATAACTTCTTTAAAGCACTAGTCAAAGCCAATATATCTTCGGAATCAGTCAAGGTAACTCCGCAATCAGGTGTAACGATATCTGCAACTCCAGAAGCTTTAGTAATAATCACAGGTAAACCTGAAGCCATGGCTTCTGTAACCACCATCCCAAAGGGTTCATAGCGCGAGGGAAACACAAAAAAATCCACTACCTGCATAATTTTCGCTATGTCAGATCGATATCCTAAAAAATGCACTCGTTCTTCTAATTTTAAGGATTTCACCATTTGGGGATAGGTACTTTTTTCGAGATTGCCTACTACTGCTAAGTGTAGATCAGGCACATTGACTAAAGCTTTCAGCACAGAATCTAAGTTTTTGCGATTAGTCTTATCACCCACAAAGAGTGCTAGATCAGCTTTTTCTGGCAATCCAAATTGACTGCGATCTGGAGTCTGAATAGGAATAAATTCGTCCACATCAACTCCATTCAAGATCACTTTAATGCGATCCGCTGGAATACCAACACCAATTATTTCTTTTTTAATGGTGCCTGATACGGCTACTAATATTTTTGCTTTTTTTAAGGCAACTCTTTCCCAGTAAGCATTGAGAGACGTGTATAGCCACTGATATAGTCCATATAGGTTTTTGTTTACTCGAGATGTATGGAATGGCGAGTCTAACCAAGCGCTATGAACAAAATGGACTACATTTACATCCGACTCACCCGTTGTTACAGCTCCGCAGGAAACGACTATATCGAATTCATGCCTATGTTTCTTGAGCCAGCGATCGCTCTTTTGAGCAAATACAAAGCCACGCATTAACTCAGTTGGCACTTTATCGACTGGGAAGTAGACGCAGTTGACTAATTTGTGTTGAGATATCTCATCAACTGCCTTCCTGACTACTAATGTCACCTGATGTCCGCGTTGAATAGCCTCTTTCACAATTTCATAATTAACCCGCGCTTGACCATCTCCTTTCCTCACACTAGAGGTGACAATGCATATCTTCATAACTTGTTATTTAAAAATTGTTGGATTAATAATCGCCATTATCATCTATTCTCACTCGATTTAATGAATTTTTCCATTTCTACTTTCCAAAAGTTGTCTGTCGCTTTCAGAAACATTGGGGTTATTGGTGAGGTAAGGACGCAGCCAATCGCAGGCTTCAGAAATTGCTAACTCTGGATCTATATCCCATAATTTGATGGATTTGTCAGAACTACCAGAAGCGATGGTTTTGCTATCGGGAGAAAAGGCTACGCTATTAACCAAATTGCTATGCCCCGTGAGGGTACGCAGTTCTTTACCATCGAGATTCCATAACTTGATGGATTTGTCAACACTGCCAGAAGCGATGGTTTTGCGATCAGGAGAAAAGGCAACGCTACAAACCCAATTGCTATGCCCAGTGAGGGTAAGCAGTTCTTTACCATCGAGATTCCATAACTTGATGGAGTTGTCAGCACTGCCAGAGGCGATGGTTTTGCCATCAGGAGAAAAGACTACGCTCAAAACCCAATTGCTATGCCCCGTGAGGGTAAGCAGTTCTTTACCATCGAGATTCCATAACTTGATGGATTTGTCAACACTGCCAGAAGCGATGGTTTTGCCATCGGGGGAAAAGGCAACGCTCC
>QBLS01000033.1:0-7214 GCA_003249015.1 Pseudanabaena sp. | reverse complement strand
TTGTCAACACTGCCAGAAGCGATGGTTTTGCCATCGGGGGAAAAGGCAACGCTCCAAACCCCATTGCTATGCCCCGTGAGGGTACGCAGTTCTTTTCCTTCCAGATTCCATAATTTGATGGATTTGTCAACACTGCCAGAGGCGATGGTTTTGCCATCGGGGGAAAAGGCAACGCTCCTAACCCCATTGCTATGTCCGCTCAGAGTCCGCAGTTCTTTACCATTGAGATTCCATAATTTGATGGAGCTGTCATCACTGCCAGACGCGATGGTTTTGCCATCGGGAGAAAAGGCTACGCTATTAACCAAATTGCTATGCCCAGTGAGGGTAAGCAGTTCTTTACCATCGAGGTTCCATAATTTGATGAAGTTGTCATCACTGCCAGAAGCGATGTTTTTGCCAGCGGGCGAAAAGGCTATGCTATTAACCCCATTGCTATGTCCGCTCAGAGTCCGCAATTCTTTTCCTTCCAGATTCCATAATTTGATGGAGTTGTCAACACTGCCAGAAGCGATGGTTTTGCCATCGGGGGAAAAGGCAACACTAAAAGCCCCATTGCTATGTCCGCTCAGAGTCCGCAATTCTTTTCCTTCCAGATTCCATAATTTAATCGTGTTGTCAAAACTGCCAGAGGCGATGGTTTTGCCATCGGGAGAAAAGGCAACACTAAAAACCAAATTGCTGTGACCTTCAAGGCGATTAGCTTCGCGAATATTATCAATGACTTCCCACAATCGCCCAAAGGTTCTGCCCTCAATATAATTAGGAACGATCTTGCGTACATCTGGATCGAAGAAACGTTTGGCGACTCTTAATCCTGCCATCATCGCATCTAACTCCTTATGCGCTAGCCAATAAGCTTCACAGGTGATACTTACCGCTTCGATTTCGGCAATTTCGGCGCGTTGGAGTTCCTTCTCTTTTTCAGCTAGAGCCGATCGCAATTGTTCTTTGGTCATCCGCAATTCTTCCGCCATACCGAAGACATATTTTTTGCGAATAAAACTAACTAAATAATCATGAATCAACTGAAAGCGGTCATCAGGCGCACTACTCACCCGAAAAGCAAGACCAGAACCGACCAGAACCGCTAGCACTAGCGAGAGATTTTCTGCTTCGTTGAGAGGTTCGATCCCCCTGCCTTCGGCATCCCCCTTAAAAAGGGGGACTGATTTATCTACACTGCCTAAAGTATCCAAAGCCCCCCTTTGCAAGGGGGATAGGGAGGATCTAACCTCTAAACTATTACTAGAATCCAAAGCCCCCCTTTGCAAGGGGGGTAGGGGGGATCTAACCCCCAAACTATCAGAAGAATCCAAAGCCCCCAACAACTCACTCGCCAACTCCGCTTGCGTCTTTTGCGGACGCTTCTCCTCATTCCCCGTCAACGCATACAACACCCTCTCCGCCAACACCTGATTTGCCACCCCACAGTCCCGCACCACATTCTCCAACCACCGCTCCACCAACACCTCACTCGGCTTCCGATGCGTATCACCCGTTAAGGCTAAATACTCACGCAGATTTGCGATTGGCGGAACCTCCGACTCCAACTGCGCTCCCACCACCTGCAACTCAATTGGCAAAATCCGCAACTGCTCACCACTCAAATCTGTCACAAGACGCTCAATCAACTCAGGCTCCAAACGTAACTGCGATCGCCTAGTCAATGCCTCGATCACCTGTCGTGCCTGATCCTGCGTAAAATCCCCCAAATAGTACCGCACCTGCTTACCAAGAATATCATTCTCTACTTTCTCCAAATCCACCGCCCGATCGCATTCCAACAAATAATGCAGATAGTCCTCCCGCAGCGACAACACCACCCGCACAAAATCCGTATGCAAACAAGCCTTCAGGAACTTATAAAACGGCAAGCGATCTCGAAAATCTTCCTTCTTAAAAAAGAAATCCTCAAACTGATCGAATATCAATACCGTCAAATAATTCTCATCAATATTGCGTTTGAAATGCTGAATCGGATCGAGATCGGGACGGCGATCGCCAAAATATTTTTGTAACTTGTGTTTAACTTCTGCACTCCAATCTTTATAATTTTTAATCGTAAAAACTAACACCTTGCGCCCGTCAATGGTTCCCTTTGCGCGTAAGGCAGGAACCAAACCACCAATCAAAATCGAACTTTTCCCCGCTCCTGAATCGCCGTGAATTACAGTCAAAGGAAATCTCGCCTGACCAATGCGATCAACCAAATTCTCCACATCCAGCATCCGACCCGAAGCTTCGATCTCCTGCGCGATTTTGTCGGACTGTTCCGCAACATTCGCATACATATCGAAATTAGTTCTTTCCCGCTTCGGATTCAAAGTCCCCGCACCGATGAAAGCCCTTAGCCCGTACTGCTGCTCCACCGATCGCTGATGTTGCTTAGTTTCAAAGGCTTCTAGATATAAACCCGACGCAGTGTAAAGCGATCGCAACTCCTCCAAAATCGCCACATAGATCTGCGCGTCATAGGGATGTTGCTCACGGAGCCAGCGATCGCGCACACCCTCTAGTCTCGCGATCGCGCCTTGGCGATCGACCAATCCCTCCAAAGCCCGCGCCAACCAAAGCTCATATTTAGCATAGCCATAGCGCCGCGAAGGTGCAAGGTTAGACAGTTGCAGTGCTTCCCCTTGGGCATATAACGCCAATGCCGATTCCGCCGATTCCTTTGCCGCCCAATAGTCCTGTTGCATCAATTTCACTGACGCAAGAATCCCGCGATCGTGGGATTCACGGAGGAGGTTGGGATAGATTTGATGGAGAGATAGAGCCTCATTGACGAGAGATTCTAAGCCCTCACCCCCAACCCCTCTCCCAGAGGGGTTGGGGGGCAGAGATAAAGCTTGAGTTCCTTGTCCCATGGGGAGAGGAGAACTCAAATTAGTTTCTTGTTCCCCTCTCCCCATGGGAGAGGGGCTAGGGGTGAGGGCTAATAACTCCTCCCATGTCGCAGTCAAAAAATTGATATACAACGCTATCAATTCCCCTCGTTGCAGGTTCCGCAAAATATCCATACTTTCAGCTAAATACTGCTGAGAAGTTACATAAAAAGGCTGCTTCTGGTAGCGCTCACGCATCGCCAAACTGCGATCGCCTAATCCTAATTGCAATAGACATACAGCCTGTTTAAGCTGATCCCCCGATTGTCGCCAAAAGGTTAAACTCCTCTCAAATAAAGCTTTTGCCTTGCCGATTTCCCCCTCAGTCATCGCCATACAACCAAACGCAAAGTCTAAACCTGCGCTAATTTCATCGCTAATCTCAATGGCTTGAGCCTCTAAGTCCGCGATCGCCGTAATTAGTTCAAACTGTTGCAAACTCGCATCCCAATCCCCCAAACCTTGAGACTGCAAATAGCGATCGAACGTAGCTCTGATCGAATCTTGCACCAGTTCCTTTAATTCCATTGCCTCAAGCTGAAACTCGATCGCCCCAGCCGTAGTCCAGTTCGCCAAATCACTCGCCTCACGGGTCAAAATATCCTGAGTGTGATCGTTCAGCCAAAGCACCATCGGAAATTCCAAACAATTCGCAAATTCTTCCCTGACCCGATTTGCCGACTTCAAAACCGCTTCGATTTCCGTAACCGCATCCAATCCCAAAACCATTAACACCTTGGGCTTCTGCTCAATTGGCAATTGATGCACCTTACCCATCAATTCTTGAATTGGCGCAAGTAAAGTCTTCGCATCAGGTTTGAGTTCAAGTGCCGCGATCGCAGTCTCAGGTAAGTCATGCTCAGCAAGTTGCGATCGCAAGTCCCGCAATACCCGTTCCTGCAATACGCGGTAATTACACAAAGCGATCGACAAAGAAAACCCTTGCGATCGCGTCACAATTCTCGTCAATCGACGTAAGGCACCGCGATTATTCTCTGCAATTGTCTCTGCAATTATTTCAGTGCGATCGCTCATAGAACTCTCCTTAAATAAAGACTTCCCTCACCCCCAGCCCCTCTCCCATGGGGAGAGGGGAGTAAATTCTGGCTCCCCCTCGCCCTTTGGGAGAGGGGGCTGGGGGGGTGAGGGTCTTAATCATCCAAAATCGGATTTCGGTCAAACCAACTATTACCTTGATACTCATACTCAAACACAAACTGACTCTTGATTAGGGTTTGATACTCCGCCTCACCACGTACACGCTTATCCTGTTGCACCTTCTTAATTAAATCCCATTCATCATCAGTAATCGTTTTTACCATTTTATTCCGTTCCTTAGCGATGATGCTCTCAACTAATTTGGCGGTGATCGGTGGATCGTCTTGCTCTAGGCAACCATACAACAGCCGAAACAAATTACGAACATGACCACCACTAGCTTGGCATAGGCGATCGAGCGTTTTGGGACTATCGAATACTTTATTCACAAATTCATTGTTAATCCGTTGGACAGAATTAACCTTTGGAAATGCTCTCGCCATTACAATTTGTCTGAGTAGAGCCATTCCTGCCTCACACTCACTACCATCTGCCAATCGCGCAGGAACCATCGGCAAAGTCTTAATATCCGTTCCAAATCGACTCGTCACGATCGCAGCATCATTAGAAAAAGTCAGCAACAACGGCACTGTATAAACCACATGACAATCCAACCCTCGCAACTGATCACCCCGTTCGACAAACAAATATCCCGCTTTTGACTGCTCTTTGAGATCGATGCGATTTTCAATGCGATCGAGGTTATCCACAATCACGACTAAACCTTTCTTGCCAGCAGCTTGTAGTCTCTCCTTGGCAGGAGCTAGTAACTCCTTATTAATGGAAGTAATAATGCTATTAGTGCGTGATTCTAAACGTTCGCGCATTTGCCGACGCAATGACGGGCTATTCTTTGCTTGCGCCGTAATCTCGGCAATCCCCACTGACAGCTTAAAATTTGCGCTCAGATCGAGCTTAGTTTGCAAAATATCCTTCAGTTCACCAAACAATTTTTTGAAATATTCGGGGATGATATTAATGCCCTCTTGTTCCAATCCTTTGCTGAGTTGACCTGCGATCGCTAACAAAATATCACTCGCATCAACATCACTCAGTTCCAACTGGCGATCGCATTCAAAATAAGCCACATGAAATTTTTTCTCAGTTAGTTCATGCTTCAGCCGCAAAAGCTCCGTAGATTTGCCGCAGCCAATATGCCCTGTAAATAACTGACAGGTTGACTCATCGGGCGAAATCCTCACAATCTTACGGGACAGACTTTCAATCAGCTTTTCGCCGCGAACTGTCGAGAGATCAACATAATAGCTGCGATCCTCTTCATTACTAGAATCGAGGGGATGTGTCGGGTTGCAAGCCTTATAAAATCGCGAAAGTTCAAGATCCATTTGTGGCACTTCATTATTTCTTTTACATTATCTAATAGATTATTTAAGTGCTTTTAGCTAAGGGTTTAATTTTCCAGAAAATTGTTTTCTCATCTCCTGCTAGATCCACAGGCTCAACTTGATAGCCCTGATTTGTAATGGATTCAAGATTTACAGGCTCAAACTCACTAGCAATACCATGAAAGACGTAGAACAGATAGATATCGCTAAAGCCCTCAGTTATTTTAGGAATACTAGGCTGCTTGTAGAGAAGAAACTTTGTTGTATCTTTCACGTAATAGCTCAAGCTAAATACATCGCCAACATCGCCAATGACTAGGTTTTCTTTGTCTCCAACATAATTGAGCACTAGAGGAGATTCACTTTCATTGATTAACTTTGCTGCGGAGTAGGTAGAGTTCTGCTCACCATATTCGACAACCATAGACACAGATCCATAGCTCGATAAAGCTAATGTTCCAATTAATATTAAGACTCCTGCAACCTTAAGCCAATTTCCTTTAGAATGTGTGGAATTGATCATGTAGCTCAAAACATAGCAAAGATATAATTGTGTGCCGAGCATGAACGGCCATAGATAGCGAAAGGTAGATGAGAAGCTTGTATTAAAGATTAAGTCTGCTAAGAGAAATAAAATAAAACTTGAGGCTGTAGAAGTTACCACAAACCAAAATAAACTTTTTGAAGCTTTGCGATAGAACAGATACAGCAAACTGAGGAATAATACGAGAAATACCAACCTAAATTTGGAGTAATGCACAAAAACGCCTGTGAAATTTACACTCCAAAAATCTATTAACTCCTGCCAAGATCTATTCACATACATCCAAGCTACCGTCTCACTAACTCTCTTCTTATTATTTAAGACAAACCACATCCAAGGTAGAAAGCTTGCAGAACCCGCGATCGCAGAAGTAAAAAAATAAATTAGATTTCTAGTTATTTTTGCTCTTTCTATTACTAGAACATACAAAGCATGACCAAAAGCTACTAGAGCCGTAAGGGGAAATGTATAAAACCCTAGTACTAAACTTCCTGCGTATATGGTGAAGCTTGACTTACTTCCTATCCGCATTGCTCTGAAAAAAGCAATATTAGATAAAACAATTGTTAAAATCCACAGGCTAAACTCCCTTGCTTCTTGGGCATAAAGTATATAGAGCAACGAGACTGAGGACGTTGCTAGGGTAATCCATCTAAAAGCGATCGCCTCGCTCAACTCTATACAAAGCCAATATAAGCAGGGAAATGTCAATAAACTCGCAATAACCGAAACCAACCTCAGTACAGCAGGCGCGTTGCCAAATACCTTTGACCATAGCTGCAAGATAATGTAGTACAGGGGCGGATGTTGAGGATCGTCAGCCACTAGTGAATTAATTGTATCGATTATCGTCTTATCAGGGGCTGGACTTTGATATTTTTGCAAGTCTGCAACTGTCACAATCTGATTGTCATAAAATCTTTCTGACACATCAGCGATCGTGTAACCTCCAAGCCTAAGTGAGGTTGCTACTTCATCTAGCCAGTAGTTCTTTTGGTCTAAGTTGGTAAATCTTAGGATGATTCCTAGCGTCAAAAAGGCAATAAGAATAAGCTGTAGCCAACGCGAAAGTTTGGGAGGAGTTGACGATTGACTGCTTGTCATAAGATTTTGTTTTGAAAATAGCAAGAAAAAGTCATAAAGAGATAATCCCACTAAAGTCATAATTCGCCAATACACAGCCCAGTAAAGTATCAAAGCCAATTTTTTTATAAAAATTTAGCAATATCGGATTAGTGGCAATGATCTTATTTCAATTTGCGAAAGTGTTTTTATACATTTATGGCAATTTTAAATAGTTAGGGCTTCGACTTCGCTCAGCCAACGTATACTGCTGGC
>QBLS01000032.1 GCA_003249015.1 Pseudanabaena sp. | reverse complement strand
CTCCTGCCATCAATGGTTAGTATTCAGCTAGATTAGTCTTCTGATAATCGAAAGCGAAAGCCTCTCCTCTCGGAGGGGCTTTTGTTTTTAGGGTGATAACAAATTAAGTAAGAATTTTCAATTCACAAAAGTTTAGTCACAACTTTTGAAAACAAAGAGTCTAGTTGCAGCGTTTCGCAATTAGACTCTTTGTTTTATACGCTAACAAGAAATACTCATATTCGAGAATAGAGCGCTGTAAAACCATGTATCAGTCTTGAATAGGAGTTATAGATATTTTATTTAAATTCGTCTTACCGAACCATTGATTGTAAATCGGCTATCTGAAAAGTATTGTGATGGAGAATTTACAGGTAGAACTCCATGCATACAATGTCTTGGGAAAAACACAATCGTGTTGTTAATTGGCTCAATAACTTTATGAGATTCTGCTGCAGCATAAAAGAAAAGACATTTTCAATCTTACTGTCATAAATCTCCCGTAAAGGCTTTAGGCTCTTTGTTGTTGGACTAGATCAAGCTGTCTAATCAGAGATGAGATTGAGTCACTTTTTTTGTAAGATATTTGAGATTTCCAGTTCTAAACTTCCATAAATTTAAAGCATTTCGGGGTTGAGTGTTACTGGGTCTAGGTTCTAACCCACAACAGTGTCGTCACACTTTTGCGAATTAAAACTGAGCCTCAAAACCCATGGCGCACATGCCACGTCTACCACAGGTTTTGAGGTTTTATATTTAATTTCGCCTAGCTAATTAGGGCAAGTTAGGCATTAATAGAATGGGTGGATCGAAGCTGGTAGCTTGAGGATTTTGTCCAACTAGTTTAGAAGTAAGCTGGTTGGCGATCGCCCCCGAAAGAGAATCATAAGAACCACCAGAGCCAGCGAGGTTAAAAAATGGTAGAGCAACGTTAAGGTTGACTTGGCTAAGTAATTGATCTAACAATCTCTCAAAGGAAGCTGGAGATCTACTAATCGGCAACTCGCTGGATTCGGGTAAATCAAACTTCTTTCTGGCTAACCCACGCAGATCCGCGATCGCCTGATCTTGAGTGCCTAACTCATCGATCAACTTATTTTCCTTAGCTTGCCTACCTGTAAAAAGCCTGCCATCAGCTAGATTACGAACAACCTCCAGATCCATTTTTCGACCTTTCGAGACATCATTAATAAATTCTTGATAGGTACTTTGTAATAGATTCTGCAACAACTGACGCTCTGGTTCTGCTAGTTCTCGAAATGGTGAAAGAATGTCTTTATAGGGACCAGTCTTGATGGTTTGCGACTTGATCCCTACCCGATCCAGTAAATCTTTAGCATTAAATCCATTCAAAATTACTCCGATGCTGCCAGTTATTGAACCCGCATTGGCATAAATTTTGGTGGCAGGGCTAGCAGCGTAGTAGCCGCCGCTAGTAGCTTGGTCGAGCATACTGACCACGACAGGCTTTTTCTCGCTGAGATCTTTGACAGCTTGGTACAGCTCTTTACTAGCCCCGACCGTTCCCCCAGGGCTATTGATCGACAGCAACACACCTTTGACTGACTCATCCTCGATCAGCTCACGGAGGCGATCGCGTACTGCCATAGCTCCTGCGGCTGAGGTTCTAGCTCCTGAGATTGCACCATCTATAGAGACTAACTCAAGGCGATCGCGGTTAAGAGCTTTTTGAAAATCCAGAGCTTCTTCTGTTTGGCGGCGCTGGATGCCAAAGGTGGCAGCAATAAAACAGACAACAACTAGAGTAAGGGCAATGATGCGGTTAATTTGCATATCATAATTTGTGGCGGTTTCTCTAGTTTAATATGAAACTCCAGCAATTTTTATCATGGAGGTAGCTTTGACGTTCTCAGCACCAAAGGTGATGAATCACGTCAATCCCAACAAAAAGAGATTTAAAAGTATTGTTTTGCAAGGCTTTTACCACAATCAACAAAAGTATAGTCACACTTTTATTAATTGAAACCCAAACCCAGTATGAGTTTTTAAATAAGGAACCAGAGTCAAAGCCAAAGAAGATTGGATTTTAGCTTTGGCTATGCTGAGCTATTTATAGAGCCTAGAATGACCTTAGTTTTTAAGGTAAGATTGTTTGTCTGTAAACTTTCTATATAGTCATGACTAATAAAACTATCTCCAATTCATCAATTAAAGAAACTCCCAAAGATAAAGAAATAGTTCGTGATTATTTTAACTCCACTGGTTTTGATCGCTGGCGGCGCATCTATGGTGAAGGAGATGTCAATCGAGTTCAACAAGATATTCGGACTGGGCATCAACAGACTGTGGACTATGTCTTATCTTGGTTTAAAAATGATAAGAATGCTTCTGGACATAAAGTTTGTGACGCAGGCTGCGGAACTGGTAGCTTGAGCATTCCCCTCGCGGCAATGGGCGCTCAGGTCTATGCCAGTGATATTTCTGAGAAGATGGTTGGTGAAGGAAAAGAACGGGCTACTAATCCTGAAAATCCGATCTTTGAAGTTCAGGATTTAGCTAAGCTTTCAGGAGAATACGACACTGTAATCTGTCTTGATGTATTGATCCATTACCCCGATCTCGAATCTGAGGAAATGATTGCCCATTTAGCATCACTGGCGAAGTCTCGACTCATTCTCAGTTTTGCCCCAAAAAATCCTTACTATGTATTGATGAAAAAGGTTGGTGATATGGTTCCAGGTCCTAGCAAAGCAACTCGCGCTTATCTGCATAAGGAGTCTGATGTTCGACGTATTCTTAAGAAGTTAGGATTTACGATCAAGCGGAAAGAATTTACCGCAACTTCTTTCTATTTCTCACGATTGTTTGAAGCAGTTCGCAATTAATTTTGTGCATTGAGGCTTCACAGCGCTTTGCGATAAAACCCGACTATTGATGGCGCGGCTTTGCCGCGTCATTTAAGGCGTAGCCCTCAAACCTTGGGTTACTTCCACATAAATATTTTCTAGGCGAACAGGCTGACGGGTAATAGAATCAATCTTAATTCCATCAAAATATTCCAATATCTCTTTTAACTCCATCACTTGTGGTAGCCAAAAAGCTAGCTCACGTCCATAGTGACGATGGGTAAAGCCTAATTCAGTTGCTCTAGCGATCGCTAGATCCTCGGTTGGAGTACAAATGATCGCAATTTCTTGGGCAGGGACATATTGCTTTAACTCTTCTAGACTGCCCTCAGCCAGCAAAGTACCTTGCTTGATAATACCGATACGTTGACAAAGACGTTCTGCTTCGTCGAGTAAATGGGTTGTTAGTAAAATTGCTGTATCTTGGCGACAAAGATTACGAATTACTTCCCAAATTTCATAGCGAGCTTCAATATCTAATCCCGTAGTTGGCTCGTCTAGCACCACAAGCTGTGGTTGATGGACAAGGGCGATCGCCATGCTCAGTCGGCGTTGCATCCCACCACTGAGCTTTTCGGCAATGGTTTGAGCGCGATCGCTAAGTCCAACTAACTCCAAACAATGCCTTGCTTGTTTTTGACAAGTTATTCTATTTAATCCGTAAAGTTGTCCAAAGAATCGTAGATTCTCTTCACAAGTTAAGCTTTTGTAAAAAATGTTTTCCTGTGGTGCGACACCAATTAGCGATCGCATGGAAGATGAAGCATTTCGCGAATTTTGACCATTCATCAAGACATCACCAAGATCGGCTTGAATTAATCCACACAAGATACTGATCGTCGTAGTCTTACCCGCTCCATTTGGACCTAGTAAGCCGTAGACTTCACCTGACTGAATTGAAAAGCTCAAGTCCTGCAAAACTTGCTTCTTCCCATAAGATTTACAGATTTTGCGAACCTCTAGCACGGATGTCTCGATCTCCAGTGATTAAATTTTGGTTAAAAAAGCGTAAAGTGTAACAACTAAATAAAAGATACCGCACTACAGGGCTTTGCGATTACTTAAACCTCATAAAGTTTTTATGAACTGATTTTTTCCAACAACTCTATGTAAGTAATAGCAATTCACAAAAGTGTGACTACACTTTTGTGAATTAAAGACCAAATCCAGCAAGTGTTTTTAGGTGAAAAAATGGCTATGCTATTTTTTCACCTAGTATTAAGTAGCTAGGCATATTTAAAAATCAGAATCTATAAAAGGCTATAAAAAAGTGCTAACTAAAAAGCACCTGAGACAAACTATCCTCAGACAACGTTGTCAAATACCCTCCCTAACTTGGCAGCAAAAAAGTCAAGCCCTTGCCTATCGCCTCTCCCATTGGCATTTATTTCAAGAAGCTCAAAACATTCTTGCTTTTACAAGTTTTCGGCAAGAACCAGACTTAAGTTTTCTCTGGAATCAGTTTCCCAATAAAAATTGGGGATTTTCTCGTTGTGTGGGACAAGATTTGATTTGGCATCAGGTGGCGATCGCTGATTTTGATCTATCTATGCAATCAGGAAGTTATGGAATTTTAGAGCCTAAGCCCGATCTAAATTTGATGGATTTACAGAGCATTGATTTGATTTTGATTGCAGCAGTGGCTTGCGATCGCAATGGGTACAGACTCGGTTATGGTGGTGGCTTCTATGATCGTTGGTTGCCCAAAGCGAAGGGTAGGAAAGTAGGAATTATATTTGATGAATTTTATTTAGAAGAATTGCCTAACGATCCTTGGGACGTGAAATTAGAAGCGATCGCCACCGATAGACAACTAGTTTTTATTTAACAATAAACCCCAGAGAAAATTTTGAAAGCACAGCGGCTCCGCTGTGCTTTCAAAATTTTCTCTGGGGTGCGTAGCGAAGCTACGCATCGCTATTTCTTGAATGAGAAGGGAGTTTGTACGGTAAGCCGATCTAGATGCTGACTCGTTTGGCGGTATATTAGCACTCAATGACTTAGAGTGCTAAAGCTTGTAGAGCTTGCTCTGATTAAACTTTAAGGAGGTAAGACATAGTGGCATCATTAACACTACATACTGGTACATTACAACCCCTAGGCGATCGCCTATTGGTAAAAGTAGCAAGTAAAGAAGAAAAAACAGTTGGCGGTATATTTTTGCCAGACACAGCTCAAGAAAAGCCTCAGATTGGCGAAGTAACTGCTGTTGGCGCTGGTACAAGAAATGAAAAAGGTGATCGCGTAGCCCTAGAAGTTAAAGCAGGTGACAAAGTGCTTTATTCCAAGTATGCAGGCACTGAAATCAAGTTAGAAGGCGTTGATTATCTGCTCCTAGCTGAAAGAGATATTTTAGCGATCGTTGAATAAAGCTAATAGTTATCAGCCGTTAGCTGTTAGCCTTCAAAACTCTTCACTCAGAAGCAATCTAAAAGAGCTAAAAGCTAATCATTAAAGGCTAATAGCCTAGTTACCAATTCCAAAATCACCCATTACCCTCATAACTAAAAATGTCTAAAATCGTAGTATTTGATGAAGAATCTCGCCGCGCCCTTGAGCGTGGTGTTAATGCCCTTGCTGATGCAGTGCGCGTTACTCTTGGGCCCAAAGGTCGTAACGTAGTTCTCGAAAAGAAATATGGTGCTCCTCAAATCATCAATGACGGTGTGAGTATCGCTAAAGAGATCGAATTAGAAGATCCTCTCGAAAATGCAGGTGCTCAACTAATTCGCGAAGTTGCTTCTAAAACTAATGATGTTGCAGGCGATGGTACTACCAGCGCCACCGTATTAGCTCAAGAAATGATTCGTGAAGGTTTGAAGAACGTTGCCGCAGGTGCAAACCCAGTGGGTGTTCGCCGTGGCATTGAAAAAGCTGTTGCTTATCTGGTTGACGTAATTGCTCAAAAAGCTAAAGCAGTTGACTCCAATTCTGAAATCGCTCAAATCGCCACTATCTCCGCAGGTAATGATTCTGAAGTTGGCGAAATGATCGCTCACGCGATGGATAAAGTTGGTAAGGACGGCGTAATCACCGTTGAAGAATCCAAATCTCTTACCACCGAATTGGAAGTTGTTGAAGGGATGCAACTCGATCGCGGTTACATCTCCCCTTATTTCGTCACTGACAATGAACGTCAGTTGGTGGAATTTGATAATGCCAAGATCTTGATCACCGATAAGAAGATTAATGTCATTCAAGACCTTGTTCCTATTCTCGAAAAGGCAGCTCGTTCAGGTTCTCCTTTAGTAATCATTTCTGAAGATGTTGAAGGCGAAGCTTTGGCAACTCTAGTTGTGAACAAGCTCAGAGGTTCCCTCAATGTTGCCGCGATCAAGGCTCCTGGCTTTGGCGATCGCCGTAAAGCGATGTTGCAGGATATCGCCGTTCTTACCGATGGTCAAGTCATCTCCGAAGATACTGGTCTAGAAGTCAGTGCTGCAACCCTCGAAATGCTTGGTACTGCTGTCAAGATCACCATTTCCAAGGACAAGACAACAATTGTTGCGGACACTGCCAACAAGGCTAATATCGACAAGCGCGTTGCCCAAATCCGTAAAGAATTGGATCTTAGCGACTCTGACTACGATAAAGAAAAGCTGCAAGAACGCATTGCTAAGCTCTCTGGTGGCGTAGCTGTAATCAAAGTCGGTGCAGCAACTGAAACCGAACTCAAGGATCGCAAGCTCCGCATTGAAGATGCTCTCAACTCCACCCGTGCAGCGGTTGAAGAAGGCATCGTTCCTGGTGGTGGCGCAACTTTGGCTCACCTTGCTGTCGAATTGCAAGATTTCAAAGCAACCTTGAAGAATGAAGAAGCGATCGGTGCTGATATCGTAGCGCGTTCACTCTCTGCGCCTCTGCGTCAAATCAGCGATAACGCTGGTCTTGAAGGCACTGTCGTAGTGGAAAAGGTCAAAAATCTTCCCTTTAATCATGGCTTTGATGCCCTCAAGGGAGAATATGTTGACCTCATCGCCACTGGTATTATTGACCCTGCTAAGGTAGTGCGATCGGCTTTGCAAAACGCCTCTTCTGTCGCTGGTATGGTCTTGACCACCGAAGCGCTAGTAGTTGAAAAGCCTGAGAAAAAATCTGACGCTGGTGCTGCTGGTATGGGTGGCATGGGCGGTATGGGTGGTATGGGCGGCATGATGTAATCATCCACTCAAGCCTGAAAAAATAATGGCAGCATGAAGTGCTGCCATTATTTTTTTAGGCTTGAGACAGTGCGAAGCGCTGTCTCAAGCTATTTGGGTTTTGTGATCCTAAAGGAAAACAGGCGATATTTAGGGAACAATCAATGCGTTAGCTAGAATCTAGCTAGCGTTCAATAGCCGAAAGCCTGTGGTACAAATACTCGAAAATCCCTTACGGGTCGGTTTACAACAAGAAAGAACACCAGAACCATTGATCCTTGTGATTTTTGGCGCGTCTGGTGACTTGACGATCCGCAAGTTAGTTCCAGCAATTTATCATCTCAAACAGCAACGTCGGCTTCCGCCTGAACTCACAATTGTTGGCGTGGCGCGAAGACCTTGGAGTCACGATTATTTTCGTGAGCAGATGCGTGAAGGTATCGAAAAATTTTCTGTGGGCATTGGAGCTGAACCAATTTGGCAAAACTTTGCCGAAGGTTTGTATTACCAATCCCTAGATATGAGTAATCTGGAAGATTACAAAAAACTTGATGAATTTCTCAATCAATTAGACAAAGAACGCGGTACACGCGGAAATCGCGTTTTTTATCTTGCTGTGTCGCCCAACTACTTTACCGATGCGATCGAGAAACTAGGTCAAGCAGGCATGATCAAAGACATTAACAAAACTAGATTGGTGATTGAAAAGCCATTTGGTCGTGATTTGTCTTCTTGTCAAGATCTCAATCGTGTTGTCCAAAAGTCTTGTGACGAGAAGCAGATCTATCGCATCGATCACTATCTCGGTAAAGAGACGGTGCAAAATCTCTTAGTGCTGAGATTTGCCAACGCCATTTTTGAACCATTGTGGAATCGCCAATTTATTGATCATGTTCAGATCACCGTGGCAGAGACTGTTGGCGTTGAAGATCGGGCGGGATATTACGAAAACTCTGGGGCGCTCAGAGATATGTTGCAAAATCACTTGATGCAACTATTTTGCCTAACAGCGATGGAGCCACCGAACTCTATGGATGCGGACTCCTTACGCAACGAAAAAGTGAAGGTAATCCAAGCGACTCACCTAGCTGACACCCGTAAGCTAGAGCGGTCTTGCGTACGAGCGCAGTACGGTGCTGGCTGGATGAAAGGCAAGCAAGTCGAAGGTTATCGCAATGAGCCAAATGTCAATCCTGAATCCTTGGTTCCCACTTATGTGGCAATGAAGTTTGAGGTTAATAATTGGCGTTGGCAGGGAGTTCCCTTTTATCTACGAACTGGAAAGCGGATGCCAAAGAAGGTCAGCGAAATTGCAATTCAGTTTCGACAAGTTCCCTATTTACTGTTCCAGTCAGCCGCGAAGCAGGTGTCGCCTAACGTGTTGACGCTGCGAATCCAACCGAATGAGGGGATCTCTCTCAAGTTTGAAGCAAAAATGCCTGGTGCGGATTTACGATCGCGATCGGTAGAAATGGACTTCGGCTATGGCAAGACCTTCGGAGTCGAAGGATCTGATGCCTACGATCGCCTACTACTAGACTGTATGCTTGGCGATCAAACCCTCTTCACCCGTGGAGACGAAGTTGAGGCAGCTTGGAAAGTGGTGACTCCTGCATTGTCAGCATGGGAAATGCCCAATGATCCTAGTGTCGTTCCCCAATATGAAGCTGGTTCATGGGGACCAACCGAAGCTGAGCAGTTGATTGAGCGCGATGGACGGCAGTGGCGCAGGCTGTAAAACCCAAAATTCCACCCGCTACGCGGGTGGAATTTTTAATTACTTATTTCCTAACTCTTAACTCCTATGAATGCACAATCAAATTCTGTTGTATCTTTGCAAGCTCCCAAAGATGTCTCAGTCTCTCAAGTCGAAGCAGAACTAAGCAAAATTTGGCAGTCCTACGGTGAAAATTCCGCAGCTCGTGCAACCACTTTCAACCTCTTAGTATACGAACCTGCAACTGTGGGAGCGGCTTCACGGATGGCTTCTGTTGATGCGATCGCCTCTCAAAGCCCCTGCCGTGTGATTGATCTCGTAACTCTAGACGAAGAAGATCAGGGCATTTCGGCTCAAGTAGCTGCATACTGCCCCATTCAAAAAACTCGTAGCTCTTTGATTTGTGGTGAATACATTACACTTTCGGGCGCAAAAAGGGCTTTTGAACGAGTGCACAGTATTCTGCCTGATCTGTTGATCCCCGATCTACCCGTATTTTTGTGGTGGAAGGACAGCCCTGCGCCAAATACGCGAATGTTTGAGAAGATGGTCAACCTTAGCGATCGCCTAATTGTTGATTCGGCAACTTTTAGTGATTCGGAAGCTGACTTGCTCAAGATCCAGAGCATGATTCAGTCCAGTACCCAGATCGCTGATTTAAATTGGCAACGCCTTGCTCCTTGGCAAGAACTTACTGCTCAAGCCTTTGATCAACCAGATCGCCGTTCCGCTGTTTGGGAAATCGATGGGATCACCATTGACTACGAAAAAGGAAATTGCACCCAAGCTCTCATGTTTTTAGGATGGATTGCCAGTCGCCTCGATTGGCTTCCCATTGAGCGCAATGTGGAAGGCGGTGATTACGATATTCAGCACATTATGTTCGAGGGACGTGATGGCATCAAGGTAAGAGCAGAGCTAGCCGCGATCCCAGTTGGCGATGCAGGCGAGGTCATCGGCGATTTAATCGGATTACGATTAACTGCTTCCAATCAAAACTCTGATGCTTGTAATGTATTCTGCTCTGAATCCACAGGCTGTATGCGAATGGAAGCAGGCGGCGTAGCCCAAAACTACCGCGTACATCAGGTTTCACCTTTATCAGATCAGAGTGCTGACACTTTGCTGGGTCAACAGTTGCAACGTTGGGGACGCGAAGTTCTCTATGAGGAAAGTCTACTTAAAGCATCGAGAATTTTAGCACTATAAAAACAAAAGCCGCACAAAGTGCGGCTTTTGTTTTTATAAAAAGAAGTCACGCAAAACGTGACTTCTTTTTTTGATTTAGAACTCTTCTATTTCCAAATGTCCGACAATAAAGGCAACGCAACCAAAAGCGCAGGTAATTGGTAAAGGATTTTTGAGAATAAAGCAAAAGATAGAAGCAAGGAAGGAAATAGCGATCGCGACTAAAGTCCAAGACTTTTCATCGTCGCTCATACCCTTGGCACTTTTGATGGCGCGTAATGTATCATTTGGTATTGGTAAAGGCATCACCGAACTAGGAGGAAATGCCCAATAATTACAACAGCGTTCCACAAATAAATCTGTCCAACCATTTTCTTGACACCATTCATCAATCCATTCATCACGAAAGCGCTTCATATGCAAAAGTTACCAATGCTTTTCTAATCAAATAAATATCGTTAGCGCGAGGAGCCATTCATATTTCTTTTACTTAGATTAACAGGATGACTAGATGAATGGGGCTTAAGTTACAAAAACTTAAAGATGCTTTAAAAAACTATTCCTTCCCACTAAAGCCCTTGGCACTTCATTAAAAAGCAAGAGAGAAATGGCGGCGCAAAGCGCCGCCATTTCTCTCTTGCTAGCTATTGCTTAGCTTCGACATTAACAAATGTGTTGTCACACATATCAAACTTTACTTTTCCTCCCTTCTCTAATATGCCATCTACAGCAAACCGCCATAAAGGATACTGAGTGATTCTGCCTTTGCTATCACGACGATTAAGATAAACTTCTCTAAGGGGACTGCCAGAGGTATTGGTAGCTGTATAGGTTACGCAGTTAGGTCTTATAGACTGTGTAGTTGAAATTGGCAGATAGTAGCTTGGAGACTGAGCCAAGATTTGAACTTGGCTCATTTGATTGGATAAACTGAAAATCAGGTCGAGCATAGTTTTTTGGATTCATTCAAAGGCAAGTCTTAGTGTAAAAATATATAGCCGTCGCCAGTCTTACTAGGACGCAAAACCCAAGAAGCGCAGCCACTCGCTTCTTGGGTTTTAATTTATATTGATATCATTAGACTAACATAAACATAACAATAAAGTAAATTATAGCTATATTTTTAATGCCTTGAAGTTATGAGTTCTTTTTTTGGAGATTCTTTTATTTTTGTGGCACTTCAGTGTGAGTCGCCACGATCGCCTCAACTGCGGGGGGAGCTTCAACGCCTCGAATTGTATCGAATGTACCCTTAATAAATCCAGCGATCGGGACTGCTACAAATAGCCCCAAAACACCGTTTAACTTAAAACCAATATCTAGAGAAATTAACATCCAAACTGGATTCAGCCCTGTCAGCTCTCCCACAATTCTTGGACCTAAGACATTCTCAACAATTTGAATCACGGCTACTGCAACTAGAAGAACCTTGATCCCGAGCCAAAAGTTTTGTAGGGCGATCAGCAAACTAACCGTAATAATCGTACTAGAACCACCTAACGGAATAAGGCTAGCTAGACCAATGCCAAATCCAAAAAGTTGGGCAAAAGGAACGCCAAGAATGAGCATGGCAGTGGTCTGAGAGACTCCCAGAATTGTCGCTAGGGTCACTTGACCCACAATAAATCTTTCAAAATTACGTGGTAATAAATTTCTAACTTGGGTGTTCCATTTTGGCGGCAACCAACTTAGTAAGCCATTCCATAAAAAGGAGCCCCGCAAAACTAGAAATATGGAAAAGATCAGAGTTAAAAAGATATTAACGATGCTACCGATCGCACCGAATACAAGGCTAAAAAGTTGAGTGGTAAGCGATCGCAATACGCCTGTTAACTTCTCAATCAGTTGGTTAAACAGTTGATTGAACGAGCCACTAAAGTCAATCGGTAACTGCTGCGTAACAGCCCATGCCTGAAGAGTCTGTAATTGCTGCTGTCCAGACTTGATCCATTCTGGTAGACGGACTAAGAGTTCGTTTGCTTGAGCTAAGATCAGCGGTACTAAAAATATTGCCAAGGTTCCCAGCAACATAAAAAATACAAGAATTACCAGTCCTGCGGCAAGCCCACGATTAACTTTTAAAGTTGTTAGAAATCGAATCGGGTAATCTAGCAAAAACGAAATAACTGTTGCTGTAATGAGAATACTAACTAAGGGTTGCAGTTGTCGTCCCAGCAGAAGCAGTAACCACCCATTTAGGAAGATTAGTGGGAAAGTTAAGCCCAATGAAAACCAACGAGGCAACTTATTGAGGGTCTCAATCATACGAAACAATCTGACGCGCTAGGTATCTATATTAAAGTGTAAGTTAAAATACATCTTTTCATAGGCGCTTAGCCCAAATATGCCTGTCTTACTCTTTCGTCAATCAACAGATCTGAGGCTTCACCTTCTATCGTGATTAGCCCTGATTCCATCACATAGCCACGATGGGCATTTTGGAGGGCAAGGGTGGCATTTTGCTCGACTAGCAAAATAGTTACGCCTGACTGATTTAAGTTAACAATAGTTTTAAAGATATCGCGGACAATTTGTGGAGCTAGCCCTAGACTCGGCTCATCTAGCAGTAAAAGTTTGGGGCGACTCATCAAAGCCCTAGCGATCGCTAGCATTTGTTGTTCGCCGCCGCTCAATGTCCCTGCTAATTGATCGCGGCGCTCACCAAGGCGCGGGAAAATCTGAAATTGCTTTTCGATATCGGCTTTAATGCCCCAGCGATCGCTTCGCAAAAAAGCGCCTAGCTCTAGATTATCCAATACCGTTTGTCTGGTGAGGACTCTGCGCCCCTCTGGACTATGGGCAATGCCTACTTTAACTATTTGATCTGCTCTTAGGTTCGTAATATTCTTACCGTTATAAATAATTTGCCCTGATCTTGGTGCAACTAACCGAGAGATCGCTCGCAAGGTTGTCGTCTTACCTGCACCGTTTGCCCCAATCAAAGTTACTATTTCGCCTTCATTGATGGTTAAATTGATGTCCTGTAGAGCCTGAATACCACCATAGTTAACACTAAGATTATTGATTTCTAACACTGAGCCTTAATCTCCCAAATTTTTATTTCTACGGCAATTGTTGCTCAATAGCACTTTTCTCGCAATCCTAGATGATTTGAGATCCCAAACAAAGAAATGGCTACGCCATTTCTTTGTTTGAAAACCCTTACTGGGTTATATAGCGCTTTTCAAGCAAGAGTTAGGGCTTCGACTTCGCTCAGCCAACGTATACTGCTGGCTGAGCGAAGCGATGCACTGAGCTTGTCGAAGCGTCGAAGCCTCTTCTAAATATTTAAAATTGCTATAATTCTCCTTTCCAAAAAATATCTTTTGTAAGTAGAAGTACTCCTTGAGGTTGCAAACACTGGAAATTGCTACTTACCGTTGCTATAATGACCTGAATAGCAAGAGTCACACTAAAAATTGGGGTTGTAGCTCAGTTGGATAGAGCGATCGCCTCCTAAGCGATAGGCCGTGGGTTCGATCCCCGCCAACCCTGTTTAAAATAAATGCCGCGCATTGCGCGGCATTTATTTTATATATTCTCAAATTGCCGCGAATGTAGCTGGGCATAGCGTCCAGACTTTTGTAGCAGCTCATCGTGAGTGCCTGACTCTACAATTTGTCCTTGTTCCAAAACGATGATGCGATCGCTATTGCGGATAGTCGCCAGTCGGTGAGCAATGATAAATACAGTACGTCCCTGCATTAATCGTTGTAAGGCTTCTTGCACAAGGCTTTCCGACTCCGTATCTAGGGCAGAAGTGGCTTCATCAAGAATCAAGATTTTGGGATTATGCAGCACAGCGCGGGCGATGGAAATGCGTTGACGCTGACCACCTGAAAGGTTAACACCGCGTTCTCCCACCCAAGTGTCATAGCCTTGGGGCAGAGCTATAATGAAGTCATGGGCATTGGCAATTTTGGCAGCATTTTCCACGGCAGAGGTGTCGTAATCCTTTTGACCAAAGGCGATATTAGAGGCGACAGTACCTGAAAAGAGAATATTTTCTTGAGGAACAAGGGCTAATTGCTGACGCAGACTGTTAATTTTCACATCCCGCAGATCATAGCCATCGATCAGAATTTTGCCAGACTTAACGTCATGAAATCGCATCAATAAATTCATCAAGGTTGATTTGCCTGCGCCCGATGCACCAACTAAAGCGATCGCCTCACCCTGATGCGCCACTAAATTAATGTCAGTCAATACGGGGCGATCTCTTTGATAATGGAAGCCCACATTCACATATTCCACTTTGCCCGTTACTTCTGGCAAAGTAATTGCATCGGGCTTTTCAGTAACAACGGGTTGAATTTTAAAAATCTCAAAAATGCGATCGACTGAAGCTTCCGCCTGTTTAATCTCGTTGAAGCCATTGGTAGTATTGGAAATCGGATCAATTAGCAACGCTACCCCTGCGCCAAAAGCTACAAACTGCTCTGGTTTTAGCCAATTATTAGAAATTAACCAACCACCTAACAAAAACAAAAAGCAAATTCCCGCTGCTTCCAAAAAGCCAATTACAGGATATTGAATTGCCCGCACGCGATCGGCGGCATACTTACGGCGACTGTTTTGTTCCGACTCCTGCTTAAATCTTTCAATTTCGTAAGACTCTGTAGCAAAAGCTCGAACTAGACGAATACCGCTAAAAATTTCCGATAGCAATGCTGCAAGGTTAGAAACTTGATCTTGACTGCGGCGACTCAGCTTTAACATCCGATCGCCAAACCACGCAATTAGCAGTGCAATCAAAGGCGCAACCGCAAGAGTCGTCAGGGTCAAAATCCAATTCAAATAGAACATATACGCCAGTACCAAAATTAATTGCAATACCGACGGAATGAACTGATGGAAAAATTTACCAACTACTTCTCCCACGCGATCGACATCTTCCGTCAATCGGTAAGACAAATCACCTGTGCGCGACTCCGCAAAATAATCCAAGTCTAGGGTTTGCAAATGGGCATAAACATCAACCCGCAAATCTCGCGCCGCATTTAAACCCGCCTGAGCCATCATCGAGTCTTGAGCATACTGCCCCAAACCACGAAACACAAACATCACTACTGTAAAAGCGGCAATCTGCAAAATTGCGTTTACATCTCCCTTGCCCAAAGCTTGTGCAACTCGTCCCAATAGTTCTGCGAGGAGAGGCATTGTGCCAATAAAAACAAGAGTACCTAAAAATGCTTTAGCAATTAAAAAACGCTGTGGATAGACATAATCCCGCATTTGCCAGTAGGAGGAGCGTTTTGAAGATTGCTTTAAAGATTTGTGTTTCAAACTCGTAGCTCAAATATTTGCAATTAACAACCGCTTAGTTTCTCACTTTCTTGGGTGAATTGTATAGTTATAGCGCTTTACACTTTACTAAAATCCGAGAAGATTTTTAAGGCTGGCTTCGCCAGCCTTAAAAAAATAAAAACCAGAAGCTAGTTGTGGCGCTTCGCGTCACAACTAGCTTCTGGTTTTTGGTCATGAAAAAGTCAGCACAGTTCTAATTGCTTCACCCTTGTGCATCATTTCAAAAGCCTCATTGACTTTCTCAATTGGCATTACATTGGTGATCAAACTATCAATATCAATCTTGCCATCCATATACCAATCAACGATCTTGGGCACATCTGTCCGTCCCCTCGCTCCACCAAAGGCAGTTCCCTTCCAAACTCTACCTGTGACTAGCTGAAATGGTCTGGTGCTGATTTCTTGACCAGCACCAGCTACACCTACGATCACGCTTACGCCCCAACCTTTATGACAACATTCGAGAGCTTGACGCATAGTTTGGGTGCGCCCGATACATTCAAAGCTATAGTCCGCGCCGCCTTTAGTAAGATCGACGAGATAAGCAACCAGATCTCCTTCCACTTCCAAAGGATTAACAAAGTGTGTCATTCCCATCTTTTCCGCAAGGGCACGTTTGGCAGGATTAATATCCACACCAACAATCATGTTCGCGCCAACCATGCGACAGCCTTGGATTACGTTTAGTCCAATACCACCTAGCCCAAACACAACCACATTAGAACCAACTTCCACTTTGGCTGTATTAATCACCGCACCGATACCAGTAGTTACGCCACAACCGATGTAGCAGACCTTCTCAAAAGGAGCGTCATCACGAATCTTGGCAAGGGCAATTTCTGGCAAAACTGTGTAGTTAGCGAAAGTAGAAGTTCCCATGTAATGATGAATTTTTTGACCATCAATGGAAAATCGACTAGTGCCATCGGGCATTAAACCCTGACCTTGGGTAAGGCGAATTGCTTGGCACAGATTAGTTTTGCCACTGAGGCAGTAGGAACAATTGCGACATTCAGGAGTGTAAAGTGGAATTACGCGATCGCCAGTTTTAAGAGAACTCACCCCTGCGCCAACTTCGACTACGATTCCTGCGCCTTCATGTCCGAGGATGGTGGGAAATAGTCCTTCGGGGTCATTACCTGAGAGGGTAAAGGCATCAGTATGGCATACGCCTGTGGCTTTAATCTCGACTAGGACTTCTCCTGCTTTGGGGGGGGCTAGCTGAACTGTCTCAATTTTGAGGGGTTGTCCTGCGCTGAAGGCAACTGCGGCTTTTACGTCCATGAGTCTTGCTTTATTCCTAACTTAGGCTTACATTTTACAGCGATTTCTTAAGCCCTTGGAAAGAGTTATGCCAAATGAGTTGGGAGGGGCTTCGACTTCGCTCAGCCATCAATACAGGTTGGCTGAGCGAAGTCGAAGCCCCATTTTTCTCATAAATGATTTAGGGCTGACAACTTCTGTCAACCCAGAAACTTGAGAATTCCGCCTGTTAAGGTTAGAAAAATGACAATCCCTAAGATTGTTTTTTGCAACCTGCTCATAATCGGATTAATTTCATAACTAACCAATAAACGATCCTTTTCTAAATCGGCTGTGGGTTTTTCCCAAGTTTGACCATCGTACCAACCTGACTCTTCATAAAAAATCTTGGCGCTACTTAGGCGCTGTTTGACATGACCCCACCCCGACAGCATCAGCAATACTGGCAAAACCAAACCTACTGCACCCCCAATACTCGCTACGCAGATAAACTCCCATGGGTGGCGGCTAGGTGACTGAATACTCATGGCAACAGGGGCAAATACGATCGCAAAGCCTAGCCACATTTTAAAGATGACTTGCAAATATTGCGATCGCGAGAGCTTAGCCCAACGATAAAAAAAGGCTTCCTTAAGCTCGATATATTCATTAAGTGGTTGTTGCTCTTTGGGAACGGGACAGGTCATGGGTTATTGATAAACTGATTACATATAATCAGTTTACTCTTTTCTCACCCAAGAATTGATGATGCGGATTTAAATAGCTAAGGTTGTTTCGCCCGCTGCGCGGGCGAAACAACCTCTAGTTTTAGGGTTTAATTTAAAACTTATAAACTTGGGCTGTCCTCTTTGCGAGTAGAACAAGTCTGCAAAAACAACATGAGGAATTATGACTATTAGCCTTCCCAATTTAGAAGATTTACTGAGTCTAGCCAGACTAGAAGTATCTAATGGCAAATTACCAAGTTATATTCCATTGTTGTCGCAAGTAAATCCTCAAAGCCTTGCGATCGCTATTTCTGATTTGGATCAAGAACTTTTAACTGCGGGGGATATCCATTTAACTTTCCCGCTCATGAGTGCAGTCAAACCATTTTTGTTTCTATACTTGCTGGAAGTATTGGGGGAAGAGAGAGTATTTGAGCGAGTCGATCGCCAAGCTTCTCTTTTACCTTTTAACACTATTCCCGATACAAAGCCTGCCAATCCTATGCTCAATTGTGGCGCGATCGCCCTAGCCTCGTTACTAGACTCCAGTCAAAGTCTCCAAGATTGGCTCAATCAAAGGTCGGGCGCAAATCTATCCATTGATCAGCATATGCTCATATCGGTGCGCTCTGTCAATAATCGGAGAAACTTGGCGATCGCCTATCAACTGCAAAAGTTAGGAATCATTAATAATCCTGAACAGGCTCTAGCTACTTATGAAGAAATTTGTTGTCTATCCTGTAACGTAATCGACTTAGCAAAAATCGGCACGCTTTTAATTAGGGCAGAAGTCCCTAATGTAAATAAGGTTTTGGAAGTAATGACTGCTTGCGGAATGTATGAAACTTCAATCGCGTTTGCTCAAGAAATTGGCTTATCTTCTAAATCCAGTGTTAGCGGCGCATTACTATCAATTGTGCCTAACCAGATAGCGATCGCCTGTTATAGTCCCGCCCTTGATAGTGTTGGTAATTCAGTGGCGGGAATGTTTTTGCTAAAGCAAATTAAAGATTACTTATAACACTTATTTTCAAGAGTAATTGCAGCCCTTCGGGCTGCAATTACTCTTGAAAATAAGAGAACAACTAAGCATAAGCAGCCTAAAATCTAATGGTATTCTGTCTTCTATGCGGGTAAAATGCCATTAAATTTTAGGTTTTAATCGCACTCAACCAATAGAATATGAAACTATTGTTAATAGCTTATAAAGTTAATAGCTTATAAAAATGTATAGGATAATATTGATAAATTAACAAGCTTGTAGTTCAACCGCTAGATTCTGGGTTATCTCATGACAGATCAGGGTAAAAAGCATCATCATTTTTGTTTGCAATGCTGGATAGCAATACCCTTTGTAATTCAGGTTGTTGGCACTGTAAGTCTAGTCGGTTATTTGTCTTACCAAAGCGGCAATCAAGCTGTAGAAGAGATAGTAAGTAAGCTACTACGGCAAACTTCTGAGCGGATTGGCGATCGCCTTGACAACTACTTAAAAACCTCACAACAGGTAGTTGCCACCCATAGCTTATCGGCAAAGCTTGGTTTTTTGGATGTGAATAACCAAGAACAACTGAGGCAGCAGATATGGCAGCAAATGCAATTAAATCCCTCTCTAGAAGCTAATAGCTTTTGGGGCGAGAATGGTCAATCGATTGGATATATAAGGGTTGCATCTGAAGAGTTTCAGAAAGTTGCCGAAAAAGCAACAGGTAGATCAGTCCCTTTGGGATCTACATTTCTCTTAAAAGCGACTCCCCAGCAGCGGCAATATTTTGCTGTAGACGCTGACGGCAACCCTGCTCAATTAGTTTTGCAGCTACAAGACAGTTTTCGAGACTCACCTTGGTATCTGCAATCTAAAACTATTTCTAAGCAATCTTGGACATCTGTTTTTTTGTCGGAACTTTTACCCTTGCTACAAATTGTGGCTATTGCCCCAATCTATAATCAGCAAGGCAAATTAGAGGGGATATTTACGTCACATTATCTTCTTTCTAGTGTCAGTTTATTTCTCAATCAATTACAATTTGCATCTAATGAAAAAATATTTATCATAGATGAATCAGGCGATCTGGTGGCAACTTCTGTAAATCCTGAAATATCGGGTGCAATATATCAAAATGGTGGGCTTAATCGAGTTAATTCTCTCAGTAGTCAAGATACGGTTACAAGGAAAGTATCACAGAGTTTAGTTAAGAAGTTTGGTGATTTTAAAAGTGTTAACGAAAATAGTGAATCCTTTCAACTAAATTTGACCGTGGAAGGAGAAAGGCAGTTTGTTCAAGTAAGACCTTATCAGGATCAATATGGCTTGAAATGGCAAGTTGTCACTGCAATTCCAGAGTCTAACTTAGCAGCCCAGATTAGAGACAATACTTATCGCACGATCGCTTTGTGCATTTTTGCTTTGTTTTGTTCTATCGGACTTAGTGTTTGGATATCTCGGCGGATTGCGCGATCGCTATCTCATCTTACTAAGGCGCTTTCATCTTTTGCAGAGACCCGTAATGTGCCTGAACTTGCTAGTTCAAAAATTACAGAAGTAAATATCTTGACAGAATCTCTACTTCAAATGATGAATGAAGTTAGTGAAGCCGATCAGTTACAGCTAAATTATGCCGAGGAGTTAGAGCATCAAGTCAATCAAAAGACCCTAGCTTTAAGTGACATTCTCAATAGTGCCATTGCGTCAATAAGTCGATTAATTGTCAGCCAAGATCGAAGTTGGTCGGTTGACTATATCTCTAATGGATGTGAAGACATCTGTGGCTATAGTGCATCTGAAATCAAAGCAAATCCATCTCTATGGTTTGACTGTATAAATCCGCAAGATTGGCAACTGATCGAGGCTCAGGTCTATGATGATATTTTTGCTGAACGTAAAAATACTTATACTTATAGACTCAATGATAAAGATGGTTTTCAGCACTGGATCTCTCAAAGCAATTTCTCGCGGTGGGACGCAGAACAGAACTCTTGGAGCGTAACAATCATTGCCACCGACATCACTGCTCAAAAGGAAATAGAATTAGCATTAGTCTCCAAGGAAACCCAATTTCGAGAGTTGGCGGCAGCTTCGCCCAGTGTGATCTATACCGTGATAGAAGATGGAAACGGACCAATTCGCTTCGATTTTGCTAGCCCAGTATTTGAAGAACTTCATGAGATTCCCATTGCGGAAGCCTATCAAGATGCCTCTGGAATCTTTAATCAGATGCACCCTGATGATGTGGAAGGCTATTTAAAAGCTGTCGCATATAGCAAAGAGACAATGCAACCATTTCGCCATGAATGGCGCATCATTACGCCTTCTGGTAAAACTAAATGGTTAAGCGCCAGTTCGCGACCATTACGACGCGAAAATGGAGAGCTAATTTGGCATGGTGTAGCCAGTGATATTAGCGATCGCAAGCAATTAGAATTACAGCTTGTAGATAGCGAGCGAGCAAATCGTGCCATTTTGAATGCCATCCCCGATCTTTTATTGAGGGTCGATCGCAATGGATTTTGTTTGCAATTTATTCTACCCAGTGACGATCTAGCTAATAAATTTGTGCCGATCAAAATGCACCTCTCAGAAGTCTTATCGCCTGAATTGCTAGAAAATGAATTGCGGTATATCGACCTAGCTCTTGCGACAGGAAAGTTGCAAGCATGGGAACATCAAATCATTAAGTATGGAAAAACTTGTTATGAGGAAGTTCGGCTTTTCCCATTGAACGATGATGAGTGCTTGGTTGTTGTTACAGACATTAGCGAACGCAAGCGCCTTGAGCAAGAACTTATCCAGAGTCGAGATATAAGGGAATTAACATTCAACGAGTCCAGTGACGCTCTGTTTTTAGTTGATCTTGAGACGGTAAGGACAGTAGACTGCAATCGTCAAGCAGTAAATCTATTTGAAGCTGAAAGTAAAGAAGAGTTGATTGATATCGAAGGACATACTCTCCAAAAGCGTCAATTTACAGAACAAGAACTAGCCCATATTGAGCAAGAGATTGACCAAAAAGGGGCTTGGAGTATGGAAGTGGAATATATTTCTCGCAAGGGACGGGAGTTTTGGGGCGATCTTTCTGCGAAGCGAATTACATTTGGTAATGCAAGTTTTAATCTAGTGCGGGTAGTGGATATCACAGTCCGCAAGCAAACAGAACTAAATTTAGCCAAGGCAAAATCTGCCGCAGAAGAAGCTACTTTGGTTAAGAGTTCGTTTTTAGCAACGATGAGTCATGAAATCCGTACACCGATGAATGGCGTAATTGGCATGACCCAACTTTTGGAGATGACCCAACTCTCGGTAGAACAGTTGGAACTTGTAAAAACCATTAGGGATAGTGGCGAGTCTTTACTATCGATTATTAACGATGTGCTTGACTTCTCAAAAATCGAGTCAGGAATGGTGGTCATAGCCTCTAAAGAATTTAACTTAGTAGAAGTTATTCGCGGGGTGAGTAGGATTTTAGAAAAGCAAGTAAATGAAAAACAGATTACACTTCAATACATGATTGAGTCTGACATCCCCACTAATGTGGTTGGCGATCGCGATCGACTCAGACAAGTTCTCCTCAACCTAGTTGGGAATGCGGTGAAATTTACTCACGAAGGACAAGTTTCGATCTCTGTTAGTGGTAAATCTCTCCTTTTTCAAAATGCTGCATCACCGAAGTATCAATTAAATTTTAAAATTTCTGATACGGGTATTGGTATTCAAAGCGATCGCTTAGACCGTTTATTTCGACCTTTTTCGCAAGTCGATAGCTCGATTAGCCGAGAATATGGCGGCACTGGCTTAGGATTAGAGATTAGTAAACGAATTGTAGAAATGATGGGAGGAACTATATGGGTAGAGAGTGATGGTCAAGTGGGCGGCAAACCACCTCTAGATTGGGAATCCCCAATGGACTCTTCTTTAGAACAAGCTTCTGTCCAAGGTTCGACCTTTTACTTTACAGTTATAGTAACCATCAATCAGCAAGAGACTAACCTTCTAAAAGATCCAACATTGCCAACCTCAATCAACGAGAAACTTGCCGAGCAGTTTCCCCTGCGAATTCTTATAGTCGAAGATAATCCTGTAAATCAAATGTTGGCGAGATTGATGCTTAAGCGATTGGGCTATGAATCTATAGAGATTGCTAACGATGGCTTAGAGGCTATAGAAGTCCTAGAAGATAATGAGTACGACCTCATCTTAATGGATATGCAGATGCCAAAAATGGATGGGCTAACTGCGACAAGAATCATTCGCGAAACATTAAAAAAACAAACAAAAATTGTTGCGATGACAGCAAATACAACACTCGAAGATCGTCAAGCTTGCCTAAACGCTGGAATGAATGACTACATTAGCAAGCCTTTTAAAATTCAAGAAATCATCAATCTAGTTTTGCCTCAATCCTAATTTTAACCCAAGGAGCAAGTGGCGGCGCGGAGCGCCGCCACTTGCTCCTTGGGTTTCATGTTTTTTTGAGCGCAAAATGCGGCAAGCCACTAGTTTGTAGTCGTGACTGTCAAAACTTGTGGCGGTGTCGCATCAGCAGGATAGAGAAAATCAAACTGCACTACGCGGCGATCGCTTGGCGGCATTGTTAAGGTCACCAGAGGCTTACCCCTTTCCCCACGGCGCATCACCAGATGCACATAACGAGATTGCGCCAAGCCCTTGTCATCGCGAAATCGCACTCGCACGGAACCACGAAAGAAAACATCATCAGGTAGGGGCTCAAAAAACTGTAATCCACCAACTGGCTTGTCATATTTGATGGGATTTTGGAATGACAGCACCACCGTTTGAGTTTCTTGCGTGGGATTATGGAGAGGCAATGTCAAGTTGTACTGCACACCATAATTGCCATGAGCCGAATAAGCGGTGTCAGGATAGCGAACTTTGAGGGGAGCTGTTTGTACTTGGGCAGTTCCCATAGTGCCGTACTGCAATAGGCTCAATCCATAGGAATAGGACTCACCAAGTTTAGGAATGGCGAGGTCATTGCTACCTTGATCGGTCAAGTTTCCGAACCACTGCGAACCAATCTGCACGCCCGCAACGCGGCTATATTCAAATCTTCCTTCTGTTAAGTCTGGCGGCGTAGGGACGACATCGCGAGGTAATGCTAATTTACCCTGTTTAAGAATCTGTTCCCATTCTTCAAGATTGGGAGCGCGTTCTGAGCCATCAGGATTTGAACGGGCATAAAGAGCTAAAGTCGCCACATAGACTTTGCCATTACTGCGTAAACGCGACAACCCCGATCGCCCATTTAAAGGTGGCTCCAATTCCTTAACAGGAATTGGCAAATTCATCAACATTCGGCTTTGCATCGGCGGAATCACAACCTGAGCAGGAAAAATATCCTGTCGCCGACCACGCAGGATGTCCAACATAGCGCGATCGCCAGGACCACGATACATAGAGCCATCATTATTTAAAGAATAGTTAGGGGCTTCGTAAAATGGTGCATCGGGTTGACTAAGGTAGCTGGCGGCTTGCAGTACATCAATAGTTACAGGCTTATCGGTCGGATTGTGGGCGATCGCGCCAATATATAGAGTCCGCAGATCCTCTGGTGGTGGTGCTTTAGAAATATGGTGGGTAAATACATCAAAGCGACCTTGAAAGGGAAAGTTTAAATGCGCCTCTGGATAAGCCATGCCCATGGGAGGAAAAGCTGACATCAAAATTCCTTCAGTTTGGACGATTTCAGGACTGTTGCTGTTCAGCATTGGCACTACGTCTAAACTGCCGTTGAGAGGACGCATTTGCTGAGGATCTAAAACTATCTGGCGCTGGGCTTGAGCTATGGGACTGGGGCTAGCGCTAGCGATCGGCGTTACAGGAGCTAATAGTGAAATTAAAAAAGCACTTAACATAAGCCTAGTAGTAATTTATCTAAGTATATGGGTGGCGTGAAGCTCCACCCATATACTTAGATAAATTACTATGCCATTTCTTTGTAGACACTTGTATTAGGGCAAATTAAAACCCAAGAAGAGTGGCGGTGCTTTGCGCCGCCACTCTTCTTGGGTTTTATGTCCTAAGCAAAATTTTTTTGCTATAAGTAGTCAGATCAACTACACAATCACTAACCTAGCAGAGCATTTGAAAAGCTACAGTATTTATGACCCTAACGGTTCAAAATGTTGTCCTGAAGCTTGTTTTAGCTTGGCAAAACGAAGACTTCTATGATTATCAAGACTATAAAAGAAGGAGTGCGCGGCTTAGCCGCGCACTCTTTCTTTTAGTATTTGGGAACCGTTGGATCGACTTGTTCGCTCCATGCATTGATGCCGCCTTGTACATTGATTCCGTCAATGCCAGCTTGCTTCAAAATGCCTAGCGCCTTCATTGAGCGCCCGCCCATCTTGCAATGGACAATTAACTTCTTATCGCCAAGTAGAGACTTGACCTTATCAACACCATTACCATTCTCAATGTCTGGCAATGGTACAAGTACTGTATTGGGAATCTTGCCAATTTCCCACTCATTTGGATTACGGACATCGACGATCACATAGTCTGACGCACCAGCATCAATGATCTCCTTAAGTTCAGTAACCGTAATTTCAGGAATCGATTGTTGAGCTTCCATTTCAGTTTGTTTTTGTTGGGTAATACCACAGAACATCTGATAGTCAATCAATTTCTCGATGACAGGACGGACTGGGTTCGGACGGAGCTTTAGCTCGCGGAAAGACATTTTTAAGGCATCGTAGAGTAGTAAGCGACCACTCAGGGTATTTCCTTGACCAAGGATAATTTTGACAGTCTCCGTAGCTTGAATTACACCAATAATCCCTGGCAAAATCCCCAGTACACCACCTTCGGCACAGGAAGGAACTAGCCCAGGAGGTGGTGGCTCTGGATAAAGATCGCGATAGTTGGGACCGCCTTCATAGTTAAAGACTGTAGCCTGCCCTTCAAATCGGAAAATCGAACCGTAGACGTTGGGTTTATCTAGCAATACACAAGCATCATTTACTAAATAGCGCGTGGGAAAGTTATCTGTACCATCAACAACGATATCGTAGGGAGCCACAATATCGAGAGCATTGGCTGAAGATAGGTGAGTGTTATATAGATCGATCTGGCAATATGGATTGATTTCTAAAATCCTTGCCTTGGCAGACTCGATCTTGGGTTTGCCGACAGAGCTGGTGCTGTGGATAACTTGACGCTGAAGATTCGATGTGTCTACGACATCAAAATCAACAATACCGATGCGTCCTACACCTGCGGCGGCAAGATATAACAATAAAGGCGAACCTAAGCCTCCTGTGCCGATACACAGTACGCTAGCTGCCTTGAGTCGCTTTTGTCCATCTACACCAACTTCAGGCAAAATTAGGTGACGCGAGTAGCGTTCGTAATCGTCTTGAGTAAGTTGAATCGAGTTAGGGTCTGGGTTGAGCATGATTAAATTAATCGCACTTAGATGGCAAAGATAATCTAGAGCTGCAGTCAGTCTTGATCGGTTACAAAAACTAAAAACTGGTGGTGGCGTAATGCCTTGCCAACAAATTGTTTTGATTTGTTTTGACACAAGTGACTACAGCTACAAGTAGCTCTGCATAGTTAAATCTTAAAACCCTTACTGGATTTGATTTTCAATCCACGAAAGTGTGAGAACACTTTTGTGGATTAGTATTACTTTGCCCGCTAAGCAGGTGGAGTAACCTTCTAGGTTTCTAGTTTAATTATGCTGAGTTGCTTACTTTGCTGATTTGGCGTGTATTTGTTTTTCTATTGTAGATTGCTAGTCTACTCTTTAATGCAATGTTGTATGTTTGTTGCAGTTAGCTTAACTGCGATCGGCAGCTTGGCATAATTATTTAACAGTGCTTAATACCAATTCACAAAAATGTGACAACACTTTTGCGAATTGAAAAAATCAAGAGTTAATACCAGATAAAGAAATGGCTACGCCTCTTCTTTATTTGAAAACCCTTACTGGGTTTGGTCTTTAATTCACAGAAGTGTAGTCACACGTTTGTGAGTTGGTATAAGCGGTGGCTCAAAGCACCGCCACTCATTGGCGAAAGCTATATAACGACTTAATTGCGTTCTAAAATTTACAAAGGAACTTATGGATACCCCTTACATTTACTACATTCCCATCTATCCTGACGATGATAATTGTGAAACTTTAATGCACCTATTTGTTGGGCAACCAGGGCTAGATGATGAAATCTTAAATCTACTGGAAATTCTTGACAAGCGAGAACATTCAGGCGAAGCGGTTGATTATGTTCACGAACTTGAGGACAAATTTAATCTAAAGCGAGTTTCGGTGAGATTTTTGCCACGGAAACGCGAACGCGCCGTACCAATTATGACCTAAGAGCAAAGGCAACGGCGGCGCTATGCGCCGCTGTAAATCTACACTTTCGGGCAAACTTGAACCCCGATACCTCAATACTTACCATTTGAGATAAATTCCATGACCTTTCCTTCCCATGCGGCTCTGACTGCAAAAGAACTACTTGAACGCTATGCTAAGGGCGATCGCAACTTTGAGCAGACCCATCTCCATGATAGTGATTTGCAGGGGGCTTGCTTGCATGGCATTGGTTTAAGCGAATCAATTTTAAATAATGTCAACCTTAGTGGTGCTGACCTGCGAGGAGCAGATTTAGGGTGGGCTGATCTGAGTCGCGCTAATCTAGAAAAAGCCGATCTTCGGGGAGCTATTTTGACTAGAGCCGATCTCAGTCGTGCTAACCTCAACGGTGCGAATTTGCTCAGGGCTGATCTGAGCTTAGCCAAGTTAGATCACACTAAACTAGCTGGCGCAATAATGCCTGATGGATCAGTACACGAGTAATGCTAATTCACGAAAGTGTAGAGATACTTTCGTGAATTGGAAATTAAACCCAGTAAGAGTTTTCAAATCAAGAACATGGCTCCGCTGTTTCTGGATTGGGTAGAGCGAAGGATAGCACTGCCTATGCTGGTATAGCAATTTTAAACATTTAGAAGAGACTTCGACTTCGCTCAGCCAACGGATACTGCTAGCTGAGCGAAGCGATGCACTGAGCCTGTCGAAGCCCTAACTCTTATTTGATACAACTATAACTCTAGAACATCAATGATTTATTAATTCCCCGCAAAGCAACGTCAGAAAACGGGCTAACAAACCAATTCCCTTCATCGTCATGGTATTCAAATAGAAGTAACCGACGCATTAAATTTAAAGCATGGTCAAGGGATAAACTCTGACCAGTAAGCCCTAGCTGTAAGGAATGCCAATCGCTATCTCTGATAGTCGCAATGCGCGTCTCTCGAACAGTCTCTAAAACTTGGTCAAGAGTGTCAGCTTGAATCGGAAGCGATTGCCTTTGGATGCAGCCATACAGCAGCGATATTAGATAGGTAAGGTGTCCATAGCTCGCGAGACATAGACGGGTTAAGGTCTCATGACTATCAAAGGCTGTGGTAACTTGCGATAGTCGTTGATTTGGCTCAAGATGTGGCAACAATCGGGCTAGAACCAGTTGACACAGCAAGTCTAAACCTACTTCATTGATAACGCCTTGGCGATCGCGTAGGACGAGATTAGGCAGATGATATCGAGTACTGCTGTAGTCCTGCAATTGCGACTTAAGCTCATCACTAGCAACGATGGGAAATGTATAAACCGTATGGCAGGGAAACTGGCGCAGGTATTTGCCACTTTCTCCAAAAATTAAGTCTGCTTGATTAACTGTCAGTTGATCAAGATTATCAATCACTATTACTAATCCTTTCTTATCTGATCGCTTAAGACGATCAACTTCAAGGACAATTACTTCTTCTACTGCCGTGAAGAGAGAACTTTTAAGGCGAGATTCAAAATAATTGAGCAACTTAAAGCGTTGACTTGGATTATCTTGCAGACTTTGTAGAACATTCTGTAATCGTAATTTATAGCTAGAGATTCCTATGGGTGGAGATAATTTAAAGCATTTCTCCAATTCAATAATCGTGCTAGGCAAATATCTAAGGGCATGGGAATCTACTTGTTTTTCTAGTTGAGAAAGAATCAAATTTAAAAGTAATAGCCAAATTTCACACAAGCTAATATCTTCCATCGGAAGATATTGGGCTACGGCAATGTAAACGACCATAAATCCCTGCTGTTCTAGTTCCGCTTGTAGACGTAGTAATTCTGTGGTTTTGCCAGTATGCCCAGACAGCAATTGATAAGTGGGGCGGTTAGGAGATAGTGCGATCATTCTTCGCATTCGCTTAATTACATCCTCTCCCCTACCTTCAGCAAGATTTACATAATAGTTTTCCTTCTTTAAGCAGATGGTGTAGCTAGGGTTGCAAGCTGTGAATATTTCTAGTTGTGACATGATATGTGACAAAAAACTTTGATTTGTGACATTTACTTGTTTTCTCAATACAATAAGTTATACAGCGATTTACGCTTTTTTTAAGGAAGCTTAACTATATGGAACTTGTTGCTTATTTGCATAGTGAAACAATCTGTGAACGCCTTTTTCAAGGTGAGTCAGTTGATCAGACTTTAGATTGTCACTTACTGGACGCGATCGCCAACTCTTCACGTTATGCCAAGTCTGCCTTATGTGTTGGTCTAGCTACAGGTATGGTCGCCATCAACATGGCTCCTGCGGCTTATGCCTATGTCCCCGAAATAGCTCTTGTCCAAAGTTTGCTGGCTCGCAGAGGCTTTAATCCTGGGGAAGTCGATGGAGTCAAGGGCGAAAGCACTACGGAGGCGATCATTGCCGCTCAGGTATTTTATGGGCTAGAAGCGGATGGTGTCATCGGAGCCGAGACCTTGGCAGCTTTGCAAGATGACCCCTATGAGTTCGATGAAGCTGCATCTGAAGAATCGACCATGCCTGAAGACGATACAGAAGCCATTAAAAATCTCCAGCAATTACTCAGCGATCGCGGATTTTATGGTGGTGAAATTGATGGTATTGAGGGTGCTATGACGACAGAGGCGATCGTGCTCGCCCAAAAGACCTATGGCTTGATTGCTGACGGGGTGGCAGGTTCTCTGACAATTGCTGCTCTCGAAGCCGACCAAGGTAGCGTCGCTGATGGTGGTAAAGAAACTGAAGCGACACCCGAAGAGGGTAGCTTAGAAGAAGGACAGACCCTCTTGAGTGAGTTGGGCTTTTACGAAGGTGAGGTTGACGGTATTCAGGGACTTTTGACTACCACAGCCATCAAGAAAGCTCAAGCATTTTATGGCTTAACTGTTGATGGCATCCTAGGAGAGCAAACTTTAGCAGCACTTAGAGCTTAATCTTGAGGAAAAATTGCAGCGCAATTTTTCCTTAGAAACTATTTAGGAATTGTCTAGATAGCCTCCAATTTCTCTATTTAAAAAACCATACTGGGTTTGGCTGTTAATTCACAAAAGTGTGACTATACTTTTGTGAATTAGCATTATAGCCGTAGCCATTCTTGTTAGGACACAAAACCAGAAGACGAGTTGCGGCGCGAAGCGGCGCAACTCGCTTCTTGGGTTTTGATTTGTCCTAATGCAGGTGGCGACAGCTATAGAGAGGCTTTTGGCTAGGCACAAGTTACTAAAGATCCCCCTCAATTCCCCTTAAAAAGGGGGAAGAAAATTCTCACCCCTTTTTAAGGGGGGGCTGGGGTGGATCTATGAGAATTTTTGACCGCAAAAGATAATTCTTAAATGGTTACTCAAGTACATCACATTCAAAAGCATAATGGCGGTGCAAAGCGCCGCCATTATGCTTTTGAATTGTTTTATGATCAGAAATTAAAAGCGAACTATGGATACAGTTATTGATTTAGATATTCCCAAAATGGCGATCGCGTTGGGGCTAGTGGCGATCGCTCTAAGTCTATCAATTTGGCAAAAGCTTGCTATTTCTGCAAATCTATTGATTGCCACGATTCGCAGTGTGGTGCAATTGGTTGTCGTTGGCTTTTTGCTGGATACTGTATTTGAAATCAAGCAGCCTTTGGTGATTCTTTTTATTATTTTATTGATGAGTCTATTGGCAGCCCAAGAAGCCAAAAATCGGGTTCGGGAAAAAGTAAATCTCATATTACCGATTATGTGGATATCTGTCATCATCGGTACGGCGGCAATCCTTGCCTATACAACATTTTTGGTGGTTCAGCCTGAAAGTTGGTATACGCCCCAGTATCTAATTCCCCTCGCAGGTATGATTTTGGGTAACTCGATGAATGGAGCGGCGATCGCGGCGGAGAGATTTACGCAGGATCTAGTGAAGCGATCGCGTGAGATTGAAACTCATCTATGCTTGGGGGCAACTCCCGCACAGGCGATCGCTAACTATAAATCCGATGCGATTCGCGCCGCGATGATTCCCACCATCAATGTGATGATGGTGGCGGGAGTAGTTTCTTTACCTGGAATGATGACTGGTCAGATTTTGGGCGGAGTTTCGCCATTGCTAGCTGTGCGTTATCAGTTGGTAATTCTTTTTGCGATTACTACCGCGAATCTAATCACTGCTTTGATTTTGACAAATCTTGTAACTAGACAATTTTTTACTTCTGCTCAACAGTTAAAACTGACACAGTGAGCTTTGTCGTTTTCCTAATGTTCTACTCGGCTTAACTCTGAAGATTAGTAAAAGGCGATCGCCTTTTGAAATCATTAAACGCGATCGCAAAATATCTCTTAGTATTCTCGAATGATAAATACAGATGTACTGGAATTGGATTGATTTTGCTTTTGGATACGGATTAGGCGTTGGAGTGTGCCATTCTTGACGGCTGCGGACGATCGCACAAATCACTTCTCCTGTTTCCCATTCAATTTCATAGATTTGATGGCGTAGGCGATCACTTCAAGATGGACTAACAACAACATCAACTAATATCAAGATATCCCAGTCTGAGTCTAGTCTTGCATCATTTCGGGCGCGGGAGCCGTAGAGAAATAGTTTTGCGGTTGGCTCGATCGCACATACAATTTCTTTAATTTGTTGAAGTAATGTTTTGCCTTCCGTAGTTGTCATTGTATCAAGGCTTGAAAGCGTGGATCTTGGCGGATGTTGTCAAAATCTGAGTCGTCCTAACCTAACGGAAGATACAAAACTTTCGTATCCCATTCTAATTGTTCGGTAACTTCAATAATTAACAATAATTCTTCAATTGCCTGTCTGACTGACATTCGATCGCTGACTACGAACATCCCAGCCATTTTTTGATTTTTGAAGAGTCTCTCTTAGGCAAAGTCTGGCATTGTGGCGCGATCGTGAGTTAGGAGAATTCTGTTGTTATTTGCTGCCCATTCTAGGATTTCTGGATCATCAACGTGCAGTAAATTGACATCTTGTACTCTCAGCAAATCTAAGCTTGGCTGACGCAAAAATAATCCACGCACAATATTTCCATTAAAGTTTTCGTCAGTTAATGACTGCATTAAAACTAAGCCTCTTGGTTATTGTGTCTGGCTAATAGGCGCGATCGCATTAGGCTCATATCAGGTTGCAGTTCTTGAAAGCGTTGCTGAACTTTTGCGGCTATTTGTTCTCTTTGTTGGAGATAAGCTTCTACAGCTTCTTGGTGGCGAAGGTAGTAAGCGATCGCGCCGTAAGTGTCGGATAGAGATAAGGTGGAGTATTGCTGCACAATGGTTTCGGGCGATGCTCCGTCTAGAAATGCTCTGATTACGATTTCTAGAAGCACTCTAGTTTTGCCGATGCGGATTGCTCCTGTTTCGTCTTCTTGAAATGGTGGTGCTTCGCGTTCTAAAACTAAGCTCATGGGTTTATCTCCTATGGGAATTAATATCTAAAACAACAATTTAGTAAAAGTCCTCGCCATCAAGGGCTATTAGGGTTGTGAGTTCTAGATCTTTGGTGTAGTCGTCAACGGCAAGTAAGGCAGCAATTTTTAGTTGTTGGTTGATTTGGGCGCGGGTGGGTTTTGTTTGAGTTAGCAGTCTTTGTAAAAGTATTTCTGCTATTTGAAAGCAGTCTTCTTGAGAGAGTTTGGGAATGGTTTGGAGGATTTCTGTAGTTGTAATCATGTGGCTTTCTCCTAGCTTCTTAACAAGGCAACAAAACCTGCTTGCTCAAAATGTTTGTCATAGGTTAAAGCTTCTGTAATTCCCAATTCTTCCATGATGCAAAATGATGAGCAGTCGGTATGGCTCCGCGCCTTATCTTGACGTTGGGCGTATAGTTGAAAGGCTCTTGTGAAAAGTTGGCTCGTTATAGGAATAACTTCTATATTTTCATCTTTTTGAATTTGGTGAATTAGATTGACTGTGGTTTCACGAAATTGCAATCCACTGCCTGAGTAATGATTGAGCAATTCATTGAGTATGAGTTCGCTTGTAACTAGCTTGGATGGGAATAGTGTTAGCGTGAGATTGTTAGCAAAATCGTGGAGTGAATCGGTAGGGTTAAGAACCGCGATCCAATAGCTTGTGTCAACAAATATTTTCCGCATTAATCTTCTTTGGGTGAGCCATATAAGTAATGATCGACGTTTTTAGAAGCGTCAGATGGTAGTTTTTGCCATTCTTCTTTGGGGATGCTTTCGCGGATTTTGGCGATGCGTTGTAGGAATGCTTGGGCTTGGGCGTAACCTGCTTGTTTTTCTAGTTCTTGCTGTTTGCGAAGTGTTTCAACTTCTTGCAAGATTAGGGCGGCGATATGTTCTTGGTCGGTTTCTGAGAGTTGAGAAATAACTTCAAGGGCTTGGTTGAGTAGTTGTGGCATGGCGTTTTTCTCTTATTGTATCAAGGTTTGAAAGTGGGGATAATTGCTAAATCTAAAGGTTCTCAAGTTGAGAGGTCGGGTTCTCCTTCAATACATCCAACTAAGTCGAGTTCTATAAATATTTGGAGGGGACTTTTTTGTGTGGGTGCTTTATTGACTTGTTGATGCTGTGGTTGTGAAATTTCTTGCAGGATTAGTTGCGCTAGTTTGTCTTGTCTCTCTTGGGAGAGTTTGGTAGCGGTGGTAAAGGCTTGTTCGAGTAGGGTTGTCATGGTGTTTTCCTCCTATTTGTTATTTGAGCAAGGTTAAAAAGCGGCGATCATCACGGATGTTGTCAAAATCTCAGTCTTTACAATTTTTATCGCCATACTGGAATTCCCATAACGTCAAAGTGATAATCATATGACCAAACTGGCAAATTCATTTTTTCGGATAAAATGGCGATAATCGCGTCTACGAGGGTAATCTTTTGATCGGGATATCGAGATACTTTTTTAACAGCAGCTAAATATTCCTTTTCTGTTGGATTAATTAGATGTACGGAATCAATGCAACTTTGAGTAAAGTTGTAGGCATAACTAAACCCTAGACGGTATAGCAATAAGCTGTAGGTTTCCACATAAACTGGAAAAGGGATAAAAACTGTTAAGTTTTCTATCTCAATTCTTTCTAGTTCAAGTTGCGCTCTAGAGTGATATTGATCGTTAGGGTCGATCGCTCCAAAGAGGGGAGTTGTATCAGCAATCAGTCCTCTCATAGTTGCTTAGGCTGGATTTTGTTTGCATAGATGAATTCTGCCAATACTGCATCATGATTGATGGATGTATCGGTGTATCCACTACCTTGTGTTGCTGGGCTTAAGCGAAAGGGCTTTTTAGGTTTTGCTAAGTAACCTTCTTGGATGAGAAACTGTTGAATTGCTTTTTGGACTGTGGCTGATGATGAGGTTTGATGTTCTTGGGCGTAGGTGGCGAGAACATCGGTTATGGATTTGGGTAGGTCAATAGTTATTTGTTCCATAGGTTTAAAGTTAACTTGCTGTGGTTAGTTTTATTGTATCAAGGCTTGAAAGTGTGGATCGTGGCGAATGTTGTCAAAATCTGAGTCGGGCTTTGCCATTTCGCGATACTTTTCAGCATTGAATTGAATTGCTTTTTGTAGGTTCTCTAAGGCAGGTTCAATCGCATTTTGAAGAGAATAAGCACAAGCTTTGTTGTAGTAGGTATTTGCAGCATTAGGATTGATTGCTAATGATTTGTCATATGAGTTGATCGCTTCTTCGTATCTTCCTAATTTTCTTAGCGCAATGCCTCGGTTGTTCCATGCTTCGTCTTTGTCAGGTTTGATTTGCAAGGCTTGGTCATAGGCGGCGATCGCTTCTTCGTATCTGCCTAAATTAACTAGCGCAATGCCTCGGTTGTAACATGCTTCGTGTTTGTCAGGTTTGATTTGGAGGGCGCAGTCATAGGCGGCGATCGCTTCTTCGTATTTGCCTAATTTTCTTAGCGCATTGCCTTGGTTATACCATGCTTCGTGTTTGTCAGGTTTGATTTGGAGGGCGCGGTCATAGGCGGCGATCGCATCTTCGTATCTTTCTAAATTACCTAGCGCACTGCCTCGGTTGTTCCATGCTTTGTGGTAGTCAGGTTTAATTTGCAAAGCTTGATCATAGGCGACGATTGCTTCTTCGTATCTTTCTAAATCAGATAAAGCACAGCCACGTTTGTTAAATGCTTCGTGTTTGTCAGGACTGAATTGCGATGCTTGGTCATAGGAGGAAATCGCTTCTTCATCCCTACCTAAATAAGATAGGGCAAAGCCTCGGTTGTGCCATGCTTTGTAAAAGTCAGATTTTATTTGAAGTACCTTGTCATAGGCAGAGATAGATTCTTCGTATCTTTCTAAATTAAATAGTGCATTACCTCGGTTGTAATATGCTTCATGGTCTTCAGGATTGATTTGCAAGGCTTGATCATAAGAGGCGATTGCTTCTTCGTATCTGTCTAAATCAAATAAAGCATTGCCTCGGTAGAACCATGCGTAGTCGTCGTCAGGTTTGATTTGTAAGGATTGGTCATAGGCGGCGATCGCCTCATCGTGTTCGTTTGCGGCGGCATGGATGAGTCCTTTCTCAACCCAAAGTTCTGATGCTTGCGTTCGATCTGAACTTTCATCAAGATAGGATTTGATTTGGCATAACTTGGCAATGCGTTGCTCGTTTGTTAGTTGCTGATACTCATCAAGGTTGCCATCTAAATAAACTAGACGATAGGCTTCTCGATCTACTAGGGATTTCTCGGTGGGGAAGTCATAGATATTTGACCGCCAATCGAAGAAGTCGGGGGCGCGGCGAATGAAATAGTTGAGGGCAAATTCTGGTAAAAGGAAGACAATACAAAATTTAAAATTGTCGCGAAAGCGTTCTCGGCTGAGATTAAGATGCCCCAAAACACGGGGGACACCTTGCCACGTGCCACCATATTGCAAGCTGCGGCTTCTTAGGTTTACGCCATTTATTTCTCGATCTTCGTAGGCAAATATCGACTGCTCGATTCCTTTGACAAAGAGAATATTCAGGCGTTCAAGATCTTCCAAAGCAAATATGCGATCATAAAGATTATCGATGGATTCATTTAACTCCAAGACCCTAATATTTTTATCTCTTAGGTCATTACCAACATCAGCAATAATCTGTTCTCCTTGAATTGGAGAGCAACGCACGAATAACAAAGAAAAACCATCAGTACGCCTAAGAGATCGCACTAGAGATCGATATGCCTCATCAGCATCTAACGGTAAATCCTGCTCCCAATTAATCGCTTCTGACTCCATAGTTCACTACTCTCAAGAAACAATTATTGAACTCTTCTTTTTTAACTGTGCAACAGCTTCCTTAAACTGCTGAATTCCCTTAATCAGTGGATGCACATCATACCAAGGCTGAAGTTCTCCCTCGTCATCAAAATAGCCATATTGCAACACACAACGATTAAACAACAACTTACGATAGCGATCGTCATTGTCAATTTGTTTCGACTCCGTAACCTTAGCCAATAACTCCCATTCATCCTGCTCCACCGTGCGGCGATAGGTGTCTCTCGCTTGAGTAATCCCGCGTTGAATTGCCTTTTCTGTAATTGGCAGATTATCGATATGATCGATCGCTGATCGCACCAACAACATCAAATTTCGCACATGACCACCACTCATCAAACAGAGCCTCAGCAAACCTTCCGCACTACTAAAAATTTCTGTCTCTAAATTCGCATTAGGCGCAAAAGGTTCAATCCGTTTCTTGATGATTTCCTTGATTTTGGCAAACCCCGCAGCATCCGTCTCACCAGCATCAGGAGTCTGCACCATAATCATCGGCAACACCTGCGGATCGCCATAAATATCTCGCAAATCCGCCGCCCGACTCGAATAAACCATCGAAATCGGAATCGTATAAATGATGTGACAATTCAAACTCTGTAGCTGTTGCGCTCGATCCAAAAAAATCTCATCATGATTGGTGCGCCCATGCTCCTGCGGAATTGGCACAATACGGTCGAGATTATCGGCGATCGCCACCAAATGAGTTTTCCCTTCAGGCAACTTTCGCTTTGCATCATCAATAAACTCATTCAGCGCATTTAGCAAAGTAATCGTATGGGGATTTACCTTGTCGCGAATCTTTTGACGTTCCGAAGGAATCGCCCGAATGCTTGCTGTCAGCTTAGCAAATTGCGTAATTTGCGCCTCAACACTCAGATTCTCAAAACTAACTTCTGTTAATGCTAAGTCTTTTAAATCATTCCAGTGATCGCGCAACCATCCCAAAATTGGCGTAGGGTCAGCCTCTTTCAGACCTTCTAGCAAATGCCTTGTGCAAGATAGCAAAATATCGGTATATTCAGCATCTTCAGGATCAATGTCATCCTCATCAGCGGCAAAATAGACAACCAGACATCCTTTCTTTTCTAAATGATCCTTTAGACGCAATAACTCTGTCGATTTACCGCCGCCGCGATGTCCTGCATATAGCTGACAGACCATGCGATCAGATCGCAACAACTTATTCCCCAAGTCCACCAAAATATTCGTGTCACCCCGCACCTCCGCACAATCCACATAGGCTGGATCACCCGCAGGCAGGGAGCATCTCAATTAGGCACTGAGTAGAAATACATAGGAGAATAGAAATAGCCA
>QBLS01000031.1 GCA_003249015.1 Pseudanabaena sp. | reverse complement strand
TGCAAAACTGATCCCAGATTGATGCGCTTTCGCGTCTCTGTACTGCTGTGGTCATTTTTGTTTGGTTTGAATTTATTTGTTTTATAAGCTTTTGCTTATGTATAGCAATATATTGCAAATTGTTAAGAATTGTCAATATATCTTTATGAAGACTGTAGGGTTTACCGATCCTTGAGTTTTACAGTGATCGCCATTTGTAAAAGCAATGTAATTCGAGACTCAAAAAAGAGGGGCGGCGCAAAGCGCCACCCCTCTTTTTTAGCTATACAAATTGAAACCATTCCATAACATATTAATTAAACCCAAAAGATTAATGGCAGCGCTTTGCGCTGCCATTAATCTTTTGGGTTTAATTAGAGCTTACAGTGAGTTATTCGTAGATCCAAGAAGTTAGGCTAGGATTCCAATCAACTAGTTCTTCAGCGCTAAACCATAGCGCAATCTCTGTTTGAGCAGTTTCGATCGCATCGGAACCATGAATAATATTGCGCCCAATATTTGCACCGTAATCGCCACGAATTGTTCCAGGCTCAGCGGTAAGGGGATTGGTTGCACCGATGATTTTACGAGCTGAGGCTACTACCCCATCGCCTTCCCATACCATCGCCACAACTGGTCCTGAGGTGATGAAGTCAACTAGACCAGCAAAGAAGGGTCTTTCTTTATGCACTGCATAATGCTTTTCGGCTAATTCGCGAGTTGGTTGTACTAGCTTTAATCCAACCAATTTAAAGCCTTTGACTTCGTATCGGCGAATAATTTCTCCAACTAGGTGACGTTGTACGCCATCGGGCTTGACAGCCAAAAAAGTACGTTCCATGATTTCTGCGTTTATTGCTAAGGGTTACCAGCAATTATAAAAAGTTTACAGAGAGCATTATTTCATTTTAAGGAGCGCAAATCTAACAAACTCAGTAATACCAAGTCAAAAAATAGCTTCACCATTTTTTGACTTGATATTACTGAGTGCCTACTCCCTTCCCACCCAATAATTAGCAGTACGGCGCTTTGCGCCTTACTGCTAACTGAAAAGAGTTAAAACCTGTGGCGCACGCGCAGCGTGCGCCACAGGTTTTAACTCTGGTTTTTAATTATGCCTAGCTACTTACGAGAATTTCAAATTTGTATGTCAAGACTCTTGCCTGACCACTGAAAGGGACATGGTGCTGCATTAAGTTGCTGAAGAACAATCTAGGCTTACATAATAGTCAAAAATTATTTTTGTCACTGATACCTACAGACTATGTATATTGAGGCAACCCCTTATCCTTATCCCTATAATGGCGATCTGCGCCCAGACAACACCGCACTGATCATTATTGATATGCAGACAGACTTTTGCGGAGTTGGTGGTTATGTGGACAAAATGGGCTATGACTTATCGCTGACGCGCGCCCCCATTGAGCCAATTAAAAAGGTCTTGACCCTATTTCGCGAAAAAGGATTTCTGATTATTCATACCCGTGAAGGACATCGCCCCGACTTGTCTGATTTGCCACAAAATAAGCGCTGGCGATCGCAAAGAATTGGCGCAGGGATTGGAGATGAAGGTCCTTGCGGTAAAATTTTAGTGCGTGGTGAAAAGGGTTGGGATATCATTCCAGACCTATACCCTTTGCCCAATGAACCAATCATTGATAAGCCTGGCAAAGGCTCGTTCTATGCCACAGATCTGGATTTGATTTTAAAGCGCAATAATATTCAGAATATTATTCTTTCGGGAATTACTACTGACGTTTGTGTGCATACAACTATGCGTGATGCTAATGATCGCGGCTATGAATGTCTCATGCTATCGGACTGCACAGGAGCAACCGATTATGGTAATCATCTCGCTGCCTTGAAAATGATTGAAATGCAAGGTGGCGTATTTGGAGCAGTCAGTGATTCTGAAACATTGACTACAGCGATCGCTCAAAATTTCTAGTTAGATCAAACCTATATTTATGTATACGCCACTATGGAAAAGCCAAGTCCTGACGAAATTGAAGGTATTGCTGCATCAAGTAGTGTGGTTGGAGAAGGTTCAATGAAAGACTCAATACCATCTTTGAATGTCCCGTCTAGTGTTTCCGCCGATACTTTGAGATCCCACCTACCTCCAGAACTTGAGCTGGTGAATGTTTCTAAGAAGTTTGGCTCATTTGTTGCAGTTGATAATGTTTCTCTAAAGCTTGCTCCAGGAACCTTTCATGCGCTCTTGGGCGAAAATGGTGCAGGCAAGAGTACTCTAGTTAAATGCATCATGGGTTTCCATGCGGCAACTCATGGCGACATTTTAATTGACAAGCGATCGCGAGGTATCAACAGCCCCCGTGATGCTTATCAGTATGGTATCGGGATGGTCTATCAGCACTTTACAGTTGTCCCTGCGATGACGGTAGCTGAAAATTTATTGTTAGTACGTCCTGATACTCCGTCACTGATTAATTGGAAAGATGAGCTAGACAAATTGGAAGCGTTTATGGCGGCTTCTCCTTTCAAGATTGATCTGAATACGCCAATTTCTCAACTTGCGGCTGGTCAAAAGCAAAAGCTAGAGATTCTCAAGCAACTGTATCTCAAGAGTCGTATTTTAATCCTTGATGAACCGACATCAGTCTTGACTCCTCAAGAAGCAGACGAAGTGCTGGGTTTATTGCGTGATGAAGTTACTGCAGGTCGTTTGAGCGTGCTGATGATTAGTCACAAGTTCCGCGAGATTACAGCTTTTGCTGATAATGTAACTGTGCTGCGTAAGGGTAAGTTTGCTGGCACAGGATCAACTAAAGATCTGTCAGTGTCGGATATGGCGGCGATGATGTTAGGCGAGGCAAAGGAAGCTCGACAGGTTATCAAGACAGAAGTTTCCACTAATGACCTAATTCTTGATGCGCGAAATATCCATGCCGATCGCGACAATGGACTAGAAGCAGTCGCTGGCGTTAATTTGCAGATTAAAACTGGAGAGATCGTTGGTATTGCGGGAGTTTCGGGTAATGGGCAGAGAGAGTTGGTAGAGGTTTTGTCAGGGCAGAGAGTGGCGACTGCGGGTGAAATCTTTGTCAATGGCGATCGCTATACTGCCACTCGCAAGGAAATGTATAGCCACCAAGTCTTCTCTCTACCCGAAGAACCCCTACGGAATGCCTGCGTTCCCCATATGAGTGTGGCAGAAAATCTTGCTCTCCGAACCTTTGATCGCCCTCCTCAAGCTAAGGGAGGAGTTTTATTACTTTTTAAAGCCATTCGGGAAACTGCAAAAAACCTGATCAAAGTCTTTTCAATTAAGACACCTTCACCCGACACCCCCGTTGGCAACCTTTCGGGTGGAAATGTACAGCGCACAGTGCTAGCCCGTGAGCTTTCGGCATCGCAAATTAAGTTACTAATTGTGGCTAACCCCGTATTTGGACTAGACTTTGCGGCTGTCGAGTATATTCACAATCAAATTGTGGAAGCTCGCAATCGTGGCGTAGCTGTACTTTTAGTCAGTGAAGATCTAGATGAAATCCTCACCCTAAGCGATCGCATTTTAGTGATGAGTGATGGCAAATTCGTTTATGAAAGTCCAAGTTCAGAAGCTGACCTTGCCGAAATTGGGCAAAAGATGGCAGGACATTAAGTAATGAGCGACACTCAAAAAAGCCATTTTTTTCCTGAATTGTTAACCCGCTCAAGCTATGACGATTTGCCTTGGGAGCCTTTTCGCCAAGGCGTTGAGATTCATAGACTCTATAAGAGCGATCGCGGAGCTAGTGCTGCCCTGCTGCGTTATCAAGCAGGCGCTCAGGTTCCTCATCACTCTCATTCAGGATATGAACATATTTTTGTGTTGGCTGGATCTCAATCTGACGCTAACGGCAAATATGGTAAAGGCACTGTAATCATCAATGCTCCAGACACTAGTCATCAGGTTTCTAGTGAAGATGGATGCGTGGTGTTAATTGTTTGGGAAAAGCCTGTAATTATCCACGAGTAATACCAAATCAAGAAATGGTTACACCATTTCTTGATTTGGTATTACTCGTGGGATTTAGTTTTCAATTCATAAAGGGGTTACAGCGCTTTGCGCTTAATTAAAACCCAGAGAAATTCTGGGAAACATGGCGGAGCCATGTTTCCCAAAATTTCTCCGCACTATTTAAAGCCTCAATATAAGGAGTATTTTTATGACTGCGATTGCCGCTAAGCCTTATGACTACCCATTACCAAGTCAAACTAAAGTTGCTTTGGTAATCATTGATATGCAGCGTGATTTTTTGGAGCTTGGTGGCTTTGGTGATGCCCTCGGAAATGATGTTACGCAGCTTCAAAGTATTGTGCCAACAGTGAAAAAACTACTGGAAACTTTGCGATCGCTTAATTTTCCTATCATTCATACGATCGAAGCCCATGCTCCAGACTTGTCAGACTGTCCTCCCTCTAAACTTAATCGTGGTGAAGGCGGATTAAAAATTGGCGATCGCGGCGCTATGGGTCGGATCTTAATTGTCGGAGAAGAAGGGAACAATATTATTCCTGAACTAACTCCCCTTGACAATGAGATTGTGATCGTTAAACCAGGGAAAGGTGCTTTTTGTCGTACTAAACTTGAAGAAATCTTACAGAAAGAGCAGATTACCCATCTTTTAATCACAGGGGTAACCACAGAGGTCTGTGTGCAAACTACGATGCGAGAAGCCAATGATCGAGGTTATGAATGCTTACTGATCGAAGATGCGACAGCAAGTTATTTCCCAGAATTCAAAGCTTCAACCATTGAAATGCTCCGCGCCCAAGGGGGCATCATTGGTTGGACTGCTGATGCTGATGCTGTAATTAGCGCAGTTACTCAAAAAGAGTGATAGAGGCGCTAAGCACCTCCATCACTCTTTTTGAGATCTTACGAACCATGGGCAGAAATTTAAAAGCGTTGCTCAGCAACGCTTTTAAATTTCTGCCCGATTCAGATCTAAGCGCAAAGCACTGCAATAAAAATTAGTCAGAAGGAGGGCTAACTTGCTCTTTAAAAGACTTACCAGCGGAGAAAGCAGGAACTTTTGTCGCAGGAATTTCCATTTTTTCGCCAGTTTTAGGATTGCGTCCTTCTCTAGCTTTGCGATCGCGAGCTTCAAACGAGCCGAAGCCAACCAAAGTTACTTTATCGCCACTAGCTACCGTATCAATGATTACTTCAAGGGTAGCGGAGAGAACTTCGTCAGCAGTCTTTTTGTTGACTGATACGCCTTTCTCGGCTGCTTTCTTGGCAATCGCATCAACTAGTTCACCTTTGTTCATAGGTTTCCCCTTTGTATAAATATGAGTTGAGTATGAGTTAAATGGTTAAATTCAAAGCAAATATTGTGCGATCGCTTTTTGCGAAACCCGCACTGAATATGACTTCTGATTGATCATTCTAATAGCAACTTGCCACTTGTGTATACATGTAATCGTTAATTTATATAGACTTGAGCAGTTTCTTTTAAATACTTATTACGGCAATTCTTATTAGGAAGCTGGAAACTCGCTCTGGGAGAGGGTTTCCAGCTTTACCCATCAACCCTGTATAGCGTAACCTATACAGGGCAAGCACTTCACAAAAGTTTAGATTATGGCAATAAGTAGCCTTATCCAAACCAAGAAAAAATAAAAACGGTGCAAAGAAATGCTTCTAATTTTTTCTCAGCAGCTCTCATTATAAAAACTAGCTTTCAAAAAAACAGCTTTGACACTATCAGCATCGAAGGTGCTGACACCAAATGAAGAAATGGCATAGCCATTTCTTCATTTAAAACCCTTGATGGGTTTGGTTTTTAATTCACAAAAATGTGACTACACTTTTGTGAATTGGGGTAAAAGTCTTAAAACTGGTTTTATGATGAGAATTGCTGATTCTTTCTTGGTTGTATTGCCTAAAAAGCAAGAAATCAGTGCATTGCGCCCTCTCCTGCTTTTTAGCCTGTAATCCTGATACTATTTTTCTATATTGCAATCAAACTTTACAATCCTCAAGTCAATCCTAAAATATGCAGCCATCAACCACCGCGCAATCTGGGTTAACTCGTCAATCGCCTTTGTTAATTGCGCCTTTTTTCCTTTGGGGAACAGCAATGGTGGTGATGAAAGCAGTTATGCCCCACACTAGCCCCATGTTTATGGCGGCAGTAAGGCTGATACCTGCGGGATTGTTGCTAGTGGTTGGTGGTATTTACTTTGGGAAGCAGCAACCGAAAGGTTGGCTAGCTTGGTTGTGGATCGGTCTGTTTGCCCTCATTGATGGGACTATGTTTCAGGGCTTTTTGGCACAGGGGTTAGTGCGGACAAATGCGGGGCTTGGGTCGCTACTGATTGACTCTCAACCCCTTGCTGTTGCTGTACTAGCCGCAGTTTTATACAAAGAAAGGATTGGGATTAGTGCGACTTTTGGGTTATTGATTGGCATATTAGGAATTGGCTTGATTGGGCTGCCCGCAGATTTACTAAAAGCTATGCTGAGCGGGGACTTTACCACCGTAATCAACGCGGGAATTTTTACCATAGGAGAATGGTTTATGCTGGGAGCCTCCCTATCTATGGCGATCGGTACGATTTTAATTCGTCCTGTGGTGCGTTACGCCGATCCAGTTATGGCGACTGGCTGGCACATGGTTCTTGGTGGGCTTCCTTTACTACTTTTTTCTAACCAATTTGAACAAAACCAGTGGCAAGATCTGGGTGCTTGGGGGTGGTTGGGAATGTTGTATATGGCAGTCATGGGTAGCGCGATCGCCTATGGATTATTTTTCTTTTTTGCATCTTCAGGAAGCTTGACTACATTAAGTGCTTTGACATTTTCGACTCCTGTTTTTGCCCTAATATTTAGCAGTTTATTTTTAGGTGAAAATCTGACTTTAGTACAGTGGCTAGGGGTGATTTTGACTCTTAGTAGTATTTATTTAGTGAGTGTGCGAGGACAAGATAATATTGAACAACAACAAGAATCTTTGGAAGTTTCTAATATTAGCAATGTCCTTTCTGCGTCAGAGCAAGTTGCCATAAGTTCGCCTCTGCCAGTTTTGCAAAACCCGATAGATGAATCGCAATTGCGCGAATAAAATGTAAGTCCTCAATAAATGAAGGCGGTGCAAAGCACCGCCTTCATTTATTATTGCTATAAAACCAGTTATCCAAACAAAGAAATGGCATAGCCATTTCTTTGTTTGGAAACCCATACTGGGTTTGGTTTTAAATTCACAAACATTGTAGTTATACTTTTGTGAACTGGTATTACTATATTTTTGCTGAAAGTTCTAAAGCAAATTTTTTTGACAAGAAGTATTTTTACAACTGATTTCAAGCCTTCTGTTTTGATATATCTGAGAATTTTAAACAGTTACTAAGACTGTAATTTCTTATTATTCTATGAATCAAATCAACTTAAAATCTCTAAAATCTTTCTATGATCTAAAGTCACGTTTACTAAAGGTGTTTTTAACCTTTGCGGTTTTAGTGATCATAGGGATCTGGAGTCTAGAAGGGTCGAAATCTCACATAAATCCTCTAGACATCATAGCTTATCCAATGATGGTCACTATTTTTAGTATCGGTACGATTGTATTGTACCTGTACCCAAAAAGCCTGAAATATATCGAAAATATTACTTTCTATACCTTCGCTATCTACTGTTTTGCTAATTTCCAAGCAATGATTTTAGGAATGCCTTTTTTTATTATCGATCTTTATAGCGTTAGCACATTTTCACAATGGCTACCGATGATATATGTATCGGCATTCATTATGCTGGAAACTCGTAATGCTATCATCGCTTCAGTATTATTTTATTTGTCTTTAGTATGCTCTACTTTTTTATATGAGGCGATGCAATATGTACCTGATTTTGTATTAGAAAACCTATATCCAGCTATAAAGAATATATGTTTTGCCCAGCCGATTTACATACTAATGGTTTTAGGAATTGCGGTTCTAAAGGAGCAGATTATTGAAGTAAATACTGAAGCCAAAGATATGACTATTGCGGCAACTACTGACTATCTGACAGGTATTTGTAATCGTCGATTTGCTTCTCAATCTCTTGATAAGTTCTTAAATTTAACCAAAATAGAGAACTTACCTCTAACGATATTTGTTGTCGATATTGATCATTTCAAGAAAATCAATGATTCCTTTGGTCACGATATTGGCGATCGCGTACTGATTAATATTGCTAATTTTTTGCGTCACAATCTACGTGATTCTGACCTATTGGGGAGGTGGGGCGGTGAAGAATTTATCTTAATTTTACAGAAAACCGATTTGCAGACAGCTTGCCATCTCGCTGAGCGTTTATACAAACAAAATTCTGAATTGATCCATGAACAAGTTGGACAAGTGACGTTTAGTATTGGTATTGCTACATCAAAAGCCGACGATACAACTGATTCTTTATTTAAACGAGCGGATGCAGCGCTTTATAGAGCCAAACAGACTGGTCGCAACCACTTTGAGGTTGACGAACAATTGGAACAGCAAGAACAATAATTAACCTTTAGTAAAACCATGCCCACTTTATATACTGCAATTACCAATCACGGTTTCGGTCATGCGACGCGCACGGCGGCGGTTCTTGCGGAACTACAACAGCGATCGCCTGATGTCAAATTGATTATTGCGACGACTGCGCCGCGTTGGTTGTTGGAGGAATATATTGAAGGCGATTTTATTTATCATCCCCGCGTATTTGATGTAGGAGTAGTACAAGCCGATAGCTTGGTCGTAGATCGCGAGGCAACCTTTGCCGCTTGGCAAAAAATTTTCCAAGAGCAGTCAGATATGATTGCGACAGAGGTTAAATTTTTGCAAGAACATCATGTTGATCTTATGTTTGGTGATATTCCACCCATGATTGCCGCGATCGCTAAGAGTGCCAATATTCCTTGTTGGATGGGGGGAAACTTTGGTTGGGACTTTATATATAGGGACTGGGGCGGAAAATTTGCGGAGTTAGCCGATCGCCTATCGGATACTTACAATCATTGCGATCGCCTATTTAGACTGCCATTCGCCGAACCAATGACAGCCTTTAATCAGATCCAAGATGTGGGACTAACGGGGGCAAGCCCGAAATATACGGCTGAGTATCTGTGTCATAGATTCAATCTTGATCGCGATCGCCCAACGGCAATGCTAACCTTTGGTGGCTTAAGTTTGCAGTCGATCCCCTACGAAAACTTGACCAAATTTGCTGATTGGCAATTTATTACTTTTGATCGCAATGCGCCAGAGTTACCTAATTTAGTTAAAGCTAATGTTGAGCGCCTTCGTCCTGTTGATTTGATGGTGGTATGCGATCGCATCGTTACTAAGCCTGGGTATGGGACATTGGCTGAAGCTTTGAGGGCTAAGGTTCCTGTTGTGTGCATGACTCGCGAAGGTTTTTTGGAGGCGGAGACTCTAATCGCTGGGGTCAAAAATTATGCTGAACATTTGATAATTTCACCACAAGATTTTTACGAAGGTGATTGGTCATTCCTTAAAGACACCCTACAGCAGCCATTACTAAGTGATTCCGAAAGTATAGCTATGAATGGAGAAGAAACAATTAGTCAAGCAATTTTAGATTATTTTAGATAAAACAAGCGTAATAACGGCGCGAAGCACCGCCATTATTCTTTTAGGGTTTAGCGAAAAAAATCAATTTCGGGCTTCTCAGCGCCGAAGGTACTGAGAAACCAGAAATTGATTTTTGAGTTTTGATTGGTTGTTTTGATACACTTGGGATCGATTGGCAGCGTAAACTGAAAATCTCCAGCGTTGTGGAATCGACAAAACATGGAAATTAATCAATGCTATAAACTTCTCGGTTTGACTTCTGGGGCAACATTAGAAGAAGTCAATAAAGCCTATAAGATGCTGGCTTTGCAGTGGCATCCAGATCGTATGCCTAGGGAAAACGTGCAGCAGCAATTAGAAGCTCAGGAGAAGCTAAAGGCATTCAACCATGCGCGTGACAGCTTACGTCAACATATCGAACAGAAAGATGTAACCAAAAAAGCTGCTTACCAACCCAACCATCAACCTGTAAGCCATACCAATCAAAGCAATCGTCAGTATCATCAACACCAAACCAAATATCAAAGCTACTATCAGAGCGCATATCAAAATAAATCTAAGTCTCAACAAACTTCTGAGCGCCCTGCCAATCCTTATCAGTCCTATCAAACTCGCCAACCAACTCCCAAACCCAGTCAGCAAACTAACTATCAGGCTGAATCACGTCATAGTAGTTACCAAAGTCAATCTGGACAGACGGCAAGTTCTCAAAAGCCTGATCTAACAGGAGCTGATATGCGGGGGGCAAATCTACGGGAAAAATATCTTGAGGGACGAAACCTGAGCTATGCCGATCTAAGCAATGCTGATCTGACCGATGCTTTTTTACATCGAATTAACTTACAAGGAGCAAACCTCCAAGGGGCTAATTTGTTTAGAGCTAATTTATTTCAGGCTAATCTACAAAATAGTGATTTGCGAGGCGCTAATTTGATTGGTGCTGATTTCAGCGGTGCTGACCTGAGCGGTGCTAATTTGAGCGGCGCAAAAGTCGGATTTGGAGACAAGGTGATGGTCAAACTTACCAACGTCAAACTAGACGGGGCAACGATGCCCAATGGCTCAATTTATAGCCCCTCAAAGTAATGCCAACTGGCAATTTCATTTCTTTATTTGAAAACCCAGTATGGGTTAGGTTTGCAATTCTCTAGATCAAATTTTTTTAGAAGACTGGCGTAGCCAGTCTTCTAAAAAAATTTTGATCTAGAGTAGGCACTGTATTGGCTAAGAATACAAATGAAAACCCAATAAAAATAGCGGGCATCGCTTACTTTTAGTGAGCAATCCACGCTATAGAGGAATTATCCGAGACATTTCAATACACTAGCGATAAAAAATTTGTGAAACATCGGCAAAATTGCCTGACTTGTAAAGCGATCTCTAAAACCTAAGAACTGAGTGGCTGTGTCACTTGATTTTCGTGACTGACTAAATTTATACAAAGCGATTAACGATGTTATCCCAACCCGCACAAGTGTGGTCACACTTTCGTGAGTTGGAATTCAAACCCAGTAAGAGTTTTTAAATCTAAAAAATGGCATAGCCATTTGTAAATTTGGTGTCAGACAACATTTAAAAACAGACAATATAAGACTTTTAAAGTTATTTGATGGCATTAATTTTATGAAAAATAACTTAAAATCAGCAAATATTCTTTAAAAAATTAATTTTTGCTTAACAATTCCAAATTGACTAAATTTTTCACTTTATTTGGTCATTGGTAAATCCTCTGTCATAAATTCTTAAATAACTAATAGACATAGACTTCAAGAAAAATACTGGCTTTGTTTCTAAATTTTCTACCTTCTATAATTCACTAAAAGATTATCAAAGATTCATCTAAATTATTCAGATAAGTTTATAGCAAACAAATTTATCTCTTTCTCAAGGATGATTTATGATCCCCACTAATAACGTAGGTTAATCAAGGTTCACCTATTTCAAACGAAATTTGATTCTATTAGAACAGATACCCAGACTTTTAAAATAACTAATTCAAGCTCTTAGTCATTCCTGTTCTTGTTTGGTTTTAAAGGTACTTATTTATTCCAACCCTTTCAAAATCAAATATTAGAAACATCTTTGCTGCTTTACAAATAAACTATATGCATTCATTATCCAAACTGCTTGTGATTTCCTTGTTTTCACTTGCTTCTAGGGCTTCTATGCCAATTTTTGCTAATGAAGCAGTGGCTTCAAATTTTGATTATGAATATCAATATTCTAGTCAAGAAACCTACTCAAATTTTGGTCAAACCAATAAAAATTCTGTTTCATTTTCTAACTCTAAATACGTTGTTGAAGTTCGTAATGAGTTTGACGATAAATGGATGATTACAGTCAATCGTCAACCCACATTTAGGGTCGAAGATTTGCCTCAAGCGGTAATAGCAGTAGCTAAGTTAGCTATTATCATGAATGCTCCAGACTTTGACCCAAATCAGTTGCAACCCACGGTAATTGGTGAGCAATATATTGGTAAATACAAAAACCTTAGTCTATTTTCGATTTCTAAGCCTGATGTGTTAAATCCTTCATTGAACCTGACGCAATGGATTAACAATTTAAGGGTTGCCGCAGGTGCAGAGCCGTTAACCTTGGCAGAAGCCCAGAAGCAAATGTATCAATTGGCTTATACCGATGAACAAATTGATGGTTTAGCGTCTTGGTATGGTCCCTATTTTCAGGGAAGACAGACAGCTTCAGGTGAAAATTTTGAGCAACAGGACTTTACAGCCGCACATCCCAGTTTGCCCTTTGATACTTACCTCAAAGTCACTAACCAACACAACGGTAAGTCAGTAGTGGTACGAATTAATGATCGTGGTCCATATTTTGGCGATCGCAATCTTGATTTGTCCCATGCCGCCGCGATCGCACTCAATAGCGATGAAGCTGGAGTCGTTCCGATCACCGCTACAATCTTGGTCGAGTCACAAAATAATTAGCTCTTTACACTGATCTAAAAACCATAAAAACGCAGCTTTGCTGCGTTTTTATGGTTTTTATCTAAGATTTTCAGTGCGTGTGCCGATGTCTAGAAACTGAATTAACTTTACAGGGTCAGCATTGAACATAAACGCTTTAGAGTCTGGCGTGATCTTATAGCCTTCCTTCTCGGCTGCCTTCTGAGCGGCATAAGGTAAGTGACTCGACAACTCAAACATCAAACGCGCGTAGGGGTCACTTAATACTTCGGCTGTATTGGGAAAAGATACAGGTTGAGTATATTCCGCAGAGATATGAATGTTATAAAGCAGTACTGATCCGTCAGAGGTACAGAGCTTTTTGAGGTTGTTCGCCTCTTCAGTCGGATCGCCATCGGTGGACTCACCATCCGTAATGTTGATTACAGTTGGCGGGTAACTATTAGGATACTTTTCAATCCAGCCCTCAAGTAAAATCCGAGCAAGAGCAAAGACGCTGCACATGGCTGTTCCACCGCTAGCGATTGGCTTAAACCAGATCGGAAAATCGTTGTAAACTTCCACCAAACCACCCATGCCGTCAGGAAGCTTCTGAGCGCGTTTTTCTAGTTCAGTCGGATTTTCGTAGATTTTACTAATTGGTGCGATCGCCAAATCCCCCGTGACCGCATCCAAGGCTGACGCAACTTCACTGTTATACCCAATTACGCCGACATCAAAATAGTCATATATCTTATTCCCCTTAACACAACGTTGTCCTAGTGAGTCCAGTAAACGATTTACAGCATCGGCTACAGCTTGGGATTTTTGAATAGCTTCGTTGGTTTTATGTAAGCTCTCATTTGCTCCTCTGGAATTTCCTTGGCTTGCGCTCTCGCTGGTGAAGGCATCAGCCATCGATCCAGACTGATCGATTAAAAAGAGAAAACAACTGGGCTGACGACGACTGATCTCTGCTGAGTAAGGCATATTAAACTTACCCGATTCCTTATGTAATATGTCTCAAAAGTTAGTCTCAGTGTAGCAAAGGTAAGCTTGATAAATTTTTTTCTAATTAAAATTCGGCTATTTAACTGACAGCAATATGTAGTGTGTTTTCAAAATCCCAGAAGATAGTAGCGGCGCAAAGCGCTGCCCGTATCTTCTGGGATTGACTGTAATTAGAGGTATTGAGAACAGTGAAAGTGATAAAGTGAATTGATAGTAAGGGTTTATCCACAAGCTAATCAACTGTGCCAAATTTTAGGAATGAACATCTAAATGAGTGTAAATCTGACCTGTAAATTAAGTGATCGCTATCTTGATAGCAAGCAAGCTAGCAGTCAGCGCCAGTTAGCGATCTCCATATCAGCCAATACTTCTATAGATGGAAGTAATACGCCTTTAAACCTCTGCCTTGTCCTCGATCATAGTGGCTCGATGGGCGGTCAGCCCCTCGATAATGTCAAACGGGCGGCTCGGGATTTAGTTGATCGAATGAGCCTACAGGATCGTATTTGTGTAATTGGCTTCGACCACAAGGCGAGTGTCGTTGTGGAAAATCAGCCCGTCGATCGCACAGAATCAATTAAAGAGAAAATTCAATCTCTCAAAGCGTCGGGTGGAACTTGCATTGATGACGGCATTAAGCTGGGGCTCCAAGAAACCAGTAAGGGCAAAGATGGCACGGTGAGCCAAGTCTTTGTATTGACTGATGGTGAGAATGAACATGGAAATAATGATCGCTGTTTTCAATTTTCCCGCCTCGCCACTGAATATAATATGACCTTGCATAGTCTTGGCTTTGGGGATAACTGGAATCAGGACGTACTAGAGCGTATCGCTGATGCAGGCGGCGGCTCCATGGCTTACATTGCTTCACCTGAAATGGCTAGCGCCGAATTTCAAAAGTTACTTAAGCGTGTCCAGTCAGTTAATCTCACCAATGCCCATTTAATATTGCAGCTATCTCCCTATGTTCGCTTAGCAGAGCTGAAGCCAGTTGCCCAAGTTGCTCCAGACACAATTGAGCTGAACTATCAAACTGAGGGAAATACGATTATTGTGAGGCTCGGCGATCTGATGACTGATGTAGATCGGGTCGTTTTATTTAATTTATATATAAGTCCATCCGCCTTTGTCTCCTTTCAGCCTGACAGATCGGATCTTCCTATTTTGTCTGTTCAGGTGCGCTACGATATGCCGTCCCTTGCTCAAGTTAACTTGTTGACGGAGCCAGAAGCCATTAGTTTGCAGTTAACCCAAAATTTTGTACCGCAAATCGACACCAATGTCCAAAACCACTTGCTAGCACTAGCTAAGTATCGCCAAACGCAGCTTGCTGAACAGAAACTACAACAAGGCGATCGCGCAGGAGCTGTGACCATGTTGCAATCTGCTTCTAAAACCGCTTTGCAAATGGGGGATTATAATGCTTCAACAATCCTTCAAGACAACGCAACTCGTTTACAGACAGGCACGGCTTTAAGTGAGGCGGAACGTAAAAAGACAAGAATTGCGTCAAAAACAATATTACAGTCTCCCTAAGAATCGTAACGCCCAGACTAAAAATCACTATACTATTTGATAGTCTCAGAGAAATGATGAGGATTTGTGTAGATGCTATGCCTAATTATTCAAAGAATGAGTGGTTAAGTCGTAGCCTGCTCCGTTCTCTTAGCAGGGCTAACAAGCTTCTAGGTTTTAAACTTGTTTGCGCTTAACTACCAAAAATAAACTTAAACGTGATTCTTGCAATTACGAACACTTGTCCAGTTGCTCTTAATTTGTTGTTATGATTATTTGCCCTAGTTGCGCTCATGCTAATCCTGATGGAGCTGTAAACTGTGAAGCTTGCTTTTCGGTATTGCCAGTAGTTAGTACGATTCAATGTCCAAATTGCCAATCAGATGTTCGCTCAGATGCTAAATTTTGTGGTCATTGCGGTTTTAATTTAAGCAGTGCTGTAGGTCATGCTCTCAGCAAGATAGCCGATGAAGGATTAGATATATCAAGTGAATCCGTAGGCAATAACTTAATGTCTGAAGTTTCTATCTCTCAAACAGCGTCTGTTACTAACCCTTCTATTCATCCAACTTCTAATGCTATGTCAAACACCGTACCTAACGAGACATCTAGCGATGATTCGGGCTTAGTTATCAATTCTATTTCGGAATTTCCCACTATTCCTAAGTTTACTGACATTGAAAAAATACTTGCAGAGGATGGTGGTGAAGCGCCTGTAAGTACTCCCATCAACAATATATTTGAGCCTGAACTGGGCAATGAAAATTCTTACGAAAAAGCTACCCCGATCAATGCGAAAACTCAACTCCAGCAGCTTGCAGCTTCATTGCTCCATGTTCAGACTAACCTCAATATTGAAATTCCCGCCCATCTATCAGTTGTACATATCGGTAAGCCAAATACGGTAATTCCACCTGATATCGATGTGTCGGGCTTTCCTGACTCTGACATTGTATCGCGCATCCATGCCGACATTCGTACTGAAGGCGGTTTCTTCTATTTTGAAGATACGGGAAGTTCTAATGGAACTTACATTAATAATTTGCCTTTATCGGCAGGCAATCGTCACAAGCTTAGAGCAGGCGATCGCATTTCGTTAGGCAAAGGCGATAAGGTAAGTTTTATCTTTCAATTAAATAATTAGATAGCTTCGACTTTGCCCAGCCACCAAGCTTCGACTTCGCTCAGCTAGCAATAGCGACGGTGGCTGAGCGAAGTCGAAGCCTCTAGTTAACCTGCAAGGTTATGTAAATCTTTCCTGTCGAAACTATAGGCGATCGCCATTTCATAATTAACTTTTGCAATGTTTGAACTGCTTTCGTATCGGCTAGGTTTGATTTTTCAGAATTGAGATTTACTTTGACAACTTCTTGCCCAACTAGCTCTATCTCAAAACTTACAGTTCCTTGGGATGATGATGTGATTTGTTGGGATTGAATATATTCAGTTAAATCTGTGAAAACTTGACTTGGTAAGGATGACTTAACTTCTATCGGCTTTATGCTGGCAAACTTACTTGAAATACTTCCACTAGTAGATTCTCCTATAGGAGCAGAAGGAATTGCTGCGGGTGCAGAAGAACGCATTGATGGAGATGCAGGAGATAGCTTTGCTGATTCGGCAGGTGCGGGTTCTGGGTTTCCTGCTTCTTGACTTGGGGCTTCGAGTGTTGCCGCCGCAGGAGCATCAAGATTGTTACTATCATTAGCCCTTTGACGCAGAGTACTAGGTTTACTTGGGGGTTGCGACATTTGGGGAGCGATCGCGATTACTTCCTTTCGCGCTTGCTCGCCAGCTTGTTGCTTGGCTTCGGGGATGTTCTTTTCTCCCTCTGGACTAGGAACCTCACTGACATTTGCGGATGGACTACCACCAGCTTGAGCGTTAGCCTTAGGACTAGCAGGTGGAGATGATAGGCTCGTTGGTGGAATCTTTTCTTGTATTTGAGGAGATGGCGATAATGCGGTAATCTCTGGTGCTGAAACTGAGGTGGGCTGGGCGATTTGGTAGCTGGTTTGATCCCGTGAAACTAGGCGAATTGCGCCAAAACTAACTCCAGCGATCGCTAGTATACTGGCGGCGATTTTGAGCCAATTGGGGCTGATGCGGCGAACTTCTAAAACGATGCTTGGCAAGATCACAAATTCACGAGTGCAAAGTTCCAGCCCTTCATATAAATCAAATAACTGGAGTGTGGAGAGGCGTAAAGTTGAGAGATTTAGTTTGGAAGATTTAGGAATGCTAATTTTATGGGTGAGTGAGTCGAATTTGTCCTGTGCTAGCCAGCGATCGCAGTAGGTTGTCACGGCTTCGATTAGGCAGCTAATTTGCTGTTGATTTCCCTTAATTACCTTGCCACCCTCTCCTAATTGCAGATAAAACTTCAAGTTTTGCGCGACAACTTGTGACTGCCATTCTGACAAAGGCGATCGCTCTGTCCAAATCTCTAGTAAGCAGTTGGGTAGCTCGTAGCGGCGATTAAGGATGTTTGAGTTTGACATAGTTTTAGTTTTAAAAAGTCTGGCTATGCCAGCCTTTTTAGATCAAGTTTGGCTGCGCTCAAATAGGGCAACCCAGAGACGGCGCGATCCAAGCTGTGAACTATAAAATAACAAATCTATTAATAATTTTAACGCTAAGCGCTGAATTGCGTCAGGTTTAGCTTGATCTTCTTCGGTCATCCGTTCTTGATAGAGATTATTAAATCGATCAAGATAGTCACCGATTATTGGCTCTCGATGGGGTGGGAGTTTTAAAGATGTGCTTTTTTCGAGTTGAGCAACCGCATTGCGGATCGCGAATTGCTGTTGGGCGGCAAGGCTACAACTAATGAGGGTCATGGCTCTAGCCTCATCCACATCCAGTTTTTTGCGCCCCTTACCTTTGCGTAGTGGACTAGCTTGGCGCAATCGCCAGAGGGTAATGCGATCGCTTAAAATCTCCGTCAACCCCAATTTTTCGGCGACAGACAGCATTTCATCAGAACCTAAGCCTGTTAAAGCTTCCAAAGCGATCAATATCAAATCTAAATGCGCTTTGATCGCCTGTAGTTGAGGCAATGAGGGATCGTCAATATTATCAAAGGAACTGGCGGAAGTCATTGGTCAGCGCTAGATTTGATTTGAGGCAATGGCGGCAAGGGTAAAGGACGATGCTTAGTAGCCGATTTCTCCATGGACTTGCCAATTGTCTTACTAATTGCGCTGATATCAGTCACTTTATCTGCTATTCCATTAGTATTTTCAATCTTAGAAGCACTTCTAGCTCGACCTTGAGTTGCCCATGCCTGCATAAAACTAATCTGCTCTCTAGCAGTGCTTGCCAAGGGATAAGTTTCCCTAATCGCTCCTAGAATGTCATCGGTCAAAACATCTCTTTGCTCATGGAAAGCGCGATACATTCCTTCCACGATCGCCTGTTCGATTTCGGCTCCACTAAATTCCTTAGAAATTTCCGCCATCTGTTCTACATCAAAGCTATGCAATTCCACAGGGCGGAAGCGTTTCAAATGGAGTAGAAATATTTCTTTGCGTTCTTCATAGGTGGGTAAGTTAATAAAAAACAATTCATCAAAGCGCCCTTTGCGTAATAACTCAGGTGGTAAGGCATGAATATTATTGGCAGTTGCTACAACAAATACAGGGCTAGACTTTTCCTGCATCCAAGTTAGCAAAGTTCCTAAAACTCTCTGACTGGTTCCTGAATCACCCATGCTATTAGCGATACCGCCAAAAGCTTTATCAATTTCATCGATCCAGAGAATGCAAGGCGCAAGGGCTTCGGCAAGCTGGATTGTCTGGCGCGTCCGACTCTCCGACTGCCCGACTAGACTGCCAAACAATCTCCCCACATCCAATCGCAGCAATGGCAGCCGCCAAAGGTTAGCGATCGCCTTAGCACAAAGACTTTTGCCTGTGCCTTGAATGCCTAGCAACAGCACTCCACGCGGATTTGGCAACCCAAAGGCTCGTGCCTCGTCCGAAAAAGCTTGCTGGCGCTGCATTAGCCATAGTTTGAAATTATCCAAACCGCCGATACTATCGAGGGTTTCATTGGGGGTAAAGAACTCCAAAAATTCAGTCTGACGAATCCGTTTCTGCTTCTCAACTAAGACGCGATCAATATCCGATTCATTGAGAAAGTGCTTTTGGACAATCGATTTAGAGAGGGTATGACAAATGCGATCGCGAGTCATGCCCATACAGGCTTTGATTAACTGCTCTAGACTATTCCCCTCTAACCTTAATTGCTCAGAGGGAATCATCTGCTCAATGATATTGCGAATCTCGGTAGTTTCGGGCAATGGGAAATAAAGAACTGAGACTTGTTCTTCTAGTTCCGAGGGCATCTCTAGTAATGGACTTAATAAAATCAAGGTTTTACGAGAATTTCGCAAACTCCGATATAGGTTGCGGAGTTGGCGCACCAAAATTTCATCTAGTCTCTGCGCCGCCAAGCGCCGATGCAAATCCCGAAATACATAAATATTTGCAGTCTGGCGATCGCTATTTTCGACAATCTGTAAAGCTTGCAAAAGATTGTTCTTCCCTTCTTGATTATGCTCAAAACCACGCACTAGGTCGTAATAAAGAGTCTGCCTTGGTGGCGCACAATCTTGAGCAACCTGCGCGATCGCCTTTTCGGCACGTTCTTCCTCCCAAGTCACGATGTAAATAATCGGACATTTTGCGCGGATTAGGAGACTAAGCTCTTCTTGGAAGTTATGAGATTTCATTGGGGAATTTTGGGCTTTGTGATTAAAAGTTGATTTTGGTATTTGCCTGTAGCGAGGTAGCTGCTATGGCGATCGCCACCTGTGCTTTGCACCCAAATTCAAATCAAGCAGAATGCTATGTTATACCAATTCACAAAAGTGTAGTCACACTTTTGTGAATTGAGAGCCAAACCAAGTATGGGTTTTTAAACAAAGAAATATCGTATTTAATTTGATATTAAAAACTTGGCTTTGCCAAGTTTTTAATGTTTTGTTTGTGTTTTGTTTGATCGGCAATTGCTGTAGTGCAAGTGACGGGAGCCATAAAATTAATTTCATTTAGAAAAAATCATCACTTGCTGATGGTTTTGGCGGTGTTGCTAAGGATTTTAAGTGGGATAGAAATCTTAGTAGTTCATCATTTGTTAGTTGTTGACGTGATTTTTTGTCAAATGTCCTTACTAAATAATCACGTCCTTGAGCCTTTGTCCATCCCAAACGAGCCATCTCCACATCTATGTTAGAAATGGCATTGGATAAATCCATAGGTTCTTGGGCAATCTGAGGTGTGATTGGCTTGGGCGGAATGGGACTAATTAAGTCACTCTCGCTAGGTTTGAAGTCATTAATTTTTTCAGGAATATATTCGTCGGCGTAACGATCTGCATACTGATCGCGCTGATCGGGGACATACTCTAAGGCGGGCTCTGACTCAATATTGTGGGTTGTATGGGTTCTGTTGCTATGTGTTGAGCTAAGACTTGCTGCACCGATCGCATTAAAATTTGCCGACGGTAGGGAGTTGACAGTCGTTGACTCACGGGAAACTTGAGTTAGCATCGGCGATCGCCCACTGTAGTTGCTGTCAAAATTATGGTCAAAGGCAATTCCCGCGATCGCCAAAGCTCTTTTGATGGCGCGATCTTCAGCAATTTCAAGATCACTGTCAATAGCTGTAGCTGTCCCCATGACTGCATCTCCTTGGGAGACGATCGCCCTAAATGCATGGAGTCCATCAATTTTAGGTAGCATCTCTGTCTGGATGCTTCCCTGTGGATATTGCGATCGGAACTGGGCAAACATAGACAAGTACGTGAATAAATACAAAATCAATTTCTCATTTCTATAATTTTCAGAATCAATGCGGAGATTGATTCTGAATACAGCGCTTTGCGCTTTCTAAACGCCAATTTACAAAAGTGTGACAACACTTTTGTGAATTAGCGTTTATCAGTCTAGTGAAGTACGGGTTGGTTTCCCCGCTTATTTGAAAAGTGCTATAGCAGGCTGTAATGTTGCAAAGCAAAGGGAAGGGCATAGCCCTTACTTTTAAGTTAAGCCTGCGGCACTAAGGGTGGATTGTATCCTAGAATTTTGCTCTCATCGACCTCATCGATCTGTTCAGGATCAAGATACTCTTTGGCATAACGCATATAGATTTTCTGGCTAACAAACAAGTCAAATAGATCGGGATCGATGTGATTATCGAGGCGCATCTTACCGAGGATCTGCAAACATTCAGTGAGATTTTTACCCTTCTTGTAGGGACGGTCCTTGGCACTGAGGGCTTCAAAAATATCAGCAATACCCATCATTCTCGCAGGCAGTGACATCTGTTCACGGGTTAGCCCCTTGGGATATCCCTTACCATCCATGCGTTCATGGTGTCCTCCTGCATACTCAGGGACGCGGCGCAGATTGCGTGGATAGGGCAACTGTTCCAACATTTCTATAGTTACAGATATGTGGTCATTAATAATTTTGCGTTCTTCTGCGGTCAGAGTACCTCTAGAAATACTCAGGTTGTAAACTTCATTATCGGTTAAGAAATTTGTCTCCACACCCTGCGGATCGATCCATCGATATCTGGCAATTTGTTGCAGCCTTTCTTTGTATTCGTCACGCATGAATTCGCCCCCGATATTGCATACATGTAGAAAAGCTTGATCACTAGAATATTGGGCTAATTTTTGTTGTAATAAATCCTCTAACTCAGGAATAACGCTCAGATTTCCCGACTCGATCGCCGCAATTTTCTGATTTAAAAAACTAATTTCCGCATCGCGTTTTAAGACTTCAAACCTTGTATTTACTAGGTGAATTCGATCAAAAATTGTTTCTAACTTAGTAGCTTTATCAATTACATGAACAGGAGTAGTTACTTTGCCGCAATCATGGAGTAATCCCGCAATTTTCACTTCGTATAGTTCATCATCATTTAATACGAAATCCTTAAAAATGCCATAATCTGCCTGACAAGCTGCCTCGGCAATCATCATCGTCAAAGTTGGAACGCGGCGACAATGCGCTCCGTTATAGGGTGACTTTTTGTCAATCGCTTCCGAAATTAGGTTGATAAAAGATTCAAATAGTTCGCGAAATTGCTCAATTAGTTTATTGTTGGTCAGCGCCATTGCTGCCTGTGACGCAAGGGATTCAGCAATCCGCTGAGAGATGGGCGAAAATTCAATAATTTCTTGGGTAACAGGATCTTTCGCATTGATTAGCTGCAATACCCCTATTAGTTCATTTTCATGATTGAGCATCGGCAAGGTCAAAAATGACTGCGATCGATAACCCGTCTTGGTATCAAAAGCTCGTGTCCCCGCAAAGTCAAACCCTTCCGCAGTGTAGGCATCGGGAATATTAATCGTTTGCTTATATAAAGCGGCGTAGGCTGCCACCATCGTTTTGTTTGGATTGCCTTCGTCCCCATAGAGGGGCAGGGGATCAAAGGGGATCGGTTCACCCAATTGCGCTCCCATCATGATCCCTAACGAGTCATTCATGATAATTTCAAACAAAAGATGCCGTTTATCTTCTGTGGCTAGATAAAGGGTTCCTGCATCGGCATTGAGCATTGATTTTGCCGCCTGCAAAATCATTTCCAGTAACTTGGGAGTATTTTTTTCCACTGAAAGGGCGATCCCAACCTCATTCAGCTTATCGATGAGATCTAACGATTCTGTTTTGATTTCGCCCATTTCCATAGTTCACTTCCCTACTTGTCAACAATATCTTTGGTTTAAAAGGCTTTGGAGAGATTTTAAGTCTTCTTAGGTTGACTAGGTGTCATAAATAGTTCAGGAAAAGGCGGTAGACCAACTTTTCCCCAAAATTGTTGAAACATCTTAGGATAGATTAAACGCCATCCCACTAGTAGAATCGTAACTAAAAATATTGTAGTTATGCCATATTTCACAAGACTTATCGCAATTTGTCCAAAATTCGGCTTTTCTGAGTGAAATTTTTGAGTACTATTTTGGTTTTCTTGGCTAGAAACTGGAATTTGTCTAGTTGGAGACGATAGCGTAAACTGAGCTACTTCCTTGATACCCTGCTTGGCTTTTTGCACTAATGGCGGCTCTTGAGTAGTTCTTGACCATTGGCGGGCGGCTGCCGAAGGGATGGCGCATAGATTGGGATAGTCGCATCCCTCTAACTTGACAATGAGATCGCGTAACAACACTTCATCGGAAACTAAAACTACGCATCTATGGGGATAAGCACTAGCAACACCGATCACATATCTAGCGACATTTAGGTGCATTCTTGCCGTTGCACTTAAGTTTTGGCTAGTCCTTTGCATGAGTTGAGGGTGATTGGCACTGAGGGAAGTGCTTTGCCAATTTAGCTGCGATCGCAAACTTTGAAATTGTCTAGCAACAGTTTCATTGCCATCGGACCTGCCGTTAGCAATGTTCTCAATCTCTAGGGCAACAATTTCAGGTAATAAACATTCGCCTAACTGGGCGATCGCTCGCCATGTATTAGGGTCTGTTTGTACAATTGCACTTGTTTCTAGCAAAAGTATGTAAGGAGAAGTAGTCATGGGAACTCAAAAATTAGAGAGCGAGATTGCTCTAAAGTGATCGCAGATCTGTCTCATCACAGAAATTATTTTGACAGCCGATAGCCACGCCAATTACCAAAATTGTTATTGCTGTCACCAATACCATAGCTGCCGTAAAACTCTGTACATCCCTCGCCAAATATAAATACCCCTTTGCCTTGTTTTTGGTCTGGCTGCGACAAATTTTCTTGCCAGTCAAAGGTGATTTTATTATTAGCCTGTTTTCCTGTTAATTTACCCTGAACTTTACCACGCTCAAAGTTGCTGTATTCGTAATGCCCCACCACATAGTCATTTCCTTTTTCCTGTAAATTAACCTTACCGAATGGTGTTTCCCAATCCCCACTGATCTTAGATTTACAGACTAACGTACTGGTTGGAGTTGATTCAGGAGCTGTCAAATATTGCAATCCCCAATTTGCCACCACGGAGATGCCACCGATACCAAGTAAAAATAGCAACCAATTACCATAATTTTCCCAAGAAAGATTTTTGATCGGTTCAGGAATGTATTTGCTAAAGCCCTGTAAATAGAAATTAATATGATTTACCTGAAGCCTTGAATCATCAGTATTGTTTTCCCGATTATCTGATATTTCTTCAGATGGCTCAATAGATACTTCCATTGACTTCTCTTCAGAAGGCAAGGGCTGTGATCGCTTGCTTTTACTAGACCAAAGTTTTTGCATGGTTGGGCAAATAATTGCTACTAATTATCTAGTATTACATTTTTGCATGATGTCTAAATTAGCATCCATCGATCTACTCAGCGATTATGCTTATTTATAGTTGCTATAGCTATTTGCCTTAAGCCCAAGAAATGATTGGCGGCGCATCGCGCCGCCAATCATTTCTTGGGTTGTCCATTTTTTGCTAGCAAGGTTTTGCCGTGTCATCAAACTGCAATAGGCGAGTTGCGCCGCAACTCGCCTATTGCAGTTTGATGGTGAAATCGCCATAAAATATATTTTTGTAAACTTTAGGTATTAGTATGTCTCGCCCTTCAGAAGAAGATGTCAAACAAATCTTTGATCGGATTGCCCCTGTTTACGATCGCTTTAATGACTTACTGAGTTTGGGACAACATCGCATCTGGAAAAAAATGGCTTTGCTCTGGTGTGAGCCAAAACAGGGAGAGACTTGGATTGATCTTTGCTGCGGCTCAGGAGATATGACGAGACTCTTGGCAAAACAAGTCGCACCCAAGGGGCAAGCAATCGGTGTGGATTTTTCTAAGGAACTGTTGGCGATCGCGGCGAGTAAAACCAAAAGCTATCCTTTAAATATGCAAAAGGCGATCGCATGGCGGCAAGCTAATGTGCTGTCGCTTCCCTTTGATGATCAATCCTGTGATGGCGCAACCCTATCCTATGGATTACGTAATGTTGCTGATATTCCCCAATGCCTAGCAGAGTTATATCGAGTTCTCAAAACTGGCGCAAAGGTTTCCATTTTAGACTTCCATCGCCCTAGCGATCGCCTAGTTCAATCTTTCCAAAACTTCTATTTAGATCGCGTAGTTGTGCCCCTAGCTGAGAGATTTAACATGACTGAAGAATATGCTTATATTGCGCCCAGTTTAGCGAGATTTCCTGTTGGCTCTGAGCAAGTGCAGTTGGCAAAAAGTGCAGGGTTTAGCCAAGCTAAACACTATGCGATCGCTAGTGGCATGATGGGCATTTTGGTGTTGCAAAAGTAGTGCTTCTTGATATACAGCGCTTTGCGCTTAGTTAGAGGAAGCGGCGCTCCGCGCCGCTTCCTCAAGTTTATTTGTACTACTCAAATCCTCAATAGACTGTAGAGACTGTAGCTGTAGTCATTCTTGTTAGAACATAAATCCAAGAAGATAAGTGGAGGCGCGAAACACCTCCACTTATCTTCTTGGGTTTTGATTTTGTCTTAATACAAGTAACGGACTGATATAGCCAAAAAAGTTTTGCTTAGGACATAAAACCAGAAGGCGAGTGGCGGCGCGGAGCGCCGCCACTCGCTTCTTGGTTTTTGATTTGTACTAACTAACTCTTGCTTTGCTATAGCATCAGTAAAACCTAATTTAGTTTTCACCCTCCAAAGGTGCGGCAAACTTTAAAATTGGTTTCATAATGGAAGATGAGAATAGAATCCCTAAAGCCCTAAATTTATGATCGTAAAAGGTTTAGAACTACCCAGTTGGGAAAATATTAAACGAGAATGGCGTGATGCCGATCCTTTGCTTTTAATATTTCCGATTATTTTGATGGTAATCGGTGGAATTGCCATTTATAGTTCCGACTTCAGCTCTCAGCGCACTGAATGGTGGCAACATTGGGTAACGGGCTTAGTTGGATTAGGCGCTATGATTGCGATCGCCCGTTTTCATTATGATCAACTCTTGCGGTTGCATTGGATACTTTACGCAATCACTATTTTTTCATTGTTGTTGGTGATGTTTGTGGGAACGACTGCCTTGGGTGCGGAGCGATGGATCACCATTGGCGGTTTTAATATTCAGCCTTCGGAATTTGCCAAAGTAGGGGTAATTATTTCCTTAGCTGCCGTAATGCATGACCAACCAATCCAAAGCCCACTGGATACTTTCAAAGTGGCTTGGGTAACTTTACCACCTTGGATTTTGATCTTCCTCCAACCAAATTTAGGGACATCGCTGGTATTTGCCGCAATTACTATCGGGATGCTTTATTGGGCAGGCGCGAGTTTGGGGTGGCTGCTGTTAATTTTTTCACCAATTGTTTCCGCAGTGCTTTTCTCAATATCACTACCTGCTTGGATCGTCTGGGTGATTTTGATGGGAGTAGCGGCTTGGGTTTCACTGCCTTGGTTTCGCATTGTCAGCACCGTGATGGCTGTAGTTATCAACCTCATTTCAGGACAGGCTGGCATTTTATTGTGGAATATTCTGCACGACTATCAGAAAAAGCGTCTGCTGCTTTTCATCGACCCTAACCAAGATCCGTTAGGCGCTGGCTATCATGTAATCCAATCTAAGATTGCGATCGGGGCAGGTAAGCTTTTGGGACAGGGCTGGCTCAAGGGTACGCAAACCCAATTAAGTTTTATCCCCGAACAGCATACCGATTTCATATTTTCAGCGATCGGTGAGGAGTTTGGATTTGTGGGTTGTCTTTGTGTACTTCTTCTATTTGTCGGTATTTGCTGGAGACTATTAGTAATCGCGGTGAATGCTAGGGATAACTTTGGCTCACTTTTAGCGATCGGCGTATTTTCTTTTGTACTATTCCAGACCTTTGTCAATATTGGTATGAATATTAATGTTGCGCCTGTAACAGGCATACCTTTGCCTTGGCTAAGTTATGGAAGGTCAGCTTTACTTGCTAATTTTATGGCAATCGGCTTAGTGGAGTCTGTAGCAGCTCATCGTCGCACAATTAAATTTTGAGATATCTTGAGCAGCAAGCATAGCTTGCTGCTCAAGATATTTACAATAATATGTAAGAAACTTAGATCAACCAACATTTTATCTTTGTTTATTGCGACAAAAAACGATTGACATTCTTAATTTTTTGCAATTGAAATAAAACCTATTTATTTATCTATTTAAATAACATAATCATTATCATCAAAACAATCATTAAAGACGCACATACAACTATCAAAAATACACATATACTTGTGGGAAGTATACTTTGGTATTTATGTGTGGTATCGCTGGGATTCTTGGTTTTAAATGTAGTAAAGATCTTCTAGAAAAGAAGATCTTTACAATGCAGTCCAGCTTGATACATCGTGGACCTGATGACTCAGGTATATACGTTTCAAATGACTGCCGATCGGCACTGGCACATACTCGTCTATCAATTCTTGATCTCAGTACGGCTGGTCATCAGCCTATGTCAACAATTGACGGTAGATATACGATTACTTTTAATGGGGAAATTTACAATTTTTTAGAGCTGCGTCAACGTCTAGAAAATGAGGGCGAAACCTTGGAATCGCATACAGACACTGAGGTGGTTTTAAAGCTATATAGAAAAAGGGGAAAAGATTGCTTAAAAGATCTAAGGGGAATGTTTGCTTTTGCGATCTGGGATGAACAAAAACAGAGTTGTTTCATCACTCGTGATTCCTTAGGAATTAAACCTCTTTATTATTGGCATCTTAACCAAACCTTAGTATTCGCTTCTGAATTGAGAGCAGTTATTAACTCTGGATTGCCACAAGTAAATCTGAATTTGGATGGTTTATATGGTTATTTGACCACTGGTTCTGTACCAGAACCGCATACATTGATCGAGGATATTTACTGCTTAGAAGCGGGTAACTGGCTATATTGGCAAAATGGAAACATTACTAAGCATCAATACTGGCAAGTAGATTTTACTCCTCAGAAAATATCGATTGTTGATGCTCAAGATATAGTACGCCAAGCACTCCAAGAATCAGTAAAGTATCACCTTGTTAGTGATGTTCCTGTAGGAATTTTTTTAAGTGGAGGCATTGATTCAACAGCTATTCTTGCCTTAGCTTCTCAAGTCAAATCTTCCCGTTTGTCTACTTATTCGATCGCTTTTACGGAAACAGAATGGAATGAGGGAGTATTAGCTAAAAAAATTGCCAATCATTTTGGCGCTAATCACACAGAATTTCAGGTGGATGCAGCTTTTGCTAAGTCAATTTTACCTAAATTCTTAGAATCAATAGATCAGCCAACTATTGATGGATTTAATACATTTTGTGTTTCACAAGTTGCCCATGCACATGGCATGAAGGTTGTCTTATCAGGACTTGGTGGTGATGAGATTTTTGGTGGCTACAAATCGTTCCAGTCGATACCCAAGATGGTGAAATGGGGTAAACGATTGGATAAAATTCCATATGCTAGAAAAGCGTTAGCCTATGGTTTGCAACATTGGGGTAAGTCCTCAAAACTAAAACGTGTTAGTGATTTTTTGCGTAATCCTCCAACTTTTTCTTCGGCTTATCAAAGCTTTCGCGGAATTTTTTCTCACTATGAAGCGATCGCAATTATTCAATCACTAACTAAAAGCGACTACATTGGCGATCCAAAGCGATCAGTTTTGAAAGATCATCATATGACTCCACTGGATCAAGTTAGTTCTTTGGAATTAAGCTCTTATATGCGAAACCAACTACTCAAAGATAGCGACGTGATGAGTATGCGGTGGGGGCTAGAATTGCGTGTACCTTTTGTTGATCGCACTTTATTGGAGTCAGTTGCCTCCATTCCCAGTCACATTCGTCTAGCTAAGTCAAAACAACTTTTGACAAAATCAATTCCTGAGATACCAGAATGGATAGTCAACAGACCTAAGAGGGGGTTTTCCTTTCCCTTTGCATCTTGGATGGACACTGACTTTGGAGATTATTTTATAAACCTAAATGCACCTAAAGGAGTGCCCCTCGATAGTTGGTATCGGCGATGGAGTTTAGCCATTCTAAAACATTGGCTAGCACAAGTTGGATTAGGGTAAAAGACTCAGGGAAGAAACTTAAGTATCTGAGCATGATCAAAATCCTGAAACCTGTGGCGCACGCTGCGCGTGCGCCACAGGTTTCAGGATTTTATATTTAATTGTGCCTAGGTACTTATCAAGATCTTAAAACCCCAAGAAAAATTAAAAAGGCTGGCGTAGCCAGCCTTTTTAATTTTTCTTGGGGTTTTAAGAAAGCGCAAAGCGCTGTAAATTACAAAAATAATGTATTAAACAATTTCCATGATTATGCCGATACTAGCTACAGAGATCTCGTCACCTAAAGTTACCGTTATCGGCGCAGGAAATGTTGGAGGGATGTTAGCTCAACGTATCGCAGCAAACAATATTGCTAGCGTGGTGTTGTGCGATGTGGTCGTGGGGAAACCGCAGGGGATCGCCTTGGATTTAATGCAGTCTCGATCCATCACTACCCACGATCGCCAAATTGTGGGGACTAATGACTATGCCGACACCAAAGACTCGGATGTGGTGGTAGTGACCGCAGGGTTGCCGCGCAAAGAGGGCATGAGCCGTAATGACTTGCTCAAAATCAATGCTGGCATCGTTCAAGATGTAGTTACCAAAGCGATCGCCCAGTCTCCCAATGCAATTTTTGTGGTGGTGACTAACCCCCTTGATGTGATGACTTATCTAACATGGCAAGTCAGCAAACTTCCGCCCCAAAGGATTGTAGGTATGGCGGGAGTATTGGATACTGCAAGATTTCAGACCTTTATTGCCATGGAGTTAGGCATTTCGATCGCTAATGTCCATGCCACAGTTCTGGGCGGACATGGCGATCTGATGTTGCCATTGCCCAGACTATCCACAGTCAATGGTGTACCAATTACAGAGCTACTATCTGATGAAGCGATCGCGCGTCTGGTCGAGAGGACACGCAATGGGGGAGCGGAAATTGTGAAATTAATGCAGACTGGTAGCGCCTATTTTGCGCCATCGGCAGCGACCTATGTGATGGTAGAAGCAATCCTCCGCGATCGCCATCGAATCGTACCTGCGGCAGCTTACCTGACAGGAGAATATGGTCTACAAGACATATTTATGGGTGTGCCAGTGCAGTTGGGAAAAGAGGGCGCGGAAAAAGTAGTCGAGATACAACTCACTGATGCCGAGTTAGCGATACTACATACTTCAGCGGATTCTATTAAGGAAAATATCAAGTTATTATAATTTATCGGCAATTTACAGCGTTTCGCGTTCCCATCTGAACCAAGAAAAATCTTAAAAGCGTTACTTTAAAATGATTTTAAGATTTTTCTTATGCGTTTGCGCCGCAATTTTCGTGATAAAGCAACCAACTTTAGATGGCTCAGCTTCCCCACGCCATCTAAAGTTGGTTGCTTTGTGCGATCATTTATACCAAATTAAGAAATGGCATAGCCATTTTTTGATCTAAACCCCTACTAGATGGGGTTTTCAACTTACTAAAGTATTGGCACGCTTTCGTGAATTGAGATTAATGGGTTGATCCAATCGTACTTCCTCGAACTATGAGTAGCCCTGAGTCAGTTCTTGCTGGTAGATACCAGATTATAAAGTCACTCGGTGGCGGTGGTTTTGGGCGAACATTTTTAGCTAAAGACTTGCAACTACCCGACAGTCCCACCTGTGTAGTCAAGCAATTTCGTCCCCAAATCAATAACTCTCAAGAACTGGCGATCGCTAAGCGCCTATTTGATAATGAAGCCAAGACTTTGCACAATCTTGGCAACCATGATCAGATTCCGCGCCTATTTGCCCACTTTGAGCAGAAAGGTAAATTTTATCTAGTACAGGAATTTGTGGAAGGACAAACGCTAGAACAAGAGCTAAAGGGCGATCGCCGCTGGACACAATCGGAACTAGTGCTGGCTTTGCGAGATATTTTGCAGGTACTTGCCTTTGTGCATGGCGCAAATGTAATTCACCGCGACATCAAGCCCGCTAATTTAATCCGCCGCCAACGCGATCGCAAAATTGTATTGATTGACTTTGGTGCAGTCAAACAACTTGGTTCTGAGGTGCAAGAATTTCTCAAGCAAGAAAATAGCGCCACTCGCAGCGTCGTGGTGGGTTCATTGATGTATATGCCCAGTGAGCAACGGGCAGGACAACCCCAGTTTTGCAGTGATATCTATGCCTTAGGAATTCTGTGTTTGCAAGCTTTTACGGGCTTGACTTTAAAACAATTGCCCAAGAAACAAGACACCAATGAATATAGCTGTGCCTTAGCGATCCAAAAAGTCAATCTCAAAATCAATGCAGGGCTAGCCGCAATCATCGATAAAATGACGCTCTACGACTATCGCCAAAGATTTAAGGATGCCACCGAAGCTCTGCAAGCCCTCGAAAAATTATTGCGAAATGCCCAAGCCGTTACCAAACTAACCGTTGCACCCGCCGCCTGTTCCATTCAATTAGAAGAACCCGAAGGACAAATCCCAATCAGTTCGCGCTTTTACATCCAGCGCCCACCCATTGAAAAGGATTGCTGTGAGACGGTCTTAAAGGCAGGTTCACTGATCAGAATCAAAGCGCCCAAGCAAATGGGCAAGTCTTCCTTACTGTCACGTACCCTTGCCTTTTCCAAATATAAGGGTTGCCAGATTGCCTATTTGTACTTGCAGCAAGCTGATAGTGATGTTTTTAGCGATCTAGATTTGTTTTTGCGATGGTTTTGCGGCAGCATTGCGGCGGAGCTAGGTATTGAGGACAATTTGGATCAATATTGGCAAGGAGTATTGGGTAGCAAAAATAAATGCACTAAGTATTTTCAACGCTATTTATTAGAAGTTAGTGACGCGCCATTGGTTCTGGGAATTGATGAGGTGGATTTACTGTTTCAATATCCCAAAATTGCGACTGATTTTTTTGGGCTACTACGGGCTTGGCATGAAAAAGCAAAAAATGAAGATGTCTGGCAAAAACTCAGATTGGTAATTGTGCATTCTAAGGAAGCCTATATTCCCCTAAATATCAATCAATCACCCTTCAATGTAGGTTTACCCATTGAACTACCTGCTTTGACTAACGCGCAGATTATGGATCTAGTAAAGCGCCATCAAATTGTTTGGCGAGACGAGGAAGTAGCGCAGTTAGGGGATCTCACAGGTGGGCATCCCTACCTAGTTAGACAGGCCCTCTATCAAATCGCCCGTGATCGCCTTGATTTTGATCGTCTTGTAGCATCTTCCACCACTGAAGATGGACTTTATGGCGATCATTTACGTCGCCATCTGGAAAATCTGAAAGAAGATCCTGAAATTATGGAAGCCTTTCGAGAATTGATCGCTAGCGATCGCCCTTTACAACTCGATAGTCGCATCGCCTTTAAACTACGAAGTACTGGGCTAGTCAAGTTTCAGGGCAACTATGTAGTTCCTATGTGTGATCTCTACTATCAATACTTTCGACAGACTTTAAAAATAAATGTGTAGATACTTAGCGAGAAAGAATGTTCCACCAAGTTTGGATGGCTTCGACTTCGCTCAGCCAACGTTGGCTGAGCGAAGTCGAAGCCACAGGTACTAGCGCTAGCTCTACTCAATAAAAAATGCTTTTAGAAAAGAACAAATCCTTTACCTATCAAGTTGGGGGCAGTCTCGCCATAGATGCCCCCACCTATGTGGCGCGGCAAGCCGATGAGGATTTGTACAACAGTCTTAAAGCTGGTGAATTTTGTTATGTCCTCAATTCGCGGCAAATGGGCAAATCGAGTCTGCGTGTCAGAACGATGCAGCGACTCCAGCAGGAAAACTATGTCTGTGCAGCGATCGACATTACCGCCATTGGAACTTCGGACATTACTCCAGAGCAGTGGTATGCGGGCTTAATCGATAGCATTGTCAGCAGTCTCAATCTATATGACTCCTTTGATTTGGAAACATGGTGGGAGCAGCATCGCTTACTTTCGCCTGTGCAGCGCTTTGGGAAATTCCTTGATGAAGGATTACTCAAAACCATCTCTGCACCGATCGTGCTATTTGTCGATGAAATTGATAGCATTCTCAGCCTTAATTTTCCCGTTGATGACTTCTTTGCCCTGATTAGAGAATTATTTAATCGCCGCGCCGATCGTGTTGTTTATAATCGCCTCACTTTTTCCCTATTTGGAGTCGCCACCCCTTCCGATCTGATTCGTGACAAACAGCGCACTCCCTTTAATATCGGCACTGCGATCGAGTTGCGCGGCTTCCAGCTTAGGGAAACTAAACCCCTGATGCGTGGTTTATTATCCAAATCCCAAAATCCCGTAGCCGTCATCAAAGCAATCCTCGCCTACACAGGTGGACAACCCTTTTTAACCCAAAAGCTTTGTCAAACCATTATCAACTCATCCGCGTCTATTCCCAATGGACATGAGCTAGTGTGGATTAATAATCTAGTGCGATCGCATCTCGTCGATAACTGGGAAATCCATGATCAACCAGAGCATTTCAAAACTATTCGCGATCGCATTCTCTGGAGCAGCGAGAACCGTCAAGGCAAGTTACTAGGCTTATATCAACAAATTTTAAAATCAGAACCATCAAGAAAGAAATCTGATTGGGGAATTATCGCCGATGACTCTCCTGAACAAACAGAATTACGGATCACGGGGTTAGTAGTCAAGCGCGAGGGACGACTCAGGGTTTACAACCCCATTTATGCAGCTATTTTCAACCAAAATTGGGTCAATCAAGCCCTAGAAAATTTACGCCCCTATGGAGAATCGTTTAAAGCTTGGGTCGAATCTGGCTATCTTGATGAATCCCGCCTCCTGCGTGGGCAAGCTCTCCAAGATGCTCTCGCTTGGTCGGCTGACAAAAGTTTAAGTAACCACGACTATCAGTTCTTTTCGGCTAGCCAAAATTTAGAAAAACGGGAAGTGGAAATGGCTCTGATGGCTCAAGCAGAAGCCAATCAGATCCTTGCTGCCGCCAAGCAAAGGTTAGAACTTACCCTCGAAGCTGAGAAGTTGGCAAAGGTGAGGTTGGAAAAAATGCAAGAACGCTTACAAGCCAGTTTAATGGAAGCAGAAGTAGTTCTCAAAAGTGCTTCAGCCAAAGCAACCTTCATTCTCAATCAACATTTTGAAGCTCTACTCGAGTCTTTAGAAGCAGGGCGACAATTGCAAGAACTAGAGATGATTACGGGAGAACGCGCCAAGCTACGAATGCATGGAATTACGGCTTTGCATCAAGCTGTCTATGGAGTGCAGGAGTATAACCATCTAGCGGGGCATTTAGATATTGTCACCTGTACGGCGATGCATCCCCAAGATCATTTACTTGCGTCAGGGAGTAGCGATCGCACCATTAAAATTTGGGATATCAAAGGAAATCTGCTACAAACTCTAACTGGGCATACCAATTGGATTACGAGCCTCAGTTTTAGCCGCAATGGACAGTATTTAGTTTCAGCTAGTCGCGACAGCACCATCAAAATTTGGAAACTCAGTCGCTATACAAAGCTATATGTTGAACAACCATTACATACTCTTAAAGAGCATCAATCTCCCGTATTAGTAGTTAAATTTAGTCCCACCGACTCTATTTTTGCCTCCTGTGGTGAAGATACAAAAATTAGACTATGGCGCGAAAATGGAGAGCTTTTCAATACTTTTACTGAAGGACATCACAAGTGGGTAACTTGCCTCTGTTTTAGTCCTGATGGGCAACGCATCATTACCGCTAGCGTCGATCGCTCAATCATTGTTTGGAATATTAATGGGACTCCCCTGACCACCTTTCAAGCCCACAATAGTTTTATTGAAGATATCGATGTATCACCCACAGGACGTTTAATCGCTTCTGCTAGTCGTGGTCGTGACGTTAAGTTATGGAATATGCAAGGCAATCTAATCGCCACCATTGAAGGACATACGGATAAGGTTTTGGGAGTACGCTTCCATCCCAATGGAAAATCCTTAGCCACAGTCAGCAGCGATCGCACCGTCAAGATTTGGAATCTCCAAGGAAACTTACTAAAAACTATGCATGGACATAAGGGCGCGGTGCATAGCCTCACATTTAATGCTAATGGCAGCATTATGGTCACAGGTAGCCAAGATACAACCCTGAAATATTGGCGTACTAAAGGTAACAACCCAGTCCGACTGGCTGGGGAAGATCATGATGTTAACCGAGTCATCTTTAGTCAAGATACGCAAACGGTGGCAACTGCCAACAGTGAGGGGATAGTCAAGCTCTGGAAAACCGATGGAACTCAGCTACGATCTTTGGAAGCTCACAAAGAGAATGCCACAAGTATCTGCTTTAGTCCTGACAATCGTTATCTAGTCTCTGTCGGTGGCGATCGCGCCATTAAGATCTGGAAATTTAATGGTGAACCTGTAAAGAGCATTTACAACGAACATAGTCTGACCATCAATAGTGTTGCCTATCGCAGCGATAGCAGTTTGTTTGCCACAGCCAGCAGCGATGGAACTGTGAAGTTGTGGAACCGTGAGGGTGACTGGATTCACACCTTGAACGGTCATGCTAATGCGGTCTATCAGGTTTGTTTCAGTCCCGATGGCAATTTGATCGCCACAGCCAGCCAAGATAAAACTGTCAAATTGTGGCATTGGGACGGTAGTCTCATCAAAACATTGAGTGGGCATACAGGGGAAGTCTATAGTGTTGATTTTAGTCCCGACAGCCTGACTGTAGTCAGTGGCAGTAAAGATGGCAGTCTCAAGTTATGGAACCTTGAAGGACAAGTCTTGAAAACCCTCAATGAGCACAGTGGCGAAGTTAGGAGTGTCAGCTTTAGCCCCGATGGTTATGCGATCGCATCAGGCAGTAGCGATCGCACCGTTAAGGTTTGGAGTATCGATGGCAAAGAACTACTCACCTTCAAAGGGCAAGAAACTGTAAAAAGTGTTTGCTTTAGTCCTAACGGTAATCTGTTAGCCTCGTCTAGCGTAAAGGGAAAAGTGATTTTATGGGATTTTGATTTGGCAAATTTAATGGAACTAGGCAATAATTGGGTAAGGGAATATTGGGAAACTCGAACCGACGAAACTCTATAAGTGCTATTCCGTCCACTGCATGGGCGAGATAGCAAATTCACAGCATGACAACTAAAAACTTGGCAAATTTAATGGAAACTAAAGCACAGACTACATCGCATCCTGAGCCTGAACAGGATACTAAAAAAGAGATCATTCTCTGTCCCCATTGTCTAAGGACAGCCACAAATGGAATTAAATGCCAAGGGATTTGTGTCGCTGACAGCGGCTATTAAAAAGTCCAGCGCTTTACGTTCCAGACAGATTAATGGTGGTGCTTTGCGCTACCATTAATCTTTTGTCCAAATCCCGCTAGGTTGACTGATACCACCAAGATTGATGACCTGAGTGGAGTCCATACAGTAAATCCAAGCCAAACCCAAAGTCTGTTTGTCATAATCAAAAACTTCGATCTGTTGGCGATTGTATAGATTTTCACTGGCGGCGCGATCGCATTGATATTCTTCCAGTTCATCGAGAGCTTCTAAAATATCGTCACTCGCAAAGGTAAATAAATATCCATAAACTGCTGACTGGACTCCTCCATCAATGACGATCGCGGGATATCCCATAGGCAATACAAATAATTCACCATAGGCGATCGCAGGTTGCATCGCGATAATTTCGTTAGCACAATATTGCTCAAAATTTGACTCTTCGGGTTTGAGAGTTCCATAGACAAATACATGGCATTTGTCACCACTTTCAGGCAAGGAGAAAAGTTTTCGATACATTACAGTCTTTTATGAGTTCAAGGGACACAGCAATATTTAAAAAAGCGTCACGAAGCGACGTTTTTTAAATATTGCTAGGTTTATGGTTATTAGCCTGCGAAAAAACAACCACTTTAATTTTGTGGAATTTACTCAATGTAGAATACTGAATATACCGTAAAAAAATTTAACGAAATATGACTACAGCTACCCTCGACATTAAATCCGACAGTAATGCCCGTGATTTATTTCAAGCCGCCTATGAAAATCGCTATACATGGGATCATAATTTTCCAGGAATGACTGCCAATGTGTCCGTAGCGATCGATGGTGTCGCTCGCACTGGTAAGGCTCACATTAAGCCAGACCTATCCGTAGAAGTGAGTATGGATGAGCCGCTGCTAGTTGAGCGCACTACCCGCACTCCTAGCGGAGAAGAAAAGACTATTTCTGTAGACGAGGGTCAAGAATGGCTCTATAACCAATTGCGCGACGTTGTTACCCATCGCAAGCGGAAGACATTTGAAGAAGCTCATGGTAAGTCCGCCTTTAATCTCGGTGCTACCGATGAGTCGGGAGCCGTGGAGATTTTGGTGACGGGTGACTCGATGGGTTCAAATTACAAGGTTCGCGGTAATGAGATCTCCATGGTGAGTCGTGTTATGGGTCGCATTGGATTTGTGATCAATCACCTTGGACATCTAGATACTGGCGAAGGCTATATCTCCTCCTTGTATACAGCCGTGTTCCGCAACCCGATGAATGACGAAGTAGTGCGCCAAGCAAGGTTTGAAGATATCTACGAAAAAGTTGGTAACTACTATGTAATGACTAAGCAGATCGTGCAGTCTCATGAGCAAGGTCAAACCAAAAATTACGAAATTATCTTTAGTGATATTCAGCTTTTGGGTTAACCTGTAGCCCTTTGCGCGGTATTCCCATAGAGTGAGGCGGCGCGAAGCGCCGCCTCACTCTCTACAAAACCATTCAAAACCGCAAAAGTAACTATGCGCGCTGATCTGGAACGATTATTGATATCAGAGGAAGATCTAGTTGAGTTAACTGGGTTTGAGCGTCATAAAGTTTTACCACCAACGCAGTTAACCACCAAACAAATTGCTTGGCAAAGAGCGATCGCCATCGCAGTTTTCATCATTACCTTTGTCACTTTTGCAAGTATCTTTTTACCCTCGTTGCGAGTGGCGGGAACAGTCTTTTTAATCAGTCTGACATTATCAGCATTGAGCCTTGCCATAGAGATTGCCGAAGTAGCGATCCTCTGTTTGCTGGTTGCCTTGGCTTCATTTATATATTCTATCTATGTGTTAATGGGAGCGACCTTAGGGATCATCTTATTGTGTTTAGGACTAGCGATCGCCTTTGGAGGCTTAGCTTTTGTCCTAACTAAAGTACTGACAAAGCAGTGGCGTAATTATCATAGTGCCGAGGCAAAAAGTGGAATCTCACCGACTGTGTTGCGCTTGCTTAAGGAAGTGGACAAGTGCAATAAGGTGATTCACGATATTAATGTATTTGACCAACTCCAAGATGCGGGAAATGCCATTAAGTTAGAGTCTAGAGAATCCGCGATCGCGGCGATCAGAATCACCCGCAATGATATTGTAAGAGCCTTAAAAACAGAAAGAATCCTTCGCGAAAATCCTGATTTTCATCCCGATCGCTTTAATATCGATCTCAATGCTTTTGAAGCCATCCACATAAATGATCGGGCGCAAGAATATGGACGAATTTTTGACACCACTATGCAAATAGCGATCGATGTGCAGAAAGCAATGGCAGAGTTACATGAATTTAGTGCAGATTTTTAGTATTCAAACCCAATAAGCAATGGGCGACGCTTCGCGTTGCCCATTGCTTATTGGGTTTAGAGAAGTCTTGGTGCATATATAGCAATTTTAAATATTTAGAAGAGGCTTCGACTTCGCTCAGCCAACGTATAC
>QBLS01000030.1 GCA_003249015.1 Pseudanabaena sp. | reverse complement strand
AGAAGCAATCAGATGCCCAACTTGTGGACAGACAGATATTTACCGACATGGACATAGTGCCACAGGAAAAAAGCGATATATTTGCCGAAATGTAGAATGCACCCGTAAGACATTCATAATCGACTACACCAACAAAGGCTACTTGCCAAGTGTCAAAGAAAAAATAGTAGATATGGCAATGAATGGGAGTGGGATACGAGACACAGGAAGGGTATTGGGTATCAGTCCCACAACGGTAATTAGCGAATTAAAAAAAGTGCTGTTGACATAGAACCAGTCAACTACCCACTATTAGAGCATCTGGATACGAACAAACTAGATGTTGATATTCATCGAGTTGAGGATGCTGAGATGGATGAGATGTGGAGTTTTGTTGGTAGTAAAAAACAGCAAAGATGGCTATGGCACGCTATTGATCATGCCACGGGCGCAGTTCTAGCCTATGTATTAGCACCTCACCAAGATCATGCTTTAGTTTCTTTGATCAATCTATTGACTCCTTTCGGAATCACTCGATTCTTCACAGATGCTTGGGGTGGCTATGAACGCATCCTCGACCCGACTACTCATGTAGTTAGCAAAGTATATACTCAGAAAATTGAGCGTAAACATTTAACTTTGAGAACTCGGATTAAACGCTTGGCAAGAAAGACTATTTGTTTCTCTAAATCCATTCTGATGCACGATATTGTAATCGGTCTATTTATCAATCGGTATGAGTTTCCTATTCTTCTCTGATTTAATCTGTTCAACAACTTTGTAACATGACCCAAATAGACGTATTTGGGATCGTCACAAACGGTGATACATGGAAAGCCTACAAACTAGCGATCGCTGGTGCTGTCTATGAAACCATGCCCCATGCCACAGGTGACTTAGAGAGAGTATTAGGACTGCTGCAATCAATATTTCGAGAATGTGAACAGAATCTAGGTAGGTAAGACCGTAAAAGTCTGCAATAGCCATCTCGCGATCGCACTATCATCTTCTGTTAGACTGCGTTTAAGCGCTTCTTCCACCGTTGCAATACTTAAACCTACTAAAACCTGCGACTCTTTAATTGTGCCACTGCGCCCCCCTGACATTTCAAAAGCATAAACCTGTGACTCGCCGCCATTCACTACCCAATATTCCTTTACTCCCAACTGCTCATACAAAATCCGCTTGCGCCCCAAGTCATCATTCAGGGATGTCGTAGCAATTTCTACCACCAAATGTGGAACCTCAAATTGATCGAGATCAATAGAACTATTATTTTGAGGTGGCAACAAAAAACTATCGCCAATATAAAAAGAACAATCAGGCTGACATTCTTGTAATCCTGTTTTCCGAAAACTAGTATTAGTCAACTTAAGAATACGAATACTTTTAGCGATCGCATACAAACTAATCACATCATAAACAACCGAATTATTGCGCCCATGCAAAGGTCCCAAAGCCGCCATCTCAATCCTCATAGTATCGTGATCGTAATAAAATCTAGCCATTTCTGCATAGGCAGGATCTTCAGATAAAGTTTGAAACTCATCCCAAGTTGCCTTAACCCAGTGATCGCAATCAAGCTCTACTTTAGGAGCCGTAACTGTATTAACCATGATTCACCTCCAAGACTTCGGTATATTCATAAGCATAGGCACTTTTTCGCACTAACGGATAGCTCTTGCCATAGAGAACGATGTCATCAGTTTGAGTGTCAGGCTTATTAGAGTTGAATACAAACACATATTCTTTACCCACGCGAGGAGTCATTTCCTCGGCAACTTCCACCCGCCATTGGGTTTTAGAAACCATCACCACAAGCTGATTTGCCAACTGGGGAATCAATCTTGCCACCTGCCGACGGTAAATTTCATCCAGACTACCAAAGGGCGAATCCATCACCATCGGGAAAGTGCTGCTATCGGGACCCATAACTAGACCTGACTTGCTCCATTCCCTCACGCGATCGATGATGCTACCGATAAAAGACAAACTGAGGATCTGATTCTCTCCTGTCGATGCACCCGACTGAACTTCTTGCCCAGCCACAGTTTCCACTAAGCTCAATTCATACTTTTCACTTAGTCTTGGCGTTTGCGCTTTGAACGAGATCTGGCTAAAGATTTCACAGATCCGAGTTTCCAATTGCTTGCGGAATAGCTCATTGCGATTAGTCTTTAACTCGCTCAGGAGATCGATCGCCTGTTGGGCTGCATCAATGCGTTTCTGGGCAAGCTTTTGCTTACCTTCATTTTGCTTACTACTCTTAATTTGCTTCTGAAGATTTTCAATTTGCCCTTGATAATCAGTCCATTTCTGGAGCTTCTTACCCTTCTCTAAAGTTAAGTCTTCAACCTTGCGATCGATCTCATCAAGGCGAGTTTGCATTTGCCGAATATCCTCAACAGGACTCTTGCGTAACTGTTCGCTAATTGACTCTAGCTCTAATTCAAGGCGAGAGATCGCTGTCTTGAGTTGATTGATATTAGATTGCTTGGTATCAATACCTTGCCAAAAATCCGTAGCCTGTTTCTCCACCTCATCGACAAAACCTTCCAGTTTCAGAGTCGCCGTTTCCACATCTGCTAAACCTGCTTTCTCTAGCCAAGCACTTACCTGCTCATAGTTAGGAGAACCATCATGTAAGTCTGCACCACAGATGCATTTACGCCGTTCTAATAGGTCTAGCACAAAGGTCTGTTTAATATCCGCAGGTAGTTCGCCGCGTTCATGCAGACCACTAACCATTTCTCGAAAATCTGCGATCGCACCCGTCAGAAAGACACTATAGCCCTTGGTAGAAATATCTACCTTCAGTTGGTTCTTTAAACCGCGCAAGTTACTACGATTTTCACGTTCTTGTTGCTCAAGAGCCTCACGCCGCTTTTGGATTTCATCAATACCACCCAATTCTGTCAAGCGTTGATTACAAGATGCTTTTAGTTGATTTTGCGCGTCTAGTTCCTGTTCGATTTCCTTAATTCTTACTTCGCAATCGGCACTATCATTCTCCAGCTTTTGCTTTTGCGAAATCAAGGTTTTAGTTTGAGCATCACCGATGCTTTGAAGTTCATCCTCAAGGGACTTTCTCGCTTCTTTAAGATGTTTAATCGCATTGTCTAAAACCTGCACACCCAAAAGCTTTTTGGTTGCTTCCGCAATCTCATTGCGATTGTCCGATCTCACAATTTGCTCGATTCGCTCACCATCAAAAAAGAAGTACTGATGCAAACTCTTCGGTAAAATGCCATTAATTACGGCTTCAGGATGATTTTGAGTCACCCAACGTCCATCATCCCCCGCCACTTGCAAAAACAACTCACTTTTGTTGTACTGAATGTTTTTCTCGCCATTATTAGCGAGCTGATAGGCACGGGTTAGCCGCCGCACCCGATAGCGTTTACCATCATGCTCAAAGAGTACCTCTGCCCAGCATTCCACAGGTTGATTAAGTTGGGATTCAGCGATTGCCTGACGATTGACTAGCTGCTCAGAGTCACCAAAGGCTGAGGTAAATTTTTCGTATAGCACCCATGTAAAGGCATTGAGCAGCGAGGTTTTACCCGTGCCATTATTGCCATGCATGATCGTAATATTGCGATCGTCTAGTCTGGCTAAAACGATTTCAGGCGTTTGCTGATAAAAACAACGAAAATTAAAAAGCTTGATTGAGATTAGCTTCATTGCACAGCTTCCTTAACAATTTTGAGAATATCTTCATTAATCCGCCCCAATTCATTTTTGTCGAGCCGATCCTTTTCGATCTTTAAGACATTACGAATAATTTGTTGAACTTCAGGCGGAGCTTTTTCAATTGGCTCATGAAGACTACTTAGACTTTGAACTTTACTCATTTCCAAATACTCATACGTTTATCGATTTTATATCAAAAATCTCTCAGATCCCCGACTTTTTCTTGCTTATAAATCCATCAACCCATAGCGTTGTTGTAAATCCAATAACTTTAGTCTAGCCTCACCGCCGTTATCTGCTAAATTCGCAAACTCGACAAAGCGCTGTAATTCCTTTTTGAGTAGATTACGTTCAACATCGATTGTCTCTCTACCTAAATCAGGTGGTAACACAATCATGTCAAACAAAGTTGCCCGTTTTTTATTAGATTGCGACCTTAAAATCCTCCCTCGACGCTGAATAAATTGACGCGGATTGCTGCTACTTGCCAACATAATTGCAGTTTGAATCGCAGGAATATCTACCCCTTCATCTAAGCAACGAATTGCCACTAACCCTTGCAGTTCACCTGTTTCAAACCAGAGCCGTAAATCCTCACGCTCATCTAAAGATGTTTCCGCAGTGTAAGTATTAACCCGATATCCTAATTCTGAGCCGAGTAACTGCGCCACCGCATCTAATTGGCGATTACTATCGGTTGTTACTTCATCTTCAACCGATCCATCACCACAATAAATCAATGTATGTGATGTATCTAGACGTTGCTGCATTAACTCTCGCAAAGCAACTAACTTGTTAGCAGCAGCTCCCAATAACCTAGCCCTTTGCATCAATAAAGCAGCGACCATCTCGTTATCATCACGATCGCCATCAAAAGCGATCGCCCTACCAATCTTTTTCGTTAAATCAGCATATTTCTCAGTCTCGGATTCTGTCAGTTCCACTAAGATTGGATAGTAACGATAATGCACCAAGGCTCCAGCCCTAATTGCATCCGCTAGCGTAAATTCTGGCTGGATCATCGATCCAAAATAATCAAATATAGCCTCCGTTCCTTGGTCGTCAAAATATCGCTCTGGAGTTGCTGACAGCGCAAGTCTCAGCCCAACATTACGCGGCAAGCTCTCAACCAAACGCCTTGACCCTAAATTATGCGCCTCATCACCCACGATCAAAGTTTTCTCAGGAAGATAGCGCAACTGCGACTGTAATCCCTTCCCGATCAGAGTTGCATTGGTGGTAATAATCGTCAGAAATTTTTGATTACCCGATCGCACGTTATAAAGTTGCGTAGATAGTCGATCTTGCCAATTATGAACACTTTCAAAAGCTAAAATTGGCTCTAATCCAAATTTCTGACATTCCCTTGCCCATTGAATTACCAGATGTCGATAGGGACAAACAATTAGTAAAACCTGCAACCCAATCTTTTGATAAAGTTCCGTTGCGATCGCCAATGCAGTAATCGTCTTACCGCTACCCGTCGCCATTTTTAACGTGCCGCGCCCATTATTCTTAAACCAATTAGCGATCGCCTGTTTCTGATAGTCTCGCAATTCCAAATTAGCAGGCAATATCGGAATACCGTGATTTGGAGTTGTCACGCTCGAAATGTAATCTGGCTTAGGCTCGGCAAAGACAGTAGTTCTCTTAGTAAACTCATCGATGGGGAACTGGTCAGAACGTAAACGCAACAGCGATCGCCTTGCAGCTTCAGGAAAGTCGATAATTTCTAACATCGGTGTTTCATTTTCCCACAAACGCCGAAAGTTTTCGGCTTTGCTCAATGTTCGCTCTCTAACTCCCTCATCCCAAGAACAGAACACATCTACACATTCAAAGTTATCCAGCAAAGCGCTGGCGCTCTCGTTTGCCGACCCTGTAAAAGCGACAATATTTCCTGCATTGTCCTCAAATATGCCCAACTTCTCATGATAGATACCTCGATTACGGATATCTTTTCTAATGGCTAGTTTTATTTCTAATAGATTATGACTCAATAACCAAGCCAGACAGGCAAGACGTTCTTGAACAACTTGTTCAAACTCTTGTTCCAGTTCTTTAATCAGGCTTTGAGTGATGATTTCTTCTTTTTGCTTAAGTCCCAACGCGATCGCTTCTGCATCTTCTGCGGATAAGCATGGGGACGCAATCAAACGCATCCTACCACCTGATTGAATAAGCGCAAGCAATCCTCCAGCAACTGAAGCCATCGACGTACTTGAAAAAAATCCTACGGCTCGACTATAGAGTATAGAATTCTCTAAACAAGGAATATAAAAATCCTGTACCAAGTCACAGTAATCACTACGATATTCATTTTGCCATTTGAGAATTCTTAAGTCGCTATGCATAAAAAAATCAAGGGTAGTCCTAAACAAGTTTTGCGATTGATATAGTCCTGTAACCAAGTTTCAGAAACATCGCAAACTCTAGTAATACCTGCAAGAGGAATCTTTTCGAGTAAGAGTTTATCGAGCAGGGCTTTTTTCTCTTCAGAGATTATTTTTTGCCTTGGTTCTGCCATAAACTGGCGACTACAGGTTTTACATTTGTGTTTTTGATTTCCGTTATGAATAAAACCATTTTTCATCTTTTGATTCACACTTAAGGCATTTTGGCATTGATAATCACCTAACTAAAAACGATTTTATAATCTTATCCTTACATCTGGTGGACTACCCAATCGTTGTGGCGACTTCAATCAGGAGATAAACAGACTTTTTGAATTCAGCTCTTTATCAGTAATTGCCTTTTGCCAACTATTTTTAAAATCTGTAGCAAAAATTATTGCTAACCTTTTATAGCAAAGCAAGAGTTAGCTAATACAAATCAAAACCGTAGAAGATGAGTGGCGGCGCTTCGCGCCGCCACTCATCTTCTACGGTTTTATGTCCTAAGCAAACCTTGCTTTGCTATATCTTGCGTTAAGACATATGTAAGCTCTGAACAAAATTGACTGCGAAAGCGACCTGTCCATTCTCGGATATTGAACTTAATAAAACATTCAGGTTTACAAAGAAGCAAGTGGTTTGCTATCACTGGCTTTTTTGTGTCTGAAGGGGAAATAAAGTGAGTCGTCTACTATCGTCAAAAGATCAAAATTCTATTGAAACAAACCTCAATTTTGCTGACAAACCTTGACAAAATGTCGCGGTAGAGTTTTCACTACTGCCAATATTCATTGCATCAAGGTAATAATTAAGTCAGTAACTACCAAGGATACGAAATTATGTATTTTCACTCTTCTTACCTGATCCTGATTCCAGGGATGATCTTGATGTTTTGGGCGCAGCATCGGGTCAAGGCAACTTACGAAAAGTATGCCGAAATCCAATCCAGCTTGGGAATGACGGGCGCTCAGGTTGCTCAAACTATTTTGCAACGGATGGGTATTTACAATGTCACGGTTGAACAAGTCGATGGTGAACTGACGGATCATTACGACCCGTCTGCTAAAGCTGTGCGATTATCGGAGTCGGTATATGGATCGTCTTCTTTAGCGGCAGCAGCGATCGCTGCCCATGAGTGTGGTCACGTTTTGCAAGATGTGCGTGGTTATAAGTTTATGAATATTCGCTCTTCCTTAGTGCCAGTGGCAAATATCGGTGCTAACTTTGGTCCAATGATGGTGATGGCGGGATTATTTCTGACTTCATTGGGTGGTTTGAGTACTGTGTTTATTAACCTTGGCATTGTTTTATTCGCGGGAGCGATCCTGTTTCACATCGTCACCTTACCTGTTGAATTTGATGCATCTAGTCGTGCTTTGAAACTGATTGATGAGTTGGGGATTTTGCAAGGCGATGAAAGTCGGGGTGCTCGGAGTGTCTTGAATGCGGCGGCTTGGACTTATGTGGCGACAGCAATTTATGCAGCATTGCAACTAGTACAGTTGTTATTGATGAGAGGCGATCGCTAAATCGTAAGTTCTTATAACCAATAAAAAGCGGCGCTTAGCGCCGCTTTTTATTTTTTTAGTAATAATTTTGCCAACTCAGAAAACCCAGCAAACTCAGAGGCTTGCGTAATGTATTTGGGTAAATGCAGCATTTTGTTTTGATAATGGCGGACATTTGCTACACCGACCGAGATGGGAAACTTTTCAGGGTCAAACATCGCTTCATCATTGGGACTATCGCCAATGGTTAGCACCTGCCGTGAATTCAGTTCAGGGAAATGACTTTTGAGTACTTTATCTAAGCCAGTTGCTTTATCTTGGTTCAGCGGTTTGATATGACATTGGACATTGCTGTAAGTAAAACTCCAACCAATTTGCTGACATTGCCAAGCTATTTTTTCAAGATCATCTGTCGATAAATTATCAACGTCAAAAGTCCAGTCGGTAATACGGAATTGGTTATCTGTGGAAGGATGCAGATTGGGAGATAGCTGCTTGATATGATGGAAAGTATTTTCTAACAGAATACGATGTCTAGCTATGTTGGGAATCGAAGAGAGCAAATCCTGTTGACCGTTGGGATGCAAGAATAAACCACCATTCTCGGCGATCGCACCAGCAACAGGCAGATAATTCACCAAAGCACTGACCCAACCCGCTGAGCGACCAGTCACCAAGAGGACTCTAATTTCTGCTGATTGTAAATTGAGAAGAGTCGAGATGAAATTAGAGGAGAACTTGCCATTGTGCGTAAGTGTGCCATCAATATCGGAAGCAATTAAACAAATATCGGACAAATTAGATTGATTGAGAGCGAGCAAGGTCATAAATAGAAGCCAAAATAGATAAATCAGCGTAAATCTTAAATCTATTAAGTTTAAGAAACAGCAGGAAGTAAGAAAGGGAGCAGATGGTGAGTAAGGGAAACAGGATCAACTCCCATAATTGAACGTTGATTTGCTAAAGAGATTGCAGCTTGAGAATGCCAAACCGTAGCAACTATGGCGGCATCTTTAGCCGATAAACCCTGCGCTAACAGCCCACCAATCATACCCGCCAAGACATCACCACTGCCACCGCGAGCGAGAGCAGGCGTACTCTCAGGATTAACCCAAAGCTTTGGCTTTTCATCTTGGAGAAAAGAAATCATCGTTCTCGCCCCCTTCAGCAGGATCGTAGCATGACAAAGTTCAACTGCTGCCATCAGAGCATCTAAGCGATCGCCAGTCATAAGGTCAGGAAATAGGCGGCTAAACTCACCTCCATGAGGAGTGAAGATTATAGGATTAGATCGGCTATGCAACTGACGAATAAAATTAGGATCGGCAAGAGGTGAAATAGCATTTAGTCCATCGGCATCTAGTAGTAGGGGAATATCGCTATCAATAGTTTGTTTGACCACGGAGCTTGCATCAAGAGACAGCCCACAGCCACAGACAATTGCCTGATACTTTTGCAAGTCTAGCCCATCCAGAGAATAGATAGCACCTGAATCGGTTTCGGGACAGGCAATTACCAAGGCATCAGGGACTTGGGCAAGGACTAATTGTTTGAGAGAGGCAGGAACCGCAATTGACAGCATCCCCACTCCCGTAGCTTTTGCGCCCAAAGCCGCTAAAATCGCTGCCCCCGCATAGCGCTGAGAGCCGACCACCAATAATAAATGCCCCTGATTGTACTTATGAGCTGCAATGGGGCGCGGAATTGGCAGATATTGGCGTAAGCAAGTGTGAGGATCGATACGCCAAAGAGGATGGTGATCGCCCAATACTTCTATAATGAATTGCTCAGGAATATCAAAGTCAACTCTTTCTAGAATCCCAATATAGGGAAGAGCCTGCTCAATTAATAGACCGCGCTTCCATAAGCCCAGACATAAGGTGTGGGTAGCGCAAATGGTAGCACCCATGACATTACCACGATCGCAATTTAGCCCTGACGGTAAGTCGATAGCCAGAATAGGAATCTGCCAACTATTAATTAGGTTGAATGAGATTGCTAAATCACCATCGACATTACGCTCTAGCCCAAAACCAAAAATACCATCGACCAGTAAATCACAATCCTGTAAATTGGCAAGAGAAACAAAAGGAATCCCAATCGCTTTAGCATGACAAGTATGTACTCTCGTCAGAGGCTTAGCTTTGGGCAGCATAGAGCAAATTTTGACCTGTCGTCCTTGATGATGAAGCTCACGGGCGACTACTAGGGCATCTCCACCATTGTGACCAGAGCCAACCAATATACCGACTTTAGGAAATCTATGGTCTGGATAGAGCTGAGTAATTCGTTGGGTAATTTTGAGTGCCACTTTTTCCATTAAAGCTGCCACAGGCATACCTGATTGAAAGATAAGATTTTCAATCGCCTGCATCTGTGCCGCAGTGACAATGACTTGAGTGGAGAGAGTGCTATTCATATTGTGAATCAGAATATCATCAACTGTTGGCTAAATCTGCTTGGTTGAGGTTAAGAAGAGGCATAGAGTATCTCAAACTAGAATGTAAATAAGATTAGGCTATTCAGAAATCTAGTGATTAGCTTGTCAGATTAAATTATCCTCAGATACCTACTTCCTATAGAAATTATCGGCAACTAAAAACTCAAAATCTCTCGATAACTGCCATGTTTTGGGATATGGATGTCTATCAAATTCTTCATCGGTTTTGAAGTCATACTCAAGTCTGATGAGGACGATTTCCCAAGCGTCATCAAAAAGCTCATCCCAATATTCGAGAATGCTGGCATTGTCTCTCACGTCTGATTTTAATTGCTGTTGTCCCCGCAAAATATATAGCTCCCAGTCATGAAAACGTTCGGGAATATCTAGATATAAGCGTTTCATCGTGTAGGTCAAGATTTTGATCAGGGATTCCCTAATCCATTTTTTCTGTTCATAAATTAAGCTTTCTACTTCATCAATTAAGTTTTCAAGGTCAAGATGCTCAAAGTTTTTGTCTTTGAGTTGCTGTGTGGTGAGTTTTACCCATGCGGTAAAGTCGCGATCGTACAAGAATTTTTCTGACATAATTTTGAGGTGTAAATACCAAAAATGAGCATAGCTGAAGTGTGATAGCTAAGGTTTGGGCTGGCACGGGGGCGCAGCCCCTACAGATCATGAATTATTACAGGTAGGGGCAATCCCCCCGTGGTTGCACTGCTTGGCTAGCAGCAAGAGATTCATCATCTATGTTCCATGTAACATCAGTTATTCTCCTAACTCCTTCTGAATTCTTACTAGGAGTTCTTCGCAGTCTTTGACTAAGGGAATGCCAAGTTCTTGGGAGAGGGCGATCGCGTTTTGGCAATGGGTGAGGGCGAGGTGGGGTTGATTGGTTTGATGGGCAATATCGGCAAGAGCTTTGAAACTATTGGCGATTAAATCTTTAATGTTAATTTCTTGGGAAATAACTAAAGATGCTTGAATTTTGGTTTCTGCTTCGCTGTAGTTCTGAAGTTTGATAAATGCCTCACCTATATTGTGTAAAGAAATTGCCACCCCTTGCTGATAGCCCATTTCTTCACTGATTTCGAGAAATTGCTGGTGATAGGAGATTGCTTTTTCATACTGCCCCAAGGAATCATAACAAACGCCTAAACTGCCTAGAGATATTGCTACCCCTTGCCGATTGCCGATTTCTTCACTGATGTCTTGATATTGCTGATGATAGGAGATCGCTTTTTCATATTGCCCCAAGTAATTATAATCATTGCCTAAATTACCTAGAGAACTTGCCATCCCTTGCCGAAAGCCGATTTCTTCACTAATTTCGAGAGATTGCTGGTGATAGGAGAGCGCTTCTTCATACTGCCCTAAGGAAGCATAACAATTGCCTAAATTACCTAGAGAACTTGACACTCCTTGCCGAAAGCCGATTTCTTCACTGATGTCGTAATATTGCTGGTGATAGGAGATCGCTTTTTTATACTGCCCCAAGTTGTCATAACAAAGTCCTAAATTGCCTAGAGACATTGCTCCCCCTTTTCTATCGCCGATTTCTTCACAGATGTCGTGAAGTTGCTGGTGGTAGGCGATTGCTTTTTCGTACTTCCCCAAGGATTCATAACAATTGCCCAAACGGTTTAACGAGTTGGGATAACAATCTTGTTCGCGTTGACTACCTGCGATTATCTGTTCATATAATTGCGCGTTCTGACGATAAAACCCTTGAAAATCCAAAAAGTAATAAACCGATTTATTTTTCCCTTCTCCCCCTCGCTCTTCATTCAAAATATCAAAAGCTAACTGCCATTCTTCCAATTCCCCTGCATGGTAAAACCCCTCTAAATACGCCGTCAAATCCTCCAACGATTCCCACGGTGGCGCAGGTAAATGTGCCAAAAAATAATCCAACGCCGCCTGATGCGCCGATCGCAACAACTCAGAATCCGCTTGCTGTTGCACCATTATAGAAATTAAAGGCAAAAACTGAAACCGTCGCCGTTTTCCCTTGAGCGGTTCGGGGGGAAACTCCTGCAACAACGACAAACGGGCTAAATACCGTAACTCTGCCTCCGTTACCTCGGCTGTTAACCCCTGAGCTAACCCTAGATCGAAAACCCCGCGCAATACCGATAACCGCTTTAAAATATCCCCTAACCTTGCCGACAATCGCGCCAAACTCGCCGCTACCACTTCCCTGACACAGGTTTCCGTATCACGGTGATAACCCTCCACCGTAAACAAATCTAAGCCCAAATTTTCCGCCTCTGTCACACCAACCCCTTCCCCCAACTCCTCCCGCATCCAACTCGATACCAGTTGCATCAAGAGAGGATGCCGATCCATTCGGTTGACAAAATGGGCTAATTCCTGCTGCGTTCCCGTTAAACCATAGTCTTCCGTCACCAAACGCATCGCATCGGCTTCTGCTAACCCCTTTAGCGCTAACCAATAACAACGCGGTTGCAAATTGGCGCTAAACACTGGCTGTTCCCGACTGGTGAGCAATAGCTTACTGTTACCTCCATTCCCTAACCATTGGCTCAAAAATTGACCATAAACCGACTTCCCTTCTGCTGGTATTACCGTTTCCATATTGTCCAACACCAACAAATAAGGCTCAGCGATTAACCCTTCGACGATCTGCCCAATTAACGTCTCCTCATTCCATTTTTCATCATAATCTCGTCCCAACTCCTCCAATAACCACCGCCCAAATTGCGCCAAGGGGTAAGGCTGGATAAAACTCACCCACAACACCCGCCAATCAGGAGTTAACTGCTCCTTGAACTTCACCGCTAAAGCCGATTTACCATAGCTTCCTGCTGCGGTCATCCCGATTAAGCGGACTTTCTCATTGCTTAGGGCAGTTTGGAGTTCCTTGATTTCATCCTGTCGTCCCTGCCATTCATCCACAGGCGGAGGTGTCGTATTCAGAGTTGCAGCGATCGCAACGGGTTGAGAAGTTTGACCAGACCTAACGGGATGCCATTCATTCGGATCGACAATCTCCGTGACCTCTAAACCCAAAGCAGCACAAATAGCTAGGATGCAATCTCGATCGATGCCTTTACCATCAAAAAATCGTCTTACCGTTCTTGAATCAACTGAAGCTTGAGAGTTCCGAGAAATGCGATCGGCAATGCCTTCAAAGGTCAAACGGGTTCCATCCGCTTCGCCAGCCGCCTTAACCTCACGAAGTTTTTGCAGTCCCGCATCCGTTGCGGAAATTCCTCTAGTTCGCTGTGTTGGCATGGCTCAACCAAATTTTGCTAACTACGTTGACTTAGTTTAACTGATGTTACGTGGAACCCTCACCCCCCAGCCCCCTCTCCCATTAAGGGCGAGGGGGAATAAGACCAGTTTTTTGTTCCCCTCTCCCCTTTTGGGAGAGGGGCTAGGGGTGAGGGTCTTGAAAACTTCTACGTAACATTCAGTTAGTTTAACTCAATTCAAAGAGGACAGAAAAGGCGGTTAAGAAAATTTGGTTATCTGCCTTAACTCGTCTGGAGGTTTAATGTCATTTTTTCGATGATGGCATTGTCAAATTGATAGAGAACTTCCCCATGACTCCCTTCCAACGCTTTGTTAAGCTCGTAATCATTGCCAACCTCTTGTTATTCCCGCCAACACAGAGACGAGCTTTCTTACGACGATTTCTTAAGTTCGTAATCTTTACCAACACGTTACTGCATCTTTTCTCTTCCATCGGGTTACAACTCGATTTAGTTCCCTCTTTTAAAGAACCTCCTCTTGTACCACCTAGTCAAATTTGCACCAAGCAACCCTAACCAGACGGATCGCCGACTTTTTCTAGACAAGCAAAGACAATTTGCAAATTCACAAAAAGTCGGCGATCTGTGAGTGCAATCTGGTAATGCGTAGATTTACATCAGAGAACTCTGCTTGTATTCCGCAAATATACCAGCAAGATTAGAGAATCAATGAAACTATCAAGCGATCGCGAATCCTGCAAGAATAATCCTTAGAGCTACTGTAAACTAAGTGTTCATGAAGACAGACACAATATTCTATCAACTATTCAACACCTTTCACACCCTGCTGTTTGAGCTAATTGAACGCCCGATTACTGAAGCAGAAGGCTATGAATTTAGCTCAGTGGAAGTGAAAGAAAAAGCCTTTCGGTTTGATGGCATATTTAGCCCAAAATCCAAAGACAAACCGATATATTTACTTGAAGTTCAATTTCAACAAAAGGAAGACTTCTACTGGGAATACCTATCCGAAATATATCTATACCTGAACCAATATCGACCCGAACACGAATGGCAAGCGATCGCCATCTTTGCAAGGCGTAGTTATGAACCACAGCCAAGAAGCCATGTGCAGGAAATGCTCAATTGTCAAAGGATACAGCGAGTTTACCTAGAAGACCTACTAGAGCGAGAGACAGACTCTTTTGCGATCGGGATTATTCAGCTAATTTTATCCAGTGAAAGCCAAGCCGTAACTAAGGCAAGACAACTAGGTGAAAAGATTGAGCAGGAAAGGGATACCGAAATCCAAGAGCAGGTACTAGAATTAATAGAGACAGTGTTGGTATATAAATTTCCAAAACTAAGTCGGCAGGAGATTGAAGCAATGTTTACATACAGCGATTTAAAGCAAACGCGAGTATATCAAGAGGCAAGAGAAGAAGGCGAGCAACGAGGCTTACAAGTGGGTGAAAAACTAGGTGAGCAGCGTGGTTTAAAACTAGGTGAGCAACGTGGCTTAAAGCTGGGCGAGCAACGCGGACTGATTAAGGGTCAAACCACAATGTTGTTGCGGATGCTTAGTCGTAAGTTTGGACAGATTACGCCAAGTTTGCGGAGCAAGGTCAACAAACTATCGGCAAAGCAGTTAGAAAATTTAGCTGAGGCATTATTTGACCTAGAGACGATCGCTGACTTAAACGACTGGCTAAAAACCAAAGGTAAAAACAACTAACTAGACGAGTTTTAACTCAATATCTGACAAGGGACATGACGACTGAGGTTATGTCCTTTTTTTTATGATGAGCTACCTACTGAATTTGTATTAAATTTGAAAACAATTTGATAGTTTATGGAGATGAACTTAGCTATGCAACAGAAGGGAGTAACAGTATGGTTTACGGGATTGAGTGGGGCTGGGAAGACCACTATAGGCGATCGCCTATCAATATATTTACGGAAGCTTGGCTATAAGGTCGAGATCCTTGATGGCGATCAAGTACGTCAAAACCTGTCTCAAGGATTGGGGTTTAGTAAAGAAGACCGCGATATTAATATTCGGAGAATCGGCTTTGTGGCAAACTTGCTGACCCGCAATGATGTGATTGTTTTGGTGATGGCTATTTCGCCATATCGAGAAATTAGGAATGAGATGCGTCAACTTATTGGCAATTTCATTGAGGTTTTTGTGAATGCGCCTTTGACGATTTGTGAACAGAGAGATGTCAAGGGAATGTATCAAAAAGCTCGTTCTGGAGAGATCAAACAATTTACCGCGATCGCTAGTCCCTATGAGCCGCCTCTCAGTCCTGAGATTGAGTGTAAAACCGATCAAGAAACCATTGATGAGAGCGTTTTTAAAGTTTTAACTAAGTTACAAGAACAGGGTTATGTCAGTGGTGAGTTTCAGTAAAGCGACCATCTGGATTCTATTTAAATATATGCTTTAATCGAATGGAATTAGAGCTAAGAATCCATGACTGCCAACACTTTAGAAATTAACGCATCCAGACAATTTACCCCTTGGTTGCTAGAGCAAAATCTCAGCTTAGTTTTTACAACCTATCAAGCAGGTAAGTTGTTTTTCATTGGCTTGCAGCAAGACGGCAATCTATCTGTGTTTGAGCGGTCTTTTGAGCGTTGTATGGGGCTTTATGCTCGAGGCTCTAGTTTATATATGAGTGCTCTGTATCAACTATGGCGATTTGAGAATGTGTTAGAGCGGGGGGGATTGCAAGACGGCTATGACGCTCTGTACTTGCCACAAATGAGCTATGTCACTGGCGATTTGGATATTCATGATGTGGTGGTGTGTCAACCTAAGTCTGACCCTAACAATATTTTTAGTAAGCCGACTGATACGGCGAGCCAGATTATCTGTGTAAATACTCTGTTTAGCTGTCTTAGCAAGATGAGCGAAAGTCATAGCTTTGCACCCTATTGGCAGCCGCCTTTTATCTCCAAGCTGGCAGCGGAAGATCGCTGTCATCTCAACGGTTTGGCGATGCGCGATGGTCAACCCCGCTATGTGACTATGGCGAGTCGGTCAGATGTTGCTGATGGATGGCGCGACAAGCGCATGGGTGGCGGTTGTGTGATGGATATCCAGACCAATCAAGTGGTTGTGGATGGGTTGACGATGCCTCACTCGCCGCGATGGTATCAAGACAAACTATGGTTGTTGCATTCGGGTACAGGTGATTTTGGCTATGTAGATATGGTGCATGGCAAGTTTGAGCCTGTGGCTTTTTGTGCGGGCTATCAGAGGGGGCTAGCCTTTCATGGGGACTTTGCGATCGTGGGTTTGTCGCAGGCGCGGCACAACAAAACCTTTAGCGACTTACCGATCAATCAACGCTTAGCCGAAAAGCAAGCGGAGCCTCGCTGTGGCATTTTGATTGTGGATTTACGCAATGGTGATGTGGTGCATAGCTTACGCATTGAGGGTGTGGTGCAGGAGCTTTATGATGTGCAGGTTTTACCCAATATCAGAAAGCCCAAGGCGATCGGTTTCAAGTCCGATGAAATTCGACGGGCGATCGCGATCGGCTAGTTAACGAAAACTTTGTTCACCTAAATATCGTCAAAGAGGCAATAAATCGCTACAATTTCATCACTCATTTTGCTGCCATAGCACAGCAAGAGTTAGTACAAATCAAAACCCAAGAAGCGAGTGGCGGCGCTCCGCGCCGCCACTCGCCTTCTGGTTTTATGTCCTAAGCAAAACTTTTTTCTTGTTACCATAGGTAGCAATTTGGGTTAAGTACAAACTCTAAAGGTCATGGCAAATTCAACTTTCAACCTCTCTAATCTCAATGGCAGCAACGGCTTTGCTCTCAATGGTATTAATGCAGATGACTTTTCAGTCATATCGGTAAGTAGTGCGGGGGACATTAATAACGATGGATTTGATGACCTTATTCAGCCAGCATTACTTTGGCTGAGCGAGGTCGAAGCCCTAACTCTTATTTGAGACAGCTATACCAAATAAAGAAATGGCTACGCCATTTCTTTATTTAAAAACCTATACTGGGTTCCGTGTTCAGTTCATAAAACCTAAAACCAAAAGATGTCCCGCTCGCTACGCGGGCAGGGCAGCTTTCTAGGTTTTTCCTAGCTACTTAAACTCTCTTCCAATACTTCATCAACCTACTATTACCTTAGAAAATTATGTTGGCAACTGTTACAAAGTCCGTCATAGCCGCAACTACATTTAGTCTGTTAGGTATTGGCAGTTTGGGATTTTGCGATCGCGCCCATGCGATCGGGCTTAACTTCTCTACTTTTGATGTAGGCGGTGACGCAACTCTTGATTCACCCCTTCAGGCAACTATTCGCTCTGGTAGTCTTTCAACTCTTATCACTGACGGTGGTGTTGGCTCTCTTCAAGAATTCTTAGGACTACCAGCAGGCGCTTTTGACACACTTTTTCCAAATAATACCTTTGGCTCGGCTATCAAAAAGACAGTTTCAGGAACTGTTGGTGATAGTTTTACTTTTGACTTTAACTTTACTCAAGATACATCAAGCAGTCCATCTGGTTTAGATACAGCGTTCGTCACAATTAACAATGACGTTTTTTCGTTAGCTACAGCAACAAGTACTGGCAAATACACATATACTTTCACCGCCACAGGTGATATAAATCTTGGGATTGGGGTCTTGGATATTGACGATGATTTAGGTGCGTCAACACTAGTCGTCGCTGTGCCTTTTGAGTTTGAGGCAACTGGTGGGCTGTTGATGTTGGGTGGATTCTTTTTAGGTAAGCACTATCTTCGCAAATCAAAGGAGAAGTAAAAACAAAGGCGGCGCATTACACTGCCTTTGTTTGTCTAGAAATACCTGGAAACAGTTAAACCAAGTGATATAGATACAAACCCTAAAAATCATGGCAAATTCAACTTTCAACCTCTCTAATCTCAATGGCAGCAATGGCTTCGCCATCAATGGTATTAATGCAGATGACCGTTCAGGCAGAGCAGTAAGTAATGCGGGGGACATCAATGGCGATGGACTCGATGACCTCATTATTGGCGCAGATCGTGCCGACCCCAATGGCAGTTCTTCAGGGGAGAGCTATGTGGTGTTTGGCAGTCGCAGTGGCTTTAGCAGCACCCTCAACCTCTCAGACCTCAATGGCACCAATGGCTTTGCGATTAGGGGCAAAGCCGCCTATGACTATTCAGGCTTCTCGGTGAGCAGTGCGGGGGACATCAATGGCGATGGGCTCGATGACTTGATTATTGGCGCATATCGTGCCGACCCCAATGACCCTGATTCAGGGGAGAGCTATGTGGTGTTTGGCAGTCGCAGTGGCTTTAGCAGCACCCTCAACCTCTCAGACCTCAATGGCACCAATGGCTTTGCGATTAGGGGCAAAGCCGCCTATGACTATTCAGGCTTCTCGGTGAGCAGTGCGGGGGACATCAATGGCGATGGGCTCGATGACTTGATTATTGGCGCATATCGTGCCGACCCCAATGACCCTGATTCAGGGGAGAGCTATGTGGTGTTTGGCAGTCGCAGTGGCTTTAGCAGCACCCTCAACCTCTCAGACCTCAATGGCACCAATGGCTTTGCGATTAGGGGCAAAGCCGCCTATGACTATTCAGGCTTCTCGGTGAGCAGTGCGGGGGACATCAATGGCGATGGGCTCGATGACTTGATTATTGGCGCAGATCGTGCCGACCCCAATGGCAGTGCTTCAGGGGAGAGCTATGTGGTATTTGGTAGTCGCAGTGGCTTTAGCAGCACCCTCAATCTGTCGGAACTCAATGGCACCAATGGCTTCGCAATTAGTGGCAAAGCCACAGGTGACCGTTCAGGCATCTCGGTGAGCAGTGCAGGGGACATCAATGGCGATGGACTTGATGACCTGATTATTGGTGCACCTTTTGCCGACCCCAATGGCATAGATCGTGCAGGGCAGAGCTATGTGGTGTATGGTAATGCTGCGCCGATACTCGACCTCAACGGTGTCAATGGACAAGTGGCAGGATTCGCGATTAGGGGCAAAGCAGGAGATGACCGTTCAGGCAGATCGGTGAGCAGTGCAGGAGACATCAATGGCGATGGCATCGATGACCTCATTATTGGCGCATATAGAGCCTCTCCCAATGGCAGTGCTTCAGGGGAGAGCTATGTGGTATTTGGTAGTCGCAGTGGCTTTAGCAGCACCCTCAATCTGTCGGAACTCAATGGCACCAATGGCTTCGCAATTAGTGGCAAAGCCACAGGTGACCGTTCAGGCATCTCGGTGAGCAGTGCAGGGGACATCAATGGCGATGGACTTGATGACCTGATTATTGGTGCACCTTTTGCCGACCCCAATGGCATAGATCGTGCAGGGCAGAGCTATGTGGTGTATGGTAATGCTGCGCCGATACTCGACCTCAACGGTGTCAATGGACAAGTGGCAGGATTCGCGATTAGGGGCAAAGCAGGAGATGACCGTTCAGGCAGATCGGTGAGCAGTGCAGGAGACATCAATGGCGATGGCATCGATGACCTCATTATTGGCGCATATAGAGCCTCTCCCAATGGCAGTGCTTCAGGGGAGAGCTATGTGGTATTTGGTAGTCGCAGTGGCTTTAGCAGCAGCTTAGAACTATCAGCACTCAATGGCAGTAATGGCTTCGCGATTAGTGGCAAGGCAGAATTTGACTATTCAGGCAGATCGGTTAGCAGTGCAGGGGACATCAATGGCGATGGCATCGATGACCTCATTATTGGCGCAAGTGGAGCCGACCTAAATGGCTTTGATTCAGGGGAGAGCTATGTAGTCTTTGGCAGTCGCAGTGGCTTTAGCAGCACCCTGAATCTGTCAGCGCTCAATGGCTCCAATGGCTTCGCGATTAGGGGCAAAGCCGCAGGTGACGCTTCAGGCAGATCGGTGAGCAGTGCGGGTGACATCAATGGCGATGGACTTGATGACCTGATTATTGGCGCACCTTATGCCGACCCCAATGGCGGTAGTTCAGGGGAAAGCTATGTGGTGTTTGGCAGTCGCAGTGGCTTTAGCAGTGCCCTCAATCTGTCCGACCTCAATGGCATCAATGGCTTCGCGATTGGGGGCAAAGCAACAGAAGACCGATCGGGCATCTCGGTGAGCAATGCAGGAGACATCAATGGCGATGGGCTCGATGACTTGATTATTAGCGCAGATCGTGCCGACCCCAACGGAGATAGAGCAGGAGAGAGCTATGTGGTCTTTGGCAGTCGCAGTGGCTTTAGCAGCAGCTTAGAGCTATCAACACTCAATGGTTTCAATGGCTTCGCGATTAATGGCAAAGCAGCAGTCGACTATTCAGGCGTATCGGTAAGCAGTGCGGGGGACATCAATGGTGATGGGCTTGATGACTTGATTATTGGCGCACTTGGTGCCGACCCTAATGGCATTAATTTAGCAGGAGAGAGCTATGTGGTCTTTGGCAGTCGCAGTGGCTTTAGCAGCAGCTTAGAACTATCAGCACTCAATGGCAGCAATGGCTTCGCGATCAGTGGCAAAGCAGCAAACGATCGTTCAGGCGTATCGGTAAGTAGTGCGGGGGACATCAATGGCGATGGGCTTGATGACTTGATTATTGGCGCACGAATTGCCTCTCCCAATGGCATTAATTTTTCAGGGGAGAGCTATGTGGTGTTTGGCAGTCGCAGTGGCTTTAGCAGCACTCTCAATCTGTCCGACCTTAATGGCAGCAATGGCTTCGTGATTAATGGCAAAGCAGCATATGACTATTCAGGTATCTCGGTGAGCAGTGCAGGGGATATCAATGGCGATGGGTTCGATGACCTCATTATTGGCGCATCTTTTGCCGACCCCAATGGCGATAGATCAGGGGAGAGCTATGTGGTATTTGGTGCGGCAGGAATTGGCGCAAGTGGAGTCTTGGAGCTATCTGGGCTAGTCGGCAGCACCCTTGATGGCAATGACTTTAGTACCACTTTTACAGGTTCTCCTTTCTTGGTGGTCGATAGTGACTTGACACTTGTAGACCGCAACTCCCCGAACCTAGTTGGCGCAACGATCACCATCACCAACTTGCTCAATGGAACTGACGAGTCTCTAAGTGCCAATACTACCGCAACACCGATTACGGCAAGTTACAACAGTACTCTGGGTGTACTGACCCTAAGTGGCACAGCTACAGTCGCTGAATATCAACAAGTACTCCGCACGATTAGTTACAACAACACGGCTGGTTCGATTGATGCCGCTAATCGCCTGATTACTTTTGTGGTCGATGATGGGGCAGCAAGTTCTAATACCAGTGCGATCGCAACGACAACTCTTAGCATTAGCAACATTGCCCCCGTAATCACTAGTGCTAACAGCGCTAGCTTTGCCGAAAATGGCACTGGGGTTGCCTATACAATTACAGCAACAGATACGAGTGCGATTACCTATGGACTGACGGGGCTTGATGCCAGCCTATTCTCAGTGAATAGCACCACTGGAGCAGTTCGATTTAATACGGCTCCTGACTTTGAAGCCCCTGCCGATAATGGTGCCAATAATGTCTATGACATTACTGTGACCGCTAGTGATGGCAATTCTACTAGCTCTCTTGCAGTACAACTTACTGTCACTAATTTGAATGAGTTTAACGGCAATGGTACACGCACCAATATCACAGGCACTGCTGTTGATGATTTCATCGTTGGTGGCAGTGGCGCGAAGCTGTTGACTGGTGGTGCGGGTAATGACCAGTTTGTGTTTACTAACAGTCGTGATGTGGGTCAGCGCATTACGGACTTTACAGTTGGTGAAGATAAGATTGTGCTGACTGGCTTATTGTCTAGCATTGGCTATGTTGGCTCAAATCCGATCGCGGATGGCTTCATTCGGTCTGTCGTTAATACTGGCGTGGGTGGAGGTTCGTTCCTTCAGCTTGACCGTGATGGCACAATTGGCTCGGCAATCTTCCGTAATTTTGTGCAGCTTGACAACATTACTCCTGCGGCTCTTAACAATGTCAATAATTTCATCTTTTAGGTAGCTTTTAGCCAGAAATATATAGCAATTTTAAATATTTAGAAGAGGCTTCGACACTTCGACAGGCTCAGTACGTCGCTTCGCTCAGCCAGCAGTATACGTTGGCTGAGCGAAGTCGAAGCCTCTTTTAATCTACTAAAAACCGCAAAATTGTCGGTAAATGGATTCTAAATTTTTAGTATGGGCGATCGCATCACACAATGGCGAATTAAGTACCTGTTGCCGCAGTTGACTGCGAAGCTGCGCGAGATATCCCCAATCATTAGCAAAGGTGATCGCTTTATGGACATACTCCTCGGTTGAAGTAGCGACCCATTTTTCTAAGCCAATAGTTTTGAGTAAGCTATGTCCAACCCGACTCGCGTGGGTAGCCCCTGTTAGGGTCAGAGTTGGCACTCCCATAACTAGCGCCTCGCAAGTGGTGGTCGTGCCATTGTAAGGGAATGGATCAAGGGCAATATCAATTTTGTTATAAAAAGCTAAATGAGCTATCGGGTCAGCAACTAACCCAATTAGTTCAATCCGTTCTAAGTCAATATCATGACTTGCAAAAATCTGAAAATAGCGATCGCGAATGGAAGCATCATCAAACCAACGCACTTTTAAAATCATTCGCGATCGCGGAACTGCTTGCAGGATTTCACACCACAGCGCAATCACTTGGGGAGTTAATTTAGAGAGATTATTGCAACAGCCAAAGGTAATCGAGTCAAGTTTTGTGGCTGGCAAAGTATTCACAGGTGGCAAATTGGCTAAGGGCTGATAGCACAAAAAACAATTTGGCAAACGGATTAATCGCTCGGTGTAATAGCGATCGCTACCTATCGGATCAGCGATCGCATCGGTAAGTCGATAATCCATCGCTGCTAGTCCAGTGGTATTAGGATAGCCAATGTAAGTAATTTGTACAGGAGCAGGTTTACGCGCAAATACAGGTAAGCGATTTTGTCCAGTATGTCCAGCCAAATCGACCAAAATATCCAACTGATCAGTTTGCATCTGCTCACATAGTTGATTGTCATCCAGATGATAAACATCTCGCCAATGTTCAACTAAAGTTCGCAGTCTGCGGGTGACTGCATCCGCTTGATTGACGTTGGCATAGGCAAAAACTTCAACTTCTGTTCGATTATGGTTCCGCAAAATTGGCTCAATAAAATAAGCCACGGAATGATCGCGAAAGTCGGGAGAGAAGTAACCAATACGCAGCCGTGAAGTTGGGTTTTTAGTTCTATTTGATATTGCGTTTACAAGACCCTCACCCTCAATGGGAGAATGGGTTGGGGGGTGAGGGTTTATCATCTGTTTACCCCAATCAAAATGTTCTTTTGCGATCGCCTCAGGATCAATATCACTAGGATAGTTGAGGGCATATAACAAATTGGAATGGGCAGGATGGTAGTCAGGCTCAATGGATAAGGCTTCTCGAAAGCTGGCGATCGCTTCTTCAGCTCGACCACAATTCATCAACACATAGCCCAAATTGAGATAAGAATTGGCAAGCTTGGGCGCGATCGCGATCGCCTGTTGCAGATGCTCGATGGCTTTAGTACAGCGACTAACTTTGATTAAGGTATAGCCCAAATTGCTATGGGCGATCGCCAGATCGGGCTGGAGTTGGATTGCCTTTTGTAAATGGGCGATCGCTGCTTGATTATCTTCTTGATCACTATACAGAGAGCCAATATTGCAATAAATTTCGGCACTGTCAGGATGAGATTTCAAAAAATCTTGCAGTACCGCGATCGCATCTTTAATCCTTCCATTTGATTGTAGGGCGATCGCTAATTTGCTAACTACATCTTGATCATCGGGTAGTTGTCGCCAAACCTGATGCCATGTCGCAATTACCGCGATCTGATCGCCTGATTTCTCTAACAAATTCGCCAAGTTAAAATAGGCTGCCCTAAGTTGGGGATTAAGTTTTAAAGCCCGTTGATATGCATTTTTTGCCTCTTCAAAATGACCTTGTTCCTGTAACGCATTTGCCAAATTGTAATAAGCTTCTGCATGATTTGGCTGAAGTTGAATTGCTCTTTGATGTTGAGTGATCGCTCCATCAAGATCCCGCAAAGCTCGCAGCACATTCCCGTAATTGGTAAAGGCTTGAGCAAAGTCTGGCATCAAGGCGATCGCCTGTCGATAATAGTCAGCCGCTGCAACTAACATTTCTTGTTCCTGTCGCAGCTTCCCCAATTTAAAGTAAACCATTCCTGCGTTAGGATTGTGACTCAACGCCTGTTGATAAGCTGCGATCGCCTGTTCTATTTGATTAATAGAGTGCAGGCTGTTACCAAGGTTAAACCAAGTCTGCCAACTGTCAGGGTTAAGCTTTAAAACTTTTCGATAACAGGCGATCGCTTCATCAATCTGCCCCAAGCTTTTTAGAGCCGTTCCCATATTCGCTAACACATCCCCATGATCTGGCTCAATCACTAGTATTTTTTGATAATAGACAATCGCCTGTTCAAATAGATGTTGTTGATGCAGACTCAATGCTTTCGTCAGCAGTTGCGGTATATTTTGATTTGATTTACTTGCACGAGATTTTTTTGACATATCCCTATTCTATTTAGCGCAGACTATTTATAGCAAAGCAAGAGTTAGCTAATACAAATCAAAACCCTAGAAGATGAGTGGCGGCGCTTCGCGCCGCCACTCATCTTCTGGTTCAAACCTTGCTTTGCTACCTCACCAACATTTCCTGTCGAATTTGCAATAAATCCGCAAATTGCTTAATGGATTTATGTAATGTTGCTTGCATATACTCCCATTCCCTAAGTTCTTTTTTGTGCTCAGATTCTAAGCTATGCTCTTGTAACGTTTGACTAACATCAAGTGCTTGATCCTTAGCCGAAAGAATCAGCGATGGAGCTATATATTTCGCCGCATCACGAATAAATTCACTGATATTCCAATAATTGCTTATTAATTGAGAAGTTGTGATAAACCGATCTAGAGTAGTGATAATTACTTCAAGAACGATCGCACTTACTTCCTCATTCCAGATTGTTTTAGTCCTAAAGAGAAGCGACTTAAAAAGATTACTAAAAGCTAAATCAGGATTTTTGAGCAGATGGATTGCTGCGTCTTGTTGGTGAGAATCTAAAATGAGACTGTCGGCTAAAGGCTGTCCAGCAATGCGATTAACTTCCTCCTCTTGGCTAAACTCAACCAAGGTTTGCAACCAAACTAAATTCCCTGTTTTCTGAGCCGCCGCAATCCATCCTTGCAGGACTAAGCGATCGCTTTGAGAATGATTAGCTGTCTTCACTAAATCCTCAATAGACATCACCAAATGCTGATTCCAGAAAGATAATGGCGTTGATGTCAGCATCTTCAATAACCACGAAGCGCGATCGCCCACTTGACTATCATTACTTTTCGCCTCAATCCCGTCCCTCAACATCTCAGGCGTATGAGCTTCAGGCAAATCAACCGTAAAATATTGCTGATTCCCTTCATGCTGTAACTTGATTAAATCCTGAACTCTAGCGATCGCTCTTTGGCAAAATCTCGACTCTGGTAAACAAGTCAGCAAATCAACGGTAACGCGCCGCACTTCCTTACTGCGATCGTCAAGCAATGCTTCTAAAAAAGGCTCATCCGCCATGCTTAAATTAGTGATCAGAACTTCCAGAAAAGCCGTGCGATCGCTAGCACTTTCCTGCTTCCATGTTGACTCTAGCAGTTGCCTTGCTTGATCAGGTTCTTGACGACGCAATTTCGTCAGCCACATTAACCTTGCCGCCTTGCTACCTGTCTCCCATACCGATTCATCTTCACTTGCCACATAGTTCCATTCAGGATTTTGCGCCGCCAACCATTGCCCCCGCTTACCCAATACTTTGGCGATCGCTTCTCTCACATCCGATTGCCTCTTACCTAAGTCCAGCAAACTCGGCAAGCTAGTTTCATGAACTCTTTGACCAAGATTAGCTAGGAGATCCAGCAGTTCGGGCAGTAATTGCTGATGTTCACCATTGAGCATCAAAGATAGATAGTAACCAGAGCGATCGCTACAATGCAGTAAATCATCTAACTCGCAGGGTTGGGTAATTAGTAATTGGTGATTGGTAATTGGTAATTGTCCTGCTTGCTGATACATCGTGACTATTGCCACAGTACTCAGCAATGCAGCTTCTTGATTAGTTGTGTCAACATTCGCTAGTAGCTGACCCAGATTTCCATCAGTACTAATGGGAGTAAATGGCTGTCTCTGGGTTCCGATGAGTGCGATCGCGGTGATAGTTTGTAAGATTGATGGCTCACTCATATAGGTATTAGCCTGCAACTGAGATTTAGAGATTTTACCTTTTAAAGTGTGGTTTAGGGTGCGATCGCGTAACTAAATTTGCAGCAAGCTTGTTAAAATGGGCTTTAGATAATATGTCAAATTATGAACAAAGTTGAATCAAACAAAGGTATTACGAAGATTTCTGTAAGTGGATTTAAGTCCATTGCAAACGAGTGTTCAATTGAGATTCGTCCTCTAACAATTCTTGCTGGTGCTAATAGTTCTGGTAAATCTAGCATCATGCAACCAATCCTTTTAATGAAGCAAACCTTGGAATCTTCTACTGATTATGGAGCTTTAAGATTAAGTGGAGATAATCTCAACTTTACATCAGCAAAACAGATACTTTCTTATTCTTCAAAAGGTGAACAAACTGATTCCTTGACTATAGCAATGGAATTAGCCAATTCTTCCAAGTTTAAAAATACATTTAAGAAGCTTCCTAATAAAGCGATCGATCTGCTTGAAACTATTTATTATGATGAAGAACGAGAGATTAAAGCTTCTATTGGATTATCTGCCACAGAGATTTTTGAATCACTTCCTCATGATATTAAAATGCTTTATCAACCAATCCATTCGTATGGACTTCAAGGTTATACTTGGGGGATTGATAGATATTTTTGTTTCAATATATTTGTTAACTATAAAGAAAATGATTTATCCCCAATAACTTCTCTTTATACTCCGTTTTCAATATTTACCGTAGAAATCCCTCAAATTATTCATGTACAGGGATTAAGAAGTCTTGAAAGGGTTTTACCAGTAACAGGAATTGGACAGAACTTTAGTGGCAGTTTTGAAAAATATATTGCTTCTTTGATTCACTCATGGCAAACATCAGCAAGTGATAAACTTCAAGTTTTAAATACTTATCTCCATACATTAACATTATCCAAAAATATTGAAGCAACTGAAATTAACGACACGCAAATTGAGTTAAAGGTCAGTCGAACTTTTGATAGTGATGATATGGTAAATATTGTGGATGTTGGCTCAGGAGTATCTCAGATTTTGCCAGTATTAGTAGCTTTAGTAGCTGCTGAACCAGATCAATTAGTCTATCTAGAAGAACCAGAAATTCATCTTCATCCTCGCGCTCAGGCGAATTTAGGAGAAATAATTGTAGATGCAGCTAATCGTGGGGTGAGAGTTGTGTTAGAAACCCATAGCGATCTCCTTTTACGAAGAATTCAGTCCCTAGTTGCTGAAGACAAGATATCCCCTGAAAAGACAATTTTGCACTGGTTTAATCGCGATGAAGATGGTTTTACGCAAGTAACTTCTACACCTCTCAATGCAACAGGTGGATATAGTAATCCAGATTTCCCCTTAGATTTTTCAGATGTGTTTTTAGATGAGGAAGGACGCTATCTAGAGTCAGCTAGCGAAAAGCGTTGGAAGGAGCAGGATGAGTACTAAGAATTCTAAACTTTTGGTAATAGATGCTTCTGTCTTAAAAGCTAGCGGCGATGAAAACGCCTCATATCCCACATCCAAGCATTGTTATCAATTCCTGCAAAATGTTCTTAGGATCTGTCATCGTGCAGTTCTGACAAGAGATTTAGAAAAAGAATGGAATAATCATACATCTAACTTTGGTCAAAGATGGCGAGGTGAAATGGAAAGACGAGGAAAGTTAATCCGCATCAAGTCCTTAAAAGATTCTGAGCTTAGGGCAAAAATCTACATGACTGATAGTTTTTTAGATAATTACATGGCTGAGATACTTTCGGAAAAATTAACCGAGAAAAATCGCTTAGATGTCAAAAAGGATATCCATTTAATTGAAGCCGCACTAGCAACAGATAAAATAGTCATTTCTCTAGACGATAATACTGCTCGAAGATTTTTTGCTTTAGCTGCCCAAGGCGTTGAAGAACTAAGTGAATTAAAGGCGATCGCATGGGTCAATCCCGATAAGCCCGATGAAAGCCCGATTGAATGGTTAAAAAATGGCGCTAATGCCGAACCTGAGAGAAGGCTTGGATATGTGAAACCTCCAATTGATAAACCTAAATGGCAGCAAAATTAATCAATTACTTCTCAAGCGACATAAAACTTCTCTCCTACCCAAATACTCAAGGGATAAAAATCATGACCATTCCATTCGCCAAAGATGGTTATGGGATGACCACCGCTTAGGGCTAAGAGCGTCCAACCACGCTCAAACCGTGATGAAATAGGTAACAGATTAGCATCGCGATCGCGGATAAACCATTTGCCTTCTTGATGCAACGGGATAACCTGTTGAAGGGTGAGGGGAAAGCGCTCTAACCAAGGATTTTTGACTAGGGCGCTACTGTAAGAGGCGATCGCTAAATCAATAGTTTCGTAGCCAATGCCATCTGCTGTTGATCCAGAGGATGGAGAAGTCTGTCTATTGGTAATAATGGCTCTAAGAGGATAGGCACTTTCAAAAAAGATAAGCTCGGCTTCCAGATAATTTCCCAACATAAAATTATGTTCAAAGGGTTGTGTACCATGAGCAAACTGTAAATATAAAGCATAGCGATCGCTACTTTTTCCCCATAGCCAAGTCCGACTAACTCGTAAGCGCTCTTCTGTTTCTACTTGTTGTCCCATTACTAGCCAGACATCCTGAACTAGATAATTAGAGCCTTTTTCAGTAACCGACTCCGTTAGTTCTGTTTGATTTTGTGTCCAACCAATTTGGGTGCGAATATCCGCCTGAATGCCCATAGGCAAATCATCCAGACGCTGAAATCCTTCCAATAGCAAATGTAACTTGCCTAGTCTATGTAACAAGAGTTCCTGCCAGCCTGTCCCAGATGCAATAACGCTAGGAATATCACGCAATTGCCTTGCTAAACTCGGTGCTTGAGCATCAACCATTCTTGCCGCAGGTTGTTCCCAAAATTTATAAGATTCGGTACTTACCGATGTTAACCCCTGACGGATTAAATCATAGAGCCAAACTTGTAAATCTTGTACTCCCGCTTTGACTTTACTTAATCTTGCGTTTGCGCGTTTTGCTTGAGTCTCGCGATCAACTGCTTTCTTAGGTTCGCTGAGCTTTTGGTTCTGTTTCTCCTCACGCTTAGCGCGAGAAGAAATCCAATCAGCAACCCAATCTGGTGGAGTTCCATTAGTCAAAACCGTAGGCTGGCTGACCATTAGGAATAATAACCCCAAACCATGTTTGCAGGGAAATTTGCGACTAGGGCAACTACAACGAAATGCAGGCTCAGAGAGATCAACTTGCGTGCGATAGGGATCTTTTCCACTACCTTTGCACTCACCCCAAATGATCTGGTGCTCCTTGCCCAAGTTGCTCCACTTATTTAATATTGCTAAACCTTTACCATTCTTTGCCGAAGCAGGATCTGGCGCTAGGGCTACTACTCTCTCTGCTGTCCAATTGCCACTTTCTGTTGTAGGAGAATCATGATTTGTGAAGACCATTTTCTTGCTAGGGTAAATTAGTAGTGCTTACAAGCACCATTAATTTATCCTAACCTAGATGTCACACCATTCCCAAAAGAGTGTAAGTAGCTAGGCATAAGTAACCTTAAAATCAAAAAGGTTAAGCCGCCCGCTACGCGGGCGGCTTAACCTCTGGTTTTAGGGTTTAATTATAGTGAACTACTTAATTAAAAGTGAAAGTTTTGCTCAGAGAGGAATGAATCCTACTGAATTGGAATGGTTGCATTTAAAGCATAACCATTTTCCCAGTCAAATGTTTGGCTCTGAAGATAAGTTAATCTGGGGTATAGAAAATGCTCTTCACTCTCGCTACGATTCTCTTGGTTTTGATACTTCCCATTTTGAGTTTTCTTATACTTAGCTACTTATCAACATTCAAACTTTCGTCGCCGAGACAAATACATACGCGATCGCCTTCAGCAATTCTTTAACAGATAGATAATTGAGGCGATCTATCTCACTTGACTTAAAGTGTAGATCTGAGGTATTTTTCCTCGATATAGCCATAGCAACCTGTATTAGGACAAATCAAAACTCTATGTCGATGGAACTTGAAATTGTTTTAGCTAATTTAGAATTACCAGATCATAGAGATGCTTTGATTAAGCTGATGGAAATCTACACGCTTGATCCAATGGGTGGTGGGCAAGAATTATCAGAATTTGTTAAAGCAAACTTACCCTATGAGCTTGCCAAGAGAAAGTCCGCCCATGTAATTATTGCTTTTGTTGATCGCGTCCCAGTGGGTCTTGCTACTTGTTTTGAAGGATTTTCTACATTTGCTTGCAAGCCGCTATTAAATATTCATGACGTTATAGTTGATCCTATCTACCGAGGCAAAGGAATATCTAAAAAACTTTTACAGAAAGCAGAGAAAATAGCAACCGAATTAGGATGTTGTAAGCTTACATTAGAAGTATTAGAGGGGAACAATGCTGCACTGTCAGCGTATAGATCTTTCGGATTCAAAAACTATGAGTTAGACCCCAAAATGGGTAAAGCACTATTTTTGGAAAAGAAACTAGGAGAAGTTTGTTGAAATAGATATCGATAAAGTAAAAATGATTATTAAAAGCGATCGCCTAGAACTAAATCAGGATCTGTACTAATTTTTCATAAATATCCAGATTAAACTAAAGTTATTTTGTAAATCCCAGTTAGATATTGAGATATATGGAGAGTCAGCAAAAATGAATTTGGCAGAGATTCCAGACAATATACCAATTCCTCAAGATGATGGCGCAGCAGATCATTTACTTCATAGTAGATTACCTGAATTAACTCTTCGTGCAACAAATAACGAACTAATTAATATTGGGAAATTGGCTGGTCTTGTTGTGCTTTATATCTATCCAATGACTGGAAAACCAGATACACCATTACCAGATGGTTGGAATGAGATTGCAGGAGCAAGAGGATGTACACCACAATCATGTGGCTTCAGGGATCATTATTCAGAACTTCAGGCTCTAAATACTTCGGTATTTGGACTCAGCGTACAGGAAACAGATTATCAATTGGAGGCTAAAGAGCGTTTACATTTACCATTTGAGCTAATCAGTGACTCTAAACTACTACTTAAATCAGCGCTTAACTTACCAACATTTATAGTTCAAAACATGGAGTTGTACAAACGACTTACATTGATAGCTAAAGATGGCAATATCGAAAAAGTTTTTTATCCTGTATTCCCTCCCAATGAAAATGCAGATGCCGTGATTAAATGGTTAAACAAATATCTAGCAAAAGATAAAAATCAACTTTGAGTCTCATCTTACTTTGACTAATTCACAACTACAAACCTAAACTTAAGTATAGGATTTATTAAACTTATAGATAGTTCAAGTCTAATAATATTTGGATTATAATTAACTGAATATCATCAAATACAGCGAATTTCAGGAGCGCAGAGCATGAGTTCAATGACTGATAAAGTCGCAATTGTCACAGGTGCAAGCTCTGGAATTGGTCGTGCAGCCGCTATCGCTTTTGGGAAAGCTAGTGCAAAGGTAGTAGTTGTTGCCCGTCGTGAAGATAAAGGGCAGGAAACCGTTCGACTTGTTCAAGAAGCAGGCAGCGAAGCCGTGTTTGTTCAAGCTGATGTAACCAAGGCAGCAGATGTTGAGGCGATGGTCAAAAAGGCGCTCCAAATCTACGGTCGCCTTGACTATGCATTCAATAATGCGGGATCTGGAACGTCTGGCAAGATCGCTGATTTGTCGGAGTCAGATTGGGATCTTGAGATAAATGCAAATCTTAAGTCAGTTTGGTTATCGATGAAATATGAGATTCCAGCAATGCAGCAATCGGGTGGAGGAGCAATCGTAAACACTTCCTCTCAAGGAGCATTATTAGGTGTTGCAACCTACGGAGCCTATGGAGCTGCAAAAGCAGGCGTAATTGCTCTCTCTCGTGCAGCTGCGGCTGAGTATTCTGCTGATCGAATTCGGATTAACACCGTTAGTCCAGGTGCGGTTAAAACTGACTTATGGGCAGGTGCGCCGCCTGAGATGTTGGATCAAGTTGCAGCAGGGATTCCGTTACAGCGAATCGGAGCGCCAGAAGATATCGCTAAGGCAGTCGTTTATCTGTGTTCAGATGGAGCAGCGTTTATAACGGGACACAATTTGATTGTTGATGGCGGATTTACAGCCGTTCAAAAGTAGCCAGCTAAAAAGCTTTATGTAGCGGTTGGGGAGATTTAGACAAAGCGATACGACCGTTAAAGTTGTCTGTTTCTATCTGAAATTAGACATGGAGAAATGATTCGGTTCGTTGACGAGTTCGGAAAAATTATTGGTGATCGGAAAGACAAATAATAGTTATGAGATCGCCCAGAAATCACGACTCACAGTTATAGCGATCGCATGGCAAGTTATAACATATTTATCATAGATCTGTATTTAGGATTTCAAAGGAATTTTTATGTTTCAGGGCAAGATTGTGCGTATTGCTCGTCCAACTGATCAATTAGATAAAGTCATTAAATTTTACACAGACGGTTTAGGATTTCAAATTCTCTATCGTTTTGAGAATCATGAGGAATTTGATGGAGTTATGATTGGAATCCCAGGAGAGCTTTATCACTTTGAGTTCACTCACCATCGGGGACATCTTGTGGGTCGCGCTCCAACACAGGATAATCTAATAGTTTTTTACCTTCCAAATCAACCAGAGTGGCAGAGTGCTGTTGATCGAATGAAAGAGATTGGATACGAACCTGTAAAGTCCTACAACCCTTATTGGGATGCGATGGGAATAACATTTGAAGATCCAGACGGCTACCGCATTGTTCTACAAAATGACACTTGGTCTACTGTATCGTTTTATAATGCAAGCCCAAGCCCAGACGAGATCGCCTAAAAATCACGACTCACAGTAATAGCGATCATTTTTAGGAGTATAGATGTTGATGTGAGCATATTTGACTTAGATTATGATCTGAGATAATTTGTCCTAATAAAGAAAGAAATGAACACAAATGCTGTACGAACTTGAGGCAGGAAGAGAATTTTGCAATTGTGGAAATTTAATGAAGTCTGAAACTACATTTCGACATCAAAGTGGAGAGGATGAAACTCCTTACTACACAATCGAAATTTTTGAGATTTTTACATGTCCATCTTGCAGTAAGGCTACTATCATATGTTATTCCACTATAGGAAATGATGAAGAAGATGAAATGAATAGAGATAACATGGAGAGTGAATTCTATCGAGATTATCGTCGAACAGTTTTACATGCTCCTCGCAAGCAACTTCATTATGCAGTTCCTCGATCTATTGCTGAAGTAACTTATCAAGCACAATCAGTTTTATCTAAGTCTTCACGTGCAAGCTTTATTTTATGTAGAGCAGTATTAGAGGAGATTTGCAACGATTTTAAGATTCCATCTGAGGGGGTAAATAAAAAAGGAAAGAGTCACTTTATCAATCTTAAGGAAAGACTTACTCAATTATTTGAACAGGAAAAAATTTCAGAAGATTTAGTAGATATTATTCAAGGGATTAGAGATCTTGGTAATGAGGGAGCACATTCGGATCACCTAACATTTGCTAAGCAGGTAAAAGTTGAAGATGCAAACAGTCTATTAATGCTCGTAAATTATGTTATTGAGCGTCTATATGTTGATAAGTACCGAAAGCAGGAAGCGGAAGAGGAGTTGATCAAACTGAAAGAGAAAATTTTGACAACAGGGTAATGATAGCCTAAGACATAACGTGCTATAAGGTTAATTTTATGACTAATGAAAAGAATCGAACTCGCGGGTTTATACAATGTGGACATTGTGGAAACCGCGCACCGATGAAAATTGTAGCTGAATACTACCTATCCACAAAGCACACTTATGACGATCCAGATGATGCATATTATGACTACTGCAATGGGAATATCTATTCAGAAGAAGGCTACCACCATAAATTGTTGCTCTGTTTAGTTTATAACGAGGTAACTTACTGGAGGTATTTTGATGCTGAATATTTAGAATGCTATGAAAAAGAAATCTTTTATCCATCAGAACCACACAAATTATTTGGATTGCCTAATCAGATCCAAAAAGCATATGACATAGCAATTAAGGTGAGATTTATTGATGCTAATGCATATGCAGTTCTATTAGGACGGATATTAGATATGATCTGCGAAGATCGTAAAGCATCAGGGGATACTTTAAATAAAAAACTAAAATGCTTAGCCGATAAAGGTGAAATTCCAGAGAAGTTAGTAAATGTAGCTCATAGTCTAAGGCAGTTAAGAAACTATGGCGCTCATGCTGATCTAGGAGAATTGACTAGTGATGAGATTCCTATATTAGATGACTTGTGCAAAGCCATTTTAGAGTATATATACAATGCTCCATATCTTGCTAAAAAAGCAGAACAAAGTCTAAATCTTTTAAAAGAAAAAAAGTTAAATAAACAAGACAACATTGAATGAAATAAATAAGTTTACCTTTCTATGGTTATGTGATTGTAATTATGAATGAACGAGATATTAACATCCAAGATATAAGGAATTCTGCTTCCCAACAAACATATGAGCTACGGGAGATGGCTCGAACTCTTTCATTTTGGATGGATGGGGTACATTGTCCATCAGAAGGACAAAATTTAGAGTACGCAGTTCGATCTTACCTTCGTCGAAGAATCCCTCGACGTTTTGAAATATCTACTGGATTTATATCTACACTTGAAATTAATAGGCAAGTTGATAAAGAAGCAAAAGTTACTAGGAAAGTATCTCGACAGTTTGACATTATAATTTGGGATGCAAATACTTTCCCACCCCTCTATCGTGCCGATGATTTTGTGATTGTCGTCCCAGAGTCCGTAAAAGTCATCATCGAAATAACTAAGACTTTAGATGATGACAAGTTGTGGGGAGATTTAGAAAAATTTGAAGATTTATATGAATTATATTCTTCTGAACGTCAGCTTTTTAGACCATACACCGCTATATTATCTTTTTCATCTAAACTTACGTCGAAGTCTAAGGTTCAGATGAAATATTTTTTACAGTATTTAGAAAAATTCTATCTTTTCAAATCAACAGTACCTATATTATTTAGATATGGAGTTTTTAGAAATCAACGTCTTCAAGTTTATCCAGTTGCACTATCTAGTTTTCTTGACTCAATTTGTATACTGGATCAGGGGTTAATTAAAGGCAAAATAGAATCTGTGGGTAGTAAGAGTGTTATTAGGTATATTGCTTATGCAAACGAGCCTAATATTGAAACCTCATTTGGTGTTTTTGAAAGAGATATAGTGTTACATCTTTCCCAGTCTGCGGTTGAAGCTGCTGGACGAGAATCATCTATTGATGTGTATCGAGAGTTTATGAATATGACTGCACAAGGCGTTTGTGGCTCACTTATCATTGAAGACTGGGAGGATATTCTACCAAGTCTCAATGTAATGGATAAGCCTAGTCCAATTACACATCAGTGTCCTAAAGGTATTCCGAATTGTTCAAGCTTTATTGGTGCAGATTTTGCAGATGATCATCCCCGACCAGCAATGTATATAGAAGAGTATTCTAAGTCGAACATTTGGGCATTTGAGCAGCATTCTAAAAATATTTTTGCGTGCGGTCAATACTCTAAGGGGTCTCGTGTAAATTGGTGGCGCTTATTTGTATTTAACGAAGATCTAAACAAAAGTTTTACCCATTGCTACAAAATAGGAACAAAGAGTTTTGAGGAAGCTATTAAAGATATCAAAGCTAATGCATGGAAAGATAATCAGAAAAATCCTAGGTAAGGTAATTATTAACCTGACTAGGTTTATTAACGGTAAAGCAAAACCGATAGAATTAGAATATTCACGAAGAGCGATCGTATAGAAATAACAACTCACAACAATAGCGATCGCACTCTTCATGACAAATCCACAACAACCCAAACTTAAGTACAGGATTTTATTCAACTTAGGGATAATTCAAGAAATAGCGATCGCCTCATAACAAAAAACTTAGCTAATTTGTAATATAAATTTAGTTGAGATTCCATCATTCCCCAAAGATGTCCCATGCTCAAGCCAGTAATACTTACCGTTGATGATGACCCCGCAGTATTGCAAGCTGTGGCTAGAGACCTACGACAACGATATGGCGATCGCTTTCGGATTGTGAGGGCGGACTCTGGAGCATCGGCACTTGACACCACCCAGCAACTTAAACTTCGCAATGAAGCGATCGCCCTATTCTTAGTGGATCAACGGATGCCACAAATGAGCGGCGTAGAGTTTTTAGAACAAGCGAGTGACATTTTTCCAGAAGCAAAGCGGGTGCTGCTGACTGCCTATGCCGATACGAATGCCGCGATCGCTGCGATTAATACCGCGAGACTAGACTACTACCTATTAAAGCCTTGGGACCCGCCACAGGAAAAGCTTTATCCTGCTCTTGATGACTTGCTCAACGATTGGCAAGCCAACTTTAAACCCGAATTTCAAGGCGTAAAAGTAATTAGCGATCGTTGGTCTCCGCAATCCCACAATATTCGCGATTTCCTTGCCCGTAACCAAATCCCCTATCGTTGGCTCGATATTGAAACTAATCCTGAAGCTCAGAAATTTTTACAATATGCTGGAGAGAAAGGTAATCCCTGTTTGCCTTTAGTGATTTTGCCTGATGGTACGAAATTAGTTAAGCCAAGCATTACTGACATCGCAGGAAAAGTTGGACTACAGACAGAAGCTGAAAAACCATTTTACGATCTCGCCATTATTGGTGGTGGTCCCGCAGGACTAGCCGCCGCAGTTTATGGAGCTTCTGAAGGATTACGCACCGTGATGATTGAGAAGGAAGCCCCTGGAGGACAGGCGGGAACGAGTTCGCGCATTGAGAACTATTTAGGATTTCCTGTGGGCTTGAGTGGCAGTGACCTTGCTCGACGCGGAGTCACCCAAGCCAAGCGCTTTGGTGTGGAAATCCTAACACCCTTAGAAGCAACAGGCATCCGCATTGAGAACAACTATCGCATCATTACATTATCTAATGGTTCGGAGATTAGTTGCCACGCTCTAATTTTGGCAATGGGCGTAGCTTGGCGCAGATTAGATGTAAAGGGAATTGACCAGTTCACTGGTTCAGGTGTCTACTATGGTGCGGCTCAAACTGAAGCAGCGGCTTGTCAAAATGAGGAAGTTTATATAGTGGGTGGAGCTAACTCCGCAGGTCAAGCGGCAATGTATTTCTCGAAATATGCCAGCAAGGTTCGCATGTTAGTGCGAGGTGAGTCGCTCACTAAGAGTATGTCCCAGTATTTAATCGATCAAATTGCGGGAACTCCTAATATCGAAGTTTTACCTTTCCACAGCGTTGTCGAAGTGAAAGGCAGCGACAAACTGGAAGAGATTGTGGTGAAGGATTCGCAAACAGGTGAGGTAAAGACTCTAGCGGCAAGTTCGCTATTTATTTTCATTGGTGCAACTCCCAGCACGGAATGGCTGGGCGATTTGATTCAACAAGATGATCGCGGTTTTGTAAAGACAGGTTTAGATATTGAGAAAACTACACCTTGGCAATTGAAACGCGATCGCTTTTTGTTAGAGACAAATATCTCTGGGATATTTGCTGTGGGAGATGTTCGTCACGGCTCAGTTAAGCGTGTTGCATCAGGTGTAGGTGAAGGATCGATTTGCGTGCAATTTGTGCATCAACATCTTGCCAATGTTTAACCCTCAAAGCAAAAGAATTGCTTCGCAATTCTTTTGCTTTGTTCATAGTCTAGGAGACTGCCATGCTCTGCGCTGATACTCTATTACAACTGGAACTCTTTCAGACTTTGCCCATTGAAAGAATTAAGTGGATCTGCGATCGCGTCCAGCCGATGCACCTAAAGGCAGGAGATATTCTCTGTCGAGAAGGCGATCGCCCCGATGGATTTTACATTCAAGTGGATGGAATCACTAATATCAGCCGCATGAGCCAAGGCGTTGATATGCCCATCGGTCGCCATGAAGGATTATCCTTCTTTGGCGAAATTCAAGTTCTCTCTGACGACAATGTGCCAGTGACCTTAGAGGCTGTCAACGAAGTTCACCTCTATCGGCTCTCTGGTGAAGATTTTATTGATGTGCTACATTCCTGTCGCGAGTTCGAGAAGCTCATGTTTCGGATCGTCCAGAAGCGTTTGCGCGGTCTAGAATCTTTTATTCAAACCCGTGAAAAAATGGCTGCTCTCGGTACTCTCTCCGCAGGACTCGCCCATGAACTAAATAATCCTGCGGCGGCGCTAGTAAGAGCTTTAAAGGATTTACAACCAGCCATGCTAGAACTTCAACGCATGAATCTGATCTATGGTCAGCGTCAAGTTGATGAGGCGCATACTGCCGAATGGCTGAGAATTCGGGATTTAGGCTTTGAGGCGATCGCGAATCCGTCAACTAATTCTCTAGAATTAAGCGATCGCGAAGATCGATTACTAGAATGGCTAGAAGACTATGGTGTACAGGAGGCTTGGAAATTAGTAGAACCTTTGGCTGTAGGTGGTGTAGAGCCAGAAATATTATCCTCAATAATGGAACGTTGGCGGGAAGATTCTACAGAATTGAGAGATATGGGGCTGCGATGGTTGGCTCTGTCCTTTGATGTGATGGCAATGCTGGGCAATGGGCTAAATGGTGCGGAGAGAATCTCGACATTAGTGCAGTCGATGAAGTCCTATTCCTATATGGATCGGAGCGCACAGCAAAAAGTTGATATTCACGAAGGAATTGAAGATACGCTGCGATTATTTTCGTTCAAGCTCAAGCATGGTATTACCGTTAAACGCGAATATGCTCAGGATTTGCCGCAAATTTTAGCCTTTGGTAGTGAACTCAATCAAGTTTGGACAAATCTAATTGACAATGCGATTTATGTTTTAGAGGACAAAGGCACATTCGACGGATCACCGCCAACAATTACGATTCGCACTTGCCGTAAAGAAAAATGTCTAGTTGTCGAAATTGTCGATAACAGTCTAGGAATTCCCCCAGAGATTAAGAATCGCATTCTTGAACCCTTCTTTACCACTAAACCGATGGGAAAAGGTTCAGGATTAGGGCTAGATGTGGTCAGACGGATTATCGAAAATCGACATCAGGGAAGTTTAGCGATCGAATCTGTCGCTGGTAAAACCTGCTTCATCATATTTCTTCCAATGGTATAACAACCTAAGTAAATCCGAGCCTCGATACCAGCAATGGTGAGCTATAGCTGTTTCAAATAAGAGTTAGGGCTTCGACTTCGCTCAGCCAGAAGTATACGTTGGCTGAGCGAAGTCGAAGCCTCTTCTAAATATTTAAAATTGCTATACTT
>QBLS01000002.1 GCA_003249015.1 Pseudanabaena sp. | reverse complement strand
GTATTAAGTCAAGAAATGGTAAAACCATTTCTTGACTTAATATTAAATAATTCTAAAGTGATAGCAAATACTATCTTTTTATATCCACTTAGCGTATACTAGCAATTGATAGCAATGAGGTATAGTGAATGGCAAAGAAAAGACAGCTAAATGTGAGACTTCCTGATTCCCTATTGGATCAGTTGGAGGAGAGAGTTATCAAGACCAAGATGGGAATGGCGGCGATGGTTGAGGTCTTATTGGTACAGGCTTTGCAGCAGCAAGATCTTAAAAATGAGCCTATCGTTGATGAGCGTATTGAAGATTTAGTTAAGCGCGTTGAAGCGATCGAGTGTCATCTGGGCATAGAGCCTAGTAAGGCAACTAAGAACGAAGCGTCAATTTTAACAGTCGAGTCAGTTCCGACAAACATAACTACGGATCTATCGCCTTCTGACGATGCTGTTCCAGTTAATCCAGAGACTCCTTCGCATGATGTGTTGGGGGCTTTGAATGCAGAACAACTAGCAACTAGATTGGGGGTCACTGAAAGAGCTATTCACCAGAAAAAGGATAAAAATACATTTTCTGATTGGAGTAAAAAGCATGATTCAGATGAAATCGCATGGAAGTATGTGGCTGCGGAAGATAGCTTCTGCCCGATCGCTAAATAAATTTAGCAGTCTGATAAACGATATATCAAAACAAGCAATGGTATAGCTATTGCTTGTTTTAAAGTCCTTTTGGCTTCGACTTCGCAGGTATCTTTTTTGCGATAAGTCCCTTATTGAGAATCCATTTAAGAACTGAAGCCCTTAACAAGATCTAATTTTATTTAAAGGAGAAAAATTTCAGCAATGAAAAATGTTATGTTTGTTTGCCGAGAAAGTACTTATTCCAAAATGGCGGAAGCTTGGATGCACAAAATGTCTGAATCTGAGATTCAGGTTTCTAGCTCCTATTTGGGAATGTGTCAGGTCAAGCCTCAAAGTATTGCTGTCATGGATGAGGTTGATCTTGATATTAGAAATATTGCTGACCAACCTCTTGACAACTTCCATCCTAAAAACTTTGACACTGTGATTGCGCTGTCAAACACTAAAATGGAATTGGACGATGAATGGATGTTGAGACGTACTTTTGATGAATGGAGCTTACCTGAAATCGAGGATGAATCTCTGGATTCTTTTCGGCAGGTTAGAGATGCTATTAAAGATAGAGTTGAACTTCTTTTAATGATTCATGCTTGCTGACGAAACAAAAGAGCAATGGCGGCGCGAAGCGCCGCCATTGCTCTTTGTGGTGTACGCGCAGCGTGCGCCACAAGTTTTAGGGTTTTATATTTGACTGCGCCTAGCTACTTATTAAGTTACTGATCAAACCAACAAAAAATTTAAAAGCCTTACTTTGTAAGGCTTTTAAATTTTTTGTTGATTTGGGTTTGTTCGTAAAGTGCTGTAAATCGAAGAGCCTTAGCGCATTTGCAGCTATTATAGACAATGTTCTAAATTAAGATTTATATCAAGTCCTCGCGAAAACCATGATGCGTAGCAACTATTGCGGTCACCTCAATGCCGAACATATCGGACAAACAGTTAGCTTATGCGGTTGGGTCGATCGCAGGAGGGATCATGGTGGCGTGATCTTTTTGGATTTACGCGATCGCACTGGCATTTTACAAATCGTGAGTGATCCCCAACGCACTCCAGAGTCTTACCAGTTGGCAGGGGAGTTGCGAAATGAATATGTCGTTAAAATTATTGGCAAGGTTTCTAAGCGTCCTGAAGAATCGCTCAATCCTAAACTTGCCACAGGCGAAGTGGAAATTTATGCTGAGTCTATTGAGTTGCTCAATGCTGTGAGCAAGCCCTTGCCGTTTTTGATCTCTGAGGCGGACACCATTAAGGAAGAATTGCGCCTCAAATATCGCTATCTCGATATGCGCGGCAGCAGTCTAGCCAATAACCTTAAGTTGCGATTTGAGGTGGTCAAGTCAATTCGTCGCTTCCTTGAAGATGAATATGGATTTATGGAAGTGGAGACACCAATACTTTGTCGTTCTACCCCTGAAGGGGCGCGGGACTATCTGGTGCCTAGCCGTGTCAACGCGGGGCAATGGTATGCATTGCCGCAGTCACCACAGTTATTTAAGCAGTTGTTGATGGTGGGCGGATGCGATCGCTATTACCAGATTGCGCGATGTTTTCGTGATGAAGATTTGCGTGCTGACCGCCAACCTGAATTTACCCAATTGGACATGGAAATGAGTTTCATGTCTCAAGAAGAAATTATTGAACTCAATGAGAACTTGATTCGCTATATTTTCAAAACTGTGAAAGGTACAGAGCTAGGTGAGTTTCCAAGGCTAACCTATGCCGAATCAATGGATCGCTATGGTTGCGATCGCCCTGACACTCGTTTTGGAATGGAGCTAGTTAACGTTACGGATTTATTCGCCAATTCAGGGTTTAAAGTTTTTGCTAACACCGTTGCCAATGGCGGCATCATCAAAGTATTACCCGTGATCGGTGGTGACGCGGCGATCTCCAATACTCGTATCAAGCCAGGTGGTGACTTGTCTAACCTAGTCTCGCAGTATGGCGCTAAGGGATTAGCCTTTATCCGTGTCCGTGAAGGCGGCGTGATTGACACGATCGGCGCTCTCAAGGACAGCCTCACCGAAGAAGTGAAGCAGGAATTGCTCGAACGCACAGGGGCAACGGCTGGCTCGATTTTGTTATTTGGGGCGGGTGAAAAGGCGATCGTCAATGAGTCCCTCTATCGCTTACGTCTAGCACTCGGTCATGAGTTGGGGTTAATCGACCAAGATAAGCTTAATTTTGTGTGGGTCACAGATTTCCCCATGTTTGAGTGGAATGCTGATGAGAAACGCCTTGAAGCGCTACACCATCCCTTCACATCTCCTAGAGTGGAAGATATTGCTAATGGTCAACCCATTGATGTGAATACGATCGCTCAAGCCTATGACCTTGTGCTGAATGGTACAGAAATCGGTGGTGGTAGCATTCGGATTCATAAGCGCGAAGTACAAGAAAAGGTATTTGCGGCGATTGGCTTAAGCGATGAACAAGCCAAAGAAAAGTTTGGCTTCCTACTAGAAGCGTTTGAGTATGGCACTCCTCCCCACGGTGGATTGGCTTTTGGACTGGATCGCCTTGTGATGTTGATTGCAGGAGCCGACTCCATTCGTGATGTGATTGCCTTCCCTAAAACCCAACAAGCAAGGGATCTGCTCACTGATGCACCTTCAGCAGTAGATGACTCACAACTGAAAGAGCTTCATGTCAAGGTGTCTCTGCCTCCTGCCAAGAGTTAATACAGCGCCTTGCGCTTCTTGTAAGCAAATGTAAAAAAAGCTGGCTACGCCAGCTTTTTTTACAAGAGATTTTTTAAAAGTGTTGCTTCGCAACACTTTTAAAAAATCTCTTGATCGTGATACGCTGTGGCAGTCTCAGATCTGTAATGTTGTGCATGAAGTTTTTACCCGAATCTTCAAAGCCAGATAGCAAAGCTCTTACCAAGAATTTGCCAAGTACCGAATTGTCTCCCAGCAGTCAAGACTTGGGAGATAATTCTGGCGATCCTCAAGGAGAAATTGATCCACGCGATCGCCTTACATGGTCAGATTTTTATGTTGTTCTGAGTATTCCTATAGTCAGCGGCTTAACTTATTTAGGGTTAATTTATTTATATAATCCCTCATCTATTAGTTGGTTAGCACCTTCCGAAGCCCCCGCGTTTTATTCTAGTTCCCTTTGGAATGCGCCTAAAAGCATTAAACAAATTCAAAAGGAATTAGGAGAAGTTCAGCTTAAACTAGGCGAGAAATACGGTCTACAAAAAGAACAATATTTATACACAGTTTTAGAGACAGAAACCCAGAACATCCGCGAGATTCGCCTCTATCAGACTATTTGGGATCGAGGGGAAGAAAAGTTTTTGCTGGTTAGCACAACCACTGTGGCGGGTGTAGATGAATACTTTGTGCGATCGCCTTTGCTTAAATATGCCACATCTCCTCCCCCTGAAAGGCTACAACCCAACCGTAAGCGCCTTCCCCTTAAAAAGCTTTCCCGACTAAAAGATTCTCCCAGTGACTATGGTGGCACTTGGTTTGCCACAACAGGCAATGTAGATGGTATTGCTTACGGACAAATTTATTACTTTGTGGAAGACCAGCGATCGCAATTATTTGAATTAGAAAGCTGGACAAGTCCCACGGGCGAGCTTCCTAATTGGCAGAGAGTTCTCTCTAATCAAACTTGGCAGCTAGTAGTTAACCAGACTCAAAAATTTGAACCTTTGTTTACAATCTGGCAGCCAGAAGTAGTAACTAATCAAGGCGATGGCAAGCCAATCAATTTGCGACAGATAACCCTAAATGAAGCCAAAAATCAGCCTCCAAAGTATCGTGAAGCCCTAGTACTGGCAAGTGTCGGGCTGTGGTCGCCTGCTCTAGAAATCCTAAATGCGATGACTACAGAAATGCAATCGCAGGGTCAGAGCCTCTCACCATATCTGCAAGAGCAATATGACTTGATTTCCTTTCATGCTCAGATTACATCTTCACAGACACAAAAATCTCTCAGTAATCTTGGCGAAAAAGCCTTGGTCAGTATTATCGACGGACAATGGGAAGAGGCGATCGCGATCGCTAATGATCCTGACTATAAGGGCGATCAAATCGCGGAAATGCTAGCTAAATATCATCCTCACATCTGGCAGAGGGTGACAACCCTCCTCACCTATACAGGGGTCAAAAAAGAAATCAAACTTTGGGGTGGTTTGGTAGTCCTGCATCGTAACGGTTTACGCCGTGCTGAAAATTGGTTGCGATCGCAGAAAGTCGATGCAAAAGATTACGATCAACTATTACAAAGGCTTGATCTTGCGCCCATCGCCATCAAACCTAATCAGTTAATCGGAACTGTTAATTACATCGGCAGAGGTAATGCAGGTGCAGATTGGTTTTTACCGCCACCAAAGCTAGAGGAGGGACAAGCTTGGTATGAGGTCAGCATCAGCCTGCTCAGAGATGGCAACCAATGGATTAATGCTCCCTTTGCAGAACTTAGCGATCGCTCCTCTCTCTTGCTGTGGAGAATCTTAGGACTTTCACTCAATCCTAATCTAGGAGTAGTGCTATACGATGCCTACGGGAAGTCTAAAACGGCAAACCTTACCGCTCAGTCACTTTGGGTGAGCGAAAGTGGCAGCCTTAAAATTCTTGCGACTGGAGAAGTTGGCTTAGCGCCTTTGCTTAGCACAAGTACTATTGCTCCACTTGTCACTAGTGGCGGGGCTTTTGCACCACCCAGCAGCACAGCCGTTGATTGGCAGATAGTCGCTCCAGAGACCATTGAACGCATAATTCGGTCTATGTATAGTGAGCTGCAACGCAATGGGCAGGTTTCTTTAGAGATTGAAGAATTTAGTATTCTTGTCCAACAGCAGTGGACTTTACTGTCCGTAAATTTAGATGGTTTTGGTAAGCCAGAGTATCTCTTACTCCTTGATCGCGAACAGGTTGATCTTGGCGATCGCCATTACCCACTGGCGATCGCCTTTACTAGTGAAGGCTCCCTTTTATTTAGCGATGTCAGTGGCGGCAGAATCTGGATCGATGTTCTACCAAGCAGCACCGAGGGACAAATTCTCACCCTTCGCGACGGACGCTACGAGGTCTGGCGATTGAGATAGTAGTGACAAAAGAACCTAGAAGAGTGGCGGCGCTTTGCGCCGCCACTCTTCTAGCAAATGACTACAGTTTTAAAAGCCAAATCTCTCTATGGGCAAAATTCACCCAATTGGGTTTTTAAAATCTTAATAATTAATGTATTATTAATTTTACGTAACAAAACTTATTCAATCTTAAAGTTTCCCCCATGAAGATCCAGAAAACCACAGGTTTGCTCGTCAAAACCGCCAGCATTGCGATCGCTACAGCCAGCCTACTCGTCGGATTTCCCTCTCTAGCTAATAATCACTCCACCCACAGCGCTCCCAAAAAGACAACTGCTGTAAAAGCTGGAAATATAGTTCAAGTTGCTGTTAGCAATGGCTCTTTTAATACTCTTGTAGCTGCTGTGAAGGCTGCTGGTTTAGTTGAGACACTATCAGGTAAGGGACCCTTCACCGTATTTGCTCCAACTGATGCTGCTTTTGCCAAACTTCCTCAAGGCACGGTTGCTGAACTATTGAAGCCCGAAAACAAAGCAACTCTTGTCAAAATTTTGACCTACCATGTCGTTCTTGGCAAGGTTAGTGCTAAGGATATCAAAACTGGCTCTGCCTTGGCTAAGACTGTTGAAGGTAACTCCATCAAGGTCACCAAAAATGCTAAGGGCGTTGTTATTGACAACTCTAAGGTTGTAGCAGCCGATGTAAAGGCTAGCAACGGCGTGATTCACGTTATTGATACAGTTTTGATGCCTCCTGATTTGTAATTCTGCAAAAAAGTTTTGCTTAGATCAAACTCTACAAGATGAATGGCGACTCGAAGCGCCGCCATTCGTCTTTACGGTAAAGTACGGGTTCGTTTTCCTGCCTTCGGCAGGAAAACGAACCCGTACTTTACCAGAGTGATAAACGCTGTATTAAATTGTAAAAAAATGATAGAGGTGAACCAAGATTCACCTCTATCATTTTTTATATCTGAGAATTGCTGACTAAAAAGCTTTAAAATCATGGGGTTGTTGCAAATCTGCTGATCTGTAACAGCAATCTAATTGCACATTTACTTGCATAGACATCTGTTCAAAAAGTAAAAGCCAAAATTCAAGTTTGTAATACCTCATGCAAGGCACGCTCAGAGAAATCGACGTAAGTACGATCATTAAACTTATTGAGCTTGGTCAACGAACTGGCGAGTTGTTGATTGAGTCAAATAATGGTAAATTCTGGTTCTTGTTTTTTGATCGCGGGGAATTAATCTACGCAACTGAAGCAGATCCTAACCTCACCAGATTGCAAGACTATTTATATGGGTTGGGGTTAGACTATGCTCTTGATCGCTTAGCGACTTCTAAGCTAGGGATCAATGTGCTGGAATATAGTCAAATTTGGTCACTTCTAGAATCTGAAGTAATCAATCTTGAGCAAGCCAAGATAATTTTAGAAAAGATGATCAAAGAAGTGCTTTTTGATATTCTTGGTCTATATCAAGGTAACTTTGTTTTTGAGGTCAGCCCTACATTAACCCCAAAAATATCTAGACTGAAATTTTCTCAAATTGCCTCTGGTTATTCTCAGCAATTACAGTCATGGCAACAGTTTTACCCATTTCTTGAGTCGGTTGATCAGATTCCTACACTGATCATATCTGAGGCTCTACCAGAGCTAAATACTTGGATTGACGGTAAAAACAGTATCCGTCAGCTAGCTCGATATTCGGGTTGGGAAATTTGCAAGGTAGGTCAGTATATTCATGAAGCGATCGCCTTACGACAGGTCTCAGTTTCAGCTTTAAACAAGAGTGTCTCTCAACAAACAGAAGAGCGATCGCCGAGGATTTTGTGCATTGATGACAGTGTGACCATATGCAGAGCCGTTGAATATATTTTGCATAATCACGGCTATCAGGTAATGGCAGTAGCTAGTCCAACTAAAGCGCTAAGTCTAATTTTTCAACATAAACCGGATTTGATTTTATGCGATATTGCCATGCCAGAACTGGATGGGTATGAACTCTGTGGAATGCTTCGTAAGTCCAGTGCTTTTGCGAAGACTCCGATTATCATGCTTACGGGCAAAGATGGGTTTATTGATCGCGTCAAGGCGAGGATGGTAGGAGCGACAGAATATTTAACTAAACCTTTTGGCGAAAGGGAACTTCTCACAACAGTAGAGAAGCATAGTAAGCATTAGTAAGTAGTTCACCATAATTAAACCCTAAAACCAGAGGTTAAGCCGCCCGCGTAGCGGGCGGCTTAACCTTTTTGGTTTTAAGGGTACTTATGCCTAGCTACTTAAAGATGGCAGCGTTTGTGGCGCGATCTCTCTGGATTTTGACAGCATCGCGAAACATAGCTTTCAAAATCTTATTTTAAAAGCTAAGATATTGATTAATGAGCGGTGCATTGCGCCGCTCATAATTATTTAAGTAAGTAATTGCTACATTGAAAAACCATTCATGAATTAACGCATTATGTCTACAACACAACCAGAGTCTCAAGTTGCTCAAGACCGCATTATCTTTTTTGATACCACTCTCCGCGATGGCGAACAGTCCCCAGGCGCAACACTGAACGTGGAACAAAAACTGCTAATCGCGCAGCAACTGGCTCGACTTGGTGTAGATATCATCGAGGCGGGTTTCCCCTTTGCGAGTAAGGGCGATTTTCATGCTGTCCAAGAAATTGCCAAGCTTGTGGGCACTGAGTCTGGCCCCACGATCTGCGGCTTAGCCCGTGCTACCAAAGCCGATATCGACGCGGCAGCGGAAGCGGTGAAACCTGCGGCAAGAGGACGTATTCACACCTTTTTGGCAACTTCCGATATTCATTTAAAATATAAGCTCCGCAAGAGCCGTGCAGAAGTTTTGGCGATTGTGCCTGACATGGTTGCCTATGCTAAGTCCAAGGTTGCCGATGTGGAATTTTCCCCTGAAGATGCAGGACGCTCCGATCCAGACTTTCTTTATCAAGTCCTAGAGGCAGCGATCGCGGCGGGAGCAACCACCGTTAATATTCCTGATACCGTCGGCTATTTGACTCCTTCGGAATTTGGAGCTTTGATCAAGGGCATTAAGGATAATGTGCCGAATATTGATCGAGCCATTATTTCTGTACATGGTCATAATGATCTTGGTTTAGCTGTGGCAAACTTCCTTGAAGCTGCCAAAAATGGCGCGAGACAAATGGAATGTACGATCAATGGCATTGGCGAACGCGCAGGCAACGCCGCTCTTGAAGAATTGGTGATGGCACTCCATGTCCGTAGGGCATACTTCAACACCTTCCTCGGTCGTCCTGAAGATTCCCCTGCGCCCCTCTGCAATATTGACACCAAGCAGATTTACAAAACCTCGCGCCTTGTCTCTAATCTCACAGGAATGTTGGTGCAACCCAATAAAGCGATCGTTGGTGCAAACGCCTTCGCCCATGAGTCGGGTATTCATCAAGATGGCGTTCTCAAAAACCGTCTCACCTACGAGATCATGGACGCGCAGTCCATCGGCTTGACTGATAACTTGATCGTGCTTGGCAAGCTCTCTGGACGCAATGCCCTCAGTTCAAGGTTAAAGGAACTTGGTTTTGAGCTATCCGAACAGGAACTTAATGCTGCTTTTGTGCGCTTTAAGGAAGTTGCTGATAAGAAGCGGGAAATTAGCGATCGCGATTTAGAGGCGATTGTCAATGACGAAATTCGCCATGCCCCCGAAGCTTTCAAGCTCGAGCATGTGCAAGTTAGCTGTGGCGATCGCGCCATTCCCACTGCCACTGTCACCGTGGTGATGCCCGATGGTCAAGAAATTACCGATGCTTCCGTTGGTACGGGGCCAGTTGATGCCATTTACAAAGCGATTAATCGCATCGTCAATGTCCCCAATAACTTGATTGAGTATTCGGTGCAGTCTGTTACCGCAGGCATTGATGCCCTTGGTGAAGTTACGATCCGTCTCAAGCATCCCGATGTTGGTACTTTTTCTGGACATTCCGCTAACACCGATGTGATTGTTGCCTCAGCGAGAGCCTATCTCAATGCTCTCAATAAGCTCCATTTTGCCCTCCAATCGCCCAATGCCTCTCCTGATTTCAAGGTAGGCGATCGCGAAAAACTCAAACAAGAAGCAACTCTATAGTTTTACTTAAAAATTATTAGTGAATCTATCTACGGCACACTACTAATTTTATGAAGATGGGCGACGCTCTGCGCCGCCCATCTTTTATTTGTAAGGTGAGATATAAATGTTTGCCTCCCCGCCGAAGACGGGGAGGCAAACTGATACTTCACTAGACCGATAAATGCTATATACGAGTATCATGGTCAACTGTGGCAAGACATACAGCTCTTTACCTCCAAAACCAAACTAAGAGAATAATTGAGACTGTTGCAAAGCAACAGTCTCAATTATTCTCTTAGTTTGATCAGCAACTGCGCTAAGTCTAAAACCCAAACCCAGTAAGGATTTTCTAATCAAGAAATAGCCATGCTATTTCTTGATTTGGTATTATCTCTAGACTATTCAAAAAAAGGAGAACGTCTATGGCTTCTAGCTATTCTTTTGATATTGTCAGCGACTTCGATCATCAAGAACTTGTCAATGCGATCGACCAGACTCGCCGCGAAATTGTCAGCCGTTATGACTTGAAAAGCACTAACACTGAAGTGGAACTGGACAAGGAATTAATAACTATCAATACCAACAGTGAGATGACCCTTACATCGGTGGTAGATGTGATGCAGTCGAAGGCGATTAAGCGAAATTTATCCTTAAAAATCTTTGATTACGGTGAAATTGAATCTGCTAGCGGTAACCGTGTTGTACAGAAGATCAAACTCAAAAAGGGAATTGAACAAGAACAAGCCAAAAAACTATCTAAAACTATCCGCGATAGTTTCCCAAAATCTCAAGCTTCTATCCAAGGTGATGCCCTAAGGGTAACTTCCAAATCAAAGGACGAGTTACAAGAAATTATCCAGCTTGTGAAGTCGGAAGACTTTCCCCTTGCTTTACAATTCACCAACTATCGGTAATTACTGATTTGATCGCGGGCGCAAAACACCCGCAATCAAATTAAACTAGGCTGCCTTGGACATACTTTCCAAAATTCTTTGGACAATCTGCCAACCCGTTAATGTTTGCCATGCAAAGACTCCGATCAAGGCAACGTTTACAGTGATATGTGTAATTCTTGCCCACTCTTTGCCCTGTTGAAGTAGTGGAGCAAGTGCTGCTGATAAAGCTGCTAAGAATGCTAGACCCAATCCTGCTAGCAAATGTCCGCCCACAAATAGCTTGCCACTATCGTTATAGGTGACTGCCATCCCGCCGACAGCACCAGCTACCATCAGAACTAAAAAGGCAGAGCCAAGTTTATGGTGCAGGACATTATATTTTTTAGAAATCAAAGCCTTCTTCTCCTCTCCCTCAGTGCTACGGATTCTACGGTACTGCCAACCAACATAGCCAGCGTAAAGGGCAAGGATGAGAGTGGAAAACATCAGAATTGGGTGAGCAAAAGTCACCATAGTCTTAAATGGTTCTGGAATTGCGACAATCATAGTTCTTAGTTATGGCTAAAAATATTTAAGATTTCGTATCAAATCTTATCCTATCCCACCCTAAAAGAGTAGGTGCGACGCTTTGAGCCGCACCTACTCTTTTAGGGATTTTGCCACATAGACTTATTTCTTTACCTGCGTCCTTCCCTGACAGCATTGGCAAGATTATTTAAAATTTCAGTAGTTGTCTCAAAATCTATACATCCATCAGTGATGCTTTTGCCATATTCCAGTTTGGCAATGTCTTTAGGAAATGGTTGCTTACCTGCATTGAGGTGGCTTTCTACCATTGTGCCGACAATGTAGGGTGAGCCGCTTCGCACTTGGTCGGCGATGTCTTGTAATACAAGCGGTTGATTCTTGTAGTCTTGACCGCTATTGTCGTGACTGCAATCAACCATCATGTAAGGCAAAAGATGGCGATCGCGCAGACGATTAGCGATCGCCTCAACATGAACATTGTCATAGTTAGCGCCCTGTTTGCCGCCACGCAGCACGATATGTCCGTCAGGATTGCCCGACGTGGTAATGATACTTGCCAGCCCTTCATTATTAACTCCCAAGAAGCGATGGGGTTGGCGTGCCGACAACATGGCATTAATCGCCACATCAATACCGCCGTCAGTACCGTTTTTAAAGCCCACAGGCATTGATAGCCCTGAAGACATTTCGCGATGGGTTTGGCTTTCCGTAGTTCTTGCACCGATCGCTGTCCAAGAAATCAGATCCGCGAGATATTGCGGGACAATTGGATCGAGTAGTTCAGTGGCGCTAGGCAAGCCGAGCTTAGCAATGTCCAGCAGCAATCCTCTTGCCATCCGTAGCCCATAGTTAATATCAAACGTGCCATTGAGATGGGGATCGTTAATCAAGCCTTTCCAACCAATCGTAGTGCGTGGCTTCTCAAAGTAAACCCGCATCACAATTTCCAGAGCATCATCGACTTCATTACGAAATTTAGCTAGCTTTTCAGCATATTCACGAGCCGCCTTGACATCATGAATTGAGCAAGGACCAACCACCACTAGTAAACGGCGATCGCTACCATTGAGAATATTGCGAATTTTTTGTCTAGCTTCAGAAACAACTTTAGCGATCGCGGGCGTGATTGCCAGTTCTGTTTTGACTTCTACAGGTGCTAGCAAAGGACAAGTTTCAACCACATGCAAATCGCTAGTCTTAATTTGGTCTAAATCCTGATCTAATCTTTCATCCAATATTGATATTCCTTGAACAGAAATACTTGCGATTTCAGTTGTGGACACGCTTTCTAACTCCATAATTTAAGTATCTACTTATACTTTAACGCCCCAATAGGATTAACGTATCCTAACTATGAGTTTTTGTTACAACTTACCGCTCTATGCTCTTAAAAATTTTGTTTTTAATTGATTGGCTATAATTACAAAATATTCTTAAGGAGCATACAGCGATGAAATTACCGTTGTACATTGTTCTGTTCTTGTTTGGCTTAGTGATCGCCCAAACTGCTTATTTTTATCCATCATTGCCAGATACAGTTGGATCACACTTTGATGGCATAGGTAAAGTTAATGGCACATCGTCAAAGCTAGGATATTTTGCTGTCTATTTTGTATCCTTGGCAATTACTAGTTCTTTCACCCTATTACTGCCTTTAATTTTCAAATATTTACCCACTGCTATCATTAACTTGCCCCACCGTGAATATTGGTTATCAGGTGATCGGCGCGAAGAATCCTTAAAATTTCTGAATGTGCATTTTTCTTGGTTTGGTGTTGCTACGATGCTAATGATCATAATCATTTTTCATTTAACATTTTTAGCCAATCTCAACCCAGTCAAGGATATCAGCGCCCCTATATTTTGGGCTTTACTATGTACATTTTTTCTATTCGTGATTTGGTGGACTGTGTTATTAATTCGCCGCTTTCATTCACCCTCATAATTGACTACGTTATCTTTACTCCTTACACAGGTATATAAACCTATGCCACGTTACTCAGGAATTTCTAGTGAAGCCTTTCGCCACCCACTTGACCGTCAAGCAGAGCAAGCCCTCCGCAGCGTTCCAGGGTTTGACCTCGTGGCAGGAAAGTTTGTTGAGTTCATGTACGAACGTCCGCAGACGATCTATCACATCGGTAATAGTATCCAAGTTAGTCATCGTCAGTATGCGACCATTCATCGCCTCTTTAGGGAATGTGTTGCCGCGCTGGATGTGCAGCCAGAACCAACTCTATTTGTATCTCAAAATCCAGTAGCTAATAGCTATGCCCTTGGCAAAGAACATCCTTACATTGTGATCAACTCAGGTTTATTAGATTTGCTCACCGAAGAAGAGATCCTTACCGTACTTGCCCATGAACTTGGTCATATCAAATGTGGACATACAACCCTAATTCAAATGGCGATGTGGGTGATGAGTGTCGTCTCGACAATCAGCGAAATGACCTTTGGCTTAGGAAGTTTGGTCAGTAGTGGCTTAATCTATGCATTTTTTGAATGGCGGCGCAAAGCAGAACTGTCTTCCGATCGCGCTGCCTTGTTGGCTAGCGACAACATTGATACAGTACTGTCAACAATGATGAAAATATCAGGTGGTAGTTCAGCTTTTGCTAACGAGTTAAGTTTGCCTGAGTTTATTCGTCAATCTCATGATTACCAAGAATTAGATAAGGACAATCTCAATCAAATTTATAAGTTCATGATCTATAACGGGTTTGGAGCTAGCTCCATGCTCAGCCATCCTTTTCCTGTTGAGCGCGTACAGTACATTCGCGAATGGGCGGAGTCATCCGAGTATAGCAACATCAAATCTGGCAACTATAAGCAAGACAATACCTCTGGAGCAGTTGACGTAACCCAGAAAGAAGAACAGAAAACTGAAACTGAAGCAGAGCGTCTAAAACGTCAGATTAACGAGCTGCAGGCTGAGATCAATCGCCTTAAGCGCTAATACCAATTCACAAAAGTGTAGTCACACTTTTGTGAATTAAAAACCAAAGCCAATAAGAGAGTCGCAGCACATAGCGCCACCACTCTCTTATTGGCTTTGGTTTTACTGGTTAGTTTCACTAATTGTTAATTTGTAATTAACGCGATCGCCATTGCCAGAACCAACCCAAATTTGATATTTCCCAGCAACCCATTCACCAGACAGGTCTGGAGATCTACCACTGCGACAATAATTACCATCGGGACCTTTAACTAAAATCGATAGATTGCGATCGCCAGTCACCCTTAAGGACAAAAAACCAAATTTTTTCTGCACCAATAACGAATGATTAGGATTTCGCGAAGCAAGCCCTTGACATTCGCCGTTTGCCTTTCCAGCAATGCCTTGCAAAGGTAAATCACCACCTGCGCTGCCAGTGTAAACTAGAGGATCGGGCGTAAATTTCGGAGAAATAGGCTTCAATAGTTCTTGGCTTAGTAAAGGTTCAGCTAGAAGCAAAACTTGTACTAGTGCAAATCCTAGTAAAGCGATCGGCGTTTTCAAGGATTTCATTTTTGGCGAATTTCACTAAGAGACAAAATATAACTGAATGGCTGATTGGCTCTCTTAGAACCAACCCACACTTGGTAATTACCTTTGGGCAGTCTACGGTTAATCTGGGGATTGCGTCCGCCCGATTCATCGTCAGCACAAATAATAATCCCATTCGGACCTTTAACTAAGACTGTCGGATCGTCGTTGATATTTTTGGAATAGACCAGAAGATCCATCGTTGGAAAATTATCGGTCAAAGTGACTGTGTGATTAGGTTCGGAATTAGCAAAACCACGACAATTGTCACTAGTGCCCGCTATGCTAGCAAGGCTAGTACCACCGCCCCCATTTCCACTCAAGGTTGCAGGATCAGGGCGAAAGTTACGCCCTAATGAAATAGCTCCCTGAGACAACGCAGTCTCAGCGATCGCAACTAAAGCAACAGAAACACCAACTAGAGTTCCCCAACCTAGTTTGGCTAGTTTTGATTGACGATTTTTACAAGTGTCCATAATTGACTCCACCGAGGATGAACTGAATAATGTTGTTCAAGATTTACTTCCTCATACAGGGCATGACTTAACTACACCAATATTGTTCCTAATTTCTTGTCAACAACTATGCCAAGAAATTTACTGTAGAGCGCATCTCTAGTTATTAATTCGGAGAATTTTTTTAGTTGTCGCCACAACCATTTCCCCAAGGATAAACCAAAACCAGAAGAAGAGTGACGATGCTTTGCGCCCTAACAAGACTTTGGTCGAAACGGCGATTTGTTGCGAAATGTTAAGAAAAAGCTGTAATAGCAGCTTGATGGATTGACAGCTTTATGTTTCAAGAGTACCTTACTTACATACCCGGGTATTCATTGTTCTTAACCACTATGCAAGATAAGCAAAAGGTAACTTTTCATCTCCCAAAGCAACTGCGTCAACAGCTTAAGATCCGTTCAGCCATCGACGGTGAGTCAATGTCTGACCTAGCGGAAAAAGCCATCGGTTTTTACCTTGCCCATGCTGACATAGTTGAAACGTCTGGTATCGGTCACACTCACCAAACTTACAACTGTCCTAGTTGTTCCCAGACTGTTGTAGTTCGCGATGGTGACTTATTAGCAGTTGGAGGAAGCCGAAAGCATAAGGCATCTTCACTTACTGTCAGCAAAGTTGATAGTCCAGATGAAGAGTTAATGTCAATTGGTTAACTCCTTTATTAGCTCTTAGGAGCACCTATATTTCCCAAAGTTTTTTCTGTAGACAAGGTGAGGACAGGGGTGAAAGCCCCAGTATTACAATATGCAAGAGCAGCTTAGCATTTTAATTCAAGCCCAATATCCCTTGATCTACCTCAATACTCCAGAGGAGGAAAGAGCAGAAAGGGCTATCTCCATCATTTCTCAACTCAAGCCCACTCGTCGAATGTTCACTTGGACAGTCACCCATGGCATTGTTGAGTATGGACAAACAACGGGAGCAGCCCAACATAATACGGAGTCTGCCGAAGCTGCATTGAAGTGGATTACTCGTGCTGACCAGAAAGACCCTGCAATCTTCATATTCAAAGATATGCATCCTTTCTTGGATCATCCCGTCACGGTACGTTGTCTGCGAGATGCGATCGCTAACTTTAAAGGCACTCAGAAGACGATTATTTTGATGTCTCCTATACAGGTAATTCCTGTGGAGTTAGAAAAAGAAATTGTCGTCTTAGACTTTCCTTTACCAGATATGCAAGCGATCGAAGAGGTGCTTGATCAACAGTTAGGTCAATTGCGAACCAGAAAAGTATCCCCCGAAACACGCGAAAAATTAGTTAGAGCTACATTGGGGCTAACCCAAGATGAAGCAGAAAAGGTATATCGCAAAGCTCAGGTTACTAATGGAAAATTGACCGAAGAAGAAGTTGATATTGTCCTTTCTGAAAAGCAGCAACTGATCCGCCGCAATGGCATCCTTGAGTATATTGAAGACGAAGAGGATTTGGAAGCTGTAGGAGGGCTTGAGGAGCTAAAACATTGGCTGCAACAGCGTTCTAATGCTTTTAGCCAGAGAGCCAGAAACTACGGTTTACCTCAGCCAAAGGGAATGTTGATTCTCGGAGTTCCTGGGTGCGGCAAATCTCTAATTGCCAAAACCACAGCTCGCTTATGGTCTTTACCATTGATTCGTCTTGACATGGGGCGAGTCTACGATGGTTCAACTGTGGGCAAATCTGAAGCTAACCTTCGTAATGCCCTGAAAGTCGCTGAATCGATTTCGCCGATGATTCTATTCATTGATGAACTTGATAAGGCTTTTGCGGGTGGTGCAGGTTCAGCTGATTCTGATGGTGGCACCTCATCGAGAATTTTCGGAACATTTCTGACATGGATGCAAGAAAAGAAGTCTCCTGTATTCGTAATGGCAACTGCCAATCGGATCGAGAAATTGCCAGGGGAGTTTTTACGCAAGGGACGTTTTGACGAACTTTTCTTCGTAGATTTACCAAACGGTGAAGAACGTCGAGATATATTTAAAATCCATCTCCGCAAGCGTCGTCCTGACGTGGAGAAACTAGAAAGATTTGATTTTGAGCAGCTATCCAAAGTAAGTGATGGCTTCTCTGGGGCGGAAATTGAGCAAGCGGTTATTGCCGCTATGTATGAGGCTTTTGCTCAAGACAGGGAGTTTACACAGCTAGATATTATTTCGGCTGTCAAGTCAACTACTCCCTTGTCGCGCACGATGACTGAGCAGGTTGCTGCTCTGCGCGACTGGGCAAGAATGCGGGCAAGACCCGCCGCTACTTCAGTCGCTGAGTATCAGCGTATGGAGTTTTGAAAAGCTTGTCCTGCTGTTTCGTAGTCAGCAGGATTAAGGCTAGATTCTACAGAATGTCTTATCAAAACATTCCTGATCTAGCAGTTAACATAAGAGCAAAGACCAACATTACTCTTATGTCTCCCGTTTGAGTTAACAGTTGAGTTCACATTTATTCACAGGAGCAATACTATTATGTCTCATTTCAGCACACTTCGCACAAAAATTACTGACTCTGAAGTACTCAAGTCTTCTTTGCGTGATCTTGGTATTAGCGTTAAGACTGAAGCAGATGTTCGTGGCTACAACAGCCAACGCATCCGCGCTGACATTGTAGCAACCCTTGAAGGTGACTATGATCTTGGCTGGTCTCGTAATGCCGATGGTTCCTTTGATTTGATTGCTGACCTCTGGGGTGTTGCTAAGAAGCACAATCAGACTGAGCTAATCAATTCGATCAATCAGAAGTATGCTGTCAACAAGGCTCTAGCCGAAGTTAAGCGCCCTGGTTTGAGCAACGCAAATGTCAAACTGGTTGTCCAGTAAGAGGCATAATTCTTGCGAGTTAACTATGCAAATTAATAGGCTAGCCTGATCTTTGGCTAGCCTATTTTTTATGTGGGTATGACTTGTGAAGCGTCGCTATTGCTTCAATCGTCAGCCATGAATAAACGCATTGCGATAATAGCGAAAAGTGCAGCAGCGATCGCTTTCAATAATCTAGTTGGCAAGAAGATGGAAATACTATCACCAAGAAATACACCCAGCGCACTTGCCATTAGCAATGCCGATGCTGAGCCGATAAATACATATTTGGGGGCTGCTGAGTTACCACTGAGACTCATGGTCGCGAGTTGACTCTTATCTCCCAATTCCGATAAAAATATGGTGCTGAAGCTTAAAAATAGTAACTGCCAATCCATTTTGTAATTCCTTTTTGATAAATATTCCCTTCCCGCCCCAAGATTAGTAGTGTGGCGCGAAGCGCCACACTACTAATCTTGGGGTTTTGTATTTTTACATGACGGCTTCCCAGAGAAGAATAATAGATAGGATTAGAAAACTTAATCCTGCGAGGGTGTTTAGCAAACTGGGGGAGAAAGTCTTGGCTAGCCATTTACCAGCCATTACACCCAATAAGCTAGTTGAAACTAGGGCGATCGCTGCGCCAGTAAACACAATCCAAGGTTGATGGGATTGGGCGGCGATTACTAGGGTTGTCAACTGAGTTTTATCACCAATCTCAGCCACAAATACAGTTATGAAAGTGGTTATTGCGATCTGCCAATACTCAGCTTTACGGTTTGGATTAGTAAGCACTTGTGGTTCAGGAGAATGAGGCTCTGAGGTCATTGGCTTTGATTACATCTAGAAATTTACAAGACTGCTGGAGGTCTTTTCATAATCGTTTCATTTTAGCGCTGGCTGAGTCAATATGGCTATAGCCAGAGTGGCAAATTGTTATAATCAACTCACGTAGCGTTTTGCGTTAAATGAAAACCCAGAGAAAATTTTGCAAGTGCGGCGAAGCTGCACTTGCAAAATTTTCTCCATTAATAAAAAGAATATTAGGAGATTAGTCGTGATTGTTGTAACCAAGATTGGTACACCTACGCCTGAGATCGATCGGATTTGTGAAGAGTTATCCAGTTGGGGACTGTCTCCCGAAAAAATTGTGGGCAAGCATAAAGTTGTGTTGGGATTGGTGGGCGAAACGGCAAGCCTTGATTTACATCGAATTGAAGAGTTAAGTCCTTGGATTGAAACCGTTTTGCGAGTAGAACGACCTTTTAAGCGTGCGAGTCGCGAATATCGCCAAAATGAGTCAAGTGTTGTAATCGTACCAACACTTAACGGTGATGTGGCGATTGGTGAAAATCAAGCGATGGCGATCGCAGCGGGACCTTGTTCTGTCGAAAATGAAGAGATGATTATTGAGACAGCCCTGAGAGTAAAGGCGGCAGGTGCTCAGTTTTTGCGGGGCGGTGCTTACAAACCTCGGACATCGCCCTATGCATTTCAGGGACATGGCGAGAGCGCTCTATCTCTTTTGGCAGCAGCGCGTGAAGCAAGTGGGCTAGGGATTATCACTGAGGTGATGGATACGGCGGACATTGAAAAGATTGCCGAAGTTGCTGATGTATTGCAAATTGGTGCCAGAAATATGCAGAATTTCTCTTTACTAAAACAGGTTGGTAAACAGAACAAGCCAATTTTGCTGAAGCGGGGACTAGCTGCCACAATTGACGATTGGTTGATGGCTGCGGAATATATTCTGGCGGAAGGAAATCCTAATGTGATTCTTTGTGAACGAGGAATTAGAACCTTTGATCGGGAATATACTCGCAATACGCTTGATCTGGCGGCAATTCCTGTATTGCGAAAGTTGACGCATTTGCCCATTATGGTAGATCCCAGCCATGGTACGGGTTGGTCAGATTATGTGCCATCCATGAGCTTAGCCGCGATCGCTGCGGGTACAGATTCTCTCATGATTGAAGTCCATCCCAATCCCAAAAAGGCTTTGTCCGATGGCCCTCAATCACTGACATTTGATAGTTTCGAGCAACTTATGGTCAAGGTAAACCATATGTCAAAAGTAATGGGCAGACCGTAATGTGTAGCGCTTCGCGCTACGCATTTAATTCTTTATGAAAAACTTTGTTTACGATCGCACTATTCATTTTCGAGATACCGATGCTGCGGGCGTTGTTTACTTTGCTAATGTCTTGGCAATTTGCCATGAAGCATATGAGGCATCGCTTGTAGCTTCAGGAATCGACTTAAAATCTTTCTTCACTGGCAATGTGGCTGTACCAATTACTAGCGCCAAGACTGATTTTTTTAAGCCGATGTTTTGTGGCGATCGCATTAAAATTTTGCTGGAATCAAATTTAATCAGTTCTAATTCTTTTGAGATTAAATATCAAATATTTTTTGATGGAGAACCACAAAAGGCGATCGCGATCGCGGAAACAAAACATACTTGTATCGATAGCGTTACCCGAAAGCGCATTTCTTTATCTCAGCAACTTTTACAATGGATAGAATTTAAGCAATGACTACGATTTTGCGCGATTGGAGTTATCGTTACCAGTGGTTTTACGATACGGTGTCAGCTTTAGCGGCGCTGAGTGTGGGCGGAGAAAAGCGATTTCGTCAACTTTTTTTGAAAGACTTGGCAATTAATCCTGAAGCAAAGGTGCTTGATCTCTGTTGTGGGGCGGGACAGGCAACCCAAGAATTAGTTAAACATTTTCAGGATGTTACGGGTTTAGATGCTTCGCCGATCGCAATCAAGCGGGCTAAACAAAATGTGCCGCAAGCCAAGTATGTTGAATCCTTTGCGGAAAAAATGCCCTTTAGCGATCGCAGTTTTGATTTGGTAATCACCAATACGGCGATGCATGAAATGGATAATGAACAGCTACAGCAAATCTTTCAGGAAGTTAGTCGAATTTTGACACCCTCTGGACAGTTCATTATTGTGGACTTCCATCGTCCTGTTAATCCTTTGTTTTGGTTGCCGATCGCAACTTTTTTATGTCTGTTTGAAACAGAAACTGCTTGGGAACTAATCAAAACCGATCTTTCTCAACTTCTCAACAAATTTGGGTTGCAAGTGGAGTCGAGCCAACTTTATGCAGGTGGTAGTTTGCAGATTTTGCGATCGCGCCTTGTCTTGTGAGCTAGTCTTGACTTCGCTAGCTTCGACTTCGCTCAGCTACCGTTCGTGATTTTCTGCGCCTTCGGCGCGGAAAATCATAAAATCGCTTACACTATTAACAAATCTTTACGATTAATTTGCTCGAATGCCAGACCATACCCATATCCATGTCAGAGGTGCTAAGCAGCACAATCTCAAGAATGTTGATCTCACAATTCCTAGAGATCAGTTGATCGTGTTTACTGGTGTATCTGGCTCTGGCAAATCATCCCTTGCTTTTGACACCATTTTTGCTGAAGGTCAGCGCCGCTATGTCGAGTCCCTGAGTGCCTATGCACGGCAGTTTTTGGGGCAGGTCGATAAACCTGATGTGGACTATATAGAGGGCTTGAGTCCTGCGATTTCCATTGATCAAAAATCAACTTCCCACAATCCTCGCTCCACCGTCGGCACGGTTACTGAGATCTACGACTACCTGCGCCTGTTATTTGGTCGTGCTGGTGAGCCGCATTGCCCAATGTGCGATCGCAATATTGCACCGCAGACGATTGACCGCATGGTGGACTCGATCATGGAATTAGGCGATCGTACTAAATTTCAATTGCTAGCCCCCGTAATTCGCGGCAAAAAGGGAACTCATAAGAAATTATTAGCCAGCCTTGCTTCTGAGGGTTTTGCGAGGGTAAGGATCAATGGAGAAGTGCGTGAACTCAGCGACAATATCGAACTTGAAAAAAACAAAACCCACGACATCGAGATTGTAGTCGATCGCTTAGTTCGTAAAGATGACATTCAGGAACGTTTGACCGATTCTCTGGCGACTTGTCTCAAGCGATCGGAAGGAATTGCAATGGTGGAAGTTATGAGTTCCACGGCTAAAGAAGAGAATAGTAAAAATCATATTTTGACCTTCTCGGAAAACTTTGCCTGTCCTGAACATGGCGCAGTGATGGAAGAACTATCCCCACGAATGTTCTCTTTTAACTCGCCCTATGGGGCTTGCCCTGCTTGTCACGGATTGGGAAGCGTCAAGACATTTAATCCCGAACTATTAGTTCCTGATCCCTCATTGCCTGTGTATGCTGCGATCGCGCCTTGGGCTGACAAGAGCCATACCTATTACATCTCGCTGCTGTCCAGTGTGGGTGAATATGCAGGTTTTGAGATTACGACACCTTGGGAACAACTTTCTCAGTCTCAGATTGATATTATTTTGCATGGGACAACGGAAAAGATTTTAATTAAGCCTGACTCTCTTTATCGCGATCGCAGTGAAGGTTATTACAAACGCTATGAAGGTGTCCTCACGATCCTAGAACAACAGTATGCTGAGGCGGGAGAATCGCAAAAGCAGAAGCTGGAAAATTATTTAATTGAACAACCATGTTCAGTTTGCGAGGGAACTAGATTAAAGCCAGAATCTCTAGCGGTTCGTATTGGGGGCTATAACATTATTGATTTTGTGTCAGTTCCCATTGGAACTTGTTTAGATAGGTTAAAGAATCTTGAACTCGATCACCGCACCAGACAAATCGGCGATCGCGTGCTGCAAGAGATTGAAGCTAGACTGCAATTCCTGTTAGATGTCGGACTGGATTACCTTACCCTCGATCGCTATACCATGTCCCTGTCTGGCGGCGAAGCACAACGGATTCGCCTTGCTACGCAAATCGGTTCAGGACTTACGGGAGTTCTCTATGTACTGGATGAACCCAGCATCGGGCTACATCAGCGAGACAACTCGCGCCTATTGGGAACTCTGACTAAATTGCGTGATCTTGGCAATACCCTGATTGTGGTGGAGCATGACGAAGAAACCATTCGGGCAGCCGATTATCTGGTAGATATTGGTCCAGGGGCTGGCGTTCATGGCGGTAGAATTGTCGCCCAAGGGACTGTGCAAGACATTGAACAACATCCTGAATCGCTTACAGGAGCATATCTTTCTAAGCAGAAACAGATTTTCACTCCTAGCGATCGCCGCGAAGGAAATGGCAAACATCTCGAAATCTGCAATGCTTACCACAACAACCTCAAGCATATTGATGTGAAGATTCCTTTAGGTATGCTCGTATGTATTACGGGTGTATCTGGTTCTGGGAAATCTACTCTGATCAATGATTTATTACATCATTCTCTGGAACATCATTTTTCGCGCCGAGTCCCTGTACCTAAAGGGCTTGACGAAATTAAGGGACTGCAAGCTCTAGATAAATTTATCATCATCGATCAGTCTCCAATTGGGCGCACTCCCCGTTCCAATCCCGCCACTTATACTGGATTGTTTGATGTAATTCGGGAGACTTTTGCCCTCACGACTGCGGCGAAGACTAGAGGTTACAAGGCAGGACAGTTTTCTTTTAATGTCAAGGGTGGACGTTGCGAAGCTTGTTCTGGTCAGGGTGTGAATGTAATTTCGATGAACTTCTTGCCTGATGTCTATGTGCAGTGCGATGTTTGTAAAGGCGCAAGGTATAACCGCGAAACTCTGCAAGTCAAGTACAAAGATAAAACGATCGCTGATGTACTGGACATGACTATCGAAGAAGCGATGCACTTCTTTGAAAATATTCCCTCAGCTCATGCCAAATTGGGAATGCTAGTGGATGTTGGTTTGGGATATGTGCGTCTGGGTCAGTCTGCGCCTACTCTCTCTGGTGGTGAAGCCCAACGGGTGAAATTGGCAACTGAGCTAGCCAAACGAGCTACAGGAAAAACTCTGTATCTAATCGATGAGCCGACTACAGGCTTGAGTTTTTATGATGTGCATAAGCTGTTAGATGTGATGCAACGACTAGTTGATAAGGGCAATAGCATTATTACAATTGAGCATAATCTTGATGTAATTCGTTGCGCGGATTGGATTATTGATCTGGGCCCTGAAGGTGGCGATCGCGGCGGCGAAGTGGTTGCTGAGGGGACACCTGAACAAGTCGCTAAAGTCAAAAAATCTTACACAGGTAAATATCTCAAACAAGTTCTAGCGGAATATCCCCGCACCTAAGGCGCGAAGCGCCGCTATTGCCCTCTACGCAAGATGTAGGGGCAATTCATGAGTTGCCCCTACATCTTGCGTCATTCAATAATGATAGGACTTACGCAGAAGTTTCTAAGACCCTCACCCCTAGCCCCTCTCCCAAAAAAGGAGAGGGGAACAAGAAATTTTCTTACTCCCCTTCTCCTGTTCTGGGAGAAGGGGTTGGGGGATGAGGGAACGAGAGATTATTGAATGTAATAATCTCTCGTTCCCTTTGCTTCGATCGCTTCACTTAATCGCGATAGCGCATGAACATAAGCCGCAGTTCGCATGGAGATTTGTTTTTCGTTGGCGATTTCCCAGATTCTCAAGGTTTCTGCAACCATGCTCTGTTTTAGGCGATCGTTGACTTCTGAAAGAGTCCAATAGAAGCCACTCCGATTCTGCACCCATTCAAAATAACTGACAGTTACCCCACCCGCATTGATCAGAATGTCTGGAAAGACCATGATTCCCTTCTTTTCTAAAATCGCATCCGCCGCAGGAGTGACGGGACCATTGGCGACTTCAAAAATATACTTGGCACGAATCTGATCAACATTAACTTCCGTAATTTGATTTTCTAGCGCCGCAGGAATCAGAATATCCACATCTAGTTGCAGTAATTGCTCATTGCTAATCTTTTGATGGTCAACAATATTGCAAACGGAATCTTGACAATATACGGCTTGAAATTTGCGGGCTGACTGTTTGTAATTGATAATGCTTGGCACATCTAACCCTTTTTCAGAATAGATGCCACCCTTGGAATCACTTACTGCGACAACTTTATAGCCCGCCTTGCTCATCAGATCAGCGATCGCTGATCCGACATTCCCAAAGCCCTGAACTGCCACAGTGGTTTGTTCACGTTCCATTTTTAGCAAAGGCATCAGAGTCTCGATCGCAAAGAAAGCTCCTAATCCCGTAGCCGTTTCGCGCCCAATGCTGCCACCCATCGATAGCGGCTTGCCCGTAATCGCCGCAGGGCAAAGTTTACGCTGAATGGTACTATACTCATCAACCATCCATCCCATAATTGTTTGGTTAGTCTGGACATCGGGCGCAGGAATATCCACATCAGCACCCATAAAATCAGCGATCGCGTCAATATACCCCCGACTGAGACGTTCTAATTCAAACTTAGATAATTGCTTGGGATCTACTGCCACGCCGCCTTTAGCGCCGCCAAAGGGCAAATTTACAGCCGCACATTTAAAGGTCATCCAAAAGGCTAGGGACTTGACTTCATCCATATTCACACTTGGATGGAACCGAATTCCGCCTTTGGTGGGTCCCCGCAAATCGTTGTAGCGGACTCGATAGCCCTGAAAGACTTTTAAAGTTCCATTATCCATTCTCACAGGAATGGAAACTTGTAAACTTGCCTTTGGTGATTTCAGGCGCTCGATCGCATCCTCAGAAATAGGCACATGGGCGATCGCCTGCGCTAACCTCTCGCTAGCCTGATCAAATAGAGACTCTGACACAATTTTTCCCGCGTTGGTCGCGTAAATTTTTACCAAGGTTGATCTTAGGGCTTCGCTGCAACATAAGGAACCAGATTTGTAATAGCTCGACCTTGCCGCGCACCAATTGCACCGTAGGCGCAGCAAATGCTAATTGATTTTGAGTTGTCTTGTCAAAAGTCTAACTCTTGTTGTATTATCATTTGCTGTGAATCTGTTTGGGCTAGTAGCTCAGTTGTATAGAGCAATCGCCTTCTAAGCGATCGGTCGATGGTTAGAGTCCATCCTAGCCTGTTTAAATCTGTAGAAAGGCTTGCTATGCCAGCCTTTCTACAAAAGCAAGAGGGATTCGTCACTTTGTGACGAATCCCTCTTGCTTTTGCATATAAAATAGTTGACTGTCAAACTTTTTAGAATTCAAAATTTAAACATGGGTAGCACATTCGGAACTTTATTTCGCGTCACCACCTTTGGCGAATCACATGGCGGCGGCGTGGGTGCGATCATCGATGGATGCCCACCTCTATTGGAACTTAGCGACGCCGATATTCAAGTTGATCTCGATCGCCGTAAACCTGGACAGAGCAAGATTGTTACTCCACGCCGTGAAGACGATCGCGCTCAAATTTTGTCAGGGGTATTTGAAGGCAAGACTCTTGGTACACCGATCATGATCTTGGTGCAGAACAATGATGCACGTAGCCATGACTACTCGGAAATGTCTGAGAAATTCCGTCCCTCCCATGCTGATGCCACCTATCAAGCCAAGTATGGCATCCGTAACTGGCAAGGTGGTGGTCGTTCATCGGCAAGGGAAACTATCGGTCGAGTAGCCGCAGGGGCGATCGCGAAGAAAATCCTCAAACAAGCCGCAGGTATTGAAATCATTGCCTATGTGCGTCAAGTCAGGGACATGATTGCTCCAAATATTGATGCGAACACGGTGACGATGGAACAGGTGGAAAGCAATATTTTGCGCTGCCCTGACTCAGAAATGGCGGAAAAGATGATCAACTACATCGATCAAGTGCGGCGCGATGGTAACTCCGTCGGCGGCATTGTCGAATGTGTAGCGCGAAATGTACCTGTGGGGCTGGGCGATCCTGTGTTTGACAAGTTGGAGGCAGATTTAGCAAAAGCGGTGATGTCTTTGCCAGCTAGCAAGGGTTTTGAGATTGGCTCAGGCTTTGATGGCGTGCTACTAACGGGACGAGAGCATAACGATGAGTTTTATATGGAAGGCGATCGCCTGCGAACTCGTACCAATAATTCGGGCGGCATTCAAGGCGGTATCTCCAATGGCGAAAATATTATTTTGCGGGTTGCCTTCAAGCCGACAGCAACAATTTTGCAAGAGCAGAATACTGTCTCTGTTGCGGGTGAAGAGACTACGCTCACAGGTAAGGGTCGCCATGATCCTTGTGTATTGCCTCGCGCTGTGCCGATGGTAGAGGCGATGGTTGCTCTGGTACTTTGCGATCGCTATCTCGTTCAAAAGTCAATCACATAAGCTTAGAGTTTATTTGTGCCATTGTTTTGAGGTTGAGTATGGCTTGTGAGTGAGTAAGGGTGTTTCCTGCCTAAACTTGTTGCAATCCTGTCTCTAATTTATAGAGAAAATAAAAGTCAACATTTTGAGGAAGTTCGGTGACTGCATTTAGAACTTTTTCTTTAATTGTCATGTTGATGGATTGCTCGTTTGATAATTTCAAGTATATTCCTTTGATTGGGCAATGCTGTATGACAAAATAAGGAAAGAGACTGTAGGGGCAGAGCATTCCAGCAATAATTTGTGATTTTTCAGATCCCCTTTATTGGGAATGCTCTGCCCTAAACCCCACAACGCAGGGACAATTTATCGGTGAGAGCGAAGAGGGTTGAGCATTTGCAAATTGAAATTGTGGTGATGAGTTGAAAGATTGTGGCGCAAATGCTCAACCCCTACAGGGATATGCCTCGTATCGAAAAAAATTTGATCGCCTTTGGCGAATAGGGGGGATACAAAGGGCAAGAGGGAAAAAGAGTAGAGTCTCACGGTAAAGAGCTAAAGATGACGCGAAAGCCAATGTAGTTGTTCTGATTACGCGCGATGTTCCTATAGCGATAGGCGGAGCGACAATAGACTGCATAGTTGAACCAAGAACCTCCGCGAAGCAAGCGATAACGATTGTCATTTTCATTAATACTCAAATCGCCCCAAGCTTGATTGCCTTGTTTTTGGAGATTTTCTGGTTTGCTAGCATAGCTGTCATGCCACTCATCTAAACACCACTCCCAAACATTGCCGTGCATTTGATAAATGCCCCATGTGTTTGGTTTTAGACTATCCACAGTTACCGTTACTTCTCGATACTTACCTTTTGGGGCATTACCGTAGGGATAATTGCCATTGTAATTAACTTGATCAGTCGTAATAGTTTGACCAAAGGTAAAGGGCGTATTCGTATTTGCGCGACAGGCATATTCCCATTCCGCTTCAGTGGGTAGTCTGATTTCTCTTCCTATTTGTTCTGAAAGACTTTTGCAGAATGTTCTAGCATCATGCCATGAGATACCCACAACGGGCTGTTGAAAATCGCTTTGAAACTTTTTGTCATATTTGGTTGAGCCTCTAGTTTTCATTACTGCTTGCCATTGGGCATTGGTGACTGCATATTTACCAATCAGAAACTCCTGTAATTGCACCTCATGAATCGGCTTTTCGTTGTCATACTCATTGCTCCCCATCATAAATTTTCCTGCGGGGACACGTACTAGCTCTAGGGTGATGCCATTGCCGAGGTCTAAATTTAGGCTGTTTTCAGGGGTGTAGGTATTAAAGTTTAGCTCTGGTTCATTGATGGCGATCGCTGGTACATCAATTTCTGTAATCGCCTCAAGCTTGAGATCCAGAAACTCGCGAATATTTGCCAAGCAATCAGAAATCGTCACACCCTTACCAGCACCCATCATCTGAGCATCAAAATCTACCTGTGGTTGCACATTACCCATGCGATCTAGGGCATCTTGTAACCGATCTTTTTTCATGTCGCTCGTTGCCAAAAAGTTGGCAATCTGCAAAGATTCGCGATCAGACTCAATACTGCCAAACTGCTGTGCCTCTAGCAAATTGGCAATATTTTGAATCTCGTTCATCGCCTTCGATAGCTCTTTGTCCACCTTAGAGACATTGGTTAACAAATCCTGAAAACTGCCCATAAATGGCTTCATGTATTCCTCAAAATTGAGGGCAATATCCACAAATTCGGCAGTCTTGGCTTGCAGAGCATTAATTTCTAATTGCAACTCATAGAGATCCTTTTGCGACCTAATTTCTTCTAAAACCTGTGCCAATAGCTGCTTTTGGGAATCTTGATCGCTGGCAATGCGTTTTAAGCCCTCACTCATTAAATCCAACTTTTTGAGCATCAGTACCGCCGCATAGCCCGTTGACTTGGCAATATCAAATAGTTGTGATCGCATATTACCCAGCATTGCTAATACTTGCGGACTGGGGTTAGATTTCTGCTGTTCTTGTTGTTCCTTGAGCAGTCGCTTAGTTTCTTTCTCAGCGATCGCCTTGCAATTTTCGCCAATAGTTTCCTTAATTTCTTGGGCTAATTCCTGAAAGAATTTTTGATAGTCATACTGATGATGTCTCAGGACTAGCACCATTTGATCATAATTTTGGACAATTGCATTTAGCTCTTGATAACGCTCCTCAAAACTAAGAGGCTTACGAAATTTATGTTCAATCACCTTTTTGCTAAATATGCCCCGTTGCTCTTCCTTCTTAACGACTAAACGCCCCTTAGTCAAATGCTCATTGCGCTGACGGATTTGGCTTTGCAATTGATCTAGCTTACCCCCCGACAAAGCTGGCAAGCGATAGATTTTCTTGTAGATCTTGATCTCGCGCTTGCCATCGTTGTTGTCTTTGTTAGTCATGATTCATCTTTTCTCAATCTTCCTAGGTCAATTTTAGCGCGGAGTTCATTCTTGATTCTTGGCAAAAAGGAGGAATTAGCAAAATTGAGTGAGAATCCCGTAGGGGCATAGCATTTGCGCCACAATTTTTAAACCCCGCAACAATATCGATCTGCAAATGCTATGCCCTCTCTGCCTTCACAGACAAATTGTCCCTGCGTTGTGAGGTTTAGGGCAAAGCATTCCCAAATTAAGGTGACCTGTAAATGCATAAGTTTCTGTGGGAATGCTATGCCCCTACAATTCAATGACAACTTGGGCGATCTTTTTTTGTAAGGTTGAGAAAGCGATCGTCTAGTTTGTGGAATGAGAACGCGATCGCCTTAATGTTATGATAAAAAACTAAGTTGAGATTTGATAATTCCCTCAAATGGTTAGCCATCAAGAAATTCAACTGTTTTGCCAACAGATCGTCGAGCACTTTCAGCCCGAACAAATTATCTTGTTTGGCTCTCATGCTTACGGTCAACCAAACCAAGACTCGGATGTTGATTTACTGGTCATTTTGCCATTTGAGGGACAACCAGTTTACAAAGCGATCGAGATTCGCAAAAAACTCAAACCTACTTTCTCACTAGATCTAATCACTCGCACCTCCAAACAAATTCAACAGCGTTTAGAAATGGGTGATTTTTTTATTAAAGATATTCTTGAAAAAGGTCATATTCTCTATGAAATTAATCACAGAAGAGTGGGTTAATAAAGCAGAAGGCGATTTTGCAACCGCTCAAAGAGAGTGGCAAGTTGAAAATATGCCTAACTATGATGCAGTCTGCTTTCATAGTCAACAATGCATAGAGAAATATCTAAAAGCTTGCCTGCAAGAAGAAAATATTGCTTTTGGAAAGACTCATGACTTAACAAAATTGTTGGATTCATTGTTAATTATCGAGCCAAGTTGGGAGAAGTTTCGCGATTCTCTTGACGAGTTAACAGCCTACGCAGTTGAGTTCCGTTATCCTGGTCTATCTGACGACCAAGTAATTGCCAATCAAGCTTTGGCAGATTGTACCGAGATTCGCCGAATAGTGCGTCAACATTTAGGGCTAGAAAATTGATTTGGATATGATAGATTTTGGTTCTGTTGGTGGTGAGTGTGGTCGTTTTGTGTAAAGCTGAACGATCAGGATGAACAATTAAAGGAATTTGCGAAAGAGGAATTAGCAAAATTGGGTGAGAATCCTGTAGGGGCATAGCATTTGCGCCACAATTTTTAAACCCCGCAACAATATCGATCTGCAAATGCTATGCCCTCTCTGCCTTCACAGACAAATTGTCCCTGCGTTGTGAGTTTTTGGGCAAAGCATTCCCAAATTAAGGCGACCTGAAAATTTATAAATTTCTGCGGGAATGCTATGCCCCTACAATTCCTACAATTCTATAAACCCTATGCCTTCACTCATAAATTGTCCCAGCGTTGTGTGGGTTAATAAAGCAGAAGATGTTTTGCGACTGCTCAAAGAGAGAGTCAAGTTGAAAATATGCCCAACTATGATGCAGTCAACATTTTGAGGGAGTTCGATGACTGCATTTAGAACTTTTTCTTTAATTGTCATCTTGTTAGATTTCTCGTTCGATTGAACAATACAGTATGACAAAAGAATGAAAGTAACTGTAGGGGCAGAGCATTCCCGCCACAATTTATGATTTTCAGCTCCCTTCATGGGGGAATGCTCTGCCCAACACTTCGCAACGCTGGGACAATTTATCGGTAAAAGCGAAGAGGGTTGAGCATTTGCAAATTGAAATTGTGGTGATGAGTTGTGAGATTGTGGTGCAAATGCTCAACCCCTACAGGGATATGCCTCTTATTAACAAAATTTGATCGCCAAAGGTGAAGAGGGGGAACATAAAGGACAAGAGAGTAAAGGGTAATATAAAGTCTTTATGAAGAAACGATAATAATCCGAAAGCTAATCACATCACACTGATAACACGCGAAGTCCCCAAAGCGATTGGTAGCACGACAGTACCTCTCGTCGTCGTTCTTGGAGCCGCCGCGCAGCAGGCGACAACGATTATCGTTGTTGTCTATATTGAGATCGCCCCATGCTTGATTGCCCTGTTGCTTGAGATTTTCTGGTTTATCAGCATAGCTGCCATGCCACTCGTCTAAGCACCATTCCCAAACATTACCACTCATGTCATAAATATTAAGCTCATTAGCCTTTTTCTGACCCACTGGATGGGTTACGATGCCTCTATAATCTTCCTCATACCAAGCAACTTCACCAATTTCCCCATACCAAGCCACTTCATCAATATTGTTACTACCCGCATAGGTAAAGCCCTTGCTCTGGTTTGCACCTCTCGCCGCATATTCCCATTCAACCTCAGTGGGCAGTCTTACCTCCCGTCCCGTTTGCTGCGATAGCTTGATACAAAATGCCCTAGCCTCGTGCCAAGACACACCCACAACAGGCTGAAAATCCCCTTGAAACTTTTTGTCACAATCTGCTGAGCCTTTAGTTTTCATCACCGCTTGCCATTGAGCATTAGTGACCGCATATTTACCGATCTCAAATTCTTTAAGCTGCACCTCATGAATGGGCTTCTCAGAGTCATACTCATAGCTCCCCATCATAAATTTTCCTGCGGGAATCTTGACTAATTCCAGCATCACGCCATCGCCGAGGTCAAGAATTAACGGATTGGTTTCTGGCGATTTACTTAACATTGCGCGTCCCAGTCTCAACAGCAACAGGACTAGGCGTTACCTGTGGTGATGTGCCAAGATAACGCTCTACCGCCAAACCTTCAATTTCGGTAATCTCCTCATAATCCGTCCCACCATCTACAAAAATCCCGACATCTTCGCTTCGAGTTCGGCAACACTTAATTTTTTTCATGCTTGGCTGAATTTTTATGTGGCTGATCCTCATTAAACCAATCTCTTTGATTACCTCCTGAAGTTTCCCAGATTGAGATTCTTGATCGTTTGGTTCAACTGCGATCGTAATCATTTCGTAATTACTGTCTTGAGCCATCATTGCTCCTGCCATATCAAACTTTTCAAATCAATCATAGCGCGGAGTTTATTTTTTATTCTTGTCAAAAAGAAGCAATTAGCAAAAATCAAAAGGCAAAATCAAGATTAGACTAAAGCGATAAATTTTTGGCGTAGATTATTGGGTAAGAAGTAAAATTTAAGTAGGAGATTAAAGCTTAATATCCAAGTATAAATATGAATACTAAATTAGTTAACTCAATTGCCCAAATAATATTATCTCTTTCAAGAGAAGAGCAAGATCTCTTGAAACAAGAGTTAACTCTAGAACTGTCTGAGCCTTCAACTCACGAATTTATGCAATTATCCCAAACAGGGAAAGCATTAGACTTCTTATATGATGAGCCAGACCTATATACACTTGCTGATGGAGAACCCATCCAGTGAATAAAGGAGACATCGTTTTAGTTCCATTTCCATTCACCGATATGAGTCAAACTAAGTTGCGTCCTGCCATTGTTTTGTGGGCAGACTCATCAAGCAATGATGTTACCCTCTGTTTCATTTCATCTCAGAATATAGATAATTTGCAAGACAGCGAGTTTATTCTCAATTCATCTGATCCCGAATTTCAAAGTACAGGCTTAAAAATCTCCTCTAAAGCCCGAGTAACCCGCATTGCAACTGTTGAAAAAAGATTAATATCAAGGCGATTAGGCAAACTAGGAGACAAGCAAGCTCAAATACTGAATGCAACAATGATTAAATCATTTAAGCTAAGTTAGAGCATCTGAGGCTTTTCCGAGATTTTTGATTTTCGCTTGTCCCTGCATTTTGAGGTTTTGGACAAAGAAAAAGAAACCTGCAAATGCCCAGATCCCCAACTTTTTTTGTGAATTTGCAAATGGTCTTTGCTTGCTGAGAAAAAGTCGGGGATCTTAACCTATGCCTTCTATGATATTAATTTGATTTTTAAAGTAAGTTCCCCTTATGACTTTGCAATGGTTTGAGTTTGCTTTTAAGATAAAAGGCTCCGTCGCACCGATCGTCTTACCCAGAGTTCTAATTTTTACAGGATTCGCCGTAGCAGTTTCGATATTTCATCATTACGAACCACAGATACCCCTAAAAGTTTTAGGAGATCTGACCAATAATGTCGTTTTCAACTTAGTCTTAGGCTTGCTCCTAGTATTTCGGACAAATACCGCCTACGATCGCTACTGGGAAGGACGCAAAGCATGGGGAACCTTGGTAGTAAATATTCGTAACTTATCGAGATTAATGCAAATTGCGATCGCCTCTCCAGAAAGTGAAGCCCAGCAACAAAAAGAACGCTCGATTAAACACCTAAATGCCTTTGCGATCGCCACCAAACGACACCTTCGCAATGAAGTGTTCGAGAACGATCTTGATGAGATTTTGTCAACAGAAGACATAACCAAATTGCGAAGTGCTAAGCATATTCCATTAGAACTAACACTTTGGTTAAGCGATTATCTGCAAAAACAAGTGCAAAGCGATCACATTGATACCAATTATTTTTTCGCTATGAATAGTTCTATTAATGCCCTAGTTGAAGGCTTAACTAGTTGCGAACGCATTCTCCGAACTCCATTACCCCTTGCCTATTGCGTTTATCTGAAGCGTCTAATATTAATTTACTGTATTGGCTTACCATTCCATTTAGTGATGGAACTTGACTGGCTAGCAGCGATCGCTGTTGGACTAGTTAGCTTTATTCTTTTGGCCGTAGAACAACTCGGTAGCGAAATCGAAAATCCCTTTGGACATGATGCCAACGATTTACCGATTGACGTATTGTGCGAGAGTATAACAACCAATGTTGAGCAAACACTTACCTATCAAGCCAAGTGAGATTTTGGGCATAGCATTCCCAAATTAAGGTGATCGCAAAATTTATAGATTTCTGTGGGAATGCTATGCCCCTACGGTTTGATGATAAGCCTCAAACATTGGAGTTATTGAGAACAGTCTCCAACAATTATGCGATCGCTAAACTTTTCTCAACCTTCTCAAATCAATCTTAGCGCGGAGTTCATCTTTGATTCTTGCCAAGATCGAATCCTCATCAATCGTTTCCAAAATCCTTTTCACTACAGCTTTGGGCCCGTCGGCTCCCCATGATGCCCCATTGGCGAGATACTCCTTAGTGACTAATCCCAATGCATAGGTAGAAAAACCTGCCACACCTGCTTGGGCGATCGCCACCGATACATAGCCGCCTAAAGTTGCACCACCAGTCACAGGGGCAGCGATACCCAATAAACTTTTGAGCGAACTTAATCCAAAATTAGCGAGAAACTCGCTAGCACTGATGCCACCCATGCCGATCGCAATTTTTTGCATCAGCGAAATTGCGCCACGATTACTCATATTGATGCCATAGAGTTTGGATAACGCCACGATCATCGATACATCGATGATGGCGCTAGTAATTACATCTACTACCGTAAATGGATTAACAGCGATCGCAACAGCTTGAGTAATTACGCAATTCCAAATGATGCGATTGGCTTGGCGATCGCGCACAAACATTTTGCGCTGGACGACTCGCTCCTGCACCATGTCAGCGAATAGCATCGTATTTAAAGCAATTAGAGACTTACCTTCGCGATCGAGAACTTCTAGAATTTTTAATTTTAAATCTTCTATTTGAGGTTTACCGATTACTAGTTCCGCTTCAAAGGAGCCATCGGGTTGTCGAATGGCTTTTGCGACAAGGGGAGAAGCAGCGGTCATCACAATTTCATCTTGCGTGAGTAGCTCTTTAACCCTGTCATCGCGAATTTTGGCATAGATAGCAAGGCGATCTTCAGGGGGATATTGATCGATTTTATTGAATACTAGCAAGATTGGCTTGCTGGCTCCCCTTAGCTCTGAGAGCGCGTCGTACTCAACTTTAGTAATATCTCCCGCCACAATAAATAAAATCAAATCTGCTTGCTGGGCAATTCGTTTTGCTAGTTCGGCACGACCTTCTCCATCAACTTCATCAATTCCAGGGGTATCAATCAATTCAATTCGTGCTTCGCCTTTACCCTGAAAAGAAGCTTTGAGAATAGTGCGATCGCCATTGGATTGCATCGCCTCGCGGGAGATTTGCCATTCGGCAGCTTGGCGGCTTGTCGTTACGCCATGTAAGGGGCCAGTCTCAAAGACCTGTCCACCCATCAATGCATTTAACACCGATGATTTACCACGCCCCACCATCCCAAATACGGCGATCTGCAAGACTTGACGCTCTAGTTTGTCTAGCATCTGTTGCAGTTCTTCGAGGGGTTCTTCTAGCCCACGCCGTTCCCGCTCCGACAAGTCCAAATTGGCAACAATATCCCGTAATGTTCTTTGTGCTTGGCGATAGTTTAGCTCTTCAAATATTTCATCAAAGCTAAGAAAGTTCTCGTCTTGTGGCATAACTTCATCGCCCATAACTTAGGATCTATAATTGTTTCACAGTTTTTATTATTAAACTAGTTTGATCGATTTTGCCTTGGAGTGGTTCAAAACCCAAGATAGGATAAGGCGGCGCTTCGCGCCGCCTTATCCTAAATAAGTTGTGAGAGGCTTTGACACTTTGACAAGCTCAGGGCTTCGACTTCGCTCAGCCAACTTGTATTGATGGCTGAGCGAAGCCGAAGCCCTATCTTTCTCATACATGATTTAGGACTGCTATAGCTTGGCTAGCATTTTAAAATTTTGCTGAGATTTTGAGATATCGCAAGAGTTGGAACTATAATATCTGCCAATCGGTCATTTAATGCTAGGCAAGTAGGTTACAAGAGATTTAAGCTTATCTAAAAAGGTTGCCTTTTGAGGTGAGTTGTTGTTAAAGTTGCAGTCAAATTTAGGCTTTTGACAATTGCCGTTCATCCACTTTATACATTTTCAATTTTGTTAACTTTCCCCCAAATCCCAATCAGTATTGTAGCTAGGAGAAATATGCTCGTGTTTAAGTCATTGGTTAAGCTAGCAGCCGCAGCAAGTGTTTCAGGGGCGATCGCTGTTAGTCCCATATTTACTCTCAAGGCTGAAGCTCTCACTGAGGCACAGGTTTTAGAGCGTCTAGGCAGTATTCCTGTTTTCACGATCACAGATGACAAAGGCGCTCCTCTTTTAGGAGCCGTGCCTCCACAGGCAAATGCTAAACCTGATGATAGTCAGCTTTTGTTCTTCTTCCTCAGCCCTGACGAAGCTCAAATGATGTTGAGTCAGGTTAAAAAATCAAACCCTGAAATTGGTAAAAAAGCTCAGATTGTCGTGCGATCGATGAATGATGCTTATCAGGTGATCCGTCAAAATAAGGATAAAAAATTAGTCTTCCAGTTTATTCCCTCGAAGGCAAGCATTGATTCAGCGCGGACAATTTTAGTATCTCAAGGTATAGCTGCTGACAAGATCCCTAATGTGCCCGTTTTCTTTGCGACTGGTGGACAGCCCAATAGCCAAGGTCTATTGACGATGAGCATCGACCAAAATGGTAAGAAAGAGCAAGTTGTGCCATTCTTCCTTGACAAAACCGATCTCCAAAGTCTGCTTGATCGTGCTGGCAAAGAGCAACCTGAAGTTGCCAAGGCAACCAAAATTCAAGTTGCCTCCTTATTTCAGGTTTTAGACTCGATGGTTTCTAAGGACAATAAACCCAATCCTGAAGTTGAGCGTTTTCAGTTTGTGCCATCACGCACATCCTTTGAATACATCCTCAAGAACAGTCCTCAGTCAAATCAGCCCCAAGTTGCTCCCGCAAGGACTGCTCCCGCTAACACAGCCAAACCAGCAGCTCCTAAGAAAAAATAACCTCTCTTGACCCAAAGCAGCATAACTATCTGCTTTGGTAACTGGTAAAGAAAAAGCGGCGCATTGCGCCGCTTTTTCTTTACCAGTCCCAATCAGATTCTTGATTGTTGCGACCTCGATCGCTGCCATAGTTACGACTAGAGTAATCTCGTGGCTCGCGTGAACCATAGCTTTGACTATACTCGCGAGGGTTGTCGCGGATATAGTCCCTACTATTTGAGTTTTCGCGATTGCTTGTGTAAGCAGATGGGGTGGGCGGTCTGGACTCAGGTGCACCACCAAAAGCAATCAGCAAAGGAAATCGCAGCAGATCCACTGCAATTAATTCTTCTGATTCATCAATTACCACGATGGGCATTAGTTTCTCATTGACAAGGCGATCGCCTTTAGTTGCCAAGGGTTCAGGATCTTCAAATAGCGCTATGCCTTTATCGGAGCCAAAGTGTTCCCTAGTTAAACCGAGGCAATCTTGAAAACCTCGTCGCCATTCTCCAAGGCGTTCGGGCGATGTGGCAAGTACCAGCACTCGCAGTTTTTCGCCATAAACAGCCTTCAGCACTGATATTGCAGCGGCAGCAACTAGGATATTTTGCAATCGAGTTCCCATGGTGCGGATTGCACCGCGTCCTGACTGCTCAAAGAACCACTTAGAAACGCGATCGGCATGGACTTGCTCAAATGTCCGTCTGAGCTTCCATGCGGGACCATAGTAGTCTGGCAAGGTGCGATAACGATCTAGGAGTTGTTCGACGCGCTGCTTATAGTCAGCAAAGGTCTGGGCAGATAGCAATAGTGGCTCTGCTTCTGGGGCAGCCTTTTTGTCAGTGGTGACGACAGGTTCCAGATCTGGCTTGGTAGGCGGAGGGGTGAGATTAAGCTTTTCGGCACTTGCTACCAAGTCTTGCAAGCTACCCACTAAATAGTCTTTAAAACCTTGCACTCTCACAGCAATGTCTTGAGACGCACCTGCGTAGGTAGTTGCCATTTCTTTGTCGAGACGATCTTTTCGCTTTTCGAGGACAGCGATCGCAGCTTGAAGTTCTTGTTTTTGATATTCGAGGCGAGCGAGATCAGCTTGAGATATACGGATTATCCCCGATTGCAGATCATCAATTTGCGATTCTAAAATTTTAGACTTAGTGTCTTTGAGATGATCAATCTCAGTTCTCAATCTTTCTTGTTCTTGCTTTAGCCTCTCAATATCTGTCATAACTACTAATGATTCTGGAGTGATTGTCCCTACTGAACTTGCCTCTTGGTTCTTTTCTTCTAATTCAAAGGTCACAATTTCAGTTAGGGAAGAATTTACTTCCACTTTCTCAACTTCTTCAGGTTCTGGGATATTCGCTGATTCATCCTCAACGGGATCAATCACTTCTGAGGATTCTTCTTGGCAAGAAACATCAGAAAAAGTATTCAAATTTTCTTCCACAGGCAATTGGTCAGACTCCATAAGGCTCTCATGACATCGGGCTTACTTATTTTATACTGTATATATTAACTTTTCGCAGGTCGGATTGCTACTGTACTGTAAGTCTCAAAGCTACAAAGCCTTTAAATTAGGCAGTGCAAGCTTTCAAGGAAAACGATTTGGAGATTTTTTAGAGTCAATGCCCCAAAAAACTGATGAGAATAATTGCATTAATACCACCGAGTTAAGCGACTAGTTTGGAGTTTGGCATAACTACACAATACTTAAACCAACAAGATTATAAGATTTTTTTTTAGCGCTGCAAGCGGAGTATAATCGATAGATAGCTGATAAATATAGCATCTTGAAATGGAAAGCAACGCCACTATTTTGATCGTCGATGACGCTCAATACAATCTCAAAATTCTATCGAATATGCTTTCAAATCAAGGTTATAAGGTAATAGAGGCTAATAATGGAATAGATGCGATCGCCTTAACAAAAACACATATCCCCAACTTGATTTTATTGGATATAAAAATGCCGAATATGAACGGCTATCAAGTTTGTCGCAGCTTAAAAAAAGATGCTATTACCCATCATATACCCATTATTTTTATTAGTGCTATTGAAAACGTTGAGGAGAAGGTTGAAGCTTTCTCTATGGGCGGGGTTGACTTTATCAACAAGCCATTTCACCTAATTGAAGTATTAGCAAGGGTAGAAACTCATTTGCGGGTTAGTTCATTGCAAGCGCAACTACTAGAGCAAACGAGAATGCTGGAAAGTCAAAATGTCATTTTAAAAAAGCAACTTTCCACCCTCACAGGATTTGATTGGAGCTTACATGCAGAGATTCAAACGGCTATAGAACTAGACCAAATGGAACTCTTTTATCAACCAATTGTTAATTTTCAGACCAATCAGCTTTCTGGATTTGAAGCGTTACTGCGATGGCGACATCCAGATAGAGGGGTAGTCACTCCTATCCATTTTATTGAAATTATTGAAGCTACAGAATTGATTTATTCTGTTGGTCGATGGGTTATTGAAACTGCCTGTAAACAGCTAAGGGAATGGAAAGGAAATTTCCCCGATCAGCAGGATTTGACAATGAGTGTGAATGTCTCAACAAAACAAATTTCCGAATTTAATCTAGTTCTTTATATCAGTGAAATATTAGATAAGTACGAAATTAAGCCAAATTGTTTGAAATTAGAAATCACTGAAAGTACAGTCATGGGCGATCAAGATCGCACCATGCAAATTCTTCATCAGTTGAAAGATTTGGGGGTTCAGTTTTGCATCGACGATTTTGGAACAGGTTATTCGTCATTGCGTCGTTTGACTGACTTCCCAATTGATATCCTCAAGATTGATCGATCTTTCATTTACAACGGAGAGTGGGTAATTGTTAAAGCTATTGCTTCTCTAGCTTTTTCTCTGGGGAAAGAGGTTGTGGTTGAAGGTATTGAGACTTTAGAACAGTTAGAAGTTTTGAAAAAATTATTTTATCTGTCTCTCTCTAGTTCCTACGGTCAGGGATATTTGTACTCCAAACCCCTCGACTGTCTAGGAGTAGTGCAGTTTTTGAAAACTCATCAAGTATTTTAAGAAACCATTTAAGAATTACTTGCTGCTGTCAAAAGCCCTAACAGACTCCCCTCAATCCCCCTTTCTAAAGAGAGGTGGGGGGATCTGGATAATTCTTACATGGTTTCTAAAAGCCAAGGCTGTGGAACTGATTGTTGTGGATTGCGAGATGTGGCTTGTACTTTCAAAAATAGTCTAGAGAATACTGAATAAAATTTTGAAAGTATTGCCCAGCCAAATTAAAGCCACTACTCCACCCGAAATGGCGAGGGGGATAATGGCGAGGGTTTTCCAACTTTTAATACTGAGAGCAATCGAAGTACTCCAAATCTGCCACGTAATGAACCAAATAATTACTGCGATCGCGGCAAGTAGTCGTAAGCGTGGTGGCAGGCTAAGGGCAGGAGCCATAAACACCCAAGGCAGACTGGCAAACCCTGTCAAAGTCAGCAACTCAGGCATAGACACCTCTTTTTGAAAAGCACTAGCCAATTGCTTTAGCAAGAAAGTAAAAAATAACCAACCAACCAAACCACCAATCGATGCGCCAATTAGAGAAATTATGCCAACTTGACTCAGCCGCAGCGATTCTAAAACATTTACCAGCGCAACTATAAAAGCTGCTTGTTTAAAAGAAGGATCGGCTTTAAGTTGCTCAAATGTGAAACTTGGTAGAAACAAAGTTCCGTAGAGGCGATCTAAAAATGTGCCTAAGCTCTGAGGTGGCTTAGCCAAAGTGTTATCTATGGTATCTGTGGCGATCGCATCTGGTTCTGTGGGGTTCATAAAAAGCTGGTAATAGTAATTTTCGCCGATACGTGAGAAATAAATTTTTGAAGCCGCCGCTCCAAAAAATTATTTCCTATGCAAAGAAAAATTTTGAAAGCGTTGCTTTGCAACGCTTTCAAAATTTTTCTTGGTTTGGGTTTGAGCGCAAAGCGCTGTAATCTAATACTAATAGCTATTGACTTTAACATGATTGACCTCGATACAACCCAAAGCCATCACCGCCTCAACATTGATGCTAGTCAACTTTCAAAGGGACTGTGTGGGAAGATTACGATTCCAGGCGACAAATCCATATCCCATCGAGCTTTGATGCTTGGCTCCCTCGCCGAAGGAGAGACAACGATTAGGGGGCTACTTTTGGGTGAAGATCCCCGCAGTACAGCCGCTTGCTTTTCCGCGATGGGAGCGGACATTTCAGAACTAAATTCCGAATTGGTGACGATTAGAGGGATTGGACTTGGCAATCTTAAGGAACCACTTGATGTCTTGAATGCAGGTAATTCGGGGACAACTTTACGGTTGATGTTGGGGATTTTGGCAAGTCACCCCGATCGCTTTTTTACGGTTACGGGCGATCGCTCTTTGCGATCGCGCCCAATGTCCCGTGTGGTCAACCCTTTGCGACAAATGGGGGCAAATATTTGGGGCAGGGAAAACGCAGCTCGCGCACCTCTAGCGATCGTGGGACAGAACCTCAAAGCAATCCACTACCAATCCCCTGTTGCCTCCGCACAGGTAAAGTCATGCATTATGTTGGCGGGACTGATGACCGATGGCGAAACGATGATCACCGAGCCAGAGCGATCGCGTGACCATAGCGAGAGAATGCTGTCTGCTTTTGGGGCAAATGTGACAGTTGATATTGATAGCAATACAGTTTCAGTAAAGGGCGGCGCAAAACTGGTAGGGCAAGAAGTGACTGTCCCAGGGGACATTAGCTCAGCAGCCTTTTGGTTGGTAGCAGCTTCTATAGTCCCTAATTCCGACCTGTTAATTGAAAATGTGGGGATCAATCCTACGCGGACGGGGATTTTAGAAGTTCTTGCCGAAATGGGAGCCGATATCACCTATGAAAATCGCCGTGATGTCACTGGTGAACCTGTTGCCGATTTGCGAGTTCGCTCGGCAGTTCTCAAGGCTTGTCGCATTGATGGAGCGGTAATCCCGAGGCTCATTGACGAGATTCCGATTTTGGCGATCGCGGCGGCTTGCGCCCAAGGGACAACCGTTATCGCCGATGCGGAAGAGTTGCGGGTCAAAGAAAGCGATCGGATTATAGCCATGGTCAAAGAGATGACTAAGCTCGGAGCAACCGTCACCGAGCATCCCGATGGTATGGAGATCGTGGGCGGCAAAATCTTGACTGGCACTGAGGTCGAAAGCTATGACGATCATCGGGTGGCGATGAGTTTGGCGATCGCGGCTTTGGTTGCCAAGGGCAAAACATCGATTAATCGTGCCGAATCGGCGGCGATTTCCTATCCATCGTTTATCCCAACTTTGCAAAGCTTATTTAGCTGAGCATTTTGATGGCGCGGCTCAGCCGCGCCATCAAAATGCAGAAAGGGAGGGGAGGCTTTGTCTCTATTTGCTTTTGCGGTTATGCCTAGAGAGTTATCCCGAATCCTGTAACAAATTGTTAAAATAATGTGTAGTATTTTTGAACCTTGTGAAGCAAGAGTTAATTGCTTGCCTTGGGCAAGCAATTAACTCTTGTCAAACCGTCTGAAAAGCTATCTGTACGCCAAGTCTGAGAGAATCCTATGCCCGCTACCAAAAAAGACTTTGAGTTAGATCGTTATGACATTGAGGCGATCGCCAATTATTATCGCAACCAACCTCTTAAGGTTTGGTGGCGCTGCATAGTGATTTTTGTCCCCCTAATTTGGTTGGTTTTACGATTGAGGTTTAGCGCCAAATCATCGGCGGCTAACTTAAAAAAGTTGGCGATCGAGTGTCGCCAGCTTTTAACTCGCCTCGGCCCCGCCTTCATCAAAATTGGGCAAGCACTCTCTACCCGCCCCGACATTGTGCCTCCCATATTTATGGATGAGCTAGCCGAACTGCAAGATCAGCTTCCTCCCTTTGCTAACGAAATCGCCTTTCAATTTATCCGCGATGCTTTGGGGGCAGATCCGACGGAGGTATATGCCGAGATTTCGGAAAACCCGATCGCTGCCGCTTCCTTAGGTCAGGTCTATAAAGGACGACTAAGAACGGGTGAAGCTGTTGCCATCAAGGTACAGCGCCCAGACATCGCCGCAGGTATTGCCCTTGATATGTACATACTGCGCGGCATTGCCACTTGGCTTAAAAGCAGTTTTAAATTTATCCGTACCAACCTCGCCGCCATTTTAGATGAATTTGCCAGTCGTATTTTTGAGGAAATGGACTATACCTTTGAGGGGCAGAATGCGGAAAAGTTTGCTAAGTACTATGGCAGCTTGGATGGAATTTATGTTCCTAAAATCTATTGGAATTACACCGCTAAGCGAGTGTTGACAATGGAATGGATTGAAGGAATTAAGTTAACCAATGTCGAAAAGGTAAAGCAAGCAGGATTTGATAGTCGCCACATTATCGAAGTTGGGGTGCAATGTTCTTTGCGGCAACTGCTTGACTATGGCTATTTTCACGCCGATCCACATCCTGGCAACCTCTTAGTGATGGGCGATGGTAGGCTTGCTTATCTAGATTTTGGCATGATGAGTGAAGTCTCGGCGGAACAGAGATTTGGTCTAATTGAGGCGATCGTCCATTTGGTAAATAAGGACTTTGATGCTCTTTCCAAAGACTATGTAAGATTGGGATTTTTGACGGAAGATATTGATTTTGAGGCGATCGTTCCCGCTTTGTCTAGCGTGTTCAACCCTCCTGAAGGCTTAAGCTTGACGCAAATGGATTTCAAAGACATGACCGATCAACTTTCGCAGATCATGTATGATTATCCATTCCAAGTTCCTGCTTACTATGCGTTGATTATCCGATCGCTAGTAACTTTAGAAGGGATTGCTTTTAGTGTAGATCCGAAGTTTAAAGTGCTGGCTGTCGCCTATCCCTATGTGGCTAATCGACTGCTTAATGACTCTGCGCCAGAGTTGCGGATGGCTCTCAAGGATTTGTTGTTTAGGGATGGCGAGTTCCGATGGAACCGTTTAGAGAATCTCCTCAGTAATGCTCAAACCAATCCTGATTACAACTTAAGTGGAACTCTTGACAAGGGAATTGACTTTTTACTTTCAGATCGCAGTGAGTTCATGCACGATCGCATTATTGATGAAATTGTCAAAGGTATAGAAGTTGAAGCCAGCAAGCGTTTACCTCAAGGGCTACGCAATATCATGGGCGATATTGTCGTTGATCCGCGCCTAAAGTCAGATCAAGGTTCGAGTCCTTCAAGTCTGAGCTACATCGCTAGATTATGGACTGTGCTGCAACAGGATAAGGCGATCGCGCCCACTGATATTTTCCCCCTTGCAACAAGGATTCTCTCCAAGCGTGAGACGCTCACCTTTGGTCGAGATGTCGTTTCCAAGTTAGCTCAACGCTCCGCAGTCAGGGCTTTGCGTGAAGTTCTATTGCGTGATGAAAAAAAGTATCAAGACTCTAAGAATCTCAGTTCTGAGCCAGAAAGGGAATTAGTTGGTGCTGGTTTAAGGCGATCAGTAAATGGTCGCAGTTGGTAAAAAGAGGCTTCGACTTCGCTCAGCCAACAATTAATGTTGGCTGAGCGAAGTCGAAGCCTTACTTTTACATCGGTAAATATGCGCCGCAATTATTTACCGATGCAGAATCGGCTAAAGATTTGATCTAAAACTGATTCTGTCACTTCTTCCCCTGTAATCTCCCCGATCGCACTGATGGCGGCGCGGAGGTCAATCGTCCAAAAATCTAGGGGCAACTGATCGGCGATCGCAATTTGCACATTATCGAGAGACTGGACAACTCTGAGTAAACAAGCCTTTTGACGCTGATTTATCGCCACTTCAAAATTAGCAGCAACAATTTGTTCTTGGCGAATTGCCTCCAAAATAGCTGCTTCCAAGTCCTCAATTCCTTGATTTTGAGCCGCCGCAGTTTTGACGATGCGCTTATCTTGCAAGTTGGGGGGCAATAGCGGCAAATCTGGAATCAAATCGATTTTATTAATTACCAAAATAACTGGGCGATCACAAACTCCCCCATAGATTTCGGCATCTTTTGCTGTCCAGCCCACTGTCGCATCAATTACCATCAATACCAAGTCCGCTGACTTTGCCGCTTGGCGCGATCGCTCCACACCAATTTTTTCGACTACATCCTCCGTTTCCCTAATTCCTGCGGTATCCAGCACCTGCACAGGAATACCACCCACCACCAACTGCGAATCCACCACGTCGCGAGTTGTGCCAGGTAAATCCGTGACGATCGCGCGATCGCTACGGCTCCAAGCATTCAGTAAACTCGATTTACCTACATTTGGACGACCGACAATAGCAACCCTCAAGCCCGATCGTAGCAACTCTCCGCGATCGGCAGTCGCCAAAATATGATGAGACTGCTGGGAAATATCGGCAATTTCCGCCTTGACCCAACCAACATCAAGGGGCGGCAGATCATCTTCAAAGTCAATTCTGGCTTCGATTTCCGTCAAAATATTCAGGGCTTTACCACGCAAATGCTTGAGGGATTGGGCAAGTTTGCCGCGCAGAGAGGCGATCGCGGACTGAGCCGCCTGCGCTGATTTTGCGCCAACTAGATCGTTAATGCTTTCCGCCTGTGTCAGATCAATCCGCCCATTCAAAAAAGCGCGTAAACTAAATTCCCCTGCTTCCGCCAGCCTAGCGCCTTGCTCTAGACATAGATTTAACACCTGCTGCACCGCCATAATCCCCCCGTGACAGTGAAACTCAACCACATCTTCCCTTGTAAACGATCGCGGTGCTTTCATGATTAGCAATAAGCTCTCATCGATTACCGTATGGGTATGGGGATGGGTGATGTAGCCATAGAGAATGCGATGGCTTTCCCAAGTTTGTTTATTACCAGCTTTAAAAATTTCCTTAGCAATTTTTAAAGCCCTATCCCCTGATAGCCTAACGATACCAACACTTCCTTGTTGGGGAGAAATGGCGGTGGCAATGGCGGCGATCGTGTCAGACAAACTCATATTTCAATAATCTGATTTGGTTTTTAAGTAATTCGTTCAGAAATTCTCACTGTAAAACTCATTTTTTATAGCTGTACTAATTCTTGTTAGCACATAAAACCCAGAAGACGAGTCAGGCATTAAGAGCATCACAACGCTGTGGCTCAAAAGTACTAATTCTTGTTAGCACATAAAACCCAGAAGACGAGTGGCGGCGCTTCGCGCCGCCACTCGTCTTCTGGGTTTTGATTTTGTCCTAATACATGTGACTACTGCTATAAAAAATGAGTTTAGGGTTGGAGTAATTCCTTAAATATTATGTGGTGTAGGCTACTAAATCTTTAAAATAGAACTATGATTAAATATACGCTGAGTCGTAAATAAAGAGATAAAGTCACCTCTGCATTGGTTCAGTATAGAGTTCAACATAGACCTAATCTTCCTAAGCTATCTAATCGGCGGGGAAATCAAGAAGAGTAAGTTTTTGCTGATCTGCATAGGACTTTACGGCATCTGCATATTTTTAAAGTTATGTCCCAAATTACTACTAGCAATAATTTACCAATTGACGAAGCAGATTCTAAAAACAATCGCAGGGATCTCCATAGGCAATCTGTATCAAGTAATGACTTGGTAAATTCACAATCATCACCGTTCTATCACCAAGAGTCTTTAACTCTATACAAGACTATTTTAGATGGTGCTAATTATTCAATGATCGCCACGGATGTTAATGGCGTGATTACTGTATTTAATAAGGCGGCAGAAGCTTGGTCTGGTTACACAGCCGTCGAGATGATCGGCAAAAAAACTCCTGAATGTTTTCACGATCGCCAAGAAGTCGCACAACGCGCGATCGCCTTGACCGAAGAACTGGGGATTCCTGTCAAAGTTGGCTTTGAAGTATTTACCGTCAAAGTTTGCCGAGGCATGATTGAGGAAAATGAGTGGACTTACATCCGTAAAGATGGTTCTCGATTTCCTGTGATGCTGTCGGTTTCCGCATTACGCAATGATAACCACGAGATTATTGGCTTTTTGGGAATAGCTAATGACATTAGTAATCGTAAACGGGACGAAGCCAAATTACAGCAAACCATTAATGAATTAGCGTTTCAGAAGTTTGCCCTTGATCAAGCTGCCATTGTGACCGTGACTGATTTACAAGGCATAATCACCTATGCAAATGATAAATTTAGTGAGATTTCTGGCTATAGTCAGAGCGAATTAGTTGGGGAAAACCATCGATTTATTAATTCGGGCTATCATACAAGCGATTTTTTCGCTAAGCTCTGGGACACAATTAGCAAAGGTCATGTCTGGCGTGGCGAAATCCGCAATCGCAAGAAAAATGGTGATTTCTATTGGACAGACAGCACGATCATTCCCCTCCTTGATGAACAGGGTAGTCCAATTCAGTACTTGGCGATTCGTTTTGATATTAGTACTCGCAAAAAGTTTGAGGAAACTTTAAAACTGCAAGAACGGGCGATCGCCGCTAGCCACAATGGCATCGTGATCACGGACTGGCGACTACCCAATAATCCTATGGTCTATGTCAACTCAGCTTTTGAGAAGATTACAGGCTATAGTGCCGTCGAAGTTATTGGCAAGAACTGTCGTTTTTTGCAGGGTAATGATCTATTTCAACCAGAAAGCGATATTTTGCGATCGGCAATTATCAATGAAACCTCTTGTACAGTGGTCATTCGCAATTACCGCAAAGATGGCACTTTATTTTGGAACGAGTTAAACATCTCGCCAATATTTGACGAATACGGTAAAGCTACTCACTTTATCGGGATTCAAACTGACATCACCGAGCGTAAGGAAGCAGAAAAAAATCTCAAAAGACAAATGCGGCTGACAGTCTTGCTCAATCGGATCACCGATGAGATTCGTCAGAGCCTAGATGTTAATAAAATTTTTCAAACAGCAGCTCATCAGACTCAATTGGCTTTTCACGCCAGCCGTTGCCTTATTTACAAAGTGGGACATCCTCAAGCCGATTCCCCATCAACTACAGATCCCGAATGGGAGCTAATGTCCGAGCAACTTGCCGAGAAGATCTTTCCTGTAAAAGACATGGAGCTACCGCTTCTGAATAGTCACTTCGGTCAGAAAATATCCAATCAAGATCAAGCGATCGCTATTCAAAATGTCTATACCGAGCCTGATCTAGAATCTTTTGGCGATCTTTTTTATCGGATGCAACTGCGATCGCTATTAGCGATCCGCACCTCTTCCCATGGGGTGACCAACGGCGTTATTTTGCTACACCACTGTAATACTTTCCATGAGTGGACAACTGAAGAAAAAGAATTACTAAGATCGGTAGCTGATCAGGTTAGTATTGCCCTCTCACAAGCCCATTTATTAATTCAAGAAACTCGCCAAAGGGAGCAGTTAGTTAAGCAAAATGCTGAACTAGAAGAGGCGAAAATTATTGCGGAAAATGCCAACCGTTCTAAGAGTGATTTCTTAGCAACCATGAGTCATGAAATTCGGACTCCCATGAATGCGGTAATTGGCATGACAGGGGTTTTGCTAGATACTAATCTCACCAAAGAACAACGGGAATTTGTGGAAATTGCCCGCAATGCTGGTGATACATTGCTAACGATTATTAACGATATTTTAGACTTTTCTAAAATTGAGTCAGGACATCTAGAACTAGAAGAACAAAACTTTGATCTACGCACTTGCTTAGAAGACACAATTGAGATGCTATCGCCGAAAGCGCTAGAAAAAGGAATTGAACTTAGTTACTCAATTCACCCTGATGTGGGATTGGAAGTGATTGGGGACATGACTCGTCTTCGCCAAGTTTTGGCTAACTTAATCGGTAATGCCCTCAAGTTTACTTACCGTGGCTCGATTAGTATTACAATTTCGCAACTATTGACCACGCATTTCTTGCGCTGTGACTTGAATGATCACCATGAAAATAGTCAGCCACTGCGGACGTTGGTATTTCAGGTCAAAGATACGGGTATTGGCATTCCCCGCGATCGCCTCTATCGACTGTTTCAACCTTTTAGCCAAGTTGATGCCTCGACAACTCGACAATATGGCGGCACTGGATTGGGACTGGCGATCAGTAAGCGCCTCTGCGAACTGATGGGTGGCACGATGTGGGTAGAAAGTGAAGTTGACTATGGTTCAACCTTTTTCTTTACAATTACTGCGCCTCCAAGTGATTTTTCCTACGATAAGTCTGTATTTAAACCTATTCCTAATCGGGCTTTTGGTCGTCAAGTTACTCAGTTTGATCCACTGATGGCTAAAAAGCATCCTCTGAGGATTCTGTTAGCCGAAGACAATGTTGTTAATCAAAAGGTGGCGGTTCATATTTTGCAGAGAATGGGCTACCGCGCCGACATTGCCGCCAATGGATTAGAGGTGTTAACGGCTGTCTTGCAGCATCCTTACGATTTGATTTTCATGGATATGCAAATGCCTGAAATGGATGGATTAGAAGCCACAAGGCAAATTTTTCTACATTTCCAAGAAGGCAAACTTGTCCATAAACCAAGGATTGTAGCCATGACCGCTAATGCGATGCAGGGAGATCGCGAGGTATATCTAGCTGCGGGTATGGATGACTATCTCAGCAAGCCAATTCGTAATTCTGAATTGATTCGCGTCTTAGCAGAAAGTCAGGCAATAGTTCCTGCAACTATTAATACATTTACATCAATTAATATTGAATCTTTACATGAAGCCGCGAATGATATTGGTGGCGAAGATCCGACATTTTTAGCTGAATTGATTGATAGTTATTTAGATAATTCGCGATCGCTTCTCCAAGAGTTATATACTAGTTTCGCACAACAAAATTTTGATGTAATGTTGCGAACGGTTCACACCCTAAAATCTAGCAGTGGTGTTATCGGTGCAGAGGAGTTATCCACTTTGTGTCGTGATTTGGAAACAAATCTTCGCAATCAAAAATATGATGATCTAGAGGCAAGAATTAGTAAAATTACTAGTGAATACGCTAACGTCAAGTCTGAGCTAGAGCATGAGAAATAATATCGTTGCCATACTGAGAAACTTTACAAACTATTAATTGCGGTTGTGCCAATCGCTCACAGAAATCGCCCTACGCAATGACAATCGACGACTCTAGAGAATCCCCCCAAAACACAGAGATTGAGGCATCCCAGCTAATGTTTAACCAAGCTACTGCCTCAACTAATCCGCCTAAGTCTCCTCTAATTTTGATTGTGGATGATGACATGTTTATGCGGAAAATTTTGGTGCGCTATCTAGAGCGGGAAAGCTATCAAGTGGTTGAGGCTGCGGATGGGATGGAAGCCTTAAAAGTCTACCAAGAAACTAGCCCCGACATGATCTTGTTAGATGCCATGATGCCAATTTTAGATGGGTTTGAATGTTGTTCACAACTCCAAGAGCTTCCCAATGGCGATCATGTACCTGTATTGATTATTACGGCTCTAGAGGATCGCGAATCCGTAGACCGAGCCTATGCCGTAGGTGCTTCCGACTATGTGACTAAGCCAATTCACTGGGCTGTTTTGAGGCAGCGGGTAAGGCGGCTACTGGATCAAGCTAATCTGCGCCAACAGTTAGAAGATACGAACAAACAATTAGAAAATGCTAACGAGCAACTAGCTGTTGTGGTCAGAGAGCTACAAAGATTGGTTTCAATCGACGGGTTAACTCAAGTGGCAAACCGTCGATGTCTTGATGAGTATTTGGAACAAGAATGTCGGCGATCGCAACGCGAAAAAAGTCCAATTTCACTAGTACTTTGTGACATTGATTTTTTTAAAAACTATAACGATAACTATGGACATCAACAGGGCGATCTCTGTTTACAAGAAGTTGCCAGTGCAATTAGCAAAGCTACTAATCGACCTGCCGATCTAGTTGCTCGCTATGGTGGTGAAGAATTTGCAATCATCTTGCCTAATACTGATGCCGAGGGAGCGTTAAATGTCGCTATTCGAGCTAATGCGATCGTCCAAACTCTACAGCTACCCCATTCCCATTCCACTGTCTCGCCCTATGTCACAATTAGCTGTGGCGTAGCCACCGTATCGGTTGACCATTTTTTAGCCACAGACTTGCTCAAGGGAGCCGATCGCGCGTTGTATATGGCTAAGGCTGATGGTCGCAACTGTGTTCGTCAGATGACCCTAAACGCAACGCCGCACAAGTAGAAAACTAGCGATGGGTTCGGCTTTTATAGCTGTTGTCACTTGTATGTAGCTCACCATAATTAAAAACTAAAACCAAAAGCTGTCCCGCCCGCTGAGCGGGCAGGACAGCTTTCTAGATTTCTAGCTACTTATTAGGTCAAAATCAAAACCCAAGAAGCGAGTGGCGGCGCGAAGCGCCGCCACTCGTCTTCTGGGTTTTATGAATTGGTATAAATGGGCAAAATAAGTTTTAGTTTTAGTAATTTCCTTAACTTTCACGACAACTCGTGGTAGTTTCATACTTTATTGATAACTCAGACTTTTACTGCATAACTCTATGGAATGGCATATTACGGACGCGCAAAGCTTATCAATTATTGATCAAGAAATTGGTGAGCATTCCTTTTCGCCAGCCGAGTATGAAATCGTGCGCCAAGTGATCTATGCAACTGCTGATTTTGAATACAAAAATTTAATTAGATTTTCCGAACAAGCTCTACAGGCGGGCGCTAGTGCGCTGGCAACTCGTACCACCGTGGTGGTGGATGTCCCCACCTTGCAGGCAGCGATTTTCCCGCAAGTTAGCGACACCTTTGCTAATCCCATTTATTGTGGTGTAGACGCAATTACGCGTCCCCAAAAAGGTAAAACGCAAGCTGCTTGGGGCATTGAGACTTTAGCCAAACGTTATCCTGAAGCAATATTTGTAATTGGTGAATCCCAAACCGCCTTAGCTGCCTTAGTTGATTTAATTGAGATGGAGGATGTTAAACCAGCCCTAGTCATCGGCTCTCCTACAGGGTTTATCGATGCCGATGTGATTAAGTCCCGTTTGCATGATTCTTTGATTCCTCACATTCGAGTTGACGGGCGCAAAGGAAATGCGATCGCGGCGGCAGCAATCTTTAACTCTCTGGTCAATCTATCGTGGCAAGCTTACGGCTCTAAATAGTTGGCAGTCTGGGCTTAAGTCCTAAATATTAAAAGAGGCTTCGACTTCGCTCAGCCATCGGTGTAAGGTGGCTGAGCGAAGTCGAAGCCCATCTACAAGTTATTTACAACAACCATACTATTGTGACTCCTCAGCAATAGCTTCAGCTTCCATCGCTTCTAATATCTCCTGTTCTTGGCGGACAAAATCCTCTTCACTGATATCGCCAAGGTCAAACTTTAGTTGTAGAGTTGTGAGCCGTTTTTGTAAATTTTCGGTCTTTTCTAATTCGGTAGTAGCCCGTTCTTCAATTTGTTCAGCGATCCACATGAGTCCATCGAGGGGAGCCGTCAGTAGTTGCCATATCATTTAAAAATACTCCTTGTTTTAATAATTAATTAATAACTAGTAAGAGCGGCGCTGTAAAATGAGGAACCAGATTGTTGATGGGCGCGGCGTAGACGTGCCCGTAAACAATCTGGTTCTTTGTTAAATTGCTGAACCCTAAGCCTATGTTAAGTGCTGCCTATCAATATGGGTTGCGTCCCTTACTATTTACCCTTGATCCTGAAGCTGCCCATAATTTGGCGATCGCTACTTGTCAGCGCATTAGTAATTCCCCAGCTTTGCAGGCGATCGCTAAATCCACCTTTTACTATAGCGACTCGCGGCTGTCCCAAACTCTATGGGATCTCAAATTTGAAAATCCCTTAGGTCTAGCGGCAGGATTTGATAAAAATGCAGAGGCGATCTGCGCTTGGTCAAATTTGGGGTTTGGCTTTGCAGAGGTGGGCACGATTACCGCGCAAGGACAGTCAGGTAACCCGCAGCCCCGTCTATTTCGACTGCCTAGTGACTTAGCAGTACTTAACCGTATGGGCTTTAACAATCAAGGAGCTAAGGCGATCGCGGAACATTTAGCAGCCTATTTACAAAAGCATAAGCTCACGGTTCCTCTTGGCATTAATCTGGGCAAGTCAAAAGTTACCGAACTAGCAGATGCAAAATTTGACTATGCTGAAAGTTTTAAATTGCTATATCAATTTGGGGACTACTTTGTCGTAAACGTCAGTTCTCCGAATACGCCCAATCTGCGTGATTTACAGGCTACCGCGCAGTTAAGCGCAATTTTGGCGGAGCTAGCACCAATTAATATTCAAAATAAGCCGATTTTAGTTAAGATTGCCCCCGATCTCAACGATGCCGACATTATGGAAGTTGTTAAAGTTTGCCAAGAATATGCCGTAGCGGGAATTATTGCGACGAATACAACCATTTCTCGACAAAATTTGGTCACGACCCATTTATCAATTACAGGACAACCTGTGGCGAATGAGTTGGGGGGAATTAGCGGTCAACCTGTGCGCGATCGCTCCCTTGCCGTAATCAATCTAATTTGGGAAACAACAGAAGGCAAATTACCAATTGTCGGTGTTGGTGGAATTTTTAACGCCGAAGATGCTTGGCAAAAAATCATCGCTGGGGCTTCGATTGTGCAGGTTTATACTGGCTTAATTTATGAAGGTCCAATGATGATGAAGCAAATCCTACGAGGTTTGGTGGCAAAGCTAGATGCTCACGGGCTAGACAATATTCAACAGGCGGTTGGGCTAGCGCATCAATAGGTAAGGCGGCGCTCCGCGCCGCCTTACTTCAGGTTGTCAATCAGCCGAACCAAGAATAATTTTGAAAGTGTTGCTTCGCAACACTTTCAAAATTATTCTTGGTTCGGGCTTGAGCGCAAAGCGCTGTAAGTGCAAGCTACAAAAGAGAGCATCGATAAAAATTATGGATCGACAAAAGATTTTATTTGTTAGCTACACTGCCGTACTAGGCGGCGGTGAGCTTTGCTTGATTGATTTTGCCCAAGCCTATCGCGATACAAGTCAAGTGGTGCTGCTCACCGATGGCTCTCTCAAACAACGTCTAGAAGAACTGGGTGTGAAAGTGCAAGTATTAGCATCTGCGCGATCGCTAGCTGATGTAAAAGTATCCAGTGGTTTAATGTCTTCCCTAAAATCAATTGGGGAACTATGGCGAATTGGCAGACAGATTGCCCATATCAGCCAAGATTTTGACCTGATCCATGCCAATAATCAGAAGGGCTTTGTGGTGGCAGCGATCGCGCGTTTGTTAGGTGGTGCGCCTGTGGTTTGGCACTTGCACGATATTTTGACTGCCAATATTTTTAGTGCGACTAATCGCCTTGTTGCTGTTACCTTAGCCAACTGGTTTGCTACAAGGGTGATCGTCAATTCACAAGCAACGGGGGACGCATTTTTAGTGGCTGGCGGCAAAAGGCAACTATTACGCACCGTTTATAACGGCTTTGATAGCCAAAAGTTTAATCAAATCAGTGACGATCAAATGCATCTGCGGAATGAATTAGGTATTCCCCGCGATCGCCCCGTGGTGGGAATGTTTAGTCGCCTGTCCTATTGGAAAGGGCAACATATTTTACTAGAGGCGGCGAGTCAACTTGCGGATGTTCATGTGTTGCTGGTGGGTGATGCATTGTTTGGTGAATCAGAATATACGGAGCAATTAAAGCAAATTGCCGCGCAGCCGAGTCTTCAAGGGCGCGTGCATTGGTTAGGATTTCGGCAAGACATCCCTGCGTTGATGAAAGCTTGCGATGCGATCGCCCATTGCTCGACTGCCCCCGAACCCTTTGGTCGAGTGATTGTCGAAGCGCAGTTGGCTAAGCGACCTGCGATCGCCACCCTCGGCGGCGGCACTAGCGAAATTATTGAAAATGGGGTTACTGGTTTTCTAATTCCCCCGAATGATCCGCTATTACTAGCAGAGTCAATTCAAAAAGTATTTAGCGATCGCGTTGCCACAGCGCAAATGGTCAATCTTGCCTATCTGCAAGCCCAAACCAAATTCTCGATTCCTTCTGTATGTCTAGCTTTTGACATGGCGATCACGGGTATTTCCTAAACTTACAGCGCTTTGCGCTCAAACCCGAACCAAAGAAAGGGAAAAAGCGTTGCGAAGCAACGCTTTTTCCCTTTCTTTGGCGGCAATTGCGGCAATGTTGGCGCATTGTGCCGACATTATGGGTTTAATCACTTGGCTCGATACCTAGAGCTTTTAGTTGTGCTGCAAGGCGATCGGCACGGAGCTTTTCTTGCTCAGCACGCATATTTTCCTGATCGGCGCGTTGCTTTTCTAAGGAAAGCTGTAACTCTGACTGTTTGAGTCGCCGAGCTAATTGAACAGGGGACAAAAAACGCTGACCATCGGGACGGGATAGCATCAGTTCTTCGCCTGCAACCCATTCAAAGCGAATCCCCAATAAGGGGCTGACCCAGTTGATCATCGACAAAATGCTAACAAGGCGATCGCCTTGTCTTTGCCAACCTTCGAGAATTAAATCATCGGGATCATAAACGTAATACTCTTGGATGCCGTACTTCTCGTAAAACTCAAACTTTTCTTCGAGAGAATCTAGCCCGCGCCGATCCTTATTGCTGGGGGATAGAATCTCAAAGGCAATCTGGGGAGCAATATTATCCTCCATCCATTGTTTGTAAGAGCCTCTTCTTCCCTTGGGTCTACCAAATACGACCATGACATCGGGAGAAGTGCGTTTTTGGGTATGGCGCACGGGATACCAAGACAAATCGCCTGCTACAAATACGTTTGGATCATCGGCATACATAATTTCAAGGTTTTCCTTGATCATCACGATCCAGCGATATTGTTCAGTATTGTCAGACATGGGATTGCCATCACTGTCGGGATAGTCAATTTCAGGGATTGTTTCCGAGGTGGTCAAAGGTTGCGGAGTCATAGGCTTATTCTCAAAAACCTGCGTATATCTAAATATAGCCATAGACACTTGAATTAGCACAAACTAAAATCCAAGAAGCGAGTAGCGGCGTGAATCGCCGCTACTCGCTTCTTGGGTTTTCAAGACTGGCTATGTCAAATGCTCTGTCCAGCTTTGCAAAGATGGCATCGCGGCTCCATAGGTCAAGTCATACTTGAGGGGCGTAATCGTAACGTAATTATTTTTAATGGCTTGCACATCTGTATCAGCTTCAGCTTCCGATTCGATGACGATGCCTGATAGCCAGTAGTAAATCTTGCCACGCGGATCGATGCGCTTTTCAAACTGGTCACGATAGCGGCGAATCCCTAGACGAGTGACTACAACCCCACAAATATCTTCCTCCGCGATCGCAGGAATATTTACATTTAATAAAATTGGCTCCTCAAGAGGACTAACAGCTAATTTATTGACTATCTTTTTGGCAAAGTTTGCCGCAGCACTAAAATCTAAATGCATAAAACTTGTCAAACTAAACGCCACACTCGGCACTCCCTCTAGCACTCCTTCCATCGCCGCCGAAACCGTGCCAGAGTAAAGCACATCCGTCCCCAAATTTGCGCCACGATTGATGCCTGACAAGACTAGATCGGGGCGATCGCCTAACAAAGCATCAAGGGCTAATTTCACCGTGTCTGAGGGAGTCCCCGAACAAGCCCAAGCCTCAATGTTGGCAGGATATACTCCCGTAATTTGCTCCACCCGCAGCGGCTCTTGTAAAGTTAAAGCATGTCCCGTTGCCGAACGTTCCCGATCAGGACAAACTACAGTGATCGTATGCTCCGTATCACTTAGCACTTCCGCTAAAGCTCTTACCCCTGGAGCATAAATGCCATCGTCATTACTAATTAAAATACGCATAAAAATATCTATAGCTGTCGCAGGTTATATTACAGCGCGTTGCGCTTACTTAAATGAGCATCGGCGCTTCGCGCCGATGCTCAAAAATTTCTCTGTATCCATGCTTGGCAAGGCTTTCAAAAAGTTTCATAAAAAATAGCGGCGCATCGCGCCGCCATTTTTTTAGTCGAGGGTAATTACCCAAGAACCGATATAAACAGGAACGGGTACATCTGCTCGTAAAACCCGACCATCAAACTGGTAAAAACCGCTATAGTCAGGGTTTCTCACATTTGACATCACTACTCTTAGCGCAGTTTTAGCAGGAATTGCCTCTTTCGGAATGATGGTAATGCGGCGAGTTTCTTTATCCCAAGTTGCCGACTCAATCTCAAGATCCTTTCCGCCTCGGCATTGACCTGTGACCCTCAACTTCATGTCACTTGTATCGAAGCTGCCATTGAAATGATCGGGATAAGTGATAATTACTTCAGCAACCTTAAAAATCTGAGGCTTAACTTCTAAGTAGTAGCGATCGTTGCGACCACTGCTGCCGCTGTCAAGACAATAATCGAGCGCATTATCTCTAATTCCACCAAATAAAATAAAGCCAGCGTTACCTTGCGCTTTGACTATGGAAGGAGAAACGACAGCACAAGCCACAGCAAGGCAGGAAACAATACTTAATTTTTTGATCATTGGGATCTTCATAAATCTTTCGAGACTTTAATTATTATGCTACGCGGTCATCATTCTGACGAAATTTGCTAACAAATGTATCCCTGTCGTGGATGATTTTTCAGGATGAAACTGCACTGCCATCAAATTATCTCTGGCGATCGCCACGGTTACTTGTTGACTACCGTGAGTTGTAGTAGCAGCAGAAACGAGAGGATTGGTAGGATCTGTGTAGTAGGAATGCACAAAATACATCCAAGGGCGATCGCCTAAATCTTGCCAAAGGGAGCAATTAGCTTGCACTAGATCAAGTTGATTCCAACCCATATGCGGAATAGCCAAATTTGGCTCATGCCTAAAACGCTTCACCTGACCCTTGATCACTCCTAAGCCTGCTTCTTTTCCCTCTTCGCTGCTTTCAAATAGGATTTGCATTCCTAAGCAGATTCCTAAAAATGGCTTACCGCTGGCGATCGCGTCATGAATTGGTTGTTCTAAATTTGTAGCTCGCAATTTTTGCATTGCAGGGTCAAAAGATCCAACTCCAGGTAAAACTAGCCCATCAGCACTGGCAAGAACTTGAGGATCATTAGTAACAATGGGGGTAGCTCCTGCCATCTCCAGCCCCTTGCAAGCTGAGTGCAAGTTCCCCATGTCGTAATCGATGACTGCCACAACTGGCATGATGTCACTCCCTAATTTAATAGATAAAATTTTAAGCAGCAAAGGAGAGTTGCACCGCAACTCTCCTTTGCTGCTTAAAATTTTATCTTACAGTAATCGCCAAGCAAAAAGTACAACAAAAGAAATTAAAAACGTTGCATAGCAACGTTTTTAATTTCTTTTGTTGCGTTTGAAGTATAGCGCTTTGCACTTAGTTAAAACCTAAAAATAATTTTGAGTCCGTCGTACATTCAAAATTTTTTTACACTACTCAAAGCCCCATCATGAGTCTGTAACTTGGTAATACCAAAGTAATACCAAATAAAAAATAGCTACACCATTTCTTTATTTGAAAAAACATACTGGGTTTGGTTTTCAATTCACAAAAGTGTAGTCGTAATTTTGTGAATTGGCATAAATAGTCTTACAGAGTAGATAGGCACAATTAAGAATTATAGCTGAAACTATTGGCACATAAGCGGCGCACAGCGAAGGTTTTAGGGTTTTATATTTAATTTCACCTAGCTGCTTATATGTCGAAATATTTTGTTAAGTAAACTTTAATTGCATTATTAAATCTTGATTTCAACAGAGTTTTACTATTAGTTCTATAGGGGATGGGGAAGATATAAAAAGTTAGTTTTAGACAAGCCGAATAGGTATATTTACTAAGATTATTTAAGGGGTAATAAAGATTATGCTGACCACAATGAATCGTGTTTTGGAAGAAAAGATTAGTGACGTTGATCGCGTTTATTTAACTGACGCTGATCTGGTTAGTTTAGAACAATTTGCTAGTAGCTTTTCTGTACGAGTCAGAACTTACAATCTTTTGCGCGATCGCTCAGACGAAATTACAATTCATGCCCTTAAGCTTTTAGCCCAACAGTATCCTGAGCTTGTGCAAAAGCAATTGCAACGCTGCAAATATGACATGTCTAACATGATTCGTTATACATCTATCTCAGTTCTTCGTGATGATGAACTCTTTTTTCGGGAAACGTTGATGGATTGGTTGGCAAACATCATTAATTCTTATCAGATTGCCAAGGAATGCTCTACAGCTTACCGTCTATTGCAGACTGCTGTTGATGCACTTTTGCCTGCTGAATGTGCAGCTATGATCAAGCCCTATACAAACATGGCGATCTCAGCTCTACTTCATGCCTAATTGCAGCATTTACTAGGTTTATTTCCCCGCCTTCGGCGGGGAAATAAACCTCTTTACCTCGCTTGAAAAGCGTTATAAACCCAGTCAGGATTTTTAAATTACAAAGTAGCAAAGCAACTTTGTGATCTGGTATTTAAGATAGTTTTGGAGAAATGTGATGGATAACCACAAGCCGATTACCATTGACCGCAAAGCGACCGAATTAGATCGTCAAAATGCATTGCGCCAGATTTACTTTCAAGTTCTTGAGCGTCAGCCCTATGATTCCGAACGCAAGGAACTTGCGAAGTTGGAAAAAGACTTTTTGAAAGGCAAGCTCGGTGTCCGCCACTTTATTGGTGAGCTAGTCATGTCCTCGGTATATCTCAACAGTTTCTACTATGACTGTTCAAACATGAAGTTTGTGGAATGGACTTTCAAGCATTTGCTGGGTAGAGCCATTCAGAGCAGTGAAGAAATTGCGATTTATATGAATCTGTTGATGATGGAAGGTGTATCGGCTTTCGTCCACGAAATTCTTGGCTCTGAAGAATACCGTAAGGCTTTTGGTTGCTTTACGATTCCCTACGCCCGTGAGGTAAAGCTTTATGATTCGCCTCGAAACTATCTGCAAACTAATCTCTTGCAGCATGAACACGTTGGTCAACGCGGCAGGATTATTCCCACGATTTATTGGCAGCAGTTGGGTATGGATTGTGAAACGGGAACCTGTGTTATGCCTGAGAGCAAGGTTGTTGCTAACCAGCCTGAAGCAAATGAGCCAATGATCTCGCGATCGCTAGATGATGAAATTGAAGAACTTTTGCAAATGTTGCAAAAAAGTGATGCTAAGCAAGTTTTGCAAAGCATGAACGAAAATCAGCGATCGCTTCTTCGCACTCTTGCCAAATAACAAAAAAGAGAGTTGCATTGCAACTCTCTTTTTTGTTATGGCTATTGCCAAATGTACTAGGGCATAAAACCCAATAATTGACGGGCGGCGCGGAACGCGCCGCCCGTCAATTATTGGGTTTTGATTTGTGACAGTAGCTAAAGAAGTGGGTGAATTTGCTTCTTTAGATTTTAGTTGTACTCTCCTGGAATGTCAGTTTTTCTAACCGTAACCTTATCAACTTTCTGCCCAGACATTCGCAATAATTCATCACCTGAAAATTCAAAACCAAGCTTTAGTGCGATTCGCGCGACATCATCTGCGGTTGAAGCGGCGATAACCTCACTTTTAAGTTCAGGTTCAGATTGCATTTTCTTTAAAAATGCTTCGATTTGCTCAAAAGCCATATCTAAAATTCCTATTCTTGCTAGCTACTAGTTATCTTCCAAAGTATTTGGTGCAGGCTTCGCCTGCGCTAAATACTTTGGGGTTTGTTTGCTATGTGATTACTGTAGGCTGATCGCGTCCTGTTAAGGTTTTGATTTGGGCAATTTGGTCAGCAATTTCAATTAACTCCTTTAAGGCTTCTTGAGTATCAAGCGAATGCTTAGCAATATTTGGCTCATAGCTCTCAACATAGAGGCGTAAAGTCGCGCCCTTTGTGCCAGTGCCAGACAAACGGAACACAATCCGCGAACCATCGGTAAAGCCAATCCTTACCCCTTGTTTATTACTAACACTGCCATCAACAGGATCGGTATAACTGAAGTCATCACAGAAATCCACTACATAATTACCAAACTTTTGACTTGGTAACTCAGCAAACTTTTCGCGAAGATTGTTAATCAAAGTGTTAGCGCGATCGCTATCGACATCTTCATAGTCATGACGGGAATAGAAGTTGCGTCCATAGAGTTGCCAATGCTCTTTAACAATCGCCTCCACTGACTGCTGGCGCACCGCCAAAACATTCAGCCAAAAGAGTACCGCCCATAGTCCATCCTTCTCACGGACATGATTGGAACCTGTGCCGAAGCTCTCTTCACCGCAAAGGGTCGCTTTGCCAGCATCTAAGAGATTCCCAAAGAATTTCCAGCCTGTGGGAGTTTCATAGCACTCAATTCCCAATCTTGCCGCGACGCGATCGGGAGCTTGGCTAGTGGGCATTGATCGTGCAATCCCTGCCAATCCGCCCTTATAAGCGGGAACATGATGGGCATTGGCTGCCAAAATTGCCAAACTATCGCTAGGAGTGACAAAGAACTTGCGTCCCAAAATCATATTGCGATCGCCATCGCCATCGGAAGCCGCGCCAAAATCTGGCGCATCCTCTCCGTAGAGTACTTCCACAAGATCGTGGGCATAGACAAGATTTGGATCGGGATGTCCATCACCAAAATCCTCAAGGGGAACACAGCTTTGTAGGGAGTTAGCAGGTGCACCCAAGCGATTAACTAAAATTTCTTGAGCATAGGGACCAGTAATCGCGTGCATTCCATCAAAGCACATCCTAAAGTCAGGAGAAGCTAGTAATGATTTAATGCGATCGAAGTCAAAGATTTGCCCCATTAGTTCGGCGTAGTCAGCCACTGGGTCAATTACAGAAACGATCGCGTCGCCGAGTTGTGTCTCTCCTAACTGGTCAAGATTAAGATCATCTACTTCTAGAATCTGATAGCTAGAGATAGTTTTGCTGATGGTGTAAATCGCATCAGTGATCTTTTCAGGGGCGGGACCACCATTGCCAGTGTTGTATTTGATGCCGAAGTCACCATCTTTACCCGCAGGATTATGGCTGGCGGAAAGGATAATGCCACCAAAGGCGTTGTATTTACGGATTACACAGGAAGCCGCAGGAGTCGATAACAGCCCTCCACGCCCGACTAAAATCTTGCCGAAGCCATTGGCGGCTGCCATTTTTAAGATGACTTGGACAGCATGGCGGTTGTAATAACGCCCATCGCCGCCAACTACAAGGGTTTGCCCTTGAAATCCGTCAAGGCTATTAAATATCGATTGAACAAAATTCTCTAGATAGTTAGCTGTTTGAAAAACGGTAACTTTTTTTCTGAGTCCAGAAGTACCAGGCTTTTGGTCAGAAAATGGGGATGTGGAAACTACTTTTATGCTCATTAATTAAGCTACCAATGCTCTACGATAAACACTCTAAAAAATGCTGCAAAGCCCATACCTTTGGGCGTGCTTTAATTTTACGAGGCATTGGTTAGCTTAAAAAAATTTTTAGAACCCAAAAAGCTGATGCGCCCGCGAAGCGGGCGCATCAGCTTTTCATAGATAAGTGCCACTTATATCTGTTTTTTAGCAAGCTTCAGCTTCGAGGACACAACGTAGAGTGGACAAGCCTTTTTTAAGTTGGCGCGAGACTGTAACCGCACTTACTCCCAACATTTTAGCAACCTCTCTTTGAGGCAAATCTTCGATAAATACAAACTCCACAATTTCTCTAGTACGTTGCTCTAACACCGCCAGAGCTTGCTGCAATCGAAACTTATCATCTTGCTGCAAATTGCTTCTAGGATCAGCAACTAAATCACCAATCGAAGCCGAGTCCTCCTCTTCAGCGCGAATTGGCGCGTCAAGGCTCAGCGGTGCGCGATTCTGACAGGCGAGTTTTGCTTCTTGCCAGTCGCTCAGGGAAACACCAAGAGCATTGGCAACTTCTTGGGCTGAAGGTTCTCTTTGCAGCGCATTGCGTAACTTTTGCATGACGCGCACTGATTGTTGCTGCAAGTCCATCCAGCGGCGGGGGACACGTACCGATGAACTTTTGTCCCGTAGATAATGTTGGATTTCGCCGCGAATGTAGCGCACCGCAAAGGAGCTAAAGGCATAACCACGGTTGAGTTCAAAGCGGTCAACTGCGCCGATTAAGCCTAACGCGCCCACTTGCAGCAAATCATCGTATAACTCAGAATGACGATCTGCCCAGAAATGTACTTCTTTTTTGACTAACCCGATGTTGAGGCGAACAAGGCGATCGCGTAAATATTTTGAAGGGGATTGACGGTATTGCTTGAGTAGTTCAAGGGTAGTGGCTTTGTCCTCGGTGGAGAACTCACGGGATTTTTTAATGGTGAGTGTGCTGGTCATAGTTTTACCCTGAACTAATCAATTACGAATAGGTTAGTTGTTCAGGATGCGATCGGTCACCTCTCAGGCTGTTAGGGGTTTTCAGAATTTAAGAACATTCAATACCTAACAGTCTGTTAGGTACTGTTACAGCGCTTTGAAATTACATAAACCCAAGAAATTAAAAAAAGGCTGGCGTAGCCAGCCTTTTTTTAATTTCTTGGGTTTTAGCTAAACTTTTGGTAACTGGTACTGAGCAATAATTCGCTTAGCAAATTCTGGAACATGGGCTTCTAGTTTTTTGGGATAGTTGCGCCGCACATAGAGATAATTGCGGACAAAGTGGGAGTCGAGCGAAAATCTGCCATATTCCAATCCTTTTGGCCCAATTTTATTCACCACAAAACTAATTAGCCAAGCTAGCCAAATTGGTAAGGTCACGGCTTGATCGTATGCCGAAATACCTTGTTGTACAGCCGCGCGGCGATCGCCACTAGAGATCACAGGCTGAGTTTGTAATTGATCCTTGATTAACTCCAGCATCTCTTTGCCTGTCTCGTTCCGCACTACGATCCATTGCCAGCCGAAAGTTGCGCCCATATAGCCAACTACAATATCAGCGAGAGCATTGGTGTAATCAAAGCAGGTCATGCAGGATGGTGCAAATACATCTTTGAGTTCCTTGGTGTTTAATCCAAAAAATGGCACTAGCTCAGTTGAACCATCGGAATGCTTGAAATGCACATTAAAGTCCTGCATGAATTCATAATGTACTACCGTCTCAGGAGATCGGCTGGTGGTATCGAGAAATTTCTGTAAGCCTTCTCTCGTCACGTTGTCTGTACAGGGTGTTCCCAATACATAAAGCTTTTCTAAGCCCAGTTTTTTCTCGACAGTTCGCAGTGCTTGAATTTGGCAGCCGACCCCGATCGCTAAAAGTCTCTTAATTCCCGATTGCTCGATCTGCTCTAATACTGAAAGATTCGGCGAAAGAGTGGGTTTGTTCACCCGCGCCGCCAAGACTTCCTCACGGGTACGGGCAATGATGGGCTGTGGTTTAAAGCGATCGTCTTTGCTGGATTGCACACAAACTACGCCTTCGACTAAGCCGCGCTCTAACATCTCGATTGCTAAAGTGGACACAATACCTGTCCATTGCGCTCCCTCAATCGGTTCAGTTTTGCGGGCGGCGATCATTTCTTGATGCACGCCAAAATATAGTTCTTGTTCATTATCAAGATCACGCGATCGCCCGTGGGATTGGGTTTCTAATTCGTCAATGTGTTGCGTGATGAAGGCGCAAGCCTCTTTGACGTAGTGAATGTAATAGGTGTCGCAGAGTCCGCACTCGCTGCACAACTCTTTGGCTGGACGGCGTTGGGTATCTGCTAGCGCCTTGGCTTTACGATGGGATGGGACAACCGACATTTTGCTGATTTTAACTATAAAGATCTATTTCGATCATAACTTTAAAACCCAAAAAAACTTTATACATCACGGCTTCGCCGCGATGCACAAATCCCAAAAGATGAGAGGCGGCACAAAGCGCCGCCTCTAGATTGCTGTGCCTTCGGCGCGGCAATCTAATGAATTAGCTAATTGATAATGTATTTACCCCATTCGTCATGGTTGCCAGAACGCAAGTATTTAGTCACCTCAAAATGCAAGCCACTGTGGGGACGGCGTGGCTGCTTACGCAGAGGCATCGAGGCTTCTTTGGGAGTACGGTTGCCTTTCTTGACGTTGCAGCGGACGCAGGCTGTCGTGATATTGTCCCAAGAGTCTACACCGCCACGCGATCGCGGCAAAACGTGATCTAATGTCAGGTCATCGCCCGTATGTCCACAATACTGACAAGCATGGGCATCGCGATGTAAAATGTTACGGCGAGTTAGGGGAATTTCTTTGTAAGGAATGCTGATATACTGCAACATTCGGATTACGGTTGGTAGAGGCATTCCAGGATAAACCATTTTGCCGTTATGTTCGATCTGTTCGGCTTTGCCCTTTATAACCAATACAATAGCCCGCTGCCAATTGGTGATGTTCAGCGGTTCGTAGGATGCATTAAGTACAAGGACTTTTGCCATTACCTTCCGTAAGATTTATAGAAGATGCTAACACAGCTAACCTAAAATCTGCACAGAATTCATGCAAATATGACGATCGCGCTTACCTAGGCACGACAAAAAGTTATGACAATTATTTCAATTGACTTTGGAACTAGCAACACTGCGATCGCAATTTTAGATAGAGAAGGTGATGTTCCTAAAACTTGGAGATTTGAGCATATTTCCCACTGCTTTAAGACGACTAAGGGAGAAGCTTGGCTAGTACCAAGTCTGGTGTATGTTGCTAAATCACAGGAGAAGTTCTTATTTGGAGAAGAGGCTCGAACTAGATATCTCTTGCAAGAGCAACCATTAACTAAATCTGAACGGCTATTTCAAGGATTTAAGCGGGATATTGTCGCTAACTTTCGCCCTCCTGCCCGTGAAATTGATGGAGAACGATATGATGCTGAGGCAATCGCTGAAGTATTTTTGGCTGAGCTTTGGCACAGATTAGAATTACAAACGGATTCACAAAATATTGAGCTAACTCAATTAGTCCTAACTGCTCCTGTGGGAGCATTTGAGTCCTATCTCAATTGGTTTGAGAGTCTAGCCGAAAAATTAAAACTTCCCAACTTTCAAGTTATTGACGAGTCCACGGCGGCAGCTTTGGGATATGCAATTACTAGACCAAATGCCTTGGTTTTGGTGATTGATTTTGGAGGTGGGACATTAGATCTTAGTCTAGTTAGAACTGCACCGATCGCTAACGATCTACGCAATCGCAAGATCACGAAAGCGGAAGCGATTGCCAAGTCTGATGCCTACATTGGCGGGATTGACATTGATCGTTGGATTGCGGAATATTTTTTAAGACAGTTGCAACAATCACGATCGCAGATTGACCAAGCGAGCTGGCTCAGACTTCTGGAAGTATCTGAGCAAATCAAAATTAAATTATCTTTAGTTTCAGAAGTTTCGGAACCATGGCGCGATCAAAAAAATATTATTCATAATCTTCAATTTACACAAATTCAATTATCTGAACTTCTGGAACAACATCAAATGATTAACCAATTGCGAGATGCAATTGACGAAGTGCTGGCAACTGGCTTACAGAGAGGGATTAGCAAGGCTGCCATTGAGCAAGTTCTGCTGGTCGGTGGTAGCTGCCAGATCGTTGCAGTTCAGCAGTTAATCATGGCTTACTTTGGCAAGTCTAAGGTGAGTTTTGATAAGCCTTTTGAAGCTGTGGCACATGGAGCCTTGGCTCTAGGACAGACGATCGCTGTAGAAGATTATTTAAGGCATAGCTATGCTGTCAAGCTTTGGGAACCCTATTTACATCAGTATTCTTATTACACATTATTTGAGAAGGGAACGAAGTATCCCTGTAAACGTGCGGAGCCGCTGATTTTACAAGCTGCGATCGCCAATCAAGAGGAGATTTGGATCAATATTGGTGAAGTTGCAGACATCTCACAAGCTGAGGTGTCCTACGATAGTAATGGCAAAATAACTAGTAGCCAATTGTTAAAGCAGTCAGACTTCCGTTCATTGGCTGTTAATGAGATTAAGCAAGCCAATCGGTTAGATAACGAATCGTCAAATGATCAAATTTGTATGGCGCGGTTAAATCCTCTGGGGCAGTTAGGAGTCGATCGCCTTAGGATTGATTTTGAAGTAAATGACCGTCGTGTCCTGATTGCTACTGTGTTTGATTTGCTCAGCGATCGCTTACTGATCGATCATCAAGCGATCGTCAAACTGGAATGAGACTATACCAAATCAAGAAATAGCGGTGCGCGGCTTTGCCGCGCACCGCTATTTCTTGATTAGAAAAGGCTAGGGCTATTTAGCCGACTAAGTAACTAAACTTAGTCAGTTGCCTTTTTGACTTCATCTTTGACATCTTCTGTCGCGTGACGCACTTTTGCCTCGACTTGCTTGGCTTTGCCTTCCACTTGATTTTTGGTGTCACCAGTCAATTCGCCTACAGCTTCCTGTACCTTCCCTTCAACATTTTTAGCAGTTGCTTTAGCTCTATCTTGTAAACTCATTGTTTTACTCCTATTGTTATATTTAGCAATAAATTAATGATGAATAATCAAGCAAATAAATACTGCTTCTTATCATTAATTTCAATTCCATCAATTCCATCCCGTTACCAAAATTAGTTTAATAAACTTGGTTGGATAGTATTGGGTGGCTTTAGCTATTGTGTCAGTTGAGTATTTGATCTAAGAGATGATTTGATTGACTACAATATAAAACTTAATAAATGATTTTTAAATAGATTGAAATCGAAACTAATATGTACTTTGAAGTAGTTGTGACCTATATTTTTTCTAATTGTTTCAATTGACGCGGAGTATTGTAATTGGGATCTTGAGTATGAAAAATATTGTCCCAGAAAGTGAAATACAGTCCATAATGAAATGTATATTTAAGATGATGAATAGAATGATGTTTTGGTCCAATAAACCATTTTCCTAGCCAATGATGGGGAAATGCTAGAGGAAAACGATCAAGGCTTAGATGATTTAATACTGCCCAAACTGTCATCGTTGTTAGAACTGCTATCAAAGTAATAAAATGCAAGGGCATTATAAAAACAATTCCAATTAGAAAAAATGAACTAACGATTGCCTCTAATGGGTCAAAGGCAAAGGAAGTCCAAGGCGTAGGATAGCGCGATCGATGATGTCCCTGATGCAGCCAATGGAAGAGGGACGGATGATGAAATAGTCGATGGGTAAAGTAGAAATAAGTATCTTGAAGAAGTAGCACCAATGCATAACTAATCCCTAGATACCATAGTCCAAATTGATTAGGATCGTCGTAGATTTGAGTGAGTTGGCAATTGTAGGCAGATATGATTATTGCAGCCGCGATCGCAAAGATACTAGCGGAAATAATTGAAAGTTGGATATCTTTTTGAATCGAATCCTGAGAGGGAATATGCGGTGCTTTTTGATTAATATCTAATGAAGTTCGTTGATAAAAGAATAAATATGTCCCTCCTGCCACCAAAAAATAGCGCATGAGTATAATTGCAAAAAATGCTACTCCATAAAACCAAAATGTGTGATTTAACAACTTGTTTTCCCCGTGCAATTCATTTTTTTAGAATTAAAATTTATATTGAGTATCTAGACACAATGAAGATACAATTTCAAACCAGAGAATTAGTTGAATTGCTTAGTGCTACAACTAATTCTCTAGTTAGAAAAAACACTAGACTCGGTTGTAAAAAATGAATCTGACAAAAGAAGCTACAAGGTAACTCAAGAGCGCGTAGGCAATGATTGCAATAATAATATTCACGTCAAAGATATTTGTACCGTCACCAGAAGTAGGGCTGACAAATAATGTGGAAAATGGAGCCATAAATGGAGCCATAAATGGAGCAGATAGGTTAGTAATTAGTCGCGCAAAATCATTCTGAGGATTTGCCCCAAATAGGCGTAATCCAAACCTTAACGCCAGTAAAATCTCTAACAACCCACTTAGCCAGTAAATACTGTTAATTATCCAAACGTAAGTGTTACTACGTTGGGCTTTCCCCAATCGACTTTCTTCTTGTTTTAGCCGATAAGTTTCTTCGTCCTGTCTTAAGTCTTGTCTCCGTTCAGTATTGTCTTCACGTTGGTTATCGTCCATTTTAATTTACCATATAAAATTTCATTATTTCAATATGGCATTGTCACGTTTGCAGTCTCAGTCAAACAAGGAGAGTATTGATTGAATTGTTTGAGAAAAAGATAAATCTTTACAACAAGCAGCTCGGCATAGCTGAACTCTAGACCGATCATGTGTCGGCTGTCACTTTTGCCAATGGCAGAGATCATATCGGTATTTACATTCTCTACGCAAGTGAAACCTATTAACCATTCCACCTCGTTAAATTATGATTCTTCAATTATTTCAATATTTCTACTTGCAAGCTGTTCAATAAAAATCTTCAAACTAGGATTTTTAGAATAGAGATTTAATAAATCATCATGATTGCGGTATCTCTCGGTGATCTCTTGATAATAATCGTATTTTTTCCTAAAGCTAGGAATGTTTTTTTCTAAAATTTGACAACAGTTTTCTGTTTCGGCACTTTTATCGTCAGAGACTAATAAAGGAAATAACCAACATTCTATTGAATGGACTGCGATCGCAAAAATAATTCGATGTCCATACTGACTATAAAATTCTTCTCCCATTTGCTGTTTAAATTTATCTGTTACTTTATCAATTAATTGTTGTGGAGAAAGTGGTTGTTCATCTTCGTAGTGAGATATACCAAAGCTTGATGATACATCAGTATCGATATGAATAATAATGTATCTATTAGCTAGAAAAGCTCGTTTTAATTTTTCTGGTTTGCAGCTTTTAAATACTTTATCGTAATTAGATGATGCTTTAAAATTGATAGGACTAATCGGGTTGACATCAATTTTACTGTCATTAAAATATCCTATCAAAATACTATTAATAATAGGGAAATCAGTTATTCCTTCTACAATTGCGCCAAATGTATACATATTAAAAGTTTTTCGGTAGTCCGCCAATGTAACCATTTATAAAAGCTTCTGACAAAGGCACAATTTCGCCATCATCTAAAGGCTCTAAGGGAGCAATTTGCTTAGCTTGGGTATGCCCATCCATATTTCGATAAATAACAAAAAGTCTTTGTTCGTCATCGTTCAAATCTAGACCATCTAAGATAGCAGGATTATGAGTTGTGAATATAACTTGTTTATCATATTTTTTTGCAAGTTCTACTAATTCTTGGATTAGTCTTGTACATAGTTTAGGATTTAGTGCGTTTTCAATGTTGTCAATTGCAAAGAATTTAGGTGTATCGTCACTGACAAACAAAGCAAAGTAAAACATCAAAAACAAAAATCCTTCATTAGAGCTTCTCTGATTGAAGTAAGGTAGCTCTTTATCCAAATACCGATCTTTAATTTGAATATTTTTTTCTAAATCTGAATTGTTATGATCTATATTAAAGTCGCCAAACCAATCTATCAGTTCCAGCCTTTTCTTGATTTCATTTATCTTGTCAGGACTGTTGTTTAACACCTTTAACAGTTTAAGTAATCCTTCTCCCTTAGTCCCTAATGGCTGAACTTGCCCTTCTTCTTTAAAGGTTCTCAAAAAGGAATTTTCAGGAGAATAAATAATAAAATCTTTTAAGTCTAAACTACTTTTTTTTATACTGATTGACATTTGCTTTAAAAAATTATATGCAAATGCAAAAGAAGTTTCTTCAATTGATTTAGGATCTAGATCGTTTTCAAGATGATTTAAATTTCCCTGATTGATTTGTTCCTGAAAAAAAATCTTTGCTTGCTGTGCGAGAGCATTTACTCTCTTTGTTTCGTTATCTCCTAATGCCTTAAAAAGACTATTCATACTAATGTTTGACCAAGCTGAATAAGGCTTGTTATCATTACGTAGTTCAAAATTCAAAATTACTTCGTCATTATCATTAGTAAATGGGATCTCATCATCTCCTTTAATATTTATCTTTATCGTGTTTGTAACATTTTCTTTGTCAAAAGCCGATCTCATAAATTCTGGTTCTGTAACTCGAATCCCTCTAGGAGCTAAAAACTCGTTATCTAACTTGTTACCTGCCGCCGCGCCAGCTAAAGCGATCGCTTCTAAAATATTGCTTTTACCACAACCATTCTCACCAATAAACACATTCACCCGACCCAAATTTATCTTGAGATTTTGGATGGATTTATAGTTCTCGATTTGGACTTCGGTAAACATAGGAAGTTATTTGAGTTACGCGATCGCGAGCAATTTAGTTATAGCTTAGCACTAGCCATAATTATTAAGTGCTTGGGAATGACGTGTGGCACACCGTACATCTAGAAAAGGCAAGGGGATCTGTGGCAGTTTTCCAGAAGTTATTGAAAGGTTTGTTTGCCGTTTTGATGATTAGGGCGACGATGGGCTGGATGAGGACAAATAGAAGATATAGCAAAGCAAGAGTTAGTTAGTACAAATCAAAAACCAAGAAGCGAGTGGCGGCGCTCCGCGCCGCCACTCGCCTTCTGGTTTTATGTCCTAAGCAAAACTTTTTTTGCTATAGGTAAAGGTGATTACCTATATCCGAGGAATTTTTAGTGATCAGTTTGAGAATAGGGTTAGTTTTTTCTTATTCTCACTTGATGAAGTTGCTACTACCATAATTTTTGATTTTTTTTGACTTTGTAAAATGCAAAAGCAAGATGCAATAACAAACGGCTTAAGAATCCATAGTATGACAACAGTTTTGTGAAGTATTATTGATAAGGCTGAGTTTTCATTTTATGGCTCCAAAATGAAAACTTCGATTAGGACGGGGGGCAGCACATGTAAAGCTCTATAGCTCAAGCTATTACTTTCTCAGTAATTAAGAATATGGCAAACTTAACGAACACAACAGCACCTACACCTGATGACTTGCAGAAACAATTGCAGCGAGAACAGGCTATAAATCGTTTAGCTACCCAGATTCGATCCTCACTTAGTCTCCAGACTATCCTAGATACCGCCGTAGAGCAGATTCATAAAATCATTGGCTGAGATCGCGTCAATATTTGGAAGTTTGAGCCTGACTACGTAAGCGTGGTAGTAGCTGAGTCAACCAACCTATCGCGATCGCTAATTGGCGAACAGGTCTTTGATCATTGCTTTCAGCCTCGTTTTACTGAAATCTATCGGGAGGGATACATTCGTGTTGTTCCCGACATCGAGACCACAGAGATGACAGAATGCCACCGTGAATTTCTGCGGGGTCATCAAATTCGCGCCAAAGTACTGCTGCCACTTTTTTGTAAGGGGCGATTATGGGGCTTGCTCAACGTTGCAGAAAGTCAAACAACGCGGGATTGGCAAGTAGATGAAATTGACTTACTGAAAAGCCTTGTCACTCAGTTAGAGATAGCCATCCAACAGGCTTCAACCCTTGAGCAGTTGCGATTGGAATTGCTGGAACGCCAAAAAGCAGAAACCATTTTACAGATTAAGAACGATCTCCTCGCTAGGGTGGCTGCTCAAGAAAATTTGACTGACATTCTAAATCATATCTGTTACACCATTGAGAAGTTAATGCAGGGGGCACTCTGTTCCATTTTACTTCTGGATAGCAACAATCAATTGCGTGAACTAGCCGCACCGAGCATACCAGAACTTTATCGCCGTCAAGTCGATGGGGTCAAGGCAGGAGAAGGGGTGGGATCTTGTGGCACTGCCGTGTCCCGCCGCGAAAAAGTGATTGTGTCTGATATTGCCAATGATCCTTTGTGGCAAGAATTCAAAGACATAGCCTTGGAGAGTGACTTGAGAGCTTGCTGGTCTAGCCCTATTGTTGGGAATGATCAGTCGATCTTGGGTACATTTGGTATCTACTACTATGAGGTTCATTCCCCAAGTACTGAGGACATCGCACTTGTTGATGATTTTATTCCCGTGATTATGCTGGCGATTCAACGGCATCAAAACGAAATAGCCCTTAGGAAAACAACTCAAAGATTAGAGGAAGCTCAACGACTTGCCCATCTTGGCAATTGGGAAGTTGATCTGCAACAGAATAACTTCTACTGGTCAGAGGAGGTTTTTCGTATCCTCGAAATCGATCCACATCAAAATAAGGCTTCCTACCAAGCCTTTATCGATTTGGTGCATCCTGACGATCAAGTCCACGTTGATGAAGCATATAGAAATCACCTGACTAGTCATAGCCCCTATACCTTAGTCCATCGCTTGCAAATGCCTGATGGTCGCATTAAGTATGTGCTGGAGGCATGGGAGCCTGCCTATAGTACTGACGAGATTCCTACAATCTCACGCGGTACGATACAGGATATTACCCAACAACGCGAAGCTGAACTTCGCCGCGATCGCGCCGAAGTCTCTCTCCGCCAAGTGATCGAAGGGACTGCGGCTGTCACAGGGGAAGCTTTCTTCCCTGCTCTGGTGCAGCACATTGCTGAAGCCCTAGGAGTACGCTATGTTTCGGTCGATCACGCAAAGCCAGATGGGTTTCATGTCTTGGCATTTTTTGGTGATGGCAAATTTTGTCTTCCTAAATTTTTGCCCTACGAAGCAGTTCCCTGTTGCTATCAATCGCTCCAAATTGGATGTTATTGCCATCCTACGGGTATTCAATCCCTCTACCCTGAAAATACTCTATTTACAAAATTACAGGTAGACAGTTATCTAGGGGTTAGGTTGCAAAATGCCGCAGGTGAACCCATTGGCAATCTCTGTATTCTCCATGATGCACCCCTAGCCGATCCTGAATGGAGCCAAAACCTACTCACAATTTTTGCGGCGCGGGCGGGGGCTGAGCTAGAGCGATACCTTACCGCGCAAGCTCTGGAAACTCTAAATGTTGAGTTAGAGCAACGGGTAACTCAACGTACAGCCGCTCTAGCTGAACGGGAAGCAAGATATCGGGGATTGATGGAATGCGCTGCTGATGCCATTTTACTAGCCGATCTTCAGGGCAATATTCTAGAAGCCAACCAGAGAGCAGAACTGTTGTTGGGCTACCCCCTAGCCGAATTGACTACCCTGCATACCAGAAACCTACATCCACCCGAAGAACTTCCTAGGGTAAGCGCACACTTTGCTGAGATCACTCTAAAACAGCGTTCTCAACTTTTAAATGTGACCTGCTGTCGGCGTGATGGCAGTACTGTCTCGGTAGACATCATGGCAGCCATTATTAGCATTGATGGGAAAATTTTTGTGCAGGGGATTTTTCGGGACATCACCGATCGCCTACAGATTGAAACAGCTCTGCGCGAGTCGCAGCAGTTTCTGCAAACGATTTTGGATACTGTACCCCTTGCTGTCTTCTGGAAAGACCGTGACTCTAACTACCTAGGGGCAAATCAACTCTTTTTGCATGATGCGGAGCTAAGTTCTGTCTCGGAGTTGGTGGGTAAAAATGATTTTGATCTGCCTTGGCGCAACACTGAGGCAGAAGAGTATCGTGCTGTCGATTACGCTGTCATCAATAGTGGTGAAGCCAAACTAAACATCATCGAAACCCAACATCTAAAAGATGGCTCGAAGTCTTGGCTGGAAACCAACAAATTACCGCTCCGCAATCTGAAAGGTGAGATCGTGGGAATTTTATGTACCTATCAGGATATTACGGAACGTAAAAATGCCGAGACTATTTTATATAGGCAGTTAGCAGCGATCGAAGCGGCTGTGGATGGCATTGTCATTCTTGAGGATGGATGTTTTGTCTATCTCAATTCTTCTCAAGTGAAATTGTTTGGCTATGAAAATGCCGAAGAACTAATGGCAAAAAGTTGGCGCGTTTTATACGATCCTGAACAGTTAGAGCGCTTTGATCAGGAGATAGCACCCGCTTTGGCAGCCCAAAGGTCTTGGCAGGGAGAGGTGACTGCGACCTGCAAAGATGGAACGACCTTCTCTCAACGGTTATCCCTAACCTACGTTACCGACAATCTTTTGGTGGGAGTTTGTCAAGATATTAGCGATCTCAAGGCAGCAGAATCTGAATTACGGCGTACCAATGCGGAACTAGAACGCGCTACCCGCTTGAAGGATGAGTTTCTTGCCACCATGAGTCACGAACTCCGCACGCCTCTCAATGCCATTTTAGGTATGACAGAAGGGCTGCAAGAAGGAATCTTTGGTTCCATCAATGAGCGACAACTCGAATCTCTCGGTACTATTGAAAGCAGTGCTACTCATCTGCTCTCTCTGATCAATGACATTCTAGATGTCTCCAAAATTCAATCAGGGAAAGTCAGTCTAGACTACAGCAAAGTTTCTGTAGAGCAGCTATGTTATTCTAGCCTCGCTTTTATTAAGCAACAAGCCTGCGGCAAAGGTATCAACTTAATAACTAAACTATCCCCCCATCTGCCCGATCTATTTATCGATGAAGTCCGTATGAAGCAAGTCTTGTTGAATTTGCTTACCAATGCGGTGAAATTCACCCTCGAAGGCGGAACCATTACTCTCACAGCTTCGTTATTGCCATCAAAGTCGCCTAACTCTGAAATCAGTTATCTGCGTATTGCTGTTAGTGATACAGGTATTGGCATTTCCTCGGAAAACGTTCCCAAGCTATTTCAACCCTTTGTTCAGATAGATAGTGCTCTTAATCGCAAATACTCAGGTACGGGATTAGGATTAGCTCTAGTTAAGAAAATTGTCGAATTGCATGACGGTCGTGTTGGATTGATCAGTGAATTGGGAATAGGAAGTTGTTTCACAATTGATCTACCCTGTAAGGCACAGATTTCCGCAGATGCACCCTCCGAGGATTTAGCGATCGCCCATGAAGCAGGTCATTACGATACTCTCGAATCAAGCCCCAACAAAGTACCCTTAGTTCTGCTAGCTGAGGACAATCCCGCCAATGTGGTAACTATCGCCAGTTATTTGGAGGCAAAGGGATATAACTTGGTATGTGCCATCAATGGACAAGAAGCAATTGATTTGGCTATATCTCACCGCCCAGATGTGATCTTGATGGATGTGCAGATGCCCCATATCGATGGTTTGGAAGCGATGCGACGAATTCGTCAGATAGATGGGTTGCGTCACATTCCTATCATTGCTTTAACTGCACTAGCCATGAAAGGTGATCAAGATCGTTGTCTAGCGGCAGGGGCTAATTACTATCTCAGCAAGCCAGTTAAGCTCAAGCAATTGGACTCCTGCATAAAGGAACTTCTCACCGATCGCAGTCTTTAATTCGTAAGCTACAAAACCAAGAAACGAGTTGCGGCGCAAAGCGCCGCAACTCGTTTCTTGGTTTTGTAAATTGGTTTTAGATGTCGCAGGAGAAGGGCTGACTAACTAACTTCAGTAATTTAGGAGGGGATATGTACTAGAATTCAATAAGACGTTAGGCATACCAAGTATTGTCAACATCTTGTTGGATAAGAAACCACTTAGTCAATATCTAGGCTTTACCTGTGGCGCATACTCGTTATAAAAATTCACGCCTAATGATTGCTGTTTTGCCAGACGAGTCTTCTGCATTTGAAGCATATCGACTGTTGCAATGTCACGGCATCTCGCCCGAACACTTGGCTTTGGTAGGTAAGGGTTACAGCAGCCCAGATAGTGTAGGTCTATTTAGCCCCGTCCATACTACATGGCGCTATGCCAAACGGGGAATGCTGTGGTTGGGAATAATTAGCATGGCAGTAGGAAGCATTCTCTGTTTGATTTTGGGAATCAGGCTGCCAAATCTAAATTGGTATCAAGCTATCTTTACAATCACGGCGACATCGGGACTCATCGGTATCGCGATCGGTGGAGTGGTCGGATCGATATATGGTTGGTTCTTTAAAAGTAGTTTGTCAATGTCCTGCCGTAGTTGCCTAGATCGTGGACAGTATTTATTAATGTTGGAAGGGTCAGAAACTTTGACCCGTCGTGGGCGCGAGATTTTGGATGACTATACAGTTAAGCCAAATTAAGCATGAGCTTAATTGGATTAACCACATAAGTAACTATGCACAGTTAAAACATGAAGCGCACGCTGCGCGTGCGCTTCATGTTTTAACTGTGCATAGCGTATATATTCGTGTCTATTTAAACTTCATGGTTATACGATATACAGCAATTTTAAATGTTTAGAAGAGGCTTCGACACTTCGACAGGCTCAGTGCGTCGCTTCGCTCAGCCAACGTATACTGCTGGCTGAGCGAAGTCGAAGCCCTAACTCTTATTTGAAACAGTTATAAGTCAATAGATTATGAATAATCATACGATTTAAATAGTGCGATCATGTTGTATATTGGGTTAACAATATGGCATCCCTAAATCATTAATGAGAAAAATGGGGCTTCGACTTCGCTCAGGCATTGATATAAGCTGGCTGAGCGAATTTGAAGCCTATGGCAACTCATTTAGAATTTCTATACATTGACTCTTTAAATAGTTTGTGTAGTTATACCGATTTAAACTTATTTGAATTTAATAGTTATACAAAGTCTACAATTCATAACTTCTTGATGGTTAGACGATTAAATAAGATTGATCATGATATAAATTAACTATATAAATTTTAAAAGTAGCGTGCATATTTGCACCTGTTTGAATTTTATAGCTATATGAAGTTTTGTTAAATTTTATAAGATGCGTAGTGATTGATGTCTGAGACTAAATCTATATTGCTAGTAGACGGTTCTAGAGGCGATCGCCATCTCCTGCGAAGTTGGCTAATAGAAGATAATGACCAAGATTTTCAAATTTTAGAAGCGGCAAATATTACGCAAGGATTGGAGTTATGGCGATCGCCCGATCTGAAGATAGATTTAATCATTACTGAAATAGACTTTCCTGATAGTGATGACTCAGCGAATGGGCTAGCATTGTTAACTACTATTAGTGAGGAGACAAGGAGCGATCGCTCTCTTGGTGAGCAAAAACTACCTATTCTTGTCGTCACTAGAAATAAGAGTGCGAAGATTGCTGTTCAAGCGATGCGAATAGGTGTTTTTGATTATTTAGATAAGGACGAGTTAACTGCGCTCTCATTACTCAAAGCAATTTATAGCATCCTTCAATACATAGTATTTAGAGAGTTAGTTAAGCAATCTCTTCAATTAGAAAATCAAATCTTTCAAAATTTACAGTCATTTAGTGGCGAGCTAAAGACAAAGATTCAAGAACAAAGTACAGAACTAGAGAACCGTGAACAGAAATTGCGCTCTATTTTTGAGGGTATTCCTGACATTATTTGCTTAGTTGATAGCAGCGGAAAATATCTAGAGTCAAAACGAGCGAATTGTTCTTTTGACTTTGTTCCTGAGTCTGTTGATATCATTAATCAAAACATCTTAGATGTGCTACCTCCTGAGATTGCGAAACCTAAACTGCAAGCAATCCAAAGGGCGATCTCTACTCAAGAAATGCAGACTCTCGAACAAACCTTTCAAGCTAATAGTCGGGTGTATTATGAAGAGGTGCGAGTAGTTCCTGTGCTCAATAAAGATGAAGCTGTCGTAGTCGTAAGAGATATTAGCGATCGCAAGCTTTTTGAAGAAGAATTAAAGACACAAAATCAACGCACTAAGTTACTAGCAGAGTTAAGCCTTAAAATTCGTCAGTCTTGGGAAATTGAAGAAATACTGGCAACGACAGTAACAGAAGTCCAGAAAGTGATGCAGGCAAGCCGCATACTGGTTTTAAAGTTAAATGATGATGATTCAGCGGAGGTAATGCAAGAGTTAGTTAGTAAACCATTTGAGTCTGTCAACAAGCACTTAAACAAACCTCCTTTCTTTGACGAGTGCGTAGAGAGCTTTTGCAGAGATTATTTTATTAAAATCAACGATATTGATGATCCTCATCTGCCTACTGTCTATTCAACATATTTTCGACAGTTTCAGGTTAAGGCAATTCTGATGACTCCAATCATTGAGTCGGGTCAACTATGGGGCTTGTTGATTGTCGATCAATGCGATCTCCCCCGACAATGGACTGATTTTGAGATCGAACTGATGTGCGAAACCACCAATCAATTGGCGATCGCCATTGCTCAGTGTCAACTTGTCAAAGATCTAAGAAACAGTGAAGAGCAAAGAAGATTAGCGATCGATCTAAATCATATCGGCTGCTGGAGTTTTGATGTAGTTTCAGGTGTCGCCCAGTGGAACAGCAGTCATTTTGAATTGATGGGACTGCATCCTGATGAAACTCAAAGTGATTATTTAACATGGCGTGATCGTCTTCATCCTGATGACATAGACTGGGTAGAATCTGCTTTTAATAACGCCTTAGAAAATCATACACAGCTAGAGATAGAATATCGGGTTGTGCATCCCCAAGGTTCTGTGCACTGGGTCTTGACTAAAGGAAAAGGCATCTATAACGACTCTGGTAAAGCGGTGCAGATGGTGGGGGTGATGCTTGATATTAGCGATCGCAAAGCGATCGAAGCATCACTAGAAAAAGAATTTATACGCAATAGAATTCTTTTTACCAATTCCTTTGACGGAATTGTAATTTTTGATAGTCATGGTAGCCTCGTTGAGGCTAATCAGAGCTTTATAAATACGCTTGGATATACACCTGAAGAGATCACCAGTCTTAGCCTTTATGACATTGATGCTCAATTTAGCAAAGAAGACTTAGAAGATAAAGCACGAGAGCTTGGAACGAGTGGAAGACATATTTTTGAAACTTTACACAGGTGTAAAGATGGCTCAGCCCTTAATGTAGAGGTCAGTTGTAGCGCTGTAAAATGTGATGATGAGGTACTTGTATTTAGTATCTGTCGCGATATCACTCAACGCAAACTAGCTGAAGCCGCACAACAGCAGCAGAACCAAGAAATTCGCAACTTAGTTGAAAACTCGCCAGATGTCATTGCCAGATTTGACCGAGATCTTCGATGTACTTACATGAATTCAACTATCGAAAGTTTTACTGGCAAAACTCCTAGCTATTATGTTGGTCGCACTATTGTAGAAACTCCTGAGTCAATTGTTGATGCAATTAAGATGGTTTTCACCACTGGTAAACCAGAATTAGTTGAGTTTAAATATTTAATAAATTCGGAAGAAAGACATTTTCAAGCGAGACTTTTACCTGAGTTTGATGCTAGTGGCAATGTGATCTCCGTGATGGAAATTTCACGAGACATTACCGAACAAAAAATTGCAGAGAATAATTTGAGAGAAAAGGTTAATCGAGAACAGATATTCAATCAATTTATCAAAGTAGTTCATAAATCTTTGGATTTAGAAACTGTTTTTAATTCAGCAATTCAGGTAATTGCTCATTTGTTTAAGTCACATCAGGTAGTAATCGTAAAGTATATTCCAGAAGAAAAAGTATGGAAGCACATAGCTGTTTTCAAGGAAGGCGATGATGTCTTTAATAGTTTGGGGCTTGCGATCCCCGATGAGAATAACCCGATCGCGGAAAGATTGAGAGGAATGGAAATAGTGCAAATTACTGATACAGAGACAATTGATGATCCCGTAAACTATGAAATGGCGCAAAAAGCTAAAGGCTCATGGATGCTATTTCCACTCCTCGTCAATGCTAAGGTATGGGGAAGCTTGAGTCTGCATAGACCTGCTAAAGTTGTTTCTTGGAAAGATGATGAAATCGAGCTAATTCAGGGAGTTGCCACACAATTAGCGATCGCCATCCAAAGAATCGAACTTTACCAACAGTTACGCCTCGAATTAGCGGAACGCAAAAAAACAGAAATCGCCCTAGCCCAGTCTAAAGAACAAGCGGAAGCAGCGAATAAAGCTAAGAGTGAATTTCTGGCTAATATGAGTCATGAAATTCGTACTCCGATGAATGGAGTTTTAGGTATGGCGCAGTTGCTAGCAGGGACAAATTTGACCAAGGAGCAAATGAGCTTTGTGCAGACGATTGTTGATAGCGGAGAGCTACTGCTGGCAATAATCAATGACATTCTAGATTTGTCTAAGATTGAAGCCCGTCATTTGCTATTGGAGCAGTCGGAATTCAATCTTGAGGAAGTAATTAATTCAGTTTGCAACTTGTTGAGTAAGCAGGCTTTTGACCGCAATGTAAATCTACAATGTCACCTCAGGCTTACCGATCCTAAAACTGTCATTGGTGATAAAGCGCGTTTGCAGCAAGTGCTGACCAATTTAATTGGGAATGCGATTAAATTCACCCACCAAGGCAGTGTCACCATCAGCTATACCCATAAGTTAATTTCAGAGGATCATTGCGAGTTTAAATTTGCGATCGCGGACACAGGTATAGGCATAGATGGTCGATACAGCGAGCAGCTATTTACTCCCTTTACTCAAGCTGATACTTCGACAAGCCGCGAATTTGGTGGGACAGGTTTAGGGCTTGTAATCTGCAAACGACTTGTGGAGATGATGGCAGGCACTATTTGGTTTGAGAGTCATGGTCGTGTGGGTGGCTGCCCGCCAGCAGATTGGCAGCCAGACCATTCTAATACTTCAGACTCTGGTTCTATATTCTATTTCACGATTGTTTTGCCCCTCGCCGCAGCTCGTCCTACCAGTGCTCCTTATACCTCTGACTTATCTGAAGCATCAATTATTAAAGCCGATCAATATCCATTAAAAATTTTAGTAGTTGAAGATAATCTTCTTAATCAAAAAATTGCGACACTAATGCTCCAAAAGCTAGGTTACAAACCTGATATCGCCACTAATGGTCGTGAATGTGTAGACCTGCTGACTGCCCCTAATATAGAGTCTCCCTATGATTTGATCTTTATGGATATTCAAATGCCGATTATGGGTGGAATCGAGGCAGCGAGAGCTATTAGAGCGCAATCTGATCTAGTACAGCCTTGGATTGTAGCTCTGACTGCTGATGCTATGCCAGAAGATCGCGAAGCTTGTTTGGAAGCGGGAATGAATGATCATCTCAGTAAGCCGATCAACCTCAACTTAATTGATCAATCACTAACCCAATGTATCCGATCTAGAAGATAAGTAGCGGCGCTACCTATGTTACGGGGAACAGCCCTCACCCCCCAGCCCCCTCTCCCATTAAGGGAGAGGGGGAGTAAGACTAATTTGTTGTTCCCTTCCCCTCTCCCCTTTTGGGAGAGGGGCTAGGGGTGAGGGTCTTGTGAGCTTCCACGTAACACTACTTAATATAAATAGACATGACTATACAAACTAAAGTCGTGATCAGTTCTCTTCTTGGCAATATTGTTGCAAATCCGCAAACAGCAATCAACAACCCATCAATTTCTAACGGGTTTACGGGACTAGTCAGCACCTTAATTATTTTATTAATAGTGGCGACTGGCGTTGCCCTCGTTACCCGAAAGCTAAGGATTCCCTATGTCGTTGGGCTTGTATTAGCAGGGTTAGCTATTTCTAAACAAGTATTACCAGCTTCTATTGGCTTAGATCCTGAAGTGATTTTAAATCTGTTTCTGCCAATTCTTATTTTTGAAGCTGCGATCAATACCGATATCAGCCGCCTTCGTAGCACAATCAAACCGATCTTACTGTTGGCAGGCCCTGGGGTAATTCTATCCGCCACTATTACGGCAACATTGCTAAAATTTGGGATTAATCTAGCTTGGATTACAGCCGCCGCTGTGGGGGTGATTTTAACAATTACAGACACAGTTTCGGTAATAGTCGCGTTTAGGAATGTATCTGTACCGCGATCGCTAGCGACAATTGTCGAGGGAGAGAGCCTTTTTAATGATGGAATCGCCCTAGTTTTATTGAGTATCATCAGTACAATTTTCACTCAAGGTTCCTTTTCAATGGGGGAAGGATTGCAGCAGATTTTTATTGCTTTTGTGGGTGGTAGCGTCTTAGGCTTGGGGTTGGGATACCTTTGTGTTGGTTTATTTCACCAGTTAGATGACGCACTTAGCAATATCCTTTTGACTGTGGCAGTAGCTTTGGGCACTTTTCAGATTGGGAATGTGCTGGGAGTATCCAGTGCGATCGCAGTGGTCATTGCGGGATTAGTAATTGGTAATTTAGGATTTCGCTATACTTCCGCGCCGACGGCTGTGAGCTTATTAAACTTCTGGGAATACGCTGGTTTTGGGGCAAACACATTTATCTTTTTGTTAGTTGGGCTTGAGGTAGATCCCTCTGATTTATTCAAGTCTGCGCCTGCGGCTTTGCTAGCGATCGCCACCTATCAGATTGGACGTATTTGTTCTATTTACCCATTATTGTACTTGCTGAGGTTCTTTGATCGTCCTATCCCATTGCGGTGGCAGCATGTCCTAATTTTAGGAAATGTGAAAGGCTCCCTCTCAATGGCGCTAACTCTAACCTTACCTCTGGGCTTGCCCAATCGCGAAGAAGTGATTACTCTGGTATTTAGCACTGTTTTGATTTCGCTAGTGGGGCAGGGTTTAAGCTTATCTAGTCTAGTGAAAAAGCTAAATCTATCTAGACCGTCTCCAGTCAAGCAAAAGATAGAAAGTCTACAGCTAAACCTAATCTCAGCAAAAGCTGCCCAAAAAGAATTAGCTAGTCTTTTGGATTCGGGGATCCTTCCCAAATCTTTATACGAAGAGTTGTTTGCTGGCTATCAAGCTAAAATTGCCGTCTCTGAAAAGGAAATTCGCGATATGTTTAGTCAAATTAACATTAGTGATCTAGGCGAAAATGGAGAACAAATCAATTTAGAAGGAATTCGCCGCCGCCTATATCTAGCGGAAAAAGTTGCTATCAACGAAGCACTCCGCAGGGGATTGCTGGCTGATGAAATTGGTCAAGAATACCTTAAACTTCTCAATACAAAACTTCTCTCTCTCAAAGATGACTAGAATTTACCCCTCGCAAATTAGTGCTGTGCTTTCTTTTCTTGTGAAGCGTGACAAGTATAAGTAGTTCACCATAATTAAACCCTAAAACCAGAGGTTAAGCCGCCCGCTACGCGGGCGGCTTAACCTTTTTGGTTTTAAGGTTACTTATGCCTAGCTACTTACAAGACTTTCTAGAAACAGTTGTGGCGCTTCGCGCCACAACTGTTTCTAGAAAGCAATTAACCACACAAACCCATGAAATCAAGCATTTGCTTGACTAAAGTAGGCTTGGTGACCACTAAAATTTTAGAGCCGCCCTCAAGCACCGTACTACCGTTGGGAATAATCAAGTCTTCATTTGCCTGAGCTTGATAACCAATGATCAGCGTACCTGACGGGAATTGGGGATGTTGCGCCACCTCCGCCACTGTACGATTTACGATCGCACATAGACTGGGAATAGATAGCTTAATAACTTCTACCTGTCCCTGCTCAAAATGCATCATCGCATCTACTTGCGGATATTCGATCGCATTGACAATTCTGGCGATCGCCAATTCTGATGTGCCGATGATGTGAGTTGCCCCTGCCAATTGATAAGGCTCCGCAAAGTCGCGATCGCTCATGCGTACCATGATTTGTGGCACACCGTAATGCTTGGAAAGAGTAACCATTGCTAAGTTGAGCGCATCTTCTCTCAAAGCTGCAATTAAAGTACTACATTTACGAATGCCTGCCTCTAGTAAGACTGTGGTATTCACGGCACTGCCTTCAAAAGCCATTACGCCTATTTTTTCGCGAGCATATTTACAAGCAAGGGGATCGGGATCAATTATGGCGATCGTATGTCCCATACTCAATAGCGTCTTCGCTAAGTCTAGTCCCATCATGCCTGCACCACCAATCAGAATATACATTTTTCTCGCCAAGTGCTTTATAAGTTTTTATAGCAAAGCAACCCAAGAATCGAGTGGCGGCGTGAAGCGCCGCCACTCGATTCTTGGGTTTTATGTCCTAAGCAAAACTTGCTTTGCTATAGACTTAAAAATTATATAGTTCCTTCAAATTTATGTCCGCTTCTCGAAATGATTGGTTTCCTACATCTATCTGGCACTTTGCGATCGCTAATCATCAAACTTTAAATGAAACCCTACTCCAAGAAATTTACGAAGAACAACAACGCGATCGGCAAGGGGAAAAGTGGTCAAATGTGATGGGATGGCATAGTGTCAATAATTTACATGAACGCGATCGCTTTTCAGAATTTGTCAAAATCATTCATGAAAACATTGCCGAGGTTGCGAGCTTTATGCAGTGGGACTTACAGAAGTTCTCATTAAATATAACTACTTGCTGGGCGATTATTAATGGCAAGTTTGCTTCTAATTCGGTACATAATCATCCCAATTCAATTTTGAGCGGAGTCTATTACGTCAAAGCTCCAGAAAATTGCGGTGGTATCTTTTTTAATGATCCTCGTCCTGCTTCGCAAATGATTATTCCTCCAGTTAAGGAGTTCAATCTTTGGACTCATCCCAAAATTAGTTATAAGCCCCACGAAGGCACAATGTTATTGTTTCCCAGTTGGCTGCTCCATGGGGTAGACATGAACATGAGCGAAGATCCCAGAATTGCGATTAGCTTCAATATCGGCATGAGTCCCATCAAGCAATAAATCAAGAAATGGCGGAGCCATTTCTTGATTTATTGTTGTTTCAAATAAGAGTTAGGGCTTCGACACTTCGACAGGCTCTTCTAAATATTTAAAATTGCTATATTGCTTTCGCCAATCTTGTTCAGGTACAAAAAAACGATGGCGGCGCATCGCGCCGCCACTCGTCTTCTGGGGTTTATATCCTAACAAGAATGACTACAGCTATAAAAACCAAGCCAATATGCTTTTTAAAATAAAGAAATGGCGTAGCCATTTCTTTATTTGGTTAGGACTTACGCATCAGTTGCTAAGACCCTCACCCCTAGCCCCTCTCCCAAAAAGGGAGAGGGGAACAAGAAATCTTCTGACTCCCCTTCTCCCGTTCTGGGAGAAGGGGGTGGGGGATGAGGGTAATTTGCATTTTGCGTAAGTCCTATTTGGTATTACGCGATGGGCTTCAATTTGATATTAACAATAATGTCGTTGTAATCAAAGTCGCCGCCTCTAGGCAAATCTTCAAATCCAAAGGTGTTATTACCCAATAGGCGCACATGGTCGATCCCGTCAGAGTTTGCACCTAGATAGGAGAAGTAAACGGCTGGGTCATTATTGGGGTTATTGTCTAAAATGGCACTGGGATTACCATTGACAACAATAAATGGAGCAAAGATTGAGCCCGCCTCAAAGATACCCGTTGTTGCGCGAGTAGTTTGATTGTCAACTGTCAAGTCGATACCAGCAACTCGACTACTAATTGCGGCTTGAGTATAGCCAGAGCTACCAACCTTTACGATTGAGCCATCGGATCTTCTGATGTCACCAGCGGCGTTCTCAACCTTATAAAAACCAATAAAATTATTAAAGGCTGCTTCACGATTGAGAGTGAATGTTGCTTCGACTTTAGGAAATAGAGTCGCATCAAAACCACTCCTCAAATCAATCACCTCACCTTCTCTGTTGTCTTGCAGCCCAGTCCCTAAAGCAATGCTCTCTGTGCCAGCTTGAGCATTAATAACAAGATTGTTAAAACTGATGCTGAAAGAAGTAGTAGTTAGCTCTTGGAAGTTGAGACTGGTAACACTTGAGAAGGTCACTTTCTCGAAAGATTTTGACTTTAAGATCAAGTCGGTTGTCGTAGTTCTGTCGTTGATGCTAAAGAAGCGGAATTTTGTACTTACGTCAAAGCCCAAAATTCTTTCCAATCCTTCGGCGGTAAATCCGTTAGGATTGTTGCTAATCACGGAAAAAATCACTTTGGCACGACCTAGAGCTTTTTCCGCATAGTCGTCATCATCAGGACTGCTGCCGTCAATTGTACCTGCGTCATCATCAACAATAAACAGACCCAGCTCACTCACCAATCCAGCACCAACCCCTTTAATCGAGAAGGAAATCGTCGGTCTATTGCTACCACCACCGCCGATCGTGATAGTTCCATTGTTGTTGGTCAGTTGCAGTGGTGTTTCGAGGATGCCTAGTTTTACAGGAACGTCGGTACTGAAGTCATTGTCATTGATTAACGCATAGGCATTTGGAGCAATCAAGGCAAGCCCTTCTAGTTTCTCAACGCCTGTGTAGCCAAACTTAGCTGCATTGGCGATGAGGGTTTTGTTGACCGACTTGATGTTAGCGGCAAGCAATTCGGCAGGAGATAGCTGCTCAATGGTTTTACCAGTAGGCAGAGCCGCTAAATTTGCAGAATTATTAATGTTGGTGGCGTTCTTCAAATCAATCTCATAGATCAATTTATTAGATTCAGTGGTGGAACGATCATCGCGCTCTACTACTGCAAACTTCCCATTGCCAAGGGATACCGCATCGCCAATCTTGTCAGTTTTAGCAGTGCCAGCACCAGTCACATTGTCAAGGATGTAGAGATATTCCGCCGTGACCGCTTTAGTGACAATATCAAATTCAAGAATTCTCAGATTGCGAGAGTTACTAGATGTGCTGTCATTGGTGACATCGGGATTGTCGATCGCACTCTGAATGAAAGCATAGAGCTTGTTACCTTCGATCGCTACGGCTTCAAATCCACGATTGTTGCGGCGTTGAGCATAGACGGCTGGCAGTACTTCGGTTCCAAAGGTGCCTGCGGCTGCGTCAGGGTTTGGAGCTGCTGCTGTACCAATGGGAATGAAGCGATCTAACAATTTGCCATTGACATCAAATTGATAAATGGCGGGGCGATATTCATCTACTAGCCAATAATTGCCGCTTGCATCAATGACAATCCCTTCTAGATCAGCACCGAGGGGATCGTTATTGAGAACGTTGTTATCAAGGTCTACGCCAACTTCATCAGTATAGGCAGTTCCGCCCGCTCCTGCTTGCAAGTTGGGTAAGCCTGTTAGCTTGGTGACACCATCGGCTCTAAACAAGCCTGTTCTTTTGGTAATCTCGATTTTGCCTGTGGTGCGGTTTAGCTCAAAGCTGACGATCTCTGGTTGAAAGTCTGGCAATAGGAAAGGACGGTTTTGACCAGTAGGATTGCCATTGGGACCGCGATCGGTATTAGCAACAAATTTCAAGTTGCCATTAGCGGCAGTTCCGACAAAAAATAGTCCCGACAGTCCACCGAGAAGAATATCATCTCCCTTGGAGGTTGTGCCGAGCTTGGGTCGGTTATCAAATTCAAAGTTGGTCAGTTTAAAAGGAAGTGGGGTTGCTTCCGCAACATCATTGAGGGCAACTGTGACCTGAGCTTCGTTAAATAGATTATCCGCATCGCTAACTCGGACTCGGACATTGATGCTGGCATTACGTTCAAAGTCTAGATCCCCGCGATCGGTTACTTTGATTTCGCCTGTGATCGGATCGATACTAAATGGAGCAACGCCATTAGCATTGAGGTCATTATTGCCGCCTGTGATTGAGAACTTTAGCTTGTCCCCAGCCGCTAAATTGTCATCAGTAGCTGTAACTTTACCCACTAAGGTGTCAACAGCCGAATTTTCATTGATGCTGAAGGTTACAGGCGCGATCGCAGGAGCGACATTAACAGTGGGATTGTTTGGAGCCGTAGTGCCAAATACGACATTAGTAGCCGTGAGATTGGCGATCGCTGTATTTTTGATAATTGCTAGCTGAGTGCCATTACGACTAATGATTGCGTCAGTTGTACTTTGAGTAATCGACAAGTCGCTAAGCTGAGTTACGCCCGCTAGATCAACGCGAATCGTGTCAACAATGGGATTGAAATCGTTAATGGTGTTGGGATTGGCTGGAAGATCAACATTTGCAATCCAGAAAATATCACGCCCAAGTCCACCAGAAATAGTATTGCCGCCTAGTCCGCCAAAGATTGTGTCATTGCCTGCGTCACCAGACACAGTGTCATTGAAGGATGCAAAAATTGTGTCATTGCCCTCACCACCCGATAGCTTGTTGCCACCATTGCCATCTGTGGCGCTTAGCTCGTCATCTCCAGCTTCGCCAAAAAGTTGATCATTGGTGAATGCAAATAGCAAGTCATTGCCACCGCCACCATTAAGGGTATTCCCGCCAGCCGCATCGCCATCAAAGACGCTATCAAGAAAGTCGCTGTCGGGTGTTCCGTTAACAATTGCCATTAATTTATCCTCTGTATTTTTTTTAAAGCGCAGATCATGCGATCGCAAACTCTAATTACTCAAAAAGACAAACCATTCAAAACCACCAATTAAAGATAGTTTTGAGAAGGTTTGTCATGCCATGTCAATAATCATCATTGGTCAGATACTTGTCTGTATCTGAAGAACGCAGCATCTAGTATCAAATTCTATCCTGCCCACCGAGCGAGCAGAATAGAATATTTGGCTACTTAGATAAATGCGAAGTTTGCTGCGGTTAAGCTAGCAGTGTCAACGCCTGTGAAGGTCGCGATCGTGTTGCCACCGAAGGCAATGGTGTTGCCATTGCGAACCAAGTCAGCAAAGCCGAAGCTTGCTCCTTGGAAGCCAATTACATCAGTACCAGCTACAAAGTCAGTAACGGTATTGCTGCTAGCAGGGAAGTCACCACCGAAGATCCAGAATTGGTCAGCACCAGCGCCACCAGATAGCAGGTTGCCGCCGCCGAGGTTGCCAGAGATGAAGATCTTGTCATTACCTTCGCCGCCTAATACACGACCATTGCTGCTATCAGCAACAAAGAAGGTGTCATCACCAGCGCCGCCAGAGACGCGGAAGCCGCTTACGCCTTGAGCAAAGAACTCATCAGCACCTGATCCACCAAAGGCGCGATCGTTATTGGCAATGAAGATTGTGTCAGCACCGCTACCAGTGTCGATGCGGTTTCCGCTAGCCAAAACGCCACCAATTTGGCTATCAACTAAGTCGCTACCAGCACCAGCGAAAACGATGTCTTTAACACCGTCAAATCCTGTGGTGATACCAGCTTCAACAAAGTCATCGCCTGTGCTTGCGCCGCCAACGAGAGTAGAGCTTTGGATGAGGGTAGCTGTAGGAGCAATCAAGAATGATAGCTGACCACCACGAACGAGGTTTTCGTTAGCAGTTGCTGTGCCATTACCGTCGCCATCAATGTTAGTGGCAGTGATAATTGTGCCGTTGTTGATGGTTCCAGCTTGTACATCAAAAATGAACAGTTCGCCAGCATTGTTACCGAACAAAGAAGAAACATCCAAAATACCAGAGGTTTCCCAGTTGCCAAGGTCAGCAGGGTTAGAGTCAACTTGTCCTGTAGGAACGGCGGAGCGATCGACTTGCCCAATGCGGGTCAAAGTCGAGGAAGGGTTAGCGGCGGAAGGATCAAGTCTAAAGATAGAAGTTTCTTGCTTAGAGGTAGCACCAAATAAGGTCGACGAGATAGCACGATCTTCTTGGATATAGATCTTGCCATCGTCTGCCCAATCTAAGTTGTCAGGGCTACGCAGACCGAAGTCTCTCTTATCTGCTTCGTTGCCGTCATAAAGGATGGTTGCATCAGCATTGATAACGCCGCTAGCAAGTCCAGCGAAGTCAACATCAATCTTGTAGGTAGTACCCCAAGTATCAGCTCCTCCAAAAATGGATTCTCTACCAGTGGAAGCTAAAACAGCTTGGGTTCCATCAAAAGGATTGGTAGCAACGTCTTCAGGACGAGAGAAGAGGAAAGCTTTTACATCAGCAGCTAGCTTGTCTTGTTGGGCTTGGGTAGCGAAGCCTTGGGCATCGTAACCGAGTTCGTCTTGGATACTAGTACCTGAGTCAGCACCATCAACTGCTGTGTTAGCAAGGTCAGGACGGTAGTAGTCGATCTTAACGAATCGACCCTTGGTGCTGTTGTTTGAACCTGCGAAGTTACGAGGATCTGCCTCGATCGCATCGTTAGCATTGGTGGGGTCATCAGCAACCCATACAAACAATTCACCATTAGCTAAACCATTGCGTTCTAGGAAACCACCAGCGGTTTTTGTACCTACATAAAGGATTAAAGGTGCTGGATCGCGATCGTCGCCGACTAAAATTGCGACTTTGTTAGTTGTGCCTGTATCTAATTCAGTGACGTTTTCCCAAGCAGCACGTCCCAACCAAGGAAGGGCATACAAGGTATTAGTTGCTGTGTCTAAAGCAAATTCAGTACCACCATCATTTTCTTCACCAGTGAAGAAGATGCGATCGGCAAAACCTTTATTAGAACCAAAGCCATTGGCTTCAAATAACGCAGCAGAACAGAATCTTGCAAAACCACCAAATTCCAAGTCTGAAGCAGCGTCAACTACTTCACCTTTACGGTTGATGACCTTGTCGTAAGCTAAACCTGAGTTAGTAATTTGAAATGTACGCTTATCTACATCAAAATAACTGACTCTTGCTCCAGCCAATTGAGTGCCATTAGCTAGAGAATACTTGTATCCAACTGTGTTACCTAGCTCGTGATTGACAAGCAAGCGAACAGTGGTGTCATTGAGAGAGAATGCACCGATACCGTCAAGAATACCAGGGGGAACATAGTCTCCAATTTTTTCGCCAACGGTAAAAATTGGGTCAACTTTCCAATTGTTAAGCCCTTTGACTTGAGAGGGCGCAGTCGTATCAAAAGTGAAGCCTGTCATAGTTTCCTTGCATTTTATCTATCCGAAGACTTAATTATCGAGAATTCGACTTGGATGGATATTGTCATAACATTTCCAAAAACCTAAGTATGCCTAAACACATTGAATAATTACTTAATAAATATTTTTTAATCACATAAGATATAGCCAAAACTTATTCATTTCTTAACCAAAAATAAATTGAAACTTAAACTAACCATAACTATTAAAAAGTTAATAATTAATGTGTTAATTAAAGCGTTAATATAATTGACTAACTTTAAATATTCTTGCTTTTTCCACTCCTATTTAAAGCAATTAATAAGTAACTAAACATAGGCAAAAACTAGATTTAAGACCTGAGGCGATCGCCTCAGGTCTTAAATCTAGTTTTTATCTTTACTTGCACCTAGTTATAGTGATTTTAAATCTTGAGAAGCGTCGAAGCCCTAACTCTTATTTGAAAAAGCTATACTTATGGCAAAGCAAAAGCCCAGAATATAAGTGGTGGCGCAATGCGCCACCACTTATATTCTGGGCTTTTAGAATCAACAAAGTAATGTCGGCGCAACGCGCCGACATTACTTTGTTGATTCTAAAAGCCAGATATTAATAGATTTCTAGCAGTACTAGCATCAACTGGTTTAGAGAAAATATAGCCTTGGCAAAATTTGCAATCTAACTTGTTTAAGTGATCTAACTGCTCATATGTATCTACACCCTCAGCAATCACTGACATATTTAAACTTTTTGCAAGAGCAATGATCGCAGTGATAATTTCTGTATTCTCGCCATTCTTGCCAATGCGGATAATAAATGAACGATCTATCTTTAATTGATCAATAGGTAAGCGATGAAGATAACTAAGAGAAGAATAGCCTGTTCCAAAATCATCAATACTTAATTGGATATGACGATGCTGCAACTGTTCAATAATTCTCGCTGCAAGTTCAGCATTCTCCATAATCGCGCTTTCTGTAATCTCCAGTCTGAGCGAACTGCCATCTATTCCAGTTTCTTTAAGAATTAAATCAATCTGTTTCAATAAATCAAAAGTCATAAAATGTCGAACTGATAGATTGACACTCATGGTCACGGTGCTATCAACCAGTCCTTCATTTTGCCAGTTTTTTAATTGCTGGCAAGCTTGGCGCAATACAATCAAATCGATCGCTACCACCGCACCCATTTCTTCAGCAATCGGAATAAAACTATTGGGAGCGACCAATCCCACCTGTGGGTGATGCCAACGCACCAAAGCCTCAAAGGAAGAGATCTTACGATCAGCGATCGCAACTATGGGCTGATAGTATGCTTCAAGTTGATTTTGTTCGAGGGCAACCCTCAACTCAGACTCTAGTTGAAAATTGTGCAATGCGTGGCTATGCATAGGCTGCTCAAAGATCTGATAGCAAGCTTTTCCATTTGCCTTAGCTCGATACATAGCGGTATCAGCATCCCGTAAAATATGCTCAGGTTGCTTGTAAAGATCACTTCCCATCACAATGCCGATGCTGACATTGGTAAATACTTGATAGGAGCCGACTTGAAAAGGAGCTGCCAATTCCTTAAGAATTTTATTGGCGAGACTGACTGGCTCGGCACTGGAGTCTACATCTTGCAATAAAATTGTGAACTCATCACCCCCCAATCGACAAAAGGTCGTATCTGGACGCAGGCATAGCTCAATGCGGCGGGCGATCGATACTAATAACTGATCGCCAACCAAATGCCCCAATGAGTCATTTACAGACTGGAAGCGATCGCAGTCCAGAAAAAGTACCGCAAACTGGTAACAGGGTCTTTGGCTTACCTGTTGCAAAATCTGTTCTAGCCTTTTCATAAACCATGTGCGATTGGGTAGCCCTGTCAGGACATCGTGTAGCGCAAGATGGAGAAGTCTTTCTTGGGCTTGTAGGCGTTCTGATATTTCCTGTTCTAATTGGGCTGTTCGTTGCCTGACTCGCTGCTCTAGCTCTGCATTCAGTTGACTGATTTCTTTTTGAGCCGCCCTTAAACTGAGGTGAGTCTGTATCCGCGCAAGGACTTCATCCAATTGAAATGGTTTGGTAATGTAGTCCACCCCCCCCACACTAAAGGCTTTGACCTTGTCGATCACTTCATCCAAGGCACTCAAAAAAATTACTGGAATATCATGGGTTTGTTCATTAGCCTTAAGACGTTGACATACTTCATAGCCATCGATATTTGGCATCATGATATCTAGCAAGATCAAATCTGGATTGGCAGCTTGTGCAACTGTTAAAGCCATGAGTCCATCGGTGACACTTCGCACCTTATAACCTTGTTCTGTCAAGGTAGTTGACAAAAAACGAAGATTATTAGGTGTGTCATCAACAATTAAAATGTCACCGCTATAGTTTTTAGTTGTCATGATTCGGACATCTGCTCAAGTGCTTTAGCTGTGGCAGCCATAATTTGATTGTAACAAAAATTATCGACAAGACTGATTAAAGACTGAATTAGTAAAGGGTTACTGCTAGGAACTTCTTTGAGTAATTCTGTAATTAAGTCATTATCCGCTAGCATTGCAGCTTGTTGCAGTTGTTTAATCCAACCCTTAGGACTTTGCTTTAGTTGCTTGGTAAGGACAACCTCAACTACTTCCATATCATCGGATCGATTAATTCTTGATGGGTCGCTGCCCTCTTCCTCGTAAGTATAAGTTACTCCCAAATATTCAGCTAGTTTATTAAATATAAGAGCTTCGCGAAAAGGTTTACGCACAAAATCATCACAGCCTGCGGAGAGAATGATGGTTCTTTCCTCTTCTAGCGCACTAGCGGTTAGGGCAATAATGACGGTGGCTTGCCCTTTTAAATGGGATTTGATTTGACGAGTTGCTTCATATCCATCCATAACTGGCATTCGCATATCCATCCAGATTAGATGGGGTTCCCATTCTTCCCAAATAGCGATCGCCTCAGCACCATTTTCTGCTTCCCGCACCTGAAAGCCCACCTCCTCTAAGATTTTGACTAGCAAGTGGCGACTTTCCCAACGATCTTCAACTACTAGAATTCGATATTGGGGCTGACTTGGCGCTAAACCGATCACATAGCGATCGGCTAAAAATTGGGAACTGACTACCGACTCAGATATTTTCACGGGTAGATCAACTACAAACTGGCTGCCCTCTCCTACTTTGCTGCTGACCGCAATTTCACCACCCATAATTTGGGCAAATTTGCGACTGATCGAAAGCCCTAGCCCTGTCCCTTCCGTGGCTCGTTTACCGATTTCAGTCTGCTCAAAAGGTTCAAATATTTTATCCAAATAATCTTTAGGAATACCAACACCAGTATCTTTGACAATAAATCGCAAGGTGTTTTCTGTAGCTAATTCTATCGATAGGGTTACGGAACCAATAGCTGTAAATTTAATGGCATTACTCAATAGATTGATTAAAATCTGACGTAATTTGCCTTCATCAGTACTAATCCACTGGGGAATTGAGGGCGATCGCCTAAATATCAAGTCTAACTTCTTCTCACTAGCTCGCAGTCGAAACATTTTTTCAAGGGTTTCAAGAAGATGGTAAAGATCAAAGCTGGTTATATTAAGAGAAATGCGTCCAGATTCGATTTTTGACATATCCAGTACATCGTTAATCAGCTCTAGTAAATGTTCGCCGCTTTCATGGATGATTTTGAGATAGGAACGATGATTGTCTTTGAGGGTGCTATCGCGAATAATTAATTGTGTAAAGCCGAGAATGGCATTGAGCGGTGTTCGCAACTCATGACTCATACTTGCCAAAAAATGGCCCTTCGCTTGACTAGCAGCTTCGGCAATTTGTTTTGATTGCTTAAGTTGTTGCTCAAATAATTTGCGATCGCTAATGTCACGGGCGACCCATACTACCGTCTCATCATCTATTGGAGATATATTGGCACTCCACCATGTCGAATTTTCTTCCAGAGAGAAGCTATATTCAAAGTTAATAGTTTGCTTTGTTTCTAGAACTCTCTGGACGTTACTTGTAATCAAATTAGCTTTGTCTAAGGGGAAAATTTCTTGGGGAAGTTTGCCAATTACTTGTTCGGGAGTCATCCAGCCTAAATTTCTACGGGTATGGGGAATCTTGATAATCCGACCAAGGCGATCGCGAACGAGAATAACTTCATCAATTGACTCGAATAGCGCTTTCATTTCTGCATTCGTTGCCTTAATCTTATCTTCAGATTGTTTGTGGTTTATACCGATGGCGATTTCATTAGCTATGGATTCCAATTCTTTTACGTCATACTTTAAGTGAGAAGTAGAAATCAAAAGCACAATGCCGATGACGCGATTTTTGATCATTAGCGGATATCCTACCAATGATGTAATTCCTAGTGAGTTTAACCACTCCTGATCCGCTTCTGCCAAATCTTCCATAAGTTGATCAGTCAGTAATGGCTGAAACTTGCCGTTAAAAATCGCGTCAATTATCTCTTGAGAAATCAGTTTACAAAGACGAGCGCTATCGGTTTGGTTGTAGTTGCCAGCATGGGCTTGAATGTCTGAACTATCGCCTGTGGGGTTGACCGCCCAAATTTGAGTGAAAGAGATATTCATATGTCGCCATAGCGACTCTGCATAAGATTGTAGTACGTCTTGAAGGCCATCTAGTTGCGTCGATGCATAGCCAATTTCAGCCATTAATATGGAAAGATGGACTCTCTCTAATAATTCTGTCTCCACCTTTTTGCGATCACTAATATCAAAAATTGCTCCATCTAAATAGAGTAATCTCTGATTTTCATCAAATATTCCTTGTCCCCTTTCGTAGAGCCAGTGGGTATTTCCCCTAATATCAATGATTCGATATTCCACTACAAAGGGCTGACCACAATCCAAACATTCTTGAATAGCTAGTTCAAATCTATCGCGATCTTCAGGATGAATAATACTTGACCAAGTTCTTTCTTTTTCTCTGATAAATTCTTCGGCTGAGTAGCCTGTAATCTCTGCCACCGCACCGCCAATAAAGATGATCGTCCAATCTTGATCGTAAATATAACGATAGACAATTCCTGTAAAGTTATTGACTAAACTTCTAAATTGTACTTCCGAGGTTTGAAGATCTTTAGTCCGTTCTTGAATACGAGACTCAAGGTATTCATTGGCGACTTCTAATTCACCAAAGGATTGCTTTAGCTGAGCTGCCATGATGTTAAAGGTCTCAGAAAGCACATTTAATTCCTTGATCTTCACAGGTGGTACTTTCTTTTGTAAGTTCCCATGGGCAATCGATTGACTTGCTAAGGTGAGTCTTTTGAGCGCTCGATTAATTTGTTGAGTTGTAACAACACCAATAGCAATCGCTCCAACTAAAATTAAAAAGCTAAACAGTAGAGTCTTCTGCCGATTTAGCTCAAAAGCTTCCGTAAAGTCTGCTTCAGGCATAATTACAATGATTTTCCAGTCCAGTCCTCGATCATCTTGGTAAGGTAGTACTTTCAAAAATATATTTTTCCCATTGATCGCAAATTTAATATCCTGTTGGGTCGTGATCTGACTTAATGATGGAAATTTCTGTTCTAGATACAGCGCCGTAGCCTTGATTAAGGGCTGCTGGCTATCCCTAATCAGGATACGTTTTGGTGCACTAGATACAGGGCTTGAATTATTTTGGGGATCTTCGAGAATAGAACTCGCAACTAATAATCCCGATGGTTCAACTATTAACGCCTCGCCTGATTTTCCAATTTGTAAGCTTGATAAAAAGTTATTGATATTCCCCAAGGTTAAGTCGGCTCCGAGTACGCCGATTCTCTTGCCACTAATATCTTTTACTACTAGGCTTGCCGTGATAATTTGTTGAGGTATTTTAAAGTCCTGATAAATGGAACTCCAAACTGCTCCATTTGCCTTGATGGCAGATTGAAACCAAGGACGTTGTCGTGGATCATAGAGAACCTTATCATCTCCAGAGGCTACATTACTCTGGGCTAGGCGATCGCCGTTAGCATTGACTGGATATAAAAAACGTTGAAAAAAGCGGTTATTAATCGCGATTTCTAAAAATTCTTCCCCCTTCTGATTGTTTAAAATATATTGGCGACTAATTCCAATGAATTTCCCTGTCTTCTCTTCGCCATAATAAATCCAAGCTAGATTAGGAAATTGAAGTATCTGTCGCCATAGATATTTTTCGCTAGGGATTCCTTCTGGTTTTAAATTTCCCTGCTGAATGGCATCGACATTAATCCTATTAACTAGATGCGGTGTTTCCAAGTAAGAAGTAAGTTTTTGTTTAATGCGATCGCTAATTTCTGACTGCAATTGGCTAACCAAATTTGTGGTCATTTGCTGTTCACTTTGCCAAGTTAACCAAGCCGTCAACCCAGACATTCCCCCCATCAAGATCAGAAGTTGACCAATTAAGATCACTCTTAATGATAGTTGGGGTGGCTCTCGCAGAATTTGCCTTAGAGAGTAGCGATCGCCCATAGGAGCATTTTTCTCAAAAAATTATAAACTTTCCAGTTCTAGTTATTTTATACCAAACTTCAAACTCAAACATAATCCCAATTCACAAAAGTGTAGTTACACTCTTGTGAATTAACAGCCAAACCCAATACGTGTTTGTAATGCCAAATCAAGTCATGATTAATTCATGTCTTGATTTAAAGATTATTCTGCCTGCATAGCAGGCAGAATAATCTTTTAGCTTTTTAGGTGAGGTTTGGTTAAAACTATTTGGTAATAAGCTAGAGAACGCTCTGGAGGCTTAAGTGTATAAGGCATTAACAAACCTGCGATAGAATTTTGAATTAAATACTTAGGCAGCAAGTAAGTTAATAACTTAGCCCGCCAAGAAGACAAAAAGAACAATATTGCTAGCTTCTGTAGCCTCAAAATATTTGGTAAAATCGCAGAATATAAATCTTCCACCATCTCAATCTCAAATCCTACGGATTCAGCCGCCATCGACCAATCTTGAAACTCATCGAATCCAGATCTAACCACCATCGACATTTCCACGAGTTTCGTAGCCGTTTGGAATAAGTCTGAGAAGTTTGCGAATTTAGAATACCGATAACTATCAAATACTACTAATTTCCCTCCAGAACGCAATACTCGAAAAATTTCCGCTAAGCACAATTCTGGATCTTGGGTATAGCATAAGCATTCAATTCCAAACACAAGATCAAAGGAACTATCAGGAAATTCCAACTGATTGAAATCTCCTTGCTGAAATCTTAAATTAGGGTAAGGCTTAGCTTTTTGACTAGATATTTCAATATGTAATGGAGTTACGTCAATGCCTACAAAATCTACATCTGGATATTGATTTGCCAAAAAAGCTCCATTAAACCCCTTGCCAGAGCCTAGCTCCAAAACTTGTCTGGCATTATTTTTTGCAATTTGCTCGCCCACTATTCGCGGTTGAGCATAATATCCATCAGGATTGAAGACTCCATCAAAATTTAAGGCAAGATGAATACCTCCCTCTGGAGAATGGAATGTTTGGTAAGCCCATTCGCTTTGAATATAGTATGGAATTGTGAGATCTTGATCGAATTCTTGCAGTAGGCGATCGCAACCAAATACCCAATCAACTTTAGCGATCGCCTCAGCTAAGCTCATACTTCTAATCTGTTCTTCGATCCAACTATGATCAGTTTTAAAGCTACCAGTTAGTAGCTTGATCATCAGTCTTTTAAGGTAATTCCATTTCATAGCAAATATGGTTCTTGACGCGATTACCCAATAGATAGGGATAAATGACACAAAGCAGGGCGTATCCTTATCTATTGGGAACTCATACTATAGCGCTATTTCGCTAAAACCAGATCTTGATCCAGCAGCTAAACATCCGCCACTCAATTTACAAAAGTTTACTAACAAGTAACTCAGCTCAGCATACTCAAAACCAAAGGTTGTTTCGCTGACTTAGTGGGGAAACAACCTTTTTGATTTTTAGGTTACTCGCCCAGCTACTTAATGGCGTATAGCACCTAGAAGATGAGGGGCGACGCTTCGTACCGCCCCTCATCTTCTGGTTTTATGTAGCAGTATTTTCTAGACTTGGTTAAGCTCTAACGCTAAAATCTTAAAGTTTTGTTTTATACTCTTTTTCACTCATCACAGTGCTTTTCTTATGTACGATTGTATCGTTGTCGGAGCAGGACCATCTGGTGGCTCAGCGTCCTATCATTTAGCCAAAAGTGGACGCTCAGTTTTGTTACTTGAAAAAGAAAGCTTCCCTCGATATAAGCCCTGCGGCGGCGCTCTATCACCGATTGTGCAAGAATGGTTTGACTTTGATTTCTCGCCAGCAGTATCGTTAAAGCTCAACAAAATTAACTACACATGGCAGATGGGTGATCCTGAAAGGGTAGTGCTAGCAACCAAAGAGCCAGTATGGATGGTGCGGCGCGATGTTTTTGATCATTATCTGGTGCAACAAGCTCAAAAACTTGGCGTAGAAATGCGCGATCGCACTACTGTTATTGGAATTGAATGGAAGAGCGATCGCTGGTTAGTCAAAACCGCTAATGATGTTTTTGAAGCGAAGTATTTAATTGCGGCGGATGGGGCAAAGGGAAATATGTCTAAGTGGCTAGGGTTTAAAGAACCGAAGCGACGAATGGGCGTAATGGTCGAGATTAAAGCAGACTTATCGCAACACCTTGACGAGCAACTTTTTGCCGATAATCTGAATTCCAATTTTGACTTTGGGTCAATGCAAAATGGCTTTATTTGGAGCTTTCCTAAAGCTGATGGCTATTCCGTTGGCTCAGCAACATTTATGGGCAACGAGAAACAAAATCTTTTCGATCTATGTGGGACTTACATCAAGCATATTGGCTTGGAAAATTCTGAAATGGTCAAGTCTGAACATCCTATTTGTCTATGGAATGGGAATCAACCCCTTCATACTCAAAATGCTCTGCTGACAGGTGAAACAGCCTGTATCCTAGACCCCTTCACAGCGGAAGGGATACGTCCTTCTCTCTATACTGGGATGTTAGCGGGGCAAGCGATTGATCAAGCGATCGGTGGTAATACGGATGCTCTCAAGCAATATACGCTCACAGTCCAGTCAGAGTGGGGCGAAGATATGGTGTGGTCACAACGGATCGCGGGCATGTTTTATCGTGTTCCCAGTTTTGCTTACAAAATCGGAGTAAAACGACCTAGCGCTACCCAACGCATGGGCAAGATTCTCTGTGGAGAAATGCGTTATCGCGATGTTGCAGCGGCAGCGATCAAGCGTCTTACCAAGGGGCTAATTCCAGGAATGAGTTAGGTTTGTTTATTCCTAATAGGGTGGTGTTTTGCCCTGCTTCATTCTGAGATAAATACTAAGCCTCAAATGGCTAGAGAAAATGCAAGAAAAACATTATCGATTACTCTTTTTATCCACACCTGTAGGCGCATTAGGTTCAGGCGTTGGTGGGGGAGTGGAACTAACCTTACAGAATGCGGCTAAGGCGTTAATTGCAAAGGGACATACTGTAGAAATTGTCGCTCCTGAAGGTTCTCAAACAGAGGTTACAAAGCTCACTCAAATCGCAGGAACAGCACAAATATCCGCTCAAACTCAAGTGGGTACGGATGTAGTCATGCTGCCGCAAAACTCAGTTTTAGAGAATATGTGGAGTTATGCAAGAGATACACAACATCAATTTGACTTGATTTTCAACTTTGCCTATGACTGGTTGCCCCTCTATCTCACCCCATTTCTCCAAGTTCCCGTTGCCCACTGGATTAGTATGTCATCCCTTTCACCTGTGATTGATGCGATGATTAGCAAGACAGTAGAATTATTTCCCCAAGCGATCGCTGTGAATACTAGGGCTTGTGCCGACACCTTCACCGCAGGCGATCGCCTAATGATTATGGGTAAGGGGATCGATGTTAGTCAATATCAATTTGTGTCTCAACCAAACGCTCCAAAACTAGCATGGGTTGGGCGGATCTCCCCTGAAAAGGGGTTAGAGGACGCAGCGAGTGCGGCGCAAAGTACAGGACTGCCATTACATATTTTTGGCTTGATTCAAGATCAAGCATACTGGCAACAGATTCAGATAGATTTTCCTAAAGCTGAACTTCATTACGAAGGATTTCTCTCCACCGATGAACTGCAAATGAAGTTGGGACAATGTTCGGCTCTATTGATGACACCAAGGTGGATTGAAGCTTTTGGTAATGCAGCGATTGAAGCTTTTGCCTGTGGGGTTCCTGTGATCTCTTACCGTTCTGGTGGGCTTAGTGAAATTGTCCGCGATCGCAAAACAGGTTTTTTAGTAGATATGGGAGATGTGGATGGATTGATTCAAGCAATTTCTCAATTAGATACAATTAATCGCCTCGCCTGTCGTCAGCAATTGGACGCAGAGTATTCTCTAGAGGTATGGGGCGATCGCTTAGAAAAATGGTTTAGTGATCTAATTGAGAATTACAGCTATTATAACCTTTGGCGGAAAAATATATAAGTGAAGCTAGACCCAGAGGTTGCTCTATCCGCGCATTGGGTAGAACAACCTCTGGGTCTAGATTTTGATTACGCTGAACTACTTATCAAATATCTGGCAAAAAAGATATTTCCTTGCTTGAGAATAATCTGTAGACATTATCTGCTTGCTATTCAATATCTTTGGAGAATTAAACATTACTAATGTAATTAGGGTAAAACAAGCTCTTTCACAACTTGATCATCTTTTACGACCCCCAGAGATCTTCCCTTCTGTTTCTCATCCTGAGCAATACCATATAGAGCTAATCCTGTCCTTAAAACTTCTGTCATATTCTTGCCTGATTCTTCTGCTAGTCTCTGAAGCAACTCATATGCTTCAAGACTCAGGTCAAGATTTAGGCGCTTTCTATTAGTAGCCATAATTATTTTTCGGTGCTCCTTAAAATTTGATGAAATAAATTCTTGATTGGTGTTTAAGTATTTTAGGCTTATATATTATACAAATAGAATGTATTTTTTGTGCAAAAAATACTCATTTTGATTTTATTGGCGTTTGCACTAAAACAAAGTGATTGAGATAACTCAATCACTTTGTTAGCTTTTTATAGCTGTAGACACTTGTATTAGGACAAATTAAAACCTAAAAATTTAGTGTTAGTACTTACTTTGCGCCGCAACTCGTCTTCTGTTTTGTGTCCTAACCAGACTGCCGACATCTATCAATTACTTCTTACTACGAATAAAATAGTAAAACTATGTCTACTCAATCCTAAAGGTCACTAAATCATAGGTTGTAAACAAACCGACCGTTTTACCAAACATGTCAAATCTTTCCACAATAGTCCTCACTCCATCATGCTCGAGTGTCATCCTCCCAAACCATGGCTTTTGCCAATTCAGTAAGGTTTGAGAGTATTCTTTAAGTATGGTCACATTTTCACATTCCCGTCTGATCGTGCCATAGATGTCTCTGAGATTTTGCCTAGCAACTAAATCAATTGTGCTCTGATACTTCTGTAAAATTGGGTTGCCACTAGAGAGTGCAGGATTTGCCAAAAGCATTTCGTTGTCAAGCGTAACCATAATTAGCTCCTGCAATATAAGCTTTATTTGTGTATGCGATACTTAATATATACATAATAAATATGTATAAGTCAATTTGTATTTTACAGGTTGTTGGAAAACCTACGCTCGCTATTTTTTAACATTTTCCTTAGGTAAATATTAAAAATATATGTGTTAAGCTTGGCAAAATTGCCTTGAGGAAAATTTCAATGAATGTATGGAAGGGCATATTAAAACTGTTAAAAAATGACCCTAATAAAACTAGTGACCATAAGCTAGTCGTCAAAGAGATAGATTTCAGTGATAAAAATCTGCGGGGTATGCGTCTGGATGGTCAAGATTTGTCAGGTAGGAATTTAAGTGATACAAATCTTCAGGGCGCTAGCTTAGATGGAGCCAATCTCCAAGGAGTGAATCTTGAGGGGGCAAATTTGGATGGAGCTAGTTTAAACAGAGCGAATCTGCAGGATGCAAAGCTCAATGGCGCTTCAATGAATAGAGTAAGTCTTCGTAGTGCGGATTTGACTAGAGCAGACCTAGATGGAGTAAGTCTTCGTGGTACAGATTTGACTAGGGCAGTCCTAAGAAATGCTAATTTGAGAGGTGCTGTACTCAGGCGCGCTGATCTTGAAGAAGCAAATCTAGAAGAAGCGATTTTGGATGGTGCGAATCTTGGAGGGGCAAATTTTCATAATGCTGTTATGCCAAGGGCGAATTTGCGTGAGGTGCTAGCAAGGGGGACTAATTTTTTGGGAGCAAATCTAAACAAAGCTGATTTAACTGCTGCTAGTCTGTTAGGTGCAAAGCTAGAAGAAGCAAACCTTAAAGATGCAGTTTTAGACTATGCTGTGCTGCTGCGAGCAAATCTTAAGGGTGCAAATCTGGAAAAAGCAAGCCTAAAGAGAGCTAAGCTAGATAATTCTAATATGAAGAATATAAACTTGCGTGGTGCAACTTTAGAAGATGCAGAAATGAGGCAAACTTATCTCAGGTTTGCTGTTTTAGTTGATTCAAAACTCCAGAGAGTTGATTTAAGTAATTCTGTCATTAGAAATGCAATCATGTGTAGAGTCAATTTAGAAGAAGCAAAAATTAGTGAATCTGACTTCCGCAATGCAAATTTAGATGGAGCAATTCTTAAAAATGTGAACGCGGGAAGAGCCAACTTTTGTCAAGCCACGTTGATAAAGGCTGATTTAACCGATGCAACAATAACTTGTACAAAGTTTGAAGGGGCAGTGCTCACCGAGGCAAAGCTTGATAATGCAAAAATGACACGCACTAACTTGACAAAAGCTAATTTAAATCGTGCAAGTTTGTCTGGGGTGGAACTGAATAACTCCGTAATCAAAGATGCAGTATTGATTGGAGCAAATTTACAAAGAGCCTATATCAGTGAATCTAATTTACATAATGTAGATTTAACTGAAGCAGATCTTTTTGGTGCAGTGCTTGATGGTTCTAATTTATCAAATGCAAAGCTCGATAAGTCAATTTTACTCGGTACATATTTACGTGGAGCTTATCTTGGTTCAGCTAGCTTGAATGGAGCAAATTTGGAACGTGCTGAAATGCACCGTGTTCAGTTAAAAAGAGCAAATTTGAGTCATGCTCACTTGTATAAAGCGCAAATGGAAGGAGCTGATCTAGCCCACGCAAATTTGAATTCAGCACAGCTTCGAGAAGTAAAACTTAATGGCGCTGATTTACGATCTGCAAATCTGAGTGCAAGCGATCTAAGCAATTCTGATCTAAAAGGAGCCAATCTTAGTTTTGCCAATCTTTCAAAAGCAACTTTGAAAGATTGCTATCTAATAGGTAGTGATTTGAGTGCAGCTTGTTTACAAGAGGCAAATTTAGAGCGAGCTGATTTAACTGGAGCAAAGCTGTTAGTGGCTAACTTAGATGGGGCAACATTGAATCATACAAGGTTAGTCAGAACAAATTTTAGTGATTCCAACTTGGTTGCCGCTCAATTACAAAATGCAAATCTGAGTCGAGCCTATTTTAGTGGCGCAAATATGCAAAATGCAAATTTAGATGATACAAATCAGCAGGGAGCAACTTTTATCGGGGCAAGTCTTAATGGTCAAGTCTCACTGAATAAATTTCCAGAGCAAAGCTTCGAGTCTGCTTATAAAGAGCGTCTGCTAGATGCAGAAGAAGTCTTAAGCATGGTTACATATATTTTGGAAGAAATTAAGATCATCTCGGAAGATTTTTTGCTTAGGGGAGAGTATACAAAATTTAATGGGTGTAATGAAATTATTTTAAGATTCAGACCAGAAAAGGAGCGTTTTGAAGAAGCGATTAAAGAAGATGCAGACACTCTTTATAGTATTGACAATACTGATATAGATCAATGGACTGAAGAGTACAAGAATATAAATGACCAAATAAACAAGGTGAAAACAATTGTGAGAATCTTATCGGATTATCTTCGTAGAATCTATCAATAGAAAATCTGTTGATTTAAATTGCAGGCTTCATATTTGCTCTGATAGCTTAAAAGCTAAACCCAGTAAGAGTTTTCCATCACAAAAGATAGTGCATCCATTTTTTTATATTATTTAATATGGATTTAGCGATCGCCTTTCTAAGCAATAAAATGTAGAAAGTACTTGCAATTTTATGAAACAGGGTAAATTGCCAATATCTAAAAAGAAAAGCTTCTTGAGCTTTAATCTTACTTCAGCTTATAAACAATTGGGAATCAAAACCTTAACCCATTGGAACTTACCAGATATTACGATCGCCCCTAGCGAATTCTTTGTCAAAAGATTAGAATGATTACATCGTAATTTCGATCTACGAAACTGGGATGTATACATCCGATGATGTGGCTAAGACATTAGTAGCTTTGCATTCAGTCTTTGAAGAGTGTGAAAGTAATTTGTAGACTATGCACAATCGTCTCTATACAAATACTTAAGGTAAGCTTCAATATCTGAGGATTTTTCAAAAATTTATTCTCTCCTCATAAAACTACATTCTGCTTAGGTTAAATTACAATTAATTAGCTAACTATTACGAAACATAAGAATATGGTGATTCTTCAGTGACTGCCATATACTGACTCGCAACCACCTTTGATTCCTATGGCGCGATCGCAACTAGCTAAATATCGACCTTGGCTCAAAGTAGCGCTTAACGCGATCGCTTTAGCCCTATTTGTTAGCGCTTGCTATCAGCTTAATATCAATGGATTATTACAAAATATTCTGTTGTGGATTAAAGATTTAGGACTGTTTGGCGTACTTGCCTTTATCGTTATTTACAATCTTGCCACAGTTCTATTTATTCCTGGATCATTGCTAACCCTTGGAGGAGGCGCACTCTACGGAATGGTATGGGGCGTTGTTTATGTCTTTATTGCCTCGACTTTGGGGGCGACCCTTGCCTTTCTTATTGGTCGATATTTTGCTAGAGATTGGGTTAGCAAAAAGTTCCGCAATAATCTTGTATTTAGGGCTATTGATGCAGCGATCGCTAAAGAAGGGTTTAAGATTGTGTTCTTAGCAAGGTTGTCACCAATTTTTCCATTCAATATGCTCAATTATGTTTTTGGAATTACTCGCGTGGCTCTAAAAGATTATATTCTCGGTTCCATTGGTATGATTCCAGCGACCATCATGTATGTGTATCTTGGCTCTCTGGCTGTCGATATCAGCATGATCAGCACACAGTCTCTAACTGAATCAAATGCGATACCATGGACTATTCGTATCGTCGGACTGATTGCCACTGTGCTGATGAGTGTTTATATCGGCTACTTAGCCAGACGCACATTGCGGCAAATCACAAGAGAATAGATTGCTCTACCCGCTACGCGGATAGAGCAATTGAGCTACTTAACCAAATCAAAAATAATGACAATCTCTACTCTCAAAGAATACGAAGCGATGCTGCAACCAATGGATGAGTACAACCAGTCTTTGCTGGCTCATGTGCATCCCCTTGATTGGGTTAATCCTACTCCTGCGAAGTGCTATGACCTCGTGGTTATTGGCGCAGGAACCGCAGGACTGGTAATTGCCGCAGGTGCAGCAGGACTAGGGATAGGTTTAAAAGTTGCCCTTGTCGAAAAAAATCTCATGGGCGGCGATTGTCTTAATGTTGGCTGCGTTCCTTCCAAATGCATCATTCGCTCCGCGAGAGTAATTGCTGACATTAGAAACTCAGTACCTTTCGGAATTCATGTCTCCCAAGATTTAGATATTGACTTTGCGGCAGTGATGCAAAGAATGCGGCGGATTCGGGCAGGAATTAGCCACCATGACTCGGCAGAACGATTTAAAAATCTGGGAGTTGATGTATTCCTCGGGTCTGCAAAGTTTATAGATGAAAGTTCTGTAGAAGTAAATGGGTTGAAATTACGCTTTAAAAAAGCAGCGATCGCCACAGGTGCGAGGGCATCACGACCTAAGGTATCAGGGCTTGCAGAAGCGGGATACCTCACCAATGAAACAGTATTTTCTTTAACCGAGCGTCCTCAGCGACTAGCGGTAATCGGCGGCGGTCCCATTGGTTGTGAACTTGCCCAAGCTTTTCAGCGACTGGGGTGTGCCGTTACCTTAATCCATAAAAATGATCACCTTCTTAATCATGAAGATCCTGATGCTGCGGAAATTATCCAAACGAGTTTAATTAATGATGGAGTTAACTTGATTTTGGATGCTCAGCTAGAATCGGTGTCAGGCTCTGAACAGGGCAAAGTCATTTCCTATCGCCAAAAGGTCGAACAAAAACAAATAACAGTTGATGAAATTTTAGTTGGGGCTGGGCGATCGCCAAATGTGGAAGGCTTGAATCTCGAAGCGGCAGGTGTGAAATATACGCAGAAAGGTGTAACTGTTAATGACTATCTGCAAACTACCAATCCCAATATATTCGCGGCAGGGGACATCTGCATGAGTTGGAAGTTTACCCATGCGGCTGATGCAGCGGCAAGGATTGTGATTAAGAACGCGCTCTTCGCTCCCTTTGGTCTGGGCAAAAGCAAACTTAGTAATCTAGTGATGCCTTGGGTGACTTTTAGCGATCCTGAAATTGCCCATGTGGGAATGTATGCCAGTGAAGCTAGTGCTAAGGGTTTGGAAACTGGTGAAATTAAGATTCCCTTTACTTCTGTTGATCGGGCTATTTTTGATGGCGAAACGGAAGGATTCGTGAAGATTTTGCATCAGAGAGGTAGCGATCGCATTCTCGGTGCAACTATTGTCGCGCGTCATGCTGGCGAAATGATTGGCGAAATCAGTTTAGCGATCGTGGCAAAGCAGGGCTTAAGTACTTTATCGGGTGTGATCCATTCTTATCCGACCCAAGCTGATGCCATCAAAAAGGCTGCGGATGCTTATCGTAAGACCTTACTGACTCCGCGCACTCAATCTTTATTGAAGATACTAACTAAAATTAGTTAGTAAGACTCCGAAGGTTATTCCGCCCGCGAGCGGGCGGAACAACCTTCGGTTTCAGGTTTTAATTATGCTGATCCACTTAATCACAAAATCATGAGCTATCTCGATACCACTGCCGAATTTTATGCCGAAGCTGCTGCTACGCCTCAAGTTGGCTTATGTTGCATCAGTACCCCACCGATGCAATATCCCGACCTCAAAATTCCTGAAATCATTCAGCAAATGAACTATGGCTGTGGCACAACGATTCATCCTACAGAGTTAACTGGTGCGCCAACGGTTTTATATATCGGTGTGGGTGGCGGCTTAGAAGCCTTACAGTTTGCCTATTTCTGTCGCCGTCCTGCGGCGGTGATTGCCGTTGACCCCGTGGCGGCGATGCGAGAAGCGGCAACTCGTAACCTAGAATTAGCTGCCCAAGAAAATACATGGTTTGATCCTAGCTTTGTCAAAATCCTTGATGGTGATGCTTTTGCGTTGCCTGTTGCCGATGCCTCGGTGGATGTAGTTGCTCAAAACTGTCTATTTAATATTTTTGAGCCAGAGGATCTCAAACGCGCTTTAAAAGAAGTCTATCGAGTCCTCAAGCCCAAGGGTCGGCTGATCATGAGCGATCCGATCGCTACTCGTCTCATTCCTAGTCATCTGCAAGCCGATGAACGCTTGCGAGCCATGTGTCTCTCTGGCGCGATGACCTACGATGAATATACGCAACAACTGATCGATGCTGGCTTTGGGCAGATCGAAATTCGCGCTCGTCGCCCCTATCGCTTACTCGACACCAAAACCTTCCAATTGGATACACCCTTACTTTTGGAAAGCCTTGATTCGGTATCTTTTAAGGTTCCGATGCCAAAGGATGGTGCTTGTGTGTTTACGGGCAGGACTGCCATTTATAACGGAAGTGAAGCGATGCTTGACGATCGCGATGGACATACTTTACTCCTTGGCAATCCCCTTGCCGTCTGCGATAAGACCGCAAAAAATCTCGTTACCAAGTTTCCCCAAGAAGTAATTATCACGGATTCAACTTGGCATTACAACGGCGGCGGCTGTTGTTAAGGATGGATGGCGCGGCGAAGCCGCGCCATCAAAATTATTCTTTTCCAGAGGCTCATACCATGACCAAAACTAAGGCTTTTAATTTTTGTCAGTTTCTCACTTATTGCTTGATGGGCGCGATCGCCTTTCTGTGGATGGCTAGCCCTGCCTTTGCCCAAACTGCACCTGCGGAGGGGCTAAACCCTCAAGAGTGGTTGCGATCGGCGCTGCAATGGGTTGATGGACTTGGTTATGTGGGCGGTATTGCCTTTATTGGTATTTACATCGTCGCTACCGTTGCCTTTTTACCAGGATCAATCCTCACCTTGGGGGCTGGTGTAGTCTTTGGAGTCGTATTTGGTTCGATATATGTGTTTATCGGCGCAACTTTAGGTGCGATCGCCGCTTTCTTAGTCGGTCGATACTTTGCGCGGAGTTGGATCAGCAAGAAGATTGAAGGCAATCAAAAGTTTGCGGCGATTGATAAGGCGGTTGCTCAAGAGGGATTTAATATCGTTCTTTTAACTCGCCTCTCGCCAGTCTTTCCTTTTAACTTACTTAACTATGCTTTTGGGGTGACGGCGGTTCCTCTCAAGGACTATGCGATCGCCTCGATCGGAATGCTCCCTGGAACGATCATGTACGTCTACATCGGTTCCTTAGCGGGAGACATCGCCAGAATCGGCGGTGAAAATCAACCCACCAATCCTACAATCCAATGGATTATTCGTATCGTGGGCTTTGTTGCTACTGTTGCCGTCACGATCTATGTCACACGCATTGCCCGCAAGGCTCTCTCAGAAAAAGTAAACTAAGAAGCATATTTTGCCTGCGTGGCGGGCAAAATATGCTCTTTATATAATCTCTAAATCAACCATGCCCAGTCCCACAGCAACTACTTCTCTACTTCAACGCCGTTCTGCTCTATCTAGTTCTCAATCTCAAATAGAACTTTTGGAATCTATTGACCTTGACCCATTGCCTGCGAAAGGGAATTTTGCTGCGATGCTCGATCAGAGTGGCTGGCAAAAGCTGACTCCATCGAAAATAGAAATCTTCCAAATTAATTTGGGAAAGCTTTGCAATATGACTTGTCGCCATTGTCATGTCGATGCGGGGCCCGATCGCCGTGAAAACATGGATCGCCAAACTATTGATGCTTGCCTGAAAGCTCTCGATCAAACGGAAGCTCATACCGTTGACATTACAGGCGGCGCTCCCGAATTAAATCCGCATTTTCGCTACTTAGTTGAGCAATGTGTAGTACGGGGCAAGCACGTTATCGATCGCTGCAATTTGACAGTGTTGTTGTTGCCGACGATGACAGATTTACCTGCATGGTTGGGGGAACGCGGGGTGGAAGTGGTCTGTTCATTGCCACATTTTCGCCAAACTAATACGGACAAACAACGGGGAGATGGCACTTTTGAGCAGTCGATTAAGGCTTTGCGCCAACTCAATGCTGTGGGCTATGGCAAGGGCAACCCCAAGTTAAAATTGACTTTAGTGAGCAATCCACATGAAGCCACTCTATCTTGCAATCAAGCGGCGGTACTAGAACAAATGTGGAAGCAAGGCTTGAGCGAGAATCATGACATTACCTTCGATCGCTTAATTGCGATTAACAATATGCCGATCGCGCGTCATTTAGAATGGTTAGAACAGTCAGGCAATTTGCAAGCTTATATGGAACTGCTGGTTTCTGCTTTTAACCCTGACACCATATCAGGACTGATGTGTCGCAATACAATTTCCGTTTCTTGGGATGGTAAGTTGTATGACTGCGATTTCAATCAAATGCTGAACTTAGAGATTGGCGATCGCCAAAATCATGCCATGCGTATCCAAGACTTCGATCCAAAGTTACTCGCAGAACGCCAAATTATTACGGGTCGTCACTGTTTCGGTTGCACCGCAGGTAAGGGAAGTTCTTGCAGTGGCGCGATCGCGTAAAAGAAGCTCTATCTTTCAGCGCTCAAGACTTCGACTTCGCTCAGTCACCATTCACTGCTGGCTGAGCGAAGTCGAAGCCCTACACTCTTTAAAAAACTATGAAAAACCTTGTTTTAATTGGTGGAGGACATAGCCATGCGATCGCTTTACGACTATTGGGAATGCACCCACTAGCCGCAGATATTCGCCTCACCCTAATTACTAATGTCATTGATACGCCCTATTCGGGAATGCTGCCCGCCTATGTAAGCGGCTATTACAGCTTTAAAGAATGTCATATCAATTTGACCAATCTCGCTGAATTTGCTCAGGCTAATTTAGTTTTAGACTCAGCGATCAACTTAGATCTAGCCAATAAAAAAGTAATATGCCAAAGTCATGCGCCGATTGACTTTGATTGGTTGTCCATCGATATCGGGAGTACACCTGCGGCGATCGCTAACGCACAAGAGCATATTATTCCCATCAAGCCCGTACCAAATTTTTTAAAACATTGGCATCAGTTTTTAACTGAACTAGAAGTATCTCCACCCGTTGAGCAGTTGAGGATTGGTATTGTCGGCGGCGGTGCTGGCGGAGTTGAGCTAGCTCTGGCGATCAAGATTCGCATTGAGGCGATTTTGCGATCGCAAAATGTTCCTACATCCATACTAGAAATCCATCTATTTCACAGGCAGTCAACGCTGATGACAGGCTATCCCGCTAATGTGGGTAAGCGAATGGAAAAGATTCTCAAGCAGCAAGGAGTTTACATACATTTGCGTGAAGGCGTGAGTAAGGTCACATCTTCCCCATCTCCTGCTACTCTCTCAGGTTCCAAATTAATCATTTGTGAGTCTGGGCTGACGTTAGCTTGCGATCGCGTTTTTTGGGTGACAAGTGCGATCGCCCCAGATTGGATTCGCAACTCAGGCTTAGCCACTGATGAGAAAGGATTTATCTTGATCAATGATAAGCTTCAATCAATTTCTCATCCCTCCATCTTTGCCACGGGCGACATTGCCACTAGCATTAGTCATCCACGACCGAAGGCAGGAGTTTTTGCAGTGCGTCAAGGCAAACCCCTCTTTCACAACTTGCAGCGCGTAACCTTGCAGCAACTACTGCGCTCCTTCTATCCCCAAAAGCGGGCGCTATCTTTAATCGGAGTTGGTTGCTATCCAAGCTCAAATGGCAAAAAATTACAGGCGATCGCGGCTTGGGACTGGCTATGCATTGGGCCATCAAGTTTACTTTGGCGATGGAAGGAATCCATTGATAGAAAGTTTATGCAATTATTTGAGCAAATTAAAACCTAAACCCACAAGGTAGTTCCGCCAGCTACGCGGGCGGAACTACCTTGTGGGTTTAATTAACTGATGTTACGTGGAACTCAGATAATGAACCTCTTGCTGTTAGCATAACAGGGCAACCACGGGGGGATTGCCCCTACCTGTAAATTTTAGATCTTGTAGGGGCTGTGCCCCCGTGCCAGCCCTAGACTTACGCCATCGTAAGAATTCCTTCCACGTAACATCAGTAATTAAGCTGAACTACTTATTTACTCTTTTGGCGCAAAAGTTCGATCTCATCAGGAGTAAGCTCCCATCCCAATGCACCAGCATTTTGCTTTGCCTGACTAGCATTTTTTGCTCCAGGGATAGGAATAATATTTCCCTGTGAAATCAACCAATTGAGAGAAACTTGAGCAGGAGTCTTATCATACTTTTCAGAAAGATTTTGTAACTCTGCAAAGAGTGGCGCTAACTTTTGTAAGCCTTGAGGACTAAATCTCGGATCAATACGTCTGGCTCCCTGTAAGCTTTTGACTGTCTCCGCTGTATACTTGCCAGTTAGCAACCCCTGAGCCAAAGGACTATAGGCAAGAATAGTGACTCCCAATTGTTTTGCCTTCTGAAGAGTTCCATTGTCTTCAATTTGTCTAGTCAAAAGTGAGTAGGGAACTTGATTGACAGCTAGGGGAATTCCTTTTTCTTGGAGATATTGATGCGCTTGAGTCATCTGTGCTGCCGAGTAGTTACTAACGCCCACTGATTGAATCCGTCCTTTTTTGACTTCAGCCGCTAGTACTTCCATAAAGTCCTTGGTTTTTAACAAAAATTCCAACGGCCAGTGGATTTGATATAGGCTGATCTGCGATGTTTGCAGGCGTTCTAGGCTTGCTGTCAGGGCTTCCACGATCGCAGAACGATTCCAACGCCAAGGTAATGGGAAATACTTGGTGGCAATTTGAATAGGTTGGGAAGTTTTTTTGCAAAATTTTCCGATTAATCGCTCTGATTCTCCAAATCCGTAAACTTCAGCCGTATCAAAGAAGGTTACACCTGCATCAACGGAAGCTTGAAATGCTTCAGCGACATCGTTTGCCCCAAAGTCTTTGCCATAAGCCCAAAATAAGGTGTCACCCCATGCCCATGTGCCTACGCCCAAGGCTGTTACAGTCGCTCCATCGCCACCGAGTTTGATCGTTTGCATATATTTTTAATTTTGATTTTACTAATCATTATATGCGTCTATAAAGCGATCGCTAGGTGTTGATACAATGCTTCTGATAATTGTAAAGTAACGGTCTCAGACATATTCTTCTCGATTTATAAATGGTCATCAATCAAGATGGTCATGCGACTAATACGGGATGATTGAGTTTACGAGATGCGTAGGCTAGTGCTGCTTTTAGGTCATCTCTTTCTAGATCGGGCATTTCTTCTAAAATCTCTTCGGCACTAAGCCCTGCCACAAATAAGTCGAGAACATCTGAGACACGAATTCTCATTCCACGAATGCAGGGACGACCGCCACATTGTCTGGGGTTAATGGTGATTCTTTTAAGTAGTTCTGGCATTTGAGCAGTTCTCTAATACTGTTTTTAGTATAAATGGGTTGTATGGTATTGCGATCGCTGGGCGTTGATACGATACTTATGCTACTGGCAAAACGACTGTTTCAGACTTATTTTTAGTTGCTTTGTTGGTTCTGAGACTGACTATGCTAATGCCATAGAGAATTTGATGCTAGTCCTTTCATATAAGTTAATTGAGGGCGATCGCCGACTTGTCAATATAGCAGAGTTACTTCGGTATTGATGGCAACGGCAGCGCTTTGTTTGGCTGCATTAATAAACTGACTAATTTTGCTAAATAGCGCCAATGCTATTTCTGGGATGTTTGGTATGGTTTGTAGTGAGTTCCGATCAGCTTAATTCTATATTGCAAAGGTTGTTTTACAAACGTTTTGGCAAATGGATTGGGTAAAATACATTATTGTATGTGTAGTCTCCTTTGGGGAACCTTGGTGCAATTCGGCAAAAGCTTTAGTGAGGAAAATTAGCTGTTGTTTATATATAGCAAAAGATGAGATAGTTAGGAAAGTTGACAATAGGGCAAAGTCTCTTAAAAAATTGGCTTAAGCCCAATGTCTTTTGTCCTAATCAAGCCTTTGTTTTCTATATTTTCGCGTAAGAAATCCTTTTTGGCAATAATCATTAATCATCAACACGATCGCCCACTCACCCAACCAAAATGCGATCGCCCAGAGTCGTTTGATGTTAATGAGTTAGAATTAGAATTATACAGAAAATAGTTGTTAAAAAATTTTGTAATAGTTAAGGAAACCTTATGATGCTCTTTCAGCAAATCATTGATTCTATTGAGGGTTTATCAATAGAAGATCAGGATTATTTGTTTGAGCTAATCCGTAAGCGGCGGATTGAGAATCGGCGGCAGGAAATTTTGGCTAATTCTGAAGAGGTAATGAAATCATTTAAAAATGGAACGGCAAAAAAAGGAAGTGTGGATGATCTGATTGCTGATTTACTGGGGGATGATGATGCAAGTAGTTTGGAGTAACGGATTTAAACGGTCTTTTAAAAAAACTACAAAGAAAAATCCACAATTAACTGAGCCAATTGTAAAGGCATTAAGACTGTTGGGAGATAATCCGTTTACACCTTCATTAAAGTCTCATAAGTTGGGAGGAAATTTAGCTGGATTATAGTCTTGTTCTGTTGCTTATGATTGTAGGATTGTTTTTAGATTTTCTGAAGATGAAGAGTTGTTGGAGATGGTGATTTTTTTGGTTGATATTGGTAGCCATGACGAGGTTTATTAAATAGCGATCGCCCAACCACTCACAAAAAACGCGATCGCCAATCCACTCACAAAAAACACGATCGCCATTCACCCACAAAAAAGCGATCGCTTAACCACCCACAAAAAAGCGATCGCCCAACCACCCAACAAAACACGATCGCCCAATCCAAAAAAAACGCGATCTCCCAATCACCCACAAAAAACATAATCTCACAATCATCCGCCAACTACAAATCAATTTGCAATCCTAGCAAAAGCATATTTTTAATTTTTTAGTTATCAATTTAAGGAATTACTATAGAAAGTCAAGCTTTAAAATACTCTCGGATGGAATTTTCAAACCTCTACCATCAAAGCAAGTATTTGCATAGATATTTAGACCTTCTTCTCGAATGGTCAAAAGTAAATAATATAGAACTATTTCAAAAAGATCGTTTGCAATATATTTTTTACTGGTAAATTTGACTATACAAGGTTTCAGCGATTCAATAATTATATTGTTTAAACAAACATCAAAATCATTTAAATAACCGTTGCAAATATCTTCAATTATTTCTGGTAGATTTAGATAATTATGATTACAAACTGTATCTGAATCTGAGCAAAATGCTATATCTTTAATTAGCATTGCGAATGGTCCCCAATCAACACAATTGTTAATTTTTTGATTGTAATGATAATCATTAACACCGTTCTTTTTAAGTTTCAGCAAATTAAGATGATGCTCGGTGTTTTCAAATATTGATAGTAAAGTACTCCATATTTCATCAATAGCTTCATTTAGAGGGAGTATCCCTGCTTCAAAAGTTGATTCTTGTCGAGTACGTGTTAAGTGAAACCAACAAACTTCATCAATCTCAAGTATTGGTTTACCAAATCTTTGATTAAAAAGATACAAAATCCTTTTCAAAAACCATCTTTCATCGTAATCAATTATATCAATTTCTGATATATCAATTTCGGGTATATCAATCTCTATCAAAAATTGATCGATTTCTAATGGATCTGCATTATAGAAATATGCAATTGAATATAATGCAGACTCTCTTGTTTCACAATCAATTCTAGCCACCAAGGTTATTAACCCTTAAGAATTAACATATCATTGCCATTATAGGGCATTCAGATAGATTGAAAATTTTCTAGCCAAATACCCTTTTAAGTAATCAAAACAAATTAAACTAATACCTATTTCAACCTCTCAATTAACCGATCGCCTACTCTTAGAGCATTAGCAATAATCGTCAAAGCAGGACTTACCGCCGCATTAGACGGAAAGAAACTGCCATCTACCACATAGAGATTATCGAGATCGTGGGTGCGGCAATCGCGATCTAGAACTGAAGTTAAAGGATCGTCACCAAAGCGACAGGTTCCACATTGATTGGCGACCACTTGCAAAGGTGACTCAGAGCGGGGATGCATGAAACCAGTGCGGAAGCCATCTAGGGATTTCTCAATATTTTTTAACACATCAGTCCAGCGATAAATTAAGCGATCGTGGGCTTCCGTATTGTTGGGATTGTAATCGATATGGATTTTATTATTTTCAAGACGCACGCGATTATTCGGGTCTGGTAAATCCTCTGTTTGCGCCCACCAGCCGATGGAATGGGTGGCTAACTGTTTTAGACCAAAGTTGGGCATGAGCTTCGCAACAATGGAAAATACAGGCGGCGATTCCGCAAAAATGATGTCGGTGAGGAGTCCACCAGAGTTCTGAATATGTCCCATCGGATAGGGAAAATCCGCATCACCCCAATAGAAATCATTTACATAAATGGATTTTTGGAAGGAACCATTATTGGGCTTCGTGCTGAGTTGGACTACCGATGACAAGAGGCTTTTCATCAAATTCCGTCCCACTTGATCGGAGCTATTAGCAAGCCCTTTGGGATGGGAATCATTAGCCGATCGCAACAATAATGCCGCCGTATTGATCGCACCACAGGCAAGCACGACGATATTGCCTAAAAAGAGATAGGACTGTCCGCCCACTTCTGCTTCTACGCCCTTCACCGATCGCCCCGATGGATTGGTATGGAGACTGATTACTTTGGCTTGGGTTTTTAAGGTGACATTTACTGACTTCAAGGCAGGAATGAGGCAACTTTCTTCAGAGTCGCTAGTGGGGTCATCCTCTTGACGGGTCAAGCCGAGGGGAGTTGTAGATGGATGCAAACCTTGATTTGCGATCGCCTCATAGATCTTCTGAATCTCAGGCTCATGACTGACCGCAGCATAGGGATAATCAGTGCTGTGGGTTGGTTCGGTGCTATCAGTTTGTGACTCGCCATGCACCTTATAGAGATTTTCAGCTTCGGTGTAGTAAGGCTCAAACTCGTCATACTTCACGCACCATTCTGGCGAAATTCCCCCTTGATGGGTGACGGATTCAAAATCCTTTTCGCGCCGCCGCAATAGAGCTGAACCATAGATTTTGGTATTGCCGCCGATCGCATAGTTAGTCTGCGGTGAAAACGGTTCGCCTGTGTGGTCGTACCATTGTTCAGGAGCATGATAGCGATCGCGTTGAAAGATATCGATATTACTGCGATTCTGTTCTTCGAGGGGCATAAAGTCACCACGTTCAAGAATCAGAATTTTCTTTCCTGTGGAAGCCAGTTTATAGGCAAGGGTTCCACCCCCCGCACCAGTTCCCACAATAATCACATCGTAATAATTGTCATCAATAATCATTGGTTTTCCTCTTTAAATAAATAATTAGGTAGAGAGAGAAAAACTGTAGGGGCAGAGCATTTGCGCCACAATTTCCAAACTCTCCACAAAAATCTCAATCCGCAAATGCTCTGCCCTCTTCGCTTTCACCGATAAATTATCCCTGCGTCTGATGTTTTGGAATTGTCCCTACGTTGCAAGGTTTTGGGTCTACGTTGCGAGGTTTTGGTCAAAGCATTCCCAAATAAAGGGGATCTAAGAATTTATAGATTGGGGTGGGAATGCTTTGACCCTACGGATTTATGGTTTTATGGTTCTTTTATTGCCACACATAAATCAAAACAAACAACGCAATCCAGATCACATCGACAAAGTGCCAAAATAGTGAAGTAGATTCGACTCCGAATTCTCCTTTTGCGTAATTATCAGGAAAGAACGATCGCACTAACATGATTAACTGCAATAGCACACCCGTTAAAACGTGCAAACCGTGAAATCCCGTCAGCAAATAGAAACTGCCGCCAAACACACCATCACCGAAGCCAAAGGCTAAACCACTCCATTCCACGGCTTGACCATAGAGGAAGTAACTCCCCATAGCGATCGTGAGGAGCCAGAAGGCACGAAAGCCCCAAAGCTGTTTTTTATGGAGGAATTTCTCAGCGATGTAGATCGTGAAACTGCTGGAAACTAGAATCACGGTGTTAATCGCAGGTTCGCGAATTTCTAGCCCTGTGACACCATCAGGAAGCCAGTTGAGGGATGTCGTTTTATAGACAATATAGGCAGTGAAAAAGCTCAGGAAGATGACGCTTTCGGAAAGTAGGAAGACGACAAAACCAAATAATCTATTATCGGGATGATCGTGATGGGCGGATTCGTGAGCAACTTCCAAAATAGGATTATCGCTAACAGAAGTATCAACTGGTTGCATGATTTACCTCCAATTTATCAGGATTAGAAACTAAGGGTTCATCTTTGCCATAGCTGTAGGGTTCCGAAATTACAATCGGTAACTCCTCAAAGTTCTCATGGGATGGCGGCGAAGAAACCAGCCATTCCAAACCGATCGCCCGCCAAGGATTTTTAGGAGCTTTTTCGCCCTGTACCCAAGAGCTAACCATATTCAGAATGAAAGGAATTGTCGATACTCCCAATAGAAAACCACCGAGACTAGCAATCACATTCCAGAAAGCAAACTCTGGATCGTAAGAGGCAACGCGGCGGGGCATTCCCTGCAAACCGAGGGGATGCATGGGAAAGAAACAGGCATTCGTACCGATAAAGGTGAGGATAAAATGCAGCTTCCCTAAACCTTCGGAATACATTCTTCCTGTCATTTTTGGGAACCAATGATAGAGCGCTGCATAGATACCAAGAACTGTTGCACCGTAAATTACATAATGGAAATGTCCGACTACGAAGTAAGTATTATTCACATGAATGTCCACAGGAACCGCCGCCAGCATGATCCCCGTGATTCCTGCGAATACAAACATCACCAACGCTCCTAAGCCAAACAGCATCGCCGTAGTTAACTTGATTTTGCCGCCCCAGATCGTTGCCACCCATGCAAATACCTTGATCCCCGTTGGTACAGAAATCAGCATTGTGGTCGCCATAAATAGCATCCGCATCCAGCCAGGCGTGCCACTGGCAAACATATGATGCACCCACACAATGCCACTTAATCCCGTAATGATTAACGAAGATACCGCCACGACTTTGTAACCAAAGAGAGGCTTACGCGCATAGACAGGGAAAATCTCTGAGAAAATCCCAAACACTGGCAAAGCAATCACATAGACGGCAGGATGGGAATAGAACCAGAAAAAATGTTGAAAGAGAACAGGGTCTCCACCTTTAGCGGGATCAAAGAAACTTGTCCCGAAGGTTAAGTCAGATAAGAGCATTACGGCTCCTGCGGTGAGGGCTGGCAATCCAAATAGTTGAATAATTTGCGCGGCAAGGACTGTCCACACAAATACAGGCATTTTGAACCAAGTCATGCCCGTAGTTCGCATTCGGAAAATCGTGGTCACGAAGTTAATCGCGCCCATAATTGAGGAAACGCCCGAAATGGCGACCGCAACTAACCAAAGGAACTGACCGTTAACAATATTTCCCGTAGGATTTTGCAAACTCACAGGCGGATATGCCCACCAGCCTGATTGTGAAGATCCCCCAGGCACAAAAAAGCTTGCCATCAGGATCACTCCAAATACAGGAACCATCCAAAAGGCAACGGCATTTAACTTGGGAAAAGCCATGTCACGAGCACCAATCATCAATGGTACTAGGTAATTGGATAAACCTAGCAACACGGGAAATGTCCAGAGAAACAGCATGATCGTGCCGTGCATCGTGAACATGGAGTTATAAACTGTGCGATCGACTAAATCTGATTCAGGGGTAATCAGTTCGCCCCTGATCACCATCGCCAGAATGCCACCAATGAGAAAGAAGAAGAAGGAGGTAACAATATACTGAATCCCAATCACTTTATGATCGGTACTAAATCCAAAAAATCGCCGCCAGTCTTCGGGTTGCTCAGACTGCGGTGGAAGATCGGCGATCGCATCAATAGAAATGTTTGCCATAACGAATAAGATTAACTAAGAATTGTGGAAACGGATGAGATGTTGAATTAATTACCAAGCCCGATCGCTATCTGGCATAAAATCCACTAGGACAAGTAAACCTACCTCCATCGAATACAGGCTTAGTTGGCTTATCGAAAGTACTACCTTCAGCTATACATAGAACTGAATCAGTCGCTTTCCTTTGCTTGTCATAGGCAACAGCGCCGACAAGAGCTGATATCTTGGCTTTGGTAAGTCCTAAACCAAATAGGTCAGTTGGCACTTCCCTTGGCGTTGCATAGATATAAACGCGATCGCTAGTTACTTCTGTAGAGAATAGATAACGAGTCGTTTTCTCAGGAATCGGCGGAATACGCAGGGACTCGAAGGATTTGCTAAAGCTCTGATTTTCTAAGTGATAAGCCTGTTGGGATCTAATATAAACACCCGCCATATCTAATCCTGAATTACCACAAGCACAAGCGATCGGCACTTGAATAAAACAAATTCCAACGCCCAAAGGAACAGCACCAATCGCAGTCAATGCAATAATCCGTTTAGGATTTCTTTTGCGAGAACCTTCTTCTAGATTCTTTCCCAATGGATCAGGCATAAGTTGACCTCCATAATTAATTGGCATAATTCACCACAGGAGGAGCCGCAGGGATAACCGTCGCCCAGTTATTAGCATTGGTGCGTTTAGCATATTCGTTAGATGCACGGTTATAGGCAGCTACAGGCTTAGCGATAGAAGCATCTGCTAGCCATTTTTGATATACTTCAGGTGATTCCACGACTACATCCGTTTGCATCGCCGCAAAATAAGTGCCGCTATATTGCGAATCCCGCAGACGATACTTGCCTTCGCGAATGGGCGTAAATTTAAAGTCAATATCATGTCCAGGAATTACATCTTGCTTTACTCGAAAAGCAGGAATATATAAACCATGCAGCACATCTTCAGAATGGAGTACAAGCTTAATGCGGCGATTGTTGGGTAAGTGTAATTCTGTACTGCTGACATTGCCCGTGCCATTGCCATAGCGAAATTCCCATGACCATTGCCGCGCTAGTACTTGAATTTGCTCAGCTTCTTCGGTTTTAGAATCACCAATTTCAGCCGCTTCAGCCGCCGCCATCATCGATCCGTGATGGGCATGTTCCATTGGTCCTAAAATCGACATTTGGTCATAGATTTGATAACTATAGCCAGCAATCCAAATCACTAAGGCAAAAGGAATTACCGTCCAGATGATTTCTAATTTGACATTGCCTTCGATATGAGGTCCATCACTCAGATCATATTTCTCGGCGCGTTGAAATATGATCGAATAGGTCAAAGTACCAACTACACCCAAAAAAATGAACGTGCCTAATGTCACCAAAAAGCTAAATAGGTTATCGACTAATATTGATTCTGCCGAAGCTTGGGGCGGGAACCATGTATAGGCAGCTTGTCCCATCCAGAGACTGATTAAAGCGATCGCCCCAGCCAATGCTCCCAAAGTCAAAATCAAGCGGATTTTCATAGATTCTCCTGTAAGTCACTAAGACTTTTGCCTGTTTGAAGTAAGCGATCGGCAGTGATATGTACACCAAACTCTGAGGCAAGCTGTGCACCCAAAGTGCCATGAGCAAACATGATACCGAAGATAAATAACCCCGCGACTAGGTAACTCCACTGCACCTGTTGTCCCATATCCTTGCGCCACAGAAAGCGCTGAAAGCCTCGCCAGACAGTCATGCCCACAATCAGAGCCAATAGCAGTACACCACCCACACCGTGCCAGATCATCGTTTCCATTGCTTGAAATCCCCAAGCACTTTTGACATTCTGATCGGGCGTAGCAAGAAGAATCTCATAAAAGCCAGCAGCCACTGTAAAAAAGGTAACAACTGAGGCGGCGACCATGTTGTACCAGCCGACATCAAAGAAATTTGATCGTGCCGCAGGAATTGCCATAAATTTGAATAGCGGCTTTTCTAAGACAAAAAATACACCTACAAAATCGAATCCGATCGCGACAATAAATAGACCTAATGTCAAATGAACAAAATTAGGATGGATTGGCACAATGTAGGGTAGACCGTTTGTACCCAGTTGACTTCCCAATTGATCGATAAGTTCTGTATTCATTTCAAACTAGCCTCACGCAATGCTTCGACCACAGGAACTGTATGTAAACCATATACCCAAACCAACAAATCACCCAAATAAACTTGAAATAGAACTATGCCTGTAAGTAATACCCCTGCTCCGAGGAATGAGATTGGTATTTTTTTAGGATCGCGCAGCCGTAAAACATAACGCCATCCAGTAATGGCAGCGATGATTCCTGAAAGTGACCAACCAATGAGCGTATGTAAATTTAATGTAGCGGTAACGCCCTCATATGGCTCAGCAAGCCCAGCCTCTACCTGTCCAAAAATAATGGCAATAAAAATGGAAATTGTGGCAAAGAATAAATTCCACCAGCTTACTTCGTATAGTTTTGGATTGCGGGTGAAGTAGCCGATCGCATCACATACGACAGCAAATAACACCATCGCTATTACAAAATGCACCACGATGGGATGAATCGTGTCGGGATATGGCAAGTTGTGGTCATTCAACGGCGGAAGGTATTCCAGCATAGAATTTGTTAACACTCAATGAAGGATTTTTGTATGCTGTTATTTTAGGCTAAACAATCGTTAGTTTCTCTTAGTAAACCTTTACACCAAATTAAGAAATTACTAAACCATTTCTTAACCCTGAAGTGAATAGCGATGCGAAGTGCCGCCATTTAATTTGGGATGACAATACTTTTTGCTTAAACTCAGAGAGGTTTTGAAAGCTTGGGCTTCGCCAAGCTTTCAAAACCTCTCTGGGTCTGTTGAGTTGATATTAGAATCTAGAAAATGGCATAGCTATTTCTAGGTTGGACATAAATTAACTGGGGAGCTTCCTAAAGCAAAGATAATTCGCCAATTGTTTCCAGACGACTATACTTGCCAACTGACAAAAATAATTCTTCCAATCGCTGGGCTACCACTGGAGAGATCCAACCTAGCTCTTTTAATAAATGGATAGAAACTGCATTTTTAGCCCGTTTCGATCCATCCATAACCTTAATTGCCAAGCCAAGCCCTTCGCCGATACGTCCCATACATTGCACACCCTCTGCCCCCGATTTGCTGACAACTTCGCCGCCTGTTAAACGCATCAGTTCTGTATCAAACTGTCCATCCCCTGACACCATATCGGGATGGCGGGTCATGGCGCGGGTAATCCTTTCTAGATGGAGCTGGTCATGGGCAGAGAGCAAAGCATATAGTCGTGCTAGTTGACCAATTTCTAGTAAATAAGTTGGTACACCACAGTCATCATGGGCGCAGATAAATTCGGCAGCAGGCATATGTAGTAGATCTGCCATCGTATTGAGAGCAAGTTGTTGCACTGGATGATGGCGATCCATGTAAGAGGAAATCTGCCAGCCTTGCTGTTTACAGATGGCGATCATCCCTGCGTGTTTGCCAGAGCAATTATGCTGGAGAGGGCTTTTTTGACAATCGGGGACAGGACATTGCAGCGCACTTGGCTCAACATCACAACGCCACAAAATACTAAATACCTGTCTGGCTTGGGCGATCGTACCTTGGTGAGAACCGCAAATAATTGCTAAATCGGTTTCGGATAGGTTAAATCGTTCCTGCGCTCCTGTGATTGAGACGGGTAGGGCTTGAATAGGTTTAAGGCAAGACCTTGCAAAAGTGGTAGTTTGGGGATCACCCGCAGCAGAGAGAATGCGACCTCTAGTATCGACTACCGCAGCTTGGCAAGCGTGAACTGACTCGACAATGCCTTCGCGTAATAACTGCACGTTGATTTTGGTTGCGGAGAAACGATTGCGCTTGCCGAGGTTCATAAATTATTGCCTTAAATTTACCATCACCATCCTACGGTATAGGTCATAAAACCAAAAATGAATTTGCAGCACAAAGCACAGCAAATCCATTTTTGGTTTTGTAGTGCTCTGTTTACGCAAGAAATAGCGATGGGCGGCGAAGCCGCCCATCGCTATTTCTTGTCTGAGGGTAGGATATATGAAGATATATAACAATTTAGGAGTTCGCTTTGATGCAAACAACTTTGCCTGACACAGCGCCGATCGCTGGAGAGTATTGGCTATGGCGTGATCAAAAAATTTACTTTGTGAAGGCGGGGCATAATCCCCATCGTCCACCTTTACTGTTGGTTCATGGTTTTGGCGCTTCCACCGATCACTGGCGTAAAAATATTTCTGAGCTTAGCCAAGAGTTTGAGGTATACGCGATCGATTTGCTGGGATTTGGGCGATCGCAAAAACCTGCATGGCAATATAGTGGCGATCTCTGGCGTGACCAACTTCACACCTTCATTGCAGAGAAGATTCAACGCCCAACCGTAATTGCGGGTAATTCCCTTGGTGGCTATGCCTCCCTATGTGTGGCGGCAGAGCATGGAGCATCGGTGGCAGGAGTAATTTTGTTAAATAGTGCGGGTCCATTTACCGATACCAATCCCCTTGGAGCCAAAAAAGTTAATCCCATCCAAAAGGCAATTTCGCAAAATTTACAGGGAATTTTGCAGCAGCCTTGGGCGAATCAATTGCTATTTAATTTTGTCCGCAGTAAATCACGAATTCGCAATACGCTCAAAAAGGTTTATCTAGATCAGTCCGCTGTGACCGATCAATTAGTTGAGGAAATTTACCGTCCTTCCTGCGATCAGGGTGCAGTTCAGGTTTTTGCCTCTGTATTCAGTACGCCTCAGGGTAAAAAGGTCGATCAACTATTGGCGGCGATGACCTGTCCGCTTTTATTGATCTGGGGTGAGGGTGATCCTTGGATGAACTCGCGGGCGCGAAGTGCCAAGTTTAAGGAATTTTATCCAAATATGATCGAGCATTTCATCAAGGCAGGACATTGCCCCCATGATGAAAGCCCCACCGTTGTAAATGGCTTGATTCGCGATTGGTATGGCAGTCTTGTATAGATCAAAGCCCGCCTACGGCGGGCTTTGATAATTGAGAAAAGCTTCGACTTCGCTCAGCCAGCTATTTTGATGGTGGCTGAGCGAAGTCGAAGCCCGATCGCCTCCGCCAGCCCTTCTAAGGTATATTCCAAAGCCTCACAATCAACACGCCCTAAAAGTTCATAGCAAGTTTTAGATGTTTGGGGACCAATGGAGGCAATCTGCACATCAGCGATCCACGATCGCCATATGTCTGAGGGAGCAACTTGATTAAGTAATTGGCAGAAATGTTTGACAGTTTTGGAGCTAGTAAAGGCGATCGCATCGACATTTTGCTTTTGAAGTGCAGCTAATGCTATGGGATCAATGCGATCGGGACATCCTGATTCATAGGCAGCGATCGCCTCAACTATTGCCCCCTGTTTTTGCAACTGCTCAACTAAAATTTCGCGCCCCCCCGACTCCACGCGAGGGAATAGCATTTTTTTATCAGTCAGGTTGTAATCAGGTATCGCCAAAAAAGCATCCACCAAAGCATCAGCAATAAAATCAGTTGGTACTAAATCGGGGCTAATTCCAAAATTTGCCAATACTTCCGCCGTTTTCTGTCCCACTACGGCAACTTTTAGAGAATACAAAGCGCGACTATCTTTACCTGCCTCTCGCAAGCGTTTGAAAAAGCTTTCAACGGCATTAGCTGAGGTCAAAATTAACCAGTCATAATTAGATAATTCAGCGATCGCCTGATCGAGCAGTTCCCAACTGGTGGGTGGCTTGATCTCTAAAGTGGGCATCTCGATTACTTTCGCACCTTGATGAGCTAGCAGGCTTGTAAATTGGCTGGCTTGGGCGTTGGCTCTGGTTACTAAAATTGTTTTGCTTTGTAATCTTAATTTTTCCTTGGCTTCGATTACGCTGGCTTCGACTTCGCTCAGCCAGCTTTGATGATGGTGGCTGAGCGAAGTCGAAGCCACCATCAAAGCTTGATCTGTCAATGTTTTATGAAATTTGACGACTTCACCAATGATGATTACCGATGGCGAAAGGGAACCTGTTGGTAACTGGGACTGAATGTCGGCAAGAGTTCCAGACCATACTTGCTGCTCAGCCCGCCCACACCAACGCACGATCGCAATTAATGTGTCCGCCGACTTGCCTGCTTGCAGTTTTTCTAGCAATTTCGTCAAGTTATTCGTTCCCATCAAAATTACTAAAGTGGGAATTTGGGCGATCGCTTGCCAAGGTAAGCGGTCTAAGTCATACCCTGTCATCACCGCAAAACACGAACTGGTGTCTACTTCTGTAAGTGGAATACCAGCCAGCATGGGAGCCGCGATCGCGCTAGAAATTCCCGCTACTACTTCCCATTCACAGTTGGCATTTTGCAGTGCCAGTATCTCAGGCAGCGATCGCCCAAATATCCAAGGATCACCACTTTTGAGGCGCACCACTTGCTTGCCCTCTAAGCAATAGCTGACTAGCATCTGATTAATTTCAGGTTGCTTGACGCTTTCTTGACCACCGCGTTTACCTGCGATGATGCGCTGGGTAATGCTTGGCGCAAGATCGAGGAGGTTGCGATCGACCAGATCATCGCAAATAATTACTTCAGCAGAACTAATCACATCCCTAGCACGGAGCGTTAAATATTCAATTCCGCCAATTCCAGCGCCAACGATGTATGCTTTGCCACTCATGATATTTGTTCTTTTGCAGAAATCCCAGTTTTTCGGTTTTAAAAGCGTTGCAAAGCAACGTTTTTAAAATTCAGTTACACTCTGTAGCTTAGCTTCGCCACGCTACAGAGTGTAATTATCACAGCGAAGCTCAAAGACGTTTAGTTTAGGATATATTGTTCAAAACTCCCTAATAGTCTGCACATGAGCGACGAGTCGTTTAGGCTTATTTTAGTTGACAGCGATCGCATTTTTCGGATGGGAATGCGGGCTTGGCTGGATCAGTTCCCTGACTTACAGGTGGTTGCAGAGTTTGACGCAGCAGCAACAGCCTTACTATTTTTAGAATCTCAAATAACTGAGCGATCGCCAAATATTAATTTATCAATTGATCTACTAATCACAGATTTACTGCTGAAGCCAGCAAATGATCTAACTGAGCAAAATTTGACAGGGCTAGATTTTTGTCAGCGATTACGACAGTTGTATCCTGATTTGGCAATTCTCGCTTTAAGTTCTCCCCAGCCTGCGGCTACTATTACCAAAGCTTTAAATTCTGGTGTGCATGGTTATTGCCTGAAGGGAACTGAGGCGGATGAGCTGCTAGCGGCAATTAGGGAAGTGGCAAAGGGGAATTTATATCTAAGTAACTATTCGGGCGATCTCTATCCAGAAACTTCTCCGCGCTTAGTTGCTAACCTTAACCTGTCCAATCAAACTGTGAGGGTTGTGGATGTAATTAAGCATAACTTCTATATTTCAGGTATTCAGCGCATCGATCAACAACTGCAAAGTGTCAGAGCCAGTCTGGAAAATCAGCAGATGATTGGACGTTTAAATCAAATAGTTTTGGAAGGTCAGGCAAGGGAGTTGCAGGCGGCGCGTTGGTTAATTGGTCAAGTGTGGGGCAGTCGCCGAATAAATATTGGGGTAAATAGCTCTGATTATGTTGGTAACGAAACTAGCGATCGCCCACCCACCGCATCAATCACAACTTTGGCACAAAATACTAATGTTCTATCTATTCAAGCCAGTCTATGGGATCGGGCGATCGCCAAGATCCAGCACAATTTAGCAAACTTCTCGAAAACACCTTTAGAAATCGATATTCTCAAAGAAGAGAAAAAGCGTGAACTTCTGTATATTGCTTTGCGGCAAGTAGAACAGAGCTTAACCGATTTAAGGTTTTCGCAAATTCAACCCTCACAGCTAGAAGCAAGAATATCCGAAGTTCTGAGATATATTTGGCGAGCCACAATCGTGGATTTTTTCGGTAAATATTATTCCGTGCGCGACAGGGCTAATTCGGAGATAAATGTTGTAGAGGTATTACTCAAGGATGAAGCGATCGCCAAAATCGAATTTCTCGATAAAATCCCCCAAGTTTATGTGCTGTTTTCCCATTTACTTTTTGGAACTGAGATGGCGATTAGTAATTCTAACGTGGCGATCGGTTCCCTCGAAGCAATGCAACGGGGAGAAATTATCTTAGACAATTTGATTGTGCAGATTGCTAATGCGGTGATTCAGCCTTTACTTAATAATTTTGGCGACTTTGAGGAAATCAAACAAAGCTTTTACCGTTACAACCTGATGGCGACCCGTGAAATTGAGAAGTTTCGCAACAATCTATCTTGGAAATATCGCCTCGAAAAATATGTGATTGAACCGAAATTAATCTTTGAAAGCCGCCATGTTTTGCTTTGCTTAACTGAATCAGGAATTAAGCAAACTAGCATCTATGTGCCGCGTACTCAAGAACTACAACAACTCGAAGGGGTGCAGCTTACTGTCACTCTGGCTCTAGAGCTACAGGATGCGATCGCGCCGCGCCTCAAATCAGCGATCGCCTTTATTGGCAGTGGGTTTGTCTATGTACTCACCAATGTAATTGGGCGAGGGATTGGCTTGATTGGGCGCGGTGTGTTACAAGGGATCGGAAATGCTTGGCAGGATAGTCGCAAATGAAAACTCCTATGCAATATTTATCTCGATTTCGGCGATCGCTATGGGCGATCGTGACCAGACCGATTACGTTGCTAGTTTGTGTGGCTACTTGTGCTTGCCTATTAGTTTTGTCTGCCTGTGAGCCAATCCCTGAACCCAATCAATTTACAATTGGCAGCACTAATCAACTTAAAACTGTCATCGATCGCGGCAAATTGGTTTGTGGTGTTAGTGGCGAATTGCCTGGATTTAGCTTTGTCAATAAGGAGGGCAAATATTCGGGATTAGATGTGGATATCTGTCGGGCGATCGCGGCGGCGTTATTTGACAACCCTGAAGCTGTGCAGTTTCGCAATCTCAATGCCAAGGAACGTTTCACCGCTTTGCAATCTGGGGAAATCGATGTCTTGAGCCGCAATACCACTTGGACAATTGGGCGAGATACCGCTTCACGGCTTGCTTTTATGCCTGTCGTTTTTTATGACGGTCAAGGCGTAATGGTGCGTAAAGACAGCAACATTAAAACTATTAGCGACTTAAAAGATACTGATATTTGCGCCCAAACGGGGACTACCACAGAGCAGAATCTCGCCGATCAAATGCGTAAGCTTAATCTTGCTTACAAACCCGTTGTTTATGAAGATGTCAATGCTACCTTTGCCGCCTATCAGTCGGGACGCTGCCAAGCAATTACCGCCGATCGCTCGGCATTAGTGGTAAGGCGAACTAGACTGGGTGATCCTGAAAATCATGTGGTTTTAGATTTTGTGATCTCTAAGGAACCTCTTGCGCCAGCCGTCGGTGATGGTGACTCTAAGTGGGCGGATATTATCCAGTGGATCGTATTTGCAGCGATCGAGGCTGAGGACTTGGATATCTCAAAGGCAAATTTAGCTGAGCAATTAAAGAGTGACAATGCCGAGATTCGCCGCTTTCTGGGAGTTGATGGCAGTTTGGGCAAAGATATGGGAGTTGCCAATGACTTTGTGGCGCGAGTGGTCAAGCACGTTGGTAATTATGCAGAAATTTACGATCGCAATTTAGGAAAAGATAGTAGCTTCAAATTGCCACGGGGACAGAATCAACCATGGAAAAATGGCGGTTTGATGTACGCGCCGCCATTTCGATAAAAAAAGAGCGCCTTGGCGCTCTTTTTTTATCAGCGAAATGTTTACCAACCAAATATTGAGGCGATCGCAGGTTGTTTCGCTTCCGCACTACTCACAACTTCTGACTCATCGCCATCTTCAGCGGTGACTAGTTCCTCAGTACAAAAAGTCGCCGTACTAAAGCCACCAAAGCGCTTGACAGTACTAGCCCGCATCCGCACATTGGGCGCAGGAAACCAAAAACGCTCATAGGAACTCATCGAAGGATATTCCGTAATTAGCACTAGCGCTTCTTCGTCATCAATTTCATAGCGTCCGATTACAGGCATCACTTCCGCATAGCCCCGTTCGCGCAACAACTTACCTTGGCGACCTGTTTCATCATCTGGCACAAGAGCAAATACGGTTTCTCCTGAGTGATTTTCATCATCTTCCTTGTCCCAAGCCATTGTGCCGTCCCATTTTACATAGGCTCCACCGATCGCTGTAGTTGGTTCAATTTCATGCATCTGACAGATCTCGATTACCTTGGGGTCATTAGCCTCAAGGGGATTGACCAAAATTTCTGAGCCGCCTTTTTCGGCGCGGCGAAAGGCTAAGTGATGGGTAGTGCGTTGCGATCGCCATGTACCCGCACTTTTCTGAAAAAATTCTAGAGCATTCATAAATTGGAAGTATTGGTAAAAAGTTTAAAAATATAGACTTATGCCTAGTTGCTTACAATTCTAGGGTTTTACAGTAAAAAAAGTTTTGCTTAGGACATAAAACCAAAAGGCGAGTGGCGGCGCTCCGCGCCGCCACTCGCTTTTTGGGTTTTGATTTGTCTAACTAACTCTTGCTTTGCTATATCTAGGAACAAGACAAAAATCTTTATACACTTTATACAATTTCTGCGTTCGACTTCGCTCAGCCATGAATATAAGCTGACTGAGCGAAACTATGCTCTGAGCTTATCGAAGCCTCTTTCAACTCATTGAGAATTGCCATATTTGTTAGTCAGTTTGCTGAATTTTGTACTGCAAAAAAATATTAATCAAACAAATCAAAAGAAGACTTTTAAAATAATCTCTTTAAAAATATTTACATTGATGAATGGATATTTTTTGTAAAAAATATTATTAATTTCTTCAAAATTAAAACCTTTAATCATTTTTTAATCATTCTGTAAGCCCTTACATACTAACGAGTTCTCGTCATCACTAAGCAAATTACAACTTGGGGATCGCTCTTCAGGCAATGATCCCCATTTTTTGCCCTTATAATCGTCACATAGTTAACTCAAGTTGCAAATCCCTAATTCAACCTACTTAATTGCCGTTAAAGATAAAAAGCAATTCTAATTTTATAGATATTTCTCTAGAAATGTTCTTGATAGAAAATGCTAAGTTGTCAATATACGAATAAATTAATTCTTATTTGTGTTGATTCCCTAACAAGGATTTAGCTTTGTATCATTAACTGGGCAATATAGCGAATAGACTTTAGTTTTTAATTTCTAAATTTTTAAAACAATTTTAAATATACTTGTCAGGAAAAAATCATTATGATCGAATCTATACGCTGTCCGAATTGCGGGGCGATCGCTGAGCGTCATCACCTTGCCTATCTAGCTCAAGTCAAAACCCAGTGCGAAAAGTGCGACTACTTATTAGTCATGTCCTCTCGCAGTGGTCAAGTCCTTGAATCCTATGCCCCTGGGTTGCCTTGCGAACCTCAGCATATCAATAAACCAATCGCCTTCCGTCTGGCGGCGATCCATACAAGTGTCGGCAAACATTCATGAATTTAGATGATTGCGGTGCAAAGCGCCGCAGTTATGTTAATTCACGAATGTATTGCAACACTCTGATAAATTAAAAATCAAACCCAGTAAGGGTTTTAATGCAAGAAATGGCTACGCCATTTCTTGATTTGGTGTTAATAGGGGGGCGATTTTAAAGCATGATAAGCATTTTCTAAAATTCTAGTTATCTCTCTTATCTGAATGGGTTTACTAACATAGTCATTCATACCTAGGTTTAAATAAGAATCGCGATCGCCACTAGAGGCATTAGCGGTCAGAGCCACTATCCAAGGATGGGGATTAAAGTCATTTAAGATTTTTTGAGTAGTGACAATTCCATCCATTACAGGCATATGTATATCCATGAGGATGATGTCATAATTTTTTTGGGACATTAAGTCAATCACTTCACAACCATTCTGAGCAATGTCAACATAATATCCAAGACGGTTTAGGAAGCGCACTGCAACTTTTTGGTTAACGATATTGTCTTCGGCAAGCATGATAACAAGAGGGAATTTGATAGCGAAGCTGCTATCAAATTCCGTAATGTTTTTTGAAGTTGGTCGCTCAGCAATGTCAAGATTATCGATTAGCTTGGCTAGTTTTCCGTAGATTTGAGATCGCTTAGCAGGTCGGCTGATATAGCTAGTAAGGCGATCATTAAGCAGATCTGTGTCACTCCGATGACAACAACTTACAAAAAGTATTGGCAATAGAGGAAATTGCTGACGAATCCAGCTAGTCTGCTTAGGCTGATCATCAGTTTCCCTATTTTCAATTATAGGAATGTAAGCATCAATAATCGCTAGGTCAAATTTTTGTCCTTCTTGCATCCACGCGATCGCCTGAGTCATCGATGAAGTTTCCCAAACTTGCATCTTGAGATTCTTGCCAAGTGTGCTTAAACCATCTCGACTCACTTGGTTGTCTTCAAGGATTAGTAATTTTCGTCCCGTTAGCTGTGTCCTGTAATAGTTATCTAGGACTCCACTGCTTTCATTAGAATCTTTGTAAGGCGGCTCTTGATTTAATAAGCCGACTGTGATCGTGAAGGTAAAACAAGAACCCACACCCACCTCACTCTCAACTTCTATATTCCCCCCCATCAGTTCTGTTAGCCGTTTGGTAATTACTAGACCCAGCCCAGTGCCGCCATATTCACGAGTAGTCGAAGAGTCAACCTGACTAAAGGGTTTAAATAAGCGATCGTAGCGATCGCGGGGTATGCCGATCCCTGTATCCTTGACCTTAAAACGCAACTTGCACTGATCGGATGGCTCTGAAATATGGTCACTATCACCTGAGCGAACTGGCACTAGTTCAATTTGCAAGGTGACTGAGCCTCGGTGGGTGAATTTAACCGCGTTGCTTAGGAGATTGATGAGAATTTGACGCAGACGGGATGGGTCACTCTCAATCCATTCGGGGACATCCAGATTTATGCAGTATGCTAATTCAATATTTTTAGAAATCGCAGAAGAAGCAATCACATCGAAGCATTCTTCTACGCAAGTTCTCAAATTAAAATCACAGATATCAAGGCTAAAGCGACCAGACTCGATTTTGGAAAAGTCGAGAATACTATTGATAATCGTTAGTAAGTTATCGCCACTAGACTTGATTATTTCGGTAAATTCTTGCTGCTCTGCGTCAAGATTGGTATCTAACAATAGGCTCGCCATGCCGATCACTGCATTCATGGGAGTGCGAATTTCATGACTCATCATCGCTAAAAACTCGCTCTTAGCATGGTTAGCAGCTTGAGCTTCTTCCATCGCTTGAGTCATTTCAGCTCTAGCTATCTTTAAATCGGTCACATCACTAGTTGTACCGATCAAGCGAATTGCTTTGTTATGTTGATCCCATACCGCCACACCTCTAGTTAGTATCCAGCGATAGCTACCATCTTGATAACGCATCCGCGATTCTACAAAATACCGAGGGATTTTTTGGTTGAGGTAGTCACTTTGTTGTTGCAAATGATATTCGCGATCATCAGGATGAAGTAGCCCACTCCAATCAAATTCCTGTTCATAGTCATTCTTAGCATCAAGCCCCATCATCTCCCACCAACGTTCCGAGCGAAATGTTTTGTCTTTTTCGATATTCCAGTCCCAAATACCGCTTTCACTGGCTTGAACCGCCAAATGCCATCGCTCTTCACTCTTTTGTAAGGCTTTTTCAGTTTGCTTAAATCTAGTAATATCGGAAATAATTCCATTCCAGACGATGCTGCCGTCCTCTTGGAGGATGGGCTGCGATCTTCCAAATAGCCATTTGATTTTGCCGCTGGGAGTTTTGAGGCGATATTCAATTACCCAAGGTGTTAATGCTTTGGCTGATTCTTCAACAGAGTTGATCAACTTTTCTCGATCTTCGGGTACGGTTAAGTTAATAATTACGGATATGTCTCTATATATATCCTCTCTCGAAATTTCGTAAATATCATAAGCACCTTGATTCATAAACGGAACTGAGTAGTTTCCTTTACGATCGCGCTTAAACTGGTACACAGCTCCAGGAATCGCATTAGTAATTTTTTCTAACCTTAGTTCGCTTTTGAGTAACTCGGCACTGCGTTCTTCAATGCGTTTTCCCAAGTTTAAGTTAGCATTTTGAATTTCTTGAAACTTATCTCGCAAGGCGATCGCCATAGCCTGAAAGTTATCGCCAAGGGTATCAATTTCTTCTAAATGGGAATGCTGCCACTCAAAGTCAGAAGATCTATGAATATTTGCTTGTAGGTCGGTGGTGAGGCGTACTAATTTCGATAAAGGCTTTACAAAACGGCGACTGAAGAACCTAGCGACCAATGCGGCTGTAAGAGCAGTTACCAAAACAGCAAGCAAAATATAGGTATATAGACTTACTAGGGAATTGATAAACTTCACTGGGGACAGCTTGACTATAAGAGTCCAAGGTATGCCGCTACCAATAGCTGTTTCTTGAATATAAAGGGACTTCCGCCATCGAGTCATGATGGAAGAAGCGATCTTTGGTAGCCATTGAATTTGGTTTTCTCGAAATGCCCGAGTCATTCCATTCTCTTGCAAGTTCCAAGTTTCACCCATTTTGACACGCTTGAGGGTACTGGCAATCACCCGCTGCGATCGCCCAAAAATCACAGCATCCACATCATGAATGTCGGTAGTTTTAGTTAATAGATTTTTAAATTGGGCAGGATCTAAGGAACCGCCAACGATTCCGCTAAATTGATTATTTTTGAAGATGGGGACAACAATATCAATGTGGGGGAGATAGCTAAGCCTGCTAGTGTGAATATCACTAAATACAATGCTAAGCGTTGCTTTTGCCTGCTCAAATATCTTTGCTTCTATCTCGTTACTTGAGATTTCTTCATTGTCAGTAATTTGCGGAAATGTGAAAATGAGATTGGCTTGAGCATCTTTGATATATAAACGCAGAAATGGGGATACTTGCCCAAGCGACTCAGTGGCAAATTGCAAGCGTGTTAGATCTCCTGAAAAATCATTTTCTGCGGCGATCGCTGATAGTTTGCGGAGAATTAATATTTGCTGATTATGCCATTCCTTAACTTTTTGCGATATTCCTATCGAGTTGGAACTTAGCTCAGTACTAATTTCATTTTGAACGTACTGCATCGATTGATAGCCAGTTAAAGAAGCAAAAATCAAAATTGGTAATAGGACAAAGGCAAGGAGTAGGTTAAATAATATTTGTTGAACTTTCGAGCGATCGCGGTTAACGGTTTTTAGGCTAGAAATTCTACTGAGCCAATGCTGTAAGGGCAGAAAATCGATAAGTAAATGGACAATCAGAGCATTGAATATTCCATTAATTGCTTGCTTTAGTACGACTAATAGCGCAGAGCCAAGCCCAAATTTTAAGATAGTGGTGTAAATCAAAAAGCAGAGCGGTGCACCCAGAAATAGCCAATAGAATAGGACTAGCCAAATCATGCTGGCTGATTTTTGGCGGTTAACTCCTACACCAACCCACAAAGACTCTAATATCAGTAAAACTGCCGCATAGGGCTGTTGCCACAGAAAAAAAGTATGAATGCTGGCGATCGCACTTACCGCTACACCCATTCGCAAACCATACAGGTAAGTCGCAGCAAGGCTAAAAATGCTACCGAATATAAAATCTATACCAAAAAACAGAGGCAGCCTGAAGTAGTTGCCCAGATATCCAAGGGATGTAAATAACAAAAACACACTTAAGTATTTCAGCATGAATATTTAGGCAAACCTTAACTAATATCTAGAAGAGTGATGTAGTAATTTTCTTAGCAAATATCTAGAACCTCTTCTGCTAAGTGGCTTACCTTAACTAAAACATAGAAAGCTATCCTGCCCGCTACGCGGGCGGGATAGCTTTCTACGTTTTACTTTTGCCTAGCAACTTAGGCACAGTTCGCTATACATTAATTTTATTTGACTTTGAAGAACTATTTATATTTTCATTTCGAGAATTTAACATTTGAGAATTATCTCTAGCTCCGTATATGGGTGTTGGGTCTAGCCCTGTAATTAACTGAAAGTGCATTGGTGAAACTTGGGGATTAATCGGCTTATTTTCCCATTCCCTTAAAAATTGATGCGATCGCATCAAAAAGCTGACCCCACGAACAAGTGGTGTAATTTGCCAACTGGCAATCAAGGCTTCCACAAGCGCTAATTCAATTTGAGGTGGCGCGTAGGCTTGTAAAAGGTCTTGTAAATACTCATCAAAATCTTCATCGTCTTCTCCAGCTAGCTGATAGCTATCAACGATGTATTGCACTCTTTGGCGACTGATTTGTTCCCATATTTCCATAACTCTCTCAACTGTAACTGGTCGTACAAGAAGATTATTTTCTCTGTGACCCAGAGGTTGTTCTGCCCGCGTAGCGGGCAGAACAACCTTCTGATTTTTTAGTTTGCTCATGCCTAGATAATTACAACGAAAAGCGCTTTATTGTTGCCATTCGTGTTTTTCGAGACGGAGTATACATTATTATGATAATTAGATAACAGTTAGTATAACTGAATTGGAAAAGTTATTACAGCGCTTTGCGCTTATTTAAAAACAAAAGGAATTTTAGTCATTGCAACTTTGCTGCGATGACTAAAATTCTCTCCGTATTACTTGAAGAGTTAAATGATCCCTCAGAAATTACGACTAAAAAATTTCTTGAGCTATCAACAACTAGCCTTAGATTTTAGTGGGCTCCATGTTGCTTGTATTTGTGGTGCAAATGGAGCGGGCAAATCTTCGTTGCTAGAGGCGATCGCTTGGGCTGTTTGGGGAGCTAGTCGGGTTAATAGTGAAGATGATGTGATTCACATTGGCGCGAAGGAAGCTCAGGTGGACTTTACTTTTATTGCGGGAGGTGAAATTTATCGGGTCATCAGAACGCGATCGCGCAATAGTTCTACCTCTTTAGAGTTTCAGATTCAAAGTGAAAGCAAATTTAAGTCCCTCACTGAGCGTAAGGTTCGGGCTACGCAGCAAACGATTATTGACCATTTAAAAATGGATTACGAGACGTTTGTAAATTCGGCATATCTGCGCCAAGGTCGTGCCGATGAATTTATGCTCAAACGTCCTAGCGATCGTAAGCAGATCCTTGCCGATATGTTGGCTCTATCACAGTATGACGAGTTAGCCGAACGCGCCAAAGACATCGCCCGCAATAGCAAAGCCGAGTCCGTGGTTTTAGAAAATCTTTTGGCAAGCTTACAAACCCAGATTGCGGAAGGTGAAAAAATTGCAACCCAATTGGAAGCAATGCAATCGCAGTTAACACAGTTGCAAGCACAGGAAAATAGCGATCGCGCTCAACTGCAAATCATCGAAGACAGACAAAAACAATATCAAAACCTAAGCCAGCAGTTAACTTGGCAACAACAACAGCAGACTCTGCTTACAAATAATATCGCTCAATCCTCAAGACAACTTGCCAAACAACAAAGTCAATTACAGCATTTAGAAAAATATCTTGTTCAAAGAACTGTAATTTTGCGAGATTATGATCACTATCAGTTGCTTGCCAATCAAGAATCTGAACTAGAACAGAAGTTTCAGAAATATCAACAGTTACAGGAACGTAAGCACAACCTTAGCCATAAACTCGCTAGTCTCCACAGCGAACTGCAAGGTCAGATGCGCCATTACCAAGCCCAACTAGAGGGGCTATTGCAGCAGCAACAGGATTTGCAGACAATTTTGAAGCGTAGTACCGAAATTGAAAGTGCGATCGCTGAACTCAATAGAGCCAGAGCTATTTTGCAGGAGTTTGATCGTCTCCATGCCCAGTCCACCCCCCTTGTGCATCGCTATCAAGTTCTTAAACATCAGTTAGAACGGGAGCAAACAAGGCTCACCGCCAAATTAGAAGAACTAATCACCAAAAGAGAACAACTGTATCTACAGGTCAAAAACCATGATCAGTTAAAAATCAAGGCTCAAGAACTAGATCGTCAGATCGAATCATTGCAAAAAAAGCAAGTCTATCAACAGCGTGTCCATGAGAAAGGACTAGAACGACGTGACTTTTTGGAAAGATTAAAGTCGAGACTAGCTGACAGTGAAACTGCTTTTCATAAACTTGAGGCAAAAATGCGTCAGTTAACTGTGCCAAATGCACCCTGTCCACTTTGCGATCGCCCCCTCGATGAGGCACATTGGCAGCTAGTCCAGAAAAAACACAAACAGGATTCTCGCGATCTGCAAGCAGATATTTGGATCGTTAAGGAACAGCAGGCTGCCTCTAATTGCGAAATTGAAGTTTTGCGGGAAGAGTATCGCCTTTTAAAAAAAGAACTTGCACCGTTAAATGATTTGATTCAACGTAAAGGAACTTTGCAGGAAAGGTTAAAGGCTATCAATGAAGCGCAGCAGAGGTTAGCACTCATAGACGCGGAGATTGTAGATTTAGGCGATCGTCTCCAATCTCAAAACTATATGCGTGAAGCTTGGGAAGAGATGGAACTGATCGACACCAATATCCATAAATTTGCCTATGACGAAAAAAATCACGCCCTAGCGCGTGGTGATGTCGAGCGCTGGCGCTGGGCAGAAATCAAGCAGTCAGAATTAAAAAATGCCCAAAGACAAGCCGATAATCTAGCTCAAAAAATTCCTGATCTACAAACCAAAACCCATCAACTCCAAGATCGCCTTACCAAAAATCTCATCGATCTCGAAGTGCAGCATGAACTAGAGCAATGCGATCGCGCCCTAGCTCAATTAGCCTATGACCCTGATTTGCATCAGCAACTCCGCACCAAAAAGCAAGAATTAACACCAGCTTTACTGCACTATCAAGAACTACTCCGCGCTGACAAAGAACATCCTGAACTCAGCCAACAGGTGCAGTATCTCCAAGAAAGCATCGCTACAAATCAGCAGGAGTTACAAATTCTCACCTCTCAAATCTCCACATTGCAAGCACAGATGCTGCAACTAGATGGAGACCATGCCCAAGAGATTAATACTTTACGGATAAGTCTCCAAAATGGGCGATCGCAAATGGATAGTTTATTCGCTCAAATTGGCAGTCTCCAGCAAGCCCAACAACAGCATATCCAAAGCTGTCATCAAGCGCAGTTAACCCTAGTTCAAATTGAACAGTTACGCCATCGTTATCTGATTCACACCGAACTCTATCAAGCCTTTGGTAAAAATGGCATTCAAGCTCTGATGCTGGAGAATGTACTGCCCCAAATTGAAGTAGAAGCCAATCAAATTCTGGCGCAACTTAGCGATCGCCAATTAAATGTCAGATTCATTACTCAAAAATCTGGCAAAAAAAGTAATCGCATTATTGAAACCCTCGACATTGAAATTGCCGATACCAAAGGCACTAGACCCTATGAAACCTATTCGGGTGGTGAAGCCTTCCGAATTAACTTTGCAGTGCGCCTTGCCCTCTCCCGTGTTCTCGCCCAGCGCAAAGGCAGTAACTTGCAGACTTTAATCATCGATGAAGGCTTCGGCAGTCAAGATCAACTAGGTTGCGATCGCCTTGTTAGTGCGATTAATGCGATCGCGCCAGATTTTGAGTGTATTTTGGTAGTTACCCACATGCCTCAAATGAAGGAAGCATTTAATACTTTAATTGAAGTATCTAAGAATGACGAGGGTTCCACTGTGCAGTTAGTAGGTTAGGCGTGAAATCAGAGAAGATTGTTCCGCCCATGAAGTGAGGGATTTTAATTAAGTTGAGCCACTTAGAAGGGAACTTCTACTCGTAAAGAGAGAGTTTGCAGCGATCGCGGATGGGTGAAAGTTAAGGATTTAGCATGAAGATGTAATCGATCAGTTGCTATCTGGCAACCATAAAGGCGATCGCCCAAAATCGTCGTTCCCAAACCTCTCGTATCAGCAGCGTGAACTCGTAACTGATGCGTTCTTCCCGTTAAGGGAATAAACTCAATTCTTGAATAAGCACCCTCATTGCCGATGGTTTGGAACTTAGTTAAGCTGTGCTTTCCCTGATCAAAATCTACCTGTTGGTAGGGACGATTTTCAGGATTGCCCCATAGGGGTAAATCAATCACGCCACTTTCTTGTTTAATTTTTCCTGAAAGCAGAGCCTCATAGACTTTATGGACTTTTCGGGTTTGAAATTGTTGACTAAGATGGCGGAGCGTATCAAGGTCACGCGCAAACAGTAAAATTCCCGAAGTTTGGCGATCAAGTCGATGCACTGGGTAAAGGATTTCATCTCCATATAGATTAAGCAATCGGTTTAGGGCGCTATCTTGAACATCTAAATAACGTCCAGGGATAGATAGAAGTCCAGAGGGTTTGGCGATCGCAATTAAATATCCATCCTCATACACAATCGTTACTACAGAGGAGTCAGATATGTGATAGTTCGGTGCGGTCACGCCATCATTGCCATTGTTAGATATATTGGACTGCCGACCTGACAATAAAAACCCCATAATTGGCTGACATCTTTCTGCACAAGCTCCATAAAACTCGCCTTGAACTTTGTATCCATCGGGCGAAGGATCACCCCACCAAAACTCTGCTAAGGCAAGAGGTGTAAGCCCATTATTTGCGGCATAGTTCAATAGCTTAGGAGCGCAGCAGTCTCCCATTCCCGTTGGCATCGCACCTTCTATAATCAATTGTTTTAGCGATCGCGTTTCCCCTGCGAAGTTCGTTAACACATGAGTCTCATGCATCTGTGCTTGCAAGGTGCGGGATAGCTGGCGGCGTTCTTTTTTAAGTTCCGCCATTTTGACATTGGCTTCTTCAATCAATTGTTGCAGAGGTAATAGAGCCTGATCGCGATCGCGTTTGAGATTGCGTCTTGCCATTTTTTCAAGTTGACTTTCGCGATCTAATTCTTGCTGAAGGCTGCGATCAGAATCATTTTGCGATCGCTTAATCTGCCTTTTTTGTTTAGCCAGTTGATGTTCTTCCCGCAAAGTTTGTAATTGCGCCTCATATTCTTGCGATCGCTTAAGACACTCTAAACGTTCAGGAATTTCACTCAGTTCAATTAACTTTTGTTTGATAGTCGCCAATTTAGACAGGGTAATTGATTCGGCGAGGGCAATATTTTCCCGTCCTGCGATCGGGGGAACCCAGCCTTCGATTTCACTTTCACCATTTAATAATCCTGAAAAAGCTTTAAGAGTTACCCTTTCACCCGTTGCTGTTGTCGCCAGCAAGATTCCATACATTTTTCCTTCTTTAGTGCCTTTAGACTTCGCTGTAGGAATTTGGCAGTGCGGTTGTGCCTCACTACTCAAAGTTGAAAGTTCCTCCATTAGTTCTCTAGCGATCTCCTCAGATTCTCTAGTCCTCGGCAATCGCAATAGTTCACCACTGAAGGGACAGCGACCTTCATACCAATAATTTACTTGGCTATTTTGGTTCATTACACATGAATGTTGAGAGGCTTCGGCTTCGCTCAGCCAGCTTAATTACTGTTGGCTGAGCGAAGCCGAAGCCCGATTTCCCTGACGAAAGAATAGGAATTTTATAGATGGAGGCTACGCCTCCATCTATAAAATTCCTATTGAAATAAAGTATCATGACTGAAGCTGTTAGTCTCCTTCTATTTTCCAACTATGCCATCAAGTAACTCTTTTCTGAACCTTAGTTATGAACCCGCGATCGAGTCTCTAGAGGACTATCATGATGTCGTCAAGGCGGCAGAATTTCCCATGCACAAGTTACGGTGGCGGAATAATCAAGTTTTGCCAGTGATCGGGCTTGAAGCTAGCCAAGTGAGTGATGATGACTTTATTGAAGCTTTTGGTCATTTTCAAGCTGTGCGACCATTTCTAGCCTTACGCTATCATGGCTATCAATTTGGTGAATATAACCCTCAACTTGGTGATGGGCGGGGCTTTGTCTATGGACAGGTACGCGGGGTGGACGGGGAACTCTATGATTTTGGAACTAAAGGATCGGGACGAACTCCTTACTCGCGCACTGCCGATGGCAGGCTAACCCTTAAGGGTGGCTTTCGGGAAATTATTGCTTCAGAAGCTTTGCATCGGATGGGCGTAAGAACTTCACGCTGTCTCAGTTTAGTGGAAACAGGGGAAGATCTATGGCGTGGAGATGAGCCGTCACCAACGCGCTCTGCGGTGATGGTACGCTTCTCGCGATCGCATATTCGTTTCGGGACATTTGAGCGTCTGCGCTGGATTGGACGGGCTGACCTAGTTCGCAAACTATTAGATCATGTTCTTCAAATTTACTATCCTCACCTATGGGGTTCTGAAAATCAAGATAGTCAATTCTATTTAGAATTAGTAGAGCGTGTGGCAAGACTCTGCGCTCAGTGGATGGCAGTTGGTTTTTGTCATGCCGTTCTCAATACCGACAATATGTCGATTACTGGGGAAAGTTTTGACTATGGACCCTTTGCATTCATTCCCAATTACGATCCCAGATTTACAGCGGCTTACTTTGACCATGCGGGGCGCTATAGCTATGCTAACCAACCTGCGGCTTGCTATTGGAACTTAGAAAAGCTGCAAGATCCTCTCAGTTTAGTGATGGATAAAGATGACATGAATTCATCTTTGGAGAAGTTTAAGGACTTCTATCGGGAAGCCTATTGTGAAATGATGCTCAAGCGTTTAGGATTTACGACTTTATCGGAGCCTGAAACAGAAGAACTAATTGGTGCAACTATAGAATTACTTGCATTTGTTAAAGAGATTGGATATAACCAATTTTTTGTAAATCTACGTCAAGAATTCCAAGCTAACTGGCGAGAAGATTCCAGCAACATTTTTAAAATTCATGCTTGGGAAATCACGGAAGAACAGTTGCCATTATTAGAAAAGTGGTGCGTTGTGTATCATCAATTGCTCATTCGTCAGCCCATCGAAGCAATGGAAACTATAGCCCAGCAACTGCAACAGGCTAATCCCACCACAATCTTTTTGCGCCCTAAAATTGAAGAGCTATGGGAAAAAATCACGGTTGATGACAATTGGCAGCCATTTTATGAAGCGATCGCCCAACTCAGCAATTAAGAAAGAATATAGCTGTTTCAAATGAGAGTTAGGGCTTCGACTTCGCTCAGCCAACGTATAATGCTGGCTGAGCGAAGTCGAAGCCTCTTCTAAACATTTAAAATTTATTCTTGGTTTGGGTTTTAGCGCAAAGCGCTGTAAAACCAAAAGCCATATGTTCCGCCCGCGTAGCGGGCGGAACATATGGCTAATCAGACAAACGCTGCTTTAAACTTTCGGCTATTTTAGTTCCTAAATACTCAGGAATTAAATTTTCATTGGGCCCCAACAAATAAAGGATCAACCTCGTCCGACCACGCAGGACTAATAAATTCGCATTCACCACTAGCAAATCTTCCTGCCAAATCGCATTCATCACTTTATAAAACAATCCAGGCTGACTATCAGCTTCGACAAGTAGCGCGGGTAAATGGAATACGCGATCGACATAAAAGTTAGTTTCTACCTTTCGCAAACCACTATCAAGATTGAACTCCAGAGCGAGCATTTCTTCAACTTCAAAACGTCCTAATAATGTCTCTTTGATCGCCTTTCGGACATTTTCGGCAGTTTTTGCGGGCAGCGTCTTGCCGCCGCGTGAGATCACCAATTTGATAAAAACTAGCATCGGCGCATTGATCTGACCGTACAAACTAAGGCTGTGAATCGTCAAACCATAGGCAGCTAGCACCCCAAAAATATCATTTAGCAGGAAAGACTGATTGCGATAGGCAAAATAAAGTACGCTCCTGTTACTCTCTGACTTCAGCTCGATCACCGCCTCCTTAGACTGGTAAAGCTGATAAGCCAAGCGCAAATTTTGGAGTTGGATATCACTACTCACAAACTGCTCATAAAACTGGGGAAAGCTGTTGTTAAAGCGCTTTAGCAACTCAATAGTTGAGGTTTTTAGCCCATAAGTCATAGCCAACCTCGCGATCGCTTATAGCAATTTCCAACCAATTGAAAAACAGAGGAAAGAGCTTTCTGGCAAAGTGAGTAAGTTAGTTTCGCGGCGCTTAGCTGCGAAACTAACTTACTCACTTTATCTAGTAGAAAAGCGCTGTACACCACTCTCAAGATTCCTGTCCAAAATATTGCAGCATCACACAAGCGTTAATATTGTATGACTGCGCCTTGATTGTAAAGCGATCAAGGTTAACATTACTAACTAATACAGCGCAAATTGCTATAGTGTTGCGCGGCAATTTTCATTATAAAAACTGTCTTTCAGAAAACCAGTTTTGAGATTTTTAGCGCCAAAGGCGCTAAAAATCTCAAAACTGGTTTCATAATTAGAGTTGCTGAGTGGTGCGATTCAAAGCGCCGCACCACTCAGCAACTCTAAATTACACGGTCATTACCGCCATCAATGGGAACTTGAGCCGCAGTTGTGCAAGCAAACAAACTGCCACACATTTCACAGGCAAGCTCCGCCACATGACGACTAGTAACCTCTACCTTGAGCAAATTGTTGGTTTTGTATTCTGCAATAGTCAAGCCATAATGCTTAGCACGCGAAGTTAACACTTCCTCAGTCCAGATACCCGTATCAAAAACTGCATTGGGATGCAAGGTGTTAACACGGATGCGATCGCCACTCCATTCCAGAGCCGCCACTCGCATAAGCTGAGTAAGTGCTGCCTTAGATGCGGAATAAGCCGCCGCCGCAGGGCCAGGGGCAGGCACATTTTTTGAACCGATCGCCACGACCCGACCACCGTTGGGCGCAAGTTTTAACAATGGATAGCATTCCCGCATCAAGACTAGATTTGCTTCTAGATTAATTTGCATCACCTTCTGCCAAGTCACCGTATCTAGCTTCTCAATCCGACAGCCCGCAGGGAAAATCCCTGCATTGAGAATAAGTATATCTAGACCACCAAAGGACTTGACGGCTTGATCGAGGGATGCAGCGATCGCATTTTCGTCACTAACATCGCAGGTAATACCGATAAAATCTGGGCGATCGTACAATTTCTCAATGGCAGGGTTAATATCCAGACCTACCACGGCTGCACCACGCTTTAGCAGCGACTCCACACAGGCTTTGCCGATCCCTGAAGCAGCTCCCGTAACGAGGGCAATTTCACCCATAAAAGCGGGAGACACACCACTTTTTTTGAGCTTCGCCTGTTCTAATTCCCAATATTCCACCGCAAAGAGATCCCTCGCTGGAAGTGCCTGATAACCACCCAAAAGGTGCGATCGCTGAATAATTTCTAGCGTATGTTCATAGATATCTGCCACGATAGCTGCATCTTTAGCAGACTTGCCCACAGTCACTAATCCCAATTGGCGATCCAGAATCATGCGAGGAGCAGCATCTAGCATGGTTACAGACTGTGATGATTGTTGAGATTCTTCGGCAAAATATGCTCGATAAGCATCTGCATAGGCTTTCACTTCTCTACCGACTAGGGGTAAGCGCTTTGTCCGAATCACATGATCGGGAGTCGCGCAACCCTGTTGAGAGAGAATATGCACATCTTCTCTTTGGGCAAAGGCTAAATTTTTCTCATCATTATGAGTACTTAAAATCACAGGACATCCCGTCACTTGAGCAACTTCGGCACGGAGTTGAGCAATTTCTATTCGTTCTATTGGTGCTGCTTCCTGAACTTGACAATTAAAAAACCAAGCGTTTTGTTTTTGTAAATATATTTCCGCACGATCAACTAGAGAAATCATGCTCTCGTAAGCATCTTGGGCAGTATTTCCAAAGGAAAAGATGCCGTGATTCATTAGCACCATGCCAATAGTGCGATCGCACTTCTCAGACTCAAACTTTTCCGCACAGACTCGCGCCAAATCAAAACCTGGCATAACATAGGGGATAATCACCACATCATTTCCATAAATTTCTTGAATGCGTTCCCATCCGTTGGAAGTATTGGTTATAGAAATTACGGCATCAGCATGGGTATGATCGACATATTTATAGGGTAAGCTAGCGTGGAGTATGGTTTCTACAGATGGAGCAGGGGCGCTTGCTTTGGTCATTTGGGTTTTCAGTTCATTCACCATTTGGGAGTCTGATAGAACTGATAACTTGGCAAGCTTCAATAGATGCGCCATTCGCACAGGTGCAAAACCAGCTTCGGCAATTGTTTCTAAATCCCAACCACTGCCCTTAACATAGAGAATCTCTTCTGCTTCACCGACAATATTTTTTTCTAGTATTTTGACAGAAGTATTCCCGCCACCATGCAGAACTAAGGAGCGATCGCGTCCTAATAATTGCGATGTATATACTCTTAAGCCCAAATCACCTTTATATTTTGATGCTTCTTCATCGTTCCACAAACTTTTCATTTCTACTCCTTATATGGCTTACAGCGAGCAATTTAAAAAAGTCCCGCCCGCTACGCGGGCGGGACTTTTTTAAATTGCGACAATGCACTCAATCTCGACAAGTGCATCAAGAGGAAGTCGGGCGACTTGAACTGTCGAACGGGCAGGAAATGGCGCAGGGAAGTACTTGCCATAGATGGCATTTACCTTGGGAAAGTCTGCCATATCTGCCAAAAATACAGTGGTTTTAATGACACTACTAAAATCAGCACCAGCTTCAGTTAGTACAGCTTGAATATTCTTGATTACCTGTTCAGCTTGTTCTTCAACCGTGGTGGCGACGATTTTACCAATCGCAGGATCGATCGCAATTTGTCCTGCCATAAACATGAGTTTACTGGTGGCTGGCACTGCGATCGCTTGATTGTAGGGACCAACTGGCTCAGGGGCTTGACTGCTACGAATTACTTCTTTTTGGCTCATATTTAATTAGGCTCAATACTATTCCATTGCCAAGTATAAATCCTGACCGTAAAAATTTTAAAAGTGTTACTTCGCAACACTTTTAAAATTTTTACAGGTAATCACTGCTAAAATTTTGAACAAGGCGCTGTGCGCTCAAATGCAAACCCAAGGAATTGTTAAAATTGCCGCAAAGCGGCAATTTTAACAATTCCTTAGCTTAATTTCGGAGTGGCTTCCTGTGACTAAGGATTTTGATTGGAGTGATGTGGCGGCTCAGCTCCAAGAAACTAGAGATTTGCTAGACGAAGTGGAACAGCGTTTTCACCATCTCCAAGGCAATCTGACTAAAAAGCAAGATTTACTAGCTCAGCAAGAACAAACGCGATCGCAACTCAACGAAATCCAAAAGATTACAGAACTCGAAAGTTCGTCAAAAATTCGCCGCAAGCCAACTGCCAAGCCATTAAATAATGATGAGCATAATATCCATAAAGATCAGCTTTTAAAGCAATTAGAAGACATTGGTGAGCGTCTTGAACAAATTGAAGTGGAACTAGAAAGTCGCTTGATTTCATGGAGTAGTTTTCGAGAACCGTTTTGGCAAGTAGTCCGTTTTGTCAGTTTGGGAATTGTGATCGGTGTGATCTTGAAAAGCTGTGCAGATTAGTAACAGCGTTTTGCGCTCAAGCCACAAAAAAATTAAAAGCGTTGCCTTGCAACGCTTTTAATTTTTTTGTGGATCACTTTTGAACCTTTTGCATGGCGCGATTGTCCAAACACCTGTACAGATCAATAAGCCTTCTAACCAAGGGGAAAATTAAATGCTTAACAATTTTAAGAAAATCGCCGCGATCGCTTGTGTAACTGTTGCGGTTGGCGCAGCTAGCCTTCCTAGTCTTGTCTCAGCCCAAACCTCTATGCCCAATCGCATGGAAAACCGTAAGCCCCGTGGCGAAGGCGCTTGGAAAAATCTGAACTTGACCGAAGCTCAAAAGACCCAAATGAAGTCAATTCGCGAAAGTGCCAAAACTCGCCGTGAAGCGGTTTTGACTGCCGAACAACGGGCCGTAATTGCCCAAGCCCGTCAATCTGGCGATCGCAAAGGAGTCAAAAATTCTTTGAATCTGACCGAAGCTCAGAAGCAACAAATGAAAGCAATCATGCAGGACACTAAGACTCAAATTGAAAATGTGCTCACACCTGAGCAGAAGCAACAAATTGCCAAGTTCCGCGAAGAGCGCGGTAGCCGACGCGGTGGTATGTAACTAAACTGATGGCGGCGCGACACACGCCGTCATTAGTTTTAGATCACACCATCAGCAGCCATTTCTTCACGGGTATATGTGATCGAAAAGTCTAAGAAAGTAGCATAGAGTTCAATTTCTGCCACAGCAGGAAAAAGCCGCAATGTGCTGATACCAAGATTTTTAGGATTATCAGCCAACCACCCAAAAGCCTCTTTAGTATTGGTTCGGACAACTAAAATTTCACCTTCAGAACTTTGGCTCAGAGACAACTCAGCATCCCCAGGTTTTAAATACATTTCGCTATAAATCTGCCCTAACATCCGCCATTGCTGCCGCCAGTAGGTCATGCCATGTCTCTCATGGTCGATCGCATATTCTGCGAGGGGAACGATATTTTTCCATGTAATATCATTTCTTTGAAATATTTGTCTCAATTCCGCGATCGCCTGTTCGCATCCCTCTTCAAATTTCAACAGAGGAATGGGATCGGTAAGGCGGCGCGGAGTTTTGCTGAGGGTCATTAATGACTGAATAATCGTTGACTCAATCTGGCTTGCCAACTGTTCATTAGCCCTTTGAGTTTGCCAAATGATGCCCTGCTCAGTAGTGGCATACATTGCAGGCAAGCGGTTTAGGACATAAGCACACACATCGTCAATGCCAACTTTGCGCGGCAACACATTCGCCATCTTGGATACTTGATGCACTACTTCCTGTTTAACTAATACTTCTAAAACATTTACGACAAAGTAGGAAGCAGAAATGATGTACGAGTCCAGTTCTTGATTCGGTAGTTCAGCTTTATTCTGCCAAGCCCGATTATTTTTAGTGTCTTGGTATCCACTGCCTTTTCTGTGCAGATAACCTTTAATTTCTTGGAGGCGATCGCGATCGCCAATGCTCAAGCCTGCATATTCGGGTGTGTGCGTAACCAGATCAAGGGTATTTTGAAAAGCTTGTGGCACTTGCTGCCACATTAAAGACGATTTTCTGAAAAGTTTTTGAAGTTTAGCCAAGACATGGGCGGGTGTTTCAACCTTACTGGCGGCGATTTTTGTGGATTGACGCAGGGGGTCGCGTTTGATACCCAGCAGTGCTTGCTTGACGGCATTAACAATTTGATTTTGAAATTCACTATGGGCGCGTTTGCGCTGTTGGAGCCAACCTCGACTCGTACTTGCATACAGCACAGGCAAACGATTAAGTGCGAAGGCGGCGACTTCACTTAAGTTTATTGCTTGCTGTGCAGTTGGACTAAGATGCTTAATCTGTTCCTGTACCTCAACAACAACGATTTCCTCAACGGCATTTTTGAGGCTTGTCATGATTTTCTAAAGTACTTGTTTGACTATGTTACCCAAAACTTATGACAGTAAAGCTGACAAATGCACTTTTGTAACAAGTTTTATATATATAAATTTTAAGCGATCAAGGCTCTGAAAATTCCAAAGCTGGCTTTTGTTTGACGTACTGCGCCGAAAGTCTAAAACAGGAAAGGCAGCGCGATGCGCCGCCTTTCCTGTTTTAGGCTTTCAAGTTCAATCCCCAAATGACTACGAATCAAACAAAAAGCGAGTAGTACTGCCACTCGCTTTTTGTTTGATTCCCATATTTTTTGTTGAAACTGTTACATTGTTTTCAAGTACTGTGATTATTTTGAAAAGCGTTCGTAGATTTTATGGCAAAGCAAGGGCAGCAACAGCTAAATTTTGGGTTGGAGTCAAATGGGGGGAATATCATTTCGACTTCGCTTCACTCAGAAATGCAGCGATCATACTTAGAGTACGCCATGAGCGTAATTGTTGGTCGTGCCCTTCCCGACGCGCGTGATGGACTGAAGCCCGTACACCGACGCATTATCTACGCCATGCATGAGCTAGGCTTACTGCCAGAGCGTCCCTTTCGTAAGTGCGCCCGCGTAGTTGGTGATGTCTTGGGTAAGTATCACCCCCATGGCGATCAATCAGTCTACGATGCCCTAGTACGTCTAGTCCAAGACTTTTCTAGTCGTTATCCGCTACTTGCTGGTCATGGCAACTTTGGATCAGTTGATAATGATCCTGCTGCGGCAATGCGCTACACCGAATGCCGCTTAGCTGCGATCGGCAATGAGGCGCTACTGGGAGAAATTGAAGAAGAAGTCGTGGACTTTGTGGACAACTTCGATGGCTCTGAGCAAGAACCATCGGTGTTACCCGCTCAATTGCCCATGCTCTTACTTAATGGCTCCACAGGGATTGCCGTTGGTATGGCAACGAATATCCCACCCCATAATTTGGGTGAAGTAATTGATGGCGCGATCGCTTTAATAGACAATCCCAATCTACCCGATGAGCAATTACTATCCTTGATTCCTGCGCCAGACTTTCCCACGGGCGGAATTATTATGGATGCAGCGGGTGTACGTGAGGCTTATTTAACGGGACGCGGCAGCATTACCATTCGCGGTGTCGCCTCTGTGGAACAGATGGGCGGAAAGGGAACAGGTAAACGCCAAAAGTTAGCGATCATTATTACTGAGCTTCCCTATCAAGTTAACAAGTCTGCATGGATTGAGAAGATCGCGGAGCTGGTCAATAATGGCAAAATTGATGGTATTTCTGATATCCGTGATGAAAGCGATCGCACAGGAATGCGAGTTGTAATCGAGCTAAAAAAAGATATCATTCCTGAGGTTATTCTTGATCAACTGTATCGTCAGACCGCTTTGCAGAGTAACTTTGGCGTAATTTTACTCGCACTCAAAGGCTCACTACCAAAGCAAATGAGCCTGCGTGAACTATTACAAGAGTTTCTCGACTTTAGGGAAGAAACCCTTGCCAAACGCTTCCGTTATGAACTCAAGAAGGCTCAAGAAAAATCCCATTTATTAGAAGGATTAGTTCTAGTTCTTCAGGATCTTGATCGCTTAATTAGAATTCTTAGATTTGCCAACAATAGCGCTCTAGCTAAAGGCGACTTGCAAACTGAGTTTGGACTTTCAGAACTACAAGCTGAAGCAATTTTATCGATGCCTCTGCGCCGCATCACCGCCATTGAGCAGCAAAAAATTCGTGAAGAATTAGATGGATTGCAGCAACAAGTTACCAGACTTGAAAGGCTACTAGGCGATCGCCGTGAATTGCTGAAGCATCTCAAAAAAGAACTGCGTGATCACAAAAAGAGACATAGTGATCAGCGTCGCACCTATCTCGCTTGGGAACATTCTAATGATGCTCAAAAGCCAGATACATTGACATCGGAGAGCTTGGACCAACCTAAATCCAAAAAGACTCAAGCGAGGGTTGAAGCATCTGAAAATGAGGCTAGCGAAACTGCTGAAGCTATTCCCAAAGCTAATCGCAAGTCTTCCACAAAAACTAATCAACCCAGACAGGTGGAAGTCCCTCTGATTTCCCTGACCACTGAGCTAAATATTCCCATTGCTGAACCGCAGGATATTACCGTACAAATTACCCACAAGGGCTATGTCAAAGTTTTAGAGAATAATTCTAAAGTATCCTATTCCGCTAATCTCAATGATGATGTCATGATAGCCGCCTACGATACTCGTAGCGATCGCGATTTGGTGCTGCTGACCAAATCAGGAAGAGCTTTACCGCTAGGGCTAAATAATATTCCGATGGTCAAGGGCAAAGGTCGGGGAACACCCCTAGTAACGCTGCTGCCTGATAATGCGGAGAAGATTGTCTCCCAATTCGTTTGGGAAAAGGATGCTCAATCCAATGACAAGCTAGTTGTGCTTTCCAGTCAAGGAAAAATCAAGAGATCTTCCCTAGCTGAGTTTGCGGACATGAACTCTAGAGGACTAATTGTTGCCAAATTAAAAGAAGATGACTCACTGTTTTGGGCGGATGTGGTGAGCGATGATCAAGAATTGGCGATCGCTACTTCTGCAGGTCGGATTTTGCGCCTCAAAGCTGACGAAACCCAAATCCCTACGGTTGGTCGCACTGCTTCAGGCAATATGGCTTTACGGTTAGGCAGTTCCGAGACTCAGATCGGCGTATCGACGTTAGATTTACAGCGTTATCCTGAGTCAGAATTGATTTTAATTACGGCTGAAGGTTTTGCCAAACGCTTATCGGCTGTGCATATTCGCGCTGCGGTGAGAGGTGCGATCGGTTCACAATGCTTTAAGTTCCAATCACGCACCGATAGCTTAGTAAGTATGACCGCGATCGCTAATCCCCGTTTAGACTTACCAGTCACTTTCCTAATTGGTTTGGATAATGATGCAGGTTTACGAACAGTGCAAATGCCCTTGGGCGCGATTCCCTTGGAGTTACCCAATGGTTTTGGTCGTTCTATATTTGCGGGTGAGAGTGATTTAGGAAGATCAGAAAAAGTGATTCGCGTAGTTTCTACTACAGCCTAATTTTGAGATCCAGCAAATTTTTAAAAGGGGCGCTTTGCGCCCCTTTTAAAAATTTGCTGGATCTCAAAATTGCGCTTTCGGGTAATCGTTTAATTGCATTATCTCTTGAGTTAAAACCAGATTATATAGCAAAGCAAGAGTTCGTAATAAGCGAGTGGCGGCGCAAAACGCCGCCACTCGCTTATTGGGTTTTATTCCCTAACAAGGATGAATACAGCCATACTTTAGCAAAGTTAGGTCAAATGCAGGATCAGCATGATCAGAAATGAGAGCAATCGCCTGTCTATTTAAGCTCAGCATGATATTTTCTCCTTTTGAATTAAGAAGTTGGTGGTGCTGTGCGCCACTAACTTCTTAATGGATTGGCATTACCAAATCTCGCTTTTGTCCATTAAGAGAGTACTTCTCTCCTAAAATCTTGCGATAAACTGCCTCATAGCCATCTGCCATGCGTTTTGCCGTGAAATTTATCAACACATGATCCCGACAAGCTCGACGATCTAATTTAGCCGCAGGGGCGATCGCATCTACACATTCGGTAAGCGTTTGACACAAAATTCCACTTATTCCGTGGGCTATTACTTCAGGAGCCGAACCTAAACTCATGGCAATTACAGGAGTTCCTGTTACCATTGATTCGATCATCACTAGTCCAAAGGGTTCTTTCCATGTAATGGGGAATAGAGTAGCAACGGCTCCGCCCATGAGAACACTCTTTTGACTATGATTAGCTTCTCCCAAAAATTCGATCTGCTGACCATCAATATGGGGGCGAATCTGAGTCTCAAAGTACTCTACATCTACGGGATCTACTTTTCCAGCCATTTTTAAGTGCCAGCCTGACCGTTTAGCGATCGCGATCGCTAAATGCGCTCCCTTTTCTGGCGACATTCGACCTAAGAAAGCTAAATAAGGAGGATGCTCTGGTTGAATATAGAAACTGTAAGTATTGGGAGCAATACCGTTATAAACTGTGGAAACGTAGTTTAAGCCTAGATTTGTATCCCTTTGAGAATCGGAAATACTTACAAAGGGCTGTTCACGAACATGAGTGAATAATTTTTTGTTGTCGGGTGTAAAAATACCGTGCAAAGTATGGACTGTGGGCGTTTTCACTAGATTGGCGTAGGGCAGTGAAACACATCCAACATGGGAATGAATGATATCAAATTGGTCAGCATTCTCATAGACTCTGCTCATGTTGAGCATATCGTAAATATTTGGATCTTTAACGCTGGTATCTAAACGCAAAGCTCTCGGATGCACAGATTCTAGTTTGGCTGAAGTTGTGGAATCTCCCGAAGCAAATAGAGTGACATCGTGACCACGCTTGACCATTTCTTCGGTGAGCAAACTTACTACGAGTTCAGTGCCACCATAGGCAGGCGGAGGAACTTGTTCCCATAGTGGTGAAACTTGGGCAATTCTCATGATGAATCTCCTGTCTATAAACTGTTTTTGCAGGCAATGTGAACGTTCGTACTTATGAAGTTTTTATCCTGATAAAATGAATATAGCTCCACGATGTTTGAGATCGTGTATATCGGGAATTATTAATAAATTGAGTTGTATCGGAATGTATTGAAACTTTATGGGATGGGTTATTTTCTGTATTAAATTCTGGTAGTTAAGTAACTAAGCATAATTAAATGGTTGTTGAAAGCGCGCCCCCACAGGGGTGCGCTTTCAACAACCTAATGATTTACAAATGCTTTTAGAACTGGTAAGTAGCTAGGCATGAGTACTCTCTAAAACCAGAGGTTATTCTGCCCGCTACGCGGGCGGAATAACCTCTGGTTTTAGAGAGCGATCGCTGATGAACTTGATATTGATAGGAAGATAAACTGTAAGATTAATAAAAGCCTAAATCAAAATGGAAAGACTAAATGAGTGTAGATCCTCAAACCGAGTACATTGACGCTTTAATTGATTTACATCGCGGGATTAAACGTAAAGGACCTGGCGACAATGACTTCTCACTCAATATTTTGACCAACCTCCCCACTTTACCTCCCCATCCGCAAATTGCTGATCTTGGTTGTGGGAGTGGTGCTGGCGCGTTGCTACTTGCAGAATATTATCAAAGCCCTGTCATCGCAGTGGATTCTGCATCTGTTTTTATTGACGAACTCAAGATGCGTGCGAAGCAAAGCAAACTAGAGCATCTGATCAAGCCAATTCATGGTGACATGGCAAAACTCGATTGGGCAGATGGTTCGATTAATTTACTTTGGTCTGAGGGAGCTGCTTATAATCTTGGGTTTGAACAAGCGCTGACAATCTGGAGATCGCTGCTTACAAATACAGGGCTTGCGGTTATATCGGAAATAAGTTGGTTTAGCGATCGCGTGCCAGAACCTGCGGCTTTGTACTGGCAAAAAGCCTATCCGATGATTGCTAGCGAGACTGAGAATAGCGATCGGGCGGATCGTTCTGGCTTTAAGGTGATTTCTACGCATCGGCTACCAAGTCAGGCTTGGTGGCAAAATTATTACGAACCCCTGCGCGAACAAATGCGTCAGGTGGAAATTTCACCTGTCATTCAATTAGTTATTGATAAAATTGAAGAAGAGATGAATCTATTTGAGAGATTTAGCGACTTTTACGGATATACGTTTTATGTACTGCAAGTACGACAGTGATTGTAAATGATTATATTTGTAGCATTCTGCCTTTAAGTAGCTAGGCATGAGTAAACTAAAGACCTAGAAAGCTGTCCCGCCCGCTACTAGTGCGGGCGGGACAGCTTCTGGTCTTGGATTTTAATGATAATCAGCTACTTAAAAAGGAATAATCCAATGTGAACCTATGGTTTCTACAGTTAATTCTCTTTCTTTACCTTTCCCAGATTTTCCGCCTCTAGGCGCGGGATTAGAAGACTTGCCCCAAACCGATCTAGAGGCGGAGGCGGAATGCTGTGACTGGTTGCGGTTTCATCGACTGTGGGGACAGTTGCCCGATCGCACTTTGCAAGATATCGCCCGATCGCTACATTTGTTGAAAGTGAAAACAGGCGCAATCATTTATCAAGTCGATCAACCTGCGATCGGGCTGTATTTGATGAAATGGGGAGCAGTCGAAATTTATCGAACTTCATTAATTGGCAGATCCCAGATTCGTCCGCGCAGTGCAGGGGATCTCTTTGGCTATGTGACATTGATTGCCAAGCTCAAGGAGGGCAAACATCAGACACAGGCGATCGCCGTTACCAATAGCGAAATTTGGTTTCTGCCCCAAGCCAGATTTTGGCAATTGATGCAGCAACATCCAGAACTAGAACATCTCTTCAATACGCTCCTAGCCCAAGATCTCAATGCTTTTAGTACCCGCATTGCCAAGGAACAACAACGTATTCAAGGGTTGCAGTCCTACATTCAGAATGTTCCTAAGGATCAAATAATTATCGGGAACAGCAAGTCAACGCAAAAGTTAAGTCAACAAATTGATCAAGCCGCCACCACCCTAAAACCCATCATTTTTCAAGGACAGGCGGGAACTGGCAAAACTTTTCTAGCTGGGTTGATCCACGATCGCTCAGGTTTAGCGGCTCAACCCTTTGTTGAGCTAGACTGCGCTAAGTTACCGCGATTGCCTGATGGTAAATCCGATGGCAAATTAGATACAGATTTATTATTCGGGCGCGTCGGTATTAGGGAAGGAATTCTTGAACTATTAGAACGGGGAACTCTGTTACTCAATAATTGTCAATTTTTGAGTGAAGGTGATTTAGGAAAGATTATCAATTACCTCAAATCAGGAACAATCTTACTCAACCATGACGACTCCGCTAAGATCGAATCACCGCAAGCTGTGCAATCTTGGGTGCGCTTGATTCTTGCTTCGCCCGACAAAATTGATTTACCCACAGACCTCGATATCATCTCAATCAAGCTTTTGAGCTTACCTCAGCGCAAAGCGGATATTCCCGATTTTGCCCGTTACTTTCTCACTCAAATTTGTCAAGAACAGAATCGCCCATTATTGGAACTAGATCAATCGGAAATGCGGCGATTGATTAGCTACGATTATCCTGGCAATCTGGCGGAATTAGCGGAAATTCTACATCGGGCAACGATCATGACCCCGATCGCCCAAGCGGTCATTTCCGAACAAGCTCTATGGTCAGTGCAATCTTCTAAAAATGCTTTCCGCGTTGACCTGCTCACCTACTTGCCTTGGTTGCGGCGCATTCTGCTCAGCAATTGGTATCCCGAAGGTCTGTGGTATGTGATGATGGCATTTTTTGTGCCTGTGACGATCGCAGGTTTCTTTGGGGCGCAAACAAGGGATAGCAGCATCACCCTCAATCTATTTTGGGCTTGGTGGTGGCCTGGCTATTTACTTTTGTTTGTATTTATCGGTCGGCTTTGGTGTGCCGTGTGTCCATTTATGATTACCTCCGAATGGATTAGGCGATTTTCCCTATGGCTATTCCCGCGCCAGCAATTAACTTGGAATACGCAATGGCTGAACCGTTGGGGTGCTTGGCTTCTATTTGGCGGCTTCGTGGTGATTTATCTTTGGGAAAAACTATGGGATTTACCCCACCATGCGGCGCTTTCAGCTTGGTTATTGTTAGCGATTACCGCAGGAGCCGTGATTTGTAGCCTTATTTATGAACGGCGGCTCTGGTGTCGCTATCTTTGTCCCATTGGTGGCATGAATGGAATGTTTGCCAAACTTGCGATGGTGGAAGTACGGGCAACTCAACAGGTTTGTGGTAGTCAATGCAGCACCTTTGGCTGTTACAAGGGCAGCGCCGCCACTGCCGTCACTTTTGCCGATGCCCTCCCCAGCGAAGGACAGGCTACGGGTGGTTGTCCCCTCTATTCCCATCCTGCTCAATTACAGGACAACCGTGACTGTATGCTCTGCATGACCTGCATGAAGGCTTGTCCCAATCGTTCGGTGCAATTAAATTTAAGATTCCCAACTTCTGATTTATTGGAAAATCATCGCGCCTTTAGTGCGGAAGTAGCTTTGCTATTACTGCTTTTAGGCGGCGTGTTGATGCACCATAGTCAGAGAATTTTAGGTTGGTTAGGTTTGAGTTCTATTCCCATTGACGCTGACCATTTATTTCTCAGTACAGCGATCGCCCTAGGTTTATTAAGCATTCCTGCAATATGTACCTACGCAGTCCATGCGATCGCCCGTATTCTTGATCCTGAGCAACCTGAATATTTACGAGTTATTTACGCCTATCTGCCCCTCACCCTAGCCGCAAACCTAGCCCATTACATCCCTGCGGCAATCACCGAGGCAGGGAGAATCTTACCCGTTTTAGCAAGAACATTAGGCTACAGTGGTGAACATCTATTCACGCTGACTTGGAGCTTGGAAGTTGCTAAATTTTTGCAAGGCGTGACTCTTCTTTCCGCCGTTATCTTTAGCGTCTATCCCCTGCTGCGAATCACAGGGCGATCGCTATTTAGCAATCTACCCCATCTGCTGTTAATACTGGGTTTCACCTTCTTTTTCTTTCAATTAATGGTCTTTTAATCGCCATGAAAATCTATCACGATATTACGGAAGTTATTGGACATACCCCTCTGTTGAGGCTAAATCGCTTGCCGCAGGAAATGGGTTGCGTTGCCGAAATCGTCTTAAAAATGGAAGGAATGAATCCTGCTAAATCCGTGAAGGATCGCATTGCCATCAGTATGATCTCCGAAGCGGAGCAAGCGGGCTTAATTCAACCTAATCATTCCACAATTATCGAAGCAACTTCGGGCAATACAGGCATTGGCTTAGCAATGGTCTGCGCGGTCAAAGGCTATCGGTTAATCTTGACGATGCCAGACAATATGAGTGCGGAAAGACAAAAACTTTTACAAGCCTATGGAGCAGAGGTAATCTTAACCCCTGCGATCGCCGATATGCAGGGCGCGATCGCCCATGCCAACCAGTTACTGATGACCATTCCTAAAGCCTTTTCACCCCACCAATTCAGCAATCCCGCCAATCCCAAAATCCACTACCACACCACAGGCGCAGAGATTTGGGAAGATACCGATGGCGCGATCGCAGCGCTGGTTGTAGGCGTTGGTACGGGTGGCACGCTCACGGGGGCAGGTTGCTATCTCAAACAAAAAAACCCGCAAATTCAGATCATCGCTGTAGAGCCAGCCACTAGCGCTGTCCTGAGCGGTCAACCATGCCATCAGCATAATATTCAAGGTATCGGCGCTGGTTTTATCCCCGATGTGTTGCGCGTTGATTTAATTGATGAAATTGTTAGGGTGACGGAAGCTGAAGCCTATGACATGGGAAGACAATTAGCCCAAAAAGAAGGAATCTTAAGCGGTATTTCCACAGGGGCGCTAGTTCATGCTGGTTTGCAATTAGGCAAGCGATCGCAATATCAAGATCAACGTATTGTGATCATTCAGCCCAGTGGGGGCGAGAGATATCTGAGCACGGCGATGTGGAATGAGGTTAATTAGAATCGAGAAATGGCATAGCGATTGCTTGATTTTAAAACCTTAATTGAGTTTGGCTTTTATAACAATTTTAGATATTTAGAAGAGGCTTCGACTTCGCTCAGCCAACGTATGATGCTTGCTGGCTGAGCGAAGCGATGCACTGAGCTTGTCGAAGCGTCGAAGCCCTGACTTTTATTTTAAACAGCTAAACCTTTTGGCGGCGCAATGTATCCGCCAAGCGATCGCAAAACAAATTACTAAAATCGATGACCCTACCAAAAAAATTGACGGCAAGGTGCTGAAAACCACAAAATTGGTTTTATAACGCCCCCCAAAAGTTATAATGGGCGCTTATGACTTGTTTACCAAAATAGATAAAATCACAGACTAAATATGGCAGAGGTTACTTTTTTTAACGCCCTCAGAGCGGCGATTGATGAGGAAATGGAGCGCGATCCAGCCGTTTATGTTTTGGGCGAAGATGTGGGGCATTATGGCGGCTCCTACAAAGTAACCAAGGATCTTTATAAAAAATACGGAGATTTACGCCTGCTCGATACGCCGATCGCCGAAAACAGCTTTACAGGGATGGCGATCGGCTCAGCAATGACTGGCTTACGCCCGATCATCGAAGGTATGAATATGGGCTTTTTGTTGCTGGCATTCAACCAAATTTCCAACAATGCAGGGATGCTGCGCTATACATCAGGTGGCAACTTTAAGATTCCCCTCGTAATTCGTGGGCCAGGTGGTGTTGGTCGTAACCTCGGAGCCGAGCATTCCCAACGCTTAGAGACATACTTCCAAGCTGTTCCTGGGATTAAAATGGTGGCTTGTTCCACTCCCTACAACGCCAAAGGCTTGCTAAAGTCAGCAATTCGGAATGACAATCCGATTATCTTTTTTGAACATGTCTTGCTATATAACCTCAAGGAAGATATTCCCGATGAGGAGTATTTATTACCTCTCGACAAGGCGGAGATTGTTCGCGAAGGTAATGATGTCACCATTTTGACCTATTCCAGAATGCGCTATCACGTCCTGAAAGCGGTGGATACTCTCGTTGAGAAGGGTTATGACCCTGAAGTAATTGATCTCATTTCTTTGAAACCTCTTGATATGGAGACGATCGCGGCTTCGCTCAAGAAAACGCATCTAGTGGTGATTGTGGAAGAGGGAATGCGTTGCGCCAGTATTGGCTCAGAGATTATCGCTTCGATTAATGACAATTACTTCGATGAGCTGGACGCGCCTGTGGTGAAGTTGGCGGCTCTGGATGTGCCAACTCCTTACAATGGTGGTCTGGAAAATCTAACGATTCCGCAACCAGAAGATATTGTGCGAGCAGTTGAGAAGTTGTTGGCATAAACTTTGTGATTCCCAAAAAACTAAAAGCGCGGCTGAGCCGCGCTTTTAGTTTTTTGGGGTTTCGAGAAGCAGCGCGGAGCGCTGCTTCTCGAAATTCCTCTTGGGTTTAATTAAGCGCAAAGTGCTGTAAGAAATATGGGACAAGGCAAATAATGAATGGATTGTTAAAGTATTTTGTCGAGATTAAATTAGCTAAATCAATTTTATGGTGTTATCTAATTTGGTACGTTGTCATCGTTATTTTTTATTTTGATCCTGCACCCAAAATATGGATTAACTCAGTGGGGATTAGTGCTGTAATTGGCACGGGGCTGATATTAAGCGTTTCTTCCAGTAATATTAGACGGGACTACTGGCAAATATTTCGACTCTATTTAATGCCTTTTTGTGTGTCTAGCTTTGCAGCGTTAATTAAGGATCAAGGGTTCCTTGTATTTATATCGCCCAAGTTAATTGAAAACGCGATCGCCTTACTAGCCTGTACGATATTTCTCACGGCGATCGTCTTAATCAAGTTCTTAAGTAAGAAATAATAAAGTGTCGCACGGAGCGCGACACTTTATTATTTTAGAAATCATCTTGACTTTGAATTAAAGTAACTTTTTGTTCAGCTTTTTCTAAATAATCGCGACAAAACTGCGATCGCTTCATCCCTTCTTCATAAAGACTGAGCATCTCATCCAGAGCCGCCTCACCATCATCTAAAATCTCGACAATTTCTTCGAGACGATGTAATTGTTCTTCAAAAGTCATTTCTGGCTTGGCTTCTGCCGACTTACTAGATTTGGTCATATTGTTTTGGAGTTACTTTCTCAATCTTGACTTGGGCAATTTCCGAATGCCGCACGATGTCCACTTTAGCAAATGTGTTGTGAAATTCGGCGAGGGATTCTTGATTACTGATCAAGCGATCGCCCGATTTTAATAAGGCAAAACCACGTTGTAGTGGGGACAGTGGGTGCAGCGATCGCAAATGTGCCGTAATGCTGGCTAACTTGGTTGACGATTGGCGGAGGTGGCGGGTTAAGGACTTTTGCATATCCCGTTCTGCTTCGTCCAATTGCTGAGCGCGATCGCGGAGGCGATCGCTAAAATTTTGTAAAGCATAGCTATTAGTTAAAGTGGTTAGCCTTTGGCGATAACCTTGCATTTCTCGCTGCACTGTCTGATGAAAACGATTTTCCCAAAGATTAATTTGCTGTAAGAGGGTATCGCGATCGTACTGCGAGACAAGCTCAGCGGCGGCGGTGGGTGTGGCGGCGCGTAAATCAGCGACAAAATCGGCGATCGTGAAATCCGTTTCATGTCCAACTGCGGAAATGATCGGAATCCGTGAGTTAAATATTGCCTCGGCAACCTGCCCCGTATTAAATGCCCATAGGTCTTCAATGGAGCCGCCACCCCGTCCCACGATCAGCACATCCGCGTCCGTATCCTGCAAAGCCATAATCGCCGCCGCAATTTCCGCAGAGGCAGACTCACCCTGCACCGTGGCGGGAGCCAAATATACTTGGCAATGGGGCGATCGCCGCTTGAGGGTGCTGAGAATATCTTGAATTACCGCCCCAGTCGGTGACGTGACCACACCAATCTTAAGCGGCAAGGCGGGAATAGGGCGCTTACGTTCTGAGTCAAAGTACCCCCGTTCCGCTAACTCTTCTTTGAGGGCAGCAAAGGCTAGATAGAGATCGCCCTGTCCTGCCGCTGTCATGCGATCGCAATCTATTTGATAGCGCCCACGATTGGCATAGACCGCCAATTTCCCTTGGACAACTACCTGCATTCCATTTTTGGGGCGAAAGTTTAAAGTGCGGCTTGCCCACATCACGCAGTCAATTTGCGCTGCCTCATCCTTGAGCGTGAAATAGCGATGTCCAGAGGCGGCGGTGGTAAAGCTAGATATTTCGCCCGTTACGCGCACCGTGCCAATTTCTTCTCGCAACAAAAGCGCGATCGCTTGCGTCAACGCGGCTACGGTGATCGCCTCTTTAGAACTGCCCATAAATCTCACTTTATATTTAAGGATGGACGGCGCTTCGCCCATCCTTAAATATTTAGCACTAAAAGCTTTACCGTGAAACAAAGAATCGATTTTCAATGGCGCAGCAAAGCCGCATCATCGAAAATAGATTTCTTATTAAATTGCAAAACTCTAATTAAAGCTATGCGGCTACTCACTTTGTCAGCACTATTTGTGATCCTATTTGCTGATGCTACCTCGGCTCAAGTTATCTCTCCGCAATCCGATTTGTGGTGGCACGGCGAAGCGTCACCCCAAAGTAGCTCTTATGGCGCAACCCTGATCGCTCAAGATGCACAGGGCGATTACTACAGCAATGAAGCTGAAGTAAAGGCAAATAGAAGATCGCGATATGGAACTGGGTCACTTTGGCAAGTAAAGGTGCGTCAACTTAATTGCCGTCAAGAGCCAAGCTTAGAAAGCCCCATAAAAAGAACCTATGCGAAGAACGCTCTTTTAGAAGCGCAAATTTATCGAGGTGGTTCTGACGAAGTGTTGATCAATCCTCGCGATCGCAATGGTAAGCCTTGGATGCCTGTGCGCGATCGCGATTCGTCAGAATCTAGGTGCTTTGTCAGGGCAAATAGCCGATATATTCAGCCTGTTAAAAACCCGAAAAACTGAGGCGCACGCGCAGCGTGCGCCTCAGTTTTTCGGGTTTTTACTTAAAAAGCAATAAATAATTGGCGACGCATCGCGTCGCCAATTATTTATTGAACTAAGAGGGTAAATACCCCACCGCTCTGCGGTGTAAGTAAATTCTAGTAAAAAAGAATTTGATACCCCGTCCGCTTGCGGCGGGGTTATTCATTGCTTTTTGACAAATCCATAATTTACAGTGCTATACCGTAGTATTATGGGATATTATCTTCAAACTAAAACTACGGTTAGTTGTGGAACTTTCTTTAAAAAGTGAATATGCAATTTTAGCGATGGTTGAGCTAGCCAACCATTTCGCGATTGATCAACCACTACAAATTCGCCAGATTTCGGCTCAACAAAATATTCCCGATCGCTATCTAGAGCAACTTCTTGCCACTCTCAAGCGTCAAGGTTTAGTCAAGAGTCAGCGTGGCTCTAAAGGTGGTTACATTCTTGCTCGCGAGCCTTGGGAAATTAGTTTGCTCGAAATTATTCAAGGCATAGAAGGATACGATCTGGTTAATGATAAGTACAAGTCTGACCAAGACAATACTTCGTTGTTGGTAATCAGAGAAGCATGGGAGGCGGCGCAAAAAGCTGCTACTGCGGTGTTAGATGGTTGCACTCTCAAGGATCTATGCGATCGCCAACGTCAAAAACAAATCGCCTCAACTATGTATTACATCTAAGTTGGCATTCACATATTTTCCAGTCAGATATATCGGCAACGGTTTCTACAATCCTAGCTTTTGAGTGTTGACCCATTCATTTCTGGGGCTAGTCATGACTGGTTTATGGCTTTCGCTGACTTGATTAATTAAATTATCAAAGTTTGTTGTTGCTTCTTGAAGTAGTAGGTAATCCATGTTGTTCCTCTATTTAATTGATTAGATTGGTACGTCAATGAACTTCTAGGGAATGAGCAATATTCAATTTAAGTCTTTCCATGCCTCATTTTCTTCTTCGGTAAGCCAGTCTTTCTCTAAAGAAGATTGCAGTAAGTGGGGTTGTTCTCTAGGTTCCATGAAGTCATCGGAGAAGAGATCGAGGCTATTCCAGAGGGTTTGCCAAGGATTGTTTTTTGGAATAAGGATAATCGCGTTGCCGACTTTTTTGATATAGACTTCTTCGCCGACTAGTTGAAAGCCGTCTGGTAATATGGCTAGTTGTTCGTTGCCTTGCATTCTGAGTTTAGCTGTGTGCATAGTTTGCATCCTAAATTAATTTTGAATCATGCGACGATTTGATAAATTACGGGGCGATAACGAGGTTTTGGAATTGTTTTGTTTTGTGCTGTAGCAGCTTCTAGCCATGCAGTTTTAGCAAGAATTACTTCATTAAGAGCTTGTTGTGGAGTTTCACCGATCGCCGAGCAATATTTCAGATCAGGGATATCGGCAATATATACCTCATCTTCTTCGCTGTAAAAAATATTGATGTGATAGTCTTTCATGGTTATTCTCCTAGTTGTAGGTATGACGATCAGCACTTTCATAAGTCGTGATTGTTGGGCGCAATTGTCGCAGGGAGTTCTTTGCCTTGGGAACATTCATTGCCATGTCCGTTGCAGCATTGTTCTGGAGAAAGGACGACTCCGCTATTCTATGATGGATGACATGGAATAGCAGCAGGAACAAAAGGAGAACACCTGATGTCAGACTGAGAGGCGCGGGATTTCACCCCAACCACAATAGGAGCATTTCACAACATATGCAGCAACGTTACATTGTTCTTGGTACATTGGCCCTAGTGGCGACCCTTTCTAATGGTGCGATCGCCCAAACCATTACCTCTGCCACCATTACGGAAATCATTGAAGGCAACCAGGTCTTTATCCAAAATCGGCAGGCACGGATCAATGAAACGGCTCGGCAGCGGGAGCAAGTGCGTACAGGGGAGTCCCGAACTGAGTTGCGCTTTAGCAATCAGGCGATCGCCCGTCTGGGTCGCAACTCTGTCCTTACGGTGGGTCAATGTGGGGCGCAAGTGCAGCGGGGCAGTATGCTGGCCAATGGGGCCGTTCCCTCCTGCTCCTCCCAAGTTACGGCCGCCGTTCGGGGCACCACCTACCTCTTTGAAATTGATGACGACGGCGAAGAAAACATTAGCGTTCTTGAAGGGGAAGTGGAAGTCCGCCGCCTCCCTGGTTCTGATAAAGATGACGACGATGCCACCCGAGGACAGGAGGAAATGTTTCGGATAAGGGCTGGCGATCGCCTAATCCGTTCCCGCCGCCAGGGTCGCACCATTGTTCGAGCCATTAGCGATCGCGAATTTGATTCCGTCCTCTCTGGACAACTTTTCTCGGGATTTCGTCGCAGCTTGCCTAGCCGCAGTATTGACCGCATCGAGCAGGTTTACCGCCGCCAATTCCCAAATCGTCGCTTTCCCCTTCGCACCGCCGCCGCTACCCTGCTCAACCCCAATCGGGGACACTTTACCCTCGCGGTGCAGCAGGATCGCCCCAAATTACGGGAAGTGATCGCCCGAGTGTCCTTGGTTTCGCGGCGTGGTAATGGTTACTTACCCGAGCGCTTTGTTGGCGACTTTTTGATGCCGATCAATCGTCCAGTACAGTTTATTCGGGGGCTGAATCCTGAGGATCGGGTCGTAGTGCGTATCTTTGATCCGCAGGGGCAAAGGCTGCTCGGCTACAGTGAACTGGAACTCCTCGATGATCAAGCCGCCGCCTTTATTATTCTGCCCAACCGTCAGAATCTCGGCGTTGCTCGAACTGTGATTGGTCTAGACCGTGATCGCGATGGCTCCATTGACCGTGATGAGCGCGGTAGTTTCTACAGTTTCTTCACCCAACTCGAAGACTTTGAGAATGATTTTCTCAACACCCAGGTTCGGTTTCTTACTCCATCTCAGGTACAGGATTTGGAGTTCCGCGATGAACTCGCTTCCAAAGTGATTCCTTTTGACCTCCTGGTGAACTACCCGCCCTCATTTACTCGTGGGACATTCCCAGTTGTCAATCGCACTTTGCGGATCTTTGGTACTACGATTGATCCAGTTCTTCGCACGGTTCCCTTCCGTAGCGTCCAGCCAATTCGAGTGCCTGCCAATCGTATATTGAGTGTGGATGTACCAGTATCAATTCTGCGATACCGGCGATAGTTAAAAAATTGCCTCGCTACAATTCTCTTGGTTTTGATACTTCCTATTTTGAGTTTTCTTATGCCTAGCTACTTATTGAGATTTGAGGGATAGCAAAAATTCGAGTACTTGATCTAGTGATGGTTCAGGTACTTGTTCAATTTCACAGGCGATCGCTTCTTTGGTATTCATTTTATTTCTCCTGTCTTACATTTCGGATAGCCAAGCATTAATTTGAGCGATGAGTTCTTGGGTGGTTTGTCCTCCTGTAAATAGGCGTGTTTGGATTGGTGCTAGGTTTTGGCATAGTTGGGCGATCGCCTCATTAGCACTTTTGCCATAAAGGGCGATCGCTAATTTTTATTTTCTATCCATTTATACTATGAACAGATTGTTGAGCATTACAATATAATTTGTATTAGATTAATTTCTTGAAGGTATATCCTTAATAATTCCACGAGATTCTTGTTTATAGAAATTTATCCAGTCTCGTATTTCTTGAACTAGACAATATACCTTTGTACTGGGATTGGCAGATGATTCTGGAATTCCATTATGAGCTTTTACAAGAATATCAGCACGTTCCATAGCTTTTAACTCATCTCCAATATCATGAATCACTTCAATGATTGTTTTCTGGCTCCTAATTTGTTTTTTTATAATTTTTTTGTTGTCAGATCCATCATTAGGAATATATTCGTTACTATGTATATATATGTAGTTCGAGTAATTTGGGTGTTTCCTTATAGCTTTTTCAAGACGTTCGTAAATACAGAGAGTCGGATTAGAATCGGTGATATTACCATCGTAGAATCCTTTTTGAATAAGAGTCTCAAGATTTGTATCATGCCTAGTAATTGTGAAAGCTTGTCTATCATTTCTAGGAATGGGAAGATCAGGTATAACGCCCTCTAAGTGTAGTAAAAGCCAAAGCTCAAAAGCATCATTACTATAAGCTACTTTAAAATTATGTTCTTGTGCTCTAACCAATGCTTCATCAAAGTTTCTTTGTTTACTTTTATCCTCTTCTTCTTTATCTGAGCGATCCCTATCAAAGACGACCCAGACAAAATCGCTACTACTATTACGATTTGATTCTATGTGCAAGTTTCTCTTGTTTGCTTCTTCAATTGCTCGGTTAACAACTCCAACATGAGCTGTTCCAGTTCCAACTGATATAACTCCAAATTCTTTACCTGTAAAAAATTCAGCAAACTGTTCAAAGTACTTTCTCTCAGTATTTTCATCTTCGCAAACAACTAATAAAGTGTATTTATATGTCTTATTTCTCTCCTTACGTTGAATTTCTGATTTGGCTTTTCTTTTCTCTATTAACTTAGTCTTGCTTGCCATCTTTTTTACCTTTAATGGGGTTGAAATTACCTAGAATAGGTATTGCACCATATCTACCTTCAAAATATCTTTTTTCTTTATCAGTATCGGGTCTTTCTTTCTGAATGTTTGAAATATCTCCATTCTTTCTAAAATACATAAAATCAGACAAAGAATAAAACTCCGTTGATTCCCACGGATTTTTTTCAGAGAAGTATATCTGATCTCTTCTTAGATTGGCATAGGATAACAAATTTGTATCATGGGTCGCAAAAATCAACTGTGCATTATAGATATTGATCTCTTTATCTAAAAACATATTAATAGTATGCAGAGTCATCTTAGGATGCATACTTGCCTCAATTTCATCGATTATTAATACCCCTCCATTCATTAAAGTCCATAGAATAGCTCCACTTAAATGAAATGATTTTTTAGTACCTTCTGACTCCTTTTCTTCTAATTTCCAAGTTAGTAAATCGGAGGTTTTATTACCGTGTTTATCATATTTATTATGAGTTGAAAAAACAGTGTGTCTTTTCGTACCTGTTAACGTACTAATTAATACACTTTTCAATTCTTCTGGTATTTCTTCTTCTAATTCAGACACATCAAAGTCTCTAGACGTAACATCTAGATCAACTATTCCAAAATTTAGTTTAATAAAATAATCTTTGATTTTTTGTCGATATATTTCGTCTTCAAATAATCTAACCGTTTTTATTGCTTCTTTCTGCGTATTCAATCCACTAATCACTATATAGTTCTGAAACCATTCAAGAATATTTTTTGCCTCTTCAATATTGAATGCATCACAAGTTGACAAAAATAATGCATTCGGTCTAGTCGCTTCTATCGCTGCGTCAATAACTTTTACAGAACCTTTCAAGGCTGAAGATACATCTATATTATTTCCACTTCTTTGAAACAACTCTCGCTCTCTTGACTTAGATTTTTTAAATAGCCACTCAGAAATTATCTCTGATTGATTAAATTCAAATCCATATCTATATCTATTTTTGTCAATTGAAAAAGTAATCTCATAAGAAGTAGGTTTCTCAGCCCAACCGTCTCTCAATAAAAAGGGTTCGTAAGGCAATTTTTGAGTAGAAACAGCTTGAAACGAAAGGCTGATAATTCTATCTATTAATTTCATGGCTTTTAAGAGATTTGTCTTGCCACTAGCATTAGCACCATATATAGCTAATGCATTTAAAGCCCTATATTTGCCTAGATTATAAGTTTCATTTTCAATAATATTTTGTGGGTGTTCTTTCTGCTTTGGAGCAGGGACTAGACTCAGAACCTGCTCTTCACCTATAGATCTATAGTTAGAGACTCTAAATTCTATTAACATTACAGTTTAAGTTTATTATTACAAATTAGTATAAGTTTGTTTGCATTACAGTAACGAACTCGTATTCTTTTGTCAACAAATTTGTTTTGAAGGCATACTTCATATCTAATATTTTCAAAAATTATTATCTTTGTTTTTGGATTTATATTTATTATCTCGAAATTTAGGTGTGTGATCTTCGGTATATTTTTATTTTACTGTTACCGTCAGCCTTAGACCCAAACTATCCAACCACGCCGCCAACTCATACACTGCTTGACTTTTGCTACTTACACCAAAATCTTTCACCCATTGGCGATCGCACTCACCACCTAACGCCGCCGCCACATTATCAAGCGCCAAGGCCAACAGTTCAGGCTCAGGATCGGTTTCTTCCAAAATCGCCGTAAGATAACCAGCCGCATCTTCAGGATCTTGGAGTGACTCAATCAAATAATCTCGAAAACTTCTACTAGAAGGGTGATCAGTACTTTCCATAATCTATTTAATTTTCCAAAACAGGTTCAAAATAGAGCGTGATCGCCTTTGGTTCAAGGATAACTTGAAATTTCATGCTTACTCCAATTGATTGACATTTGCATTCAATTCTAGCCCCAAACTATTTGTAACTGCGTACATTCTTACATCCCAAGATCGTTCATTCTTAAATACATAATTACGCAGAACTCCTTCAAACTGCATTCCCGACTTCTCCAAGACTCTCGCCGATCCAACATTCTCAATTGCACAATATCCTTGAACCCTCTGCAATTGCATCACATGAAATCCAAAAGAGATCGCCGCTTTGACCGCCTCAGTCATAAATCCCTTCCCCCAATAATCCCTTGATAGCGCATACCCTATCTCCGCACGTCGATGTGTGGGCTTAGTATATAAACCACAAGTTCCAATTAGCTTGCCGCTTTCTTTTACAGTTATTCCCCATTCCATACCTAGACCAGAACGATATAGCTCAAAGACATTGTTATTTAAATAGCCGTAGGTATCATCAATGGAACGATGTGCTTCCCATAGCGTGTAAGTGGTTAATTGTGGATCGCTAGCATAGGCAAAAATATCTTCAGCATCAGCGATCGCCAATTTTCTGAGGATGAGGCGTGAAGTTTGTAAAGTTAAAAATTGTTCTGGTAGGGCTAGCATAATCTCAATCATCTCAATTGGGTTTTGGACTGTACGGCGAGTTGCAAAACCTATAGATGGCTATAGACTCGCGATCGCAACAAATTGCTACACAATGCTTTACATTTCACCTAGGTATCACAGACTAAATGTAAAGTATTTATAGCTAAGTGGCTAGGCGCAATTAAATCTAACCCCCAAGAAATGAGTGACGGCTTGAAGCTCTCCCACTCATCTACTGAATGTTGGATCTTAATCAAGACTGGCGACAGCTACATTGGTGATAAACGCTTATAAAAAAATCCTAAGTCCCCATCCCTGAAATATTAGTAAGTAGTAAAGATAACGATTATGACTATTGCTCCCGTCGCACCTAGTAAGGTTTTATCCAAAGTTCCTGTTGACTCAAAGGCTCGCGTGAAACAGTTCATGCAGGATTTGCAAGACAGCATTTGCCAAGGTTTAGAAGAGTTAGACGGCAAAGCTGAGTTTAAACAAGATCAATGGGAACGTCCTGAAGGTGGCGGTGGGCGATCGCGCGTAATTACCGATGGTGACTATTTTGATAAGGGTGGCGTAAATTTTTCTGAGGTCTATGGCTCCCAGTTGCCCCCCGCCATTTTGCGCCATCACCCAGAAGTAGCTGGCGAAACCTTCTACGCAACGGGAACTTCGATGGTGCTGCATCCTAAAAATCCCTACGCACCAACAGTTCACCTCAACTATCGTTATTTTGAAGCAGGTAAAGTCTGGTGGTTCGGCGGCGGGCTTGACCTCACTCCTTACTATGGCTTTGGTGAAGATGCTAAGCACTTGCACAACACCCTTAAAGCTGCTTGCGATCGCCACAATCCTCATTACTATCCTGTATTCAAGCAGTGGTGTGATGATTACTTCTATCTCAAGCATCGCGGCGAAACTCGTGGTGTCGGTGGAATTTTCTTCGACTACCAAAATGGCGAAGATGGGCTTTACAAAAATAGTAATGACTCCACCACAGCTCAAGTCATGAGTGACGAAGTGGGCGATGTACCCCGCACTTGGGAAGAGATTTTTGCCTTTGTTCAAGACTGTGGCAACTCTTTCTTGCCAGCCTATACCCCAATCGCCGATCGTCGTCGCAATATGGAATTTGGCGATCGTGAAAAGCAATGGCAACTATACCGTCGCGGACGCTATGTAGAATTTAACCTTGTCTACGATCGCGGCACAATTTTTGGTCTGCAAACCAATGGACGCACCGAATCGATCTTGATGTCTTTGCCTCCGCTAGTGCGTTGGGACTACGACTACCATCCCGAACCAAATACTCCTGAAGCAGAACTGCACACAACTTTCCTCAAACCTCAAGACTGGGCTAATTGGCAAGCTTAATTAAAAAAAGCATCCCTTACGGGATGCTTTTTTATTAGTTGGGGTCTATACCTTGCGATCGCAAAATTTCCTCTAACCGATCTGCCCTTAGGATGGCTTGTTCCTTAGCTAGACGTTCTTGCTCTGTAGCCAAACGCTCATACTCTTCTGGGAGTAGTACAATTTCACCGTTCGCAGTAAACCAACGTAATTGTCTTTCATGGATACCTAAATACAGTTCAAGCTGGTCACTCCATAGCAAACCTGATTCAATTGGTTGTATAGCTTGATAAAGACCATCAACTAGCTTAAATCCTGCAAATTCTAAACTAAAAGGATCGAACCAGAAGTAATTAGGTAAGCGCCACACATCTTGATATAGCTGTTTCTTTTTGCCGCGATCCACTCTTGCGGTGGAGCTAGATAGCAATTCAATGACCAAGTTAGGATATTTGCCACCTTCTCCCCATAAAACCCAACTTTTGCGATCGCGCTTCTCAGCATCCATAACCACAAATACATCTGGCCCACGAAAGTCCCTGTTTTTTAACTGCTGCTCATTGAAATAAACGGTAAGGTTACCAGTGATGTATACATCTTGGCGATCGCGCCAAAAATATTCAAGGAGACGAACTAGCAAGTCAATTTGTTTACGGTGTAAATCACTTTCCAATTCTGGCTCGTCACTCTCTAAATCAGTTGGTGGACATTTAATTTCATCAATTAGATATTCGTCAATCTCACTGATCAGATTTTGGCTAACTGATGGTGCATTAACATTCAGAAGAACCATTATCGCACTCCATAAAATCTATATTGAGTATAGCCTTTTGACTCCTCCTATGCCAGAATCATAATATTGTTTTATGAAAAATTAATCGTAACTCCAAGTAAAAATTCCTTGTTATAGCAAAGCTAGTATTAGCTAACCTCGCTATAACAAGGGATTTTTCTTGATTAAATTTATTCCTTTTACTGATATTCATAAATTTAAATGTTGAAAACACAAAAAATAGTAGAGTCATATCCAATAAGCTTTTTGCTTTCTTTAGCATTTTGTTTAAGAATCTATAATATTCAATCTCCAATATTGGGAGTTCACTCTTGGAGGCAAGCTGACACTGCTGCAATGGCTCGCAATTTTTACGAAAATGGATATAACTTTTTCTATCCACAAATTGATTGGGGTGGCAACTTAGAAGGTTATTGTCAAACAGAATTTCCAATTTATTCATTTATTATTGCCATACTCTATAAAATATTTGGGTTTCACGAAAGTATAGGTAGACTCTTATCTATTGGTTTTTCTTTGATTGCAATTTATTTTCTCTATCAACTTTGCCTAGAAATTACTTGTGATAAAAAATTATCTTTCTGGTCATCTTTCTTTTACACAATTATTCCTACAAATATTTATTATAGTAGAACATTCCAACCTGAATCTTTAGTCTTAATGTCTGCTATTTCAGGGACTTACTTTTTTTATAAGTGGATAAAATATGATGAGAATAGATATCTTTTTATATCATCTCTCTTAATATGTTTGTCTTGTCTTATAAAAGTTGTTCCTGTTTTTTATTTATTTTTTCCGCTTACATACTTGGTATGGCAAAAATTTCAATATAAAATGTTTTCAAATCTGAATCTCTATTTTTATGCACTTATAATTATCGTTCCTTCTTTTTCTTGGTATTTTCATTCTTATCAGATTGCTAATGAGTATGGATTAAGCTTTGGATTCGGTGCTGAAAGATTTGGATGGAACTTGCAAAGATCGGGAATAGTGTTTGAGCAAATCATTTACTTTATTGCAATTCGACACCTTTTAGTTTTAGGTTTTGTTGCCATGATAGTAGGAATGTTTTATAAAAGAGATAGACAAGAGGAGATAATATTTGACTTATTATTTATATCAAATATTTTATATATTCTTATGTTTGCCAATTTAAACTCTTTTCATGAATACTATCAGTTACCGTTGCTAATTCCTGCCTCTCTATATATAGGTAAAGCATTCGTGAGAGTAAACTATTCAAAAGGATTGACTCGTATTATTTTAGTGATCTTCCTAACCATCAGTTCATTATTTTACTCACTGGAATATATGGCAAAAGAAGATCCTAATTATTCAGAATTGTTTGAATTAGTACAGATTGTCAAACAGATTACTCCTCAAAATGCCTTAATAGTAGCTACGACTGGTGGTGATCCGACTATCCTTTATCTGTCTGACAGAAAGGGTTGGATTCCTTCACCTAGCTCAATTAATTCAACATATTTGTCCGACAGGGCTAAAGAAGGGGCAAAATATTTGATTGGTGGATATAATTTCGTTCAAGCATATCAGTTATCGATGGAAGGCAAAGATAAAAAGCTGATTCAAGAAATCGTTTATCAATCTCCCCATCGTATTTTAAATAATGAAAAGTTTTTTTTAATAAAGTTGTAGACAGTAAATGCAGAGTAGATAAAGTGCTTTGAGCTTAATTAAAATATTTTGTACTATTTAAAACTTCAATGGGCTGTATTGTGGTCGCATAATTTACTTAGTTGAACATACCCTGAAATTGAAACTTGGTTAATTTGTTATGGGAATCCTAAATAAGTTGTGAGAGACTTAGACTTCGCTCAACCAGCTTATATCGATGGCTAAGCGAGATCGAAGCCCTGTTTTCTCATAAATGTTTAGGATTGCGATCGCTGAATCAATTTATTGCTACCTGAAATGGAGCTACTCTCCATAACTGTTCTAGCTTGGCGGCGGGCATAGTTAGATAAAGAACATCACCTGCGCTGAGGGAAGCTTCTAATAAACTCCACCCATGAATGGTTTGACAGGAAGTTTCGATGTAGAGGGGTACAAAGTCGGCTTTGGTGGAGGCTTCACAGACGGGCTTGCCGCAGAATGGATGATTGGGGGTGATCATCGTGGCGATCGCAACCCATAGACTATCGGCGACAATGCCATTGCCGAGAATGCGTCCACCCAGAGCAGAGGAGGCAAAGGCTGGGGCAGCGATTTCAGGAGGACTGAGGACGGCTTCAAAGTCAAATACTTCATGTGCCATGCTGGCGTAGTAGGGATCGTCATAGCGAACAATGACGCGACAACGGGGGGCAATACCTTTAGCATTAAGGGCAATTTCGAGGTTAGCAGTGTCGTTACTGGTAACGGCTAATAGACATTCCGCTTTGTCAAGATTAGCGGCTTTGAGGGTGGTGGGCAGACTGGCATCACCGTGAATGACAGGGATACCGTGCGATCGCACGGTATCAAGGAAGCGATTGTTTAAATCGCGCTCGATAATTAGCACTTCATAGCCATAGCTGACTAATTGCAGTGCAGTCTGTACGCCAATACTGCCCAATCCACAAATGACGATATGGTTACGCTGCGGGACTCGCGCTGCATCCCAAAAATTCCGCAACCGCGATCCTAAAATAAAATCATTGAGAATTGCGTAAAAAATACCAATTACAGCCGTACCAATCAGCATCATGATGATCGTAAATATTTTGATACCGTCTGCCGAACTTTCCACCACCATCTCATTGCCACCTGCCCCTGTAATCATCCCCACGGCAAAGTAAGTGGCATCCACTAGGGAAATATTGCGCTGAAAGCTTGTGTAAACTACAGTTGCCGAAAAAATGGTTGTCATCAAGGCGATCGCCGTAAATAGAACTGAGCGTCCATGTTCATGAAAATGACGAACACTCAAGAACAACTTTGATATTTTTTGAAAAATGGGGCGTGAGGCAGTTCTCACACTGGGCTGTGTGCCGAGCAATAGGCGATCTCCAATTTGTAGAGTCCGACCGCTCAAAACGGCACTAACTAGATCAACTTTGCTTTCGTCATTAGGTAGGTAATAGATCAACATTCTGGTGCGATCTTCCCAAAAGTCACCGAGGGATTTACCCAACCAAGGATGGCGATCGTCAATGATCTCTTCATGGATCGGCCATGTTTGGTTGAAGAGTCGCAACTGCCCGATCGCTTCACTGCCCATAGCGCTAAATGCAAATACAGGAGCTGCGAGAGCCGCTACGCTCATGGTTAGATGATTTGGCAAGGTTAAGTCCAGTCGCACACCTAAACTGGAATTGAACAGGCGATTGATAATCCTGACATGGGGATTGAGAACCCTTGCTTGCATGAGAATGGTCAAGTTACGAGTCTCATCAGCTCCCGCCAAAATCAAGGTCTGAGCATCACGAATCCCTGCGGCGAGTAATGTCTCCGCCGCAGCCAAGTCACCAATAATAATTTCGGCATCGTCTTGATGAATGGGGCGATCGTGAATGCCCACAACTAAACAGCCCTGCTGTTTTAAGAGGCTCAAAATCTTGTAACCCGTTCGATCTAAACCACAGACGATAATGCGGGGTTTCATTGCTTACTCAATAGCGATCGCCACTTATAGACTGCAAACATTGTGAGCTATAGCTGACATTGTGACTGTAACTGATGACACGAAACCCATAAGTTTAGTGGCGGCGCGAAGCGCCGCCACTAACTTATGGGTTTTAGATACAAATTAAGGATTAACTTCTATTTCTGTCCAAACTCCTTGGTCATCGCGCTGATACAGAAAGCGATTTTGAGGATTACCGCGCAATTCGAGGTGATCAACTTCGATTGGTTCTAATAGTAATAGACAAAAATCAGCGAGGGGTAAGGATGGGGCAGGTGTAGCTATTTCAAGGTTTTCTGAGATTCTCTTTTCGCGAGGATGCGCCCAAGCAAATTGGATTCTTGCAGCATCAGAGAGGGATTGCCATGATTTTTGGCGCAGGTTTTGGAGTTCTAAGCTAGGATTTTCCGCGTCAATTAAACATAGTTTTCCCATGATCCGAAACTGCGATCGCGTTTTGGCAAAGTACCAGCAGACCTCCGCCCAAGGATTGTCAAGGATTTGCTCAAATTTTTGACTGCGACGATCAGTAATAATTTGTAGACAGTCTTTAAAGCGATCGCTATCCTCAATAAACCCTCGAAAGACAACTGTACGATTGTGAGGTCGCTGATCTAAGCCAATGGTTGCCAATTGAAAGAACCTTGCTTCGGGTTGATTGCGGTGTTTGTGTAAGCTTCGAGCTAGGTGCGATCGCCACATGATATCTACAGTACTTTGTGCTAGTTTAAATTCCAGATAAAAAGTGCCGCGAAGCGGCACTTTTTATCTGTGGATCTATCTTATGGCAAAGACTATGACTAATCTATGGATTGAGGGTGGTAGTTGTAGTGGCAAGACAGCCCGAATTATTCAACATTTTTGCGATTGGACAGAACAGGATTTTGTCCATCAACCCAATCCACAGGCTGCTTCTCAGAAGGTTTTAGTTTTTGCCGTTGATGCTGAGCAAAGGCGCAATTTGAGTGATCGCTTAATGGTAGCAACCCATGGTAAATATCCTGCTACCGTAGTGACACCACTCAGCTTTTTTCGTGATGAAGTCTGTCTTTTTTGGACATTGTTAGTTAAAGAACTGCACCTAAAAGCACAGTTTCCTTTATTTTTGAGAGTAGAAAATGAACAGGAACTCGCGGCGCTATGTTGGCGCGATCGCCTAGAGATGCAAACTTTACAAATGGAAGGGGTGGGACGCGATCGCCTAGTTCGTCGCCTCTTAGATTTGTATCTACTAGCCGCCTATAGTGGTCGCAGTATTCAGGAAGTTCCCGCCATTTTAAATGCAGGTATTGAAAGTATTACTGATCTTGATTCTGATAAATCTACAGACACAGTTTTAGAGCAGTGGCAAGAAGTTGGTGAAGCCTTAACAGAATGGCGCAGCTATTGTTGGGAGCGCGGCTTGCTGACCTATGGCATTATTGTTGACCTGTTTGTGCAGCATCTATTCCCCCATCCTCGCTATCAACGTCAACTCAAGCAACGCTTCCGCTATGTAATCGTTGATCGTGCCGATGAGATGCCTGCGATCGCCTGTGACCTATGCAAATTCCTCTTGCAAAATAGAGTCCAAGGACTGTTTACCTTTAATCCTGCTGGCTCGGTGCGATTGGGCTTGGGTGCTGATCCAGACTACTGGCAAGAGATTAAAGCGGAATGTGATATTGAAATCCTTCCCAAAGCAAGTAATACCCTAGGCTCGGAAATTACGCCCTCAGTTCTAGAAATAGTTAGTGAACCAAGCCCAAGATTTATTGAACCATTTGCTAATATTTACGGAATTGAATCGATCTCGCGCTCTAAATTGTTCCGCAACGTTGCCGAAAGTATCGCTGAGGCGATCGCCTCTAACCAGATTCAAGCCAATGAAATCGCCATCATTGCCCCAGGGTTAGATAATATCGCCAACTATGCGATCGCGGAAATCCTTCGCAAAAAAGATATTCAAGTATATCCTCTCAATGACCAGCGTCCGCTCTCCCATTCCGCCCAAGTGCGATCGCTGCTAACTTTGCTAGCTCTGGCTTATCCCAATCTTGGGAAATTAGTCAGCCGCGATCAGGTTGCGGAGATGTTAGTGGTGCTGACCGAAGCGATCGATCCTGTACGGGCAGGGCTACTGGCTGACCATTGCTTTGTGCCGCACCCAGAGCATCCTAAACTTCTCGCTGCCGAAACCTACAACCAATGGAATCGTCTTGGTTACGCGGCTACCCAAGCCTATGAACAAATCCGCCAATGGATAGAACAACAATCTTCTAAAGACACTCCATTACTATTTATTGATCGGGCGATTCAATCCTTCTTTCAGTCCCGTAAACTCGCTTACGAATATACGATTACGCTTCGAGAACTCATCGAAACTGCCCAATTCTATTGGCAACTGGGCTACCGCCTTGATCAAAAAGATCCGCTTATTTTAGAGAAATTTATTCAACTAATCCGTCAAGGTATAGTTACTGCTAACCCTTACTACTCATCGCTTCCAGAAAATAGCGTTGTTCTTGCCACGATCTTTCAATATCGGATGGCGCGGCTCACTCATCGCTGGCAATTTTGGCTAGATGCTAGTTCTGACCTCTGGCTACAAGGTGGTTCGGCTTCTCTATTTGGTGCACCTTTATTTCTCAAAAATTGGAATGGAGAATTATGGACAACTGAACAAGAAAACACTGCTAATATACAACGCCTCCAGAGATTAATTAGTGATTTACTCGATCGCACAAGCGATCGGCTATATCTCTGCCACAGCGAACTTAGTACCAATGGACAATTGCAAAATGGAATATTACAGCCTCTAATTGAAGTCGCATCGCCATCCGACACTACTCAAGAATAATTTTGAAAGCGTTGCTTTGCAACGCTTTCAAAATTATTCTTATGACTCGTTTGAGCGGCAAATGATATATTTGATTAGCATCGCTAGAATCTAAGCCTTTATTACGAGTTTCTATGGGCTACGAGCCGCTACATCACAAATATCGACCACAAATTTTTGCTGACCTAGTTGGGCAAGAAGCGATCGCCCATACCCTATCGAACGCTCTCAACACTAAGCGAATAGCTCCCGCCTATCTCTTCACTGGGGCAAGAGGAACAGGTAAAACCTCCAGCGCTCGCATTATGGCGAAGTCCCTCAATTGCCTGAGTTTTGACAGTCCCACGCCTGACCCTTGTGGCAAATGTGAAATCTGCCACAGCATCACCAATGGCAATGCTCTCGACATTACCGAAATTGACGCGGCGAGTAACACAGGTGTTGATAATATCCGTGAGTTAATTGAACGCGCTCAGTTTGCTCCCGTCAGAGCGCGATTCAAGGTTTATATTATTGACGAATGCCATATGCTCAGTACCGCAGCATTCAACGCACTTCTCAAAACCTTAGAAGAACCGCCCGATCGCGTTACCTTTATCCTTGCTACTACTGATCCTCAGCGCGTTTTACCGACAATTATCTCCCGTTGTCAGCGTTTTGATTTTCGGCGGATTCCTCTTGACGCGATGGTTAAGCATTTAGGAAAGATTGCCGCCAATGAGAAGATTAATATTCATCTAGAAGCTTTAACTCTAGTGGCGCAGATTGCCCAAGGGGGACTACGCGATGCGGAATCTTTGCTTGATCAATTGAGCTTATTGGATGGAGAAATTACCGTAGCAGCAGTTTGGGATTTAGTTGGTTCCGTTCCCGAACAAGATTTACTATCACTCATTGAAGCGATCGCATCCGATCATCCCACCCAACTAATTGAATATGTGCGGCGAATCATGGATCGTGGGCGTGAGCCTTTGATTGTGTTGCAGAATTTGGCGAATGTGTATCGGGATCTATTAATTGCCAAAACCGCTAGCGATCGCAGTGACCTAGTTGCCATGACCAGTTCTGGCTGGGAACGACTGAGCCAGCTAGCTCAATCGCTCCCCTTCACCAATATCTTGTTAGGTCAGCAACATTTGCGATCGGCAGAGCTACAAATCCGCAATTCCAATCAGCCGCGCCTCTGGTTAGAAGTCACCCTGATGGGGCTACTCCCGTCGGCACAAAATGCCGCCCACTCCAGCCAGCCCACTGCCACGCCATCATTCACTCCTGTCCGTAATTTCACGCCGCCGCCGATTTCCCAAGTCCCGCCCCAAGCTAAAACAAATCCTGTTCCCATAAGTTCCCCTCCCCCAGTTGAACCAAATGTAGCTGCACCTGCAATCGCCCCCACTACAAATTTTGAGACTGCTAAGCCCGTTGAATCTAAACTTCCTGAAGTAGAAACTCCTATCTCTTCAGGAGACGATGACTTTGAGGATATAGCCTCTGTCGGCTATGACCTGAATCAGTTATGGCAGAACATCTTAGCAATGTTACCTTCGCCCACTAAGGCAGTATTCATTCAAATACAAGCCCATATCTTAACTATCGACAGTAGCAGCGTCAAAATTGGATTGGCGGGTAAGCGCGATGAAACGACTAAAAACATCGTAGTTCAGAAACGCAATGAACTAGAAGAAGCCTTTGTCAAGTCTTTACAGCGACCCATGAAGGTAATGTTCACCTTTGTGTCAGCGCCGACTCAGAGTGCGACAACATCACCCAGTCTCCCCATGACTCCCGCGATCGCTCCTCCGATTGCGCCACCAATCTCTCCTTCCCGAACAGCACCACCGAGTTCTCCGAGTTCTTCGGTAACTCCGCCATCATCGCCGCTGCCAGATATCCCTAAGTCCGCTGGGGCGGCTCAGCCCAAAGGATATGTGGGAATGTCAGAAGATGACATGGTAATTAGGAATATTGCTGAGTTGTTCAATGGACAGATTGTAGATCTTGATGAAGCCCCTCCCGATGAAGTCGCGAACTAAGGGAAGCATTACTCTGCAATGATTCCCTTAGAGTGAATGGCGGCGCAAAGCAATGTGACAACACTTTAAAACGATAGTTTGTTCCGCCCGCGCAGCGGGCGGAACAAACTATCGTTTTTTATTACGAAGCTAGGCATAAACCTAGAAAGCTGTCCCGCCCGCTGCGCGGGCGGGACAGCTTCTGGTTTTAGATCCTAATTGTGGTGAGCTACTTACGCAGTAATGAAGATAACTGAACGTTAACTTAGCCTTGATAGGACTTTAACCTGAACCACAAGGTTCCGCCTTTATGCTGGAAATGATGACATATCTGTATCAATAGGAACACAACTTAACATGGCTACAAACCTATCGGCTGGTGATGTCGCATTTTTGAGCATAATTGGAGACAATCCAGACACTTTCTCATTCGTGCTGCTCAAAGACATTGATGCAGGCACAATTATTAATGTGACTGACAATGGCTGGTTAGCATCGGGCGGATTTCGTACAGGCGAAGGCGTATTGCAGTATGTTTCCCCGTCTGCCCAGACCGTTGGTACAGTGATTAATTTCGTTGCTGGAGCTGCCAACACAGGTTGGACTGTTAGTAGCGGCAGTTTAGCACTTTCTACAGATGGTGATTCGCTGACTGCATTTCAAGGAGATTTAACATCTCCAATTCTTCTTGCTGCAGTAACTAATAGGCGTGATGCTTTTGATGCTGATGCTACAAATTCCAACACCACGGCACTTCCCACAGGTTTAACCGTTGGCACTAATGCCATTGCCGTTGGGCTAGCAGCAGCGGAATTTGATAACTCTCGCTACACAGGCGCAACCACATTCGCCTCGATCGCTGAAGCCAGAACTGCTCTCAACACCGCAAGTAACTGGACAGGTAGTAACACTGATGTAACCAACTTCAGCGGCACATTCAGCATCGGCGGTGGTGCAGCTCCAACTATTACTGGTATCGATCTTTCTAAATACATTCGGACTGGGCTTTTCAACTTGCCCGTTGCTTTAACAGGCAGCAACCAATTGGCGCGAGAAGTTTCGGCGGTAACTTATAACAAGGATACCGATACTCTGTTTATGGTTGGCGATGGTGGCACAGCGATCGTGCAGGTATCGAAGACAGGTGAGTTAATCAACTCCATGACTTTATCTGCTGGATTATTCGCTGATCCAGAAGGGCTTGCTTACATTGGTAACAACCAGTTTGTTATCGCTGATGAGCGAGTTCGTACAGCTAGTCTGTTTACCTATGCGGCTAACACGACTCTTGCAGCAGCTAGCGTCCAGACTGTAGATCTTGGTACGAACATCGGAAATGTTGGCATTGAAGGGATAACTTTTGATCCTCAAACTAATGGCTTCATCGCAGTTAAAGAAGCAACTCCCGCAGGAGTATTCCAGACTACGATTGACTTTGCGGGTGGGACAGCTAGCAATGGTTCTGCTAGCACCGTTAACTCAACCAATCTCTTTGACCCAGCTTTAGCAGGGCTTGGTGACTTCGCTGATGTTTTTGCACTATCCAATCTGTCGGTTCTCAATGGGAAGCCTGAATTTGGCAACCTACTGCTGATTAGTCAAGAATCAGGCAAGATCGTCAATATCGATCGCAATGGGACTATTTCTAGCTCCTTAACCATCATTCCTGAGCTTAATAACCCTCTCTCTGTCGCCGACCAACAGTTTGAAGGAATTGCGGTAGACAACGACGGAACTCTCTATGTCACTAGTGAGAATGGTGACACTCCTCAGCTTTCAGTCTATAAGCTCTCCACAGTTCCCAACCAAGCGCCAACCGCAGTAGTATTTGGCAATCCAGTTACTGCCATCTCTGAACTTGATAGCACAGTTGCTGCAACCAGAGTTGCTAACATTTCCATCACTGACGACCAACTGGGTGTAAATACTCTCAGCTTGACGGGTGCTGATGCGGCTGCTTTTGAAATCGTTGGCAACAGCTTATTCCTTAAGGCAAATACGGTTTTAGATTTTGAAACTAAGCCTAGCTTTAGTGTCAATGTCAATGCTGATGACTCCACTGTTGGTAGCACTCCTGATGCAACGGCAACTTTTACTTTGAATGTTACGAATATAGTTGATGAGACTCCGCTGCCAACTAGCAGCAGCACTATTTTTGTTACTGAAGTTGCACCTTGGAGCAGTGGCAATTCACTGGTTGCAGCCGATTGGTTTGAGCTTACCAACACTGGCTCTAGTGCCGTAAATATCTCAGGTTGGAAATTTGATGATAGCTCTAACAGCTTTGCTTCATCAGTTTTGTTGAGTGGTATTGCCACTATTAACGCAGGAGAATCAGTAATCTTTATTGAAGGTGCGACTCCTAACCCAGCCTTCTTAGGCAACTGGTTTGGTGCGACTCCACCCGCTAATCTCAAGATTGGTAACTACAGTGGCGGCGGTGTTGGCTTAAGCACTGCTGGAGATGCGGTCAATATCTTTAACGCTGCGGGTGTCCTTCAGGCAAGCGTTACCTTCGGTACATCGCCAGCCGCATCACCATTCACCACCTTTGATAATGCTGCGTTGTTGCAAAATGCGACGATCGCAACTCAAAGTGCTGTTGGTGTAAATGGCGCTTTCTCTGTCGTCAATAGTCAGTCTGTCACAGAGATTGGTTCCCCTGGGGCGATCGCTAGCATCAAGATCAGCCAAATCCAAGGAGCAAGCCAAGTTTCGCCCTTAGTCGGACAAGTTGTATCTAACGTTGCTGGTATTGTTACCGCCGTTGACTCCAATGGCTTCTACTTCCAAGATCCTAATCCCGATAATGACATCGCTACTTCTGAAGGTATCTTCGTCTTCACAAGCAGCCGTCCTACCGTAGCCGTTGGCGACTCGATCGCAGTTACAGGTACTGTCAGCGAATTTACTCCAGGTGGTGCATCGACAGGTAATCTTTCCACTACTCAGATCGGTGGCACTCCAAGGATTACAATTCTTTCCAGTGGCAATTCTTTACCTGCGGCAACAATCATTGGTGCGGGTGGTCGCGTACCTCCTTCGCAAAATATCGATAACGATGGTTTAACTTCCTTCGATGCTGTCAATGATGGCATTGATTTCTTTGAATCTCTAGAAGGAATGCGTGTAACCGCGAAGAACCTGCAAGCCGTCAGCGCAACTAATAGCTTTGGCGAAATCTATGCAGTGGTTGATAATGGTGCAAGTGCAACAGGATTGAGCACTCGCGGTACGATCAATATTTCACCCACAGACTTCAATCCAGAGCGCATTCAAATTGACATCGACAATGGTGTCTTTGACTTCCCTCTTCCTAATGTCAATGTTGGTGCGAAGATTGGCGATGTTACAGGCGTAGTTGGTTACAACTTCGGCAACTTTGAAATTATTCCCACCGAAGCCTTTGGTAGCAATATTGTTGCTTCTACACTTCAGCCTGAAGTGACTACCCTCGCTAAGAGTGGTGACACCCTCAAGGTTGCTACTTATAACGTTCTCAACCTTGATCCTCAATTGGAAACAGGGGTGGCGGCAAATAACATTGATGATGATATTGCTAACGGTAGATTTGCGGCGATCGCTCAGCAAATTGTCAATAACTTGGGAACACCTGACATCATTGGACTGCAAGAAGTTCAGGACAATAGTGGTGCTCAAAATGATGGCGTAACTAGCGCTAGCTTGACGCTGCAAACCTTGATTAATGCGATCGCAGCCGCAGGTGGCCCAACTTACAAGTTCATTGACAATACTTTCATCGGTAATAACACCAGTGGTGGTCAACCTGGAGCAAACATCCGCACTGCGTTCCTATATAACGAAAGCCGTGTTGGTCTAGTTGAAGGTTCCGTCAAGACAGTTCCTGCTTCAGACTTTTCTGCTTTTGCAGGTTCACGATTACCAATTATTGCGGACTTCACTTTCAACGGCGAAACCGTTACCGTTGTCAACAATCACTTCTCCTCCAAGGGTGGCAGCCGTCCTCTATTTGGAACGACTCAACCTTCCGTTGGTGATGAAGCCAATGGCAATGGACAAGAGAATGTGGCTGTTAATGGCTCCTTGGATGAGCGCCGCGCCCAAGCTCAAGCTGTCAACAATTTTGTCGATAGCATCTTGGCTTCAAAGCTAAATGCTAACGTTGTTGTGGTTGGTGATTTCAATGAATTTGAATTCATCTCTCCCCTCAGCATCGTCGCTGGTGGCGCTAACCCAGTACTAACTAATCTCACCAACTCCATTCCTGAAAATGAGCGTTACACCTTCAATTTTGATGGTAACTCTCAATCTCTTGATCACATTTTGGTGAGTAATAACCTGAGTAGCTCAGCACAGGTTGATATTGTCAATATCAATACTGAGTTTGTGGACAATGCTCAACGCGCTAGCGATCACGATCCAATTGTTGCCACAATCAAGTTTGCATCGACTGCGCCTACATTAACCACTGGTGGAACTACTGGTGATGATGTTCTAATTGCAACTCCTAATCAAGCCTTTGATGGTCGCAAAGACATCCTGTTTACTGGTGCTGGTAACGATGAAGTAGAACTTGTTACTGTAGCTACATTCTCTGATGCTGGCGATAATCGCATCGACCTCGGCAGCGGCAATGACATTATCTTTGTCAATAAAAACGATCGCCTTTTTGGTGGATCTGGCAAAGATATCTTTGAAGCAACCGAAAGTCTAGGAGGTAATCGGATGTCTGGTGGTGCTGGCGATGACGACTTCTTCCTCGGCACAGGCGATCGCGCTCTCGGTGGAGATGGTGTTGATCGGTTCTTTGTTGGCGAAGGCGGCGGCAACTTGTTGTCTGGCGGTGCTGGAGCCGATCAGTTCTGGATCTTCAATGGTGATATTGCTCAATCAGCAAATATCATTGTTGACTTCCAAATTGGTACTGATGTCATCGGTTTCCAAGGTGCAAGTTTTGGATTTGCAGACTTAGTTCGCACTGGTAATAACATTGCCGTTGGCAATTCTGTAATTGCAACCTTCACTGGAGTTAATACAGCTAGTTTGACTGCTTCTAGCTTTGTATTTCTCTAATCAAATCTAAGTAATTCTAATAGCCTTAAACCAGAAGATGAGTGGCGGCGCTTCGCGCCGCCACTCATCTTCTAGAGTTTTGATTTGTACTAGCTAACTCTTGCTTTGCTATAGAGTAAAAAGCTGTAATGTCAATAAATCGAAAGGCAAGTTGCGGCGCGAAGTGCCGCAACTTGCCTTTTGATTTATTGGTCAGCGCCAAGCGCTGTATTTCACATTTGAGCTTGTTCTTTCTTTATTTTTGTGCCATCTTTTCTTAAGTCAGATCTCCCAAACTTTAAAAACAGAGAAGTTACAGCCAATGACAAATAATAATGGCAAGTTTTTAGTAGGCAATACCAGAGGCAATAACGTAATTCAATTTGACCTACTAACAGGGCAATCTTTGGGTGAGTTTATTGCCCCCAACTTAGGTGGATTGACTGACCCTGACACCTTACTATTTGGTCCCGATATCAATGGCGATCGCGTTAGTGATCTTTATATTTCTAGTGGCACTAACCTTGCCAACTCTGCGATTTTGGCATTTGATGGCAAAACTGGCAGCTTCATCCGTTCTCTAGTTAGCGATAATCCCAGTACAGAAACTAACGAGACAAATGGACTAATCCGTCCCTATGGAATTGCCTTTGGTAATGATGGCAATCTCTATGTTTCTAGCTTTCTAACCGATCAGATTCTGCGTTACAACGCTACAACAGGTGCGTTTGTTGACGTGTTTGCCCAAGGCAATGGCTTAGCGGGTGGACTCAATGGACCCAATGGTCTGCTATTTATCAATGACAGCCTATTTGTAACCACTCAAGGTAGTGTCGCTAGTATCAACCAAACCACGGGAGCAGCTTTTCCAGACTTTAGCGCGGGACTACCTAGTCAAGTCTTGCGCTACGACTCGCTTACCGCAGGATCTACACCTACGGTTTTTGCTACTCCTACACCATCCCCCGACAGCTTTGGATTTGTGAGTTTACTGGGACTTGCCTTAGGCGAAGATGGCGATCTCTACGTCAGTGACTTTGCTAATGATATACGGCGCTATGACCTTGAGTCTGGAAATCTAGTTGACACCCTATCTACTAACTACACCACCAACACGTCACCCAGTAGCAATTTTATCGGCAACCTTGCCTTTGCCCCCAACGGCGATTTACTAGTAACAGGCTTTAATACAAGTGCGCCCAATCAAGGTGCAGTATTGAGCTATGAGTCTTTTAATAGCTCTCCAGAAAACCCCTTTGCAGCTCTAGTTATCCCAAGTGAAGAGCTAGTTCGTCCGATTGGGCTTACTCTTTTCCCTACGGAAAGTAATTTAGCTTCTGTAGGAACAACTGGTGATGACTTAGTTATTGCTGGTCAAGATTTGGTAGCCATTCAAGATATTGTCTTTACTGGCGCGGGCAATGATGCCGTTGACCTTGCCTTCAGTCCGATCGCTACTAAAAATCGCATTGATCTAGGTAGTGGCAATGACGTAATTATTGCTAGCAAAAACGATCGCCTATTTGGTGGGTCTGGCAATGATGAGTTTGATGCCCGCGATGGTCAAGGCGGCAATCGGATGTCTGGTGGTGCTGGCGATGATACCTTCTTTTTAGGATTTGGCGATCGCGCCCTAGGTGGTGATGGTGTTGATCGGTTCTTTGTGAGCGAAGGTGGCGGTAACTTGTTGTCTGGTGGTGCTGGTGCTGACCAGTTCTGGATCTTCAATGGCGATATTGCTCAATCAGCTAACACCATTGCTGACTTCCAAATTGGTACTGATGTGATTGGTTTCCAAGGTGCAAGTTTTGGATTTGCGGACTTGGTTCGCACTGGTAATAACATTGCCGTTGGCAATTCTATAATCGCAACCTTCACTGGTGTCGATACAGCTAATCTGACCATTTCTAGCTTTGTATTTGCATAGTTATAGCAAAAAAGTTTTGCTTAAGACATAAAACCAGAAGGCGAGTGGCGGCGCGGAGCGCCGCCACTCGCTTCTTGGGTTTTGATTTGTACTAACTAACTCTTGCTTTGCTATATACAAATAAAGAAATGGCGTAGCCATTTCTTTATCTGTAAACCCATACTGGGTTTTCAATTCATTAACATTGGCATTACTCTCTTCTCAATTAAGAAACAGGGGTGCGCAGTTTTGCCGCGCACCCCTGTTTCTTAATTGACGACCTCTTGATTCGCTTTAGCCAACATTCCATGCTTAGGCGCAAAGACCATCGCCACTAAAAACAATAAAGTCTGCAAGACCACAATACAGCCACCCGTTGAACCATCAATGTGATAACTAATATAGGTTCCCATCACGCTGGAAAACATTCCCGAAGCCATCGCAATTAGCATCATGTGGTCAAAGCGATCACTTAATAAATAGGCAGTCGCCCCTGGGGTAACTAACATCGCCACCACTAAAATAATTCCTACAGTTTGTAAGCCTGCCACTGCCGTCAGAGAGAGTACAGATAGAAGTACATAGTAGAGAACGTTGGTATTTAAGCCAATGGAACGGGCATGGGTAGCATCAAAGCAAAATAGAACCAAATCCTTTCGCAAAAGCGCCAGAGTAACTAATGTAATCACGCTGATGACTACGGTTTGCACAATGTCTGCATCAGAAATACCCAGCACATTTCCAAACAGAATATGTCCCAAGTCAACGGAACTTTTGACCTTGGAGACTAAAACTACGCCGAACGCAAATAACCCCGTAAATACTAAGCCGATAACTGTATCTTCTTTAATTCTGGTATTGGTTTGGATAAATCCGATCGCAATTACTGAGCCGACACCAAATACAAAAGCGCCGATCGCTAAGGGAATGTTTAAGACATAAGCCAGTACCACCCCTGGTAATACGGCGTGGGATACAGCATCGCCCATTAGCGCCCATCCCTTTAAGATCATAAAACAAGACAGCGCCGAACAGACGACTCCCACTAAGGCACTCACCCAAATCGCTTTGACCATAAACCCATACTGCAAGGGTTCGGTAAACAGGTTAATTAAATCCATGATTAATATTTTTTAGAAATAGAATAAACACAGCGCTTAAATCCGAACCAAGAATGATTTTGAAAGCGTTGCTTCGCAACGCTTTCAAAATCATTCTTGGTTCGTTATAAAAGATTCAACAAAAGCAGCGCTTTTGAGTTTTTCTAGAGCTTGATGCCACTAAAACCGATCGCTTTTTCGTCCTTCACATCAAAGGTACGCGCCAAATTTTCCTCGGTGAATACTTCTGAAGTTTCACCATAGGCAAGGATCGTGCGATTGATGAGTACTACTTGATCGCAAAATGTTGTGATCGATGTCAAATCATGGGTGGAAATCAGTACTGTATAACCCGCATCGCGCAATTCCATTAATAGATGAATCATCATCTTTTCGGTTTTGATATCCACTCCCGCAAATGGTTCGTCTAACAACAAGACCTTACCCTGCTGAGCTAAGGCTCTGGCAAAGAAAGCCCGCTTCTTTTGTCCACCTGATAGCTCTCCGATTTGGCGATCGCGCATTTCCCACATTTCCACACGCTCTAGACTTTCACGCACAAATTGGCGATCGCGATCGCTAGGAATCCGCAAAAAGTTCATGTATCCGTAGCGTCCCATCATCACCACGTCATAGACACTCACAGGAAAGTTCCAATCCACTTCTTCTGACTGAGGGACATAGGCAACTAAACTTTCTTTTTGAACACGGCGGATCGGTAATCCATTGATGAGTACGCGACCACTCAAAGGCTTCACAAATCCCATCACTGCTTTAAATAGAGTGGATTTACCCGCGCCATTCATGCCCACTAAGCCGCAGATTGTACCAGACTTGAGTTGCAGTGAGGCGTTGTGTAGAGCCACTTTACCGTGATAAGCAACGGTTACATTCTCAATATCGATGTTGATGTTATGCATAGTGATTGTCCTTACTTAATATCTTTTTTAAAATTGGTGTTTATAGGTATTTAAAGGATTAGATTTAAAAATTGGATTAGAAGTACTTCCCTTGCTATCTTTTAGAGTCTTTTAGGGGCTTAAGCCTTTTACCAAGGTATCGACATTATGTTCTAGAAGCTTGAGATAGGTGGGAGTTTTGCCATCGGGCGGCGAGAGGGAATCGACATAAAATACACCTCCAAACTCTGCGCCTGTTTCCTTCACCACTTGCATCTGCGCCTCATCACTAACCGTGCTTTCGCAAAATACTGTGGGAATTTGTTTCTCTCTCACTGTATCGATTACTTTCTGCACCTGTCTGGGTGTAGCTTGCTGTTCAGCATTGACGGGCCAGATATAGACTTCTTGCAGCCCATAGTCTCGAGCGAGGTAGGAAAAAGCACCTTCGCAACTTGTCAGATAACGCCTATCGGCGGGAATTGCAGAAATGGCTTGCTTGAGTTTTGAGTCTAGGTCTCGTATTTGCTGACTGTAGACTTTGGCATTTGCCTCATAGGTTTTGGCGTTGGCAGGATCGATCTGACTCAGGGCTTTACGAATATTTTCCACATAGATCAAGGCATTTTGAGGAGACATCCAAGCATGGGGATTGGGTTTGCCTTGGTAGCTATCTTCCGCGATATTTATGGGGGTGATCCCTTCACTCAAGGTGATGCGGGTTACTTTTGGGAAGCTATTGTAAAAACGCTCTGCCCAACGTTCCAGATTTAAGCCATTGTCCAAAATTAAGTCGGCATTTTGACCACGCTGCAAGTCGCTAGGAGTGGGCTGATAGCCATGCACCTCTGCGCCCACTTTTGTAATTGACTCCACGATCGCCTTATCACCCGCCACATTTTGCGCCATATCTGCTAGTACAGTAAATGTGGTCAAGATGACTTTTTTGCCTTGGCGATCGCCATTTACAGTCTGATTAGTAGATTGATTGTTAGATTGGCTATCTGTTTGTAAAGAATTATTATTTGATAGGCTGCAACCACTCATCCCAACTATGACTAAGAGGCTCGCCAAAATTTTTAAACAGGGCTTTGAAAAGTAAAAACCTTGCCTAGTGATTTGTTTGAGTCCTAGCGATCGCTCCATGAATTCATTTCATAATTGGTTCATTTTTTAGAATATAACATATTCAAGATAAATAATGAATCGATTATGAAACTGGTTTAGTCCATAGCCATCCTAAATCATTCATATAAAAAATATAAAAAATAGGGCTTCGACTTCGCTCAGCCATCGGTATAGGATGGCTGAGCGAAGTCGAAGCCCCGTAGAACTCCTTTAGGATTGCTATGTAAGATTTAACAAAACAATAATTCTTCTTCGCTGTGATCAACTGGGCTAGATGACTCGAACATCCCGCCATAGGCAGACTGAATGTTATTTGAGGTCATTACTTGTCTTGGTGTACCGCAAGCAACTAGGCGTTGATTGAGCAAAAGTAGTTGGTCATAACGATCAAGGGAATTTCCCCACTCATGACAACTAATTAATAGAGTCTTTCCTTCTCGCTTTAGTTCGCCATAAATCTGCCACATTAAAGCTTCTGTCTTCTTATCGACGGCATTTAAAGGCTCATCTAGCAACAACACATCGGCTTGCTGTGCCAAAGCTCTTGCCAAAAATACTCGCTGTTGTTGTCCCCCTGACAAATTTTTGATTTGGCGATCGCGTAATTCGTAGAGTTCAACGCGCTGCAAAGCTTGCTTGACTATTTCCTGCGATTGGCGGCTAGGTCTCCCCCACCAACTTGTGTGCAAGGTTCTTGCCATCATCACGACATTCCACACAGTTACAGGATAGTCCCAATCAATCTGCGATCGCTGTGGTAAGTAGGCAACTTTTTGGCGCTGATGTTTGAGAGGGCGACCTTGATAAAAAACCTGTCCGATTTGCGTGGAGATCAGTTCGAGCATAGCTTTGAGAAGAGTGCTTTTGCCTGCACCGTTGGGCCCCACCAATCCCACTAAAGAGCCAGATTCAAGTTTAAAGGACACATCCGATAGTGCTTGTAGGTCACGATATTGAACGGTCAGGTGTTGCACTTCAAGCATATTGCTCAAAAAAATGATAATCGTTTTCAAAATTATACAACTAAAAAAGACTTAAGAAGCGTTGCTTTGCAACGCTTCTTAAGTCTTTTTCGGAAAAGCGGGCAGGCAAGATGCCTGCCCCTCAAAAAATAGAGACGATGCGAAGCATCGTCTCTATTTTTTGATAAATAAAATTACTGTGGGTCTTTGGTAGCGTTGATGGCGTAGTAACCAAGCAATGTCGCGATCGTGAAACCAGTGAAGAAGAGAGCAAACAATACACTAACGCCGCCAGTAATACCCACTTGAGCCAGAATGCCCTTACCTGTCAATACTTCGTTGGTAAAACCAGCCACTAAGCCGATCATCGCCATCCGACCATTCCAAGTTTCTGCAAAGTTACTAAAACCGAATACGCCTGCCCCTGTAGGATTTACATTAAGTCCAGTTTTCTTAGGCGCAGTTTCAGAGCTATCTTTGTCTTTTGCAGAATTGCTGGTTGGTGTAGATACCATGATTAGTAAATTCCTTACAGAAGTTTTAAATTATTAACAAAATATTACGTTTAATGTAAACAAATGTAAATCTGCCATCAGAAATATGCCCTATTGCCTAAACCCTAGCTGTCAGAAGCCCAACAACTCGCCGCAAAACTCAGATTGTTCTCAGGCAATAAAATTTTGTACTAACTGCGGTAGACCTTTGCAGCTTCGGGGGCTATATGAGTCGATCGCTTTAATTGGACAGGGTGGCATGGGGCGCACCTTTCGCGGACGAGACTTGGGGCGACTGGGACAACCCTGCGCGATCAAGCAATTTTTGCCGCTACAGATCTACAATCCTGACCAGATGCAAAAGGCGATCGCGCTTTTTGAAAGCGAAGCTGCCCAATTAAAAAAACTTGGTTCCCATCCTCAAATACCCGAATTAATTGCTTATTTTGCTGAGGATGAATACTTGTACTTAGTTCAAGAATTAATAGAAGGAGAGAATTTAAGCTTAGAGTTACAAAATAAGGGTGTTTTTACGGAAGCTCAGATTTATGAATTATTGGAAAGTCTTTTGCCAGTCCTGCAATTTATCCACGATCGCCAAGTAATTCACCGCGATATTAAACCCGAAAATATTATTCGGCGATCTATTAATTTTGATAATCAATCCTTTGTTTTGGTTGATTTTGGGGCGGCGAAGATTTTTGATGGTAATACAGGTACATTGATCGGCAGTGCGGAATATATTGCGCCAGAACAGTCTAGGGGCAAGGCGTTAACCCAAAGCGATCTCTATAGTTTGGGAGTTACTTGTATCTATTTGCTAACAGGAATATCTCCCTTTGATCTATACGATGATGCTAGCGATCGCTGGATTTGGCAAAAGAAGGCACAAGTAACTATTTCTAATCACTTAGCCACAATTCTCAATCGTCTTTTAGAAAAAGCGATCGCTAAGCGCTATGCATCGGCAACTCAAGTATTAGCGGATTTGCATTCTGCACCTAATCTAAATATTGCCTCTGCTCAGCAGCGAACCACAAGAAACAAGAAGATTGTTCCGACTGCTACGCGGACAGAACAATCTCTGTTGTTAGATTTACAAGAAGCCCTTAACCTCGGTCAATGGCAAGAAGGAGATTTATTAACTAATAAAATTCTCTTAGAACTTACCCAAAAACGAAAAGTATCAGAACTATCGGCGGCTGCCATTAAACAAATACCCTGTGAGATTTGCCTAGCGATCGACCAAGCTTGGCTGAAATCTAGTAATCAGCGCTTTGGCTGGAGTACGCAAAAACAAATCTGGCAAGCTTTAGGTGGCAAATTAATTTATACAGAGGATGACTATTGGCAATTTGCCAGCACTTACGAAAAATTTGCCGATCGCCTCAAATGGCGAAAATCTGCATGGCTACCCTCTGGGTTTGACTTGCCATTTTTCCCTAAAGTCTGGCGTAAATACGAAAACCTTACCTTTGCGATCGCGGCTCCTCGGGGACATTTGCCCAGCCTTTTATTTTGGGAAGGCTTTAATCTTGTAGATCCTATTTTTTACAGGTTGGAAATATGTGAGTAGGGTCGAAGCCCTATTTTTTATTTGATCTGGGTTTGAGCGCAAAGCGTTATAGTAAAAAAAGGTTTTGTTTAAGAAATGTAATGCTTCAAACACTCGATGCAGATGTAATAGTAATAGGCTCTGGACTGGGCGGATTAGTCACAGCGACACAGTTAGCCGCAAAAGGAGCAAGGGTAATTGTTCTGGAGCGCTACTTAATTGCGGGGGGCAGTGGAGGTTACTTTGAGCGCAATGGCTACCGCTTTGATGTGGGCGCTTCGATGATTTTTGGCTTTGGCGATCGCGGTACGACTAATTTGCTCACCCGCGCCTTGGCAGCCGTGAATATGAAAATGGAAACAATTCCTGATCCTGTGCAAATTCATTACCATTTGCCAAATAAGCTAGAGATAGAAGTACACCGTGATTATGAGCAATTTATCAAAGAATTAGGCGATCGCTTCCCCCATGAACGGGAAGGATTGCGTAAGTTTTATGATGAATGCTGGAATATTTTTAACTGCTTAAATGCGATCGAGTTACTATCCCTCGAAGAATGGCGCTACTTGATGCGCGTATTTTTTCAGAATCCCTTCGCTTGTCTTGGTCTAGCGGCTTACTTGCCCCAAAATGCAGGGGACATCGCCAAAAAGTACATCCGTGATCCTGAACTATTAAAATTCATCGATATGGAATGCTACTGCTGGTCAGTGGTTCCAGCCGATCGCACTCCTGCGATCAATGCGGGGATGGTATTTAGCGATCGCCATTACGGCGGCATCAACTACCCCAAAGGCGGCGTGGGTAAGATTGCGGAAATGCTCGCGGAAGGTTTGACCAAAGCGGGTGGCGAAATTCATTATGGTACGCGAGTTACTCAGATCATACCCAAGGCAAAATCTCCAATGGGTGCGATCGGCGTGAAGCTAGCAAATGGCAAGATTTTGTATGCTAAAAAAGTTGTTTCTAATGCTACTAGATGGGATACGTTTGGGAACTTGCTCAAGGATGAACCCTTGCCCAATGGCGAAAAAGGCTGGCAAGAACGCTACCAAAAGTCACCTAGTTTCCTGAGTTTACATCTCGGTGTCGAAGCTGCCGCTATTCCTAAAGACAGCGCTTGTCACCACATTCTGCTCGAAGATTGGGAAGATATGCAAAAAGAACAAGGCACAATTTTTGTGTCTATTCCTACATTGCTTGATCCTGACCTAGCGCCAGAGGGACATCACATTGTGCATACCTTTACGCCCAGTTGGCTAAGGGAATGGGAAGGGCTGTCAGCGACAGAATATGAACAGAAAAAAGAACAAGCCGCTAAAAAACTATGCGATCGCCTCTCAGCAATTTTCCCTAAATTAGAAAGTTGCCTAGACTATCAAGAGATTGGCACACCGCGCAGCCATCGCCGCTTTCTCGGTCGCGCTGACGGAACCTATGGTCCCATTCCCACAGGTAAGCCATGGGGACTTTTAGGAATGCCTTTTAATCGTACTTCCATTCCTGATCTCTACTGTGTTGGCGATAGCACCTTCCCAGGACAAGGACTAAATGCTGTTGCATTTTCAGGGTTTGCCTGTGGTCATCTAGTCGCTTCTAGTTTAGGAATGGTATAAGTAGTGAAGCGCGAGGCGCTTTACTATCTAATGTTATGTGGAAGTTTTCAAGACCCTCACCCCTAAACCCTCTCCCAAAACGGGAGAGGGGAACAAGAATTTTATTTTACTCCCCCTCTCCTTCAATGGGAGAGGGGGCTGGGGGGTGAGGGTTCTACTTACTTGATGAGAATTATTATGTTTCTAAATCGACCTCAACGTATTGAACCACAGCTAGGGCAAGAATCAGTTTGGGACTATCCTCGTCCTGCGATTCTAGAAGATACAGATAAACGGATTCGGATTATCTGCAATGGCATAGTTTTAGCCGAGACGCAACGTGCCAAAAGAGTCCTAGAAACTAGTCATCCCCCCTGCTATTACATTCCCATCGAAGACATCAAGATGGAGTATCTAGTGGAAACTTCACGGATGACAAGGTGCGAATGGAAGGGAGTGAGCCAGTACTATGATTTGGCGATCGCTGATAAATATATCCAGAATGTGGCTTGGCGATACACCGTACCAACTCCAAATTTTGTGGATATTCAAAATTCCTTGAGCTTTTATGGAAGTCTCATGGATCAGTGCTATGTCAATGATGAGTTAATCACACCGCAAGCTGGTGATTTTTACGGTGGTTGGATTACTTCAGATATTGTTGGTCCCTTTAAAGGGGAAGCTGGCACTTGGGGGTGGTAGCTCTCGAATTAGAAAAAGGCTTTGCCTTTTTCTAATTAAAAAATTAGTAGTAGCGGCGCGAAGCGTCGCTACTGCTTAACGTTCATCTGGCGATGTCCACCACCATAGGAATTGTCTCTGGACTGGCGATATGGCGAACTGCTTGAGGTAAAGACTCTACAGAACTGCGAGTACGCTCCGCGATCGCATCCAAATCATCAAGGGGCTTTAACAATTCGCCATTATGCATGACTAGTTCTAGAATTGCCTGCTCATTAGATTTGGGAGAGTCAGAAATATGGGTAAGGCGATCGCTGGTGATTAGTCCCTTCTCAAAGCTGCGCCAGATTTGTTTGCGTCCTGCGATCGATTGTTTACCGCTTGACTTTTTGGATACAGGAATATTGTCGATTTCGACTAATTTATAGACTCCATTTACAGGCGCACCTGTTACTAACTTTGTACCAATACCATAGCCATCAATGGGCGCACCCAATCCTTTGAGCCGAACGATCTCAGCTTCATCAATATCGCCACTAGCAAAAATTGCCACATCGGGAAGGATAGAACGGACTTCTTTAGAAACTGTGGCAAGATCTCCCGAATCAATTCGCACTCCCTTAACTTGCATTTCCCCAGATTTCATTTTTTCAGCAAGGTCGTGGGCGGCGGCGATCGTATCAAAGGTATCGATTAATAGAGGGCTACTGGGGAAGACTTGATGGAAAGCACTAAAGGCTTGAGCTTCACTTCCTTCCATCGCACTCAACGCCATGACCAAAGCATGAGCCATTGTGCCACTAGGTTTTCTGCCCAGTTTGAGAGCTGCAAGTACATTAGAAGTTGCATTCATACCTGCGGCTAGAGCGGCTCTGGCTGCCCAGACTGAGGCTTGAGGACTAAAGGCGCGTCTTGTGCCAAACTCCAAAAGGGTAATGCGATCGCCTGCAACATCGCGTAGTCTGGCAGCTCTAGTGGCAATCAGAGTTTGATAGTTGATGGTATTGAGCAAATAGGTTTCCACTAGTTGCGCCTGCCAAAGCGGAGCCTCAATCCTTAAAAAAGGTTCATTGGCAAACATGGCTGTTCCCTCAGGCACAGCCCAAAGATCGCCCTCAAAACGGAAGTTTTTTAATAAATCCCAAAAGTGGCGATCGGCTTTGGCAAATATCCCAGTTGCTTGCAATGCTTCGATCTGTGCCGAAGTGAAATGGAGATTTTGCAAATATTCCACAGCTTGTGCCAGTCCCATGGCGATCAGGTATCCAAAACCCTCAGGCAATCGCCGCACAAATAGCTCAAAACTTGCTCGTTTGCGATCGCAGCCTTCATTGACATAGCAAGCGCCCATCGTTAATTGATAGAGGTCTGTAAGTAGTCCATAGTCTTCAGTGGAGACATTGAGAGAGTTTGACTTCAAGCCGACACAGTGATTAGCAGCGATCGCGATCATGGCTTTGTGGGAATAGATGCAATTACATTTTCTATTATAGTAGATTTTACCAAAAATACAAGCATAAAAACCAAATATTAGTGTTGCAGTGCTATGTACTGCAATACTAATATTTGGATTTATATGGTAAATACCACAATAACCTGATAACGATTGGCGCATAGCGCCAACGATTACATCTATGGATCTAGGGCGATTGGGTGGCTCAAATTTAAGTCAGGCGGATTTTTAGCTAATTCAGCGATCGCTTTTTTATAAACTGGGTGAACCCATTCAGAGGCAATCTCCGCTAGGGGTAGCAACACAAAGGCGCGATCGCCCATTCTTGGATGCGGTAACTCTAAGTCTGGCAAATTAATGATGCGATCGCCGTAAAGCAGCAAGTCCAAGTCAAGTGTTCTCGCTCCCCACCTTTCGCGGCGTTCGCGCCCAAAGGACTGCTCTACCGCAAGGAGAGCTTGTAATAGTACAAATGGATTTAGAGAGGTTTTTAAGATGGCACAGCCGTTAATATAGTCAGGCTGCGGATCAGCATTTGGTAATGTGATCGCTTTGGTCAAATACCATTGTGAAACCTTAATCACCTCTATCTCAGAATGATTAGCCAATTGATTGATCGCTGCCCGCACAATCTGTTGGGAGTCACCAATTTCACTACTCAGGTTACTACCAAGGGCGATCGCGCAAAGCTCTGTCATGAAGTTTTTATTAATAACAACAAAGACACTGCTACGCAGCGTCTTTGTTGAATTATAGGGGAATCCCGCTTTTGTTGAACGGTAAAGCCCTTTCTTGATTTTGTATCAACTATCTTCGCTAGTTGGCGCAACGTACAAGCTGCTGATTAAGGCGATCGCTAACCACCAGACTAGCTGCACCTGTGGGCGAAACCAAACCGTATCAAATAGCCCATGCACCATCATTCCCGCAATCATTGAGATCGCGGCGATAACCCATAGCCCGTCAGCATCGCGATCGCTTCTGAGGCGATTGAGGATCAGCCAGCCTTGGTAAATGGCTGTCGCCACCAACCAGCCATAACAAATAAAACCAATAATTCCTGTCTCCACCGTAATTTCCAAGGGCACAGAGTAGGTTCCGAGGGCGCTATAGCCCGATCGCTGGTAGAGCGGATAAACCAAATTAAAGGCTTTGTTGCCAGTGCCAATTCCTAAAAGGGGTCTGGCTTTGATCATGTCAATCACCGCCGCCCACACATTTACCCGAAAAGCATTACTACTATCAGCAGTACCGAAGATACTTAAAACCCTTGTCCGCAAAGCAGGAATCACCACAGTTCCCAAAGCGATCGCCCCAGCCATACCCCCTAGAGCCGCAGGCAATGTCCAATTCGGTAAGCGCTTGCCCCACCAATAGACTAAAAGCAATCCCAAGGTAAGTAATGTGGCTGCTAGTCCTAATAATCCACCTCGGCTCTGGGTTTGCACGATGCAAAATCCCCCTGCTAAAGCTGTAATCGCGCTCAAAGTCTTGAGTCCCCAACTTTGCCAACGCAACGCCGCGGTCGCACCCAAGGGCAGAGCCGCCATTAAGTAGCCAGCAAATAAATTTGGATTACCTAAAAAACTGTAAACCCGTGTGATTCCTGCCGACTCTGAGGTGGGATCTGTCCAAGTGGCAAGCTCAGGTGCGCCTAAATACCATTGCTGCACGCCATAGGCACTGGCGATTAGGGTTGAAACTAGATAAGCGCCAACTAAAAGCGATCGCCATCCCGCCCCCATGACACGATTTAGCGAGACAAAGGCAAGCAGGTAAATAGTTAATTTGAGCAAACCGTCCAGAGCCGCCATCCGCACATTGGGCGCAGTGAACAAGGTTGCCAGTACTGCAATAAACCAGTAGCTGAGCAAGGGCGTGTGAATTGGTGTCCAGAGACTTCGAGATTTTTCAGGGCGATCGCTAAGCCATAACATCAACCATGCGATCGCAGCGGCAACACCAATCACGCCTGTTTGGGCATTTTCCAAAAAAGGTAAAGTTCCCAACATGAGGACTAGCAAGCATCCCAAAAACTTGGTACTCACCAAACGACTGCCATCGCGCCATTCTTGCAAAGGCTTAGCTAGCTCCCGAAAGGCGTTATAAATTCGTTGCACCCATGCTTGGAGCGGTTGCAGAAAGTGAGGTGGCGGCAGTTGTTTGGAATTCATAGGAAATAGACTGTATCTCAGAACCTTACTGTATACTTTTCAATCAATCAAGGGTCGCGCTTTGGGCAGCTAGCTCTTCATTACTCAAAATACATTATATGGAAACATTAAATTCTGCCTCTGACTACAACGATCGCGGTATGCAACGGGCTGAAAAAGGCGACTATCAAGGCGCGATCGCTGATTACACGGCGGCGATCGCCCTTGACCCCGACTATGCTGAAGCCTATTACAACCGCGCCTATGACCTTTCGGAAATTGAAGACTATGCGGGAGCCGTTGCTGACTACGACAAAGTGATCGAACTAGCTCCTGACGCAGCTCCCGCATACTTTAATCGTGGTATGGCAAAGGCGAAGCTCGGCGACAGTGAAGGCGCAAATGCTGATTGTGAGTACGCTAGAAGTCTGGGCTTATAGAAAGCGCGTAACATTTAGTTACAATAAGGACATCATCCTTGCCTTATTGACTTAGCCCCTATGACCCGTGACCTGCGATCGTTTCTAAACCTGCTCGAAGAGCGCAACCAACTCCACCGTGTTAAAGCCTTAGTTGACCCTCAACTAGAAATTGCCGAAATTAGCAATCGCCTATTGCAATCGGCGGGGCCAGCTCTGTTATTTGAGAATGTCAAGGGCTATAAAACACCTGTGGCAGTGAATCTGCTAGGCACTGTGGAACGGGTGTGCTGGGCAATGGGCATGAAAGAGCAGTCAGAATTAGAAGTCCTCGGGGTGAAGTTAGGCAAACTCCAAAGCCCTAAGCCACCGAAGAAGATTTCACAGGCGATCGAGTTTGGCAAGATTCTCTTTGATGTAGTGAAGTCGCGTCCGCAAAAAGTTCTATTTGGCAATGCCCCCTGTCAAGATGTGGTACTGGAAGGCGATGCTGTTGATCTCAATCAAATTCCCATTCTCAAACCCTATCCTAAAGATGGTGGACGAGCCGTCACCTTAGCGCTAGTAATCACCAAAGACGTGGAAAATGGTATTCCTAACGTTGGTGTTTATCGCCTACAACAGCAGTCACAAAATACAATGACGGTGCAATGGCTGTCAGTGCGCGGCGGAGCTAGACATTTACGCAAGGCAACTGAAGCGGGTAAAAAATTAGAAATTGCGATCGCGATCGGTGTTGATCCTGTCCTCATTATGGCAGCGGCGACTCCCATTCCTGTGGACTTATCGGAATGGATCTTTGCAGGGCTGTATGGCAATGAGGGTGTGCAACTCACCAAATGTAAAACCCTAGATTTGGAAGTTCCCGCCTGTGCCGAATATGTCTTAGAAGGAACAATTACACCCCACGAAGTTGGTACTGATGGCCCTTTTGGCGATCACATGGGCTATTACGGCGGCGTGAATGATCAAGCGCCATTGATCAGGTTCCATTGCATGACCCACCGCAAAGATCCCATCTATTTGACCACCTTTAGCGGACTGCCCCCCAAAGAAGAAGCGATGATGGCGATCGCCTTAAATCGCATCTACACCCCAATTTTGCGGCAACAGGTTTCGGAAATTACCGACTTCTTCTTGCCAATGGAAGCTCTTTCCTACAAAGCGGCAATTATCTCCATCAAAAAAGCCTATCCTGGACAGGCAAGACGGGCAGCACTGGCTTTTTGGAGTGCCTTGCCACAGTTTACCTATACAAAATTTGTAATCGTGGTTGACCATACGATCAATATTCGCGATCCGCGCTTAGTCGTTTGGGCGCTGAGTTCCAAGGTTGACCCCACCCGTGATGTGTTCATCTTGCCTGACAATCCCTTCGACTCCCTTGATTTTGCCTGTGAGAAAGAGGGGCTTGGCGGCAGAATGGGCATTGACGCAACCACCAAAATCTATCCTGAAACCGATCGCGACTGGGGAGATCCTTTAGAAAGTGATCCTGATGTTGCGGACATGGTAACTCGGCGCTGGGCGGAGTATGATTTAGCCGACATCAAGCTAGATGGGGCTGATCCTAACTTATTTGGCTACGATATTCGCTAAGTAAATAAGGGAGTTGCTTTGCAACTCCCTTATTTGTTTTAGAGAGGCGGATTGTAATATAGCTTTTTCAAATAAGAGTTAGGGCTTCGACTTCGCTCAGCCAGCAGTATATGTTAGTTGAGCGAAGCGATGCACTAAGCTTGTCGAAGCGTCGAAGCCTCTTCTAAATACTGATGTTACGTGGAACTCAGATAATGAACCTCTTGCTGCTAGCATAACAGGGCAACCACGGGGGGATTGCCCCTACCTGTAAATTTTAGATCTTGTAGGGGCTGTGCCCCCGTGCCAGCCCTAGACTTACGCCATCGCAAGAATTCCTTCCACGTAACATCAGTAAATATTTAAAATTGCTATACATATTGCAATTTTCAGATAAGTACAGTGCGAGTTTCAACCTCAGCGTTATGGTGCTTCGCGTCGCAATGCTAGCTTTTAGGTGAGCAAGGAGTAGCTGTTTATTTATTAATTTTTGAGTTTTATAAGCTAATGGGTCTAGAATTTACACTTTTATCGAGATATCAAATTATCATAGGCAACATAGCCAAAGTCCTACACAAATACAAATTTCATACAACTTTTGTATGTCTGTCCTCTCCCACTCAGAAGATCAAAAACAACGCGATCGCCAGCTTTCTCTGAAGATATTGCTGATTGTTCCATTTGTGACGCAGGTGATCGCCGCTGTGGGAATTACAGGCTGGCTGTCGATTCAAAATGGACGGGAGGCAACTCAAGAGCTAGCACCCCAGATTGGGCAAGAAGTGACCAATACCATCGAAGCCCATGTGCGGGGATTTTTTGATGCACCATTGGAGGTTTTACAAGCTCATGGGGCATCAGCGCAGGTTGGTAATTTTGCCCTAGACAATCTGAACAACTTAGAGCAGTTATTTTGGCAGCAGATGCGCCAATCTCGGAGTCTTTATTTCTTCTATGCCGCCAACCCCCAAGGGCAGTTCATTGGTGTGGAACAGCGAGGCAACGGTAATTTATTGCTGCATCGCTCCTCTGATCCTGATTTACTGTCAATCTTGCCAAAATTTGCTTTAGGGTCTTTTGCCAATGAGTTACCTCAAAAATTAATCTATCGTCTAGACAATACGGGCAAAGTTCTTAATAAAATCGAGGTAAATATTTATGACCCACGCAATCGCCCTTGGTATAAGCAGGCGATAAGGGCAAAGCGCACCACTTGGAGTCCCATTTATTTATTTGCGTCCCGTCCGATTTTGGGAATTACGGCTTCTTTACCAATTTATAGAGATCAAGATCTTCAAGGTGTATTAGCGATCGACTTGACCCTATCGCAAATAGGGGATTTTTTAAAGCAACTGAAAATTGCCAAAACGGGACAGGCTTTTATCATCGAAAAGTCTGGCAGTCTAGTCGCCACCTCTACTAATGAATCTCCATACCTATCATCTATCGAGGGACAAGAGCGAGTTGCGGCTATTCAAAGTCAAAATCCCCTACTCCGCCTAGCGATGCAAAATCTTCAGCAGCGCTATGCCAACCTTGAAAATATTCCTGATCAACAGCAGATCCAGTTGCAAAAAGATGGGGTGACTCAGTATGTGCAGATTACGAGATTGCAGACAGTTGAGGGGCTGGACTGGTTGTTGATTGTGGCGGTATCGGAAGATGATTTTCGCGATCGCATTAACATCAATACTCGCAACACAATTGTTTTATGCCTATTAGCCCTAGTTTTTGCCAGTGTGACAGGCTTTTATACATCTAAATGGATTGCCCAACCCGTAGAAAAACTAATTGATGCTTCCCATTTATTAGCAAATCTCTCCATTTCGGCAGATCTCGCCAATGGACAGCCTTATCGACCAATTGAGACTGCCAATGTTCGTGAATTATCAATTCTTGCCGAATCCTTTAATCAGATGGCGCAACAGTTACAGATATCGTTTACGGCTTTAGCTCAAAGCAAAGAAGAACTAGAAAAGCGGGTCGAACAGCGTACTGCTGATCTCAAAACCAGCGAGGTTAAATATCGCACCCTTGTCGAAGCCGCCAACTGCATTATTTTAAGAAGGGATACAGGGGGAATCATCAAATTTATTAATGAATTTGGATTAGCTTTCTTTGGCTTTGGCGATGAGTCAGAAGTAATTGGTAAGAGTATTAGGGAAGCAATTGGTCAAGATAATGATGTTACAGCTAGCTGTGATCTCTTGAGTTGGATGGACAGTAGTATTAAAAATCCTGCGTTGGAGATGTTTCAAGAAGAGCAGGTGCAACGCAATGACGGTGAACTAGTCTGGATCTCTTGGTCAAATCGCCCGATTTTAGACGATGACGATCGCCTGATTGAGATTCTATCAATTGGTGTTGACATCACTGAAAGGAAGCGTATTGAGTCTGCCTTAGAAGAATTTCTCAGTTTACAAAGAGCAACCTTTGAGTCGATCGCAGATGGCATTTTGGCCGTTGATCAGACTGGACATATTACTAGCTACAATCAGCAATTTGTGGATATGTTTGGGCTGTCGCCAGAAGTATTGGCAATGTCCGAGTATGCTTTGAGATTGGAATTTTTGGCGGAGTTAATGTGTGAGCCTGATGGTTTTATGCAGCGATCGCAGGAAGTTTACCGCCATCCAGAGCAAGAAAGTTACGATCTACTGGAATTAAGTGATGGTCGATTTATTGATCGCTATTCGCGTCCGCAAAGGCTAGGCGATCAGATCATCGGTCGAGTTTGGAGCTTTCAAGATATTACGGCAAGAATAAAAGCCGAACAAGCTTTAAAAGAACAACAAACCTATTTACGTTTAATTATCGATAGCATCCCTCAGCAAATATTTTGGAAGGATACTAGCTTGACCTTTAGGGGGTGTAATCGCAATTGGGCAATGTACGCTCAACTAGACAGCCCTGAAAGTGTAGTGGGCAAAACTGACTATGACCTGATCGGCAATCCCCAGCTAGCCAATACATTCCGTCAACATGATCAACAAATCATGGCTTCCAATGTCCCTGAGATGCATATCATTCAACGCAAGCTCAATCCTGATAAGGAAGGTCAATCAATCTGGCTCGATATCAGTAAATTGCCGATTATTGATGCCGATGGTAAAACCATTGGCATCTTGGGAGTACTAGATGACATTACTCAACGGAAGCTTGCTGAGGAAGCTCTGCACATAGAGCAGGAGAAATCAGAACGACTACTGTTAAATATTTTGCCCAAGGCGATCGCCGATCGCTTGAAGCAGTCCCATGGAGTGATTGCGGATAGTTTTGAGTCGGTGACAGTTTTATTTGCGGACATTGTTAACTTCACTAAGATTTCATCGGAGCTTTCTCCCCAAGATTTAGTGGATCTACTCAATTTGATTTTTTCCAATTTTGATACCCTCTGCGAAACCTATGGTTTAGAAAAAATTAAAACGATTGGCGATGCCTATATGGTGGCGGGCGGCATCCCTGTCCCGACTGAGAATCATGCAGAAGCGATCGCGTCTATGGCGCTAGAAATGGTGAATAAGGTAACAGAACTTCGCAATTTGACAGGCAAACAACTGCAAATCCGCATCGGTATTCACACAGGCGCTGTGATTGCTGGGGTAATTGGTACACAAAAGTTTATCTATGATCTATGGGGTGACACTGTGAACGTGGCAAGCCGCATGGAGTCGCACGGCGAAGTTGGCAAAATCCAAGTCACTCAAGAAACCTACGAATTGCTCAAACATAAATTTGAACTAAACCAACGCGGTGCGATCGAGGTTAAAGGCAAAGGGGAAATGCAAACCTATTGGCTAATATCCCAGAAGTAACAAAGTTTTTAGCTATAAGTAGCTCACCACAATTAAAACTTAAAACCAGAAGCTGTCCCACCCGCTACGCGGGTGGGACAGCTTTCTAGGTTTTTAGTTTACTTATGCCTAGCTACTTATAGCAAAGCAAGAGTTAGCTAGTACAAATCAAAACCCTAGAAGATGAGTGGCGGCGCAAAGCGCCGCCACTCATCTTCTAGTTTAAGGCAGGGCTATTTTTGGCTAACTTTTTGCATTTCTATTGCCAATTATTTGAGTCAATTTAATTCTTAATATAACTATTTATATCGAAACAAATAGTATTTACATATCGACATATATCTAAAACTTATTCCTTTAGGTAGTTGAATAATTTTTTCTAATAGTCCAAAATAAACATATTAGAAAAGAAGCGATGAATTTGCTTTTTTCTTTTAATTCTTAACCGAATCAACTAATAGTATCAAGGACATTATTTATGAGTTTACAAGAAAGAGCTAAAGCCGCTGCCAAAGATATCGAGGGCAAGGTTGAAGAAGCTTTAGGTAATGTCACAGGAGATCCTGAAAGACAAGCTTCAGGGCAGGCTAAGCAAGTTGAGGCTGACGTTCGTAACGCATCTGAAGATGTCAAAGACAAAGCCAAAGATGTCGCTAATCTTGTTGAAGAAAAGGCTAAAGATGTTGCTGATGCTGTAAAAGCTAAGGCTAGAGAAGCCAAAAATGCTATTGATTAGATTTGCTTGACTAAATAGCTAATCTACAAATTATTTTGATATTTATATCTAGATAATTATCAAAAAATTAAACCTTTGTTCTAGATATTTAGATAGTAAACCTTCAAGTTTATAAACTTTTCAAGGATTAGTTTAGGAGATCAATAATGGAGATAAAATTATGAATTTTGTTTGGTTTATTTTGATTGGTATGGCTGCGGGCTGGATCGCAGGGCAATTAGTCAAGGGCAGCAGCTTTGGCTTATTGGGGAACATCATTGTCGGAGTCATTGGCGCATTGCTCGGTGGTTTCTTGTTTAGTACCTTTGGCGTTGCTACTGGTAGTGGACTTCTCGGTAGTCTGATCGTTGCCACCATTGGCGCTGTGGTACTTCTTTTGGGCTTACGCCTGATCAAGTCGGCATAGTATTTTGCACAAAGTTTTTGCACCAGTTGAAGCTGTATCGCAAGAATCAGTACGACTTAACTAGGCAAAGAGAGAGCTACAAGCATGATGGGCAGCGCTTTGCGCCGTCCATCATGCACTTTATAACCAACTTAATGGAATTTTAAAATTTATGTCTGACGAGAAAGATCAAGAAGTTACTAGAAAAGTTACATCTACTTCCAATACTCCTGACAACGGATACAGTGTTTCTGAAAAACGAACCACCAGAGTCAGCAATGATAGCAATTCTAGTGCCGTGATTGTAGCTCTATTGCTATTCTTGGCTTTGGGTGGAGGAGCGATCGCTTACTTCCTCAATAGTCGCCCGACACCGACCACGATCATCACTCCCAAAGTTGATACGGTAAAGGAAAACAAGTCTACAATCATCGAACGGAACAATACTACTATTAAAGAAGTAAGCCCTGCATCTCCTCAAGCAACACCAAAGATTGAAATTACCGTTCCTGCGGCAACTGTACAGCCTGTAGCTCCAGCTCCAGCCGTCACGGTCACAGCGACCCCAACGCCAGCCGCAACTCCTAAAGCAGCAACACCCTCACCAACAGCAACTAGCTCTCCTGGTAACTAAGCAGATTGTCCAGATCGCGTGGCGACTAAAATAAGCTGCTTAGTTCTTAATTTACGAAAACAGAGAAATCTTAAAAGAATTGCTTTGCAGTTCTTTTAAGATTTCTCTTGGTCTAAGTCTGAGCGTAAAGGGTTGTAAATTAGGTCTGGGCGAGTACGCCAAATAAAACTAATCACTGACAAAGTGATAAAAGCCTCACCAATTCCAATCATCAAATGCCAAGACAGCATTGCAGTCATACTTACTGCCAAAGGAATCGTGTCCGACCAAGCCAAGAGAATTGCACAGACAAAGGCAGCTACGACCACACTTGTCCATGAAGCGATCGCAGTTGCCACGCTCATCCCTAACCAAGTATTACGCCCAACTAGCGATCGCATAAATTGATAGAGATAGTAACCACCAAAGGTTCCAATTAATCCCATGATCGTAATATTTGCCCCTAGAGCGGTCAACCCTCCATCCTGAAACATTACAGTCTGCACAATAAAGACTACTGACATAACGAGGGAACCAGCCCAAGGTCCTAATAAAATAGCCGCCAAGGTTCCACCCATGAGATGTCCAGAAGTACCACCCACAATTGGGAAGTTAATCATTTGAGCGGCGAAGATAAACGCAGCACATACTCCCATCAATGGAACAGTGCGTTCCTTATATTCTGATTGAACTCTATTTAGGGAAAGTGCAACCAAGATGATCGCGATCGCGCCTGTGCCAAAACTAACAGGAAGACTGAGGTAGCCATCGGGTATATGTAGAGCTAAATGAATAGGAAGTACGAACATGATTTATCTCAATAGATGATCTGAAGCTACAATGCTTTCATATAATCCATAAAACTATTCCGCCTGCTACGCAGGCGGAATAGTTTTATGGATTTAGTCTAGCTACTTACGTACAAACTCTAAGCAGCTTGTTCTTCCAACTGATCTTTGTGAAGCCAGATTACAGGAGTTGGAACTTTACCAAACTTGACCTGAACATAGTCACCTCTCAAGTCCAATACCTCACCCCATGTTTCAAATAAGTAGGAAGACCAGCGAGGATCATTGGCGGTTGATTCAATACTATTTTCTAGCTTTTCACGAATTGCGCGAACAGACGTACCTTTCTTGATTGCCATAGTGTTGGACGTAAAGAATTATTAAGGGTTTAGAACTTCTAGTGAGTATTGTATAGCAAAGCAAGAGTTAGCTAGTACAAAATAAAACCCAAGAATTAGTGGTGCAGGGCTGAGCCCTGCACCACTAATTCTCAGGCAGGAGGTAAAATATTAATATCTATCGGGGTAACTGCTATGTGCATTTGTATTAACTGTACCTACGTTGATCGCTGTGTTACTTATCATGCCGTCGAGTCGCAGCACCTGCAACCGCATCTAAATGAGTATCCAGACTTTGAGGCACTTTCGCCCACTGTGAATGTGAATATCAGAACAGATACTGGAGATATTCAAATGGAGTGGGATGTAGTGGGTTGTGAAAGCTTTGTCGCAGAGATGGGCAAATGGATGAAGTTACGCCCAGGAGAGCTAGTCCCCACTTAATACTCGGAATTAAGCGCTTAAACCTAACTAAGCAGCAAATAGCTACACGAAGCGCTGCTATTTGCTGCTTAGTCGCTATTAAATTTGTGCAAGTGAATATTTATACTTAGTTCGATTGACCTGCTTTCAAGGTTTCGGGTAGCTGTAGTCAATTGTATTAGAGCAAAATCAAAGCCCAATAAACGAGTGGCGGTACAAAGTTCTGCCACTCGCTTATTGGGCTTTATGTGTGTTAACAAGACTGGCGACAGCTATAACTCTACTCTTCAAACTGCCAACGGTCCTTAGAGGCTTCCTCGTCAAAGAAGCGCTTGGGACGCAGAGTTAATGTCACCTTACCCAAAATTTCTACATTTGGTTCTGTCTCAAACCATGCAAACTTGAGATTGCCCTCAGAATCAGCGATCGCAAAGTAACTGCTTTCATCCCAATCCCGTTGATCGCGATCGACTAACATCAAAATATCCTCAGCGCGATCGCGAACTGAACTGGTTACTTCAGCGTTAATTGTCGATTGCAACGTGTCAGAGTCACATACGATAACCACACCATCGCTCGCTTGATGAACCACAAACCATCCTGGAAGAGTTGCCCAAGCATCGGCATCCGCAGCGTTGACAATTCCAAAAGGAGATTGTTGGGTAACTTTTGTCACAGATTGGAACTGCTGCGCTGACAGTGGCAACCTTCCCGCTACTGGCAAAATCCGAGGAATACTGTCTTCATCGTCGTAGCGGAAATTGGGCAAGTTAGGTGCTTTTTTCTTGACAGGATTTGCCATGTCCATTAGTAGCCGTTCAATCGAAGCTCTAGCCTTCTCACTATGGGCAAAGCGCAATCCCCTTGCAATCAGTCTTGTCCGCTCTTGGGGATCAATCTTACCCTCCGTCGCTTTCAAAATCTGTAACACTACTGCATCCCCTGGATGGCGTGTAAAACCCTCTGGCAAATTTGCCACTGAAGAAGCTTCCTTGATGGCTCTAATTACATCCTTTGCTTCCAAAACATCAAGATTTTTTTCTAGAACAAAGGTTGCCATAGTCACCCTCTCTGCTTGACTGAGTACACGCAACTCATTGAGAATGTCGCTACCTTTTTGCTCAAAGTGCGCTAACACAATATCGGCAGCCGCGCCTGCTTTCAGACTAGCATAGACCTGTGAGGCGACCACAATCTGATTTTGCTGGATTGGCTCAAATCCAGTATTTTCAAAGATAGCGAGAGAACTCTCTCCCATCTTTTGTAGCATCTGGCAGGCTTGCCCCCACTGCACCCAAGTTCCTTCCTTATGGCGTAAAAGTTTTAATAGTCCTTCAGAATCAGTGGGAAGTGTTGGTAAGGGAGTTGGCATAATATTTTAGTAAATGGATATTTAGCCCCTCTCCTGTGGGAGAGGGGTTGTTATTAAACTAAGCCGCGACTTGCTTAGCATTTTTATGTTCACGCATTGAGTTAACGAAACGCTCAAACAGATAATCAGCATCGTGGGGGCCAGGGCTAGCTTCAGGGTGATACTGCACCGAGAAGATCGGCAGAGTTTTATGTTCTAGCCCTGCAACAGTGCGATCGTTGAGGTTGATGTGGGTCAACATGGCGGGCGACTCTTCAAAGGACTCGCCTGTAAGCGCAAAGCCATGATTTTGGCTAGTGATTTCCACGCGGCGATCGGCGTTTTCGGCTTGGTTTTGAGCGGGTTGATTTAAACCACGATGTCCAAACTTGAGTTTGAAGGTATCGCCACCCATGGATAAGCCTAAAATCTGATGTCCTAAGCAAATTCCAAACATTGGTTTATCGGCAGCCAGTAGGGTTTTGGCAGTCTCAATACCTTGAGTAACTGCCGCAGGATCGCCAGGACCGTTGGATAGAAAGATACCATCGGGATTGTAAGCCAAAATCGTCTCGGCGCTGGTATCCGCAGGAACGACAATGACCCGACAACCATAGCTAGCTAGGCGGCGGAGAATATTACGCTTCACTCCAAAATCGATCGCGACTACTGTTAAGGGTTCGCTTGACAACTGTGATGCTTCGATAAATTCCCACTCAGGTAAGGTCTTTTCAGCCCATTCATAAATGCGGCTGGTGGATGCTTCCTGTGCAAGATTTTGACCTTGCATTGAGGGCGCAGCTATCACCTTAGCTAAAAGTTGTTCAGGTTCTAGAATTTCGGTAGAGATACCGCCATTCATAGCTCCAAGCGATCGCAGTTTACGAGTAAGTGCGCGAGTATCAATTCCTGCAATACCAACGACATTATGCGCCTTGAGATAGTCGGGCAAGGACTGACGCGATCGCCAGTTGCTTGGTACAGCCGTAATATTTCGAGCAATGACCCCTCGCACCTGTGGGCGATCGGACTCGTCATCTTCGGGGGTTACGCCTGTATTGCCAAGTTCGGGACAGGTGAAAGTTACAATTTGACCTCGGTAGCTGGGATCAGTCATTACCTCTTGGTAGCCAGTCATACCTGTGTTAAACACCACTTCGCCGATCGCAGTTCCCGATGCGCCGAAGGCATAGCCTCGGTAACAAGTACCATCCGCCAAGACCAAAATTGCTGCTTGCTTTGTTGCCATATCTTAAAATAATCTCTGTTTAGATATCCACTATCGAGTAATACCAATTCACGAAAGTATGCCAACACTTTTGTGGATTGAAACCCAAACCCAGTAAGGTTTTTTAAATAAATAAATGGCTACGCTATTTATTTATTTGGTATGAGGTTTCTTAAATCAGGAAATGGCTAGGCTATTTCTTGATTTGGTATAACTATTGTGGAGACTAGCGAGTATTCTAAACGTTATCTATGTCACAAGAGTGGATCTTAGTTAGTTTGCTAGTGAATATTTGACTATGGGATCCAAGCTCACTAAAACTTTTTACATCATTTTCTAAATTTAGCGTTAACGCGATCGCCCGATAAATCAAAATATCACCCCGTTTAAAGTTTGGCTTTAGTACGTCATAGTCCTCATGAATAGGCGATCGCAGCGATCACCAATTCTAGGATTTAATATGTGATTGCTCGTTCAATTGCTAGTACCATCACCAGTCAATAGCCTCTTTTTTATAGCTTTTATAGCTGCTCTTGTCTTGGACCGATCAGACCAATCAAGTTGCCATCAAGATCTTTAACTTGGCACATATAGGTTCCATCCTCTCGATCTAATGGTCCTCGATAGAGTGTCGCTCCTAATTGTGTAGCCCGTGCTAGTGCGGCATCAAAATCTGTAACTTGCCAATAGGCAACATGTCCTGCGGCTCCTGATGGAACTTTATCATCTGCTTGATGAAACCACAGGTCTTGCGCTCCGACACGAATAAAGAAATGTTCAGGGTTTTCTAGCCATGTGATCTCAAGGTCAAATAATTGAGAATACCAATCGGCAGCAGCACGACGATCAGCAACAAAATACATAACTTCGGAAACATATTTAAACATTATTAACTCTATGGAATTTTTTACAGTTCTAGCGATCGCCTATTCTGTGAGGTGCTGTGCAATCGCCCAATAAATCAAAATATCGCTACCACACTACAGATTATTTTCCTGAGTGTTAGATAGTGTTGGGACCTTAGTGGGTTGGTTTTGTTGTGTAACTCTAATCAAGAATCTTAGAGCTTCATTTACTGCATCGGCGCTAGGAAATATTGCGGCGACATCAGGTTCTAAGCGCACTGTTGAGCCACCAAAGCTCTTACGTCCTGAGCCTAGTTTTCTGACACGCAGACTTTTAAGGTCATATTCGGGTCTAAGGTCGTCTTCTAGTTCTAAGTCAGCCTTCTTCATATACTTCACGCTCCGATTTTGTAACTTCTCTGGCACTGATGATCCGAATTGATTCTCTTCTCTCTGTATAGGAAACGATTAATAATCGTCCTCGATTTGATTCGCCGACAATTAGGTAACGTTCTTCGTCTTCTGAGTGGTCTAGATCATAGAAATCAACATAAAGCGGATCGTCAAAGATAGTTTTCGCTTCGGCAAAGGCAACTCCATGCTTTGCCAAGTTTTTAGTTGCTTTATTTTCGTCCCACTCATATTTCATCAATTAATTTATTTTAACAAGTATTGAAAGCGATCGCTAAGGAACACAATTCACACCCAAACCACGCATTTGCCGAATATGCTCATCTAGCGCTACGACAGTAGGTATATTTAAACGCTGAGACATCGCCAACAGCGAACAATCTGTATAACTCCAAGCCTTGTCATCATATCGACAAAATGCTTCCCAAGTGGCGATATCATCCGCCTCTGATAAGGCGACATAACGATGTTCTTGGCGTAATAGTCGCCCAACCGCAATAGAATCTCGAATTGAAATCTTGACTCGGAGCCAAGTTACCGTCTCATCAAAAACTGTTGAGAGAATCACCCATCTTGAATCAGGATTGGATAAGAAATAGTTTTTTACGGCTAGGTGATGTTTCTCGGAGCCAACAAAAAAAGCAATCAGTGCTGATGTATCAACTAGAACTTCTGTCATTACAGATTGCCATAAAGAATATCATCAATACTTTCAGCATAGTTAGTAACTACATCTAGATCGCTATGAATCTGTGTATCCAAATTATTCTTAACTTGCAACCCTCCGCACAGTTGCCAAGTTTGGGTATGAACTAAAGGAACTTCTTGATGTATATATTTTTGAATTGCTTGCATGACAAATTCCTGCACAGAAAAACCTGTTCGATTTGCCTGTAGTGCAACTTCTTCGGATACTTCAATAGTAACTTGCATGGCTTTTAAACTTTAACTGTAGATTGAAAAGCTTATGTGTTCTGATTTTAGCTTAAAAAATGCGATCGCCTAATAAATCAAAATGCCATTCTGTTTAAAGTTTGGCTTTGGCTGCTTCATAGTCATCATAGATGGGCGATCGCCTATTCTCTAATTTGCAATGCGATTTATACCTATGCCAACTTGAAGTAGCATGACTCGCGCCTCTATTTTTACTTTTTGAATATAAAAAATACAAATTATTCTGTAGCAATTCGGTCAAATAAATCAGTAGGCTTCATGATATTTTCTGAATTATCCATTTTATTTCAACATGTGAAAGAGTGAGCAATGATGAGACTATTTAGAATTCCCCTTTTGGGAATGGGGCTGTTTTTTTCAGTTGGCTTTAATCTTCATGCAAACACCGTCCTCGCAGACAATATACGCAGTTCTGCGATCGCTCTCCGTGACAAAAAATCGGCTTTGAGCAAATCAACTACTATCGATCTCAAGGAACTCATCGCCGATCCTAAAAAATACGATTTTTTTACCTTCAGACCTAATCTAGAGAAGCTTATTCTATCTGGTGCGGCAGACACTCAGCATATCAGTATCCTTTGGTACACAATTCCTAATGGAAGTGTCGGACTCCATTATCATTCGATGACTGAATCTGTCTACACAATTGATGGTACACAAACTGATTCTAAAGGAGTTTATCCCACAGGTTCTCTTTATTTTAATCCGCCTGAAAGTGGTCACAAAATCACAAATAGTACTGGATTCTTTATCCTTGCCTATGCATCACCACCTGACTTCTCTAATACAGATAAAATCAAGCCATATACTCCCGTGCAAATCAATACGGCTGATCCTAATTTAGAGAAGAATTATAAATTTACCTATTCCCAAGCAGGTGTTAAAGTATATGACGTTCCCCTAGATCCTAAGGGTGGAATTAGTTCTAAGATTATTAAAAGTACTTCCTTGATAAGATATAAGTACTTAGGGAATTACCTGCTTGTCCTCAAAGGAAGCTGCAATATCAACGGTAAGGTTTTTGATAAGGATATGTTGGTAGTTGCGAAAACAATTGAAACTCAATCCTACAGTCTTAGTGCTACCGCAGGTGATTCTTGCTTGGCTCTAGGGCTTTCTTTCTAAATATCAAAGTATCTTTATCAACAATTGTGGAGAGATGTTTGGGCGATCGCCTAGTCTATGAGTTGCAATGCGATCGCCTAATAAATCAAAATATCACCGCGTTTAAAGTTTGGTTTTGGCTGTGTCATAGGCGATCTCTACCTAAGAGAATAAATTAACAAAATCGGCAGCTTTAGCGATCTCTTTCACTATTCTTCGTGGACAACTGAATCAATAAATTCTTCTCTCTCTTCTTCTGACATCTTTTCCCATTCATAGCCACGCTCTTTTGCGGCAAGTTTAACTTTATCCGCGCCATAGCTAGACAAGTCTTGCCATTGCTGCCATTGAGAAAGCAGTAGGAATCTAAAGATTTCTATTTTTTGCTCTTGTGGTAGTTGTTTAACAAGTTCTATAACTTGCTCGTTACTTAGTGTTAGGCTTGGCATTTTGGTGTTCTCCAGATATTGATTCTAAAAAATAATGTTACTTGGTTTGATTGCATAGTGGTCAGGCTTGATCGCCTAATAAATTGCTAATGTGATTAGCGATCGCTAAGTTTTTTCAATAATGCGTCGAACTTCTACAACTTCAATTCCATCCCAAAGTTCAGAATGAGATCGCATCATTTCGATGAGCGCTTCAAAAGGAAGAGATAAATTCACGTTTATTTGAGTTGTCTGCATAATGGTCTATTAATTCAGATTTAACATGTCTAACAGATTATTATCTGCTGTGTCCTCAACATATTTTTTGATTTTGTTAGATCTAAAAAATGTAGAGTGAGAATACTTCTGACCTGATATTTCCTTTTCCTTAGCTATAGTTTTCTCTAGAATATTCACTGCATCTTTATAGAGATTCCAAATTTCTTGCAAATTATCATAAATAAAATTGACATTTTTCTGTCTTGCTAGCTCCCCAATAATAAAGAGAACATAATAGGAGGCGTAGAGAATATATGATTTTTCTTGAAATATCAATTGATCACTGACAATTTCTAACTTTATTTTGCTTTTTTCAATCTCAATTTTTTCAAAAAGACTGTAGGATAGCCAAACTTTATTAGCATTAATATTTTCGTTAAAAACTTCCTCATATTTGTCACCAAAAATTGACTCTTTTCTATTTTTTGCCTCGTATGGTGATCGATTAAAGAATGCCATGAGTACTTGCCCAGCTTTCTCTGCATCTATTCGTTGCTGTATGGGTTTATCAGAGTACTGATTTTTCTTTCTTTTGTAAAACTTATTATCTACAAGAAATTCTTTCTCCAAACTCAATTGAATAAAATCTACGGATCTAATATCTCGACTCTTTACTGGATTCTGACTATTAGTATATTCTGCAATCCTTGTACTCAAGCTAGGATCTTTAACCTCACAAATACGACAAAGAATCTCGATGTCATTGAGCTTTCTTGGATTTTCCAAGAAAGCTTCATGCAATGAATGAATAGTTTGACTTCCATTAACCATTTGCATGTTCTTTAGCTCAATGATAGGGGAACGCCTATCTGAGTAAGAAAAAGAGTCGCATGTTAATGTAACACCATTGTTATAATAGAAGAATTTATTATTGTCATCTGATAGAGCTGTGCTTTTAATATTTTTATTAATTGACGATTTCTTGAGATAAGTTCTCACATTGTCATTAAAAGCATCCTCTAATATTTTAAATTGATTAATTAATTCATACTCACTATCGTCCATATCCGCCTTATTTCTAATCTCTTCATCATCAAGAACTATTCTTATTAAATCTCTCGCGTCTACATTTACTATAAGAGCGCGAATATCTCCATCAGATTTTAGAAAATAACATTTATCGATAGCTTTGATCTTACTATTAACTACCTGCTTATCAGTAGTAAATATATATTCAATCAATTGAGGCATTAAGTGATATCGAATATCTACATTCTTTCCGATAGTTCTTTCTAGTCTATCTTTTTCCGTCCTCTCAAAATTTTTGTAGTGATTTGAGCAAATATGAAAAACAAATTTGGGATTTTGGTTTTCAAAAATCTTCCAAATATCTCTGACTTTTGATGCTAGTAATGGGTTAACTTCCTTAAGCAAACATTCATCTTGCCCATTAAGAGCGCTTATAAAGCCTAGAATTTTATCAATCTCTCCTGAAGGCAAATGATTGTTTTTAGCTTTCTCAAAAGTTTCTACATACTTACAATTAAACATATGTATTGTGGTGGGAGTAGATGTTTCATCAATATAGATAGCATCAATTCCTCTATCATGTCCTTGTGGTTGACGTGTAACTTGTAAAAAATGATTATCTGTTATGGAATCTCTTATTTCATCATCTTGTAATCTAAGGACTAGATCCATAACAACAAAATAGAAAGCTGAAGACATATCTGAAAATTCATAGTCTTGTTTCTTTTTCTCTGTTCTAGTTCTAACTAGAGAATAGTCTTGAAGTTTTGGTGTAGTCATAGTCTATAAATATATTTGTTTTTTTGAATAATTACTTATTAAATATAAATTCATAAAGTAGATTTGCAATCAATAACTATATTAACCGCAAATTGCTACAGCCTTTTGTATGGTTGCACAGTTGTGAGATTTGGAATAACTGCATAGTGCTTGACATTAAACGTATGTAACGGTGCACCTAAAGAGATAGAGGTTTGACCAATCAAAGCATCAATCAAACCAAGACCATGACTCAGGTTGTACTCTGCAAACACTTCTAAAGCTTGATTACAAGCTTCGGCTGTCGCCCAGACAACTTCAAAATTAGCAATCAATTTTTGGATTTGCTGCAATTCAATCTTGTTATTACAACCCTGCATTAGTTCCATTGCCACATATCCAGATAAAGCAATTTTCTCATCCTCTAGAGATTCTAACCAACTAATCGCAGGAGGATATCTTCGCAGAAAATCGATGATAATGTCACTATCCAAAAAGATCATAACGTTTTGCTTGAGATTGTTCGCGCAACTGACGAGCGTAGGTCAAATTATCCTTAATATCAGTACGATTCTCCCACACACCAATCAAGCCAGAATTCAGTAATTGACGAGCAGTAAAAGTTTTTTTAGTCTCAGGCAAAGGAGAAAGCGAAACTACTACATCAACCTGTTGCCCTTGAAAAACAGGTAGATTGCTTAGATAAATTTCACCGTCTTTTTCTATAGTTTGTTGTAACCGAATTGCTTGCATAGCTTTATATTTCCTGCTTGTGCATACATTCTTAAAGCATATTTTTAGATTATAACCGAATTCAAGCTTTTACTAATTTAGGTGATTAGAAAGAAAATTTCTACCTAATCACCTAAATCTTGATGTTAAAGCGATCTATGGCTTTTGTTCGGGGAACATACACTTATCAGAATCGCAACCCGCAGGGCCCGCATCCATCAACTCACCCGAATCATAACGCAACAAACTTGCGTAAAAATCATCAGACCTACGACGTTCTAGCACCTCAGCACTGAGCTTCTCATAAGTCGCCTTATCGATTGGCTCAAAGGGCAAGCGAGGGAAAGTTTGCAGGTCATCAAAACGCGCCAACAGCGCCGCCGAGATATAACCCTCATCATCACGAATCGCTTCGTAAATCTTCTTCCCTAAAGGCTCGATTTCCGCCTCACGCAACTCCAAGGTTGCGGAAGTATTATGACGGGTGTAATGCTTCTGCACCTGCATATAGAAATCAAACTGAGCCATTACATCAAATTTGCTGATGTCCACCTTGTCAGCACCATCAAGATCAGCCCAAGACACGCTCACAGGAATCTCCACCAGCCATTCCGTACATCTCGGATCAAAGGGATCATTCAACAATTGTCCATTCTCATCCTTGTCTGATTGCGAAGGAATGATGCTATAGCCATAGTCCATGCAAGCCCGTGCCACAGGATCTTCCTTACGGAAAGTAATCCGACGGATAAAGCGCTGTGCCTTTGGAGGATGCCACCCTGGGGAAGCACCTGTCAGCAAGGATTTCGTTCCTGCGGGTTGAGTCGTCGTGCAACGATTCGGGCGACGTAAGCCATGCGTGTCACAATATTCCCAAACCGTCTGATGTACAATCTCACGCCAGCGATTTAGATAATTGGCTTCCTTCTCTTTGAAGTCTAGCCCCTGCACAGTGTCAGGACGACCCGCCTCAAACCAGCGCAACCATTCCACACCAAAGGCATGAACGAAGAAGTCAAATAGTCCTGTGAAAGATACGCCCACAATTGGGTCAACATCACGGCTAAATTGATAACGCTTCTCGATGAATTGATGATTAAGAAGTGACGCAACTGATAAAGCCCCTGCTTTAAATGCTGCTTCTTGTTCTTTTTCATCCTTAGGATTAATCAGATTAAGATGCACTTCCGAGAGATTGCAATGGAAATCTGCTCCCAAAATCTCACCGCATGGATTCAGGGCATAACGCTGTAGTCTATGCTCTAAATCACGTTCAGAGACTTCAGGCTGCTGCGATCGCAACCATTCTTTGCCTTCTCCTTTCACATAGGCAGCAAGGAAATCACGCTTTAATTCAGGAGTTGTAATTAAGTCAGCATTAGAACGCGCGATCGCTTCACCTGCCCATTGAATCGCACCTTCACCCGAATAATATTGCTTACGAACGGCATCAATACATTCCTGTTCAGTGGGTTTGCGATGGAATACTCTTGTGTGATTTGCCATTCTCAAAGCATCACGCTCAGGATCGATTCTCCAATTACCAGCTTCGTCTTGCTGCCAAAGATTATCCTTTGCCACAGAACCTAAAGCATCTTCTGAAGAGAATTGCCTCATGCCGGCCGACCTTCGGATGTTACCTGCCACGATACAAACTGCGGCTTCATCGATGAGGATGCAGCACTCGACGGAGGTGAGTTGACGACCGATCGCTTTATTTAAAATATTGGCACAGCGATCGTAGAGCGTAGGCAACTTGACAGGATTTGCCATACCGCCGAAACCTTTGAGGGGTTCACCACTGGGGCGAACATCGCTGATATCAACGGTGATTTGGACGGGCTTAGTCGCATCAAACTGTTCGTTACTAGAGAGTTCGAGCAAAGATTGATAGGACTTGACCCAACCTTGACGGCTATCGCCAACATAGAATTTAACGGCATTGTTGGCATAGTCAAATTCAACTTCGGTATTGTGGCGGCGTTTTTCGACAGGAGTATCACCGATCGCACCGATCACACTTACTTGCAACTGGTTACGGATTACGGGCAGTTGGCTAATGTACTGCGGCTCTAATACGCCGCCAGTGCCAGAGCCTTGCATAGCGAGATCCATCATCAAGCCAAAGGCACGCCAGTCAATCACATTGGTGCTGGTACAGTTGTAGGAGCCTGAGAAATTTTCGGGGCGATCAACCCATTCTGTACCACCGACCCACAGCCAACGCCCAGAGGTGAGGGACTTGAGCTGCTTTTGCATCTTGTCGATCAGGTCAGCCTGTTCTTGGGTCAGTTTGCCCAGCTTTTTTAAACCTGTAAGTGTGCGATCGCATACTTCAGCCCAACTTTCCCGTTTGTTATTGTACTTACGACTGTACGTCCTGAAAAATACGGGATATGCGGCAGGGGCGCTATCGGGAAACCTGACTTCTTTTTGAATACGGGGGAAATCTAGCACCATAAAGTACTTGAGCCTCTACAACATTAATATAGAGACTTAAGCTTAGCGCAAAACTTTGATATTTAGTGTTTTGATCTTAAAAGTTGACAGATATGACGCTATCGGTAGCTTGAAATAAAGCTACAGCAGTTTAATAGTTAAGTAGTTCAACATAGCTAAAACCAAGCTAAAACCAAAAGCTACGCTACCCACTACGCGGACAGGATAGCTTTGGGTTTTAGTTATGGCAAGTATAGAATAAGGGACTTAGACACTTTAGACACTATTTAAGAATTACTGCTTACGTTCACCCCCCTAAGAAATCTCCCTCAATCCGCCTTCAAAAAGGGGAAGAATTTAAATCCCCCCTTTTTTGAGCATGGGCTGGGGGGTCTAGACAATTCTTAAATGGTTTCTTAAGCCCCTTGACCTTATCAAATGTTCTAAACTTAGATAAATCCCTGACTGATTTCTCCTTTTTTAGTCAACCATATCGAATCAACAGAAAGATTCTTGACTCCCAATATTTCATGAAATTAATATTTGCGATCATTCTATGGCTGACAAATAAAGCAGTTAGTATCATTCTATTTGTTGCTATATTAACAGCCCTATTTACAGCAAATACAATTCTTCAGCCAATTGGACAAGATCTTTGGAATCAAGTTTCAGGGAAAGATATTCAGGAAGCTATCAATAGGATAGGTGAGGATATTAAGCAGCTTGAGATCAATACAAATCCTCAGTTTAAGTCGGGAATCAGCCGATTGAATCAGGATATTAACTTGAGAATTGAAGCAGAATGTACTAAAGAGATTCCTTGGTATGAGTTTTATCGTTTTGATATAAGGTTGCAAAGAGAGGCTAATTGCGAACTCTTAAGAAAAGAGAAAGCTGCATATCAACAACTAGAAAAAGAATACATTGAACGCGAACAGCAATTAAGAGATCTTAAGGCTCAACTATCCCAAAAACAATTCCAACTTGAAGAATCAGAACAACAATTGGATCGAATATGGAAACTATTAATTATAAATTTTCAAGAGAACTGGATATATATATTTTGTACTATCCTCTTAGTTTTATTTGCTTCTCCATTATGGAAAGCATGGTGTTTTTTTGGAATAGCTCATTTTGCTGAAAGGTTTGCTCCCATTCAATTAACTGATCCTGTAGCCGATGGAAACATCTTTTATAAAAATGCAGAGAAAACGGTCAGTATTAGAGTTGACTTGTTTAATCCTTTGTATATGCGAATGGATTCCATGAATCAGTATGATCGGAACTTAACTAAGCGAACTCGACTATTTTGGAGATGGTCTGCTCCATTTATTAGTTATGCATCGGGACTAGTGGAGCTAACAGAATTTACGACTAAAAGTACAGTTGAAGGTGGAACGGTTGTTTTGTCTCCTAAAAAAGCAAGTGACTACATCACTGAAGTTCAGTTGCAACAGCATCCAGGGATTGTGATGCGCCCTGCTTTCATCACTGGTATATCTGGAGATATTCAGCTAAAAACTCGCTGGATATGGAGCTTTCATAGCTGGTTAACAGGACAGCATCGGTATATTATTTTTTATGGAACGGGTAAATTATATCTGGAAGGAAATGGGGGAATCTATGCAATGGAAGTGTCTCCCGCAAAAACGAGTGTAGAAAGTCATTTACTGATAGGATTTGATAGTAGATTGGGCTATTCAACCATTCGGACAGAGACATTCTGGCCATATTTTCGGAATAAGGTGTCGTTGATTGATAATCAACTTTCTGGGAAAGGTGTGTTTTTGCGCCAAGCTGTTGCTCCGACCAAGAAACTGACACCATTGGAAAAGAACTTTCAATTTATCAGTAACTTCACTAGCATAGTCGGTAAGTTCTTTGGCTTTTAAAGTCTTTATTAGTTTGGATTTGATCGACTACAGTGCTTTAGGCTCAATTAAAACCCAGAGGAATTTTTGAAGCCCAACAAGATGTAATTGCTAAATGAGTTTTTAAGGGCGCTAAAAACCCTAAAATCGGCTTTACCATAAGAATTACTGTTTTTTTATAAGTATCAAGGCGGCTCATTGCATCACCCTCTATAATAAGTGCAGTTCATAATCAATTAAAAACAAGCCCCAACTACAAACAATGCGTGTTTTACTTGTCTATCCTTTATTTCCTAAGAGTTTTTGGTCGTTTGAGAAAACACTTGAATTAGTTGGTTATAAGGCTCAGCTTCCGCCTCTAGGAATGGTTACAGTTGCGGCAATTTTGCCTCAGTCGTGGGAATTTAAACTTGTCGATCGCAATATTCGTGATATCACTGAAGCTGAATGGGAATGGGCGGAAGTGGTAATTCTCTCCGCAATGATCGTCCAAAAGGATGATTTTTTAGCTCAAATTCAAGAGGCAAAGAAACGCGGTAAATTAGTTGCTGTAGGTGGTCCTTACCCCACGGCTTTACCCGAAGAAGCGAAAGTTTCGGGAGCGGATTTCTTGATCCTTGATGAGGGGGAAATTACTTTACCAATGTTTGTTGAGGCGATTGAAAGAGGCGATCGCGGAGGTATTTTACGAGCCAATGGTGAAAGACCAGCAGTTACGGAAACTCCGATTCCTCGCTTTGATCTATTAGAGATGAACCGCTATGCTGAGATGTCAGTACAGTTTTCCCGTGGATGCCCGTTTCAATGTGAATTTTGCGACATTATCATCCTGTATGGACGGAAGCCACGCACTAAGACTCCTGCTCAGATTCTCGCAGAACTTCAATGTCTATATGATCTTGGCTGGCGACGCAGCATTTTCATGGTTGATGACAACTTTATTGGGAACAAGCGCAATGTGAAGGTAATGCTGCAAGAGTTAAAACCTTGGATGAAAGAGCGTAACTATCCCTTCTCCTTTGCCACGGAAGCCTCGGTCGATCTTGCACAAGATCCTGAAATGATGCAGATGATGGTGGAATGCAACTTTGGGTCGGTCTTCCTTGGTATCGAAACTCCTGACACCGATAGTCTTGCTCTCACCAAGAAGTTCCAAAACAACCGCGATCCACTTTCAGAATCGGTGATTAACATCGCTAGAGCAGGGATTCGAGTGATGGCTGGCTTTATCATTGGCTTCGATGGTGAGAAGAAAGGGGCAGGCGATCGCATTGTCCAATTTGTAGAACAAACTGCGGTTCCTACGGCTCTTTTTAGTATGCTACAAGCCCTGCCTGACACTGGTTTATGGCATCGTTTAAATAAAGAAGGAAGGATGATTACCCAAAATAGCAATGGGCATCAAACTACTCTAATGAACTTCATGCCCACTCGCCCCTTAGAAGACATTGCTACCGAATATGTCCATGCTTTCTGGACTCTATACGATCCATTAGTATTTCTCAATCGCACCTACCGTCATTTCCTGATTTTGGGCGAATCACCGTATAAGCGAATCAAACGGGAGAAGACTGATGCCAAGAAGCGAACCGATTGGACTGCGATCAGAGCCTTACTCATTTTATGTTGGAGACAGGGATTTGTTCGCAAAACCCGTTTTCAGTTCTGGATTAATCTCTTTGATCTTATGAAGCGCTATCCAAATGTGGTTACTAGTTACCTCTCAGTTTGCGCTCAGGGTGAGCATTTCTTGGAATATCGCTCGATTGTCCGTGAACAAATTGAAGCGCAGCTTGCGGACTATCTAGCCAATCCACCTGTACTTCAGGCAATCGAGAGCAAGCCACAACTGCAAGAGGTTAAGTAGCTAGGCATAAGTAAACTAAAAACAAAAAGTTTGTTCTGTCCGCGTGTCTGTCGGGACAAACTATGGTTCTAGGTTCTAATTATGTTGAGCCCCTTGGTCGCGATCAAAAAACCAGAAGAAGAGTGGCGGCGCATCGCGCCGCCACTCTTCTTCTGGTTTTTTGATTTGGTATTACAGCCACACTTCACAATAAAATAACTATCAGTAGATATATGTTTGGAGAAGAAAACCCTTGCGTCAGTTTAATGTGCTAGGAATGCCTGTTCACATTCAGGAAAATTATGTTGACTGGCTTGCTAATAGGCTGAAAGAGAATCAAGGCGCTCATGTAGTGACTCTCAACGCAGAAATGACCATGCAGGCGCGTCAAAATCAAGAGCTAGCCAATGTAATCCATAAAGCCGAGCTGGTCGTACCCGATGGCTCAGGAATTGTGTTGTATTTGCGATCGCGCGGTGAAGATATAAATCGTTGCCCTGGAATTGAACTATCAGAGCAAGTTGTACAAGTAGCTGCCGAGCAACAGTGGCGAATATTTTTGATTGGTGGCGCTCCTGGGGTAGTAGATACTGTTGCCGCCAAATGGCAGCAGCAATGGTCTAACATCACGATCGCGGGAATGCACCATGGCTATTTTGGTGAAGAAAATGAGCAGCAGATATGCGAGCAATTGCAAAGTTCATGTCCGAAATTGATTTTAGTGGGCTTAGGCGTACCGCGTCAGGAGTTATGGATTCAAAAATACCGTCACCTTTGTCCCAGCTCAGTATGGATTGGGGTAGGCGGTAGTTTTGACATTTGGTCTGGCAAAAAGATTCGCGCTCCCAAGTGGCTTGCCGATAATCATCTTGAGTGGCTATATAGACTTTATCAAGAGCCTTGGCGATGGCGGAGAATGTTGTCCTTACCGCATTTTGTATGGTGTGTCACTAGAGATTCCCTAGTAAACCAGAAACGTTAATTTTGATGGCGCGGTAAAGCAAAACCTAGAAAGCTGTCCCGCCCGCTACGCGGGCGGGGCAGCTTTCTAGGTTTTTAGTTTACTTATGCCTAGCGGATTAATATAGCTGTATCCATTTTCGTTAGGACTTGAAACCCAGAAGATGAGTGGCGGCGCTTCGCGCCGCCACTCGCTTCTTGGGTTTTGATTTTGCCCTAATACAAGTGCCTACAGCAATAAATTACAGCAAAGCGTTAGCTATACATATAGTGTCTGATATGATAGCTTGTGCAAATTCAAACACTAGACTTGTTTATGGCGGCGCAATTTACTAAGACTGAAATCAATGTCAAATCCCATCCTCAACCCACAACCCTAGTGAAACAAATCCAAGGTAATGTACAGGTATTCATTGCGCCCCAACGCCTTCTTTATGCAGATATCTTTGCTCAAGGGCTTCGGGTTGCAGGTCAGGGGACAAAGGTTTTATTGGTGCAGCTTTTTCAAACAGGCATCAATCAGGGCTTGCAAAATCCTCGCAGGCTAGTTGAAAACTTGGAATGGCTTCGCTGCGAAGCTCAGCGCGATTTGTCTAGGGAAGATATTGAACTAACCGATGCCGAGAAATCGTCCGTACTAGAGCTTTGGGAATACACTAAATCTGCGATCGCCAAAGCCACAGCTAGTTTAATCATCATTGATGAAATTAATTTGCTAATTAAGCGATCGCTAGTCACCGAGCAAGAGTTGTTAGAGATTCTCGAAAAGCGGGCTTCTAAGGTAAATATTATTTTGACTGGTTCTTCGATGCCTACCGCGATCGCCGACTACGCCGACCAAATTACCCACCGCCGTAATTAATCAAAATATTGTGAGCTGGCGCAAAGTGTCAACTCATGGACTCATGAACCAAGCTTGAATGCTTCCAAGAACAAGCCATAAACTATACCGATCTTAACCGAGTTCAGAATCTCGATTGTCAATAATCGGGGGACTTTGCTGCCGTCATCTAGGACTGGTCGTCTTGGACTATAAGCAAGACGGTTGATAACCTCCACAACCAGCAGAGTAATCCCTGCGGCAACCGTATCCAGTTCCGACTTAACCCCAGCAGTGGTTGAGATGAAGGACGCTGTGAAAAATCCTCCCAGTAGCCCAATCAAATTTAGCGATATTCGTCGCCAAGGATTGCGCGACCACCTCGATAGCTGAACAACTCTAGTACTTATAATTGTGCTAAGACGGGTGTTTTGCATGGGTGCGCCTCTGATGTTCAAAGATTGCCAAATTAACTTTAGGGTCTTCCACGCTTTCAGCGCTATTGCCTCTGTCATAAATGGTAGCGCTTCGCGCCACCATTCATAATGATATCAACCCATCTAGAAATCCTATGTTAAAAGCAAGTCTGTCCGATAAATTTAATCAACTAAAACAAATTTTTCTCGAATCGTCACAGGTACTTGTTGCTTACTCAGGCGGTATCGACAGTACCCTTGTTGCTAAAGTTGCTTTCGATGTACTTGGCGATCGCGCCTTGGCAATTACCGCCAACTCTCCATCGCTCTTACCTGCTGACCTAGAGGCAGCAAAATTACAAGCCAATTTTATTGGCATCAATCATCAAATTGTCCAGACCGATGAAATGAGCAACCCAAATTACACCTCTAACCCAATCAATCGTTGTTATTTCTGTAAAAGTGAACTGCACGATACCCTAAAGCCTCTCGCGAAAACCATGGGTTATGGCTACGTTGTCGATGGATTAAATGCCGATGACTTACAGGATTATCGCCCAGGAATTCGGGCGGCTCAAGAACGTGGTGTGCGATCGCCCCTCGCGGAAGTCGGAATTAGCAAAATAGAAGTCAGAATGTTATCGCAATACTTAGGGCTGCCTTGGTGGGATAAACCCTCGCAACCCTGCTTAAGTTCTCGATTTCCCTATGGTGAAGAAATTACCCTCGATAAGCTACAGCGTGTCGGTAATGCTGAGCAATATCTTCGCGATCGCGGTTGGACTGGCGACTTACGAGTGCGATCTATGGGCGATATGGCAAAGATCGAAGTAGCAAGCGATCGCTTACAAGAATTGCTCACTAAAATCCCAATGCCAGAGCTTACTAAAGCTTTTAGAGAATATGGATTTACTTCCATTACCCTAGATTTAGAGGGTTTTCGGAGCGGCAAACTAAATGATGTAGTCATTACATAGAAAGCGCGGTACAAAAGTTTGCTTCCCCGCCTTCAGTGGGGAAACAAACCTGTGGACTGACAAACGCTATAAATCATCCAACCCAAGGAAGTAATGACGTACTTTCATGAGTTTTAAAATGTTTTAGACAGGATTTTGTCGTGTTTGATTAGAAATTCTTATACTTTGGAGGTAAATCTTTTGCTTAACTTCTTAGTGATTTACCTACAGTTACGAGTTTTTAGAACATAAAAAACTATATTTAGTCGATTTCAAACATATTCATCAAATCAATCACAAATAATTTCTAAAAATTTATTTATAGTATCTACCCTAGGGATGATTTATTTGTTTTTTAGATAGCTATTTTCTAGGATCATCTATTGACAAGGCTTGCAATGGTATCTCATGTAAACTAAATCAGGCACAAAACTGATAATTTCGGTTTTATTGAGTTGTGATGCACAATAAAGCTAATTAGGAGCAAAAACACCTATGTCTAAAGGCATACTTTTGCTAAGGTTTTTTTGTGATTAGCGGCACAAAGTTCTATTTTTATAAAGAATCCTAATGAGAAAGAAGCAAAATTTTGATTTTTTTATAGAAAAGAAGCTTGTATTTATTGCGTAGCAAGGGCTTGAGCATTAAAGTATTGTCATTTTGAATAACCGTGTTAATCTGAATCACAGGAATAAAAACTAAGTAATTTTGTTCCCAAACAGCAGGTTCTAACTATTCTAGAAATACCTAAGTTGTTTACTAAGTGGCTTTCTAGCAACTTTAGGGTTATCTCTACAAATAGTAATTGTCGTTTACCTTCATTTTCTGCTTTTACCTATGCATAATTGGAATTGGAGCTACACTCTTTCTAAATCAGTAGTGGCTCTTGCTATTGCCTCAAGTCTTGCTAGCAATAGCGCACAGGCTCAAACAGGAACTCAAACAGAAATTAAATCCACGAGTTCATCAACTTCTCTCAAGGTTGGCGAAACCAGATCGCAATCTTTAGTAAGAGTTAAAGACGATTCGGTAGCTCGTATACACTCTCATAAGTTAGATGGTAAAAATGCCGCAACTGTCTATGTCCGTGGCATTCCTGTAGTCACATATATCGAATCTGAAGACTCAGCAAATTCAGATGTAATCATTGATTCGTCGAACTCATTGACCAAGGATAAGGTCAAGAGTGAAGACAAGGGGGAAAGTAAAGGGCTAATTAAAAAGAACTCGGAATCACTCAAATTGCCCTCTAATTCTGAAGATGGCGCTAAATTAGACCGCGATGACTACCAGCAATTACTAACTTCTGCAGATCCTGTGGAAAGGGCTACTGCTACCGCCGCTCTCATCAATCAGTTAAGCCGTGATGGCTTAGACGCAGACAAGATAATTCCTGCTTGGAGGAATGGTAACTACGTGATCAAGTTTGGCGATCGCGCCACCTTAAAGTTTGATGAGCAGGTTTTGTTTCCTGTGTCTCTAAGAAATGAAACTAGAGATGTTTTAGAGTCAGCTAATCTATTACGTCGTCTGCTGGGTGGTGCTAGCCCTGTTGCAGATGTACTTGATGCTCCTAAGCCTAAGGTAGTTGCAACACCTGTGCCAGTATTTAGTAAGACTCTGAATGATCGTGTTGTTGGCGTAATGTCAGGTATGGCTTCGTGGTACGGTCCTGGTTTTGACGGTAACTACAGTGCTAGTGGTGAAATCTTTAATGCCAATGAATTGACAGCCGCCCATCCTAGCCTGCCTTTTGGTACTGTGGTCAGGGTTGTAAATATGGATAATGGTCAGTCAGTAGTGGTACGCATTAATGACCGTGGTCCTTATGCCCATGGTCGCATCATCGATATTTCAACGGCTGCCGCCAATGTGATTGGTTTGATCTCTTCTGGAGTTGCCCCCGTCAGAATTGAAGTGCTAGGCAGGTAAAAGTCAAAAGCGTTGCAAAGCAATACTTTTCGATTTAAAGTGATGGCGGCGCAAAGCGCCGCCATCACTTTATTGAGGCTAGCTGATTGGCAAAACTATTAACCACGATCGCGTCTTTACGGGATTATTTGAATACCCATAGATCATCGGCGAGTGACCCCATCTCTAAGCAGTCAGGGGTCGCCCTTGTACCAACTATGGGAGCCCTGCATATTGGTCATCTGAGCCTAATAGATCGTGCAAGGATGGAAAATACTTGTGTGGTTTTGAGTATATTTGTCAATCCGCTCCAGTTTGGGGCAAATGAGGATTTAGAAAAGTATCCGCGTACCCTAGAAAGCGACCTGCAAATTTGCCAGACTGAAGGCGTTGATGTCGTTTTTGCCCCCAATGCCCTAGAAATGGGGGTAACTAATCGCAGTATCACGCAGGTAATACCGCCCATAGAAATGACTAGCGGACTGTGTGGGCGATCGCGTAGTGGACATTTTCAAGGTGTCGCTACGATTGTGACTAAGCTGTTAAACATTGTGCAGCCCAATCGTGCTTATTTTGGTAATAAAGATGGTCAGCAATTAGCGATTATTCGCCGCCTAGTGCAGGACTTAAACCTACCTGTGGAAATTATTGGCTGTCCAACGGTACGAGAAGCGAGTGGACTTGCCTATAGCTCTCGCAATCAATACCTATCAGAGCGCGATCGCCAAACTGCGGCTCATATTTATCGAAGTCTCCAACAGGCTCAGGAATTGTTTAATCAATTTCGTGACCTAAACCATACCCCCGCAGAAATTATTACCACTGTCACCAAATATCTCGCTCAGCAACCAGAAATCAACCTAGAGTATATTGAGTTAGTTGAAGCCAAGACCTTGAAACCTTGCATTGAAATTACGGCTCAAGCCGAGTTAATGCTGGCGATCGCGGCTCGAATTGGAAACACACGCTTAATCGATAACATCTTGCTAAGTCACAATATCACTCCCCGAAAACCGATCATTGCGATCGATGGGCCCGCAGGTGCGGGCAAGTCCACTGTTACTAAACAGGTTGCTAATAAGTTAGGACTGCTATCTTTAGATACTGGTGCGATGTATCGCAGTATCACCCTTGCCGCGATGCGCGAAGGAGTGGATTTGAGCGATCAAGAAAAGGTACAGGCGATCGCGACGCGCTCAAAAATTCAGTTAATTCCGAGAGTGAATGCTGAAAAGCCCATGCAAGTTTTGCTAAATGGTGAAGATGTCACCGCCGAAATCCGTTCGCCCGATGTCACCGCTAATGTATCGCTGATTGCGGCTCAGCCTGCGGTAAGAGATATTTTGGTCAAGCAGCAGCAGCAGATTGGTCAAGGCGGCGGCGTAGTTATGGAAGGACGTGACATCGGAACCCATGTTTTTCCAGATGCCGAGATTAAAATATTTTTGACGGCTTCGGCAAGTGAAAGGGCTAAGCGTCGCCAAGCTGATTTGACTGCTCAAGGACAGTTCGCACCTGATCTTGATGTACTTGAGCATGACATTCGCGAACGCGATCGCAAAGACTCCACCCGTGACCATGCGCCATTAATCCAAGCTAAGGATGCAACTTTAGTGGACACTGATGGTCTAACCATAGAAGAAGTGGTCGCAGCCATTGTAGATTTGTATGAAGCCAAGGTACAAAACCCATGAAGTTCCCATTTTCCCGATCTGCTTCTAAATTAGCGATCGCCAAATTATTTCTAATTGCCATCCCTGTAATGGCGATCGCTGCTAGCAACTTAACTTCAACCCAAGCTCAAAATGCCAATACAGCTTTGACGATTCGAGCCGATGTCCAAGAGGCTAATTCACTCACAGGGGTAGTTACGGCAACTGGTAATGTCAAAATGAGCTACCCTGCCCGACAAATTGACGCGATCGCTGAACAAGCTCAATATTTTTCTAAGGAACAGCGCGTAGTTTTAACAGGAAATGTCGTTGTCACCCAAGAAGGTGTAAATAGTATCAAAGCCCAAACTATTACCTATTTGGTTAGTGAAGGAAGATTTGTGGCGGCTCCCCAAAATAATCAGCAAGTAGAAACGATCTATGTGGTTCCTGATCGGGAGTTAGTCAATACCCCTGCCACCTCCTCGACACCTGTACAGCAGATTAAACCTGCTTTTAAAAAGCAACGCATCAGCCCCGTAAACGAAACTATCATTCCCGAAAAGTCGAGACCAACCCCATAAGTTAGTGGCAGCACATTGCTGCTACTAACTTATGGGGTTTGGAAAGCGAGATTTCCAAACCGAATTTTTATAATGAGAGTTGCTGACTATAATTACTATTGATAATTAATTCCTGAGCAATGCAAATTACCCTTGACAACGTTAGTAAAAATTACAACGGTCGGCAGGTTGTTCAGCAAGTTAGCCTCACTGTCAAACAGGGCGAAGTCGTTGGTCTGCTTGGACCTAATGGCGCTGGCAAAACCACCTCTTTCTATATGGCAACGGGGCTAGTTCAGCCCGATAGCGGCAGTGTGTGGCTCGATCAGCAAAATATTACCCGTTTGCCAATCCATCAAAGAGCCAGAATGGGGATGGCTTATCTGGCTCAGGAAGCGACCATTTTTCGTCAGCTATCGGTACGCGATAACTTGTTGTTAGTGATGCAGCAAACCAATGTTCCTAAGTCCAAGCAGATCCATCGCCTCCGAACATTGCTTGAAGAATTTCGATTGACCAAGATTGCTGATACGATGGGTATTCAAGTGTCGGGGGGAGAGCGACGGCGGACAGAAATTGCTAGGGCTTTAGCTGTCGGCGAAGAAGGACCCAAGTTTATCTTGTTAGATGAGCCTTTTGCAGGGATCGATCCCATTGCAGTCAGCGAGATTCAGACAATTATCAGCAATCTTCGCGATCGCGATATGGGCATCCTGATCACTGACCATAATGTCCGTGAAACACTAACAATTACTGATCGCGCCTATATCATGCGTGAGGGTGAAGTTTTTGCCGATGGTTCTAGTCGCGAACTAGCCGATGACCCCGATGTTCGCAAATATTATCTGGGCGAAAAATTTCACTTTTAGTTCATTGAAAACATTAATAAAGTAGCAATCTCAGCAACGTCAATGGCTCCCTCTCAAACGACCCAAACAAGGAAAAAAGTTGGCAACCTGTCGCTAGGCTGGCTACCCATACTTTCGATCATGGATCGATACTTGTTTACGCAGATGCTAACCCCATTCTTGTTCGGGGTTGGAGCTTTTTCATCGGTAATTTTGGCGATCGGCTCACTGTTTGAACTAATTCGATTAATTACCGATGCGGGGTTGAGCGTTTGGACGGCATTTCAGATCTTTGGCTACCAAGTGCCAGGGTTTATGGTTTACTCCTTCCCGATGTCGATGCTTTTAGCGACCTTGCTTTCCTACAGTCGGATGTCTGGAGATGGGGAGACTACAGCTTTACGCAGTTGTGGAGTGAGTGCCTATCGATTGGTTGTACCTGCGTTGGTTTTAAGTTTGATGGTGACAGGGTTGACCTATGTGTTTAATGAGGCGATCGTTCCTGCCGCAAACTGGCAATCTCGGAGTACCTTGCGAGCGGCGCTAAATCAAGAAAATGTCCAGTTTAAAAGTCAAGATATTTTTTATCAGCAATATGGGGAAGTGCCGCAAGAAGACGGATCAACTAAGCAGGGCTTAGTAAGAAGTTTTTATGCGCGGAGTTTTGATGGCAAGCAGATGCGCGGCTTAACGGTGCTGGACTTTTCGCAGGGACAGCTTCAGCAGATATTGGCGGCGGAGTCAGCAGTATGGTTGCCAGATCAAAATGTATGGAGATTTAGCAAAGGAACCACCTACCTCATTGATCCCGATGGCAATTACCGCAGTATTTTGCGATTTGATGATCAAAATTTGCAGTTACCTCGCGCTCCCTTGGATTTAGCTCAAGAGCAGCGTAGTGCTGAAGAAATGAATATCAACGATATTCGCCGTAATATCGAACTGCTCAAGCAGTCAGGCAATACAAAGGAAATTCGCAAGTTGGAGGTAAGACTCGAACAAAAATATGCGCTGCCGTTTATCTGTGTTGTTTTTGCGATCGTGGGTGCGTCCTTGGGAATGCGCCCACAACGTACTGGCGCAGCGATCGGCTTTGGGTTGAGTGTATTAATTATTTTTGGATATTATTTACTACTATTTATCTGCGGTGCTCTGGGACAAGTGGAGTTTCTCTCACCGATCGCAGCAGCATGGATGCCAAATTTAATCGGGATCACGGCTGGCTTAATTATTCTCACCCGCGTTACTTAAAAAGCTAAAAAAAGGCTGGCGTAGCTAGCCTTTTTTTAGCTTTAAGCAGAGCTTTGCGTTGCCTTCTTAAGTTATTTCTTTTTGGTGGATTTGCTCACAGGGACTTCAACGATCGCATCTTCAACTTCAGTTACGACTTCTTGATCGTCAGAAATAGTATTTACGACTTCAATAGGCTCAGGTTCAGGCTCAGTCACGCTCGGAGCTTTGACTTCTGCACTAGGTGACTTGAGCGCCTCATCCAGAACTTGGCGAGCATTTTCAGCTTGTGATCGCGCATCCAAAAACTTCATATTAAGCTGGGCAAAACTTTTGAGGATTTTGAAGCCTTCCTTAATGCTATTAATTTGTTCTTCAGAGACAATCTCATCGCTAAACAAAATATCAATCTGCGATCGCACCTGCATTGCGTCGGAACGTAGCTCTTGGACTTTGATTTTCAAGGTTGCAAGATTATTTAGCACTTGTACCGCTTGAGTAATCGGATCTTCACGATCTTCAGACATTGAAATTTCTTTTACTTCGATAAATTGATCGGGACTAAAGCCATCGGCAAGATCGGTGTCGAGTTTGCCTGAATCCATTAGTTCCATTAGTTCAGCCATTGCCTTTTCCCGTGCTTTAGGCGAGTCTTTGCCAGCAACGGTGAGGATAACTTCAGGACTCTGGGCAAGAGTGTAGCGAGCCATATTATTTTCTATTTTGGTATTCAGTATCGATTTTACAGCGCAAAGCGCTGTAAAACCCCAAATGATGCTTGGCGGCGCGATGCGCCGCTAAGCATCTTTACCCCAGAAAGTTTGTTCCGCCTACGTAGCGGGCGGAACAAACTTTCTGGGGCTTGTGGCAAAGTTACGCTTTGTGTCTCATGCGATCGCCAAATTAAGTCAGCTATGATTTCTCATCAAAGCAACTTTGCTTAATGAAATCAAAACCCAAAGAAGCTGATTCACCCGCTTCCTAGGTGAATCAGCTTCTTTGGAGTATATGGAATACAGCCGAGGATAGTCGTTTACAAGCATGGATTCTACCCTCTTAAATCAAGTACGCCACCTTTGTCGCGATCGCGCTTCCTATGAACACCTCAAAGCCATTTTGGTGCAGCAAGAGCGCGTGCATCGACTTAGCTGGGAAGAGCGATACGAACAGATTATTGCTACTCAAACTAGTGACCAACAAAGCTCAAATATTTTTGGCAATATTTTGGTTAGGGAGAAAGCCCTAGCGCAACTTGCCGATGCTATCCAGCGATCGCCCTCTTTGGACTTAGTTTTACAAGTTGCAGTACAGGTTGCCCAAAAACTATTGCAAGTGGATCGAGTTGCGATTTTTCGTTGTGATGCGGAAGGACGGGGAGAGTTTACTACAGATGCGATCGCCGCAGGATTAACCTCATTAGCAGATATGCCTGAAAGACAGCTTTCTCTATCTCGCCACATGGTTGAATCCACACAAGCCGAGTCTTCTGTTCAGATTATTGATAGTATTCGTAGTTCTAGTCTGTCTTCTCATATTGTGACTCTACTTGAGCAAATAGGGATTTCCTCCTATGCGGCTAATAAAATCTATGCAGGACAAGGAGTTTGGGGAACTTTAGTAGCCTTCCATAGCAGCGTTTCTTACTTTTGGACAGAGAGCGATCGCACATCTCTATCCTTAGTTGCCACTCAAATCAGTGTTGCCATTGCCTTAGCCAATCTAAGACAACAAACCCAAGAACTATCTTCAGATCTACAGACTCTCCAAGTTGAATTAAATCAATTACAGCAAACTGTTACTGAACTAGCCAAAAATCAATCTCTACAAAGCAAAATTCCAGTTAGTACTATTTCTGAAATATTCCCAGAAATAGAGACAGAAGTAGTTTCGACTTATGTTGAGGAAGCTCCTGTAAACCTTATTAGTGGAAGTTTAGAGGCTGAAGAAGTACAGGTTGTCAAAGAAGAAGAGCTAGCAATTGTTGAGGTTGTAAATAATGATCTTGAAGAAGAGCCAAATCAATCATTCCCAGCAGTAATAGAATTGCCTCCAAGTGGTTTTGTGGAAACAAATATAGACTCTATAGATGTTCCCATAAGCAATGCTGAAGTTCAGACTCCTGAGTATCTTGCACCTTTAATAATTTCTCCAGACAAAGAGTCAGAAGTACATTTAGAAGAAGAGCTTGCTAATTACGAATCTGAACCTACTTCAGAACATCTCGATAGTAGTTTGGATGCTTTGAATGTTGATGGGGATCTATTTGCTCAGAGTCCCATTGAACTATCTGCCAATAGTCTAAGTTTAGATGATCTTCAGTCTCTAGCTGTTGAACCAGAGATACTGACACTTAATCACTTGGAAATAAAAGAGGAGACACTTGCTGCCTATGAACCGCAGCCCCTTGAGATCAGTGCAGAAGTTCCTGTGAGTCAAGAGTTAAGTGAAGAACCTAGTGAACTAGAAATAGAAGCTAGTAGTCCAAGCGACGCTAGTGAGATAAAAAACGAGGAAAATTTTGATTTAGAATCAGAAGTGCCTGAGGTTATCGTCAGTGAGCTTAATAAGGAACTCCATGAAACGACTCAAGTCATAGCAGAGACTGAACCAAAAGATAACGCTGCTCAATCACCTACCTTACCGATAACTTTGACAGAGGCGAGATATGAGCCAGCAACTACAGATAATTCAGAGTCTCTAGCTGAAGTTGTACCGCTTGCAGAAAACTTGGCGACAGATCCTAATCAAACTGAACCAATAGAGATAGAGACAAAGGAACCGTCAGAATTTCAGAAAATTGCTGAACAAATAATCCAAAATTCTGATATCGGAACTAATACTGTTGAGGCTTCAACCGATGAAGATGGAGAAGAAGAACCTGAGCCTACCATTGAATTACAATTTATTGAAACAATCGTGGCGATCGCTGAAAATCGTGAACAGGGTGTCAAGGTTCTGCTAAACGTAATTGACTCTTTCCTAGAAGAAGCACCACGCCTAGTTCAAACTATCGACAAGGCTCTTGCTGTCAATGATCATGCACGATTGCTACAAGCCCTAAATAGCCTACGCGCCAACAGTGACTATGTTGGTGCGCTCACCCTTTCCTATCAATGTCGCCAACTAGAATCTGCGGTCAGAGCCAACTATGTGGTTCTCATTTATGCCAGCCTCTCGCAAGTAGCTATTGAAGCACAAAGGGCAACTGATGCTTTACGTCTAGAGCGATCGCGATATGCCGCTGCCATTAACTAAACCTAGAAAGCAGTCCCGCCCGCTTAGCGGGCGGGACTGCCTAGTAACTAAGCCTTTGAGCAATGCGTAATTTTGCCGATCTCGATCTCGGATTGGCTTTAGTCTCTTCGTCGGTGGCAATGATTACTTTTTTGGTAATCACCTGCAAACGTGGATCTTCACGAAAAGTATGCTTAACAATGCGGTCTTCAAGACTATGAAAAGTAATTACCGCAATTTTGCCCTCAGGTTTTAGCCAGTCAGGGGCGATCGCTAACCACCTCTCTAGACTTTCTAGTTCCCGATTCACCGCAATTCGTAAAGCCTGAAATGTGCGTGTAGCAGGGTGAATCCTGCCATGACGATAACTGGCAGGAACACAGGCTGAAATGGCATTGGCAAGCTCTAAGGTGGTTTTAAAAGGACGTTTCTCTACAATTTGTCTGGCAATGCGGCGCGACAGCCTCTCTTCACCAAGCTTAAAAAAGATGTCAGCAAGTTCCCCTTCTTTGTAGTGGTTAATAATTTCTGCTGCCGTAAGAGTTTGACGATTATCCATTCGCATATCGAGATCACCAGACTCGCGTAAGCTAAAACCCCGCTCAGCAACATCAAACTGAGTAGAACTCACACCCAAGTCCGCGAGGATGCCATCAAACTTTAAATTTAAGTCGGGTCTATATTCGCAAAAATTACCACGCCAAAAACTAACGCGATCGCCATGCTCTTTGAGGTTTTCACTTGCCGCCACGATCGCCATTTCATCTCGGTCAATGCCGATTAACCTCACATTTTCGGCGGCGCGTAACATCAAAGCACTATGTCCGCCGCCTCCCACTGTGCAATCAAGGTACATCCCATCGGCGACGATCTCTAAACCAGAAATCGTTGGTTCGGCAAGTACAGGAACATGATGAAACTGAGCAGTCATATTTTTGAGGCTTAGAAGTCTGATTTTTTTAAGAACTATTTTCTTAGGACATAAAACCCAAGAGTTAGCTAACTGGAGGCGCGGCGCGTCTCCAGTTAGCTAACTCTTGGGTTACAAATGATTGGCACAAAGCGCTGTCACTTGTCTTTAGCCATAACTTAGTATTGCAGGGTATTACAGAGTTTAATTTTTTAATTAGCAAAAGTGTTTAGCAATGTATAGCCGTAGCCATTCTTGTTAGGACACAAAACCAGAAGACGAGTTGCGGCGCGAAGCGCCGCAACTCGCTTCTTGTGTTTTAATTTTTCCTAATGCAGGTGGCGACAGCTATATATCGAGCGATCGCCTATAGCGACTTACGGACTTACGCTTTAACATGAATGGGGAAGACTCTTTAACAAATTTAATCTGATTCTCAAATTTCTAAAAGTAGTCATCAAAGCCTATTCTTGCTTACTTAGTTCTTATTAAAGATGAATGAAATTCACTCACTACGCATTGCTTTATTTACCTATTCCACCAAGCCAAGGGGAAGCGTAGTCCATACCATTGAGTTAGCAGAAGCATTACAAAGACTAGGGCATCAAGTTTGTATCTATGCCTTGGATAAGGATAGAGCAGGAATAGAGCGTCAACTGAGTTGTCAATTTAAATCAGTTCCTGCCAAATCAGATCCAAATGGGATAGATCAACTTATTCAGCAGCGTATCCAAGAGTTTGTGGACTATTTGCAAAATTCACGGCTAGACTTTGACATTTATCATGCTCAAGACTGTATCAGTGCCAATGCTTTGGCAATTTTGCGATCGCAAGGTTTAATCCCTCACTTTATTCGTACTATTCATCATATTGAAGATTACAACAGCCCCTATTTACGCGCCTGCCAAGATCGCTCCATTAGGGAAGCAGAACTATGTTTGTGTGTGAGTAATAGCTGGCACGCTCAAATTTATGAGCACTATCAAATTGATGCGCCCAGAGTCAATAATGGGGTTGATGTGCAACGATTTTCTAGCGATCGTAATGATGATATAGCATCGCTCCTCAAACAAAAGTATGGATTGAATGGCTCGCCAATCTATTTAACTGTCGGGGGAATTGAGCCGCGCAAAAACTCTATTAATTTAGTGAAAGCTTTCTCCCAAGTTCGCGATGAAAACCCTAAAGCCCAATTAGTAATAGCTGGTGGCTCCACATTATTTGACTACCAAGACTATCGAGAGGAATTTCTTAAAGTAGTTCATGAGCTAGATATTGCTCAATCATTAGTAATCACAGGCGTTTTAGCTGACAAGGAATTAGTAGCTCTCTACCAAATCGCTGAGGCTTTTGTCTTTCCTTCAACAAAAGAAGGTTGGGGATTAGTAATTATGGAGGCGATCGCCTCAGGATTGCCAGTAATCACTTCAAGTATTCTGCCATTTACGGAGTTTCTCACGGATCAGCAAGTACTCTTTGTTAATCCTGATAGTACTAATGCGATCGCAATGGCAATGATTTCTATTACCAAACCTGATATTAGCCAACCTCTAATTCAAGCGAGTCAGCAGATTTTGTCAAAGTACACTTGGGAAAATTCTGCACAAATGCACATTACCTACTATCAAAAACTGCTTTGCTAAAACCCAGAGGGCGGCGCATCGCGCCGCTACCTTCTGGGTTTTAGCAAAGCGCAAAGCGCTTTAAACCCAAAAAAAGATGGCAGCACAGAGTGCTGCCATCTTTTTTTGGGTTTTGAAGTGGGATAATCTAAAGCTGAAGGTAGTGCAAAGCCCTGCCTTAAAACCCAGCAATATTTTTGAGCATTGGCGTGAAGCGCCAATGCTCAAAAATATTGCTGTACTAGTCAAAACCGCTATTAAGAGAATGCCCAAGAAAGTCTTTATTACAGGAGCAAGTGGTTGTGTCGGTCATTATTTGATTGAAATGCTACTCGAAAAAACTGACTACGAACTTTATTTACTAGTTCGCGATTGCCGCAAGCTGCAAATTAATCTAAGCGATCGCCCCAACGTACACATTATCGAAGACTCAATGCAAAACATTGGTAATTATGGCGAATTACTAAAGACAATGGAGTTTGTCGTCAGTACGGCGGCTGGGTGGGGCGGAGATGAAGCCTTTGTAGTCAATCGCGACAAGACCATTGAGCTTTTTTCTTCCTTAGATCCCAATGTATGTGAGCGAGCGATCTATTTCTCCACAGCCAGCATTCTCGACTCCCACAATCAAATCATTCCTGAGGCAGGAAAATTTGGGACAGCTTACATCGCATCCAAACACGCCTGCCTTGAGACCCTAGAAAATTCCATAATTCGCGATCGCCTAATTACAGTTTTTCCTACCCTTGTCTTCGGCGGCGCTGATGATAAGCCCTATTCCCACCTATCAAGGGGACTTAAGGACATTCTCAAATATGTGCCATACGCTAGATTTCTCAAAACTGATGGCAGTTTTCACTTTATCCATGCGATCGATATCTCGCAAATAGTTACCCATTTATTGACTACGCCAACATTACCCAAGTCACCCGCTCGATTGGTCTTAGGAATGGCGCGACTCACTGCTCAAGACTTAATTGCTCAATTTTGCGAACATCTAAATCTCAAAGTACGTTGGCAATTAGAAATTACGCCATTTATTTTGGACACCGTAATCAAGTTATTTCGCATCGAAGTAGCAGAATGGGATCGCTTTTGTATCGCTCAACGCCACTTTACCTATGATGTGGTTTCCCCTGAGACTTTTGGACTCATATCCAAGTATCCGCGTTTAGCTAATTTACTCAACGAAGTATAGCTACCATAGTCTTCTGGGTTTATATAGCAAAGCAAGGTTTGCTATATAAACCCAGAAGATGAGTGGCGGCGCGAAGCGCCGCCACTCATCTTCTAGGGTTTTGATTTGTACTAGCTAACTCTTGCTTTGCTGTATAAAAAAACAGGGATAGCAAAATTCGCTATCCCTGTTTTTTTGGGACAAAATTAAAACCCAAGAAGCTGGTAGCGGTGCTTCGCAACGCCACTCATCTTCTTGGGTTTATGTCCTAACAAGAATGATGGCTATAGCGCTATGTATAAATTAAGCTTCAGCTACAGTTTCTTCTACTGCTTCAGCAGCAATTTCTTCAGGAATTTCTGCTTCTTCCATAGCATCAGGAACTTCATAATCTTCCTCTTCGGCAATTGGTGGTGGTGCAATTTCCATTACCGCAGGAGGAGCATTGAGCTGTTCACGATACTTGGCAGCCATCTCTTCAGCCTTGTCATAGACCAACTGAGGATCTTTGACCATATCTCCAGGCTCAGACTCAAGCTGCTTAGTAGATAGAGAGATCCTTCCACGCTCAGCATCTAGATCAATAATCATTACCTTAACTTCGTCATTAACGTTGAAAACGTTATGAGGGGTTTCGATATGTTCGTGGGAGATTTCGGAAATGTGGAGCAGACCACTGACGCCACCGATGTCAATAAATGCACCGTAGGGCTTGATACCACGTACTACGCCGATGACGACTTCGCCGACTTCGAGCTTGTTCATCTTGCGCTCAACAAGGGCGCGACGATGACTGAGTACAAGGCGATTGCGGTCTTCATCAACTTCTAAAAACTTAAGTGGCAACTCTTCGCCAACCAATTCTTCCTTGGGTTTGCGAGTGCTGATGTGAGATCCAGGAATAAATCCGCGTAAACCTTCAATTCTGACCAATGCCCCACCACGGTTAGTAGCAAAAATAAGCGATCGCACGGTGGCATCTTCGGCTTGCAACTGACGAACGCGCTCCCAAGCCCTCATGTACTCAATGCGGCGAATGGAGAGAGTTAGTTGTCCTTCTTCATTTTCGTCAGCTAGGATAAAAAATTCACGAGTTTCGTTGTTTTGCAGAACTTCTTCGGCTTGGTCAACTCGGTTGATCGACATCTCTTGAACAGGGATGTACGCTGCTGTCTTTGCCCCAATGTCAATGAGTGCGCCCCTTGGCTCAATGCTGAATACTGTGCCTGCAACAATGTCGCCAGGGCTGAAGTGATAGTCGTATTTATCTAAAAGTTTTGCAAAATCTTCATGTGTGAAGCCGACATTGGTGGTTGTAGCAGTTTTAGCCCGATTGATCATAACTAGATTTTTCCTTGTTCCTGTTTTGAATTTATCTGGTTTCCTCCCAGAAATGTAAGAGCAGTAGCCTTTTTAGCTTGTTGCGGTTTACATCCTATGCTTATTTATGTCGTTAATATTTTTAGTAATAGCTATAAGCATAGGTTCGTAATTATAACGTACTTAAGCTATATCTTGAAAGTATCAACAAATATTTTCAGCAATTCTTATCAAATACTTAATGTTGTGTTTTTATAGCTGTCGCCACCTGCATTAGGACAAATCAAAACCCTAGAAGCGAGTTGCGGCGCGAAGCGCCGCAACTCGTCTTCTGGTTTTGTGTCCTGACAAGAATGGCTACGGCTATAAGTGCCAAAGGCGCTTAAAAACACTTTTGTAACTTCACCATAAAAAAGCCGTCCATGTCATGCTCATGGGGCAAGACTTTCACCCAACCCCGATCGCTAGTAAAATGCGCCGCAGGATTGTCCGCAGATGGTGGCACGATCTGCCAATCGGGATGCTTGACTAAAAACTGGGTAATCACTTCTTCGTTTTCAGCAGGATGTAAAGTGCAAGTGCTGTAAACAATTGTGCCTTTAGGTTTTACCCATTGAGTAGCACGATCAAGAATTTCAATTTGAGTTTTTGCTAATTTATAAGGCTCTTCGGGAGTTTGTCGCCACCTTGCATCGGCATGGCGATGAAGTGTGCCGAGTCCAGAGCAAGGTACATCCAGCAAGATGCGATCGCATTTCTCTCCCATAACTTTTTCAGCATCAAACTCTCGACAATCAATTTCGATAGTTTGGACATTAGTGATCCCCAAACGTGATGTATTTTGCTCAACTTTTTTGAGCCGATTACTGAGGCGATCAAGGGCATACACTTTGCCAGTATTTTTCATGCGATCGCTAATATGGGTCGTCTTTCCCCCTGGGGCAGCACAGGCATCAATGATGATCTCGTTAGGCTGGGGATCTAGTAAATAAGTAACTAGCTGAGCACTAGCATCCTGCACTGACCACCAACCCTCTTTAAATTTAGGTAATTGACTCACATCTCCAGCACCCTGAGCCACACGAATACCATCGGGAAGATGGGAAATTGGCTTAGCCTTGATGCTAGCTTCGGCAAAAGCTGCTAAAACTTGATCCCGCGTTGCGTACAAAAGGTTGACCCTCAGATCAAGATGAGGGGTTTGATTAAACCAATTACAAATATTGGTGATCGCTTCTTGCCCAAACTCTTTTTGCCACAGCTCGATTAGCCATTCAGGAAAGCTATAAAAGCTGGCTATATCAGTAATTGGCGTGAGTAGATCTGACTTTTCCTTGGCTCTGAGTATGGATCGCATTACGCCGTTAGTAAATCCAGATAGCCCTGTCAAGTTATTTTGCTTAACCAGCTCTACAGTGGAGTGAACGATCGCTGATGGTTTAATGCGATCGAGAAAACATAGCTGATAGATACCAATCTGTAAGATTATTAATAGGTCTGGTGGTAATTTTGTAGTCGGTTTTTGTGAGAAGTTTTGCAAAATCGCCAGCAAGGTTTTTTGACGGCGTGTGCATCCGTACACTAGCTCCGTAATCAGACGGCGATCGCTTTCTAAAAGGGTTGCGTTATCTTGACGTGACTTTGAAAGAGTGCAGTCGAGTGCTACATCAGCATAAGCATTGCGTCTTTGAATCAGCCTAAGCGCTTCTAAGGCAATCTGGCGAGAGTTTTTACTCGTTGTCATTGGTAATTCTAATGAGGGTTCAAATTGGAGCTAAGCGCAATTAAATCTAGATCTCAGAACGATAGTGCTTGCTGCGCTTGAGCTACAGCTCTGAGAGCTAGATTTCAGGGCGATAACAGTGGAAACAACTTTTGGTTTTATGAAAAATTAAACAGTTGCACTGTAGACAAAAGCAGTCATAGTTTGGTATTTAAGAGCGTATATTTGGATGATTTTCAATCTACCCTTATAAAGCTCAAGTGTCGGTAAAGGCGATCTAGATTAAGTAGCTAGCCAGAGTTAAATATAAAATCCTGAAAGCTGTAGCGCACGCTGCACGTATGTTAAAGCTTTTAATTTTTAATTGTGCTCAGGTACTTATTTATATTTAGATCTAACGCAAAAAGGTTGAAGTTAGTGTGGGTGTAAGGAACGGTAATGGTTGATACTGGTGTAAGGGTTAGGAAGGCAAGGCTTTTTACAGGAAGTAGTACGGCAATTGGTTTGGCAATTGGTTTAATAAGTTTAATTGTTGGTGTCGATCTTTTCTTGCATCCTAATATAAGTTCAACTCTGCTACTACCCTTTACTGTGGGTGCTATTGGAGCCGCTCTTTTAGGAACTGTGGCTGTACCAGCGCTACGTCGCCTCAAGGCTGGGCAGATCATCCGTGAAGACGGGCCACAGGCTCACCTCAAGAAACAGGGAACTCCCACCATGGGGGGGATATTCATTGTACCAGTTGGCATCTTGCTGGGTGTCGTGTGGTCTGGCTTTAATGCTAATGTCATTGCCTGCAGCTTATTGACCCTATCGTTTGCGTTTATCGGCTGGCTTGACGACTGGAAGATTTTACGCCGCCATTCTAATAAAGGTTTATCGCCGCGTTCTAAGTTGCTTTTACAGGCTTTCTTCGCTTCCTGTTTTGTTATTTGGTTACTAATTACAAAAAATTGGCAAGCGATCGCGACGGTTAGTCTACCTTTTAAGCTGGCAATACCTTTTGGCTTGTTATTTTTCCCCCTATCTATTTTTGTATTTCTTGGTAGTAGTAACGCGACTAACCTTACTGACGGGCTAGATGGATTAGCAGGGGGAACGGGGGCGATCGCCTTATTTGGCATGGCTTTACTATTGTTTCCACAAAATCAAGAACTAGCGATTTTCTGTATGTGTCTTGGTGGTAGCTATCTCGGATTTTTGTGGCACAACCGATATCCAGCCCGTGTGTTTATGGGTGACACTGGTTCTTTGGCATTAGGAGGAGCTTTGGCTTCTACAGCAATTCTCGGTAACTTGCTATGGGCTTTTGCAATTATTGGGGCGATTTTTATATGGGAATCAATTTCCGTAATTGCACAGGTTAGTTACTACAAGGCAACTAAAGACGAAACTGGCACTGGCAAACGACTGTTTAAAATGGCTCCTTTCCATCACCATCTAGAGCTGAGTGGTTGGCATGAGTTGCAGGTTGTCAGAGCATTTTATTTGACTGGAGGGTTTTTGGTTGGTTTATCTTTACTAATCAGCAAACTCTAAAAGGATGTGGGGCACGCGCATCGTGACCCACATCCTTTTAGAGCTTAAAAGCGTTGCAAAGCAACGCTTTTAAATTTACTATTTGCACTCTAGAGAATCCCTAGTCGCAACCCCCGTTTTAGAGTTAGTCCCTTTAGCTTTAGAACAAAGCCATTTGCGCTGACTGCCATCCATGATTGCATCACTAAAATCTGCCCCGTCAATATTCACAAAGTCAAAGGTGCTGCGTAATAAAATTGTTTCAACTAGCAGAGCATCACTAAGATCTGCCTTGGCAAAATCAGTCTGATCTAGTAGCCCACCCGAAAAATCGGTGCCGCGAAGATTGGCATTTCTTAAGATAGAGGCACTAAAAACCGAACCTCTTACATCCGCATTTTCAAAATTTGCTCCCTCCATATTGGCATTAGCAAAGCCAGAACCAGCTAGCATTCTCCCAGAAAAATCTCTACCCTTTAATTGAGCATGACTAAAAGATAGGGTTTCAGCTTTTAGGTTAGTAGGAGGTATCAACAAAAAAGCGATCACCACAATGAGTGAAATTAGCAAGCGTAAAGATGGCATGGTTCTGAGGCTAAATATCAATGGATCTAATGGCTTCATCTTATAGCAATGCTCCAAAACAATTTTAGAGTTTTCCATAAAAAAAGAGGAGATAGCCTAGCAATCTCCTCCTTTTTATGGAATAAAAATAAATCAAAAAATGGCATAGCCATTTTTTGATTTGGTATAAAAATTGTCTAGTTCTCGATGTAGTTAAGCAGAAGCCCCATGGTGGCGATCGGCAAAATTACGCCAACGAGAGGTACGAGAATAAATGAGACGTAATAATGGGCGTAGTATCCAGTCATAGTGAATTTTTTCCTTAAATTAAGTATAAATTGTTGGAGTAGCTAATTTGGTAGAGACGAGGCTTAAGACCAAAGTAGAGCGCCAAATTTTTGGAAAGGTTCGAGGTAGTTGAGGAAGTATGCAAATGCAGCACCACCAGCACCACCGAGCAAGAAACTACCAGCAAATTCGCTCCAACCAGCCGATGTACTTAGTTCAGCGGGTGCGTCTACAGCAGAGCTAGATTCTAGTTTGGTCACGGTTTGACCGTATAGAGACAATCCAAGGGTGAGTAGCACAACCGAGGCAACTGTAGCTAGCAATCCAGCTAGACTACCTAGCTCAGTGTTTCTCAAGGGCCCAAGCAAAGCAAAGGGTCCATAGATGAAATACCCATGAGCCATGCCGATCTCTAGACCACGACGGCTAGCAGACAGTCCAGGACGATAGGCGGGAAGGTTGCCGATGAAAGCTTTTACGATCGCCGAGTCACTGACTGGAGTGGACAAGTTCCCGAGTTGGGGATCATTTTTGAAGGGTTTTACAAAATCTGTCATAAGTCTTTATTAAGTAAAGATTGCAGGGAGAATTTTGTCTTCATTTTAGGGAATAAGCGCTAATGTCACCCCATAAAGAGCTTGTATCTTTAGAAAACTTCACAGTGACTCTCTGGAAAAGAAAAGTTTTACATAGCTGTAGTCATTCTTGTTGGGACATAAAACCTAGCAGATGATTGGCGGCGCGGAGCGCTGCCAATCATCTGCTAGGTTTTCAAATCACAAAAGTGTTGTCATTCTTTCGTGATTTAATGCAATTATTTTAAGGAAAGAGATAGGCTGTATAAGTATTAAGTAACTGGGTGCAATTAAATATAAAACCCAAAAGCCTGTGGCATAGGCTTTTGGGTTTTAATTATGCCCATAGAGTTTAGAACTAAAGTCTAACTACCATGTTTAGAAGTCAGTCTCCCTTTCAACTTGCGATCGCCGTCTTAGTTGGCGGTTACATCATGGTGAGTCAGCAGCATAGTTATGCTGAAAGCTATATAAATCAGCGGACTTGCCCTGCCGACTTTCCGAGTTTGAGCAAGGCTCTGGCGAAGGGGCTGCCTGACTATCTAAATCGGGTGTATCAGCGCCTTCGCATCAAGCGTGAGGTTATGGCAATCAGCGATCCTGAACTGGAACCATTGCCTCTTGCCCCCGACCAAGATCGCGATCGCTTGCCCAACCAAGTTTTTTTGTCAGTCCTAGAACGTGAAACTGGTAAGGTGAAAACTTCCCAGCGAGCTTATTGGTTACTAATCGTGCCAACATCCAAGGGCTGGCGGCTGGCGATGGCATTTATGCGTGATGGACAGGCTCCCGTGGTGGATGTGAGTGATGCGGCGATCGCTACAGCGACTAGTACATGGCTTCGCGACTATTGCGATCCGCGCTATCAGTTTTAAGCAAACCCAAAAGAATTTGATAAGCATTGGCTTCGCCACGCTTGCCAAATTCTTTTGGGTCGCTGTGTACAAACAGAATTAACGAGTTTTTTGAACCATGTCTTTATTTGCCAGTTTACGATCGCCAAATCCTGCTGAGGCTGCCATTCAACTAGAGCGCATGGATGCATTTTGGAAGGTCTATCGCCAAGACAATCAGGCGATCGCGCAGGTCGTAATCGTCAAACAAAGTAAATTAGTAGACAAGGAATTTGATGTAATCGTTTGTGGTGGCACGTTAGGCATATTTATTGCCTCGGCTTTGCAGATGCGGGGGTGGCGCGTGGCGGTAATTGAGCAGGGACTATTGCGGGGTCGTGCTCAAGAATGGAATATTTCCAGACAGGAGTTAAATGTATTTATTGAGCTAGGGTTACTAACAGAAGCAGAGCTAAACAAGGTGATCGCCACAGTCTATAACCCTGCTAGAGTCGGCTTCCAAGGTGGTAAGGAGCTATGGGTGAGGGATATTCTCAATATTGGCGTTGATCCGATTTATTTATTGGAAATACTCAAGCAGAAGTTTCTCAATGCAGGGGGCATTTTGTTTGAGCAAACTGGCTTCAAGCAAGCGACAGTGCATAACAATGGCGTATCTGTAGAAATTCTGCCGAAGCAATCAAGTAAATCTGGCACAACTGAGTTTATTCATGGGCGGCTATTGCTAGATGTAATGGGGCATTTCTCGGCGATCGCCAAACAGGCGCGATCGCAGGTTAATGGGAATATCAAGCCCGATGGAGTCTGCATGGTGGTGGGCAGTTGTGCCAAGGGGATGCCGCCCAAATCCTATGGCGATCTGATTTATAGCTTTACACCGATTCAAAAGCAATGCCAATACTTTTGGGAAGCTTTTCCTGCACGGGATGGACGCACCACCTATATGTTTACCTATGTCGATGCTGACCCAATGCGTCCTAGCTTTGCAGAGCTACTGGAAGATTATTTATTTTGGTTGCCCAAATACCAAGAGATTGAACTAGAACAACTTTATTTTGAGAGATTTTTATTAGGATTTTTCCCTTCCTATAAACAAAATCCATTACAAACACCTTGGGATCGCATTTTACAAGTGGGGGATAGCTCAGGAATGCAGTCTCCTCTTAGTTTTGGCGGATTTGGGGCGATGTTGAGACACTTACCACGCCTTACGGATAGCCTCAATAGCGCCTTAGTTGGTGATTGGTTAACGAGCATGGATTTGCGATCGCTTCAGCCCTACCAACCAAATCTCTCGGTTACTTGGCTCTTCCAGAAATCAATGAGTGTCGCGGTAAATCAACAAATAGAAGCCGATCGCATTAACTATTTACTAAATGTCACCTTCTCAGAAATGGAAAAACTCGGTGATCGCGTTCTCTATCCTTTTTTACAAGATGTGGTGCAGTTTATTCCCCTAGCGCAAACCATGCTGGCTATGTCCATTGACGATCCCATATTGGTGATCAAAATTATGAAACAGGTGGGAGTGGAGACTCTATTAGATTGGCTCAAGCATTATTTAGGATTAGGGCTGTACAGCGGACTAAATCAGGTTGGCGAGGCTTTTGTGCCTGCGATCGCCAACCTCCTGCCAGAACAACAATATCAATGGCAAAATCGTCTTGCCCAATGGCGCTACGGTTCGGGCGGTGACTATCGCAGATCTTTGGAAGATCTGCGATAGCCACCTGCATCAAGGATAAATTCTTCCTAGCAAAACTGATCTCTTTGCGCCAGTGACACTGGGCAAATTGCCGACCCTCTCCTTGATGCGTAAATATGCCAAAAGTGCAAAGGCGATCGCCTCTTTAAAGTCACCATTGATGCCAAATTCGTCGCTCCGCTTGACGATCGCAGGTTTGAGCAAAGCTTGTAAACGCTCCATCAGATAGCCATTGCGACCACCGCCGCCGCCAACCAAAACCTCATCGGGAAACATCGGCAAAAACTGATGATAACTTTGGGCGATCGCCTGCGCCGTAAATTCGGTAAGTGTCGCCAAAATATCATAATTACTTAAATCTGCACATTCACTCAAGCGAGCTTCTAGATATTCGGGACTAAATAATTCGCGTCCTGTGGATTTTGGTGGCGGGAGGCGAAAAAATTCATGGCTGATCCATCTTTCTACTAAATCAAGATGGGCGATCCCCTGTCGAGCCAAATCACCATTGCGATCAAATTCTTCACCAAATAATTTTTGGGTTGCCATATCCAGCAGGACATTACCCGCACCATTATCAAACCCAAATACTTGTTCGGGATCGGAGATCGCATTGGGAGGCAGATAGGTAAGATTGCTGATACCACCAATATTTTGGCAGACGCGACATTTATGAGGATGGGACAGCAGCAATAAATCCGCCATCGGCACAAGGGGCGCAGCTTGTCCACCCGCTTCAATATCCGCGACTCGAAAATCGCTAACGGTCTTAATTCCTGTCAATTCTGCAATTACCGCTCCTCGTCCCATTTGCACCGAGTAGCCCAGCCCTGTTTTGCCATCTTGAGAGGCGCTCGGTGGACGATGAAAAACAGTCTGCCCATGGGAGCCGATTAATTGCGCGGGTTGTTCGCCTTTGGCGTTAATGGCGATCGCTGCCTGAGCAAAACTCTCTGCAATGCGATCGTCAAGCTCACATAACTGTTGCAGCGATCGCGGCTCACCTGCACAAACTGCAAATATTTCGGCGCGAAGTGGTTCTGGATAGGCATAGGTAAATCCTGCGATCAGGTTAGTTGACAGATTACCTTGGCGATCGCCAATCTCGACTAGCGCCGCATCAATGCCATCGATAGAAGTGCCACTAATCAAACCGATTACTAGCATTTTGTTTGTAGTGTCTTCAGTTTTGCTCATTCCTTATTTAGTAGTAATTCTAGATAAATTGCAATAGGCTTCGGCGCTTCGACAAGCTCAGTGCATCGCTTCGCTCAGCCAACCTGTACTGATGGCTAAGCGAAGTCGAAGCCTCTTCTCTACGCCCAACCATGTTCAGCTAAAAAAGATGGGGTAATCGCTGGTTTGGATAAACTGCCAAAATTATGCTGACCCGCTCTGAGAAACTTCTCCACATATTTACCCAGCAGATCGCCTTCCAAATGTACCGCATCACCAATATCTAAGTCTTTCAACGTCGTGTTGTCGTAGGTGTGGGGAATGACAGCGACTCGAAAGTTTGTACCCGAATCATTGCAGTAGGAAATAGTCAGGCTAATGCCATTAATGGCAATGCTGCCTTTAAAAACGATGTAGCGAGCCACTTCAGGAATTGCCTCAAAACTTAGTTCCCATGAGTTGCCAATCAAGGCGCGATCGCTAAGCTTACCCATCCCATCGATATGCCCTGAGACAAAGTGACCGCCAATCTTGTCACCAACTGCTAGCGCCGTTTCCAGATTGACGTACTTTAATTGGCGATCGCCAAAGTTAGTGCGCCCCAAAGTCTCAGGGGATACATCCGCCGTGAAATTGCTATCAGAAATATAGGTAGCCGTCAGACATACGCCATTAACCGCCACACTGTCGCCGATCGCAATATGGGCAACTAGATCAGGACAATGAATCACAAGGCGATCGCGATCGCGATGTTCAATCATGCCGATGGTTTGGACGAGTCCTGTAAACATAGTTAAGCTGCAATGTCAAAAGCCAATTTTATCGTGATAGAAGCAGTGCTAAGTCCTGCCTAGTTGCAAAACAACAATTTGGTGAGGCGCTTTGCGCCTCACCAAATTTAGATACCTGTAAGCAAATCAATCGTCAAGGCTGACTGCTTGGCAGGGTTTGACGATGGGCGGCGATCTCGATTTAGCCAAATCGCTTTAATGCCCACTGCTTCAGCACCGAGATAATCTTCCTCAAAACTGTCCCCGATATGCCAAGCCAAACTTGGTGACTGCTCAAGTCCATGCTTACTCAAAGCCTTTACAAAAATCCCAGCATCGGGCTTAGCTGCGCCGACCTCAGTGGAGATAGTAATCGAGTCAAAATATTGCTTGAGATCCAAAGCTTCAATCACAGGATAAATGCGACTGTCAAAGTTAGATAGCACTCCCAATCTAATCCCTTGACTGCGCCATTGTTCAAGGGCTAATCGCGTTTCTTCATAGACAAACCAAGGGGAAGGAGTTGCAAAATAGTCAAAAATCTCTTTAAAAAAACTCTCAAAATTAGCAAATTTGATCAAATCACCCGTTTGTCTAAATGTATCCTCAGCAAGCGATCGCCACCATTGATATTCCGCAGCAGGCACATCCACAGGCGCTAAATCAGGGAAGGCAATTTTGGATACTGACTGAAAGCTTTGGTAAAAAGCGCGATTAACTAGATCAGGATCGAGAACCACATTAAAACTTTGAGCAACTTGGGCATATTGCCAGCCCACACTACCTTTCACACCAAACAAAGTTCCCACGGCATCGAGATAAATAGTCTGAGGGCGCGTAATTTTAGAGTCAATATTTTGAGGCGATCGCATTAATTTCCAGAGAAAATACTGGGGTAAATTATGGGGTGTACTGATACAATGACAGCCAAAGCTTGTAATTAAATTAATTCAGTTAGGTTACCTTGCTTATTATGACAGGTATTCAGTTTCTAACAATTAGGTGCTTGGGTTAAGGAGTGATTTTTATGCGTGTATCTCAATTTGGCAAAGTAATTTCACTGGTGTTGATCGCTAGCGTTCCTTTGCCTAGCTTGGCACAAACGACAACAACTGAAAAAACTACGCCAGCGCCAGCAATGTCTGAGCCTGTTAATGGCAATTTACGTCCGCTCACAGGATCTGAGTTAGCCGTTCCCACCCTTAGTGTCAAAGACTCTCAAGACACCTTTCGCTACACATTAGGGGCAGGGGATAGCATCAAAATCGACATTTTTAATGTGCCAGAATTATCAGGCACGCAAACAATTGCTCCCGATGGAACCGTTAACATTGCCCTCGTCGGTGCAGTTAAACTTGAAGGCTTGGGGCTAGATGAAGCAAATGCGCTGTTGCGTGAGAAGCTAAACCCCTTTCTAGTCAGAAATATTGTCAATGTCTCTCTACTTTCTCCTCGTCCTCTAAATATCGCGATCGTTGGTGAAGTCAATCGCCCAGGTCCCAGATTTTTGAACTATGTCGGCGCGGGTGGTGGAGCTAGCAATGCGGCAACCCTTACTAGAGCGTTAGAGTCAGCTTCAGGCATTACCTCAAGGGCTGATATTAGTAACATCCAAATCTCTCGGCGCGATGGTGCTCTCGGTCGCCGCGTGATTACTGTCAACTTACAGGAACTATTGGAGAGGGGGGATATTAGTCAAGATGTGCGTATTCTCGATGGTGACTCGATCCTAGTTCCACCCCTAAATCAAGCCAACGCTTCCCAAACCCGCACTGTCAGCAACTCTACCTTTTCCCCAGATAGTTACACGATTCAAGTAGCGATCGTCGGTGAGGTTAACCGCGTGGGACCACAAACATTGGTTTACTCACGTAACGGTGTTGTACCAACAGGATTGGCTGGCGATACCAGAGCCGCTGGAGTTTCGTCTGGTGGCGGCCCCGTCACCCTCAGTCGGGCTTTGCAAACTGCCAATGGTGTGACCGAAGTTGCCGATATTAGCAACATTGAAGTATCTCGCTTAGACGACAAGGGCAAACGCACTATTGTCAAAGCTAATCTTCTGGATTTGATTACCAAAGCTGATCTCACTCAGGACATCATCCTCACTGATGGCGACTTGATTAGAGTGCCACGCTTGCTAAATCCCAATCCTAAGGATTACCAGCAAATCGCCAAGGCAACCTTCTCACCCACCACGATCACGGTACAAGTTGTCGGTGAAGCTGTACGTCCAGGTCCACTTCAGCTCAGACCCAATAGTTCTTTTACCGAAGCGATTTCCTTTGCGGGCGGACTGACCAATGATGCAGATTGGCGAGCCGTTGAGCTTTATCGTGTCAATCCTGATGGCTCGATTATGCGCCGCAACTTAATTGCTGACCTGAATCTACCTCTAAATGAAGAATCCAATCCAGGACTACGCGATCGCGATGTAATTGTAGTACGTCCATCCTTTGGCGCAAGTATTCTTGGTTCTACCACTAGATTTCTAGGTAATATCGTCACTCCATTTGGACTCATTAACAATCTATTCAGGAGATAACACTGGTAATCATGAAAATTCTTATTACTGGCGGTGCAGGGTTTATTGGGTCACATCTTGTGGATCGGATGATGGAAGCTGGGCATGAAGTTATTTGCCTTGACAACCTTTATACAGGGCAAGCTTCTAACAATGCCCACTGGAGTGAAAATCCCAACTTTCGATTTATTGAGCATGACATTGTAAATCCCCTTGAAATCGACAAGGTGGATCAGATCTATCATTTAGCCTGTCCAGCTTCTCCTGTGCATTACCAATTTGATGCAGTTAAAACAGCTAAAACCAACTTTTTAGGAACTCTCAATATGTTGGAACTTGCCAAAAAATGGCAAGCAAGACTGCTGTTGGCATCAACTTCGGAAGTTTATGGCGATCCTTTGATTCACCCGCAAACGGAAGACTATTGGGGCAATGTCAACTGTACGGGGATTCGTAGCTGTTATGACGAAGGAAAGCGCATCGCTGAGACGCTCTCCTTTGATTACCATCGACAATTTGCGGTAGAAGTGCGGATAGCCCGAATCTTTAATACCCACGGTACGCGGATGCTTGAAAACGATGGGCGTGTGGTCAGTAATTTTATAGTGCAGGCTCTAAAAGGAATTCCGTTAACTATCTACGGTGATGGATCGCAAACTCGCAGTTTTTGCTATGTCTCTGACTTAGTGGAAGGGCTGATCCGCTTGATGAATGGCGATTTTATTGGCCCTGTGAACTTAGGTAATCCTGGAGAATACACAATTTTGCAGTTAGCTGAAACCATCCAGCGCTTAATCGATCCCACCGCAGAAATTGTATTTAAGCCCTTACCTCAAGATGACCCTCAGCGTCGTCAGCCAGATATTTCCCGCGCCAAGTTCCATTTGGGATGGGAGCCATCTGTACCGCTAGAAGAAGGCTTAGCCAAGACGATCGCCCATTTCCGCGATCGCCTAGCAATTTCTTAAAACCAAAAACAGGCGGCACAATGTGCCGCCTGTTTTTGATGAACTACAAGTTTTATTTAAGAGCGTTGCTTCGCAACGCTCTTAAATAAAATCTACGAAGCTGTAGCGCAAGCTGCGCTGGCGCTACAGCTTCATAGGTTTTATATCCAAAAATATATAGGTAAAAACATAATGCGCGTTTGTGTAATTGGCACAGGTTACGTTGGTTTAGTGACAGGAGCTTGTCTTGCTTACATCGGACATGATGTAATTTGCGTTGACAACAATGAGGAAAAAGTCAAACTCATGAAGTCAGGACAGTCCCCCATCCATGAGCCAGGGCTACCTGAAGTTATCGCCGAAGCAATCAGTAAGGGCAAAATTGAATTTACAACTGATATCGCGGCGGGTGTAAAACATGGAGAGATTCTATTTATTGCGGTGGGAACTCCATCTTTACCCGATGGGCGTAGTGACATGCGCTATGTGGAAGCGGTCGCTCGTAGCATTGGCGAGAGTCTTACTGAAGGTTATCGCGTTATTGTCAATAAATCCACGGTTCCCATTGGCTCAGGGGATTGGGTGCGGATGATTGTCTTAGATGGCATGGCGGGCAAGGAAAATATTGATCAAATTCAATTTGATGTGGTCAGTAATCCTGAGTTCTTAAGAGAAGGTGTGGCAGTTTATGACACCTTCAATCCTGATCGCATTGTCGTTGGTAGCGGCAGCGATCGCGCTCTGAATTTGATGCAAGAACTATATGTGCCAATTATCAATCGTTCCTTTAGCGAAAACAAGGACTTGCCGCCTGTGCCTGTGGTGGTAACGGATCTCAACTCGGCAGAGATGATCAAGTATGCCGCTAATGCATTTCTCGCTACCAAGATTAGCTTTATCAATGAAGTTGCCAATATTTGCGATCGCGTCGGTGCAGATGTGAGGGAAGTTGCTAAGGGTATCGGTCTAGATTCACGGATTGGCTCGAAGTTCTTACAAGCAGGTATCGGCTGGGGTGGTTCTTGCTTTGGCAAAGATGTATCGGCTTTGATCTATACTGCCGAAGACTACGGTTATTCCACCGAAATTTTGAAGGCTTGTGTACGAGTTAATGAACTGCAAAGGACTTTGGTAGTTGAGAAGTTGCAGCAGGCTCTCAAGATTTTGAAGGGTAAAACCATTGGTTTATTGGGAATGACCTTTAAGCCCGATACCGACGATATGCGCGATGCGCCTGCATTGACCTTGATCGATCAGCTCAGTCGCCTCGGAGCTAGAGTTAAGGCCTATGATCCTTTAGTTTCTCAATCAGGTTTACGTCAAGGTTTTTCCAATGTGATTGTAGAAACTGACCTAGAGCGTCTCGCCGATGGCTGTGATGCGGTGGTATTGGTAACGGAATGGCAAGAATTTTTAGCGATCGACTATGCCAGAATGTTAACGCTGATGGCGCATCCTGTGATTGTCGATGCGCGAAACTTCCTTGATGGCAAGGCTCTCAAGGCGTTGGGATATCAGTATATCGGGATTGGTCGCTAACAACTTCGGCACTGAAAATCCAAAAAAAGAAGCTCCCTTTGGGAGCTTCTTTTTTACTTAGACTTTGCTTCGATCGCTTCTAAACGACTCTTGAGCGATTGATTATCCTTACGCAGTTGATCGAGTTCTTCGCGCAGTTGTTTTAGTCCTGCATCCTTACCGATCGCCTTTTGTACTCGCTGAACTGCTTCATCGGCGGCGCGGCGCACCCGACCATCAGGAGTCGAGTCAGACAGCGATCGCAAGACACCGATCGCTCCTGCGCTATCGATTTGTCCTAGAGCGCCTACCACTGCCATTTGGGTCAAGAAGAACGTCTCTTGGGAAATCACCCGCAAACGATTGAGAATCTGTTCAGTTTTAGGCTTAGATTGGGATTTACCCATCGCACCCAAGGCACGAATAGAGGCTAGTCGTAATGCTTGCTGTACATCAGGCTCCGTATACTTGATTACGGTTTCTAAGGCTTCGTCAGAGTCCTTTAGTTTGGCTAGCCCTGCGATCGCACCTGACCGTACCACTTCATTCCATCCTGAACGTTCTTTGAGAATAGTTTGCAGGAGTTTGATTACTTTAGATGGTTCTCGTTCAGGGCTCAGAGAGGCGGCTAGGTCGCCGATCAGTCGCGCCGCCGTTGCCTCCACGGTATAGCTGGGGTCGCCTTTTTTAGCAAAGGGCTTTATCAAGTCCAAACTCTTCTGTACTTTATTTTGCGCTAGGCTAGAAATCACGGCAGTTCTGACTCGTGCATCACTGTCTTCTAGACCTTGGGCAAGGGCTTCAAAGGACTGATCGAGCTTAATCGCTGCCAGATTTTCAGCAATCTCCACCCGTACACCCCAGAAGGATTCCGTTAGCAAAGCTTCACCAAGAATTTTGGCAGCTTCTAGTCCGCCTTTCTTCGATAAAGCTTCGGCGCATTGGATTCTGGCAATCGGGTCAGGATTGGAACGCAACCCAGCTTTTAGTTCCGCAACCCCATATTCCAGAGTTACTTGCTTAAGGTAATTATTGCCTTGATCGAAACTTATATAAAGAGGCTTTTGTTTGAGGGGGAAGTAAAAGGCTTGTTCCTTCTCAAAGACTCTGACCTTAAATACTTGAGTTTCCACTTCGCCATCGAACCCAAAACCAATGGGAATCTTGAGGTCAAAGAGTTCTTCTTGAGTTTGAGAAACTGTCACCTTCGCTAAACTATTGTCGCTATCCCAGCTATAGCCAATCTTGTATTCAGGATGTCCACCACGAAAGACATATTGATCAAAGAGAAACATACAGTTCTTACCTGTTGCGTCTTCGATCGCCCTGAGCAAATCAATGGTTTCCACGGTCTTGTGAGCATGGGTATTTACAAAGTGATGAATCGCTTTCCAAAATAGCTCGTCACCTAGCTCTGTGCGGATCATGTGATAGACACAGCCACCCTTCTCATAGATATGGCGATCATATAGCTCGATTGCTTCACGGTAGATATGGGTAACCATGGGACGGCGATAGCGATCGCGGTCTTCGGAAATATAGCGCCTTGCTTCGCCTAATAGATAATAGGCAGCTTCTTCGGTTCCATATTCGTGATCTGTCCACAATACCTCTGCATAGGTTGCTGCGCCTTCCTTGACCCATGCATGAGACCAATGCTTGATCACGACTAAATCACCAAACCATTGATGGGCAAGCTCGTGGGCAACGAGGCTCTCACTGGAACGATTATCAAGGGCGGCGCGGTCATCTAAGACACAGCGATCGGTGAGCAAGGTCGTGGAAGTATTTTCCATGCCGCCAAAGATGAAGTCTGCCACACAGACCTGAGCATACTTGGGAAAAGCATAGTCATAGCCATACTTTTGGCTGAAGAATTCAATCATTTTAGGGGTCTTACCCATGGTCAAGATTGCTTCTTCAGCACTGCGGGACTTATCCACATAGTAGGTTACGGGTTTACCGTTCCACTCATCCCTAACTTCAATAAAGTCACCGATCGCAAGAGTCATTAGATAGCTAGGATGAACTTCTTTTTGCACCCAGTGATAGACCTTCTCTTTTTTGTATTCCTTGACATCAATCAGTTCACCATTGGAAATGACCATTAAGTCCCTAGGAACTCGGATCCGAATTTCCGAAGTTGCCAGTTGCCCTGGGTAATCAAAACAAGGGAACCAGTAGCGCGAGTCCTCATCTTCTCCTTGAGTCCAGACTTGGGTGGGCTTATTCGGTTGATGCTCCGTTGGTTGCACAAAATAGATGCCCCGTTGCGGTTGCTCGGCTGCATAGGCGATCGCAATTTCGATGGGTAGCCCTGCTTGAGTGGGTTGATTGAGATGGATCTTTAGGAGTTCGCCATCGTACTCAAACTGACATTGGTTTTTCTGAACATTGGGTTTCGCCTCAATGCGATCGCTAACGGACACATGGTCAATCCTTAAATCCACTGCATCCAAAGTTAGCTCAGTAATGCCATCACGGACAGGGCGCAATCGAATCTTGCAATCCCCCATAATCGTGAGTTTGGGGATATCAAGAATCAGGTCTAAAGCAATATGCTCCACTTGTCCTGGGCGATCGGGGTTGTAGTGTGGCTTAGCCCCTGGCAACTGGAAAGATTTATGCTTTTTCGATTTATCCCCTTCTCCATCTCCAAGAATTAATTCCAAATAACTATCCCAAGATTTGCGGGTCATAAAACTTGATCTCTAATGCTGGCTTTGATTTGACTATGATATCCCACGATTATCCTAAAAGTGAAAATGCCTATACCATTTCCACTCAAGAATTAGCGGTGTGGCGCTTCGCACCACTAATTCTATGGTTATGCTGCTAGCTTCGCAGGCGAAATAAACTTTTTTTTGATTCGATCAGCAACACCGCCCATCATCTTAATCACCAGCCTTTTGCATAACTCCAAGAATAATTTTGAAAGCTTTGCAAAGCAAAGCTTTCAAAATTATTCTTGGTTTGGATTTGAGCGCGGTAGGCTAGAAAAAGTTGTATATTGGCTAAAGTTACATATTTATAGATACAAAACTTAAAAAGCCTTGATAGCAACTCCCGTTAAACCCACAACAAAACGACCTGTATTCCCCTTCACCGCCGTGATTGGACAGGAAGAAATGAAGCTCGCCCTCTTGCTCAATGTCATCGATCCTAAAATTGGTGGTGTCATGGTCATGGGCGATCGCGGTACGGGCAAATCTACCACCGTCCGAGCCTTAGCCGACCTCCTGCCCGAAATTGAAGTTGTTGCTGATGATCCATTTAGCAGCCACCCCACTGATGGCGACTTACAAAGCGAAGAAGTACGTCAACGCCTCGCTAATGGGGAAGTTCTACCGATCACCACCAAACAAGTAATCATGGTGGACTTGCCCCTCGGTGCAACTGAAGACCGTGTATGCGGCACGATTGACATCGAGAAGGCTTTATCTGAGGGTGTCAAAGCTTTTGAACTGGGACTTCTTGCTAAGGCAAATCGTGGCATCCTTTACATTGACGAAGTTAATCTCTTGGACGATCACCTTGTTGATGTGCTACTGGACTCGGCTGCATCAGGTTGGAATACCGTCGAACGTGAGGGGATCTCTATTCGCCACCCAGCCAGATTTGTACTAGTTGGGTCGGGCAACCCTGAAGAAGGAGAGCTACGTCCGCAGTTACTCGATCGCTTTGGAATGTACGCAGAAATCAAGACCGCTAGAGATCCTGAAGACCGTCTCCAGATTGTTGAAAATCGCACCACCTTTGACAATAATCCCCACGCATTTTTAGCAGCAAAGGCTGAAGAGCAATCCAAAAAGCAGGCTCAAATTGTTAGAGCGCAGACTATTCTCAATGAAGTAAATATTGATCGCGATCTCCGCTTGAAGATATCGACAGTTTGCGCCGATCTAAACATTGATGGGTTGCGTGGTGATATTGTCACCACTCGTGCCGCTAAAGCCTACGCTGCTTCTGAGGGTCGTAAGGAAGTTGAAGTTGAAGATATCAAAGCAGTAATTAGTCTCTGTATTCGTCACCGCCTTCGCAAAGATCCCCTTGAGTCCATTGACACTGGTTATAAAGTTCTCAAAGCTTTTAATGCAACTTTTGGCATTGATGAAGAGTAATTTCTAAGTAGCTAGGCTTAAGTAACCTAAAAACCAAGAAGGTTGTTCCGCCCGCTACGCGGGCGGAACAACCTCTGGTTTTAAATTTATCCAAAAATCTAAATATAGCAAAGCAAGGTTTGCTATAAATGGACTCGCTGCATTTATTTAGGTCACGCATAACCCTCACCCTGCTAACCTCTCCTCAAAAAGGGAAAGGCTAGCAGGATTTTTTTAGTATTCACGAAAGTGTTGTCACACATTCGTGAATAGTTATTGCATCGATAGTTAAACCCTAAAACCAGAGTTTATTTCGCCCACATAGCGAGCGGAATAAACTCTGGTTTTTTAATTCGTAGTCGTGCGAAGCATCGCCACTAACTATTCCTATAGGAGCAATCAGGATAATCAATTGGACTTGTCTGAAAGTAGCGATTAAACTAGATATAAATAACTATGAGTAGGGATAAAAATGGTAGTTGCTATTGACATTCCATCTATTGATAAAAATATAAAATTAAACCAAACAAAGCCAAGTGTTGAGAAATTACTCACCATGCAGGTTGCTGAAATAGCCGCCGATACCACTACCCTGCGATCGCTTGATTGGGATCGCGATCGCTTTGATATCGAGTTTGGCTTACAAAACGGCACAACTTACAACTCGTACATCATTCGCGGCGAAAAACTAGCTCTAGTTGATACCTCCCACGCTAAGTTTCGGGAGCTATATCTGGAAACCCTCAAGGCTCAAATTGATCCTAGTCAAATTGATTATTTGGTAATAAGTCATACTGAGCCAGATCATAGTGGGCTAGTTCGTGAAATTTTAGAGCTTGCACCCAATGTCACTGTGGTCGCCACAAAAGTTGCTTTGCAATTTCTCGGTGAACTGATCAATCGTCCCTTTAAGCAACAGGTTGTCAAAAATGGCGATCAAATCGATCTTGGAAAGGGTCACATTCTGCAATTTGTGAACGCCCCCAATCTACACTGGCCAGACACAATGATGACCTTTGACCATGCCACTTCGATTCTGTATACCTGCGATATCTTCGGGATGCACTATTGCAGTGCAGAAACCTTTGATGAAGACTTAAAAAGAATCACCCCTGACTATCGCTTTTATTATGAATGCTTGATGGCTCCCAATGCGCGGTCAGTAATTTCGGCAATGAAGCGGATGGATGAGCTGCCCCAAGCTCAGATCGTCGCCAATGGACATGGACCACTTTTGCGTCATAACGTTAAGGAACTAACCGAAAACTATCGCGTTTGGAGTCAAGCCCAAACCAAGGGTGAAACCAATGTGGTGGTTTGCTATGTGTCCGACTATGGCTATTGCGATCGCCTGTCTCAAGCGATCGCCCGTGGGATTGCGAAAACTGGAGTTGCCATAGAAATGGTTGATCTCAAAGCGATCGACCTACAGGAATTGCGCGAACTGGTTGCCCATGCAGCGGGCTTAGTCGTCTGCACACCACCCGCATCAAATAGCCATGTGGAAACTGCGATCGGGGCAATTCTCGCTGCGGCTAGTGACAAGCAAGTAATTGGCTTATATCAACCTCATGGTGATCAAGATTCTTCCATTGATTTGTTAAATAACCGATTTAAGGATCTAGGCGTTGTTACCGCGTTTCCTGCCATTCGGGTACGGGAAAATCCCAGCGAAGCCACTTATCAAATCTGTGATGAAGCGGGAACTGACTTAGGACAGTTGCTTACTCGCAAGCAAAATATCAAACAGCTAAAAGCGATCGATGCCGATCTTGATAAGGCGCTAGGACGTTTGGCAGGTGGGCTGTATATCATCTCAGCCGCTAAGGGCGGCGCAAAAAGTGCCATGTTAGCCTCTTGGGTAGCTCAGGCAAGCTTTAAGCCTTTAGGATTCACTGTTGCCGTGGCTAAAGATCGGGCGATCGAGTCCTTTATGCAAGTTGGCGATCGCTTTGTTTTAAATGTTCTCGAAGACGGCAATTATTCCAAATTGATGCAGCACTTTCTCAAGCGATTTTCTCCAGGAGCTGATCGCTTTGAAGGGGTGAAGACGCAGCCTTCATCTTTCGCGGCTGGTGCACCGATTCTTACCGATGCGCTTGCGTTTATGGAATGCGAAGTTGTTAGCCGTATGGAATGCAGCGATCACTGGCTAATCTACGCGATCGCGGAGGAGGGACGAGTCTCAAAACCTGATTCTCTCACTGCTACTCACCATCGCAAAGTAGCAAATCATTACTAAAAAAGCAGGACGCATCTTGCCCTACTAATTAAAAAGAAAAGGTCGCGAAGCGACCTTTTTTGTTGCGGCATTTGCTGATAACAACGAACCCCAAGAATAATTTTGAAAGTGTGGCTGTTTCAAATAGGAGTTAGGGCTTCGACTTCGCTCAGCCAACATATAATGCTGGCTGAGCGAAGTCGAAGCCTCTTCTAAATATTTAAAATTGCTATATGTCTTTGCCACACTTTCAAAATTATTCTTGGTTTGGGTTTGAGAGCGAAGCGCTGGAATTAGGATAAAAATCTTCGTCAAGAATTTGAGCAAATGGGTAGGGACATTTTGATGGCAAATTGTCTTTGTCTAATGGAGTTTCTCTGACGACTAGGGCGATCGCTTGTTTGTAGGATTTGGCGATCGCTTCTTCTAAGTAGGGCTTTAGGCTGGGATTTTCATCAACAAGTTCGAGTATTTCCTCACGCTGCAAGTCAATGGTAATTTTCCAACTTTTACCCCGCAAGTGCGGCTGATATTGCCACTTCAACAAATGTCCGATTAGCAGTCCAAAACGGTTTCGCAATTCTTGTTTTTGTTGTTTACCCAAAGATGCTATTTCCTCTGCGAGATTTTCTAGATCAAGCCCCTCTAACTTGCCAAGTCTAAGTAATTGAGATTGTTCTTGTGTCCATGCGTAGAAATCTTGCTCATATTGATCTTTAGCTTGCCCAGATGATGAATGAACATCTTTTAACTTACTTATATCCAGCATTTTCGTTCTCTGATCGCAGATATAGCCCGTTGTTAAAAGTGCGGCTTTGACGTACTTTTAACAACGGGTTTGGGTTTTTAGACAATGCTTTGCGCTGCTATTTACACTTTACCAAAACGGCGATCGCGATCTTGGTAATCGATTAGGGCGCGATGAAACTCGCTACGATTAAAATCTGGCCAGAGCGTATGCGTAAAGTACATCTCTGTATATGCCATTTGCCAAAGCAGGAAATTACTTAAACGCATCTCGCCACTGGTGCGGATTAAGAGATCGGGATTGTAATTTCCTGCGGTATAGAGATGTTGTTCAAAAAGATTTTCATCAATATTTTCTGGTTTAATCTGTCCCGCCGCAGTTGCTTCCGCAATTTGGCGGCATACTCTCACGATTTCCCGCCGACTGCCATAGTTAATGGCAACAGTAAAGTGAACTGATTGATTATTAATCGTGGCAGCTTGCGATCGCTCTATTTCGGAACGCAAAGAATCCGACAAAGAGTCAAGATCGCCAACGAAGGAGATACGAACACCTTCGTCGCACATCTCTTGCAATTCACGGCGGAGCATTCTCTCAAACAAGACCATCAAAAAGTCTACTTCTTGGGCAGGGCGACTCCAGTTTTCTGTGGAAAAAGCATAAACGGTCAGCGCGGCAATCCCCCAATCTTTGCAACAACGCAGCAAATCTTTCAAGGCATCTACCCCCTGTCGATGTCCCGCAATTCTGGGCATTCCCTTACGTTTAGCCCAACGTCCATTTCCGTCCATAATCACAGCTACGTGTTTCGGCAGACGCTGGCGATCTAGATCTGGTGGCAAAGTTTGCAATAGCTTAGCGGTCATTTCTTTTCTGACGATTTTCGACTTACCAAATTTTTAAAGCTTGAACTTAACCAGAGCCAGTTAAGGGGTGGAACTGTTCTTCCTAGTGTTGTTGGACGATAGTTACCAAGTTTAGTTTCAAGAATTTCCCGCAGCCGACTACTGGACACAGGACGATCTAATATGCCATTTTCTGCGATCGCAATGGAACCAGTTTCTTCAGAAACCACTATACAAAAACAATTTCTGACCCGATCTGTAATGCCCATCGCTGCCCGATGTCTAGTACCAATTTCGCGAGAAGCGGCGCGTTCGGATATGGGTAAAATTACGCCCGCCGCCAACACGCGGTCTTCACGAATTAAAACGGCACCATCATGGAGCAATGTAGAGGTTTGAAAAATTGTATGTAACAACTCTTTTGACAACAGAGCATTGAGCCTTACTCCTGGTACCGAAAAGTCTCGATCATCAATCGGTTCTCCGATTTCAATGATCATTAAAGCTCCAGTGCGATTTTGCGAAAGTTCAATTACGGCATCATTAATTTCTTCAATCACTGAGTCCGCTTCCACTGGCGATCTCCGACTGGCGGTGGGCTGAATCAATGAAATTAAGTCACCCCGCCCCAATCTTTCTAAGAAGCGTCGTAGCTCTGGCTGCAAAATGACTGCCATTGCCACCGCAGCTACGATCAGCAACTTATCAAGTACAAAATTGAGTAGCTGTAGTCCAAGGCGATCGCTGAGGACACTTGCTAACAGTAAGAAGATGATACCTCGCACCATTAATAAGGTGCGGCGATCATTACTAAGCGACAACATGAGGTAAATCAATCCAAACACTGCAAGTATGTCGAGTGTTCTCGTCATAAATGCAACTGAGTTGATATTGATAAACCACTGCATCCATATTCCTCTTGATCACAACTGAAAAATATACAGTAATTTGTAATCCTACAAAACTGAATCTAATTAACTCGGCATAACCCAAAACCTGTGGCGCACGCGCAGCGTGCGCCACAGGTTTTGGGGTTTTATATTCTTCACGCAAGTGTTGTCATACTTGCGCGAAGAATACATATAGCTGTAGTCATCCTTGTTAGGACATAAAACCCAGAAGAAGAGTAGCGGCGCTTCGTGCCGCTACTCGTTTCTTGGTTTTTAATTTTGTACTAATACAAGTGACTACAGCTATAACTAGATTTTTGGTAACGCGGCTTCGCCACGCCACCAAAAATCTAGTTATGGCGTAATCTCTCAGGCAAACAGTCTTGACGTAATAGATCTTCAGTGGTTTCCCGTCGGATGATCAAATTGGAGTCTCCAGATTTGACAATCACCGCCGCAGGCTTAGTCAACCGATTGTAATTAGAAGCCATGCTGTAGTTGTAAGCGCCTGTGCCAAAAACGACTAGAGTATCTCCAGACTGAGTTTCAGGTAACTGGATATCTTTGATCAAGATATCTCCCGACTCACAGTGCTTGCCCGCGATCGTTACAGTTTGTGCCAAGGGTGCGCTCATGTGATTTGCCACCACCGCCCGATACTTGGATTGGTAAGTAATGGGACGAGGATTGTCCGACATTCCGCCATCAACAGTAATGTAAGTGCGAATGTCAGGTACAGTTTTACTGCCGCCAATGGTATAAGCAGTTACGCAGGTAGCACCAACTAGCGATCGCCCTGGCTCACAAAGCAATTTTGGCAATGCCAATCCTGCACTCGTAAAAGCTTCAATTACACCTGCACAGACGGTTTTCACCCATTCTTCGATACTGGGGGGATCATCAGATTCCACATACCGAATCCCCAAACCACCACCGATATTTAGCTCAGAAAAGGGCAACCCATATTTTTCACTAGCCAACTTAAACCAACCTACCATCACACCGCCGATGTCTTGGTGTGGTTGCAGTTCAAAAATTTGTGAACCGATATGGGCATGAATACCAATACAGTTGAGGATAGATTGCGACACAAAGGCAAATACTGACTCAATTTCGTTGGGATCAAATCCAAACTTGCTATCGATATGTCCTGTCTGAATATATTCGTGGGTATGGCATTCAATCCCTGGAGTCAAGCGCAGCATTACCCTAGGAGCAGTGAAACTCGCCGATGTCGATTGCTCCTTAGCAAGTTGTTCTAGATTTTTTAGCTCATGCCAATTGTCAACCACAATCGTGCAGCCTGTCTCAAGGGCATAACGCAACTCAGCCAATGATTTGTTGTTGCCATGAAAATAAATCAAGCTAGAGGACACCCCTGCACGGATTGCTGTCAAAATTTCGCCAGCCGAAACCACATCAATACCCAGTCCTTCGGAACCCGCGATCGCGCAAATCGCGAGACAGCTCCAAGCTTTTGATGCATACAAAACCTGTGATTGACCTTGATAGTGCTTAGCAAATGCATCACGGTACTGCTGGCAAGCTACGCGCAGGCTAACTTCATCCAGAATATAAAGCGGAGATCCATACTGCCGCACCAATTCCACAACATCACATCCACCAATTTCTAGGTGATCTTGGTCATTAACAAGAGCGGTTAAAGGTAAAAGCTGTTGATTGGGCGAGAGTTTATCTAGGCTCAAATCGATATTTTTTGATAAATCTACACCACTTATTTCTGAACGCAGACTTGATAAAACAGTAGACATTAATTACCAGTAAAAATTTTCAAAATTTCTAAAATCTATTATAAAAAATTAATGTACAAATTACAGCTTTTTGAAATCCAAAAAGATTTTAAAAGCTTGGCATTGGCAAGCTTTTAAAATCTTTTTGGATTTTAGATTTTTGATAGCACGGAAAAGCTATGTCATCAAAAACTAGATGCTTTTTAATCTATTTTTTCTAATTTTAGCGATCGCTGTAATTCTTCAATCTCGTCCTTGTGAGCGCGAACTTTAAGCTTTGCCTCAGGCAATAATTGCAAACTCACTCTGCGCTCGCGAGGAGTACCGCGCCAATAGAATACACCCGCGATCGGTGATAGAGCAGTTAACCATAGCCAGAGATTGCCTAAATCAGGAATCAAAATACCTATCACCAACCCAAGACAAATCACACCGATGGCAGCTAAAGCACTTAAAAATACTGCTAAAAACAGACTAGGTTTCACCTGCCCAATTAAATTTGCCACATCTCTCTGAGGATCAATATCAACAACCCTAAAAGCCCGCTGATTAAAATGGTTGCGAACCTGCTTTAGCAGATGGTCATCCGTCGTCTCACTATTGATTGCGAATAATGCATCCACAGTGCGATCGCGAATTGAACCACGCAAAAAAGAAAATAATCCGTAGAATAATAGGACTGTCAGGAACAGCGTTGAGTAGATGGTGGGAATTGTTGCAGGCATTCAATCTAAAACTCTCGATATTTATAGATATGCAATTCAATAACTGCTGATTAAATAAAATGTTACAGCGCTTTGCACTAACCTAAACCCCGAATAGGGTGAAGCAGCTTTACGCTATTCGAGGTTTGATTTGTATTAGTACCTTGTTCCGCCCGCAAAGCAGTCGGAACAACCTTTGGTTTTTAATTTATGCTGAGCTACTTAGTACCATTAGAGATAATTCGATTACTCAAATTCACAAAAATGCTTTGAAAAATTGATAGTCTATATTTGAACTACATTTCAGGTTCTCTGCACCTATACTTAGTTTGCTATATTCTTATAATTTTGGTATAAGAGTTAGCGATTAGATGTGTATCAATTTGGAATCACTTGGATAAAAATACAACAATGACTGAATATCCTAAAGCTAATTACGTTGGCAGGTATGTTGATGATTCGTTCAAGCTGGCCAAATTTTTTCGCGTACTACGCAAGCGTTGGATTGTCATTGTTGCGGTATCTGCCTCTGTCTTTGCTGGGACTACTTACTACACTTTCACCAGAACACCTCAGTACAAAGCAGGAGCAGCCTTATTAATTAATAACTCGACGATCGCTGTTTCTGACATTCAAGTTCCAGGTTTGCCAGGAGCGTCTTCAATAAACCTTGGTACAGAAATAGGTATTCTCAGGAGTCGACCTCTAATTGAAATTGCTGTAGCTAAGATGAGGCAGTCTCCAACGGCTAGCTCTTACAAGGAAATCGATGCTGGCACAATTATGAATGGGCTAGAGATTCGTCCTGAAAGAGATGCTCTCATTTTGCGTTTGATATTTACAGACAGTGATCCTAAACGGGCGCGTGAAGTACTCAATGCCCTTTCACAGACTTATGTGGAATATAGTTTAAGCGATCGCCGAACCAAGTCTAGTACAGCGATCAAGTTCATTCAAGAAAAGCTTCCTCAAGTCAAACAGCAGCTCGACAAATCTGCCTTAGCCGTTACTCAGTTTCGGAAAACCTATAATATCGTTGATCCTGAGACTTATGCAGCCTCTGTGTATTCCATGCGAGAAGCTTTAGAAAAGCAAGCTCAAGATTTACAAATTCGGATTGCCCAATTGCAACAGCAGTTTGAAATTTTAAGCCGTCAAGTTGGCAAGACTCCTGATGCCGCGATCGGCAGTGCAATCTTACAGCAAGATGTTCCTTATCAATCGCTAGTCAGGCAATTTCAGGAAGTAGAAACTAACTACTTCCTAGAGCGCACCAGATTTAGAGAAGATCATCCTAATGTCTTAGCACTCAAAGATCGGCGCGATGAGCTTTATCGGCTGCTAGAGACAAGAGCTCAGTCCGTTGTTGGCGTTGGTGTTGGCAACAACTTTACCAATGAACCAAATAGTCCAATCCAACAAGGTCTGGCAACACAACTGTTTGAAACCCAAACCACATTGGCGGTCAGTGAAGCTCAGCTAGAAAGTATTCGCTCTGCTCAGTCTGAAGTTTCCCGAGCTTTTTCGGGTATTCCCCAAATCCAACAAAGATATGTGGAGATCCAAAGGCAGTTAGCCCTTGACACATCAACTTATAACAAGTTGACCGAAAAATTGGAAGAACTGAGGATCTCTGAAGCGCAGGAGATCTCATCTTGGAGAATCTTAGAACCACCCCTCATTCCCACTAGACCATCATCTCCAGATATCGAAAGAAGTCTGATAACTGGCGCTTTTGTTGGTGCAGTCTTGGGGATATTGTCAGCACTAGCTTTAGATCGCTTAGATCAACGTATTCGTGAGGTTGAGGAAGTTAAGGAAATCATTGATATTCCGCTACTTGCTTCTATTCCCATGACCGAAGTTGCATCCTTGAGCGCGATGATTAGCCAAGGTATTTTGCCTAGTAGCAGTTACTATGCTTTTAAGGAAGCACTTAGCTCTCTGGCTTTGAACCTGCGCTATCTGGGTACAGACAATATGATGAAGGTAATTGCCTTCACTTCATCTGTACCGTCGGAAGGCAAAAGCACCCTAACCTATAACCTTTCGACAATTTTGGCGGCGCTTGGCTATCGGGTATTGCTTGTAGACGCGGATATGCGAAAACCAACAGTCCATAAGCTCTCTAAGTTGCCCAATAAAGTTGGATTATCGACAGCCCTAGCCACACCAACACCTTGGCAAGATTTGATTCAATCTGGTGATGAAAAGGGAAATCTAGACGTACTAACATCAGGATCGATTCCTCCGAATCCAATGCTGCTACTTGAGTCAACCAAAATGAGTGCGTTGATTCAAGAATGGCGACAAGTATATGATTATGTTTTAGTTGATACACCTCCTGTTATCGGTATTACCGATGCTCAATGTTTAACCTCTAAGGTAGATACTTTCATACTGGTAGCAGCAATTAATCGTTCAACTAGAAGTGGAATTTCTAGAGCTTTAGAGGTACTAGCCTCAGCAAGAGCTAATGTATCCGGATTGCTGATCAATATGATTGGTTCTTCAGACAGTGAGTATCATTATGGATATTATGATCAGTATTATCTCAATCCAGCAGGGGATTCTGAGGAAGACCCTGAAGCTGATGCTGGAACAATTGAACTAAGTAAATAGAACAGATTACTGATTAAGCCTAGAGAGACCATGAAAGCGCTGCTTTGCAGCGCTTTCATGGTCTCTCTGGTTTTTGGCATGAGCGGAGTTAAATTGCAATGTAGGAGTGGCGGCGCTTCGCGCCGCCACTCCTCTGTTGGATTCTAGAAATCTACACCACGTTTTAGATCTACGCCTTTTTCAGCATAATGCTTATGGCAAACCATCTCTGAATGCACAGAAGCAAGATCAAAATAGGCAGGCTGATTAAGGCATCGACCTGTGATGATTATTTCAGTATCGCGAGATTTTTTTAGTAAGGCTTCACAAATAGGCTCAATTGGGAGCAGATCAAGATCTACTGTAGGGTTTAGCTCATCAAGAATAATTGTTTTATAAAGTCCAGAAGCGATCGCAGCTTGGGCGATTTCCCAACCACGTTGAGCTTCAATACAGTCCATTTCTTGCTGTTGTCCCCGCCAAACGATCGCATCGCGTCCACAGCGCTGATGGTCGATTACATGGGGATAGCCGCGTTTGAGAGCCGCGATCGCCGCATCTTCGGTATAACCTGCTCCACCCTTAAGCCATTGCATAATCAACACTCGATGGGATAAATCGCGACTAATACCCGTACCAATCGCCTTGAGCGATCGCCCTAACGCCGAAGTACTTTTACCTTTACCAGCACCTGTATAAATCTCAATTCCCGTCACATCGTATCTTTCAGCATGGGCTTCATCATGCGATCGCATTTCTGAGTGTAAGTCAGCAATATCAATCAATGATTGCGGTGCGCCTCGTCCTGTACAGATTACTTCCAGATGCGCTAATTTATTTTTTAAATCTTTGACCACCCGATCTATGGGGATTAAGCCTAGATCAAGAACGGGATTAATCTCATCTAAGACCACTACAGAATATAGACCTGAAGCCATCGCACCTTTGGCGATCGCCCACCCCCGTTCGGCTTCTTGACGATCAAAGGGTGTTATATGTTCGGCATCGAAAAATTCAGCGCGACCAGTTCGCACGTGATCGATTAAATGGGGAAATCCCTGTTGCAAAGCCGCGATCGCCGCATCTTCGGCATACTCGCGCTCAGCCCCTTTGAGAAAACGCAATAGTAAAATTCTGGTACCAAAGGGTGATGTATCGGACATTCCTAAACCAAGCGATCGCAACACCACTCCCAAAGCAGCCTGTGATTTTCCTTTGCCAGTTCCGTCATAAACATGGATTTGTCCGATTTCACGTTCAGGACGCACCTGTGCGGTCATGATGCCAATTGCTGCCATGTATTTATTTACTGTGTCTCTTTTCACAACGCGATACAATAGTATACCAACCCTAAATAATTAATTCTTTACCCTAAATAGTGTAAAGAATTAATTATTTAGGGTTGGTATACTAATTGTAATTGTTCCGATGCTTTGCATCAGATTACCTCTTGTGGAGAAAATACATTCTCCTTAGGTATATTAAAATTTTTAACGTTTAATTAATGAAGTTTGAGTTCATAGTGGATGGACCACCAGTATCTCAACAGACTCGTAGGCGGGAAAGATTGAGAGAATGGAAATTAGAAGTAAGAAGAGAAGCTGAAAAATACTGGATATCAGGGCAAAAAATAGCCACTGGGGCAGTCATGCTACAGCTCACTTATTTCTACGATTCTATTGAAATGGACGTAGATAACATTGTTAAGCCAATTCAAGATGCCATAATTGGTCTAGCTTATATTGATGACAATCAAATTACTGATGTTTTGGTTAGGAAAAGATATTTATTAGGTAACTTTCAAGAAAAAGTTTAACGACAATTCTGGAAGAAGGCTTTGCTCGTAGAAATGAATTTTTATATATTGTAGTAACTGAGGCTCCCGATCAAGAGGTTCTGACATGACAACAACTCAAACGATGACTCTAGAGAGAGAGAGGTTACTGAAACTTGCTGAGGAGTATCGTAATCAAGGTTATACGGTTACTTTGCATCCTAATTCTGAGGATTTGCCTAACTTTCTGAAAAACTACCGTCCCGACATGATTGTTCAACGAGGTGACGAAGCAGTAGTGGTTGAAGTCAAGTCACATACTTCACTGACCTTTTTACCAAGTCAATATTTGAGTAGTATAGCTAAAGCAATAGAGCAACATCAAGGTTGGCGGTTAGATCTGGTAATGACTAGTTCAGATGAGTCTACACCATACCCATCTAAATCCGAAGGTTCTCTACAAAAGCAGGAAATAGAATTACGTCTACAAATAGCGAAACAAATCGCAAATTATAATCTAGAGTCAGCAATCCTATACTCTTGGTCATTAGTTGAGGCTACTCTGAGATTAATTGCAGAAAAAGAGGAGCTAAGTTTAAAAAAATTCGATCCACTTTATTTAGTGAAATACTTAACATCTGAAGGGATAATCTCGCGGTCTGATTATCAATTCTTGTTGAATGCTCTTTCATCCCGCAATACTATTGCCCATGGGTTTAAGACTACTCAACTAACACCCAATACAGTGGCAGAGCTTATAGAGATCATAGAGAAGCTATTAGAAGATTTGAATTCTAGTAGCGAAGCAAGCTAAAATCTATGCCTTAAAGCCAATATATTTGTGTCATGAGAAAATTTGCAGCGCAATCGCTATTAATCCTTGCAGCTATGAACACCGCGATGTTAGTTGCGGTAAAACCTATGCGATCGCAGCCCAAGCCAAACACAACGACCTCAGTTGAGATTACGCGCCCAGAAAGTCCCAGAATGCCTTTGAGCAAAAAAGAGTCTTTTGTAAAAATGTTTGAGGATATTGCGATCGCGCCGAGATTCACCCCAAAAGTAATCGAACTACGCGGTATCAGTGGCGGGATTGTGGAAACCCAAAAGAAATCGGGGCGCAAAGTTACTGAGACTGGAGAATGTATCGGTTTCATTGACTCAGAACCCGATCATAAAATCACCTTAACTAAGCCATTTCGCTATCTCAAGTTACAGGTAAAGAGTTCTGGCGATACAGTTATGCTGGTACGCGGACCAGGGGGAAGTTGGTGCAGTGATGATGTCAGCGATCGCAATCCAGAGATTGGCGGTGACTGGCTAGAGGGAACCTACGAAGTATGGGTTGGCTCTTACGAAGAAAGCACCTCTTTCCCATACTTACTTCAGCTTACCGAGACACCATAAAAATGCTCATATTTATCATATTTAATAGACATGGGCAGTATGAAGCGCTGCCTATGTCTATTAAATGGGGCAACCTAGAGTTTGGCGACTATCATTTTTGGTGAAGGGGTGTGTACCGCTAGCGATCGCGCAGAGATACAGGCGAGTTCGCTCGTCTAAATTCCGAACGCCAGAGAATTCTCCATCTACACAGCTTTGCAAATTCTTAAATACCGCACCTCTCAAGTTAGTACCGCGCAAATTAGAACCCTTCATAAGTGCGCCCGTAAAATCAGCTTCGATTAAATTTGCACCGCTAAAATTGGTGAGACTGAGATTAGCACGAATAAATTTACTATTTGATGAATTAGACCAAGTTAAATTAGACCAACTTAAATCTGCATCAGAAAAATTTGTGCCTCTTAATATCGCTCCTCTTAGATTTGTCTCGATCAAGTTAGCACCTGTCAAGTTAGCGTCAATTAAATTAGCACTACTCAAATCAACTTTATTCAAAGTAGCGCCACGTAGATCTATTCCAATAAGAGATGTGTTACGCAGCAGCGCATCACTGAGATCCACATTAGAAAAATTACGTTGACCCTGTCTGTAAAGTTCTAACAGTTGAGCGACTTCCAAGGCGATTACTCCAACAAATACTAGGATATCTACCGCAGCTTCATTAGTTTTTTCCAAGAAGCTTTCAAACTTTTATTTTTCAGAGTTTAGCTTATTTTCTACATCTTTGCTATTTGAACGCTACTTGCTTTTTGGACAAATTAAAACCAACAGACAGTCACCGCCACTCGTCTTTTAAGTTGATCTAATTAAATATTTGCTGCTATAGAGCAATTGTTGATCAAACTAAGAAAGATTTTGAGAGCGTTACTTTACAACGCTCTCAAAATCTTTCTTAGTTTGGGTTTGAGCGCAAAGCGCTGTAAGATATACTAGCTGCTGAATAGAAACCAAACCAAACATGAGTACGACCGAACTTCCAAAACAATACGATCCACTTGAGTCTGAAGCCAAATGGCAAAAGTATTGGGAGGAAAGTGGCGTATTTGTAGCAGAGAGTAAAAGCGATAAGGAACCATACTGCATCATGATTCCACCGCCCAATGTAACGGGTAGTTTGCACATGGGACACGCCTTTCAAGAAGTTCTCATTGACATCCTGATTCGCTACCATCGGATGCGAGGTTGTAACACGCTCTGGCTACCTGGCACAGATCATGCCAGCATTGCCGTTCAGACTATTCTTGACAAGCAAATTAAAGCTGAAGGTAAAACCAATCAAGAAATTGGGCGCGAGAAATTTCTAGAAAGAGCATGGCAATGGAAAGCCGAATCGGGCGGTACGATTGTTTCTCAGTTGCGGCGATTAGGCGTTTCGGCTGATTGGACACGCGAACGCTTCACGATGGATGAAGGGCTGTCCAACTCAGTAACTGAAGCTTTTGTCAAACTCTATGAGGCTGGCTTAATTTATCGTGGTGAGTATCTGGTCAACTGGTGTCCTGCCTCCCAATCAGCCGTATCTGATCTAGAAGTTGACAGCAAAGAGGTGAATGGACATCTTTGGCATTTGCGCTATCCCTTGACTGATGGCTCTGGGCATTTAGTTGTAGCCACTACGCGCCCTGAAACGATGCTCGGTGATACGGCTGTGGCAGTTAATCCTGAAGACGATCGCTACCGCAATTTAATCGGTAAAACTATTTTGCTGCCTTTGATGAATCGAGAGATTCCCATTATTGCTGACTCCTATGTGGATCAAAAATTTGGCAGTGGCTGTGTCAAAATCACTCCTGCCCATGATCCCAACGACTTTGAAATGGGTAAGCGGCATCAGCTTCCATTGATCAATATTCTCAATAAAGATGGCTCAATCAATGAGAATGGTGGCGAGTTTCAAGGGCAAGATCGATTTGTAGCTCGAAAGAATATTGTTGCCAAGCTTGAAGAGTTGGGTCTAGTCGAAAAAATCGAAGACTATACCCACAGTGTTCCCTACTCAGAGCGTGGCAAAGTGCCTGTTGAGCCATTACTTTCAATTCAGTGGTTTGTCAATATTAAGCCCTTATCTGACTTTGCATTAGAGCAATTTGACAAACAAAATTCGCCCGCTTTTGTTCCCGATCGCTGGGGTAAAGTTTATCGCGATTGGTTGATTCGTCTAAAAGATTGGTGCATCTCTCGACAGCTATGGTGGGGACATCAAATCCCTGCTTGGTATGCAAGCGATGGCACTATTTTTGTAGCTCGTAACGAGGTAGAAGCCTATGCTCAAGCAAAGGCAAAATTTGGTGAGGATGTGATCCTAGAGCGAGATCCTGATGTCCTTGACACATGGTTCTCATCGGGGTTATGGCCCTTCTCAACTTTGGGCTGGCCAGAGCAAACAGAGGATTTTGAGACTTTTTATCCCACTAGTGTTCTGGTTACAGGTTTTGACATTATTTTCTTTTGGGTAGCGCGAATGACGATGATGGCAGGTTACTTCACAGGTAAGATGCCTTTTCACACGGTCTATATTCATGGGCTAGTGCGCGATGAGAATAATCAGAAAATGTCAAAATCCAAGAATAACGGTATCGATCCGTTAGTTCTGATTAATAAGTATGGAACCGATGCTTTGCGATATTCCCTTGTAAGGGAAGTCACGGGTGCGGGTCAAGATATTCGTCTTGATTACAACCGTAAAACTGACGAATCATCGACAGTTGAGACTGCCAGAAACTTTGCGAACAAGCTCTGGAATGCCTCGCGATTTGTGATGATCAATCTTGATGCTGATCATGGTTCCGCTACGATTCAGCCTGACAACTTGGAACTTGCCGATCGCTGGATTTTGTCTCGATATCAGCGCACGGTTTTACAAGTGCGTGAGCAGCTAGATGCTTACAGCATGGGTGAAGCAACCAAAAGCATTTATGAATTTTTCTGGGGTGATTTTTGTGATTGGTACATTGAGTTAGTCAAGTCACGATTGCAGGAGGATGCTGAGGTGATTTCCCGCGCCACCGTGCAGCAGACGCTTACCTTTGTCCTAGATGGGGTTTTACGGCTATTACATCCATTTATGCCCCATGTTACCGAGGAAATTTGGCAACTGCTCACCTACGGCACTAGCGAGCCATCGGCGAGTCGTCCTGTCCTAGCGATTCAGCCCTATCCAGAAGTTGATACCACGTATATTAACGAAGAGCTAGAGGAACAGTTCCAATTGATCTTGGGTACAATTCGCACGATTCGCAATCTTCGCGCTGAAGCGGAAATCAAACCCAGCGTCAAAGTCAAGGCGATTTTGCAATCTGATCGCGATCGCGAACTCACTCTTCTAGAAGCAGGACAAAGCTACATCCTAGATTTGGCAAGGGTAGAGGCATTGCAAATTGTAAACAGGGTGGATGAATCGGCAACAGAAGAAGCGATCGCTGGTGTAATCGGCACGGTGCAGGTAATCGTTTCTCTGGTCGGCGTAGTAGATATTGCTCAATTAGTTGCCAAATTAGAACGCACACTCAAGAAACTTGAAGGTGCGATCGCCTCTAGCCAAGCACGCTTAAACAACGAAGGCTATATCAAAAAAGCTCCCCCTGAGTTGGTAGCAACCGCAAGGGCAGAGCTAGAAGAGTCTTTAAAACAGCAAGATATTCTCCGAGCTAGGTTGGCTCAATTACAAAAATAATCTCTAGTATTTTGTGCTAATCCCCAAGTAATACTAAGCAAAGAAATGGCTAAGCCATTTCTTTGCTTAGTATTACTTGGTTTAACTTGCAACTCACGAAAGTGTAGTCACATTTTTGTGAGTTCGTATAAAGGCTTGAGTTTTACAACAGTTTCCCCAAAGCAAGAAAATTTTTGATCATTGGCGCGAAGCGCCGATGATCAAAAATTTTCTTGCTTTGGGTTTGAGCGCAAAGCGCTGTATTTGCTCAGCAATTGGGTAAAATCCAAGGGATATTTCAAGAAACAATCCTTACAAGGACAAAATCAATTATGCGAAAACTATGGATGCGACTATTGGCAGGATGTCTAGCCCTTTTAGTCAATCTAACCGCAACTAGTGCAGTTGCCGCAGCTAGCCTGTCAAGTAGCGATGATCCCAAGTTTCAAGGAATTCCCCTCCAGTGCTTTGTCTCTCTCGCAGATACCAGTAAGTCCGCCGAGGCAAAGGTGGCTGCTTACACCGAAATTGCTGGCAAATACTTGGAATTTAAGAAGTTAGAGAATGCTAAGCAAATTTTAGAAAAAAGCCTAGCTGCCGCTAAAGAAATTACTGCACCCTCGGTAAAAGCTTTTGCCCTCCTTGATACCGCTAGCCGATTTGGTAAAGCAGATGCACCCCAACTTGCTAAGGAATCTCTCGAGTTGGCAGTAAGTCTAACCAAAGAACTATCTGAACCAGTGGATAAGGTGTTCGCCAATATCAAAATCGCCCAAGCCTATAACGAGATCAAGGAAAAAGATAAAGCAAGAGACCTGTTGTTAGAAGCAGCTAAAGAAACACCAGAAATTATTGAGCCATATGTGCGATCGCGTGCTTTTTCAGCGATCGCCAATGCTTACACCGATCTAAACGAAGACTTTGCTTCAGAAGCAGCGATCTCGGCAGCGACAGATTTACTACCGATGATCGAAGATCGTAATGCCAAGACCAGAGCCAGAGTTGAGATTGCGGGTAGTTATGCCCTTGCTAGCAACCATGCCAAAGCCGTTGCATCATTGGATGCAGTATTCCAAGAATTTGATGCCATTCGTGACAACGCAATTAGCCAAGCCAAGCAAGCCGCAGAAACTGCCAAAAAGCCTGCGCCGAAAGCAGCGCCAATCCTAATCGGGAAAAAAGCTCTTAAACAGACTTCTGTAGAAAATACTAAAGCAGCAGAGCCTAAACCAGACGTTAGTGAAGAGCTTAAGGCTCAAGAACAGTTTGAAATCGCTAATGCTGAATTGCTGAAGACCCGATCGCTGTTTTTAGTAGCAAGTCAATACATCGCTTCCAAACAATACGACCGAGCTTTAGAAGTACTGTCTAACCTTAATGAACAATCCTTAGAAAAAAGTGTTGGCACGGCAAATGTGGCGATCGCCTATGCAAAGGATCAAAAGACTGAAGAAGCAAGTAAATTATTTGAGCAGAGTTTGAATGGACTAGCACGCATTGCCCCTTCTATAGATTCTTTCACGCTCATCCTTGAGATTGGTAGACAATATCACATGATCAAATCAACGGATTTGGCTAGTAAAACTTTTGATCGAGCTTTAGAAGTAGCCGAAAATTTACCGCAACCAGCTGATCGCCTATTTGCATTGAATAACATCGCTAGTGCTTATGGTGAGTTTGGGTTTACTGATAAAGTCGCGCCAATCTTAGAAACCAGTCTTGAGCTTGCCAAAACTGCCCCCGATCCAAATATTCGCTCAAGAGCTTTCTCTGATATCAGCAGCACTTACTGGGCAATTGATCTCCGTGATCGCGCCAAAGAGATCGCCGCCGATATTCAGAACTCTGTAGAAAAAGAACAACTAAACAAGCTATTTGATTGCGCTAGCTAAGCTAAAAAAACAGAAAGCTGTGCCGCCCACTTTGCGGGCGGCACAGCTTTCTGTTTTTTAGTACTAGCGACCACTATATAATCATTTCAGCAAGATTAAATAGGACGATACATCATCATGGACAATACGCTCGATACGCAAGCCATGCGGAGAGCATTGCACAAATCCCCGAATTATTTTCGCCAAGGATTTGGTCATGGGGAAGAGGCTGAATCTACCATGCGATCGCAATATCACAGCAACCTCATCCAAACCATTCGTGATCATAACTATGTATATTCAGAAGGCGATGTCACCATCTATTTGGCTAAGTCCTTTGGCTTTTGCTGGGGCGTAGAGAGAGCCGTGGCAATGGCATACGAAACCCGCACTCAATTTCCCAAGGAGCGCATTTGGATTACAAATGAAATTATTCATAATCCTTCAGTCAATGCCAAACTTAAAGAAATGGAGGTGCAGTTTATCCCCGTTGACAGCAGTGGTACAAAAGATTTCTCAGGAGTTGCCCAAGGTGATGTAGTGATTTTGCCTGCCTTTGGTGCAAGTGTTCAGGAAACTCAGTTGTTGGATAGCCTTGGCAGCAAAATTGTCGATACCACCTGTCCTTGGGTCTCAAAGGTGTGGAATCGCGTTGAGAAACATAAAAAAGCAGATTTTACTTCCATTGTGCATGGGAAGTACAACCACGAAGAAACGATCGCCACGAGTTCCTATGCCAAGAGATATCTAGTCGTTTTGAATATCCAAGAAGCTGAGTATGTCGCCAATTACATCTTAAATGGTGGCAGTCGCCAAGAATTCTTAGGTAAATTCAGCAAAGCCACCTCTCCAGATTTTGATCCCGATTTGGACTTGGAGCGCATCGGAGTCGCGAACCAAACCACCATGCTCAAGGGAGAAACCGAAGCGATCGGCAAGTTGTTTGAGAAAACTATGATGCAGAAGTATGGTGTAGAAAATCTCAATCAACATTTTCTCGCCTTCAATACTATTTGCGATGCTACTCAAGAGCGTCAAGATGCCATGTTTGAGATTGTTGAAGAAGAACTTGATTTGATGATCGTAATTGGTGGCTACAACTCTTCAAATACAACGCATCTGCAAGAAATAGCGATCGAGCGTAATCTGTCCTCCTATCACATTGACGATGTGCATCGCATTTTATCCGCTGAAGTAATTGAACACAAGCCATTGGGAAAGGCGATCACGCAGTCCTCGAATTGGCTACCTTCAGGCAAAATTAAAGTCGGCGTAACCTCAGGTGCATCCACCCCCGATCGCGTCGTTGAAGATGTAATTAATAGAATTTTTGCTCTTAAAAATTAGTCTTCTACTAAAAAAATGGGTATCACGGCTGAGCTGTGATACCCATTTTTTGATTTTAATTTTGAATGTAACCGACTACTAATAAATCCGCTCCCACCTGACTAACCTTCGACATCTTCAAATTGATAGCCTCAGTCATTAAACCTAAACCCAAATCATCAATGGGACTAGGCGCAGTAAAGCCGCCAATAATTTTAGGTGCAATAAACGCATAAACCTTCTGCACCATTTTTTCTTTAATAGCGGCTGCCGCCAATCTGCCGCCACATTCCCACAGCACCTGATTACAGCCACGCCCACCTAATTCTCGCATTACCGCCAAAGGCGAAATATCTTCTAATTCCAGAATTTCCACTTGGCGATCGCGCAATTTTTGCTTAAGCTCCAAATTCACATCAGGCAGAGTAATTACTAAAGTCTTCTCAGTATCAGAAATTTTCCATAGATTCGCTTGATCAGGTAGATGGCAACTGCGCGTAACCACAACGCGCAAAGGGCAATGCTCACTTAATCCGTGAGTATTAAGCGAAGGATTATCCAAACGGACTGTATTGCCGCCTGTAATAATTGCATCGCATTCCACGCGCAGATCATGCACTAACTTGCGAGAGTCGGGACTCGTAATCCAGTAGCTATGCCCTGTGGCTGTAGCAATTTTGCCATCAAGGGTCATTGCGTATTTAAAAATGCCCAAGGGTAAGCCTGTTTTGACCCTATGAAAAAAAGCCTCATTGAGTTCTAAACATTGCTGTTCCAAAATACCAGTTGTGACGTTAATTCCTGCACTGATTAGGCGATCGCACCCAGTACCCGCCACTCGCGGATCGTTATCAATCGCCCCAACTACCACATTCCCAATACCCGCCTGAATAATTGCCTCTGAGCAGGGCGGCGTGCGCCCATGATGATTACAAGGCTCTAAATTCACATATAAAGTAGCATTGCTCAAATCTTCACCCGTTTGTAAAGCCTCACGAATCGCGAATACTTCCGCATGGGGCTGACCCGCCTTGGGGTGAAATCCCTTACCGATTACTTGCCCATTTTTGACAATTACACTCCCTACCATCGGATTTGGTGCGGTTTGCCCCCTCGCAAGCTTAGCTAATTCAATGCATTGCTGCATATAGCGATCGTGCTGTGCTGAGTCAGATTGTGAGTACGGGTATCCAGACATGGCGATCAACCTAAAGGCATATAAATGAGAGAAAAGGTTTACACAGTAGCATATGTAAAGATATATTAAATGCATAGCGAAAGCTAATTATAAATACATCCAAACAGCAATCATAAACCAATGACCACAGCAGTACAGAGACGCGAAAGCGCATCAATCTGGGATCAGTTTTGCA